>NZ_LMSB01000015.1:0-48021 GCF_001428005.1 Arthrobacter sp. Soil736
GAGAACCTGTCCACGGGCTCGCGGTGCGATCGCTCCGGAACTCGGCCCCGCACACCGAATGTGTGTCGTCCCGGCTGAAAAGAACCCAACCCACGACGACCAAGTGAGACGGCAACGCCTGGCTTGGACCATGGGAAAGCCTCCCGCAGACCAACCGCGGTGATCCAACATCTGGAGCCAGAGCGCGGAGGGCCGGCAGCTAAGCTGGGTCAGTGGAACTGACAGGCACCATTGAAGCCCCTGACGGCCGTCAAGCGCGCATAACGGCAGTTGGTGAGGACTACGCCACAGCGCACGCGGCGCTCCTGGAGCTGATCCCGGATGAACACAAGCTCATCGTTATCCGAACGCAGTGACTCTTACCCTGGTGGTATGAGGCCGGTCAACACTCCGAGTCGATCCATGCTGATTTCGATCAGGTGGATTACGCCGCCGATCAAAAGCAGCTCCATCCAGTTGGCGCTGCGGTTCTCAGGCTGACGCTGGTTCTGTTCATTTGGGTCCATACCAATAGACATGCGTCGATATCCCAGCACGGGGGTGGGAAGGCTTGATCTGGCGCCCTCAAGATGGCGGATCCTTTTTGGTTCGCCGCGAGACCACGTAAGTGTCCTGTCTCATCTAAGGTTGCCCAGTCTCACTACAGGTTGACCATCAGGGCAATCTGTCTCACTACAGTTGACCCATTGGTGGTTTCTGTCTGTGTGCAAAACCGCGCACTAGGGCCGAGGTTTCGCCATCAAGAGTGGCGGGCACCGTTAACCACGGAGGAGTCGCTGCTTCTTTGCACCGTCAGGACCCCTTGGTCGCGGAGGGCAGCCAGCCGCGTCAGCTCGTGTGCCGTGGAACCTGCCGGGCTGGACGTTACGACGACAGGAGCGCGATTCGCGGTGGACCGCCACTGAGTCTTGATGGATAGGCGACGGCTCTACGATGCTGCGAACGCCCAGACTCCTAGCGGCAGCTGAATTCGGTCAGATCTATCGAATCGGCATAGCCCGTGTAGTCGGCTGCCTCCACGGCCGCCTGCTCGTTGGCATTCACGGGGCCGGTAATTTCGGTGACCGGTCCGGTGACTGTGTCGCCTTTGAGCCACCGGCCGCGGATGACAATGCCATGCGGGCAGCCTCCGGGCAGGGTGGTCATGACCAAGAACCTGCTGCACGCGCTGTAACTGCAAGTGGCATTGGGAATGTCCGCCATGTAGATGCCGGCTGCTTTCTCAGTCCATCCTTTGGCTGACAGGTCTGCTGCTGCGGCGGCCCGTGACGCGGCGGAATTGTCGGCGTCTTTTTGTGCCGCTGCAGCCTTGCGTTTTTGCTCGTCCGCATAAGTTTTGGCCCAAAACGCGTCCGAGGCAGCTTTTTTCTTTGCCGCGGCTTCATCCTCCGCCCGCTTGGCCTCCTCAGCTCGGGCAAGGGATTGGCGGTTCTTTTCCGCTTCACTCCAAGCGAGCCCGCCGGCGGTTCCTCCACCAATTACCAGCACGGCTGCCAAGATTGCAACAAGGAGCCATCGGCGCCGCTTTTTGGGCAGGATCGGCGCGGCGGTGTCGGTCATGAAGTCCCCCAGGAGTTCCATCTTGAATTTTTCTGATCCTACATCCGTCCGAGGCTCCACCACCGCCACCCGGCTGGCACTGCCGACCAATCCCTCTTGTTCATGTGTTCCCCCATAAGTTCGAAGAGTGATTAACTTCGACATCCAATGCGGGACGTGAATTGTTTCCTCATCGCGTTCCCCGATCTGAACGGTGACGAATCATAGCGCCAACCGGCAAAACTGGTCCTGTTCTCGGCTGGCGTTAACAGGTGATCGGTCGCCCCTTGGGATTCAGCTAGGGTGAGTCCGTGAACCAGAACTTGACTGACGCCACGGACCCAGTGCAGCCAAAGATCCGCCAGCTAGGAGCCTGCCTCGCTGGTGTTGCTCTCCTCGTATCCGGTTGTTCGGCGTCATCGACGCCCTCGAGTCCATCGACATATCAGTCTGCCCCGACCGTTCCCGAGCTATCGCCCGTCAACACCACGCAGTCAAAGATTGCCAGCAAACTAATCAACGCACTCAGCCGCGGCCGCAATGCCATGGAGATCGTTTCCCCGACTGTTGGGTTCCATTACAGCGGGGTGTGGTTTGCCTTAGAGGGATGCCGGCTGTCCACAGCCTGGTATTCTCCTGGTTCTGGTTCCGTTCTGAGCGGAGAGATGACGTGCCCTGACGGCGACCTCGTTGCAGTAGATGTAACGTTCGACGCGAACGACAGGGTCACGAAAGTCTTAGGCCAGGGCGCAAACAGGGAGTTCGACTCGACAGTGACCACCAATCGCGTGTACTAGTTCCCTCAGTGGCCCAAGACGCATTGGTGCCCGGCGCAACTGCTGATGCGGATCATGGGCAGCCACACGGCCTAAGCGAAGAAACGGCGGGATTACAACGGTTTGGGTCAACTAAAGTGAGACAGGCCGGAGAAACCTGTCTCACTTTAGTTGACCCATACACGCAGGGACACGCCGTGGGTCACCCTAGATGAGACAGGACAGTAAGGAAGCCCTGCACAGCTGGCGGCTGTGCAGGGCTTTTGCGTGCCGGGTTTTAGCGGCGGTATTCGGTTTGACGTTGGGTCCGTTGGTCCGGTGTCCGCTGGTCAGACGCTGCTGCGGAGGCCGTGGACGCGACAGGCCGTGTCGGGAATGACGTCCTTTGTAGTTGCTGCAGCTCCTGCAGCTCCGGGTCCAGTCCGGTCGCGGGCTGGGGTTCCGGTTCCTCCGGTTTTGCCGCGTCGGCCATGAGCTGGTCGATGCGGGCAGAGTTCGCCAGGGCGTCCTTGAGCCCTTCGGCGTATTTGAAGGGCTCTGAGAGGGCCTTGTCCGCCTGTTCTACGCGGGAGAGTGCTTCCTGGCGGCGTCCGTCGACGTCGGCGGCGAGCCGTGGCAGCGAGGAAACCCTGATTTCGAGCTGCCTGATCGTACCTACATCAGCGGAGAGCAGGCCCTTGCGGGAGATTTGCGTGGTTGCCCTGGGGACTCCTTCGATGCGGACTTCGACGGTGGCCCGGTCGAGGTCGCGGGCGGGCACGAGTTTGGCGCGGAGTTCGTGTCCGCCGAGGGTGGCGATGGTGCCGAGCTCGTCATAGCCGTAGAGGTTCATGAGCCGGTGGCCTTGCCGTCCTGCCCATGCCCGTAGCGCTTCTGCGGCGTCTCCCCTGCTGTCGAGGATTCTGCCGTCGATGCGGGCTTTGAAGGCATCCGCTGTGGTGTCGACGGTGCGTGCGGCGGCTGCTTGGATCAGTGGCAGGTCTTGGGCGGCGGCGTCAGCTGCGGATTGTTCGCCGCGTTTGGTGTGGGCGACGGCGACCATGTTGCGGTTGTAGGCCCGATCCAGGCGGCTGAGGCGGGCAAGTTCCTGGTCCGCGACGGCCTTTTCCAGCACGAGCGGGTTGCCGCTGGTGATGGCCTTGGCCTGGGCGAAGTTCAGGGTGTTGTCCCCGATGTCTTCAATCTCGCGCACGTCGAGGCGGCCGCGCATGATCTGGTTGATGAACCGGGATTTGCGTTCCAGTCCCTGCCACATGAAGGAATCGAACGATTCCTTGGTGACGACCTGGGAGATTCGGACTTCGGGGTTCTGGTTGCCTTGGCGCAGGATGCGGCCGTGGCGTTGCTCGACGTCGGCCGGCCTCCATGGGGCGTCCATGTCCACCAGGTGCACGGCACGTTTTTGAATGTTCGTGCCGACGCCCATTTTCGACGTCGATCCCACCAGTACCGCGATTTGTCCGGAACGGGCGGCGGCGAAAAGCCGGCCTTTCTCGCTGTCGTTCTTGGCTTCGTGGATGAACCGGACCATGTGTTCTGGCACGCCCCGGCGGCGCAGCTGGTCTTTGAGTTCGCCGTAGACGTTCCACCGCTCCGATGGTGTGCCGAAGTCGCAGAAGACCAGCTGCAGGGCACCGGGAACGGGTTCCGGTTCCCCGGTGGTGGGGTCGGTGTAGATGCGGTCTTTGTGTTCGGCGTACACGCTGGCCAGCAGGTCAGCGGTGGCGCTGATCTTGGTGGGCCCGCGCTGGAACAGTGCGGGATCCACAAGTCTCATGTCCAGTGCGGCCTTCCGGCCGTCTGAGGAGACTTTGAGCATGTTGTCTTCCTCGGACTCGACAAGGCGTTGCTGGATGCGGTCCACGCGGTCACCGATGTCCTGGATGTACTCGCGCAGTTCAGGGCTGGGGTCCACGGCCAGCATGTTCGGCTGGCGGAGCCCGTCCCCGTCCCGCGGGGCAAGGGTCGGGACGGGAAGTTTCAGGTCCTCGGCAGTTTTGACGTCCGCGAAGGTGTGGAACATCTTCAGCAGTTCGGGGACGTTCTGGAACTTCGCGAAGCGGCTCTTGAGTTTGAACCGGTCTCCCCCGGCGACGGAGAGTTCCATTTCTTCCACGACCTGGCCGAACGTGGCGGCCCAGGTGTTGAAGTCCTGGATGCCGGCTGCCCGGAGCAGGTCCGGGCGGAGGTAGCGCTGCATGACGTACATTTCCGTGACGGAGTTCGCGATCGGTGTAGCCGTGGCCCCGGTGATCACGCGCCGTCCTTCGCGTTCGCGCAGGTACTCGGTCTTCATGTGAAGGTCGGATGCGCGCTGGGACCCTTGGATGGCGGCACCGGGGATGTTGCTCGGTGTCCGCAGGTTCTTGTAGTCGTGCAGTTCGTCCACCACGAGGTAGTCAATGCCGGTCTCTTCGAAGCTGATCCCCGGATCGGCGGGCGTGTCGAGTTTGGCTTTGAGACTTTCCTCTTGGGCGAGGACCGCCTTTTCGAGGCGTTTGACGATGCTGGAGTTGGCGCGGCCGTTCTCCTGGCCGTTGTCCTTGGCGGCTTCGAGCTCGGCGCGGAGCTGGGCGACTTCGGCCTTCAGGTAGGAAGCCTCGGCCTCGGGACTGAGGCTGACGCGCTGGAACGCGGTGCGGGTCATGATTACCGCGTCCCATTCGTTGGCGGCCGCGCGGGCGACGAACTGCCGGCGCTTGTCTCCGGCGAGATCGTCGGACGATGCGGCAAGGATTCTGGCCTGGGGGTAGATCTGGAGCCATTCGCGGGCAAATTGCTCCAGCATGTGGTTCGGAATGACGACGGCTGGCTTATTCACCATGCCAAGGCGTCGCAGTTCCATCACGCCCATGACCATCTCGGCGGTCTTGCCTGCGCCAACCTGGTGGAACAGGCCCACGGCCGGTTCCGACAGCATGCGGGCCACGGCTGCGCGCTGGTGCGGGCGTGGGGAGAAGTCCTTGGCCATGCCGGGCAGGGTCAGCCGCTCTCCCTCGGTGCTGTAGTCGCGCAGCACGATGGAGTTGAAGCGGCGGTTGTATTCGTCGATGAGGCGGGTGGCCCGTTCGGGTTCCTCCCAGACCCATTCGCTGAAGCGCTCCTGCAGCAGCTGGGCTTTCTCCTGGGCCGCTGCGGTTTCCGTGGGATTCAGAACGCGGCGGTTGTTCTCACCTTCATCGGTGACGCGGACGGGCCGCTGTTCGAGAACCTGCTTGAGCACGTCGGAGGCGGGCATCCGTTGGGTGCCCCAGTTACTGGTGGCCGCGATGGTGTGGCGGTTGGCCTTGACTTCCCACATGGAGCCGGCGGCGTTGGAGACGGTGGCGTAGGGGTCGTTCAGGATTTCGCGGACGAACTGCTGGTGGGTTTCGGCGTCGATCCAGACCGCACCAAGGCGTGCTTCCACTTCGTCCATGCGCAGTGGTTCCGGCATGGCTTCGGTGAGAGCGTGGACGTTGAGGGCGTATCCGTCATCGGAGAGTGCGGCTGCCTTGGCGACTTCCAGCTTGTCGCGGACGTTCCCGGAGAGGTATTCGGCCCGGGTCTGGAAGGTTTCTTCGGGGCCGGGGACTTGGTAGATGCTCTCCCCCATCGCTGCCCGTGTTTCGTCCCGGCTGATGCCCAGCAGGGACGCGGCGTAGTCCAGGTCAACTTCGCCTACGGTGTCGAGGGTGACGGTGAGGGCTTCTTCGGCGGTGTCCACGCCGAGGACCGGGCGGCGGGGCTGGACCTGTCGGCTGGACAGCAGGGCTGCCGGGGAGGCGGTCTGCGTGCCTTCGTCGAAGTTCTCCAGTGCCATGACCAACGGTCCGAACGGGTCGCGGGCAAGGATGGAGATTGCCTTGGGCGTGGTCCGGGCCTGGATGGGCTCCTGCGTCTCTTCATCAACGCGTCCGGTGTTGCGGAGCGTGAACCGGTTGATCGGGCCGTAGGTGTCCGTGTACTGGATGTAGGCGGTCTTCAGTTCCTCGCGCAGCGTATCGATGTCGGCTGTGTCGTCGCGGTTTTCGGCTTCTGCGGTGAGCAGCTTCCGGCCGGCGTCTCTGAGTCCAAGAAGCGCGCGAAGTTCGGCGGTTTGGGTCTTGGGCACTGGAAGGTCGGCATGGGAGCCGTTTTCGACGATGGTGAAGCCGTTGTCGTTGGCGCTGATGTGGCCGTCCCACTCGTGGGCGGCGGCCGGAACATAGGCGGCTTGCTGGCGCTGCTGGTCGGCGGTTCGCTCGGTGATGACCATGCCTGCGGTTTTGGCTTCGGCCACGACGTCGGCCAGGACGGCGTTCAGGCGTGCCGGGACGGCTGAGAGGTCGTCGGTGGTCAGTTGCAGGGTTTCGGCTCCGTACATGCCGTTGCTGACGTGCAGCTCGCCCAACAGCCGGTCGGGGTGCTCATCGAAGTAGGAGTTCAGGCGGGTGATGGTCCCGTCGATGCGGCGGGCGGTGACGGTTACCCAGAGGGTGGAGGCCGGTTCCTGTCCGGGTTCCCGGCGGCGGAAGATCAGCAGGTCCGTCATGGCGTCGGTGCCGGCTGCTTTGCGGTGGGAGCCGGTGGGCAGCCGGACGCCGCCTACGAGGTCGGCCAGCTGGTTCATTTCCCTGCGTGCTGCCGGGTTGGTGCCATCCAGGGTGAAGCTGGAGGTCAGTACGGCCACCATGCCGCCCGGGCGGGTCAGCTCCAGGGATTTGAGGATGAAGTGGTTGTGGATCGAGTGTCCCCCGGCGTTGTGGCGGGGGTCGTGCAGCGTGACGTTGGCGAAGGGCACGTTGCCGATGGCAAGGTCAAAGTGACCTCTTGGCAGTTTGGTGTCCGCGAAGGACTCTGCGCGGACGGTGGCGTCTGGGTAGAGCGCCTGGGAGATGGCGGCGGTGGTGGGGTCCAGCTCCACGCCGGTCATGTTGGCGGTGTCCGGGGCGAAGCCGATGAAGGTTCCGACGCCGGATCCCGGTTCCAGCACGTTTCCGCCGTTGAATCCGAGTTCCTGCACGGCGGACCACATGGCCTGGACGTAGGATGCGTCCGTGTAGTGGGCGTTGATCGTGGTCCGGCGCGCCGCGTCGTACTGGGCCTCGGTCAGGAGGCTGCGCAGGTGCTCGCGGTCCGCGGCGTATTCCTCACGGCTTTCATCGAAGATTTGGAAGACGCCCTGCGCTCCCCAACTCCCCCACCGGGCCAGCGCGGCCTTGTCGGCGTCCGTGGCCGGGCGGTTCTCGGTCTGCAGCGTTTGCAGCACCTCGACGGCCTCGAGGTTCGCCCTGATGCGGCTGCGCGCTCCGGACGGCGCCAGGTCGTCCTGGGAGGCCGGACGGAAGCGGCCATGCGTGCCGGCTACAGTTGCTGGCGCAGGTCCTCCGCTTCGGCCATCGAGTCCAGGTACTGCTGCAGCCCCGGATTCACGTTCTCGTCCTCGTCCTCCGTCTCCGGTGGCGAGAGCAGGTCGTACCGGACGATCTCCTCGGCCTGGTTCCGCGCCGCGTTCAACCGGCCTACCTTCTCCAAGTAGCTCTCCCCTGCCGGGTCCGGTCCCGCGAGCTTCCGCTGCAACTCGATCACTTGTTCCTGGGCTTGCTCCCCCAGCTTGGTGAAGAAGTCTTCCGGGTCCTGCATCTGGCTGTAGTGCGTTGGACTGGCTGTCTTCCAGGCTTCCTGAGCCTGCCTGCCGTACTTGTTCATTGCGGTCCTCCTCTGGTGCCGCCCAAAGAGCTTCAAAGCTCAGCTGGCCATCGATTTGCTTCTTGCGCCCCGCCATAGACTTCTCCCCCTGGTGCCTCGTGTGGTTCGAAGGTCACGCTAGCGGGGATTCGGTCGGTTTACTTGTCACATGGGCCCACTCCCCCGGCCATGCAGTCTCCGTTAGATGAATGGGCAGGCGGCCACTGACACTGATGCGACACTGCAGGGGTCCTGCGGTGATATCGCATTGATACTGCCTTGGCTTTGAAGAAGTGAAACTGTTGTGTCCTCAAAACGATACCGTCGTGATACTGGTTTGTTACTGGTTCCGGGCTGCGCGTCGGCGTTCCAGTTCCGGCCAGATGATGGATTCGAGGAGCTTCTGCTGGCTGCGCCTGTCGGCATCTGCCGACTCCTTGAGCAGCTGCTTCTGGTAATCGTTGAAACGGAACAGGATTCCCTGCGGGCCAATGGGTGCGTTGGGGTCCAGGGGAGCCTCGTGCACTTCCGGCGCGTAGCCTCCCTTGCCGAATTCCTCGGCCTGCTTGGCGACGGCGTCTTCGTCCGCCGCCGCGGGGGTCGTTGGGCGTGCTTCGCGTTTCCTTATAGCCATCCTTGAATCTCCTTTACCAGTACCTGCACTTCGGCTTTTGCCGAGGCGTTTGCGAGCTCGATGACGCCCCGGCCGGCGGGGATGCTGTCCCGGTAGGCCTTCCTGATCTTCAGCGCCGCGTCGATCAGTGGGATTTGCGGGTAGTCCCGCAGGTAGTCCTTGGCCTCGTCCTCTTCGGTGGCGTTCGAGTATGTGGGAACCTGTGTCAGCAGGGCTGTGGCCTTGAGCTTTGGGTTCATGTCCTGTGCGGCTTCGATAAGGCCCACCATGCCGGGAATGGTGTCCAGGTCGAGCTGGGAGGGTCGCACGGGGATGACCATGAGGTCCGCGACGGTCATGGCTGTCCGCATTTCCTGGCTGTCGTGTCCGGGAGCGTCGACGATTACATAGTCGTAGCGGTTCGTCAGGTCCTTCAACGCTTCCCTGACATTGCCGGTCTTCTGGATGGCGTGGACGCGGGGGAGTGAGTCATCTTGGGAGCGGTCTTCCGCCCAGGTCGTAGAGGACTGCACGCTTTTGTCGCAGTCAACGATTAGGACGTCATGGCCTAGGCGGGAAAGTTCGGCCGCGATGTTGACCGTTGTCGTCGTTTTGCTCGTCCCGCCCTTCTGGCTGGCGACAAGGATTACTGGCATTGTCTTCCTCTCAAGAGAATCAAATGATACTGCCTTGGTATCAAGGCGAGTTGTCTTTAGTTACATGGTGCTATCAAAACAGTATAGAAATGAAACTGTTTTGATACTAATATCAGGGTGATATCAAAATGGTATGCGTCTCGTGGTTCACTCTATCCGGGCATCATCTCGGTGGCGCTGCGGTGGTGGCGCGATTTGCAGGGGCGTTTGAGCAATATTTTCGGGGGGACGTCCGGTGCGGGGCTGGCACAGAACCGGCCAAACTGGTATCTCCCATGTGAGGACCCTTCAAGTGAAACTGTTGTGATGCTGCGACAGTATCACAAAGATACTGTTTTGATACCACTAGCTCTCTTGGAGTCTTGGATTTCGCTGCGATCCATCGGGACGTGGCATTGCTTGGCGGAACTGGGTGGTGATTAACCGCCGCCCTGCAGCTTGTGGTTGTCACCGCCCGTAACCGTGCTGGTAGCCCCCCGAGCGCCTGAGAACCTGCCAGCCGGCCCACAGTGCCATCGCTCCGGAACGTGGCCCCGCACACCAAATGTGCCGCCTTGGCACTGTTCGGTGCAGGGTGGATCATCTTTGGCTTCAGCCTTCGAATCGAAACGGTCCAGGATTCCCGATTCAGCAGGAGGCCACGGCGGCTTCCACATACGTCGGGAGACCTGTCGTGATCCCCCCGAACGCTGGACAGCCTATTGCACAGTAATCGCGACGGCATCCAGTTCGAATAGCTGAACGTCACGCCTTTCGCCTCCAGCAGTTCGATGAACGGGAGCAGCGTCTTCGTGGAGCGAGCCAATGGGTCCAGCTTCCAGATCACCAGCTCGTCGCCGGGGCGCAGGTGATCAAGTATGTTGTCCAGCTCGGGCCTGCCGGCCCGTGTGCCGTTCACGCCATTCTCTGTGAAAATCCGGTCACAGCCGGGCTTCCCGCAGCGCGGATGTTCGAAGCACTGCAGACTGCTCTGCTGCTGACCCTGGCATATCCGATGGTTACCACTTCGCATCGCTTGTGGGATTCCGGCGTCTCAACCTGCGTAACTTCGGCCTAGAGTTCCTCCACGAACTCGTTGTCTTTGGCGTCGCAGGCGCGGAACAAAGCGAACGATGCTTGGATCAGGCAGGTGCCTACGGAACGTGGTGGTGATTACCGCCGCCCGGCAGCTGTGGTTGTCAGCAGAGAACCTCTTGGAACAGTGGGGTCCCCGGAACGATTCCGACTATCAAAATCTATGCCGCACTCGCCGGGGCACGCAGCGTCTTCTACACACCCGCCGTGCTCACCTCGCCCAAACAGATTCATGCCGAGCTCTAGCACATCAGCGCCCGCGTATCGATCTGCGTAGACCAGCACCTGGAGAAGATCGGCAAGAAGACCGGCCGCCCCACTGGCGTCGGCAAGCATGTGGAGCTGCTCATCTAGCGGCTGACACGGGCGAACACCCGCAGGCGGCGCTGGCAGCGGCAGCATCTCCGGTTGGGACCAACGTCGCGAAACTCTAGGCACGTGCCCCGGGGTGGTCGTGGTTTTGGCGGTTGTCGTCTGTCCCGGACAGTGAAGCCGTAGCCCGGGCGTCCCCATGTCCGGGCTACGACCTTTTTGCTTCAAGTCGGGGGCGCGGGGCCGGGAAGATCCGGTTAGAGTTGCTCGTGTTGAAGCCCGAGCGTTTCTTCGATGCGGGTCCTGAGCGCCCGTGGGCGGAATGGCTTGGTCATGACGGCGTTGGCGCCGGCGGCCATTAGGGTTTCTGACAGGTCTTCACGCCCGGTGAGCATGAGAATGTGGACGTTGCTGAAGCTCCTGATCCGGGCGATCACTTCCAGGCCGTTGATGTCGGGAAGCCCGTAGTCCAGGATCACGATATCGGGGGAGTGGCTGCGCACCGCCTCGACGCCGCCGGTGCCTGTTGCGGCGAGCCGGACAGCCACTCCGGAGAGGCCCAGGACCGCGTCAATGAGACGCCCGATGTCCGCGTCGTCCTCAATCACCACAGCCGTGCGCGTACCCGGCATCACGCATCCCCCTAAGGGCCGCCCCAGCAGCACTGCCCTATGAGGGAACTCTACCAAGACGAAATCCGCCCGGCACCGGAGTCGCCGCGGGCGGCCATTTCTCCGCAGGGACAGGTGTTGGCCAGTGGGTAACTTCTGATCAACTGGAAATCTGCGCCGCCCACCCTCTGATGTCTTCCGGTGAGAAGCGGACTCCGGGGAGGGCTGCCCGAAGCCTGCCGGTAAGTACCGCTTCCACGGTGAAGAGCGGACGGCCAGTCGAGTCCTCCCGGGTGTTCTGGAGAACTGCTTCCAGGCTCTCCAGCAGCCGGGCCAAGATTGTGTTGGCATCATCACCGGAGATTGGCTGGCAGGCTGAGGGATCATTCATTCCGGCTCATCCTGAGCGGCGGCAACAGCAGCGGTAGTTTCGTCGGGGCTGACGTTCCCCCGGAGCCAGCCCATCGCCTCCCGGGAGGAACTGAACACTTGGGTGGGGTAGGGCGGGGAATGCCTGGCCTGCCAGAAGTTCACGATGACCTGGTCCACGGGTGAGGACACGATGATGGCCACGCGGCTCAGCGGCCACGAGCTGGCGAGTATGCGGCGGGCTCCATGGTCCATCCATTGGATTCCCCTGATCTCGACGAGCAGGGGACGGTCACGTCCGGCGCATAGCTCCGTGATCTTCGCCATCGCCTCCCGGGCGTCTTTCTCCCCTATGACCGCTCCGGCGCCCCACCTCAGCATCAAGACGCCGTCAGAGACTTCAACGGCGCCCTTGGCGCCGTCAGGCGGATGAGTGGTCAAGGGGCCTCCGAGGCGCTTTGCGGGAACTGCCCAGGAAATCGTGGGGTGTCTGTCAGTGTACTTACCTTCGGTACCGGTGACCCAAACGGTTCAACGGGAAGCCGGGGCGGGTGCGTGAGAGCATTGATTTGGCCGAGGCTGTTGTCCGAGACGTCTGTCCGGACGCCGCGGCCATTTCCTGGATCGACTATTCCGGAGGTGGGTGCGTTCAGTGGGGAGCGGGGCAGAGATTTGGCGCACTGACCCTGCCACGCTGCGCGACGTCGTCCTGGACCGGAAGGCGGTGGAGGGCCGGCTCGGGGGCTGTCCACCATTGGAGCGGGTCTGGCTCCTGTCGCTGCTGGGCCGTGACAAGGAAGCCCTGGACGAGGGCTGGAAGTTGTTGGCGGATGCGGGAGACAGGTTCAAACCGCTGCTGGTCCTTGCCCAGGTTTATCAGCGCCAGTACCGGTGGCATGAGGCGGCCCAGCTCCAGGAGGAGGCACTGCGTCTGGCGTCCACCCGCACGAGGGAAGCGATGGCGCGCCATCAGATCGGCCGGCGTCTCTTCGATGAAGCCAGATACCGGGATGCGGCTGCAGAATTCGAATGGGCCTGCGACCTGTACCGGGTTGCCGGGCGGAACCAGATGGCCAGGGTCTCCGGGCAGGCCATGCAGCGTGCCCGTGAGGTTCACCGCACGCATCGAATAAGTGATGATTCTGTTCACGACCCGGGGGGATTGGACGGCCCCCGGGAGTGCGACGAAAACAGGATCCGGGAAAGCCTGAGCCTATCTTGAGGAAACGCTGCCTCGGGCTTGAGCCTTGTGAGGGAAAGTAAACATGCACCGTGCAGCAGCGCCACGGCGCCTTTGACGCGCACAACAGGATCGGACAGGTGTGAGTATCATCCAGCAGGACGCCCAACACAGGCCGGTCCATTCGTCGCGCCTCCGGACCTCTGGACTCCTGTGAGCGGGCAGCAGTCCGATGAGGACATGGGCGGGGGGTGCCTGCCGGTGCTTGATGCCCAGCCCTTATGGGTCCTGACCGAGCAGGCGGGTCGCGCCGTCGCTGAGAGATTTTTCAATGACTACCTGGACTTGTTGCCGGCCCGGTCGGCCAGCATCGTTGCCGGTCTCGCCGCAGAGGACAGGGGAAGAACTCTGGATGCGGTGGTGAGCCTGAGGGTTACCTCCGCCATGGCTGGTGCGTTGCAGATGGAGGAAAGTTCCCGGGCACTGGAACGTCAGTTGCACGTCGGTGACTGGTCCGATGCCAAGACTGTCCGGGAGGAGCTTTCCAGGAATATTCTCCGGATCGTCTCTGAGGTGCAGCGCCAAGGACGCCTGTCCCGTTAGCGTCTTTCAATACCCGCAGAAAACACCTGTTCCCTCAGGCCGCTGGTCGGTGTACGCGCTGGACTGGTCCGCGTGGATAATTCAGACGCCCGGGCCATCTGCCCCTAGCGCCGATCTCTCCAGCCCGTCTGCCGTGCGGGGTGGGTGCCGGCCGGGAATCACGGCACGGTCTGTACTTTTCTAACCGGCGGTGAGGGCAAGGAAAACGACCACGGCACAGGCGGCAGCGAGAATGCCAAGCACGACGTAAGCGAGCCATCTCGGCCGCCGCCGGTGCGGGTTGATGTCGATGTACGGCATGCCTAGTCCACCGGACCCGGGACGACCGGCTTCGTGCACCGATACTGGCGATTGAACCCCCACCTGAAAAGGAGGTGCGCGCACACCAGAGACAACAGCATGACGCCCATCAGAACGGCAAGGCCGACCAAATACCGGGTGAAATCCAAAGCGGGCTTTACCTTTCAATAGCAAACTCGCCGATCCTAACTCAACCGACCGGATATACACAGTCAAGCTCAAGGTTGGGTCAAGATTGAGCGTTGGGCGGCTACGAGTTCTATAACCACCCCCATGAGTTCACAAGATGTGCAGCGAAGTATCGGCTGGCCGGTGTTCGGGTACCCCTCCATATACAACGGATTCCAGCCGTGATGCGGGCTCTCGTCCCGATGGATCCACTCGCGGCCCGCTCCCCGCATGAAATGCCAGACGAGTCCCTGCTGGTTGTGCAGACGATCCTTTGGGAGCTGGGAATGGCGCCCGCTGGACCGTCTCAATTCGATCCAGAGCCCACCATCTACATCTGTTTCGGTCCGGAACCGCTCCAGCTCCCGAAAACGCTCGAAATCCACGCCCGAGCGGCGATAGCGGCATGCTCTGTGGCACGATTTGGCGGCATCGGTGAAGACCACGACTGGCTATTCCCCGGGCCGATCCACGGCCGTCCGGTTACTACCTCGACCATGATCCGGTGGCTCAGCGCGATCGGACTGGAACCGGCGCCTGCGCGCAGTACCGCCATGGGCCAACTTGCGATGCAGCTGCCCCCGGTCATACTGGCCCGGCTGACCACCTTTCTCCGATCTCCAGGAGACCCGGAAGCCGCTTTTTGTGGTGGAAGCGGAGCTGAGCCTAACGCTTAGACGCTCGATACCTAGGGTCCGCTTCATGGCCGACGATATCCGCCGCTGGCAGCCGAAATATCAAGCTAGCTGCCGGAGCGCCGGTCTGAAGGGCATGGGCGCCCGCTTCTAAGGCTGCTCTTAGTGTGTTGCCTGGTATTTTTCCAGGATTTCTGCGCGGATCTTCCCACGGGCATTGACCGGCAATCCCTGATCTTCGGCCCAAGTGCGGATCTGCGCCGTGGACGGCGCCTTCCCTGCGCGAGTGGAACGTCCTTTGATCCGTGACGAGGACACTTTCCGCCCAGCCTCAATATAGGGGCGCAAGGCCAACCGCAAATCACTCGCATTTTTGTCAGTCAGATCAATCTCGTAAGCTGTGCCATCCAGGGCGAAAACGACGGTTTCCTCGGCATCCGAACCATCAAGGTCATCTTCCAAAATCGTAATTCTTCTAATTGCCATCCCAAAAGGCTAACAGCGTCCATTGGCGGAATTTCCCAGAACTCCACCAGCTCCCCGCTGCCAGCCCAATTGAAGCCCATTAGTTACCCTGCCTGGCCCGGCGAAAGTTGAAAAACAGCAGAAGGAGCATCCTGCCCGACGGTAAGGGCGTTCCATTGGCACGGGCAATAGAAGTGACACACGCTGTCGACCGGCCGGGCTTGTGCATCGCCGGCGGCCCTTTTCGGATTTCCCGCATTTGTGTCGATCGTCACGTCTATTGACCCCTTGCCCTGGGGCAGGAAGCAAGCAATGAATACCCAAGGGGAGTTTCTGCCTTGTACGGTGGACACCGGGGGCGATGAATACCGTGTTGGCGCTGGGCCGGTGCGGGGAATTCATCGGGCGTGGAGACCATGAGCGATCCGGGAGTGGCCGTAGTAATTGAAGATGACGCGGACATGCGCAATCTTCTGGAGGCCGTTTTATTGCAGAGTGGTTTTTCCGTTCATACGGCAGGTGGCGGCCGCGAGGGCGTCGAAGTTGTCCGGCGTCAGTTGCCGAATGTGGTTACCGTGGATGTTGGCCTCCCGGATATCGACGGGTTCGAGGTTCTGCGGCGAATCCGTGAAATCAGCAACGCGTATGTCGTGATGCTCACCGGCAGGACCGAGGAGCTGGACGTGCTGACAGCGTTCCACTCCGGAGCCGACGATTACATCACCAAACCGTTCCGCCCCCGGGAGTTGCGGGCCCGGATAGCCACGATGATGCGCCGGCCCCGGCACGAAGCCACGGGAGCGACGCCGCCTGCATCAGTCCCGCCGCCTGCGCTCCCGCAGGAGGATTCGATTCTCCGGTACAACGGGTTGACGCTGGATGCCAGGACGCGCACGGCTGCCGTTCGGGGTGCGCCGCTTGGATTGACGCGAAGTGAATTCGACCTGCTGCAGGACCTGATGTGCGCGGCGGGAGCCGTCCGGACGAGGTCCGAGCTGGTCCGCGTCGCGCGCGGGGATTTCGACCGTGACGACGCCTATGTCAGTGAATCAGATGAGCGCTCCGTGGAGGTGCACATCGGCAATCTCCGCCGGAAGCTCGGGGATGATCCGAACTCCCTAAGCTATCTGCAGACGGTCCGCGGAGTGGGTTACCGGCTCAGGCAGGGCACCCCTGAAGAGCCAACCTAACCCTGCCCGGGGCATACGGCCGCCCTACGACTTCTTCTTGAGGAGGTAGCCGAGACGCAGTTCATGTACCGTCGCCCTACCGGAATCTGCAACCGCCAGCAGCAGCGCCTGCCCGCTGTGCAGGTCGCCTGCCTGGATGTGGGCCTGCAGCTTCCCGGCGAGGAATGCCAGGTGCCTCCCTCCGACCATGGCGGAAGAGGTCTTCAGGCTGATGACAGCATCCAGCGCCGCCGCATGGTCCTGGCCCTCCACCGCAGAGGTCAGACGACGCTGCCGCTGTTCCCACAATGCGGCATAGTCACGGGCAAACCTATGGGCAATGTCCGGGCTTTGCAGCTGTTCCGCCAGCTCGTCAAGGACTGCCGGATCGACCGCCTGCCTGCGACCGCCGTTCTGGGGGACCGAAGCCTGGTCCGCTCCGGCCGACGCCTCCGAGGGGACGCCGTCGGCATCTCCTCCGCGAGGGCTCGGGTCTGAAAGGGACATCTCTTAAGGCTACTTTCGGAATTCGGGGATACACGGGACTCCCGCTTATCCTGCGGAAACCCTGTGGCTATCCTTGCAGGGCCGCCATTCCCGGCTAAATCGCCAACTCACGGTGCTCAAGGCCAGGGTGGCCAGTGGATCGGGCCGTCTCTAGTCCAGGGGAAGCGTGATGGTCACTTGGGTGCCGCGTCCGGGACAGGAGCCAACGTTGATCGTCCCGCCTGCTTCGTGCACCGCGATAGCCATCAGACGCAGCCCGAACCCATGATGCGGACCGTCGAGGGACTTGGCGTCGAAGCCGATGCCGTTGTCCATGATGACCAGCCGGATGCCGTGGTAGACAGCGGCCAAACGGACCGTCAACTCCGTGGCCTGGGCGTATTTGAACGCGTTGCTAAGTATTTCCTCTGCACAGTGGTAGAGCAGCGCGGCAGTGGTTGCCGGTATCTCTATTCCGTGGTGGGGCGTCTCCCACCGGACGGAGGCTCCTCCCTGGCGAAGGGGCGTCGTCAGCCTGTCGATGCAGCCGGCGAGCCCGAACGCGTGAAAGTCCACGCACCGGTCACCGGTGTAACTGCGAACGTCCGCGGTGACGTCGTCAAGAGCTGCGGCTTGACCCATGGCGTGCCTGCTTCCTTGCATCCCTATATTGCTAACTTCGCCGGCACTAACCGGGCAACACCGGCGTTCTGTTGGACTTAGAATGCCTCGTCGGCATCAAGAACTCCGACTGTTATGCACAGCGCGGGTGCATGTTTGCGGCAGGAATCGTCAAAGCACGCCCCAAACGGCACGTTTTCTGTGCACCAAACACCCGCTCATCGCCGGGCAGGCCTCGCCAGTGCTTGCTTTTCACGGGTTGCGTGGCGCTGGGGTAGTCTGAGCGCGCGTGGTCCGGCGTCCCCCATGTCGGACCACGCAACCTGGGCAGACTTAGATGAGCGTGTGAGCGAACCGGCGCGAACCCCTCAGCGCGCAGATGGTTTCGATGTAAGCCAGTGGATCTGTTATGTCCGGCCACAGAGAGTTGTTAGGATCCCGTTGCCGCCAGAAGCGGGTGACGACTAACGGGAGGTCAGGCCAGAAACACGACTACGGTGCACGCGATGGTGAGGATGCCGAGGCCAGCGTATGCCAACCACCTTGGCCGCCGGCGGTGCGGGTTGATGTCGATATAGGGCATGGCTATTTCACCATGTCAGGCTTGACCCGCTTCTTGCACCGGTACTGGCGACAAGAGCATGATGCCCATCAGAACGGCGGGGCCGATCAAGTACCGGGGGAGATCCAAAGCAGGCTGCCCTTTCAGTAGCAAACCCGCCGATCGTAAGCCTCGGCTTCGACGGTTAAATGACGCATCCGCTATCCGATGAGCGCGTTGGGAAATTGGGCTGGTGCGGGCGCTGACCTCAATGAACTCGTCGATTCGGGGCTAGCCGGATCAGGGGTACGGCGGCGATTTAGCCGCCATTCTCCGTCAATAACCACGGGCGGGTGAGGTACAAATAGCCAGTGCTGCTAGGCCTACCGATTGGGGGATCGGCAGGCCTTCCGCTTGCGACAGTACAGCCGCATAGGTTTCACCATCGAATGGGTTAGAAGGGACGATCGTTGCTCACCTGTCGGCTGTCGGCTGTCGGCTGTAGGATTCGGAGCCGGGGCACCGCTGACCTGCCGCGGGTCGGACTTTTGATTGCCGCTGGGTCCGTGCCTGGCTGTAGCGCGTGAGTCCCTGCGGCTTGTAGACCGACAGTACTGTGCTGAGGAGCAGCTTGTGTCGGCGAGGAGCTGGACGCGTCTGCCGGTCATCTCGCCGGGCCCGATGTCGGTCGTGGCTACGAAGTCTGGCATCTATGTCACTGGTTGCAGGTGGAGCAGCAGCAGGACGCTGGCGACGGCGGTTATCAGGAGCTTAATCAGCACCCAGTGGGAGGCACGACCGTCCGCTGGAGCGTTGAAACATTATGTTTCTTTGATCGGGGCGCGCCATAGTGTCCAGTCCTTTGGCTGAATGGATGGCCGGCCGAGGAGGTAGCCCTGTCCTGCGCTCATTCCGAGTGCGGTTATGGCGTCGAGTTCGGTGTGGGTTTCGATTCCTTCGGCGACGATGGTTGCGCCGGTTTGTTTGGCGAATTCGACCATGGCTGCTCCGAGTGCCCGCTGGCCGGTGTTGTCGTGGATTCCGGCGATGAGGCTGCGGTCCAGTTTGATGATCTCCGGGCGCAGTTGGAGGATGTGGCGCATGGAGGCGAAGCCGGATCCGGCATCGTCGATGGCAACGCGGAGTCCGCGGCTGCGCAGGGGTGCGAGGACCGTGGCCAGGGTGTCGTAGTCGTCAACGGCGTGCCGCTCGGTCAGTTCCAGGACGATCCTGCCCAGTGGTATTGCTGCGCGTTCCAGGAATACGGGCAATCTGGGATCAAGGCAGGTTTCCGGGGAGATGTTCAGGGCCACATAGACGTGGGCGGGCAGTTCTTCTGCGGCTGTCAATGCAGCCGTGAGGGCAGCGAATTCGAGTTCGGCTCCCAGGCCTACGGCTGCTGCTTCGGGGAACCAGTAGTCGGCGCCGGACCCGTCCTCGGTGACGAAGCGTGAGAGCGCTTCGGCTCCGATGAGGCTTCCGGTGGTCAGGTTACGGATGGGCTGGAATGCTGTGAGCATCATTTTGCTGCTGACCATGTCCCGGATCCGGTCCCTGCTGACGGACGCAGCCATTTCCGTGACGGACTGTGGTGGGAGGAGACGGCTGGTTCCCTCAACGCCTCCGCCGTGTCCGTCCGTGGCCGGACGGATCTTTCCGGACACTTCCGCCCAGGCGAGGCTGCCGTCGCGGTGCCGGAAGCGCACGATTGACCCTGCCGGGACGTGATCATCAGAGGGCTGTGTGGACTGCACCGCCTGTCGGGCGAGGGCGAGGTCCTCCGGCCCGATCACAAGGCGGCAGTGCTTGCCGATCAGCTCCCAGGGCTGGTACCCGAGCATGGTGGCGCTGGTCTTGCTGGAAAACGTGAAAAACCCTTGGTCATCAACGGCCCAGAGCCATTCCCTGCTGGTGCTCAGCACGGTATCGATCAGGTTTGCGGTGCCCTGTGCCCGGATCTTCTCGATACGGTACGCCCGGGTGAAGCGCAGGATACCGAGAACGGCGGAGGCGACCAGCACCACGACGAGGGCGGCAGCTGCCAGCTGAGGCCATGAATGGCCGAAAACATCGGAAGGGACGAGCAGCAGGGCTGCGCCGGACGCCAAGGCGAACGCCACCTGGATGGTCAGCACCGAGGCAAGCATGCGCCGTCCGGAAGGATCAGTGCAATCGTCCTGAACCTGGTGCTGGGAACTGTCTCCGGGAGCTGCGGGGACGGTGGAGGCAGATGCTGGCAGGTGGGGGGCGCGCAGGCGGCCGCCCCTATCTTGAGGCACCGGTCCTCTGACGGTTGGCCCGCCGGGTGCCCGGCTCCGTTGGTTCCAGCACGGTTTGTGAAACTTTGGCCATTGCCTGGCGTGCGCGTCGGATGAACCGGATGATGCGCCACGCGGCGAAGACGATCACTGCCAGTGACAGGAGGGCAACCCCGATGACCAGCAAGGACACATGAAGAATGGATGTTTCGGCCGTGGCGGTACCGGCTTCCGAGGTGAGGTTCGCCTGTGCGCGTCCTATGTGAACGGGAGGCGCGTCCGGAAGCGTCGCTTGCAGGTCCAGGCTCGCGCCGGGCAACATGCTTTCGGGTTTGTTGAAGGTCAGTCTTGTGTCCGTGCCGGTCCACTCGCTGACGTCGAGGTCGGCGGTGGGGTGCAGGGTGACGTTACCTGTGTTGTGTACCGGCAGGGTGAAGGTCAGGGTGTCGCCGTCCCGTTTCCAATCCAGGGAGCCATGATCGAGGGATTTGACTGCTTCGCCGGCGACGTTGAGGTAGATGCGGACCCCTTGGCGCTGGATGATGTCCAGGCGCAGTGCGGTGTCGCCGTCGACCATGGAGGTTTCGCCTTTGACGGGCGGGCTCTGGATGATCAGGCCACCGGCATAATCACCTGGTTCGGTGCCGGCCGGGACACTGATCCGGAACGGTACTTTCTGCTCTGATTTGGCCGGCACTGTGATGCTGCCAGACTCCAGCTCCACCCAGGCGCCGATGCCCTTGCGCTCGTCGGCTTCCGCGGCAAGCGCGAAAGTCCCCTGGGGCGTGCTCTGCCCGTCCACGGGATAGGTCAGCAGGGTGACGGGCTCTGAAGTGTGGTTGGTGACGATGGCGGTCGCGTCCAGGGCCGAACCTGGGTAGACAGAGAGATGGAAGAAGTCTGATTCCTTTTCCGGCCTGATCCCAAGGGTTCCGTCGTCAACCGCATGAGCCGCTCCGGCGGTAAGAAACGCGGTGAGGAGCACTCCGAAGATCATCAGCGCGGTGTGCAGAGCGGCTAAGGGGCGGGGTTTCTTGTGTGTGTTCAAAGCTCAATCCTTGGGAAACATGCGGAGGGATCCGTTGATGTTGTTGATGGCAGGGAATGGCTGCGACAGCGGCGTGCTTGTCCTGGCCTGTCATACTGCGGCGCATGCTGTAGCGCTGGGGTGCGGCCGGCCGCTGAGGAAGGACCGGCCGCACCCTGTAAATGCGACTAGGCGATGGTGTAGGTGATGGTTGAGGTGTAGGGGTTCAGTGCGGTGGAGCCGACCGCCCCGGAGTAGTTGGACCGGTAGGCGTTGGCCGGGATGTCAAGGCTGTAGGTCGGGGTCAGGCTGTAGGTTCCCTTGCTCGTGCCCGAGGCCGAAACAAGAGCCTGCGCCGAGCCAGTCAACGACAGCAAGGGTCCGGTGATGTTGGAAGCAGGATCAGCGCCGGATCCTGCCGTTACAGTGCCCGGAGTGATCTTCAGGTTGCCAACGGGCAGGGTCCGCTCCACCAATTCAGCTGAGCCGGCTGCGCTGGTGGGTGCTGTGGCGCTGGCTGAGAGTGTCCAGGCTGCGCCGGTGCCGCGGGCATCGGTGATGCTCCAGGCGGAGGACGCTGCGGCTGTTGCCGTCTGGGTGCCGGTTCCGTTCAGGGTGACGCCGGAAAGGGTGGCGCCTGAGGTGGTCGCGGTGAGGGTGCTGCCGGACACGGTGGAGTTGATGGTGTCCGCTGAAGCAGGAATAGCCACGGATCCGATGAGTGCGGCAGATGCGGCTGCAACAAGGGAAATACGGGAGATACTACGCATGGGTTGAGACCTTTGCTAAAGAGTGGATCGATCACGGTAAGTCCCGGATGAAGAATCCGCTCCGCCCGCGGCCTGTTCGCAAAACGACGCGGCTGGAGCGGATTCCTCCCGGTTATTCGAAGCTAACAGCCGCGGCATCCCGGCCAGCGAATGCTTGGATGAAGCTCGCCCAACCCTTGAGCTTCTCTGGGACACCTGCGCCGGGCCTGCGTAAAAGCATGGTTCCTGCGGAAAACCTGCAGGACCATGAGCCGCAGAACGCGATCAACACGACCCGTTCCTGAAGCGGCGGTGCGCCCACCCTCTAGGATTCCAGGAGCGGAATTCAGTCCAGGGTAGTGGTCCGAGATGCGCCAGGAGACTTAAGTGCGGGTCAACTCGGTCAAGACGTGGGGATGAAGTCGAAGGATCCTTCCCGCGCTGCGGAACAGGTGATGATCAGAGCCCCCACGGAGCTGGCAGCCCATTCATTTCACGACAACCTCACCTGTCCTCTGACGGTTGAAGGCGCTGGCCCTTGTCAACGTCAGCTCTTACACCTGTCACATCAAACTGTTGTCACATCAAACTGTGCGGCAGGAGGATCCCCAGCGTGAAACGGTTACGTGGTGGACAGTGCCGCAATGACGGGCTGACAAATAGATGCCCGAAGCGTATGACCGAAAGGTCGCCGGACGGCGAGGACCGCTGAACCTGTCGATTCGGCGAGCTATTCGTTCAAAAGCTACTCCGCGAGTTACCGATAGCCTCTCAGCCGCCGGTGTCCAGTCTGGGGGGCACTGACAAAATAGCGCCGCCGGGATCCGGACGCCCCGAGACCTTTCAGGGAGTGCTGGTCTCCGCTGCGCTCCAACCAGTGCTGTGGGGGTCACCGGCACTACGGGGTCGCCGTCGTACTCGCCGAAAATCGGGCGGATATGGCTGACCAGCGGTAACCCGGCCGTTCAGTCGCGTCAGGTGCTCGGCTGGAGCGTGGCGAAGTCGGCGTGGGCCTGGTCAACGGCTTCGGGGTAGGCCCACGCCGACTCCGCCGGCGGCACCCACGCATTCCTGCACTGGCTTACCGCACGGTCCCGGAATCTGGGCTACACGGTCGGGTTCCCCATCCACGGTGCCGTCGAAGCGGCCCTGCCCCGGGTCCCGAAGACCGCCTGGACCCGGGCCTACAACAGCGACGGGGTTGAACGACGGTGCCTGGATCGCCGAGATCACCGGCCTGCTGGACCTCTCCTCGTGGCCGGCAGGATTGCGGGTCATCGTGCGCAAGGAAGAATCTCACCCCGGCGCGCAACTGCGCATCACAGACATCGACGGCCTGCGCTACACAGCCTTCGCCACGAACCAGGAACGCGGCCAGCTCGCCGACCTCGAAGTACGGCACCGGCTCCGTGCCCGGTGCGAAGACCGGATCCGCAACGCCAAGGACACCGGACTTCAGAATCTTCAGTCCTTCGCTGCGAACACGCTCTGGTGCCACCTGGTCATGCTCGCCGCCGAACTCATGGCCTGGACCCAGATGCTCGCCTTCACCGGCACTAAAGCGCCCAGATGGGACGAAGAAACTCCGGACCCGGATGTTTGAAATTGCCGCCAAGATCAGCCGGCACGCCCGCGCGGTCACCGTCCACCTGGCTGCCAAGGCACCCGAAACGGAGCTGCTCATCACGGCCCTGAACCGGCTCGCGGCACTCAGCCCGCAATAGTCGCGCGCATCCACCAGCCAACCACAAGCAAGAACCACAAAACGATGGACGTGGAACCATCACGCCCAGCCGCCACCGGTCAGCGGCAAAATTGTCACACCCACACGCAAAAATCAGCAACGTCAGGCAGCCGGTAAGCCCTGAAACGTCAGAACCGGCTCTCATGAAAGATCGAGGCTAATCGGCGGGATTCGACCCCATGCCATAAGCTTTTGTTGACATCTCAGACAGGGGGATCTTGGAGAGAAGTACTGCATCAAAAGTATTGTTATGGGTCGGTGGCGGGCTCGCTTTCATCGGTGCGATGTTCGGCCTCGTGCCGATGATTCCCTATTGCGGTCCAGCATGGGTTCCCGATTGTTCCCCCAGTACGTATGTGGGCATTCTTTCGGCGTCTTTAGTCCTCTTGATCCTTGGCGTGCTGACAGTCATTGTGGGGGTTGTCATTTCAATAAGAAGGCCCAGCTGAGCGTTCGAGGCCAATGCATCGTCTGTAGTGAGACTGCCTCAACTTAGATTCGTCAGACCGGCAGTAGTTGGTCGCGGCGTTGGCCAACAGGGTTGGCGTCCATGCCCGCAGGATGGGTTGACCCTCCGGGACGTCGCAGACTGCCGCCGATCCCGCACAGGGGCAGGCATCTCGGCCCGTCCGGCACAGATGATGGCCGCCCGATGTAACCGCTGGACGGAGCAACTGCAGACCCATCCATTTTCGGCGAGCACTACGGCGACCCCACTATGGGACCCCTGGAAGTGAAATCCTGACGATACTGTGACGATACCGAGATGATACTACCAAGATACTAAAGATGTCTTACGCTGCGAGCCAGAGGGAGAACTGGTCATCCGGTGGCATCCAGTGTTCTTCCTGTTCAGCGTCGTACAGGTCTGCTTCCTCGATCCTGGCTTCGGTGAAGCGTTCGAGGAAGGCATGCCATGCGGCGCGGTCGCGCTTGTTGCGGCTGACCTGGGCTCGGTAGTCGTCCATGACGCCGAGGCGTTCGGCAAGGGCGCTGAGGTTGGCTGTGGCGGTGGTTTTCCAGTGCCGGCCATCGCGGTGGATCATGCCGAGGGCTTCCATGTCGTACAGGGCTTTTTCGACGGCGGAGCGGCTGAGCCCGGTGGAACGGATCAGTTCTGCGCTGGTGGGGGAGTGGCGGCCGCGTTCGATGGCTTCGTAGGTGAGCGCTGCGACGTCTCCGAGTGCCCGGAACACGGGGCGTACTGCATGGATTTTTCCGCGGTGCCAGGTCAGTTGCCGGGCCAGCTGTTGGAAGTGTTCGGGCAGCTGGATGAGGTACACGTCTGCGCCTTTGTGCCAGGCGTCAGCGACTTTGGTGAGGATCCCGTCTGATGCCTCGACCAGGACGGGCAGGAGCCGGGCGATGGTTACGTGGTGTTTTCCCAGCGCGGCCGCGAGTGTCCGGCAACCGACGTCCAGCACGTCGGTTTCCCTGGTGCGCATGTAGCCCAGCAGTCCGCGGATCAGGAGCCGTAGGCTGATGCCTTCGCGTCCGCGTTCTTTGAGTCTGTGATCGAGGACTGCGTAGAGGACGTTTTCCAGATCGTTCGCGAGCTGGTGGATGGCGGCAGCGCTGCGTTCGGAGGTCCCCCCCTGTGAGTTAGTAGGGCTTGTGTTGTTAATAGACGCATCTTTCTCCCCGGGTTGTTTGGGGCTGGGTTTTTGCGTCCAGGCGCCTGCCCTTGCCCATTCCGTGTGGAGGAGGCGGTCCTGCTTGGACTGGTCGCCGTACAGGGAGACCAGTCCGGGGAATTGTGAGGGCATGGCGGCTTGCAGGCGCTCCAGGGTCCAGCCTCCGCCTGCGAAGTGGTTCAGGACGGCCATGCGGGCCTCTGAGTGGCTCTTGTACTTCGACGGGTATGAGCCGGTCTTGGCGACCTCGCGAAGGAAGGATGTGCTGTGGGCTGTCGGTGTTGGCAGGTGCAGGGTTCCGGTGCGTTGGGCGGCTACGGTTTCGGCGCTCCGTGCTTTCAGGGCACGGATGCTGTCCAACTGGGGGGCCAGCGCACGACGGAGTGCAGCTACGGCGGTGGCGGAGTTCCTGCGGCGCAGGATGGCGTACGCCTCTGTGAGGGGAGTGATGAGGGTTTGGTGTCCCCCGGACTTGTGGACCGATCCTGGGACGCGGATGCAGCCGTCCGTGATGTTCTGGTGCGGACTCGGGTCCAGAGTCTGGGCTATGAGCCCCATGGCTTCCACGAGCTCGCGTGCCGCGGCCGCGTCCAGGCGTTCCTGGAGCGGGATGTACAGGTGCCGGCCGCCGCTGGGGGAGAAGTCCTCCACGAAGACGATGCCGCAGCTGGTGAGCAAAGCCCGAAGGCGGGCTGCGTCGGTCGCGGCGCTCTGCTGGTTGCTTGTGGGGGCATCGAGGTCCAGGCACAGCGTGGACACGCTGCCGTCTGTGCCGTGGATCATCACCGCTGCGGGCTGCTTAGGCAATGCCCTGGTGATCTTCGGGGCTCTTGCGGGGCGCCGGTACTGGAACCGTCCGGCGATCTTCCGGCCCGGACGGTAGAACGGTGCTCCCGCGATCAACGGGGCAAGGCTCCACGCCTGCTCAGGTGTAATCGTCGCGCCGACACCCGCAAGGGCATGCGTTGACGCGGTAACCGGTTCCGGTACCATAGACGCAGCAACAACCTTTCTTTAGGTAAAGCAAAGGGAGCCGCCTCGCGAGAGGTGGCTTGCAACAAGAGTTCAGATCTTCGTCCGCCAAGATTTCGGATCTGAACGCATACTTATTGAAGGCCCGCCTAGTGCGGGCCTTCAGCTTTTAAGCTGCTGGAAGAGGCAGCACGCCCTTCTGATGGGACCACCAGGACGGCAGCCCTTCGGCGGTAACTTCCGCCTCCACATGATCGATCATGGCTTCCAGGAACACAGCGCTGGACACGCCGGCCCGCTCCGCCATGGCATCGAGGCGCTTTTTACGCGCTCCTTCAATCGCCCAACCAAGACGGACAGGTTCTTTCCGGGTACCCCAAGGGAGTCGATCAGCCATGGTCCCAACCTAATGATGTACGTAGACCGAATTGGTGAGCGACACGCCCAAATCGCGATGTTGTGCCGTTAAATGCGACATGGCGGTGCTAGTTCCCTCGAAGGAAGCCCAGGTACGTCTTGACGGCTTCTTCTCGCGCGTCCACGTTCAATTTGTAGACGCGCCACCGGTCTGATTGCCCTTTGCCTTCGGCCTGTTCGGAGGTCACACCGCCCTGCGTCTCGATCTCCTTCAGGTATCTCCAGACGGTCCGGTAGTCCACGTCGATGTCGCGCCCAATCTCACCGGAGGTCGCTCCCTCGGGGTGCTGGGCAAGATATCTAAGGATCGATGATCGGAGCGCGTTGACCCCAAGCATGTTCAAGGACTCCTCCGTGGAGCCAGGAATCGCGAGTGGGACATATTTCGGCACCTCCCTATTGTCTATCAACTGTGCACTCACGATGATATGCCATATAATGTGATATGACGATGTTGAACCGCACTGGCTGGAGGCGGCGTGATCTTCTCCACAGGGGAGTCATGTGACAAGCGTTTTTGGCGGATTGTGTGGACAATAGCGCCCGGTCCATCGAATGGATAATCCGTCAGCTTGTCGGAGGCCGCTGGTTAGGTAGGAAGCGATGTTCCAGGGGGAGGACAGTTTTGAAGAACTTGCTGCCGTTCGGCACGCCGTGGCCGATGAACGCCACTTTGAGGGAGCGCGCGGCCCGCGAGCGTGAGGCTTTCCGCTCTTGGGTTGACGGCCTCGCTGTCCCTTCAGGCCAGCGAAAGATACTCACTGAGCTCCTGGGCCTGATGGATGAGCGCGAGTTTGTAGAGGGCCGTGCAGCCCGCGGGACGTATGAGGCCGGTCTGGCCCGGCGTACCGGGTTGGGGAAGTCCCTTGGCGGCGTTGTCAGTGATCTGGTGAGCGCCGGCCTGTTGACGTGCCACTCCGCCGCTGGCGTCTTCGACGACGGCCGCCCTGGTGAAGTGTTCCGTGTCCGCCGCCCGGATGTTGTCCTGACCGTGGAAGCAGCTGGTCCTCTGTCGTGGGTAAGCAGGGCCACGGGGGTGTCCGCGTGAACAAGAGTTCAGTCGGCGCAGTTGCCGCCGTCACTGTTTTCCTGCTGCCGATCGCTATTCTGCTGGGGATCCCCGTGTTTCTGGGTGGTTCCCCGGCTACGGCAGCGGATTGCAAGGCACCTTCCGCATCAGTGAGTGGGTCCAAGACTCCCGGCGCGGTGGGGGCCTTCTCGGGCGTGCAGCTGGAGAACGCTGCGGCGATCATGAAGGCGGCGAAGGCACTCGCGCTGCCGGCATCAGCTCAGCTGTTGGGCGTGCAGGCTGCTATTGGCGAATCGACGCTGCGCGTCATTGACCACGGTGACGGGGCGGGCCCGGATTCCCGCGGACTGTTCCAGCAGCGGGCGAATGGCGCGTGGGGTTCCTACAAGGACCGCATGGACCCCACGATCTCGGCAACGAACTTCTTCAAGGCTTTGCAGAATCTTCCTGGTTGGGAAGATCTGGAGCCGAGCGTCGCGATTCATCGCGTGCAGCGCAACGACAACCCGAACCACTACGCCCAGTTCCGTGGTCCTGCTACTGAGATCGTGAAGGCTCTTGGCGGGGAAGCCGCCTCAGGCATCGACGCTTCCGGCGCGTGCCCTGCAGCTGGCGGTTCTGTGGTGGGCCAACTGGCCGGCAAGTGGGTACACCCCATGGACGGCGCGATCATGACTAGCGGTTACGGTCCCCGTCCCGCCCCTGCAGGCACGGCCGGGGGAGTGCTGGCCAACTTCCACTACGGGATCGACTTCGCGATGCCGGGCCGCGCCGGCACCATCGTCGCGGTCACCGACATGAAAATCGTCAAGGTCCGGAACCTTGAGGGGCTTTTCGGCACTGGCGTGACCGGCCAGACGATGGACGGCAAGCTGACCATCGGCATGTACCACCTGGAAGCCGGGTCGGTGAAGGTCAAGGAAGGCGATGTCGTCTCCGCTGGGACCCCCTTGGGCACCGAGGGTGCTACCGGCAACGTGACTGGCCGCCACTTGCATATGGAGTTCTTCCCGGGAGCGCTGCCCAATCCCATGGTCCCGACCAATGCCACTACCAACCCCGGTCCAATCCTCAAGGAAAAGGGAGTGCTGTAAATGAACCGTTGGAAAGAGCTGAGCCTCGTCCTGGCCGTGTCCGCGCTGGCCGTGTCCGCGTGTTCGCCGGCCTCCAGCACGGAACCCATCCCGAGCGCCACGACAGACGAGCACGGAGCAGAGGAGCACTATCACAACGTCCCGGAAGTGACGTGGGATGCCAGGTCAGAAGAAGACGTCAAGGCCGTCGCCACGAAGGTCATGGGCCTGTTCGCCCGCCCCGACGTGCCCGAGCGGCAGTGGTACACGGACATCTTCCCGCACCTGTCGAAGGAGTACGCCGTCGATGCCCAGTACATCGACCCGGCAAGGGTCCGCGTCAACACGATCCATTCCGGACCGGTACTGACCCGGGAGCAGGGTAACCCGATGACGGTCATGGCGGAGTTCGCCACGAACAACGGCCCGTGGGTGCTGCTCCTTCATCGGATGGACCAGCACGAGCCGTGGCTGGTCACTTCAATCGCACCAAAGGACGCCTGATCCATCAGGCCCGACCCCTGCAGGGCCGTACACATACGGCAAATAGGAACTGACGAGAAAGAGAGATGACATGGCAACCGACAAGGAATCCATCCGGGAGTTCCCTCCCATGAGTGCCCGCATCAACGGGGACAACACTGGCGTGCTGATGATCGGCACGAACGAACAGCTGGTATCCGGAGAGTCGACCAACGACGTCCGGCGCGCGCTGATCGGTATGGTGCAGAAGGAAGCAGAACTGGCGGGCCAGACCCTGCGCGTCACGACCAGCGACGACGAGGGCATCGAGGTGCTGCTCGTCCACCCTGACGGCACACTCAGGCTCGATGACAAGCGACCGGCAGACCCGGTTGAGGCTCCTCAGCCGGAAGTTCAGGCCGAGCCTGTCATTGTGCGGCGGGAAGCGCCGGCCACGGCCGTGGCTGTGAAGGACCGCGCCCCTGCTGTAACGCGGGAGCGGGCCAGCCGTCCTGCGCCGGTCATTGCTCCGGAACCAGTCTCGGTGGAAACGGATGGGATGGTTGAAAGCGCAGCCGCGGCCTCCAGGCGGTGGAATCCAGAGTTCGTGAATGCGTCCACCGTGACGACCGTTGCTGAGCGGGAGAAGGACGACTCGCTGTTCTACGTGCTCGGTCACGGCTACGACCTGGACGACTTCCTTCAGGACGGACCTGCAGAGCAAGGCTTCAACGGGTGGCTCAATAAGGCCACCGGAGGCTCCTCGAAGCTGGCTCCAGGTTTGAGTGAAACAGCTGCACGCCGCGAGCAGGCTGAGCTTTTGTGCTGCGAGCGAATCATCCGTCAGGCCACGTGGCAGCGCGGTTCTGTGGCCTTCACGGTTGCCAATAAGAAGGGCAACTCGGCCAAAACCCCGGCGACCGTCTCTGTCTCGGGGATCCTCGCCTCCATCCGTGGCGGTTCCGTCGCGATGATGGAAGTCTCGGATGATCCCGGCCAGCTGGCGGGCCGCTCAGAGGGTGAGCAGCGTAGCGGCATCGGGGAGCTGGTGCTCAACGCCGCTTACGTGACCACCAAGGCCCAGCTGGAGGGCTACGCTCTCCCGCAAACCTCGTTTGCGCACACCTTCGGATCAAGCCCGACCCGCCGCGCTCCGCTGGACCGGGAGTCTATTGAGACTGTGTCCGCGCTCATCGATCAGTTCTACACAATCCGTGCCATGGACTCCGGCAACGTGTACACGAGCTCGGCATTTGCCGGCGCGATGGCAACCTCGGACGCTCTCCTGGTCCCGATGATGAACGCTTCGGATTCGATGGGTGAGGCAGTGGAGCTGTTCCACTTCCTTGAGTCCCACGACGATCCTCACTTCCGGGAGCTCGCCAAGCGGGCCATCGTCGTCAGGGTCTCGGACGGCCGCCCTGAATACAAGGTCGAGCGTCTGGTGAAGGACTTCATGCACCAGACCGGCGTCGCCGCTGACCGCATGTTCACCGTCCCCTACGACGCCCACCTGGCCGAGCGGGGAGCGATCACGCTGGACAAGCTGGCACCGGCTACTCGTGCGGCGCTGGTGCGCATCTCAGCTGCCTTGGTTGTGCAGCTGCAGGATGCCGTTGCCAACCCCACCACACTGACCACCACCGGCCGCCGTGGCCAGACGACGCAAGCTCACTAGGAAGAACCATGATGACCACAGGGCAGGAATCGAAATGGATTCAGGCGGTGAACGGAGACCCGGAAGCAAGCGTAAGCGCCCCGGTTGCGGTGGCCCGTCTGCCACTGGGTCCGGCCCGCCCTCAGAAGGGTATCGGCCCGATGGCCGGTGCCGGGCACTTGGGCCGGCGCAAAATCGACGGCAGCCCTGGAGGGCTGTGGGTTCTGGGAACCCACGGCGGGGCGGGGGAAGCAACCATCGCCTCCATGCTGGACGGTTCCATGCGGGCTTCACATGCGTGGCCGGTCCGGGAGGACCTGCCACTCCTTGAGGGTAAGGACAGCGCGCTGCTTGTCTGCCGTTCCAACGCCAAGGGCCTGCGTTCGGCTCAGTCCGCAGCCATTGAATGGGCCTCAGGGGCGCTCGATCCCTTGGCCCTGGCCGGTTTGGTGATCGTCTCTGACGCGCCGTCAAAACTGCCAAAAGACCTGCAAGACCTCATCATCACTGTCTCCGGCGCTGTGCCCCACATGTGGCGGATGCCGTGGGTGGAGGACTGGCGGCGGGGCCTAAGCCCGGTGTTGCCGGATTTGCCCCGGCAAGTCCGCAACGTCGTGGCAGATATCCAGCTGCACACTGCAGCGCACACACCATCACAGTAAGGAACGAAACATGTCTGTATTCACCAACACCGTCCTGGCCGCAGGGTCCGTCTTCGCGGAGATCCCCAAGCCCATTGAGGGCACTCCTCCGGGCGCGAACGGGTTGCTGACCATCCTGGGCTGGGTCTCATGGATCGTCTTCGCCATGGCCGTCGCCGGCGTTATGGTCGTCGCGGGCAAGATGATGTTCGACCACCGGCAGGGCAACGGTGGCGGACAGGCTGCGACCGGTCTGATCTGGGTCCTCGGTGGCTGCATTGTTGCCGCGGTTGCATCCGGCCTCGTAGGGGCCGTCGTAACAGCCTCGGGTGGTTCGGCATGAGCGAGGGCACTGAATCAACACCCAAGGCAGAGAACCCCTTCACCCGGCCATGGTTCCTGGTCTCGGGCGGGGTTATCGTCGTGATCCTGGTTCTGGCTCTGGTTTATGCACTGCTCCCGCCTGTTGGGGCAGCACCCAACGGACAGCCAACACCCACCGTAACGACTGACTCCGCCCAACCCTCCGCAACGAGTGGGGACAGCATTTGCGGTCTTCCTCAGGGAGACCAGACGATCCCCGGCCCTGGGCTCACATCCAAATGGGAACTCAACGGCAAAACAGCCGTCCCTACCGCTCCAGCGGATTTTGGACCTGGAAAGACAGACTCCGGAGCGCGGACTTGCTATGCCCATAATCCCACCGGAGCTCTCTTCGCGGCCGCCAACTTCGTAGGTACTTCGAGCCGGGCGGACGGTCAGAAGATCATGATCGAACGCCTGTCGGCTCCAAGTGAGACTCGCGACAAATATCTCGCCACTCCGCCGCCCTTTAGCGCACCGCGCGAGGGAACCAATGTTCAGATCGCAGGCTTTCGCATTCAGGCTTACAGTGACCACACTGCCGCTGTGGTCGTCGCAATAAAGAACTCGCAAGGCGGATTGGGCTCGCAGACGCTTCCGCTGAAATGGGTGCAGGGTGACTGGAAGGTTGACCTGTCCTCTTTCTCGCCGTTGTCTCCGATCGACGACATGGCTGACTTCGTCCCGTGGTCGGGAGTCTGATCATGCTTCCCCTCGAAGGAAAGGATGCGGACTGCGGGCTATTCGGAATCGGCTGTGCCGCCGGAAATGTCGTCAAGGACCTGGCCGGTAGTGCTCTGGAGCAGGTTGCCCAGGGTGTGACTGAGGCCTTTGGTAAGGCGATTGCGTGGTTGGGCACGTTCTGGGTGAACGTGGATACCCCTCCGCTGATCTCGTCGGGAACGGCCGCTTCTGCTGAGGTCGAGTTCCTGCAGGGCCATTTGTGGTTCTGGACGCTTTCCTTGGCTGTGTTTGCCGTCCTTATCGGCGCTGGCCGCATGATCTGGGAACAGCGCGGCGAACCGCTGCGCCAGGTCGCTGTGGGTCTTGTCCGCTTTATCTTGGTTTCTGCCGGGGGAGTGGCAGCAATCCAGCTGCTCGTCACGGCTTCGGATGGACTCGCGAAATGGTTGATAGACGAGGCAACGGCCGGGGTTGGCTTCGGAGCGAACCTGGCATTGATGATCAACCTGTCGGGCAACATCGGCGTCATCCTCGTCATCGTCCTTGGATTGATCGCCGTGATCATCTCCCTCATGCAGCTGGTGCTGATGGTGTTCCGTTCGGGCCTTCTTGTTGTGTTGGCGGGGATATTCCCCACGACGGCGGCCTTCACGAACACGGAGATGGGCCGGCAGTGGTTCCAACGCTGCGTGGGCTGGATCATCGCGTTCGTTCTGTACAAGCCAGCGGCTGCGCTGATTTACGCGACGGCCTTCAAGCTCACTGGGGCGAACGTCTTTGGCAAGGAGGACGACGGAACCGGTGGCGTGAAGATCCTCGCCGGTCTCGGCCTGATGTTCATCGCTCTGATCGCACTGCCCGCATTGATGCGCTTTGTCAGTCCAATGGTCGGGGCAGTAGCCGGTGGCAGCGGTGGCGGCGCGGCAATGGGTGCAATGGCCGGCTCGCTGGCCACGGGTGCCATCAACAAGGGCAGCTTCTCGGGCGGTAGCCGCTCGGGCGGGCACCGTTCCTCCTCTTCCTCTCCCGGTACGGCAGGGGAGAAGGGGCCGAAGGGCGCAACTGAGTCGGGCTCCAAACCGAGTCAGGGGAGCGGGGGAAGCACCCCGAAGGGTGCCGCCACAAACCCGGCCTCTGGAGCCGGCGCAACGACGGCCGGGTCAGGTGCGGCAACCGCTGGAGCTGGTGCTGGTGCGGGTGCTGCTGCAGCTGCAGGCCCCGTAGGTGCCGGGATCGCCGTCGCCACGCGGGTCGCCAAGAAGGGCGCAGAGGCCGCTAAGAGTGCGGCGGAATCATCTACGGGCGAGGGCCCGTCCGGAAGCAAAGGATAAACAAACCATGGAAAACAGCCACAACATCCAGTTCAGCAGCCTCAACGAAAGCACACACGTGTCCGGCAAGCCGCGGGACGGCAAGGCCGCAAGGTGGACCCATCCGCTCGTTTCGGGAATGCCGGTCATTGATCCCGTGAGGTTCATCGAACCTTCGCCTGACATGGCCGATCTCTCCATGACCGCTCTCCAGAAGAAGGGACGCTGGTCATGAGTGAACCGACGATTTATGCGGAACCGACCTATGGGAACTGGCGCAAGCCCCGCACTGGCGGTATCGGCAAGCTGGGGTCGCTGGAAACCGGGCTGCTGATCGGCGGCCTGCTGGTAGTGATCATCTTGTTCCGTTTCACCGGGGCCTTGGGCGGCGCTATTGGCCTGGTTGTCCTTGGTCTGGCGTTCTCGGCCTTGACGGTGCGTGATAAGCACAGCCGTTCAATGAGCCAGCGGATCATCGCCCGACGCCTGTTTGACCGGTCTTCTCGGGCAAGGCGGAACGTTTACCGTTCCGGGCCGGTTGGGCACGTCCCCACGGGCAAGTGCCGGCTGCCGGGGCTTCTGGCAACCTCTGAGCTGCACCAGTTCGAGGACAGCTTTATGCGGCCGTTCGCGCTGCTGCACATGCCGACGACGAACCACGTCAGCGTTGTCATCGAAGTGGAACCGACCGGGCTTGCTCTTGATGACCGGGAGAACATCGATTCCTACGTGGCGAATTGGGGAGCCTGGCTCTCTGGCCTGTCCAAGACCTCTGACATCGTCGCTGCATCGGTTACCGTCGAAACCGCACCTGATTACGGAGTGCGTCTCCGGCACGAGATCGACGCCAACATGGCCGTCGGGGCTTCCGCTACGGCTCGGGAAATGATGGAAGAGGTCAAAGCCACCTTCCCGCAGCAGTCGGCCGTGACGCGCGCCTACATTGCTCTGACGTTCACCACGTGGCGTCCGGGAGCGGAACGGAACCGCAAGATTCAGGACATCGGGCTTGATCTTGGCTCCCGTCTGGGTAAGTTCACAGAGCATTTGGAGGTGTGCGGTGCCGGGGATGCGCACCCTGTGACCGCGCAAAAGCTCTGCGAGGTTGTCATGAGCGCCTATGACCCGATGCTCGCTGAACACTTCGACGCGGCCCACAGCCAAGGCGTGACGCCTCCTGTTACCTGGGACAACGCCGGGCCGGTCGCCGCGGAAGCAGGCTGGGAGTGGTACCGGCACGCGTCGGGCTTCTCCAAGTCCTGGATCATGTCCATCGCGCCGCGTGGGGTCGTCTTCTCCAATGTCTTCGAGGACCTGCTGACCCCCAGCGCCGACGTTGACCGCAAGCGCGTCACGATGCTTTACCGCCCGGTCTCAGCCGGTTCGGCCATGGACGTAGCCGAGGCCGACGTAAACGCCGCCAAGGTCCGCGCAACGGCCACCGCCCGTCCCAGCTACCGTGCCGCAGCGGAACTGGCTTCTGCTGAACAGACAGCAAAAGAGGTGGCCAAGGATGCGTCCTTGATCAACTTCGGCATGGTGATCACCGCAACGGTCATGCGCTCGACAGACGCCCGTGCAGCGTCCTATGAGATCGAAGACCTTGCCGGCACCGCGCAGCTGACCATCCGTCCGGCATACGGCTCACAGGACGTGGCATTCGCCGCGAGCCTGCCCCTTGGCCTGGTGCTGCCTGACTACGTTGCCGTCCCTGCCCGTGTCCGAGAGGCTATCTGATGAAATTCCGTTCCTTCACCAAGAACGACGACGTGCTGGAGGTACCCGCCCTCCAGCTTCCCGATGTTGAGCGGATCCGCAAGGCCGGTCGACGGGCGTACATGGCCCCATCCAAACGCGGGTACGCGCTGGCTGGTGGCGGACAGGCGTCCTACATCGACCTGCCCGCCGAATACCGGGGTTCGTCCCGTCAGATCTGTGGGCTGTTCCCGTTCTCATCCGGGGCCGGGTCACCGCTGGCCGGCGTTCCTCTAGGCTCGAACATCCTGACCGGAAACATCGTCGGCTTGGACCACTTCACTGCCTACCAGCGGGGTCTGATCCCGAACCCGAGCGCGTATTTCATGTCCAACCCGGCGCTGGGTAAGTCCACGCTGGTGGGCAAGATCATGATGGGTCTGGACGCCTTTGGGGTGTTGTCCATGGTCTTGGGTGATGTGAAGGGAGAGCACGTTCTCCGGACCCGGATGGTGGGCGGCAAGGTCATTAGGCTCGGCAATGACCGCGGCTACCTGAACCCGCTGGATTCGGCCATTGCTGAGCGCGCAGCCGAGCGGCTTACCGGTGGGTTGCGTCAGGAAGTCCTGACAGAGGCCCACTATCACCGCAAGTCCTTGCTGATGGCGTTGCTGACAGTAGCTCGTGGTTCCTCCATCTCTGAGGAAGAAACCATTGTTTTGGACAAGGCGCTGCGCATCCTCTTTGACCGTTTCGACGGCGTGCCGTTGGTCAAAGACCTGGCCCAGGTCATTGCGGAAAGGCCAGAGGCTATCCGCAACGCGGTCCTGGATCGTGGAGACGACGAACGGTACGCGGATTCCACCGATGCCCTGCAGAAGTCCCTCAACGGCATCGCGGACGGCAGCACCATCGGTGGCATGTTCTCCCGACACACACGGGAAGAAGACCGGCTGGATATCACCCGGTCTTGCGTCTTTGATCTGTCCGCCATCGATGACACCCTGCCGGAACAACAGGCAGCCGCGATGCTCGCCTCGTGGTCGACCGGTTTCGCGGCCGTCAAGGTCTCCCAGGTCCTTGCAGATGCCGGCCTGGAACCTCGCCGGAACTACAACGTCGTGCTCGATGAACTCTGGCGGGCGCTGCGGATCGGTCGCGGCATCGTGGACCGGGCGGACTCCCTGACCCGTTTGAACCGGCATCAGGGCGTCGGCCAGATGATGATCTCCCACACCTTGAAGGACTTCGATGCAGTGGCCGATGAGGCCGACCGCAAGAAAGCCCAGGGCTTCGCCGAGCGTTGCTCAATGCTCGTCATGGGCGGCCTGGGCCGCTCTGAAATGGATGCCGTCCAGAATCTTCGCAACATGACCCGGGCCGAGCGGCAGCGGATCGTGTCCTGGTCGGACTCGAAGAACATAACTTCCCGTGGCGGAAAGCAGGCTCCCTTCGGCCGGGGAAAGTTCCTGATCAAGCTCGGGCAGGGTCCGGGGATCCCCGTCGAGACGCGACTGACATCCGTCGAGGACCGGGTAGCAGACACCAACCAGCGCTGGGAGGTGCTGCGTAAGGAAGGCCTGGCACCGGAAGAGATCGAACGCCAGCTGGGCATTACCGACCCCGACGTTGAGGAGACCGACCATGATGCAGCAGCGTAGAGGGAACACGATGACGTCCGGCCAGAAGGCCGGCTTCGCTCTCCTTGGCCTGTGCGTGATCATCATCGGCGTCCTGGACGCCGGAATCTACGGCGGCTCAATGCTCAGCGGCGACGGGCAGAAACTCCCCGCCAACCCGTTCGGAACACCGTTCCTGTTGGTCGGCGGCAAAGTCGGCTGGTCTGGGTCGTCCACGGTGGTGGCCGCCGCGACAGCGGTACTGATCCTGGTACTGGCTCTGCTGGTCCTTCTTTTGGTGGTGCGGTCCCGCAAAGGCCGGACCCGTGTGGATCACAAGGCAACATTGATGGGACGCGGCAAGGACATCGCACAGATCACCGAGAAGTCGGTGGCCGCCTCGGCGGCCAGGTTCGGCGTGCAAGGCTCCATCGGGGCGTTCATCGGTATCACCGTGGCTGGTGCGCAGAAGGTTTACGCCGACTTCGAATCAGTGGTCCTGCAAATCTGGGGTCCCCGTCAGGGCAAGTCCTCCACACAGGTGATCCCGCGGATCCTGGACGCGCCCGGTGCCGTGGCCACGACGTCGAACAAACCTGACGTGATCGACGCGACGCGCCTTGCCCGCTCTGTTAAAGGCCAAGTCTGGGCTTTCGACCCGCAAATGATCAGCGGGGACGCCGCGACCTGGTGGTGGAACCCACTGTCCTACGTGCGCAATGACGAGCGGGCCATGAAGCTTGCCGAAATCTTCATGGTCGCCGGCCGCGGCCCGAACGTCACCGGAGACGCGTACTTCGATAACGAGGGCAAGGACATGCTCACGTCCCTGTTCCTCGCGGCCGCGATCGGCAACAAGCCGATCAGCGTCGTCTATGACTGGATCAACCAGGGCAAGCCCACCGAACCCAGCCGCCTGCTCCGCGAGCAGGAGAACGGGATTTACGCCGCCTACGCCGCGTCGCTGGAGGCGCAGCTCCAATACGAACCGGCACAGCGGGACGGCGTGGTGGGTACCGCCAAGGCAATGGTGCAGACCCTCAAATTCGTCAGCACCCTCCAATGGGTCAACCCGCTCTCGGCCTCCGATTCGCGGCCGCAGTTCGGCCCCGAAGAGTTCGTCCGGTCCGCCAAGGACACCCTGTACGTGCTCTCCAAGGAAGGCGGAGGCTCAGCTGCAGCGCTCACCACGGCGCTGACGGTAGCTGTGGCAGACGCGGCAGAGGAATACGCCATGACCCAGCCTGGGCGCCGCCTCGCAGTGCCGTTACTGATGCCGCTCGATGAAATCGCGAACGTCTGCCCCTGGAAGGACCTGCCCGACAAGTACAGCCACTACGGCTCCAAGGGCATCATTCCCGAGGCCTACCTGCAGTCCTACTCGCAAGGAGAGGAACTGTGGGGAGAGAAGGGCATGCGGAAAATCTACTCCGCCAGCTCCGTGAAGGTCATCGGCTCAGGCATCGATGAGGAAGGCTTCCTGCGCCAGTTCTCGTCCCTGGTCGGTGAGTACACCTACGACACCATCTCCAGGAGCTCATCCAAGACAGGACAGTCCCGGTCAGTGAACCCGGACGCCGGCAAAGAGAGCATCCTCTCCGTCGCGGACCTCTCAGCACTTCCCATCGGCCGTGCCGTGGTCAAGCGTTCCGGCGCACCGGCCACCATGATCAAAACCCAGCAATGGAAAGACGGCCGCCACGCAGACTCGGTATGGCTCTCGCTGAACATCTACGACCCCTCGGAGAAGAGCAAGGAAATGACCGCAGCCATCCTCGAACGCAAAGATGCCGACACCAACCCCGTCGTGGTCGCCTACAAAGCCCAAGCACCCGCACCCACCCTGGCGGTTCAGGCCTCGCGATGGATCACGGCGGCCGGCAATGAGTGAGAACCACGGCCCCATGGACGCCTGGTCCGACACTCTCCCGACAGAAACCACGGAGCCAGCCATGAAAGACCAGCCTGAGACGGAGATTCCTTCCCCTCCGGAAAAGGATTTGCCGGACACTGCCCTCGAGCAGGCTCCCGCCCGTTCGGAAGAGGACGGTGAGGAAGTCGAGGATTTCCAGCTGACGGCCGGAGAGGTCGTCGCCCTGGTTGGTGACCGTGCCGAGAAGATGACTGTAAGCACCTTCCGCACACTCGTCACCCACGGCGACGCCCCCAAACCCCTGAACTGGGGCCGCACTCCGCTGTGGTCGTTCCGGGCCATCGAGGACTGGATCTCGGAGATGTTCGCCTCCGGTGTCCTCACTGCCGCCTCTCCCGAACCGGAAGCGGCCGGCCCACAAGCTGCACCGGCAACCGGGGACGCATCACCGCAAGATGAACCAGAGCCGGAAGCGGAACTGGTGTTCGGCTCGACCGCCCAATGGGTCGAGGAGTACCTGGTGCCGATGTACCGGCGCGAGATCAGCGCCAACGGTTCCACCACGACGTGGTGCCCGGAATGGTGGCGGCACGCCGAAGCCATCATCCGATTCGAAGCGCTGTGGCGGGCATGGGAACACCTTCGACTCGACGGAAAGACCGGCATGAGCGTGTTCATGAAAGACCACATGGACCACCACCTGCCCATTCTGTTGGACGGCAAGGGCCCGTTCGATGGCTGCAGCGTTGACCGTGGGCACGCCACGGCACCGGACGGCATCAAGGCGTTCCGACTCTTGTCCCCACCGCCTGAGCTATTCCCCGATGTACGCCCATCAGTAAACGACACAGAGGAGTAAGGCCATGAGCGAATCAGATGGAATCAACGAAATCTTCGATGACCTCCTGCGCCAGGCACTGATGTTCGCGGCGCGGCTCGGTGAACAAGCTGCGCGTGCCCGCCAGCAGCACATCGAGCAGGCACGCGCTCAAAGCGAGCAGGAAGGCCGGGAAGCGATCGCGCGTTTCGACGCAGAGCGCAACGCCGCCCGCGTCGCCCTCGCTCCTCTAGCCGAGGACCGGTGGTGGGACACGGCCACCCCGGAACAGATCGGTGCCGCCTACCAGTCCGCCACCGCGTGGGCCAAGGAAGACGCTGACATTGCCAAGATCCACACAGTGATGGACGAACAGCTGGCCAAGCGGGGCGTTATCGTCGCTGGCCCCGGGCCAGGACAGCTCACCGCTCTGCTGCAGGCCAAGCAGTGGGCAGCAGAAGAGGACCCGCTCCTTGACAGCCTGCACACGCGCGAAATGATCAACACCACCAACAGCCGCGACCGCGAGCGGTTGAACAACCAACTCGTCGCCTCGTGGCTATCCAGCCCGGAGGCACCGACCCTACCTGCCGCGAAGCCGGACTTCTCCCGCGCCGACGACCTGCGCTCCGCTGCTTACTTCAAGGAAGCCGCCGCCACCGGCTCCCGGCTGGACGGTGACACTGCAGCTGCACGCGCTGAGGACCTCCGGGACATCATCCCCTTGGAGATGGAAAGCGGACCCACCACGGACGACGCCGCCTGGTACGCACAGGAAGCTGCCAAGGCCGACGCGCTGGCCGTGGAGAACTGGGACACCGCAGACCGTCGCCAGGACTTCGCCCGTACCCTCCACGGCAAAGCAGACGAAGCCACCGTCGACGCCCGAATCCTCGCAGACGTCAGCCAAGGCACCCACCCAACCGCCGCCGTGAAAGGACCGGCCCCCAGCGCCACCAAGGCCCGGAAGAACAGCAACATCCCCCGCGCCCACCAGATAAGCAAAGGTGGACGCTAGACGATGCCACAACTTACAAAAGGAAGCTTCTGATGCGACTGGACGTAGTAAAAGACCCCAGCCTGGACGCCTACTTCGGCCCGGAGCTTGCTGCGGATATGCGCAGTTCCATCCACGCAGGCGGAGACTGCCGCGCCTGCGGGCAGCCTCTGGCGGCCGGGCAGAAGGTCCGGCTGGACGCCGCGACGGATTTCGTCCCCCACGTCTGGGCGCGTCACGCAACCTGCCCACCTACGACGGCCACACCCATGGCAGCGTCCATGATCACCGAAATGACATGGACGACTTCGGGAGTGCTGATCCCTGTCGGGGGGGACCGCGTTCCAGAAACCCCGCCCCGTTGCTGTTGCGGTCTTGAACCCCAGCGTGGACGGCTTCGCGTTCCGCGCTGGTATCGAGCAGTGGCCGCCAAGCCTGAACGACTGGTACTTGTCCCAAGGCTTTTCCAAGCCCGGAAAGCTTCCCTTAGGCGCACCTTCCGATCCCAACTGGACGGCCCAATGGATCGGGAACGCTGTGGCTTTCAGTCTGTTTCCGATCGGGATGGGATACGAAGCCGACATGCCTCCCCAGGCCTTCGATGCCATCAAGGATTGGGGAGGCCTCATGGTGATCGTCACGCACGCCGAAGTCCCCGCCGAGGTTGTGACCTCTCAACAGAAGTTCGCGACGTTCATGCGCGACGGCGCCTACACCACGGCCTGGCTGCCGGTGAGCTGAACCGGAACAGCACTGCTTGGCGGGAACAACAGAGGAGCCGCCCTTCAAACTGAAGGGCGGCTCCTCTGTGCTCGCACAATGGCTCTCTGACGAACATGGGAACGTGCTACACCAGTACACACACTCCACTCCCCAAAGCTGGTCCCCCGCTGTGGGTACAGGCTCATCGGAATGTGGACTGGATCCCCACGAGTAGGGTGGTTGCAGCCTCATGAAACGAAACGACGAAGGGTCACATGCAATGGAAAGCACCGAACAAGCTGCAGCCAAAATTCTTAAGGGGTTCGAACGATCGAACGGCACCTTCAACAACCACCGGCTAGTGGATGAAGACACCATAAAAAGCCACGGAAAACTCTCTGGTTACGACGAACAGCACGCAGAGAACGTCAATCGGGCGATTTCCCAGCTTATTGCGGCCGTCGGGTCAGACATCGAGCATGCAACCATCGTCAACGCTCCAAATAGCAACCCCGCCTCCCGCGACTACCATTTCGCAGTATTCAGCCGGGGAATCCTGGGCTACGTGGAATTCACGAGCGCTGGCGCAGATCCTCAAATTCTTGTTCAGGCCGTACCCCGCAGCTCAATAACCGAGATTGAGATCCGCGGCGCCAAGGACTACCGCAGCGACAAAGGTTCCCCGGTATTTGTAGCGAAGTACGCCAATGGGATAACACTCGATATCCGGGAACGGGACGATTACGGCCTGAACGTGCCCGAGCCTGGCCCTTGGGTGCACGAGCTCTTGGATAGCCTGCGGAAGGATCTTGCTGCCGCTTAGTGTCGCGCTCAGGAGGGGCCAGCCCAGCGTGCCGGATCGCGCAGAGGCGGCATGCAGCCTATCCGAAGCGGAACCCGAAGAGCCCGCCCGTGTCCGTCTCGTCGGTGAGTCGAGTGCTCAAGATGTAGGGGTCAGCATCAAAGGCCCCATCGCTCTGGCTTTCGACCAATTTGAGGAAATCTGAATTCAGCGTCACAACGTACTGGAAACCGTACTCTTCGGCGAGCCGAGCTCCGACATTTAGACACGAGGCCACCTGTCTCCCGTCGATCGAATCAAAGAGGTGGCTGTCGTGGACGAGGATGCCGGGCGCCCTATCTGCCTTGATAGCTGCTACGGCGCATACGACATCAAGCATGAAGGTCTCAACGCTGCGAATACCTGTGCTTGCGTCCCCGGATATCCGAGGCGTGACACTGAGGATTCCATTAGCTGTGGGTGAGACTAAGAGGGATGCTTCACGGTCGGTGTAAATCTCCGCCCCGAGAGCACCAAACAGGGAGATCGATTCGTCGACACTACCTTCACGCTCGTTCAACTCGGAGCGCACTGAGGTGACCAACTCTGCGGTCTTTAGCTTGATGGTGTCGTTGATCGTGTTGACCGAGTTAGCCGCCTCAAGTCGGCGCTCCAGGTCAGCGACACCGGCTTCTCGTTCGGCGAGATCCCGCTGCGCCCTGAGGAAGGTGTCTAGGGCTACTGTTTCGCTCAACAGTTGCATAACCAGCGAACGTTGGCCGTCCAGGCGGCGGCGTTGAGTGTCGATGTCTTCCAGCCGCACAGTGACGGCTTCCTGTTCCTGTTCCAGGAATGACCGTCTGTTGCTCACGACTGAGTCGTGGAACGCAGCAACCTCGTGGTAGCGCCGACGAGTGGTCTCCGGGAGAACGAGGCCGATCTCCGAGTAGACACGGACCAGCTTCGCAGCCAACGCATCATGGTCGGACTCGCCGGCTTCCTCCCGCAGTGCGTCGTCCAGCTCTCTTGCTCGTCGTTGTAGCGCGAGGGCTTCATCGTTGAGCTGCTGGATTAAGGCGCTCAGACGATCGGCTTTCAGCTGATGCTCAGCGTATTGGTCGTCGACTTTGAATGCGTGCAAATCGTTCTGCATGTGATCCCGCTGGCGGCGTGCGGTCGCAAGTTGGGCGCGAAGCCTTGGTTCGTCCAGCGACAGGTGCGTAAGCGCACCCTCTCTCACCGCAGCTCTAATCGCCTTGCCTTGCTTTGTCATCCGGTCTAGAGCTCCGGCGCCCGAAAGGATCTCGGGGGAGAGTCCCAGCATGAATCCCAGCTTCACTCCCGACTCCCAGTCCGCTTCTGACGGGTGCCCCTTGATGGGGTTGCCGAAGTAGCTGCGGATGAGCTGTCCCCAAATTTGACCCACGGTCGGACGCGTTACGTCTTCGGGGATTTGGAAGACTCTGCTCGCGAGCAGAGCACGCCATTCATCAATGTGGAGACCGGTCGTTTCGAGGCCAGACCATCCCGAGACCTGGAGGCGTGTCGTGGGGGAGACTGTGCGGGTCACTGTGACTGTGTCGAACTCCCCAGGTGAAACTGAAGGGAGCAACATGGTGGCCGTGAATGAATGATCGCTAAGTTCTGCTGCCTTAAACTCGGGCGCGAGGTCACCGCCAAGGAGATAGCGGAGAATCTTCACAAAACTCGTCTTACCGATGCTGTTTCGACTATCGCCCTGGTCAGAAACGTCCGTGCGGTCAGCGACGATGATGTTCAGACCGTCCTTGAAGCGAAGACCCTTGAACCGGTTGTCAGATGAGGTCAGGCTCTCAAGAAACAATGGACCGCCTAAGGTAGCCGTGCTCGGTCACATCTATTAGTTTGAGGGCGAAGAGAGCGGCCAGAGCGAGCGAGAACCAGTCGAACGTGACCCGCGCCGACGAACGCTGCCTCCTGTTGAAGGCGTCCCACAATGCGGAGACAGACATCGGCCCCCGGAGATGAACGAGAATCTCGGACCCAATGGTCAAGAGAGCTCGCTCCGACGACAACCCTTTAGTGGGCAGGAGCATTGTCCAACGGCCTCTCGAATATATGGCAAGTATCAAAGAAGTACGAGACGACTGCGAATGCTGCATTCGCGCGTCGCCCGTCCATGCGGAAGTTCGCCCCAGCCACGGAGACATACAGCCTTTCAAGGATCTCAACCGGGTTGGTAGTGACTGTCCGTGCACTTTGATACAGCGCGCGGAACCGCTCACCATGTTTGGCGGAGAGATTAGGGTCCGAAGACTCTTCGTACCAGCGGTCAATCCGTGGAGCGAGTAGCCGTCCAGCGTTGAACTCGATTCGACTTGCCTCGGGCAACTCGTTGAAGTCCATCTTGTTTACGGGAACAGGGAGCACAGCTCCGCCGCTCTCGGGCTCCTCCTCCGCTGAGCCAATCGAGTCGAGCAAAGGGAGCAGATCTGCAAGCTCGATGTTTTCAACTCCCGGGGCACCAGGGAAAAGATCATTGAGGGTGGCAGCAGCGAGCGTGGCAACCACAACAACCCATAGCTCTTCGGTCCTGAAGATACGCATCGTGAGCGGGCGCTGCGAGGATGCTCCATGATCTTGTTGGAGACCAGTGAAGGCCCTGAGGGCAACTGGCCCGACCGGGGCGTTAGTCACGAATCGCCATGTGTGGAACATATCCCACTCGGCAAGCCCTCGCGCAAAGTCCGATTTGATCTTGTTTGCGAGCTCCCGTTCAGCGTCTCGTCCTGGCCTTTGACCGTAACAGGCATAGAAGATCGTTCCAGACTCGGCGAGTCCGTCACACCCACCATCCCCGAGAGAACCTGACGGTGCAGGGTTGACGAAGTCATCGTGGAACAGACCGAGGACTCGAGACACATAGTCCTCGAACTTCGTCCCGGACTCAAAGCACGCTTGCTGGTGACGGAAGTGATACCACTCGCGCCAGTTGGCCGTAAGTAGCATAATCACCCTCCGATTCCTTCGCCCTCGCCAGCGCCGAAGGTCCCCTTGGCCCCTAATGTTATCCCCGCGGGAGCCCTCAGCCCGCGAGGCCCTCCCCTGGGCCCCGGAGGTTAGCGGCTTTTTCCGCGCGCCTTGCCGTTCTTGCTTTTCGCAGTTTCCGCGACAGGAGCCACGCCTTCCTGGTCGGCACTTGGCGAGATGGGCGGGCGGCTGACCTCCATGAGGAACTTCAGCTGCTCAAGGTTCTCGTCCACCCCCTTTTTCGCCTCTGCCGCATTAATCCATTTCGACGTCGCAGAAGGAGGCTGGGACGCCATGGCCGGCTGGGCCGGGGCCACGACGGCACCGTCAATGCGTGCCTTCACTTCCCGCAGCCGATCTACAGCGGCCACGCGCACTCGCTCGGCGTCTGCGAGCCTGCCGGACGCCTGGTGCATGTCGTGAATGGCCCTCATGGTGTTCCGCAGCTGGGCCAGCAACAAGGCTTCGCCTGCCGTCGTCGACGGACCGACAGCAGACTGCATCAGCAGCATCCCGGCGCCCTTGGCACTCGGCAGAGGTGCGTGCTCGGTCCTGGTCGGGAACCGACGCAACTGCGCTGTCCGGGACAACGCCTTGGCCGTGTCAGCAAGCGGTCCAGGAACAGCCTCGGTACGCAGACTCCACGCTGCGAAAACCCCTGACGTTTCCCGCGCAACCCGCGCCCACAGGACAGGGTCATCAACCGGCACGGACTTGATCCGCTCGTACAGTGACCCGACCTCGGCGGTGTACTTCTCCCACTGCTCTGCCGTGGGCTGCAGGGCCTCCCGTCCGGGGGCAACAATGCGCTTCCCGCCCGCTACGGCCTGCCACTCAACAGCCGCGGCATCGGCAGCATCCTGCGAACCGTCCCAGCCCGAACGAAGCCTCGGCAGCGTCAGGTCGCGGGCGAGCTTTCCGCCACCAAACCAGACAGGTTTATCAGAGCGGCTGGCAGGCTTCAACGCAACCGAGTAACCCTCAACAACGGTCGTACTTCCCTGGGCAAAGCGAGGTCGGATGAGAACACCCGTGCCGCGCAGCCGGCGAACAAACTCAGCCTCATCAACGCTCGCCGTACTGGCAGCACGGACACTGCGCTGCAGCGTCTCACGTGGCAATTCCGCCAGTCCCTGGGCACGAGCGGCGGCTTGCTCCTTGGGGTGGTAACCGCGTTCAGCGTGCTCGCCACGTCCAACGCGCAGCCCGTACTTTTCCTCCAGCGCAGCGCAGACCCTCTGAGAGCGCGGCTGGTCGTTGTGCTGGCTCCACCGGGTGCCATCCTCACGAATCATCGAAACAGCCAGATGGATGTGATCGTTACCGGCTTTGCTCACACCGTGGTGAATAGCGACCCACCGGCATGGCGGCTTCCCGTCACTGCCGCTGAATCCCATCTCCTCGGCAAAGTCCTGCGCGATACTGGCCCACTGCTCGTCAGAGAGTGAACCGTCCTCCGCCTTCAAACTAAGCGACACATGGAACACATGCTTGCCCGTGGAGTCCGCGGCGAAGACAGCCTTCGGAATGTCCATCTCTTGAGCCAGCGTCTTCGCGTTCGCCGCGTTCAAGGCATCGCCATGCCCGACGCTGACAATGGCATCGGACGCAGTGATGAGCCGCATGTCCGTGTGCTCGTTGGAGCGCCCCGGACCAGCAAGGTACATGATCAGCCCGACCATGCGCGTGCCCTTGGTGATGTTCGGCATCATGGACGCATCACCGACACAACCGCATCATCAATACGCACCATCAACCGCCGTGCCGCGTCCACCGCAGCAGCCGCATCTTCAGGGAACTCACCCGTAGCATTGGCGTGCCTGGCGATCTGGTTGATGTTGTTCGAAATCGCACCCAACAACGTCCGGATGCCCAACAGCTCCACAGCGACGTTGCGGCGGTCAGTCGCCGTTTCACCCGATTCCGAGAACGCGGAATCAAACAACAACCGGGGAACACTAACGTTCTCCTGGATCGCCCGGGCGACCAGTGCCGCCTTCTCTTCATCCGTGACGTACACCTCGACCTTGCGGGTGCGGCCACCGGGAACATTGTCACGGCGCGACTTACCAAGGCGCTTGGCCTCTGGTGAGTCGTCCATCCCCGAAACATCCCTTCACATGCCCAGCGCAGCGACCCCGAAAGATCGGGGGCTCACACACCAGTGTGTCAGAAGCACGACGCCCGGTCGAGCTGACAAGCCATTTACCCATGAGTAAATGTATAGCTTGCTCCTCCCTCAGGACTTTGCCCGGTTTTCAAACCTCCCGTCCGGGAACAGCAAAGCCACCAGCTCCGGCCGTCTGTGGAGGCGCTGGTCTTCGCGCGCCACGTCGCTAGGATGGTGGTCATGAACATTCAACAGATCGAAGAGGCCGCCGCCCGCAAACTTGACGCCGACCGCGAAGCGCGCATCGCCTTCATCCGCGACATCGCCTCCGCTTCCGAGAGGTTCCGTGCGGCGCGTGAATCACTCGCGGAATCAGAACGGAAGCTGAGCCAGCTTCACCGCCAGGCGACCACACACGGCTGGACCGAAGCAGACCTTAAAGGATTCGGCATCGAACCGAATCCCAGGAACGTCGGCGGTCGTCCCCGCAAACCGAAGGCCCAGCGCGACGGTGCCGCTGAGGCTTCCTAACCCCTCGCCCCCATGGGCACGGCAAAAGCTAAATCCTTCGGGCTTTTCCCGCACACATGGGGACGACGGGACCCACCTGACCGCCTGCACACAACCACC
>NZ_LMSB01000015.1:48118-68872 GCF_001428005.1 Arthrobacter sp. Soil736
CGGTCACGGGCGGTGACAACCACAAGCTGCAGGGCGGCGACCAATCACCACACACCACCCACGAAACCCACTTCACGCAATGCACGGCAAGACAGCGCCCGAGGGCTGACAGACAGCACACCAGAAACGACAGGAAGTTTGGGGACTTACCCATGACGTTCAACGCAGCATCGGCCCAGATTCGCACCGCCCACCTCATGGTCCGTTCGGCGGAAGAATGGGATGCCCTGAGGTTCGCGCTAAGCAGCGCGTACCACGGCAAAGACGATGAACTTATCGACAAGCTACTGCCGCCCTTCCTGCAGTCCTGGCGGACGGTGACGACGTATGTCCTCCGGGACACCTTTGATGCTGCAGGGATCACTGTTGCAACTCCGGAACATCCGTGGGGAATCGCTAGCCTCTCAGCAAATGGAGCAGTCTGCGAGCCGCTCCTTTACGAAGCTGAAGACGCTCAGGAAGGACGAGCCGAAGCCGCCGTTTACGGCGGTTTGCGCCTGCTCAGATTCGAAGAAACCATGAGCGCCTACACAGCGTGCTTGCACCGCCTGGAGCAGGCCCGCCCGGTCTGAGCCAGGCACGAGACGACGGGTTGTACGCTCATGAGGTACACACAGCCACTCACATCAGGAGACTGCACATGGACCTCGGAACCTACGGCCATTTCGGCCAAGTAATCCTTCAGCTGGCCGCGAAGGATCAAACACCGCCAAGCCCCTCGGAAGTAGTTCATTGGGCCACCGAGAAGGTCTTGTTCGACAAGATCATCGAACGGGCCAACGACGCCGGTGCGGACTCCAGCGCATTCGCTGAACTGACAGACAAGCACGCCTTCGAGGAACAAACCGCAAGCTGGGGAAACGTCATTGATCCGGAACGCAAGTACGTGCTCCCCGAGGACGGCAGCGGCGGGTGGCTCACGCTCCTCTGGTCCTATGTCGACCTGGTCAACTCCAACGCTGCAAGGATCGAAGTCCCTTGATCGTGTAGCACCTCCGCAAGTGGAGGCTGTGCACGGCCACCGCTCGCCCCGGGTGAGGGTTGTCCCGGTGGCGACGTGGTGGTTGTGTGCAGGCGGTCAGGTGGGTCCCGTCGTCCGCTTTTGCCGTGCCCATGGGGGCGAGGGGCTTGGACGGATTTCCTCGCGTCCCGTCGCTAAGTGGCCGGCTCGCTTGCACTTTAGGCCGGTCCATTTAGGGACCTCGCCTACTATTCCGCGATTTCTGTTTCGTCAGCCAAGCGTGCGCAAACTGACATCACGCTGGTACTCGACGCCCGACATTAGGAGTGCTGCGCCAGCTGCGGGAACTTGTTCTCCCACAGGTTCCTAGCCCGAACCGGGAGCATCAGATCGTTCCACACCCTGACCAAAAGGCCGGCGTTCATCAGTTCTTTCTGATCCGCTCGTGTGCCTTCGCGCGCAGGATCGCCTGGTAGGCCTTGATGACGCCCTCCGGCTCCCCCAGGTCACACTCTGCTTTGGGTCCCCAGTAGACATGCTGCGGTAGCGTCAGGACGCCTTCCGCGGGTCCGCGAAGGTCTTCGAGGTGTTCGGGCACCTCATACGGGATCACGTCCTGGATGAGGACCCGAGGTTCGCTGGGGTGGTGCCCCGCGTTCCTTGGCTTGAGGGTGGGCATTGGTCTCTCCTGTGGGGGCTGGTTGATCCCGCTGGGCTCAGACTAGCAAGCGTGCACGAAACTCAATACAGGTCGCCGTCGTTCATGTTCCGGTTCCGTGCAGCGTTTCGTGCAAAAGTCAGTGTTGGCGTTCCGCGAAATGGCGCGGCGAGACAGGAAGCGTGGAAGTGTGACTTTCAGCGATAAATGGCGGCTTTTTCACAGCGCTACTTGGCGCGGTGCAGCCCGCAAGGGGATCCTTCACTGGGACAGTTCGCGAGGTCTTTGGATGCCAGGTAGGCGCGGCATGCCCCGAAAAAGTTCCTGCTGTGGGTGAGGATTGGGCCATGGCAAAGTGCATCCGCGGACTAACCGCCGTGATCTACAAGCAGACTTGGTCCGTGCCGGTGATCCAAAGCGCATCCTCATGAAGCAGATGAGGCTCCGGTACGCCGGAGCGTGTCGGCTGTGCGGTGCCTCTCTTCTGGCCGGGACAGAAGCGATCTATGAGAGCGAGACGAAGACCGTTCGCTGCTTGGAGTGTGCCACTGAGGCTACGGAAACCATGTCCCCCGATCTGGAACCACCTTGTGATGAGTCGTTGTCCATTGAGTCCGGAGTAGCCGGGTCGTCCGCCCGACGCGAATATGAGCGCCGCAAGGCGAAGGACGAGGAAACGCTCCGTGAGAAGTGGGGTCGCTTCGGTGGCCTCGCGGTCGCCCTCTCTGACGAGCGGCCGCACACCAAGTCTTGGGATCGAGGCGCGGTCGGTGAGGAACGCCTCGGCGCTCGGCTAGATGCCCTGGCCGCCGATGGCCTAGACGATATGAAGTGAGATGCAGTCATGCACCCGTCCGGGGCGGCCATTATCGCCGGGCGGTCCCGGCAGCGCCGGCTTGACGTGATCCGCTCCGACTGAGGGGAGGGAGCGGCGCTGCGGGACTTGATCCCCGGCGGTGATGTCCTTTATCCGGACGGGCAGGCAACGGCCAAGGGTCTGAGGGGCCGGGGCCTTCTGTTTCACAGAGGTCCGTGGGTTGCCACTGGTCGGCTCCCTTGGCCTGTCGGCTCGTCGGGGGTGCAATGGTAGTGCCACATGTGAGGTTTGGGAGGTCCCGGCTATGTTTGAGCATACTTTCATTGGTCTGGATGTTCACGCGGTCAACGTCGTCGGCCATGCACTGAACCCGGCCACGGGTGAAATCAGCGGCCACGCGATGGCTTCTGACCCTGCCGTTGTCCTGCAGTGGGTCCGCCGGTTCGAGCCGCCGGTCAAGGTCGTCTACGAGTCCGGCCCTACCGGGTTCGTCCTGGCCCGGTACCTGCAGGCTGCGGGCATCAACTGCATAGTAGCGGCGTCCTCAAAACTGTTGCGCGCTCCCGGGGACCGCATTAAAACTGATCGGCGGGATGCCCGGGCACTGGCCGAGATGCTCGCGGTCGGTTCGGTCACCGAGGTGCGGATCCCGGACCCGGAAGAGGAAGCGCTGCGGGATCTGTCCCGGCTGCGCTCCGGCACGGCCAAGGACCTCGCGCACGCCCGCCAACATGTGAATGCCATCTTGCTGCGCCACGGCATCCGCTACCCCAAGGACACCCGATGGACGAGGGAACACAGCCGGTGGCTGCACCGCCAACACTTTGATGAACCGGCGCTGCAGTTCACCTACGAGGCCGATGTCGAGCAGGCCGAGCTCCTCGCCGGGCACCTGGCCCGGATCGACAAGCAGGTCGCCGTCACGGCGGCGGCATGCCGTTACGGCCCGGTGATTCAGGCGTTGATGTGCCTGCGCGGTATCCAGCTCACGACCGGGTTCGGGCTGGCCGTGGAGATCGGGGACTGGACCCGCTTCACCGGCTCTTCCATCGGGTCCTATCTTGGGCTGGTGCCCAGCGAGAACTCCTCCGGCCAATCCCGGCGCCAAGGCCCGATCACCAAGGCTGGCAACACCTACGCCCGCAAACTCCTCATCGAAGCCGCCTGGCAACACCGGCGCCCCTACGCCCGGCCAGGGGAACGGCTGCTGCACCAGCTCGATCTCGTCGCCCCGCCAACCCGCATCCGCGCCTTGGAAGGAAACCACAGGCTCCACCACAAGTGGGAAGTCTTCGATGAACGGCACAAAATGTCAGTCAAGGCCAACACCGCGATAGCCCGCGAACTCGCAGGCTGGTGCTGGTCCTTGGCCGCCCCGCTCCAGCAAGGAGAACGCATGAACGCGGCCTGACAAAAAACGTGCCCCCGGACGTGGTGGAAGTGCGATGGCAGCATCCGGAGCTAACTCGAGAGACAGCTATGAGCAGACAGGGCCCAACCCCGTCGACGCTCGATCCTAGACACCGATACTGCTCCAGCCGAACAAATCGTCATGCGGTAACCAACCCGCGCATGTCAGCCTGACACTGCAGTCGAGAAAGACTCGCCAACACCGTCACCACAACCGGCCGGCACACGATGAGCGGCCCCCGGAACAAACCCAGGAGCCGCTCATCCATGCCTCTTGACAACCCGACCTACATATCAGCTGTCCTCCACGACCGACGCATCCCCGGCTCGAAGGCCAATATCGACCACATCGCTATCACTCCCGGTGGAATCTGGGTGATCGATGCCAAGCGGTACAAGGGACGGCCTGAACTGAAGATCGAGGGTGGCATCCTTCGCCCACGCGTCGAGAAGCTCCTCGTCGGCCGGCGTGATTGCACGAAACTGGTCGATGGGGTGCTCAAACAGGTCGACGTCGTGCGCGACCTCGTCGGGGATGTTCCGGTCACCGGGGCGCTGTGCTTCATCGAAGCAGACTGGCCCCTGATCGGGGGCGCGTTCTCGACTCATGGCGTTCACGTGCTCTGGCCGAAACGGTTAGCCAAAGTGCTTATAGAGCAGACAGCCGGCGACGTTGATGTGGCGGCTATGCGTGAGGCGGTAGCCTCTCGATTCAAGTCTGCGTGACGTCAGGTGTCGATGTTCGAAGCTGTTCGGAAGCACGCTAAGGGTTCCCCTTGCGGGCAGGGCAGCGGTGCAAACGGATTCAAACGTGCAGTCGAGTTCGAAAAACGACAATTCGCCTTGAGACCCCGATCCGGCCCGGAGGTGTCAGTAGGGATCCGTATCCTGAGGGAATGACAACGTCAAGCCCGCCGCGAGGAAGCCGTCCGCCCGCCATTTGCAAGGCAATCCACCGTAGGAAGGCTTCCAGTATTTCTGAGGCCCGAATCTAGACCTTCCGAGAAGAGAGACAGAGCTTGAAAGAGTCGCGCGTCGCTGTGCTGTTAGGTGCTGGAGCATCCGCGGATGCTGGTCTCCCAATGACCGGGCAGCTGACCAAAGATCTGATTGACCTGATGGGACAGAGTCAGAATTACGAAAGCCGGAGGTTGGCAGAGACGCTTAATTTTGTCTGCAGCGCGATGATCGGCCACCGCGGCAATACGGGCGGCAATCCGTACAGTGCCCTTAACGTCGAACGAATGTTCTCGGCGCTTCGACTACTCAAAACCCGGTCCGACCACGAGGCAGCACCATTCGTGACGGCATGGCTGCCCAGCGTCGAAGCCTTTGATGACCACCCTGTTCCACCCTCAAGTAACTCCGTGGCTGGAGAAATCGCCCGCGCCCTATCGGGTACCGGATCCGGAGATGCAGTGGCCAAGGCAGTTGCTGAAATTTCACGCGCAGCGATGCAGCCTGGAAGCGGGGCTATCTACGAACGGCTGGAGCGCGAATTAAAGGCATCAGTATGCAGTCGGCTGGCCTGCTACGGCGACGTAAGCTACCTAAGACCTTTGGCAAGCCTCGCTGAAGTTCAGGGCGTGTTGGACATTGCGACCTTGAACTACGACCTCACAGTCGAAGCAATGTGCCAACAGGCCGGGGTCGAATTTGATACGGGTATTGTCGGCTGGGAACCTGGAAAACCTTTGGAATTCGAACCCAGATCTGGTCCCAAACTGAACCTGATCAAACTCCATGGGTCCATTGACTGGACCTACCAGCCGCGAATTCCAGGTAACGGAGACGAGAACAGGTTCATCAGAACTTCGGTCGTCACCACGAGCGAGCCGGCCGACAATCGAGTTCCTGCAATCGTTATCGGCGACCGTGAAAAGCTCACCGCGGACGGGCCTACTTTGGCTCTAATGCGTAGCTTTCAGGAATCACTCGAGAAGGCGCGTCGGCTTGTGATCGTCGGCTACTCGTTCGGTGATGACCACATCAACGGCGTCATCAGGGATTGGATCAACGCGGACGGGTCGCGGACACTAACCGTTCTAGACCCCGCCTGGCCCAGGCAGCCCCATGGGTTTCAGAAGGACCTTGTCGACGGACTGCTAAGCACCTCTTTCCGCGGCCCAACCGGCCCTCCCCGAATGAAGGTCATACGGAACACCGCCAAGGAGAAACTGCTTGAGGCCCTGCAACAAGGGCCTACTCCCGATCAACTCAACAGGTTTGAAGCAAAGTTCCTCCGAGATAGTGACGGCACTCCCCTGATCCGCGTGACCAACCTCGGCGACGACGTCGAGGGGCTAACAATCAGAACGGAACGGAATCAACCCGAGGGTTGCGTGGACATCCTTCGAGGCTTCGCGCAGCCGAGGTCGGGAGCGGATACGGTTCCATGGCACAATTTGGGCGATCTCGCTGTAGATACATACCTCGATGTCGAGCCACGATTTATCGAACAAAAAAGTGGCCGGATCGCTATGTCGCTTCAGTACCTGACAAGTACTAGACAAGAAGTCACCCGAGTGGAAGTCGATGTAACCGCGGAGTAACGGGCTCCCCGTTCTAGTCATAGAGCCCGGCTGGAGGCATTGGCCTACTTGTCGAGAGCCGGCACGGGATCTTGTCGAAGACCCACTGGATGCTCCGGTCCTCAGCCGGGGCGGCACTCCGGAGCCTTTCCAGGGTTTCATTCGTCATGCGAAACGTGTACGCCGACGCATCCACGACGCGGGAACACTGACGATCACTCACACCGTTTCCTCATCATCGCGACCAAATGACCGGCAGACGCCTGGAGGCACGGCGTCTCGGTCCACGATCCCCAAACGGAGGCCAAGGAACGGCGACCGCTTGGGGTATGCCTGCCGAGAGGGTCATCCCATGGAGACGAGACAGGATTTCGCTGGAAACCCCTAGTCCTGTCCGAGGTCGCGGACAAACTGGGGGAATCCTGGAATGGTGAATTCGAGCGTGCCGCGTCCGCTGGCTTGGAGGAATCCCTTGTCGATCAGCCTCGCGCGGGGCACGGAGAGGCTTTCGCTGCTCACACCAAGGATCCTTGCAACGTCTGTGCGGCGGACCGCGTCGTCACCGATTGAGGCCATCGCGGCCATGAAGTCGCGTTCCCCAGCGGAGGCGTTAGCCCACCTCGCTCGGAAGAGGGCCTCCAAATCTGCCTCCATGGCGTCGCGTCCGATGCGAACGTGGGCAGCGGTGATAGCCACGCCCGGGTCCGGGCGTCCGGCCGCGGCCCAAGCAGCGTCTCCGATGAGCTGGACCATGTAGGGATAGCCGCGCGCGACCACGACGGCTTCCTCAAGCGCGTCCCGTTCCCATTGCACCCCGAGTTCTTGCGCCGGGACAGCGAGAGCAAGCTCTTCAGCAGCAGGCTCGAGCGGTGGGAGCGGCCGGTAGGCAAACCGTTCGCTGAACGTGACCGCGGCAGCGACGGCGTCCGAAACATTCGGAAGCCCAGCGGTGAGGACCGCCGCGGGCACATCCGCCCCCTCAGCCTGCAGATGCTGCCATGTGTACGCGAGTGTGCGAAGGCCCTCCGGATCTGCTGACTGGATCTCGTCGATGAGAATCACCAGTCCGCTGTGGCCGTCACCGGCGGCCGCGGCTCGCACGAGCGCTTCGAAGGCTCGGCTGTCCGCCGGAGCCGATGCGTCCTCTGCGGTGCGGAGTGTCGCGTCCGCTCCGGCAATACCAGGCAGGCCGATGCGCACAGTGAGGCTCTCGAGGCGCGAGTGGACGGCCTTGCGCGCCTCATCGCGCCATCCTGACGTTGCCCGCGAGATCTCTGCGGCGACCTGAGGAATGAGGCCGCCGCTTTCGCCTGCTGTGACCCAGATTGTGAGTACGCCGCGCTCCTGCGCACGGCGCTGGTATTGCCGCAGCAGGGACGTCTTCCCGAAGCCGCGGGGAGCATGATCGACGCGGATCCTGCCTACAAGCCGCTGCAGGTCCACTAGATAGGAAAGCCGTTCGTCGAAGTCGGCCAGCTGCTGGAGCCGGCCGGGAATCGTGCGCGCGATCTCACCGGGTGTGTAGGGACTCGGCTGCATAAGCACCTCTCATTATCGTTTGTTATAGAGCTACTGCTCTGTAACAAACGATAAACCGCCAAAGCCTCTTCCACGGAGACGAACGCGCAGCGTCTGTGCTACAACTTTGGTCGGCCGGAGACCTGGCCCAATTCTCTCCGATCTGTGAGGGATCCTTTACCGGACGGGGTTTCAGGCCGGGTTTGAGCGAATACAGTTTGGGAGTGAACTTCCACGCACTCAAGCTCTTCATCGGCCTTGCGCCTGCTCCTGCCGATGCACAGCCTGTCATCCAGGTTGAAGAACAGAACAGCGACTATGAATCTGGGGTCGCACTAATCGGCAAGGAGCAGTGGCGAATCCGCACCGCCCGGATCACACCGACGAAGCCGGGCGCCTTCGTCGCGGTCTGGAAGCGCGGCGAAGGCGGATCGACCAGGCCCTTCACGGCTGACTAGTCGATGTCTGGACTGCTCGTCTTCGTCGAGGAGCAGGAACGGTTCGGGGTCTTCCAATTCACCCCGGCGCACCTGATCTCGCTCGGATACGTCAGCTCCGAGCTGCATCCCGGCAAGCGCGGTTTCCGCGTCTATCCCGCATGGTGCACCGACCTGAATCCTCAAGCGTTACGCACCAGCGCGCGCAGGGGGCTGCGTTCGCCGAGCTTCCTCCGAGTAACACGCCGCGGACCATGAATGGAAACGATCGCGACGCACTTCTACGGCGTCCGTAAGCCGGTCGTTAGGGGACGGACATCGTTCTAGACGTCGAACTCCTGCAGCTCTGCCGTCATATCGCCGCCGGCGTCTCCGGTATTCACCGTGCCCTTGGGCTCAATGAGGAGGGCTGAGACTTCCGCTGCTGCCTTGGGGCAATGCTCTACACCGCGGGGTACGACGAACACATCGTTAGGGCCGAGAACCACGTCTCCGTCGCGAAGCTGGATTATTAGCTCGCCGGAAATCACCATGAACAATTCGTCAGTATCGGGATGCGTGTGCCAAACGAATTCGCCCTTGAGCTTCACGACCTTGATGTCGTAGTCGTTGATGCTGGTCAGCCGGTGCGGCTGCCAATGGTCGGAGATCAAGGCGAGGGCATTTTCACGTTGTGCACGTCAGCAGTCATTTGCCCAATGTAGCAGCGGGGTAATGAGTGCCCGTAAGCCGGTCCTCCACCGGCCGCTGTTCAGTTTCATGGAACGTTCATCAAAGTCCCCGCCGTTCCAGGGTTCTTGGATTCCCGTAAGACCCGCCCGCAAAACTGCCCGGTGAAGGTGCCCTAAACGCTACACTCGGCGTCATGCTTATTGGCTACGCCCGCGTCTCCACCAACACCCAAGACCTGACCGCCCAGCGGGACGCTCTCGCGGCCGCCGGCGTGGATCCCGACGCTATATACGTCGATCACGGATTCACCGGCACCCAACGCGAGCGACCCGGCCTTGGCAAAGCCCTGGCAGCCTGCCGCAACGGTGACACCCTTGTGGTGACCAAGCTTGACCGCCTCGCTCGGTCGCTGCCCGACGCCAGAGACATCGCGGACGAGCTCACCCGCAAAGGGGTTGCTCTCAACCTCGGCGGCAGCGTCTACGACCCTCACGATCCGGTAGGGAAGCTGCTATTCAACGTCCTGGGCATGGTTGCCGAGTTCGAAGCCGACCTCATCCGTGCCAGAACGCGGGAAGGAATGGCGGCGGCAAAAGCCAAGGGCCGGCTCCGAGGGAAACAACCAAAGCTCTCGAAAGCCCAAGAGGCGCACCTCGTTAGCCTCCATCAGGGCGGGGTGCACACCACGACAGAGATTGCCGAACTGTTCGGCATCGCTCGCTCTACGGTCTACCGTGCCATCCAACGAGCAACGGCAACGCCAACGTGACAAATAGCGCCGCAAAAACACCGCCATTTATCGCCGCGAGTCACAGTTTCGTGCAAAGGTCAGCCTCGGCGTTCCGCGAATTGGCGCGGCATCAGGAGGCGTGGACGATGCGCTGTGGCCCGTGCACGGAAACGACCGTTTCTGATCTGCCTCCGGTGGTGGGGTTTAGTGGCCGTGACTAGTTTCCTGTCGAGCTAAGGCCGAAGAATCGTTCGTAGAACGCGCTGAGTTTGGCGATGACGTTTTGTTTTTTCTCGCCGTGGCCGCCAGCTGCGGAAAAGCGCGAAACTGGCGGTAGAACTTTAGTGATCGATGTTCCGGTGGTGAGTATCTGGCCGTCGCGGAATGCAATATCCATGAAGCTGCGTGTCTCGTCGGGGCGGAGGTTCTCGTCTTCGATGATGGCGTTGAGCTCGGCTTCACGTTTGGCGACGATGAACGCTCTCCATTCCTGATCAATCTCCCCGTCGGCTGAGAGAGAATCAACGAAGTCTTCGATAAGGTCTTTCTTGTTGCGCAGGGTTGGGCTGGCATCCACGGCTCGGGCGATCTCTGCACGGATTTCTTTATCTTCACCGTCACCGCGTTCTTTGCGATATTTCTGGACGAGCATGAGGATGTAGTCGACGTTGATCTCGACCTGTTTGATCAGCTCGATCTCGAAGACGATGTCGTCGTTGATCTGTTCCTTCTCCGCGTTCTTGTCCTTGCGGAAATCTGCGTACAGGTCCAGGTACACGCTGCGGTAGTCCTGGCCCTGCCGTTCGCTGAGAATCTCGTGACCGGTGAACTCGTCGAACGACGTAAGGATGTTCTGCAGGCGCAGGATCGCACCGAACAGCCCAATGAACTCCTTTTGCGCTGACTCCCCGGTGATCGGCGTGCCCAGCGGGAACATAGTGAGTAGCTCGGTGACCTTTTCGGCATAGTCGCTGTAGTACTCGCCGTAGGGCTTTAGCAGCACCACCCCGCGGGCATCTTTGTTGCCGAACAGTGCGATCGCGTCGTTGGTCTGTTCCTCGAGGTCACGGAAGGAGACGATGTTGCCATAGGTCTTGACGGAGTTCAGGATGCGGTTAGTGCGGGAATAGGCCTGGATCAATCCGTGGGCTCGGAGGTTTTTGTCCACGAACAAGGTGTTCAAGGTGGTCGCGTCAAATCCGGTGAGAAACATGTTGACCACGATCACCAGATCGATTTCTCGCTGCTTGAGTTTCAGCGAGAGGTCTTTGTAGTAGTTCTGGAACCGGTCGGCGCTGGTGTCGAACGAGGTGCCGAACACGGCGTTGTAGTCCTGAATCGCGGCTTCCAGGAATGATCGGGCATCGGCGTCTAACGCGCTGGTGTCGAATCCTTCCTCCTCCAGCGCGCCGTCCTCGACGGGATCGTTCGCCCCGTAGGAGTAGATCAGGCCGATCTTTAGCCGCTTGTCGGGGACCAGCGCTTTCTGCTGTTCCTGGAAGTGCTGGTAGTACGTTCGGGCGGCCTGGATAGACGCGGTGGCGAAGAGGGCGTTGAACCCGCGCACCCGTTTCTCGCCGAGGGTGTAGCCTTCGGTGCGTTTGGTCTTCTGGTCGAAGTGCTCCTGCGTGTATTCCACGATCTTGGAGATCCGCTTGTGAGCCAGCAACGCTTTTTCGGTGTCGATCGCGGAGACCTGCTTGTCGACCACGTTGCCGATCTTGACCGTGTTCACGTAGTCAATCCGGAACGGCAACACGTTCTTGTCCGTAATGGCGTCGACGATCGTGTACGTGTGCAGCTTCTCGCCGAACGCCTGCTCGGTGGTCTTCAACTGCGGGTTCCCGCCGCTGCCGGAATTGGCGGCGAAAATCGGGGTACCGGTGAAACCGAACAGGTTGTAGCGCTTGAACGCCTTGGTGATCGCGGTGTGCATGTCACCGAACTGCGACCGGTGACACTCGTCAAAGATGATCACGACGTGGCCACCGTAGATCTCATGGCCCTTGTTGCCGGCGATGAACGTCGCGAGCTTCTGGATGGTAGTGATGATGATCCGTGCCCCCGGATCCTCGAGCTGCTTCTTCAGCACCGCGGTGGAGGTGTTCGAGTTCGCCGCGCCCTTTTCGAACCGGTCGTACTCTCGCATGGTCTGGTAATCGAGGTCCTTGCGGTCCACCACGAACAACACTTTGTCGACGGAGGGCAGCTTCGAGGCGAGCTGGGCCGCCTTGAATGAGGTCAGCGTCTTGCCCGACCCTGTCGTGTGCCACACGTACCCGCCGGCCCCGATCGTGCCGAGCTGCTTGTAGTTAGTGGAAATCTCGATCTTTTGCAAGATCTTCTCGGTCCCGACAATCTGGTACGGGCGCATGACCAGCAGCATGTTGTCGGCGGTCAACACGCAGTACCTGGTGAGGATGTTCAGCAGCGTGTGCTTGGCGAAGAACGTCTTCGCAAACGCGGAGAGATCAGTGATTGGCTTGTTCTGTGCATCGGCCCACCAGGAAGTGAACTCAAAGGAATTGGAGGTCTTGCGGACGCGCTTGGACCCCGTAGCCTCGCTCAGGTGCTGGCGGCGCGTGGTGTTGGAGTAGTACTTCGTCAACGTGCCGTTGGAGATCACGAACAACTGCACGTACTCGAAGAGGCCGGAGCCTGCCCAGAAACTGCCGCGCTGGTACCGGTCGATCTGGTTGAACGCCTCGCGGATATCCACGCCGCGGCGCTTGAGCTCGATGTGGACCATCGGCAGCCCATTGACGAGCACCGTCACGTCGTACCGGTTCGCGTACTTCCCACCACCCTCGCCCTGGGGAGTCTCGTACTGGTTGATGACCTGCAGACGGTTGTTGTGGATGTTCTGCTTATCGATCAGTGCGATGTTCTTGATCGAACCGTCATCCCGCTTCAGCAACTGGACATGATCATCCTGAATGCGCACCGTCTTTTCAACGATGCCGTCATTCGCACCAGCCACCCGTTCGGAGAAGAACTGCTTCCACTCCGCGTCGGAGAATGTGATGCAGTTCAAAGCCTCCAGCTGGGCACGCAGATTGGCGACGAGCTGTGCCTCGGAGTTAATCGGTAGAAATCCATACGCCTGCGACCGCAACAACCGGATGAACTCACGTTCAAGGTGCGCCTCGGGACTGATACGCCGCCTCAGCCTTAGCATCAGGCACATACTCGGCAACGACTGTGCTCTCACTCGAGACCGCGATTGGGTGATACTTTCGCGGAGTTGCGTCAATCATGTAACTGCCTCTTCGAGCGTCAGGAGCTTGTTGCGGTAGTACTCAAACTGCTTGCGACGAGCCGTCAGTTCGTCGCGCAAGGCCGATTCGAGAGCGGCGACAGTTCCGACTACACGGACCATCTCGCGCTGGACAGAAATTGACGGCAATGCGATTTGGAATGCCTCGAACTGCCCCTCTTTCCAGCGCATGCGACTTTTCGTTGAGCCTCGTTCGACCCCAGTGACTTCCGCTGCTATCCGTTTGAGTGTGTACTCGTCCTGAAGATACAGCAGCAACCATTCAGGCAGTATTCGTGAGCGGTCGAGTTCGTACACCGGGAATTCATTTGATACGACTCCGTTGGCGAGTTCTGGAGGGACGATCGCGAATGATCCTTCGGTCACGAACATTCGGTTATAGACGAGATAACCAGGTTTCACCGCATAGAGCACCGTTCCTTTTATCGCGCTGCCAAGTTTCGGCTGGCGAGCGAGAACCCCTTCGCCGTACCATTTCACGCCGAGGCTGGTATACGTCGTGTCGTCCTGAACTTTGATTGGTTCGACGTACTGAGATGCCACTTCGCCGAGCCGAATGTGCTTGACGTTTGACGATTTGTCTTCGTTATGTGCCGCACCAGGTAGAAGGCGAGTGAACGCAAGCCGTTGACGCCTCCGGGCCATTAGCTCCGCATTCAGCTCCGCTTCGAGCTGAGTAAATTGATCCAATATACGCACGATCTCCCGCTGAACTTCTAGAGGCGGCACAGGGACAACCAGAAGATTGAGCACGGATTGCGTCAGGCTCGGAACACCACCGGCCCGATTAAGCTCTTCGAGGCGCTGAGTTGATAGGTGGTAGAACAAGAACTTCGGTACCAAGCGATCACCAATCTCCGTATAGAAGAGGGTGTCCACGGTCCAGAACGGTTTATCAACGTAGTAAAGCTTGTTGAGCGAGCCCTTCCTAGGGATCAGTACCGAGGGACCAGGGTGGGCGGATTCGTTAACGTGGAGCATCACGCCGCCAGTTCCATACACGGGAATCTCACCTATCCCGAGGGCCTTGTAATCCTTGCCATTGCGTATACGAACGAGTTCGCCGAGAGGAGCGAAATCAACTCCTTGTGGGCACAACTCCGCGATCAGTTCAGCGATGCGGCTCATCGTGCGCGCTCGAGGTCGGCAACGATCTCGTCGACGGAGGTGCGGAGTTCTTGCTGGCGTGTGATGATGCGGGCGATCTCTACGTTGATCTCTGTGATGTCGATGATTTCACGGGTGTCTACAGGTTCGACGTAGGAGGCCACAGCGAGGTTATAGGCGCTGGCCGCGATGTCCACGTTGGGAACGAGTTTTGCGAAGTGCTCGGCATCTTCACGAGTCGTGAAAGCGTCCAGAATTTTCTTTTGATGGGGTTTGGTGAGTTTGTTCTTATTGCCGCCGCGCGAGAACTCTGCCGACGCGTCGATGAACAGGACGGCGTTGTCGGTTTTGGATTTTTTGAGCACTATGATGCAGGTCGCGATCGTAGTGCCGAAGAACAGCTCCGGTGGGAGCTGGATGACGGCGTCCACGTAGTTATTGTCGATGAGGTATTTACGGATTTTCTGCTCTGCTCCCGCCCGGTAAAGGACGCCGGGGAACTCTACAATCGCAGCGGTACCATTGACGGCCAGCCAAGACAGGATGTGCATCGTGAAGGCGAGGTCGGCCTTGGACTTTGGCGCGAGCACACCAGCCGGGGCGAAACGCGGGTCGTTGATAAGCAGAGGATTGGAGTCGCCGTCCCACTTGATCGAATACGGAGGGTTGGAAACGATCGCTTCGAACGGTTCCTCGTCCCAGTGCGCGGGATCGATGAGGGTGTCGCCGTGGGCAAGGTTGAACTTCTCGTAGTTCACGTCATGGAGGAACATATTGATGCGTGCGAGGTTGTACGTGGTCAGGTTGATCTCCTGGCCGTAAAAGCCTTGGCGTACATTGCCCTTGCCGAGGATTTTGTCGAACTTCAGCAGCAGGGAACCAGACCCGACCGCCGGGTCATAGACCTTGTTTACCTGTGTCTTGCCGACCACTGTGATGCGGGCCAGGAGTTCGGAGACTTCCTGGGGTGTGTAATATTCGCCGCCGGACTTGCCGGCGCTGGACGCGTACATCTGCATGAGGTACTCGTAGGCGTCACCGAACAGGTCAATCGAGTTGTCTCCAAATTTTCCAAGCGGAAGGTCCCCGATAGCGTCCAACAGTTTCACGAGTTTCTCGTTGCGCTTGGCGACCGTGTTGCCAAGCTTGGAGCTATTGACGTCGAGGTCGTCGAACAGGCCCTTGAGGTCGTCTTCGCTACCGGTCCCGAGGGCGGAGCCCTCGATGTTCTTGAAAACCCGGGCAAGCGTTTCGTTCAGGTTCGCATCGTGCGAGGCGCCTTTGCGGACGTTCTGGAAGAGCTCGGAGGGGAGAATGTAGAAGCCCTTCTCAGCAACAGTCTCAGTGCGGCCGAATTCTGCTTGCGAGTCGGGCAGGATGGCGTAGTTGAAGGCGGGGTCACCAGCCTTGTGTTCGCCTGTGTTGATGTAGGCCGTGAGGTTCTCGGAGATGAACCGGTAGAAGAGCATGCCGAGCACGTAGCTTTTGAAGTCCCACCCGTCGACCGACCCTCTGAGGTCGTTCGCGATGCGCCAGATTGTCTTGTGCAGCTCTGCACGCTGTCCTTCTTTGGTGGTGGGGGCCATATCTCGTCTCCTGCGCTACTGCGCGATTAATTCAATGCTCGGGTTCAACGTCTCAGGATATCTGTGACCTCTCGCCATGCAGTATTTCCGCGCCCGGTCTGCCACCCCTGTCATCATGCAGGGAACTTTCGGTCCATCTACCCCTCGGAGTAGCTCAAACAACCCCTTCCGGAGGGAGGGGTCTCCTCGACATACCGTCAAATACGACCGTTATCGGTCGCGCCGCAGATACGTTCCTGACGGGAACTCACAGGCGATCCGAAGTTCCCGTCCGACGAACGGCTCCCCCCGGCCATCGACTCCGTGACCAAATCCGGCCTCGATCACTACCTGCTCCTGAACGGTGTCACCACCGGGTTCCTCGGCGACGTCGACGATGATTGGCAGGTCATCGGGCAGCCCTTCGAGGGCCTCGCGCAGCTCCCCTACGGTCCAGGCCCGCACGGCGTGTTCGAACTCCATCCTCATTCCCCCCGTCCGGCACGCGCCCGTACGAACAAGCTCGCCAAGGTGACGATCGTCGGCTGATCCCAGTTCTTCAGCCAAGCGATAATCCGTGCGTCATAGGCGCCGAGCTCAAGGCCCTCCAGGGCTTCATCGAGCAGTTTCTGGACGTCCGAGAACTCACGCCCCCGGTATGCCTCGATGGGGTCATTCTCGATCGGCTCTGTGGGTATTCCGCTTGGTGTGGGCATTACGCGCTCCTTCATGTTGTCGTTCGTGTTCCCCTGGCCGGGTCCTCGCCCGGGGGTGACCAGGCAGGCGGGGCCTGTGTATCCGTCCAGGAGCGCCAGCGCACTGTCCCCAGGGCGAGTGTAGATCCTGCCTGTGACAGCGTTCGCGTCGAGCTCCAGAAGTCCCTGGATCTTCCGCTGCGGGGACGTTGTGGCGGACATGGCCCTGCCCCGGCAGCACAGTGAAGACGTAAACGGCCCGCTGCCCGGACCGCAGGGGCCGTGTCCTGTCAAACATCCGTGCCAGCAGCCGGCATCGGGCCGGCTCGATACTCACCTGACCATCTTTCCGCCGGTTGTACTTACGCTGCAGGCTCTTCACCCAACTTCGGAGTGCCGGCATCGGATCATCTCGGAAAACGGAGGCGTAGACCCTCAAGGTGCCCGGCAGCCTGAAAGGCTGCCCTGACCTTAGGCATCGGAGGGCTTTGTTTCCGGGGAAACGCGTTGCAGCAACGCGTTGTGCACCTTCTCGAGAGTGCTGATGCGGGCCTCTGCTGCCGCCAACTTCTTCTCCGCGTCCGCTGCAGCGCTTGCGGCCTCGCGTTCTTCTACACGAATGTCCGCTAGCCGCGAGCCCAGGTCGGCCAGCCGCTTTTCCAAAGTCCTCTGCTGAGACTCCAAAGAGGTGATGCGGGCTTTGAATTCAGCGGCTGCGGCTTCTTTCTCGGCGGGCACCTTGTCCAGGTCAGCCACGAGCTCGGCTATCTCCAGATCCTTGTCCCTGCGTTCCTGCGCCCAGGCCGCCTCGACGGCGGTGTGTCGCTCGGCCGCCAGCGTGGAGGCCTCGGCCCAGCAGGCTGCCGCGAGCCGCGCCGCCTGTTCAAGCAGGGCCGGCGGTGTCGCGGCAACCTGCCCGCCGGCGGCGAGCTTCTCCTCTGACCATTCCTTCAAGTAGCGGGTGGCGTCCGCGTTGCTGACGCCGGCCGCAGCGCGGACGGTGGAAACGGTCGGACGGCGCTCGGCGCTGATCTGCTCGGCGGCGGCAAACACACGGTCTTTCACACTCGACGTCATGGCGATTCTCCCAAAAAGTAGTAGGAGTAGTAACGATACTACTCCTACTACTACGATTCAAGGTCTAGAACGGGGGTTCGGAGTCGGGACCGTTGCCCCAGCCGCCGACGTTGCTGGTCTGCGGAGTTGCCCAAGGATCATCCTGTGGGGCGGATTGCCCTGCAGGGTTGGTGTTGCCTTGGCTGCCGAAGCCGCCGGCTGCCTGTCCGCCCTGGGCGCTGCGCTGGGTGCGGTTGATTTTCGCATTTGCATAACGGAGGCTCGGGCCGATCTCGTCGACTTCGAATTCAATGACTGTGCGCTTCTCGCCTTCTTTGGTCTCATAGGAGCGGGATTTCAGTCGCCCGCTGACGATAACGCGCGTCCCCTTGGTCAGCGACTCGGCCACGTTCTCGGCGGATTCCCGCCACACGCTCGCGCGAAGGAACAGCGTCTCGCCGTCCTTCCATTCGTTGCTCTGACGGTCGAACGTGCGGGGCGTTGAAGCGATGGTGAAGTTGGCTACCGCGGATCCACTGGGCGTGAATCTCAGCTCTGGGTCCGTAGTTAAGTTGCCTATGACGGTAATGGTGGTTTCTCCGGCCATGGTGTTGCCCTTTCTCGTGGTTTAGAACAGTGCGTTTCGTGGTTTGAGGTCGGGAATGTCGCCGTACTTTGGCCACTCCGCCCCTTTCTCAAGGGCGAGGAAGCGTTGTGTCAGGTCTCCGCTGATGGGTTTGCCTTCGTCGGCGTATTCGGGCTGTGAGTAGAACTCGGTTACCTCTGCGACGGTAGACCCTCCATGTGCTGACCAGCCGGAGAAGTTGCTCCGGTGTGGTTCGGTGGGGTCCAGCCGCCCTTGTGGTGGTTCGAGGTATCCGGTGATCTTGGACGGGAAGCTGCTGTTGCGTGCCATGGCCCTAGACCTCTGCCGTGCCGATTTGGCGTACTTCGCGGAATGAGTGGGTGTGGCGTTCCAGCCAGGCGTGCAGTTCGTCCTCGGTGGTGACTGCCTTGATCTTGGTCTTGCCCTGGTGCGAGTCGTAGACGGCGAACCAGATAGTCATAATGTCCTCCAGCTTGGTGGCCCGATGCCCGGGGCTTTGTTGCTCCGGGTACCGGATGGTCGTTAGTCGGCGGCGGGGATTCCTGCGGCGAGGAGGTCTACCCAGATGCCTGAACCTTCAATGTCGGTCCAGTCGGAGCCTGAGCGGAACGGCGCGTGCACGTCGGGGGCGCTCTCGCGGTCTTCCCAGATTTCCAGTCCGCTCAGGGAGCCTTTGTGGTCCATGATGAGCCGGGTAGTGGCATCCTCGTTTGCCGGGTCGCGGTAGACGGCCGCGACGTGGTGATCGTCAATGTCGTGCAGTTCCGGCAGTTGGTTGGAGCAGACGAGGATCGGGTTGGCTTTGAGCAGTGTTTCGGCGTGCTGGTCGCCGTAGATGCCCGAGTCGATGGCTCGGCGGTCAAAGACCTGCGGCTCGACGTCCGTTACTTCGTGTTCGCGTCCGTATGTCTTGGCGGTGATCGTGGGAAGCATCCCGGAGCCGTGCATGACGTCGATGTACTGGTGCAGCCGGGCCGTGGTGATCACTGGGCTGTCGTAGTGCGCCTGGACCCACGATTCCAAACCGTCGCGGCTGATCGTGACGCTGGCGCGGAGTTCAAAGGACTCCCGGACGGTGATGGTCACGTCCAGCGTGTCGGAGGCAGTGGGCAACCCGTCGTTGGTGCCGGCTGTCAGGGTGGTCTTCTTCTTCATGATGTTCTCCTTGCGTAGGAAGGGTGTTCCGGCAGGTGCTGTGTCCGCAGCTTCTGCAGGTTGTTGCGGTTCCGACTAAGTGACCAGCTGAGCCAGTTCCTCGATCTTGTCTGGCCGGAATCCGGACCAGTGGTCGTGGTCGGTGACAACGACGGGGGCTTGCATGTACCCAAGCGCCTTGATGCGCTCCAGTGCCTGGGCGTCCGTCGTGATGTCGACGTTCCGGTGCTCGATTGCCTTCTTGTCCAAGGCCCGCTCGGTTGCATCGCACTGCACGCATCCTGGCTTGGTGTAAACGGTGATCGTCATCAGTATCAGCTCCATCGTGTTGTCAGTTCTGGTTTCGTCCGGCTGTTCACTTGATACTATTATGATATCACTTTGATACTACTTTGACCAGTAGTAATTGCTCTTTTCCCGGCTAAAACACTGGGATGGTGGGACCATTTCGGCCCCACCCTCCTCTGGCTAGTCGCCGGCTTCTATGACTCCGACGTCGTACCCTCCCCATGGACTGCGTCCGGGGACATGGCGGCCACTCATGGGCATCCTGGCCGTCCGCACGGGAGCGCCAGGGTATTGCCATTCCTTGGGGTAGTCTTCGGGGATTTTGAACTTGTATCCCCCGCTGGGCTTCATGGATGACGTGATGAGTGGCAGGTCCTGCCAGCCGGGCCAGCAATGGGTGAGCATGTCCTCCACGGCGCGGTTCTCGTTCTCATGGATTCCGCCCCACCAGTCGCAGTCATGGCAGTACACGCGGTATAGGAGATTGCCCAGGCACTGGCACTCCGGGTTGCGCCAGTGTTCGTTGCACCTAAGGTCTGCGCCGTAGGTGAAGGTGCGGTGGGCTGATCCGACCGTGACGTTCCGGCCTGTCTGGCATTCGTTCCACTGCCGGCCCCAGTTGGATACCTCCACCCTCCCGTCACTCTTTGCCCGGTACGCATATGCCTCGTCCAGCTCGTCAGGATGGTAGTGGCCCACGGTGAAGTGAAGCGGGGCAGTCGGCTTCGTTTCCAGTTCCAGTAGGGTTAGAAGGTCAAGCTGGCCGGTCAGCACATCTGCTGCTGTCATGGTCCAATCTCCTTATTGCGTAGGGATGAGAGTCGCTTGGCAAGGGTGGGTTCTGTGTCCGCAGAGCCCACCCGCTCTATATCGTGTTGATACTATAATGATATCATTTTGATAGCATAACAACAAAGTATTCCCTTGTGTTTACAAGGTTTTCGGGCGCTGTCTTGCCGTGCATTGCGTGAAGTGGGTTTCGTGGGTGGTGTGTGGTGATTGGTCGCCGCCCTGCAGCTTGTGGTTGTCACCGCCCGTGNTCGGGCGCTGTCTTGCCGTGCATTGCGTGAAGTGGGTTTCGTGGGTGGTGTGTGGTGATTGGTCGCCGCCCTGCAGCTTGTGGTTGTCACCGCCCGTGACCGTGCTGGTAGCCCCCCGAGCGCCTGAGAACCTGTCCACGGGCTCGCGGTGCGATCGCTCCGGAACTCGGCCCCGCACACCGAATGTGTGTCGTCCCGGCTGAAAAGAACCCAACCCACGACGACCAAGT
>NZ_LMSB01000015.1:68898-69169 GCF_001428005.1 Arthrobacter sp. Soil736
GAGAACCTGTCCACGGGCTCGCGGTGCGATCGCTCCGGAACTCGGCCCCGCACACCGAATGTGTGTCGTCCCGGCTGAAAAGAACCCAACCCACGACGGCCGGCTACCCCGGCAACGCCTGGCGTGGACCATGGGAAACCCACCCGCCCGCAACGCCCATCAGTGGAGGCTGTGCACGGCCACCGCTCGCCCCGGGTGAGGGTTGTCCCGGTGGCGACGTGGTGGTTGTGTGCAGGCGGTCAGGTGGGTCCCGTCGTCCCCATGTGTGCGG
>NZ_LMSB01000016.1 GCF_001428005.1 Arthrobacter sp. Soil736
CCGCCCAGCCACAACCGCCCGCCAGAACCAATGGCGAGACGACAACGAACTTTCTCCTGCCACGGCGCGGCAGCGACGCCTGACCGCTAGGTAGCAGCACGCGCCGTTCTCAGGGCTGAAAACGGCGCGAGCTGCTACCTAGTTGGGTGGGCTGGCGGCGGAGTCGGGCTGGAGGAGGAGCTGGGTGGCGCTGGTGGGGCGCCTAGTTCAGCAGGGCGTCGACGAAGCCTTCGGCCTCGAACGGGGCGAGGTCGTCAGCGCCCTCGCCGAGTCCGATGAGCTTCACCGGCACGCCGAGGGACTTCTGGATGGCGACGACGATGCCGCCTTTGGCGGTCCCGTCCAGCTTGGTCAGGACGATGCCGGTGATGTTGACCACTTCGGAGAAGACGCGAGCCTGGTTCAGGCCGTTCTGGCCCGTCGTGGCGTCCAGGACGAGGAGGACCTCGTCAACCTCCGCCAGCTTTTCGATGACGCGCTTGACCTTGCTGAGCTCATCCATGAGTCCAACCTTGTTCTGCAGGCGTCCGGCGGTGTCGATCATGACGACGTCGACCTCCTGGTCGATGCCCGCCTTGACCGCCTCATACGCGACGGACGCCGGATCCGCGCCGTGGATATCGGACTTCACGGTGGGGACCCCCACGCGCTGGCCCCATGTCGCCAGCTGTTCCGAGGCCGCGGCCCGGAAGGTGTCGGCGGCACCGAGCAGAACGTCCTTGTCCTCGGCGACAAGTACCCGGGCCAGCTTGCCCACGGTGGTTGTCTTGCCAACTCCGTTGACGCCCACGATCATCATCACGGCCGGCTTGCCGTCGTGCCGTTCGATCCGCAGGCTCCGGTCCATGTCCGGGTCCACGAGCTTGATGAGTTCCTCACGGAGCAGGGCCTTCACGTGCTCGGGATCGCGCGTGCCCAGCACCTTCACGCGCTCGCGCAGGGCATCGACCAGCTGCATGGTGGGTTCGGTGCCGAGGTCGGCGAGAAGCAGCGTCTCCTCCACCTCATCCCAGACGTTCTCGTCAATCTTGTCGCTGGAGAGCAGCGCCAGCAGCCCCTTGCCGAGCACGTTGTTCGACTTGACCAGGCGCTCCCGCAGCCGGGTGAGGCGTCCCGCCACGGGCAGCGGCGTCTCCACCGCTATGGTTTCCAGGCCGGCGACGTCGTCGGGGACCTCGGCTTCGAGGCCTTCGAAGCCTTCAAGGTCGACGGCGTCCGGCGCCTTGCGCTCGGCAGGCGCCGCCGGGCGGTCCTCAAGGAGGGTCCCTCCGCCGCCGAGCGGCGCCGCCGGATCGTTGGCGTCCCGGGTTCCGGAGTATTTGGTTCCGGACTTCCGGACCTTCATCAGTACCGGAACCAGGCCGCCGATGATCGCCAGGGCAGCAAGAATGGGCAGAAGAATAGGGAGGATGTCGTTCACTCCCCTAGCTTCTCACAACAGCCGCGGGCGGTGCGGACAACGCCTGCTGCCTAGACTTCGGCTCCCAGGCGCTGGCTGATGACGGTGGAGACGCCGTCGCCCCTCATGGTCACGCCGTAAAGCGCGTCCGCCACTTCCATGGTCCGCTTCTGGTGGGTGATCACGATCAGCTGGCTGGACTCGCGGAGTTCTTCAAAGATCGTAATGAGCCGGCCCAGGTTGGTGTCATCGAGCGCAGCCTCGACCTCGTCCATGACATAGAACGGCGAGGGCCGGGCCTTGAAGATCGCCACGAGCAACGCCACCGCGGTCAGGGAACGTTCGCCTCCGGAGAGCAGTGACAGCCGCTTGATTTTCTTCCCGGCGGGCCTGGCTTCGACCTCGATGCCGGTGGTCAGCATGTCGCCGGGGTCGGTCAGGACGAGCCTGCCTTCGCCGCCGGGAAACAGCCTGGCGAAGACGCGCACGAACTGGGCCGAGGTGTCGGCGAAGGCTTCCGCGAAGACCTTCTGCACGCGGTCGTCGACTTCCTTGATGATGTCCAGCAGGTCCCTGCGGCTGGCTTTGAGGTCTTCCAGCTGCGTGCTCAGGAACTGGTGCCTCTCCTCCAGCGCCGCGAACTCCTCCAGCGCCAGGGGGTTGACCTTCCCCAGGGATGACAGGTCGCGTTCCGCTTTGCGGAGCCGCTTTTCCTGCTCCGCGCGGACAAAGGGCCTGCCTTCCCCGATGGGCTTGCCGTCGTCATCAACCGGCGCCCTCAGTGCCGCCCACTTGTCCGCGGACGCGTCCGGCGGCACGGGCACCGGCTGGTCCGGCCCGTAGTCCGCCACCAGCTGGTCCGCGGTGAGCCCGAGCTCCTCCACCGACTTCGTCTCCAGCGCCTCTATCCGGAGCCTCTGCTGGGCCCGCGCCAGCTCGTCGCGGTGCACGAAATCCGTCAGTTCGGCCAGTTCCCGGGCCAGGGCGTCGTTGGCCGTGCGGACGGCTGCCAGCTCGCGGTCCCGCTGTTCCCTGTTCTGCTCGGCGAGGTCACGCTCGTGTCCGGCGAGTTCGACGGAGACGTCGCTGAACCGGATGATCTGCTCCACGGCTGCGGACACGGCTGCCGCCCGGCGGGCCTGGATCCGTCGACGGCGGGCCCGCTCGGCTGCCTCCTGCCGGGCCCGGCGTTCCGAAGCCGCCGCCCATTCCAGGGACGACGCCCTGTTGCGGATTGCCGCCAGCTGCTCTTCGCCGCTGCGCAAAGACAGCCGGGCGTCCATCTCGGCGGACCGGGCCAGGGACGCGGCGAGCGCCAGTGCGTCACGGTGTTCGGTGGACGGCTCTTCCTCGGCCGGCGCCTCCTGGGCCGCCGCCAGCCGGGCGGCGATCCCGGCCAGGGCTTCCTGCTCCGCCACGATGTTGTCCTCGGCCCGCGCCAGGGACGCGGCCAGCCGTTCGCTCTCCCCCACGGCGCTGCGCAGGACGGAGTTCAGGTGTCCCAGCCGTTCGGCCACTGCCGCGAGCCGCGCGTCGGATTCGTGCAGCCTTTCCAGTGCGGCGTCCGCCCGGTCCTGCGCCTCGGCACGCCGGGCCTCCGCGGCGGCGAGCGCAAAGCGGCTTTGCTCCAGTGCGGCCGTGACGGCCTCCAGCCGTGACCCGGCGTCGTCGACGGCGGCCTGCACCTCAAGCAGCGACGGCGCCTTGGCGGAACCGCCGGTGACAGTCAGTGACGTGAACACGTCACCCGCATGCGTGACGGCTGTGAGGTCCGGCCGCCCGCCGATCAGGCCCGCCGCCGCGTCCAGGTCCCCGACGACGGCGGTCGCCGCGAGCAGGTTTTGCACCGCCGCCGCAGAAGCACCGGCGGCGTCGACCAGGTCCGCGGCCCAGCGGGCACCTGCCGGCAACGTCCCGCGGTCCGCGGTCCGGTCACCAGCGGAGTATGCGCCCGGCGGCGATTCGAGCAGGAGCGTGGCCCGGCCGGCGTCGTCGTCCTTAAGCAGCCGCACCAGTGCCGCAGCCGTTTCGCCGTCCTGCACGACCACCGCGTCCGAGGCGCTGCCGAGGGCAGCGGCCACGGCTGCCTCATACCCGGCTTCCACGGTCAGGGTCGTGGCCAGCGATCCCACGATGCCCGGCAGCCCTGCCCCGAGGGCATGCTCGGAGCCGTCCTTGCGGTTGAGGCCGAGCTGCAGGGCGTCGCGCCGGGCCTTGAGGGCGTCGCGTTCACGCACGGCTTCCCGCTCCGAGCTCCGGAGCGATTCGATCTCGGCGAGGACGCCATCCAGTGCGGCGCTGGCGTCCTCGTACTCCGCGTCGAGGGACTCCTCGCCGTCTTCGACGCCCGCAACCTGGGATTCAAGCGCCGTGAACTCGCCCTGTGCCCGGCGCCGCCGCTCATCGCCGGCGGCCAGCGATTCGCGGAGCCTACCGACTTCAGCCTGCGCCGATTCCACGCGTGACCTCGCCGCGCCCACCTGGCCGGCCAGCCTGGCCAGGCCTTCACGACGGTCTGCCGCCGCGCGCAGCGTTGCCGTGAGGCGCTTCTCTTCCGCGGCTGCGGCGTTTTCCGCTTCGGTTTTCGCGGCCGTGGCCGCCTCGAGGGCACTGCGCCGGTTGACGATGTCCCGTTCGAGCTCCGCCTGCTCGTCCCGGACACGGGCGGCCTGCTTTTCCAGCTGCTCGGGGTCGCGGCCGGGATCCGGCGCCGCGTCCGCCGAGCCCAGCAGGCGGCAGCGTTCCTGGGCCAGTGATCCTAGCGAGCGCAGCCGCTCCCGGCCTGCGGAGAGCTGATACCACGTGTCCCGGGCGGCATTGAGGCGGGGCGTCGCTTCCGCCGCGAGCCGCTCCAGCACGGCCTGGCGCTGCCGGCCTGCCTCCAGGTCCTGCTCCACGACGGCGCGGCGTGCCTTGAGCGCGGATTCGTCGGCGACGTCCTGGGCGAGGGTGGTCCGCAGCTGGACGAGGTCATCGGCCAGCAGCCTGGCCCGGGCGTCCCGGACCTCGAACTGGACGGTCTGGGCGCGCCGGGCAACCTCCGCCTGCTTGCCCAGCGGCGTCAGCTGCCGCCTGATTTCACCCGTGAGGTCGCTGAGCCGCTGAAGGTTGGCCTGCATGGCCTCCAGCTTGCGGACGGTCTTCTCCTTGCGGCGCCGGTGCTTGAGGATGCCGGCGGCTTCCTCGATGAAGCCCCGCCTGTCCTCGGGCGTGGCATGCAGGACCTTGTCCAGCTGGCCCTGGCCCACAATGACATGCATCTCGCGTCCCAGGCCAGAATCGGAGAGCAGCTCCTGGATGTCCAGCAGGCGGCAGCCGGCCCCGTTGATGGCGTATTCCGAGCCGCCGGTCCGGAACAGCGTGCGGGAGATCGTGACTTCGCTGTATTCGATGGGAAGTGCGCCGTCAGTGTTGTCGATGGTGAGCGAGACGTGCGCCCGGCCCAGCGGCGGCCGGCCGGAGGTTCCGGCGAAAATGACGTCTTCCATCTTTCCGCCGCGCAGGGTCTTGGCACCCTGCTCCCCCATGACCCAGGCCAGGGCGTCCACCACGTTTGACTTGCCCGAGCCGTTGGGGCCCACCACAGCGGTGACTCCGGGCTCAAAGTCGAAGGTCGTTGCGGATGCAAACGACTTGAAGCCACGGACGGTCAGACTTTTGAGGTGCAAGGTTTTTCGGATCTCCTGAGTGGCGGCAGCGGCTGCTTGTGCTGCCCTAAATCTACTGCCACGCGGCCCGGATCCCCGGATTTACGGCCCGGAAGGGCCGGTGGCAATGGTCACCAGCGGCCGTTCCGGGGGCGCGGCTGGCACACGGGGCAGGTGTAGGAGGACCGGTTCATGAACTGCTCGCGCTTCATCAGGCTGACAATTCCTGCTGCGGCGCAGCGCCGGCATTCCTCCCCCTCCCTGCCGTAGGCATTGAGGGACCGGTCGAAGTAGCCCGACGCGCCATTGACGTTCACGTAGAGCGAGTCGAAGCTGGTGCCGCCGGCATCAAGGGCATCGACCATCACCTCGCGGGCCGCTTCGAGAACGCGCATGGCATCCGCCCGGCGCAGCGTGTCAGTGGGACGGGCGTAGTGAAGCCTGGCCCGCCACAGTGCCTCGTCGGCGTAGATATTGCCGATTCCGGAGACCAGGCCCTGGTCCAGCAATGCGCGTTTGAGGCCGGTCTTCCGGTTCCGGAGCCTGCGGTAGAAGTCTTCGAAGGAAAAGAAGGGGTCGAGGGGGTCGCGTGCAATGTGGGACGCTTCCTCGGCGATGACCGGCAGCGGTTCCTCGGCCAGTCCGCCGGGGCCGCCGTCGTCCGTGGGGATCAGCGAGGTGACGAACAGGCCGCCGAAGATCCTCTGGTCAACGAACCTCAATTGCGCGGGCATGCCGTCGCGCGGACTCAGCCGGAGGCGGACCTTCAGGTGTTTTTCATCCGGGACGGCGTCGTCCTGCATCAGCAGCTGGCCACTCATGCCAAGGTGGGCCATCAGCGCCACGGCGGGAAGGCCGGGCGCAGTGCCGGCCGTTTCCGTGCGGGGTGTACCGCCGGCCTTGCCGTCCTCCTGCAGGGGCATCCACAGGAATTTGCCCCGGCGGACCACGTCAAGGACTTTTGCGCCTTCAAGGTTCCCGGCGAAATCCTCGGGTCCCAGGGCATGGCGCCGGATGGACCTCGGATCCAGGACCTCGACGCCGGTGATGGTCCGGCCGCGGACCCAGCTCACCAGGCCGCGGCGGACCACCTCGACCTCGGGAAGTTCAGGCACCGGTCGCCTAGCTCCCGGCGGCGGATTCCGGCGGCTCCGCGGCGGTGTCCATGCCGGAAAGCTTGCGCCAGGCGTCGGCGGCCGCTTCCTGCTCGGCTTCCTTCTTGGAGTGGCCGGAGCCCGTGCCGTACGGCGTCCCGCCGATCTGCAGTTCCGCGACGAAGGTCCGCGCGTGGTCCGGGCCGGAGCCTTCCACCGCGTAGTAGATGGTGCCAAGCTGGCGGCCGGCCGCCAGCTCCTGGATGCTCGTCTTCCAGTCAGTGCCGGCGCCGAGCGCGGCTGCATCCTTGAGGAGCGGTCCGATCAGGCGCATGACGAGCTGGCGTGCGGTCTCGATGTCGTTGGAGACGTACGTCGCCCCGATGAGCGCCTCCATGGTGTCAGCCAGGATTGAGGCCTTGTTCTTGCCCTCGGTGAGCTTCTCGCCCTGGCCGAGGTAGATGTAGTCGCCGATACCGAGGCTGCGTCCGATGCCGGCAAGTGCCCGGGTGCTCACGACGGCGGACCGGCGCTTGGCCAGGTCCCCTTCGGGGAGCGAGGGATTGTCACGGTACAGCGCGTCGGTAACGGAAAACCCCAGAATGGAGTCGCCGAGGAACTCGAGGCGTTCGTTGGTGGGTATGCCGCCGTTTTCGTAGGCATAGGAACGGTGTGTCAGAGCAAGACGAAGCGTCCCGGCGTCAATTGAGACACCGAGACGCTTCAGAAGCTCTTCAGTTGAAGACATCCTAGTCAGCTTGTAGGCCGATTAGACGTCCGCGACCTTGCGGCCCTTGTACTCAAGGAACAGCGCAGTGCCAGCCGAGTCGGTGACGACCTTTGCCTGGTGCGGCAGGCTGTAAGTAACCTGGCCGTTCTCAATGGTCTTCACCAGGTGGGGGGCAGTCGCCTTCCACTGGGAGCGGCGGGCGCGGGTATTCGAGCGAGACATTTTCCGCTTGGGAACAGCCACGGCTAACTCATTTCTCTCTAGAAAAACACTTACAAATCAATTTTGCCGGTCAGGCTTAGCCAGATCAGCTAGGGCGGCCCAGCGAGGATCTACGACCTCGTGGTGGTGCCCCGGCTCGTCTTCCAGACGCGCTCCACATTCGGAACACAGGCCCTGGCAGTCTTCCCGGCACACCGGCTGGAACGGCAGCATGGTGACAACTGCGTCCCGCAACACCGGCTCAAGATCGATCAGATCGTGCTCGACTCGACGTTGCTCTTCATCGTCTTCCTCGTCGGAAGGCAAGGCGCCTTCGTAGAAGAAAAGTTCTTGCACATTGACCTCAAGGTCATACGCAAGGGGATCCAGGCATCGGCCGCATTCACCGGTTACTTCGGCGATTGCGGTTCCTGATACCAGAATTCCTTCGTGTACGGCCTCAAGCCTCAGGTCGAGTTCGATATCCGAGCCCTTCTGAACGCCAATGAGCGCCACGCCAAGATCTTCCGGCGCGGGTACATGTTCCGTCAGCGTACGCATGCTCCCCGGACTGCGTCCGAGGTCCTTGACATCAAGCATCAAGGGTGAACTTGCATCTCGTTTAATGAGAACTCCTGTTGAACATATGACCGACGTATTATCTTAGCCTGAACTCCTTGGCGGACTCAAACCGGACGCGTCCCCCGACAGGCGGGAGAATCACCGTCCAACCGGCCGGGGCCGGAATGTACCGCATAAGCCTACCCTCTTGGCGGCTGGCCGGGCGCAGGCGGGCCCGCGACAAGGCGTTTCAGGACCGACCTTGGCACGTACTCGGACACGCTCCCGCCCAGGCTGGCCACTTCCTTGATCAGCGTGGAGGACAAATGGAGGTAGTGCGCCTCCGCCGGCAGGAACACCGTCTCGACGCCACTGAGCTGGCGGTTCATGGTGGCCATGGGCAGTTCATAGTCAAAGTCCGACGACGACCGGAGCCCCTTGACGATGGCGGACACCCCTCGCTGCCGGCAGTACTCGGCCAGGAGCCCTTCGCCGACCGGCTCCACCACGATCCCGCGCAGCGAGGCCAGCGTCTCCTTGGCCATCTCAATCCGTTCCTCCAGCGGAAAACGGTACTTCTTGGCGTAGTTCGTTGACACGGCAACGATGACTTCATCAAAGAGGCTCGCGGCTCTGGCGATGACCTCGAGGTGTCCGTTGTGGATGGGGTCGAAGGAGCCTGGGCATACGGCGCGTCTCATGCTCCGAACCTACCGTATCTGGCGGCCGGGATACCATGACTTGATGCATCAGCCGCACCTGACAGCGGGGCTGAACGGACAGGCAGGAAAGCAATGACAGAGACACTTCCGGCGCCCTGGCAGCGTGCGGCCACCGGCGCCAACCTCCTGGCGGCCGACGGAACCCTGGGCGTCACGATCTTCGAAGAGATGACCACGCTGGCGGTCCGGACCGGCGCCATCAATCTCGGCCAGGGGTTCCCGGACGAGGACGGTCCGGCGGAAATCAAGGCAGCGGCCCAGGCCGCCATCGCCCAAGGTTCAAACCAGTACGCTCCGGGCAAGGGCATCCCGGAACTGCGCAAGGCCATCTCCGCGCACCAGAGCCGGTTCTACGGCCTCGAGCCGGATCCCGACACGGAAATCATCGTCACCACGGGTGCCACCGAAGCGATCGCAGCCTCCCTGATGGCGTTCGTCGGCCCCGGCGACGAAGTCCTGACCTTTGAGCCGTTCTACGACTCGTACGGCGCCATCATCGGACTGTCCGGGGCCACCCACGTCACGGCGCCGCTGCTGGCGCCTGATTTCCTTCCCGATCCGGTGGCCCTCGAGGCCGCCTTCAGCGCCCGCACCAAGGTGGTGCTGCTGAACAATCCGCACAACCCCACCGGTGCCGTGTTTCCCCGGGAAGTCCTCCAGCGCGTCGTCGACCTGGCGCGAAAGCATGACGCGCTCATCATCACCGACGAAGTTTATGAGCACCTCACCTTCGGCGTGAGCCACGTCCCGGTGGCCACTCTGCCGGGAGCGGCGGACCGGACCATCACCATCTCCTCGGCCGGCAAGACGTTCTCCTTCACCGGCTGGAAGGTCGGCTGGCTGAGCGGACCCGAGCAGCTGGTGTCCGCCGTCCGGACCGTGAAGCAGTTCCTCACCTACAGTTCCGGCACCCCCTTCCAGAGTGCGATCGCCACCGGCCTCGCGCTGCCCGATGCTTTCTATGACGGCATCTCCGCCACACTGGAGAAGAAGCGGGACATCCTCAGCGACGGCCTCCGCGCGGCAGGGCTGGACGTGTTCACGCCGAAGGGCACGTACTTCGTCAACGTAGACACCTCGCCGCTGGGGATCCTGGATTCCGTGGAGCTCGCCCGGCGCCTGCCGGCCCTGGTGGGCGTGGCTGCCATCCCCGTACCCGTTTTCTGCCACCCCGAGGGCGCGGAAAGGACGCGGAGCCTGCTGCGGTTTGCCTTCTGCAAGAGAACCGAGGTCCTTGAAGAAGCGGCGTCCCGGCTGGCCACGCTCCGGGACAGGCTCTGACGGTGGCTGAGGGCTCCTCAGCGTCACGATTCCTGCGGACCACGGGCCAGCATGCAGTCATAGAACCGGACACCTACACCGAGGGCGGCTTCGTGCTCAGCATCGGCGGGGCGGAACAGTCGCACGTCGATCTGGCCGACCCATCGGACATCTTCTACGAGTACCTCCGCCGGATCGGCCACATGGTGGACCTGGCTGCCCCCTGGGGTGAGCCGGTCACCGCCCTGCACCTCGGGGCGGGTGCCCTGACCCTGGCCCGGTACATCCAGGCGACCCGCCCGGGTTCGCTGCAGTACGCCGTGGAGCTGGAGCGTGAACTGCTGGACTTTGTGCTGGAGCAGCTGCCGCTGCCCGAGGGAACGCGGCTGCACACGATCATCGGCGACGCCCGCGGCGCGCTGGCCGAGCTGCCCGCGGACCTCCGTTTCGACGTCGTCATCCTCGATATCTTCTCCGGCCCCGAGGCTCCGGAGCACCTTGCCTGCACCGAGTTCTACGAGGAGGCCGCGGCCCTGCTGACGGAACGGGGCGTGCTGATCGTGAACGTGGGTGACGAGCCGGGCCTGACACTGGTCCGCAGCCAGGTGGCGGCCCTGCGGCGCGCCATGACGGACGTCGCGGCCTTCGCCGAAGCCGGCATGTTCACGGGCCGGTACCCGGGGAACATCATCCTGGCCGGCACCCGGAAGCCGTGGCCGGCCGAATGGACCGCAGCACTGGCGGCACGCGGACCGCACCCTGCCAAGGTGCTGGCGGGGGTCGAACTGGATCAGTTGTCGGCCTGACGGGCCTGAGGACGGCTCAGCCTTGGGACGGGCTCAGTCCTCCGGCACGGGTCCGACGTTGACCTGCTGCCCGCTGGCCGGTTCGGCGAACCACAGCCTGGTCTCGCCGTACTTCTTGTCCGCAAACCGTTCCAGTCCCGCCGGCCACTCCGGCTCATGTGACCGCGAGGACCGCTCCACCACAACCACGGCACCGGCCGCGAGGTGCGGGGCCAGCTTGCCCAGGACCGCGGCGAGCGCCGGCTGGTCCAGGGGGTAGGGCGGGTCCAGGAACACCACATCCCAAAGGGTTTCTTCAGCTATCCGGTCGAGGAAGGACTCAACCCGGGAACGGTGCACGGTGACGGTCTTCCGCCCCAGCACGCCGTTGATCAGGTCCGCGTTCCGCTGGCAGACGGCGCTGGCTTTGGCATCGAATTCCACGAGGTCGACGGCGGCCGCGCCCCGGCTGGCGCTCTCCACGCCGAGCGACCCGGAACCGGCGTAGAGGTCCAGCGCGCGCGAGCCGGACAGGACATTGAACGCGTCCAGCCGGGAAAACAGGGCCTCTTTGACGCGGTCCGTCGTGGGTCGCGTCAGGGACCCGGGCACGCTGACAAGCGGCGTTCCCCCGGCAGCACCGGCCACGATCCGGGTCATGCGGTAACCCGATTTCCGATGCGATCCGCCGGGACGTCCATGGTTCTAGCCGCGTTCAAGGAACGCCTCCTTCTCGGGGTTCAGGTAGTCGTCGATGGCCTCGGCAAGGGCCGGGTGGTCCAGCAGCGACGGGTCGCCGGCCACGATCTCCTGGGCATCCTGCCGGGCGCGGGCAATGATGTCCTCATGTTCCAGGACCCTGAGCAGCTTCAGCGTGGACCGGCCGCCCGACTGCGAGGCGCCGAGGATGTCGCCTTCGCGGCGCAGCTTCAGGTCCTCCTGGGACAGTTCGAAGCCGTCGGTGGTGGCGGCGACGGCGTCCAGCCTGCGGCGGCTCGGGTGGCCGGGCTCAAGCGTCGTCACCAGCAGGCACGTGCCCGGCAGGCCTCCGCGGCCCACGCGGCCACGGAGCTGATGGAGCTGCGAAATGCCGAACCGGTCCGCGTCCAGGATGACCATCAGCGTGGCGTTGTGTACGTCCACGCCCACCTCGATCACCGTGGTGGAGACCAGCAGCTTGGTCTTGTTGGCCGTGAACGATGCCATGGTCTCGGATTTCAGCGCAGGATCCTGCCGCCCGTGGAGCGGGGCCAGCGGAATCCCGTCCAGCGAAGGCTCCTCCCTGAGGTGTTCGACGACGGCGGTCACCGACGCCAGTTCGCGCCCGGGGCCGTCCCCCTCCAGTTCCCCGGGGGCTGGCTCCGCTTCGCCGGGACTGAAATCGCCGTCGTCGTCCGTCCCGATCTTCGGGCACACGACGTACACCTGATGCCCGGCGTCGATCTCTTCCCGTGACCGGGACCAGATCCGTCCGGCCCAGGCAGGATTTTCCGCGAGGCCCACGACGTGGGTGGTGATGGGTGCCCTGCCGGCCGGCAGTTCGTCCAGCACGGAGGTTTCGAGGTCGCCGAAAACGGTCATGGCCACGGTCCTGGGGATGGGGGTGGCCGTCATGACCAGCAGGTGCGGCGGCCTGCTGGCCTTGGATCGCAGGACATCGCGCTGCTCCACGCCGAAGCGATGCTGCTCGTCCACCACAATCAGGCCGAGGTCATAAAAGGAAACGTTATCGCTCAGCAGGGCGTGCGTGCCGATGACAATCCCGGCAGTTCCTGACGCGGCGTCCAGCAGTGCCTGCTTGCGTGCCGCCGTGGGCATGGAACCGGTGAGCAGGCTGACCTGGACGGTGTGGTCGCCGAAGCCGCCCAGCAGTCCGTCCCGGGCCAGCGTGCCGAGCGTCCGCCGGATGGAGTCGAAGTGCTGTGCGGCGAGGACTTCCGTGGGCGCCAGGAGGGCCGCCTGTCCCCCCGCGTCGACAACCTGCAGCATAGCGCGGAGCGCCACGATGGTCTTCCCCGAGCCCACCTCGCCCTGCAGCAGCCGGTTCATGGGTCCGTCCTGGGACAGTTCGTCGGAAAGCGTCTTGCCCACGGCGGCCTGCCCTGCGGTCAGCGTGAACGGCAGCTGGCGGTCGAAGGCGGCCAGGAGTCCGTCGGGCACGGGACGCCGGGCGGTTGCTTCCTCCGCGGCCAGCAGGGCGCGGCGGCGCGCCAGGGCGGACTGCAGGACCAGCGCCTCCTGGTAGCGGAACCGGTCCCTGGCCTTGCGCCAGTCCCCGGGTGTCTGCGGCGCGTGGATCAGGCGGTAGGCCTCGGGCATCGGCAGGAACCTCTCGCGGGCCGAGATGTCCGCGGGCAGCGGGTCCTGCAGGGCGTCCAGGTCCACGGTGTCCAGAAGGGTGGAAATGACCTTCTGGATGGACCAGCTGGTGAGTTTGGCGGTTGCCGGATACACGGGGATGGGCATGGCCGCGAGCTTTTCCGGGTCCATGCCGGGGGTGTCCGGGTCCTCGTCCAGCAGCAGGAAATCAGGGTTGGTCAGGCCGAGCGATCCCGCGAAGCGGGTGACCTTGCCGGAAAACATCGCCCGGCGGCCCGGCTGGAGCTCAGCCTTGGCCCGGAAGCCGTTGAAGAAACTGATCTTGAGGGTTCCGGGCAGGGCCGAGCCCGGCTGCCGCGGACCGCCCGCGTGGGCGCCGGCGTCGTCGGAAATCACGACGTCGGTGATCGATCCGCGCCGGGCCCGCATCTGCCGCGTGCTGTTGGAAATGACGCGCGCAATCAGCGTCACTTCCTCGTCCAGCGGGACCTCGCTGATCGGCGTGAGCTCCCCCCGGCTCAGGTAGCGGCGCGGAAAGTAGTTGAGCAGGCCGCCAACGGTGATGATGCCCAGATGTTTTTCGACGACGGCCGCGGAGCGCTTGCCTATCCGGCGCTCCAGGCCGAGTTCCAGCTCCGTGTTCATCGTCCCTCGCGGCTCCCGGCATCAGCCTCCACCGGATTGGGGTCCCGCGGAAGCGCCAGTTCGCTGACCGACACGTCCGCCGGATCTCCGAGTGAACTGATCGTCTCCAGCGCCGGCCCCGAATCCAGGACGTGGACGTGCACGCGCCAGCGGTACCGGCCGTCCGCGTCCGGGGAGGGGCCCACCTGGCTCATGATCACGGAATCACCGAGTTCATCCAGGCGCTGCCTGAGGGTGGCGGCATCGAGCGGCGACAGGCTGATGGTGCACATGACCTCCACGCCGTCGTCGTCCGGCATGTCCGCGTGGATATGCGGGTCCTGCAGATCGTAGCCGTGCAGGCCGTCCAGGAGTTCGCTCTGGAGCTCCACGCCCAGCACCGCGGACCGCAGGCAGTCGAGGATCAGCAGCATGCCAACGCCGCCGGCGTCCACGACGTGTGCGGCCTGCAGGGCGTCCAGCTGCGCTTCGGTGCGGACCACGGCCACAAGCGCTGCTTCGACCGCGGCGTCCAGGGCCAGGCCGAGCGCGTAGTTGCTGTCATTGCCGTTCTGGCCGGCGTCGACGGCGGCGGCAGCCCGCGCGGCCGCCTCCATGACCGAGAGCATGGTGCCGGGAACAGGATCGCTGAGCGCCGACCAGGCCCGGATCTGTGCCCGGTTGAGCGCGGCGGCGAGAGTCGTTGACGTGAGTCGGGTGTGCCCGGACAGCGGTTCGGCGGCCGCACACAGGAACACGGAGAACAGGGTTCCCGAGTTTCCCCTGGCCTGCTCCATGGCGGCCTGCCCGGCCTTGGCCAGGACGGCGCCGACGTCGTTCTGCGCCGGGTCCGGGGCCTGGCGCAGGTCAGGCGTCCGGGCGGGGTCCTGCATCTGGGCGGGATTCTGAATCCGGGCGGGGACCGGCGCGGCGTCCTGGAGCGAACGTGCGGCCGCCCTGACCGTGAGGTAGAGGTTGGTGCCAGTGTCGCCGTCGGCGACCGGGAAGATGTTGATCGCATTGAGGCGGTCGCTGTGGTTGCCCAGGGCGGTCTCGGCCTTGCCCAACCACCGCTTCATCGCTTGCGCGTTCGCGGCAATCTTAATCTGCAAAGTGATCCCATCCCACGGAGTCAGCGGGCCGGCCCGCGATTGTCACGCCTGCCGCTTCATTTGAACTGCAGGCCTGTACTGAGCCTATCCCAGCGAACCCCGGGGGCAGCTGAACGCCGGCGGGGAAAGTGGCGAGCAGGCCATGGTCCTCGCCGCCGCCAAGCACCCACGCCAGCGGGTCCGCGTTCAGGATGCCGGCGGCCGGCTGCAGGGGCGCGGCCAGCAGTTTCAGCGCCTTGGGGTCAAGGTCCAGCACCACGTTGCTGGCCAGAGCGAGCCTGGTGCCGTCGCGCACGAGGCCGTCGGAGATGTCCATCATGGCGGTGGCGCCGGATGTCCGGGCAAGGGGGCCAGCATCCAGCGGCGGCTCGGGACGGCATTGCAGGTCCAGGAGCGAGCGCAGTTCCGGCGTCAGGGAGCCCACCGGATGCTCCGACTCCAGCAGGGCCAGCCCGGCCGCGGCCGAGCCCGCCCGGCCGGCGATGGCCAGGGTGTCCCCGGCCCGCGCCCCTGACCTGAGCACCGGCTGCCCGCCGCTGAGCGTCCCCAGGACTGCGACGGTGACGGACAGCTCGCCGCCGCGGCCAAGATCGCCTCCCGCAACGGAACATGCCCCGGCACCGAGTTTGCCGATGGCGGCGGCGAGTCCGTCCGCCAGGTCCTCGACCCAGTCCACGGGGGTGTCGGCGGGCATGGTCAGGCTGACCACCAGGGAGGTTGCGGACCCGCCCATGGCATTGATGTCGCTGAGGTTCTGGGCTGCCGCCTTCCAGCCCACGTCATAGCCGGTGGTGCGGTAGCCGTTGTTCCACTGAAGCCGGAAATCCTGGTCCTGCACCTGGGTGTCGATGCTGATGACTGTCCGGCCGTCGGGCACGGCAACGATGGCGGCGTCATCGCCCGGCCCGAGGAGCACGGCGGCGCTGTGCAGGGCGTTCAGTTCCAGGCGCGGGAAGATCCGGGCCAGAAGCTCGGCTTCGGACAGTTCGGCGACAGTCGGTGGTGATTGGGGCACGCCACTACGCTACCGCCACGGACCGACATTGTTTCCCGGATGGCGTTTCCCGGAGGCGCCGGGGCTGGGTTTGGGACTGTCAGATGCCCTGCCGTCGGAGCGATAGGCTTAATGTATGCACCGCGTCCGCACCCCCGCCCCTGTCCGTCGGCTGAAGGTAGCGGCCGCGGTGGCCCTCACGGGACTTGCGCTGGGCGGCTGCGCCTCCGCCGTCGACGTTCCCCCTGCCGCGGATGCCGCGAACCCCGCGTGCGCCCCCATGATGGTGGCGCTGCCGGACGCCATTGGCGACGCCGGCCTGCGCAAGACCAACAGCCAGGCAACGGCCGCATGGGGCGATCCCTCCAAGGTGATCCTGCGCTGCGGCGTCAACGTCCCCGGGCCCACAACGGACCGGTGCGTCAGCGTCAACGATGTGGACTGGGTCATCAAAGAGGGCAATCCGGTGTGGACCTTGACCACATTCGGCCGGGAGCCCGCCACCGAGATCCTGATGGATCCGGACAAGATCAGCTCGGCCACGGTGCTGGCCGACCTATCCGCGGCGGCAGCCAAGATCAAGGCAAGCCGCAACTGCGTGGGCCAGGAAGATCTCCGGGACCTGCCCACGAGCAAGTAGGTCTCGACAGGCTCGACCAGCAGACCCCGGGCCTCGACCAGCGCACTTCTAGCGGAGGCCGGTCTTCCGGTTCAGGGCCAGGTGGATCAGTTCGTCGATCAGTTCCGCGTAGCTCAGCCCTGACGCCGCCCACATCTGCGGGTACATGCTCTTCGGCGTGAACCCGGGCATCGTGTTGATCTCGTTGATGATCAGCGCGCCGTCGGCCGTGTAGAAGAAGTCCACCCGGCTCAGGCCCTCGGCTCCGACGGCGTCGAACGCCACCGCGGCAAGCTCGCGGACCCTGGCAATCGCCTCGTCCGGCATGTCCGCGGGGCAGCTGAGGGCGGCTGCGTCATCCACGTACTTGGCGTTGAAATCGTAGAATTCGTGTTCGCCTTCGGCCACGGAGATTTCGCCGGGCAGCGACGTCCGCGGCGCGTCTGAGCCGCGGCCCTCCAGCACCGCGCACTCGATCTCCCGGCCCACGATGCCGGCCTCGATCACGAGCTTGGGGTCGTGCTCCCGGGCAGCTTCGATCGCGGCGTCAAGGTCCTCGAGGGAGTCCACTTTGGAGATGCCCATGGACGATCCCGCGCGCGCAGGCTTGACGAACACCGGGAACCCGAGCAGATCCACGCGCTTGCGCACCGACTCCGGATCGTTGCGCCACTGCCGGTCCGTGACCGCAATGTACGGCCCCACGCGCAGTCCAGCAGCCTCGAAGACCACCTTCATGAAGTGCTTGTCCATGCCCACGGCCGACGCCAGGACTCCGGCACCCACGTAGCGGGTATCGGACAGCTCCAGCAGGCCCTGGATGGTGCCGTCCTCGCCGAACGGGCCGTGAAGCAGCGGGAAGACGACGTCAACGGTGCCCAGTTCCTGGGGAACCTCGTTGGGGGACGCCACGATCAGCTGGTGTTCCCCGCCGATCTGCGCCAGGGTCACCGTCTGGGACGACGGCGCAACTTCGGGCAGCAAGGATGAGGACAGCGACCATTGCCCGGTGTCCCCGGCCGCGAGGACCCACTGGCCGGACTTGGCAATCCCGATGGGAATCACGTCGTATTTGTTCCGGTCGATGGCGCCCAGCACACCGGCCGCGGTGACGCAACTGACCGCGTGCTCGCTCGAACGCCCGCCGAAGAGGACGGCGACTCGGGGCTTGCTCTGGGTTGGCTTGTCCGCTGCGGTCAAGTTTTCTTCCGACACTGTTAGTAATCGCCTTCGGATTTAAGTTCCCGGGCCAGCAGCAGCGGCCCCAGTTGGTCAACGGACAATTTTCCGGCCAAAACGGCGACGACGGCCGCCGTGATGGGCATCTCGACGCCGAGCTTACCGGCAAGTTCGTGAACTGCCTGCCCTGACTTGATACCTTCGGCCGTCTGGGTCATTTTTTCGGCCACTTCGTCCAGGGTGAGGCCCTGGCCGAGCAGGCGGCCGGCGGTGTGGTTCCGGGACAGCGGCGACGAGCACGTGGCCACGAGGTCTCCCAGCCCGGCGAGGCCAGCCATGGTGTGGGCTGAACCGCCCAGGGCGAGGGCCAGGCGCGAGGTCTCGGCGAGTCCCCTGGTGATCACCGAAGCTTTGGTGTTGTCGCCCATCTGCTTTCCCTCGCAGATTCCGACGGCCAGGGCAATGACGTTCTTGACGACCCCGCCGATTTCAACGCCCACAATGTCGGTGGTGGTGTAGGGGCGGAAATACGGGGCCGTGCAGCTCCTCGCGATCCAGCCGGCCACCGCGGAATCAGGGCAGGCCACCACCGAAGCGGTGGGCTCTTCCCGTGCGATTTCCATGGCCAGGTTGGGCCCGGACACCACGGCGATGCGGCCGGCGGGGATGTCCAGTTCCTCGCAGATCACTTCGCTCATGCGGGCGTCGGTGCTGAGCTCGAGGCCCTTCATGAGGGACACCACCAGGGCATCGGGCTCCAGGAAGGGCTTCCATTCCCGCAGCTGCAGGCGCAGCGACTGCGCGGGAACAGCGAGGACCACGAGGTCGGCTCCGGTCAGTACCTCAGCGACGTCAGTGGACGCGGTGATGCTGGGCGGAAGTTCGACGTCGGCCAGGTACTGGGGGTTGCGGTGGTGCAGGTTGATTTGCTCCACGACTTCGGCCCGCCGGCCCCAGAGCCTGATGCGCCGCTCGACGCCCGAGGCCGTGGCGGCGTCGGCCAGGATCTTGGCGAAAGTGGTGCCCCATGAACCAGCGCCGAGCACCGCCACGGACACCGCGGAGCCCGACCCGCTCTGCACTGGCGTCACTTGCCGCCCCGCTCAACATCGCGGCCGTGCTTCTTCTGGTTATGGGCAGCCGGGTCCCAGCGCTGGGCCGGCGGCTGCTCTGCGCGGAGTTCGGCCAGCAGGCCGGTGACGGCGACCATGATCACCTCGGTCGCCTCCATGAGGGTGGCCTTGTCCCGGGGACGGCCCTCGAAGCGGGACAGATCCACGGGATCGCCGATCAGGATTCGGGACGTTTTCCTTGGAAACAGGTGGAACCTCTTGGCGTACCGGGGGAAGACCTCGTGGGCGCCCCAATGGGCCATGGGCACCACCGGGATCCCGCCTTCAAGCGCCAGCCGGGCGGCGCCGGTGTGGCCCTTCATGGGCCAAAGGCCCGGATCCCGGGTCAGCGTGCCCTCCGGGTAAATGACGATGGCGCCGCCCTCGGCCACGATCTCCTTGGCGAGCTGCAGCGAGCGGTTCGCACCCGCCGTCGAGCGTTCCACCGGAATCTGCTTGACGGCGTGCAACAGCCTGCCGAGCACGGGCACCTTGAAAAGGCCGGCCTTCGCCAGGAAATGCGGGGCACGCTTCTGGTTGTACAGCATGTGTCCGACCACCAGGGGATCAATCTCGGTGCAGTGGTTGGGCGCGGCGATGAATCCGCCGGCGGGAAGTTTTTCGGTGCCTTCCCACTTCTTGTTCATCATCAGGTTCAGCAGGGGCCGGGCAATGCCGGCAATAATCACGAATGTGATGTGGCTCTTGGCCGATTCCTTCACAGGGGCACCGCTACTTCGCCGACGTGATGTCGAAGTCGGCGCCGAGCCCTGCCAGCTTTTCGGTGAACCGCTCATAGCCGCGGTTGATGATGTCGATCCCCGTCACCCGCGACGTGCCGGTGGCCGCCAGGGCGGCAATCAGGTGGCTGAAGCCGCCACGCAGGTCCGGAACGTCGATGTCCGTGCCCTTGAGCTGCGTCGGACCGGAAATGACGGCTGAGTGCAGGAAATTCCGCTGGCCGAAGCGGCACGGCACGCTGCCCAGGCACTCCCGGTGGACCTGGATGCTGGCGCCCATGCGGATGAGGGCGTCCGTGAAGCCGAAGCGGTTCTCGTAGACCGTCTCGTGAACGATCGAAACGCCCTCTGCCTGCGTCAGTGCGACCACCAGCGGCTGCTGCCAGTCGGTCATGAAGCCGGGGTGGACGTCCGTTTCAAGCACCAGCGGCGAAAGCTTGCCGCCGCGGTGGTAGAACCGGATGCCGTCGTCGCCGATGTCCATGCCGCCGCCCACCTTGCGGAAGGTGTTCAGGAAGGTCATCATGTCCCGCTGGCAAGCGCCCTCGACGAAGATGTCGCCGCGGGTCACCAGGGCGGCGGAAGCCCACGACGCCGATTCGTTGCGGTCCGAGAGGGCCCGGTGGTTGTAGCCGCCGAGGTCGCGGACTCCCTCGATGCGGATGGTGCGGTCCGTCTGGACGCTGATGATGGCGCCCATCTTCTGCAGCACGGCGATGAGATCGACGATCTCGGGTTCGGTGGCCGCCCCCGAGAGCTCCGTGATGCCTTCCGCGCGGGTTGCGCTGAGCAGGACCTGTTCCGTTGCGCCCACCGACGGGTAGGGAAGGGAGATTTTCGCCCCGTGCAGGCCGCGGGGGGCCGAGATGTGGATACCGCCCGGCCGCTTTTCCACGACGGCGCCGAACTGGCGCAGCACGTTCAGGTGGTAGTCGATGGGACGGTCGCCGATTTTGCAGCCGCCGAGATCCGGAATGAACGCTTCGCCAATGGCGTGGATCAGGGGCCCGCACAGCAGGATCGGGATGCGCGAGTCACCGGCGTGGGCGTCAATCGCCGTGCTCGGCGCCGTCTTGGCGTCCTTCGGGTCCAGGGTCAGATCGCCGGTCACGGGATCCTTCACCACGGTCACGCCGTGGAGCTGAAGCAGGCTGGTGACAACCTCGACGTCCTTGATTTCCGGAACGTTCCGGAGCACAGAGGGCTCGTTGCCCAGCAGCGCGGCCACCATTGCCTTGGGCACCAGGTTCTTGGCACCGCGGACGCTGACACGGCCAGTTAGCGGGACGCCTCCGCGGATTGTCAGAACACTACTCATTTACCGGTTTCCTCACGACTACTCGCCCCCAAATCCTTACAAAGGCTCCAGCTAAGCATATGAGCTTGCGTTACCGAACCGAAATACGGGACGCACCGGGCGCGGCCCGGCGGGAGGCCGGTGCGGATTTCCGGTGCAGCAAAAAGGCCCGCCGCAGGTAGCTGCGGCGGGCCCCCTGAATGGAACTCCGGCGGTCAGGACAGCCGGGCCGGCAGCGTCTTGGGCTTGAACGACGGCCGGGTGGCTTCGTACGCGGTGATGTCTTCCTCGTGCTGGAGGGTCAGTCCGATGTCGTCGAGGCCCTCGAGCAGGCGCCAGCGCGTGTAGTCGTCGATCTCAAACGGAGCTACCACGTTGCCGCAGATCACGGTCTTGGACACGAGGTCAACCGTCACCTCGGTGCCGGGCGCGTTTTCCAGCGTCTTCCAGATGAGCTCGATGTCGTCCTGGGCCAGTTCGGCGGCCAGGAGCCCCTGCTTCCCCGAGTTGCCGCGGAAAATGTCCGCGAACCGGGACGAAAGCACAGTCTTGAAGCCGTAGTCCTTGAGCGCCCAGACGGCGTGCTCCCGTGAGGAGCCCGTGCCGAAGTCCGGCCCGGCCACCAGCACGGAACCGGCGTTGAACGGTTCCTGGTTCAGGATGAAGGACGGGTCCTTGCGCCAGGCCGAGAACAGGGCGTCCTCGAATCCGGTGCGGGTGATCCGCTTGAGGTACACGGCGGGGATGATCTGGTCCGTGTCGACGTTGCTCTGGCGCAGCGGGACGCCGATTCCGGTGTGGGTGGTGAACTTTTCCATGGAGTCTTCCTAGGCTGCGTCGGTCGTCTGAAGGGCTGCGGATTCCGGGGCAGGATCAAGGTCCGACGGCGAGCTCAGCGTTCCGCGCACGGCCGTGGCGGCCGCCACCACCGGCGACACCAGGTGGGTGCGTCCGCCCTTGCCCTGGCGCCCTTCGAAGTTTCGGTTGGACGTGGAGGCACAGCGCTCCCCCGGCTCCAGCTGGTCCGGGTTCATGCCCAGGCACATGGAGCATCCGGCGAACCGCCACTCCGCGCCAAAGTCCTTGAACACGCGGTCCAGGCCCTCGGCCTCTGCCTCAAGGCGGACACGGGCCGAGCCCGGCACCACCAGCATGCGGACCTTGGGATCCTTCTCGCGGCCGCGGATGACGTCCGCCGCCGCCCGCAGGTCCTCGATGCGGGAGTTCGTGCAGGAGCCCAGGAAGACGGTGTCCACCCGGATGTCCTTCATGGGGGTTCCGGCCTCCAGGCCCATGTACTGCAGGGCGCGCTCGGCAGCGGCCTTGGCGTTCTCATCGCCGAAGTCGTTGGGCGAGGGCACCTTGTCGGAGAGCGAGACGCCCTGGCCCGGGTTGGTGCCCCACGTGACGAACGGCTCCAGCGTGTTGGCGTCGAGGTCTACCTGGGCATCAAAGACGGCGTCGTCGTCGCTGCGAAGCGTGCTCCAGTACTCGACGGCGGCATCCCACTCCGCACCCTCCGGCGCGTGCGGACGGCCCTTCATGTATGCATAAGTGGTCTCGTCCGGCGCTACGAGGCCCGCGCGGGCGCCGGCCTCGATGGACATGTTGCAGATGGTCATCCGGGCTTCCATCGACAGGGCGCGGATGGCCGAGCCGCGGTACTCCAGGACATAGCCCTGGCCGCCGCCGGTGCCGATCTTGGCGATGACTGCCAGGATGATGTCCTTGGCCGTGACGCCGGGGCGGAGGGTGCCTTCAACGTTGATGGCCATGGTCTTGAACGGCTTGAGGGACAGCGTCTGGGTGGCCATGACGTGCTCCACCTCGGACGTGCCGATGCCCATGGCGAGCGCGCCGAACGCGCCGTGCGTGGAGGTGTGTGAATCGCCGCAGACCACTGTCATGCCCGGCTGGGTGAGCCCGAGCTGCGGACCCACCACGTGCACGATGCCCTGTTCGGCGTCGCCCAGGGAGTGCAGGCGGACCCCGAACTCCTGGCAGTTGTTGCGCAGCGTCTGAATCTGCGTCCGGCTGGTGAGATCGGCGATAGGCTTGTCGATGTCCAGCGTCGGAGTGTTGTGGTCCTCGGTGGCGATGGTCAGGTCCGGGCGGCGCAGTTTGCGGCCGGCCAGGCGGAGTCCCTCGAAGGCCTGCGGCGACGTTACCTCGTGGACGAGGTGGAGGTCGATGTAGAGAAGGTCCGGCTGGGCGTTGGCGCCGTCGCCGTCGCCTTTGCGCACCACGTGCGCGTCCCAGACTTTCTCGGCCAATGTGTTCGCCATGACCATCTCCCTTCACTGCTGTTGACTGTTACTTCCACTGAAACAGCAGAGCCCTGTAATACGCCAGCCAAATGATTTGCATCTCAGATATTGAGACGGCAATATCATTACATGGACAATTCTAGTGGCGTCGGTGTCATTGATAAAGCGGCCCAGGTGCTGGATGCACTCGAGGCCGGGCCCACCACCCTGGCGCAGCTGGTGGCTGCCACCGGACTGGCACGGCCCACGGTGCACAGGCTTGCCCTGGCCCTTGTCCACCACAGGCTCGTGAGCCGTGACATCCAGGGGCGCTTTGTGCTGGGCAGCCGCCTGGTGGAGCTTGCGTCCGCCGCCGGCGAGGACAGGCTGATCGCTTCCGCGGGGCCGGTGCTGATGCAACTCCGCGACGCCACCGGCGAAAGCGCGCAGATCTTCCGCCGGCAGGGTGACTGGCGCGTCTGCGTCGCGTCGGCGGAACGTCCGATCGGCCTCCGCGACACCATTCCGGTGGGTACGCAGCTTTCCATGAAGGCCGGTTCCGCCGCGCAGGTGCTGCTTGCTTGGGAGGACCACGACAGGCTCCTCGAAGGACTGCAGGCCGCGCGCTTCACGCCCACCGTCCTGGCCGGAGTACGACGGCGGGGCTGGGGCCAGAGCCTCGGCGAACGTGAGCCGGGGGTCGCCTCAGTCTCTGCACCCGTGCGCGGACCCTCCGGACGGGTGATCGCCGCGGTGTCCATTTCCGGGCCCATTGAGCGACTCACCCGGCAGCCTGGCCGGCTGCATGCCGAAGTTGTCTGCAACGCCGCCCGCGTCCTCACGGAAGCACTCCGCAAGAACAACGACTGACGCTTCCCGGCGCCGGCCGCGTCGGCTCCCGGCGGGTTTCCGCTGCCAGTAGTCTGGGCGGATGACGAGCTACGCAGTGTTCCTCCGCGGCATCAATGTGGGCGGCATCAACATCAAGATGGCGGACCTCAAGGAGGCCCTGAAGTCCCGGCCGTTCGCCAACGTGAGGACGCTCCTGGCCAGCGGCAACGTGGTGCTGGCCAGCGAACTGAAACCGGCCGCGGTCAAGAAGGAATTCGAGGCATGCCTGCGGGAGGCCTTCGGCTACGACGCCTGGGTGGTGGTGCTGACGGCGTCCCGGGTGGCGGAGCTCGTGGAAGCCTGCCACTACCCGGCGGACGACAAGACCACGCACACCTACATCACGCTGGCTTCGGACACCGCCGCGCTGGACGAGCTCTTCACCGCCGGCGAGTCGCTCGGCGGCGTGGAGCAGACCCGGCTGGGCCCGGAGGCGTCGGCCTGGCTTGCCCCGGCAGGCGGGACCCTGGACAGCCCGTTCAGCAAACTCTCTGCCAAACCGAAGTACAAGGCCTCGACCACAACGCGTAACCTCCGGACCATGGTCAAGGTCCGGGACGCCGCAGCGGCCATCGAGCCCGCCGCAGGCTGAACCGCACCCACACCACAGTCCAGGCAGAAGGACCCGCTGTCAGTGACGGCGGGTCCTTCTATTGGTGGTTCGTGCGGTATCAGCGTACGTCCGCACCCCGGGCTGGCAATGCGCTTACGCGCCTGGCTGGTCGAACCGCTGCCCGGCCGGGTTGGACGGCAGAATCATGAACACCAGCAGTGCAAGTGCGCCCAGGAATGGCACCAGTCCGACAAGCACCAGCCAGCCGCTGAAGTTGCCATCGTGCAAACGGCGCACGACGAGTGCCAACGACGGAACGATGGTTGCCAGCCCCCAGATGACGAGCAGGATGTAGCCGAAGATGGCACCAGGGCCGGGAGCCGGGGCGCTGCTGAGGCTTGAGGCCGCCGTCGTCGCGGCGGCGCCCGCTCCGATGATGATGTTCAGGACGATGCTCACTGCAACGGCTACAAGGGTCCACCACCAGTATTCGCTCCGGCTGGCCCGGCCGGAGAACGTGGCGTACTTCTTAAAGAACCGTTTGATGGCTACCGGGAACGGTGCCCCATAGTACGGTGCCCAGAGCGGCGGTTCGCCGCCCTGCCACGACTGCGGTGCCTGTTGCTGCGGGTATTGCGGATAGCTCATGGTGTTCCCCCAATGGTTTCAGAGTGATGAGACGAGCTCATCGTACGGTCCGCCGGGGGCAGACCACCGTTTTGATGGACAAAATTTACTACGATTTACGATTGCCCGGACGAAGGGCGGCACCGTGGCGCCGCGCCCGTGTGGGCGAGGACTACTTGACGAGGCGGAGCACCGGGCGGCGGAAGCGGGTGTAGGCGGGCCGGTCCAGGGGAGATCGCGAAACGGGCCGCGTCGAAAGGTGCGGCGCCCTCAGCTGTGTCAGCGGTCTGTCGGTATGGACGAGGTCAGATCGGTCGAGCGTGCGACGTGAAGCGTTTCCAGCTCCGGGATGCCTCCACTTCGGAAAGGATCCGGGAGGGCCCTCCCCTAGTGCGCGCTGTACAGGTATGCGAGGTCGTTGAGGGTCTGGAGCGTCAGTTCCTGTGCACGGGCGACGGAGACTTCCTCCTCGTTTGTGAGGGCCTTGAGGTGTTCAACATCCAGGGCAGCCCGAACCATCTGCGCTTTGAAGAAAATCTCGCGTACCGTCAGAAGGGCGGAACGGAGGTGCCTTCGCTCCCGTCGAAGCCCGGTCCGCCAGGCAATCCCGAAGACCGCAGCACCCTGCTGTGCAGCTGGCACGGTTTGGTTCCCAACGAAGAACTCAGGCAGCCAGCCCCGCTCCGGGTGCTCTACCCACCGGTACCCCACGAGGATGAGCCCAAGCCTACGGGTCCGGTAGAGGGCAGTGACGTTGAGGATCTTCCGTCCGTCATCCATTTCCGAATATCCGAGTACCACGCTGCTGAGCTTCTCGTGCTTGCAGGCCTCGATGAACTCCTGAACGTCCTTGTCCCACAGACGGTCCGTTACGCCATTTTCCATAAGTTTGCCCATCCCCCCGAATCAACGATACCGGCCCGCTTGCGGCAAGATTCGGAGACTCGCCATCATGACTCACGGTGCCATTTTCGGGGACCGACGCCGTCCCCGCCGCACACATGAGCTGGCGCCCTAGGCCGCTGCGGCGGCCTTCACGGCGGCGTTGAAGGATTTCAGGCGGCTGATTTCCACCTCCACGGGCTCCACCACAAGCTTCCCGGCGACGGCGGCGACGGCGGACTTGAGCCGTTTCCTTGCGGCGGCAGCACGGAGGCGTGCCGCTGCGGCTGTGATGAATTTTGCGGTGATCGCGAGGAAAATGCCCAGCGCCGCTCCCCCGGCAATCATGAGCGTAGGAAGCGGCCAGCCCTCCACCCGGGGCACGTCCGGGACCGGAAGCTGAAGGTAGCCGAGGACGGCCAACACGCCCAGCCATCCCAGCCCGCCCACGGCGGTGAGCAGCGCGAGCCACTGGATCACGTTGAAAACCGCCCACCACCATGATTTCTGCCCGGCTTTCAGGTCGGCACGGGCAATGGCCTGGTCCAAAGCGTCCGGCAGGCGTTCCCTGCCCTCACGGGCTGCCCCCCGGATGGACGCCCGCCACGGGCCGGGAGCCCCGTCGCTCGCTGCATCGGCGAAGTCCCGGACCGCAGCATCGGTCCGGGCGCGCTCCGGCGCTCCGGCGGGAGGCAGCGAGGTCCGGCTGACTTCGGCCTTGGAAGTGCTGCGCAGATTGAGCCGGCGGAGCGGATCCGGCCGAAAGCGAACCAGCCATCTGGTGACGGGCCAGCCCGTGCGCCTCGTGGACTCGTGCTTGTACGACCGCGGCACGGCATCAACCACCAGGGGCACGTTGGCCGCACGGGAGAGTTCTTCCGCCAGCCGCGCCCCGGTTCCGCTCTTTACGCCCGCGGGCTCGCCGGGCCCCGAGGCGTCCATCAGCCGCCCGGCTACCTGGGACACATCGGCCGATAGCCGCAGCGCCAGGGCTTCGCGCCGGGCAACCACCTGGCGGATGGCTGCCCGGACCTTGTCCACTCCGGCACCGGTCAGCGCCGAGGCCGCCAAAACCTGCACTTTGCCGAGTCCGTCCCGGGCCAGGATTCCCCTGAGCGACTCCATGACAGGTTTGACGTCGGCTTCGGGGAGCCGGTCGATCTGGTTCAGCACCACCAGCGTCACTGCGCCGTGAGACGCCAGCGGCGCCAGGAAGTCATCATGGACGGCGGCGTCAGCATACTTCTGCGGATCCAGCACCCACACCAGGACGTCCACCATGCCCACCAGGCGCTCCACGGTCTGGCGGTTGGCAGCCCGCGTCGAATCAAAATCGGGCAGGTCGAGGAGGATGAGGCCGCTGGCCTCATCGGCGAAGCCCTCCACGGCGTCGGCATGATGGCGCTGGCGCACGTCCAGCCAGTCCAGCAGCGGTTCGCTGCCGTCCGCTCCCCAGACACTCGCCAAAGGTTCCGACGTGGTGGGCCGGCGGGCGGCCGCCGTCGCGATTTCAGCTCCGTTGACCGCGTTGAACAGGGTGGATTTGCCGCTTCCGGTGGCACCGAAAAATCCCACCACTGTGTGGTCCGCGGACAGGGACCGCCGCGAACTGGCGCGCTCCAACACGTGGAGTACATCGTCCAGGGTGGCGTCCGGCAGGACACCTTCGGCCAGCTCCCGGGCGTCATTGAGCGCCTCGAGGCGGCGCTGCAGCCGGGATGCTTCCTTGGTTCCGCCGTGGCGGCTCATGCGGCGCCCGCGAGCCGCTTCAGTGCCTCTGCGTGCCCTGCGAGGACGTCGGCCCCGGCGCCCGAGTCCGGGTCCAGCCGGTCCAGGAAGCGACGCTGCTCGGCCTGCAGCAGATTCTGGCATCGGGTGTGCAGGTCGTCCCGGGTGGTCCGCGCAAGGCGCCGCACGGCGTCTTCACCGAAAACCGCTTCCAGCAGTTTTTGTCCGACGACGGCGGTGCCTCCTGCGACTCCGATCTCAAGGCCCGTCAGTCCGGCAGTCATGGAGAACACCACGATCATGAGTGCCGCACCCAGGCCGTTGACGCCGAAGGACAGCCACCTGGCCTGCGCCCGCTTGCCCTGCCCCTCTGTCCGGATAAGCTCCATCAGGCTCCCCTGCCACGCCCGGATCTCCTCGGCCACCGCGTCGGCAAACCCCGGGCTGGTTCCTGAAAGGTCATCCGCGCCCAGGAGTCGGCGGCCCGCGGGGTCCGAGCGCCAGCGCTGGTCCGCGTCCTCCGCCGCGTTGGCGGCTTCATCGACGATGACTGCCTGCAGTCCCGTTTCAATGGCGGTTTCCACCCTGATGGCCGGCGTCGGTTCGCCGCGGAAGAAGGCGCCTACGCGGTCACGAAAGCGGCCGATGTTCTGCTCCAGGCTGCGGAAGAACTCCCCGGTGCCGACGAAATCCTGCCAGCGGGCCAGCACCTCACCGCGCAGCAGGGCGCCGTCCTTGGTGGCATCGAGGATCCTGGCGACGGCGTCCCGATAGGCGGCCCGGGCGTCCGCACCCAGGCGCCCGGCGGCCCGCCCTTGTTCCGCCGACTCCTCGGCCACGAGCCGCACCCTCTGACTTAGTGCCTTGACTGTCCCGTTGAGCGTCCGCCGGGCGATGTCCGCCCTTCCCGCGGCATCCGCGGCGAGATTCCGCAGCCACGTTCCAAGGGCTTCGGTGGCCGCAGCGGGCAGCATGCCAAGCCTGTCGAGGGCCACCTCCGGGATGACGAAGAGGCCGGCGTTGCCAAGGCCTTCCCTTTCCAGCATGGCCCGGAGGTCCTCACTCACTTCAGCTTCCGCCGCTGGCGGGACGCGGTCGAGCACCACCGCGACCATGATGTCCCTCGAGGCTGCGTCCAGCAGCAGCTTCCAGGGAACGGCGTCCGCGTAGCGGTTTGCGGTGGTGACAAAGACCCACAGATCGGCGGCCGCCAGGAGTTGGCCGGCAAGCTTCCGGTTGTCATCGGAGATGGAGTCGACATCCGGCGCGTCAAGCAGGGCGATCCCTTCCGGCACGGCCGGATCCCCCACCAGCACCAGCGACGAAATCGGGGCCGCATCGGGAGCTGGCCCCGCCTGGCTGGCCGGCACGGGGGCAGCAACCACGGCGCCCCGGATCCGGCCGAGGCTCTGCAGGACGCGTTGATCCTCGAACCAGGGGGCATCTGCGGGATGGTGCAGGAGAATGGGCTGGCGCGTGGTGGGCCGGATGGCTCCCGCCCGGGTCACCGGGTGGCCTACGAGCGCGTTCACGAGCGTTGATTTGCCAGCCCCCGTAGAACCGCCGACGACGGCCAGCAGCGGAGCGTCCAGGCTGCGGTACCGCGGAAGGATGTAGTCATCGAGTTGGGCCACGCAATTGCGGATGTCCACCCGGGCCCGCTCGACGCCGGAAGCTCCAGCGGCAGCGATGCGGAGGACAGATCCCGCCGAACGGCTTCCAAGAGGGCGACGGCGGCAGCGGACTGCGCTTCCTTCTTCTGCCCGTTGGCCGGAGGGCGCTCGTTGGAGGAGATCACAGCATCATCATGCCAGTTCAGGCACTGCTGTGGATCAGGCGGGCCGTGGCGGCAGAACAAAGAAAAACCGGCCCCGGGCAGATGCCCGGAGCCGGTTAATTGGTGACCCCAGCGGGATTCGAACCCGCGTTACCGCCGTGAGAGGGCGGCGTACTAGGCCGCTATACGATGGGGCCGTGTACCTTCCAACCAGCAATTCTGCCGGTCAAGCTAAGTGATTGTTTCACACACTCAGCACGTGTTTCAAATCGAAAAGCTTGACTTGAAACTCCCGATAATCTGCGGAATTCCGCGGATTTTCAGAGCTGGGATACCAGGACTCGAACCTAGAATGACGGTACCAGAAACCGTAGTGTTGCCAATTACACCATATCCCAATGGAACTTTCGGGCCGGTCGAAAAGGCCTAAACCTTCGCTCCGAGCGCCTCAGCACGAGTAATTACTTTACCCGAGAGTTTTGCCCCGCACAAATCGGCCCCGGCATCCCTCTGGATACCCCGCGCCGGGACGGACTTGGCCGTCCGCGCCCCTCTGAAACAAGGAAAAACCTTGCAAATCCGGCGTTAATAAGTTTACGCTCGGTAAGTTACCAGCGAGTAACCACCTTCTCCCCGATGTCATAGCGGGCCGACCTGCGAGCAATCGCGGTTGTTAGCTGCATCACAGTTGCGGGATATGGCCGGCGGCAATGCCGCCGCCGGCAGGACCGTCGAGAGGAACCACCTGTGTCGGAACCATCTGTGTCGAAATCGCTTGTGCCGGTACCACTTATGCCGGAATCGCCTGTGTCGGAACCGTCCGGGCCGGAACCGCGTCAATCGACGGGCCGTGCCGCCGTGGCGGGCAGGCCCTGGCCCCGGACCCAACAAGTCGCCATCGCGATCCTTGCCCTGCTGCTCGTGGCACTGCTGGCGTTCTATACGCTCGTGACCGGACGCGTCGCCGACGGCTCGGCCAGGCTGCGGGACGGGGCCGGCCTGGCCTCCACGGGCGCCGAACAGTTGAAGACAGGCGCCGGCCAGCTCGCCAGCGGTGCCAGCCTGGCGGACGCCGGTGCCGTAAAGCTCGCGGAAGGCGCGGACAAGATCCACTCAGGAATCAGCAGCAAACTCGCTCCGGGGGCTGACAAGCTTGAGGCCGGCGCTGCCCGGCTCGCCGCAGGCGCCGTGAAAATCGAGAACGACGTCAACAGCAAACTCGCCCCGGGCGTCTACAAGGTCGACGACGGCGCCCACAAACTCGCTGCCGGAGCCGTCCGGTTATCCGCCGCCCTGACACCGACAGCGGCGGGCAATGCCCCGGACAACCTGGCGGACGGCGCCACCCGGCTCGACGGCGGAGCAGCGCGGCTGGCGGACGGAACCGCTGAACTGGCCGCCGGCACCAGCCTGCTGGCGGCCGGCACAGTCCAACTCAGGGGCTACCGCGGCGCGAACGGCGACCCCGCGGCAGGCACCGGGACGGCTGCAATCGCACAGGCGCTGGAACTGTTGGAGGCAGCTGCCTCAGATCCCGCGCAGGGCCTGGTTCCCTTGTCCGTGGTCAAGGACAAGATCGCAAAGATCAGGGCAGGTGCGCAGAAGCTGGACGCCGGCGCTTCCCGGCTGCAGTCCGGAGCGGCACGGCTCAACGCGGGCGCGGCACGGCTGGACTCGGGTGCCGGAGAGCTCCATGCAGGAACCGGAAGGCTGACGGCAGGATTCGCCACCCTGGCCGGCAGGCTCAACAGCCGGGACCCGAAGAGCCCCGGCGTGGTGATGGGCACCGAACTCCTGGCCGAGGGCACGTCCAAACTCCGGGTGGGCATGGACGGCGTTCCCGGCAACTCCGCACGTCCCGGACTGCTCAAGGCCGCTGCCGGGATGACCGAGGGCAGCCAACGCCTGGCCGACGGCACTGTGGCACTGAACGCGGGCATCAAGGGAGATCCGGCTAATCCGGGCAGCCCCGGCCTGCTCAGCGGTTCCCAGACCCTCGCTGCCGGCGCCTCCAAGCTGTCAGACGGCAACACCAGGCTTGCCGCCGGTTCCACACAGCTTGCCACCGGCGCGGACAGGCTCGCTGACGGCAACGCCCGGATCGCCGAAGGCACGGGCACCCTGTATTCGGCGGCCGCGGCGGTGTCTCCCGGAAGCATGGTCCGGCAGTCCGATGCCGCCCTGGCCCTGGGCCTCGTGGGCGTGCTGGGCCTCGGCTCGGTCGGCGCGTTCCTGGCCCTGAAGTCAAGGCGGCCGTTGCGGAAAACCCCCTAAACCGCCCGGGGCCGGGCACGGGCACAACCGTGCCCGTGCCCGGTCCCATCGCGGCCGCGCAGGTCCGGGGCGTGCCTTACTCCGGCAGTGCCAGCCACCCCAGCAGCTCCAGCAGGGAGCCGATCTCGTGTCCCTGAAAATCCGGCTCCGGCTCCCCGCCGCGGTTCAGCCAGACGCCCAGGAGGCCTGCCGCCGTCGAGCCTTCAGCGTCGAGCAGCCGGTTGTCCCCCACGTAAAGGGTTGTGTCCGCGGAACTGCCAAGAAGCCGGACACCCTCCAGATAGATGGCGGGGTCAGGTTTGGGCACACCCACGGTGTCCGTCCCCACGAGGATGCCGATGCGTTCCAGTCCGGCGCTGTCCAGCTTGACGCGCTGGTAGTCATGGACGTTGTTGCTCACCGCACCATAGGGAACTCCTGCCGAGTCCAGTGCGTCCAGGAGCGGGGCGACGTCCTCGAACGCCCTGACATAACTGGGCTGGAGGCGCGAATACGAACTGAGCCAGTGCCGGGACTCCTCACCTTCGCCGAGCTCGACGCCGAAGTGGCCCAGCGCCGCCCGACCGCGAAGCAGCCGCTGCTCGTTAAAGGTCAGTTCGCCGGCAAGGTAGCGGTCGTAGTAGTGCGTGGTCTCGTGCGTGAAGATCCTGCCGAACTTCTCCCACCCCGACTGGTCCAGCCGGGGCAGGAGGTGTTCGCTGACATCGCGCAACGCCGTGGTCATGGCGTACGCAAGGTCCACCAGCGTGTCGTCGATGTCGAACAGGACACCGCTGACGGCACCGGGCGGCCGTCGGTGCAGGGCGCCGCCGGTTTCCGCGGCAGGTCGCGTCATCAGCCGAGGAAGGCGCGCAGGCGCGCCAGCGACGAGTCCCTGCCCAGGATCACCATGGATTCGAACAGCGGCGGAGAGATCCGCCGCCCGGAGATTGCGGTGCGGACGGGTCCGAACGCCAGCCGCGGCTTGATGCCAAGATCCTCCACGAGCGCCTGCTTCAGCGCGGACTGGATGTTCTCCGCGCTCCAGTCCTCGACGGGCTCGAGGGCGGCCAGCGCCGCGTCCAGCACTTCAGCCAGGTTTGCCGGCAGGCCCTTACGTGCGTCATCCGCGATGTCGATCGCGTCGTCGTTCTTGAAGAGGAAGGCGAGCATCTCCGGAGCCTCACCCAGCAGGGAGATGCGCTCCTGGATCAGCGGCGCAGCCTCGGCGAGGATCTCCTCCTGCCGTGCGGTAAGGCTCTCGCCCACGAATCCGGCGGCGCGCAGGTACGGGACGAGGCGTGACCGGAAATCCTCCGGCTCAAGCATGCGGATGTGCGTGCCGTTGATGGCTTCGGCCTTCTTGATGTCGAAGCGGGCCGGATTGGCGAGGACGTCGTTGACGTCGAAGTGCTCGATGAGCTGCTCCACCGTGAAAATGTCCTCGTCGGCGGACAGGCTCCAGCCAAGGAGGGAGAGGTAGTTCAGCAGGCCTTCGGGGATGAAACCGCGGTCCCGGAGCAGGAACAGGTTGGACTGCGGGTCGCGCTTGGAGAGCTTCTTGTTCCCCTCGCCCATGACGTAAGGCAGGTGACCGAAGACGGGCATGTAGCTGGCCACGCCGATTTCCATCAGCGCGCGGATCAGCACCACTTGGCGGGGTGTGGAGGAGAGCAGGTCCTCGCCACGGAGGACGTGCGTGATGCCCATCAGCGCATCGTCGACGGGGTTGACAAGGGTGTATAGCGGGGACCCGTCGGCACGGACAATGACGTAGTCCGGAATGCTGCCGGCCTTGAACGTGATGTCGCCGCGGACCATGTCAGCGAAGGTGACATCCTCGTCCGGCATCCGCACGCGGAGCACGGGCTGGCGGCCCTCGGCCTTGAACGCGGCAATCTGTTCTGCCGAGAGGTCTCGGTCGAAGTTGTCATAGCCCAGCTTGGGGTCCCGGCCGGCGGCGCGGTGGCGCGCCTCGACCTCCTCGGGCGTGGAGAACGCCTCGTACGCGTAGCCGGCGTCGATCAGCTTGGCGACCACGTCTTTGTAGAGGTCCAGGCGCCGCGACTGGCGGTACGGTTCGTGCGGTCCGCCGACCTCCACGCCCTCTTCCCAGGTGATTCCGAGCCACTTCAGGGCCTCCAGCAACTGCTGGTAGCTCTCCTCCGAGTCGCGGGCAGCGTCCGTGTCCTCGATGCGGAACACGAAGGTGCCGTTGGTGTGCCGGGCATGGGCCCAGTTGAACAGGGCCGTGCGGATCAGTCCGACGTGCGGGGTGCCGGTCGGCGAGGGGCAAAACCGGACACGCACCGGGGTTTCGGCGGTGACTTCGCGGCTCATTTCACTGGGGGCGGAGCTGGAGACGGGGTTGGGCGCAGAGGGAGTAGTCATAGTGACACCAACTTTACCGCGTGCACCATGCCGGACTGGCGGCTGAACCCCGCTGCGAAACAGGACAGCCGCCACGTGGATCAACGTGGCGGCTGTCCTGAATCGGCGCGTGGGTCAGCGACGGACCACCGGGTTCGACAGGCGGCCGATGCCCTCGATCTCGACGTCGTACCGGTCTCCGGCCTGCACCAGGTCCACGCCGGCCGGCGTTCCCGTCATGATGACGTCACCGGGCAGGAGCGTGAAGGCGCTCGAGACGATGGAGACGAGTTCCCGGACGCCGCGGATCATCTGGTTGGTGCTGCCGTCCTGGCGGAGCTCCCCGTTGAGCCAGCCCTTGATGGACAGGTCTTCGGGGTCCAGTTCGGTTTCGATCCACGGGCCCAGCGGGGCCGAGGTGTCGAAACCCTTGGCGCGGGCCCACTGCAGGTCGGTTTTTTGGACATCGCGGGCAGTGAGGTCGTTGCCGCAGGTGTAGCCGAAAATGACGTCATCCACGCGTTCCTCGGGAACGTCCTTGCAGATGCGGCCGATCACGACACAGAGCTCAGCCTCATAGGAGACCTCGTCGGAGAACTCCGGCAGCACGATGGGATCGTTGGGGCCCACCACCGAGGTGTTCGGTTTCAGGAACAGGAGGGGCTGCTGCGGCACCTCGTTGCCGAGTTCGCGGGCGTGTTCGACGAAGTTCCGCCCCACCCCGATCACTTTGCTGCGCGGAATGATCGGCGCCAGCAGGCGGACGTCCTCCAGCTTGTGGCGGACGTGCGTGCGCTCCACACCGTGGAAGAAGGGGTCGCCGTTGATGACAGTGACTTCCTCACTGCCAGGCTGGCCTTCAACAATGCCGTAGAGGGGATCAGAATCGACTACAAACCGGGCAATACGCATGGTTCCAAGCCTACAGTCTCCGCTCTGCTCTCCTGCCGCACCGCCTCAGGTCCGGTCACGCAGGGAGCGCAGGTATTCAAGCTGGGCCGCAACGGAATTCTCGGCTGCGCGCCGGACTGAGGGATCGACGTCGGAATAGACAACGTCGGTGACCTCAGTGACGCCGGCGTCCCCGCCGAGGTCCGAGAGCGCCGCCCTGATCTGGGCAAGCCGGTCCAGCCGGTGGTCACGGTAGGCGCGGACCACGGAATCGAGGGCCGGCAGGACCGGCCCGTGAGCCGGCAGGACGGTGACCGGGCCCAGCAGTTCCAGCCGGTCCAGCGAGGACAGGTAGTCCCGCAGCGTGCCGTCCGGGTGATCCAGCATGGTGGTTCCACGGCCCAGGATGGTGTCGCCGGTGAGCACAGAGCCGGAAGGGCCGTCGAAGGGAAGATGGAAGCAGACGGAATCGGAGGTGTGTCCGGGGGTGGCCACCACCCGGATTTCGGTCCCCCCGGCCGCGATGGTCTCCCCGGGCAGCAGCGGTGCCCCCGCGTGGCAGTGCGCCGGATCGGCGGCGCGGACGGGAGCTCCGGTGAGTTCGTGCAGCCGTGCCGCCCCCGCCGTGTGGTCCGCATGCCGGTGCGTGACCAGGATAAGCTCCACCGAACCGCTGGCGGCCAGTTCCTGAAGGTGCCGCTCGTCGGCCGGCCCCGGGTCCACCACGACGGCAGCCGCATGACCTGCCTCGGCAATGACGTAGGAGTTGGTGCCGTCCAGGCTCATCGGCCCCGGGTTGGGGGCCAGGCGGTACCTGGTCAGCTGACTGCTGACGGTCAGGGCGGGCGTGGTGTCCGGATTCACGCTCTTATTCTTGCATTTCCGCTAACACCACTCCGCCAATGCGACGGCGGGTGGCCGGCGGGCCGCCGTCGCAGCTCCGCCGGCCACCCGCCGTCGTACTTATGGGAAATCCTCAGGCCAGCCGGGTCAGCCAGCCGTGCGTGTCCGCGACCTTGCCGGTCTGGATTCCCAGCAACTGCTCACGGATGGCCATGGTGGTTTCGCCCGCCTTGGCATCCTCCGAACCGATGAACTCGGTGGCATCCTTGAGCACGCCGATGGGCGTGATGACAGCGGCAGTACCGCAGGCGAAGACCTCGGCGATGTCGCCGGAGGCAACGCCGTCACGCCATTCATCCAGCGTGATCTTGCGTTCGGCAACCTCGCGGCCCATGTCCTTCGCCACCTGCATCACCGAGGAGCGGGTGACGCCCTCCAGGATGGTTCCGGTCAGTGCCGGCGTAACGAGCGAGCCGTCCTTCATCACGAAGAAGACGTTCATGCCGCCGAGTTCCTCAACAGCGTTGTCGTTGAACTGGTCCAGGAACAGCACCTGCTTGCAGCCGTGGGACTCGGCTTCCTGCTGGGCGATCAGCGACGCCGCGTAGTTGCCGCCGCACTTCGCAGCGCCTGTGCCGCCGCGCCCTGCCCGCGCGTACTCGCGGGAGATCCAGATGGAAACCGGCTTCAGCTCGCCGCCGAAGTAGTTGCCGGCGGGTGACGCAATAACCCGGAAGGAGACCTCACGGGCTGCGCGCACACCCAGGAACGCCTCGGTGGCAATCATGAACGGACGCAGGTACAGGGCTTCGCCGTCGCCGGACGGGACCCATTCCTTGTCCGCGGTCACGAGTTCGCGGATCGCTCCGAGGAAGTACTCCTCCGGAAGCTCCGGGAGGGCCAGTCGGCGGGCGGACTTGTTCAGGCGGGCGGCGTTGGCCTCGGGCCGGAACGTCCAGATGGAGCCGTCGGCGTGGCGATAAGCCTTGAGCCCTTCGAAGATTTCCTGGCCGTAGTGGAGCACAGCAGCGGAAGGGTCCAGGGAGATGGGTCCGTAGGCCTCAACCCGGGCATCATGCCAGCCGCCCTTGCCCTCGGCGTCGACGCTGTAGTCGACGATGGCGGTGTGGTCGGTGAAATAGTTGCCAAATCCCGGGTTCGCCAGGATGGCAGCACGTTCTTCAGCGGACTTCGGGGTTGCCGAGAGCTGCTGGGTGAATTCGACGCCATGGGCAGTCTGAGTCATGGTTCCTCCACGGTCGGCTGCCTGGTATCTGAACGTGGTTCAGCGTCGGACCACGGCAGCAATTGGTGATTCAGGTCAAGCTTACGCCTGCTGGCAGGGGCTAAACGGCCGCGGCGATGGCATCGCCAATGGCGCTTGTGCTCCGCGATTCGCCGTTGCGGCCTTCGACGTCTGCCAGCACCGCGGACTCGATCCTGCGGGCCGCAGCGGAGTAGCCCAGGTGCTCCAGCAGCAGCGCGGCGGACAGGATGGCGGCCGTGGGATCCGCCTTCTGCCGGCCCGCGATGTCCGGCGCCGAGCCGTGCACCGGCTCGAACATGGAGGGGGCAGTCCGGTCCATGTTGATGTTGCCCGAGGCTGCCAGTCCGATGCCGCCCGTCACCGCCGCCGCGAGGTCTGTGATGATGTCCCCGAAGAGGTTGTCCGTGACGATCACGTCGAAGCGGGCGGGATCGGTGACCATGAAGATGGTGGCGGCGTCAATGTGCAGGTAGTCGTGCGTGACCTCCGGGAACTCCTTTGCCACAGCTTCGACCGTGCGCTTCCACAGGTGGCCCGCGTAGACGAGCACGTTGTGCTTGTGGACGAGGGTCAGCTTCTTGCGGGGCCGTTCGTTAGCGCGCCGGAACGCGTCGCGGACCACGCGCTCCACGCCGTACGCGGTGTTCAGCGATACTTCCGTGGCCACTTCGTGGGGCGTTCCGCCGCGCAGGGTCCCGCCGTTGCCGACGTACGGGCCCTCGGTTCCTTCGCGGACCACAATGAAATCGATGGTTCCCGGATTGGCCAGCGGGCTGCCCACGCCGCCGAAGAGCCTTGAGGGGCGCAGGTTGACGAAGTGGTCGAGGCTGAAGCGCAGCTTGAGGAGCATCTCACGCTCGATGATTCCGGAGGGAATGCGCGTGTCCCCCGGTGCCGCACCGACAGCGCCGAAGAGGATCGCGTCGTGGGTCCTCAGGTCTTCGAGAACTGCGTCGGGGAGCGTCTCGCCCGTCTCCAGCCAGTGCTGGGCGCCCAGCTTGTAGCGGGTCTGTTCAAGGGTGACGCCTTCGGCGGCAACGACCTTTTCCAGGACCTTAAGGGCTTCTGCGATGACCTCGGGGCCAATGCCGTCGCCCGGGATGACAGCAAGATTGATGGTGGATGCGCTCATGTTTTTCAGCGTAGCCAAGTGATCCACATTCTGGTCAAACCGTCTCATTATACGAACGCGTCCTTGCGTCGGCGGCCTGGGGTCCACGGCCGCCCGCCGACTACCGGCGCGGAACCGGCGATGCGACCACCGCCACGTTCTTGCCCCACAGATCTCCGGTGTAACAGCTGATCAGGACCAGCCGGTTGGGAACGACCGACCAGATGGGGCTGTCCTTCAAGGCCGACTTTGTGTACGTGGTGACTGAATCGACCTTGTATGTCAGTACCCCGGCGGACGTTCTAACGGTGAATGTCTGGCCCGGAGCCGCGGCCGTGCTCAGGTGGTTGAACGGCGCATCCGCTCCTTCCCAGCTGTGGCCGATGACATACGTGGTGTTGGCCGAGCCTGCACCCAGCTTGCCGAAAGGTGTGAGCCAGTAGGCGTCCATCGTCTCCGGCGGCACGATGGTCTGGCTCTTCTTGTCTCCGCTGCTCGGCTTCAGGGGATGCACCACGACGTCAAAGTCCGCCGCCGGATATGAGATGTGTACGGGAGCATAGGCCGGCCGCGGAGGAGCCACCGGGGCAGCGGGAGCCGCGGTCTTACCAGAAGGAGTCGCCAGGGCTGTTGCCGTCGGCGTCGGAAGGCCTTGACCCTCCTCGTCGGATATTACTGCTGACGCGTCCTCGGGGGGCCTTTCGTGGTGGCCGCCGGAACCGGCGCCATAGACAAGCCAGGCCGCCAGCAGTCCCATTCCGCAGATCGCCAGCACAATCAGGTCCGCAAACTGCAGCAGCCGCCCGCGCGTTCCGGTGGCACGCGTGGCGGTGCCTCGCGTGCCGGGCCTGCCGGTGAAACGCCTGGCAAATGAGCTCAGCCGCCAGCTTCGCGGCCACCGGAAACGGCGATGACTGGCCATGCGATGACTCCTTGGCTCAGAATCGGGCGGATCAACAACCGGGCGGATCAACAACAGGCGGGCGCGGGTGCCGCGTTCCGACTCGCGGCACCCGCCAGGCATGGTGCTGCTCAGCCTTCAGCCTCGTTGGCACCCTCTTTCCTTCTCCACAGCACCAGCACGGACACGCCCACGAACAGGCCTGTCGCTAGGGCAAGCCCCGCGGGGATTTCCGCGTCCGTCCTGCCTACTGCTGTTTCAAGGTTGAATCCGACGTTCGGCGCCGCGGGAGCGGCAGCGGGGACGCTGACTGCCGCCGCGGGCTTGGCCGCCGACTTGGCTGCCGGCTTGACTACCGGCTTGACTACCGGCTTGACCACCGGCACCTCGGCGGCCGGCTCCTCGGCGGGCGGCTCTTCGGCCGGCGGCTCTTCGGTGCCGCCGCCCGGCTCCTCCGGGTCGCAATCCTGGTGGCCGACGCCGTTGCCGTTGCCGCCGGCATTGCCGTTCTCGCCGCCGTTACCGTTGCCGCCGGCATTGCCGTTCTCTCCGCCGTTACCGTTACCGCCGGCGTTGCCGTTCTCGCCGCCGTTACCGTTACCACCGGCATTGCCGTTCTCGCCGCCGTTACCGTTACCACCGGCATTGCCGTTCTCGCCGCCGTTACCGTTACCACCGGCATTGTTCTCGTGGCAGACCTTCTCGTGATCGCCCTGCCCGTTGCCCGGCGCGGCACCCGCCGGAATCGTGACGCCCAGGAGTCCAAGACCCAAAAGCCCCACAGCCGCGATAGTTCGTCTCATTTCGTGTCCCTCCATACTTCTGGTTCAAACCGACCAGACCACGGGGTATTTCTGCCTTCCAAGGGACCACTGTTCGAACTCAAACGGTGGGATCAAGGGTGATGGATACTCCCAAGGGTGTGGTTAGTCTGCTTGCCTTTTCAGCGTAGGATGCGTCGCTGCACCAGTCCCGAGTAGCCAGTACGCCTTCTTTGACGGCCAAGTACTTGGTAGTGGCGGGTTTGTCACCCACTTGTACTTGGCCACCACTTGGAAACCGGCCGAATAGGCATGCAGACGAAGAAAAAACGCCCCCTTGCCCAGGTAAACCGGGGCAAGGGGGCGGGGGACGGCAGGGACGTGCCGCCGGAAAAGGACAGGGTCAGACTTCGGCCGGCTCCTCGTATTTCGGGAAGACCGGCGCGGGTGCCGGCAGTTCGGTGCCCGCAGCGATCGGCGTCGAAATGGCGGTGAACTGCCGGGCGTCGCCCTCCGGCTGGCCGAGCGTCGCCAGCAGGGCGGCCGTCGCCGTCGGCATCACCGGCTGCGCGAGGATGGCCACGATTCGCAGTACCTCAAGGGTCACGTACAGCACCGTCTGCATGCGTTCGACGTCGGTCTTCCGCAGGACCCAGGGGGCCTGCTCGGCGAAGTAGGCGTTGGTGTCCCCCAGTACGCCCCAGATCGCTTCGAGCGCGCGGCTGAATTCCTGCTTGTCGAAGGCGGCGCGCGCCTGGTCCAGGAGGGCGTTGGCCCGGGCCAGAATGGCCGTGTCCTCAGGTGTGAACTCTCCGGGAACAGGAACGCGGCCTTCGCAGTTCTTGGCCACCATGGACAGCGACCGCTGGGCGAGGTTTCCGAAATTGTTTGCCAGGTCCGAGTTCATCCGCCCCACAATGGCTTCGTGGTTGTAGCTGCCGTCGGCGCCGAAGGGAACCTCACGCAGGAAGAAGAACCGGACCTGATCGAGGCCGTACTGGGCCACGAAGTCGGCCGGCGCCACCACGTTGCCCAGCGACTTGGACATCTTGACGCCGTTGTTCTGCAGGAAGCCGTGGATCATGACGCGTTTGGGCAGCTCGAGGCCCGCGCTCATCAGGAATGCCGGCCAGTAAATCGCATGGAACCGTGAGATGTCCTTGCCGATCACGTGCACGTCGGCGGGCCAGTACTTCTTGAACGATTCCGAATCGACGTCAGGGTAGCCGGCACCGGTGAGGTAGTTCGTCAGGGCGTCGACCCACACGTACATGACGTGCTTTTCGTCCCCGGGAACGGGCACGCCCCAATCGAACGTGGTGCGGCTGATGGACAGGTCTTCCAGGCCGCGCCGGACGAAGCTGATGACCTCGTTGAAGCGGGACTGCGGGGCACCGAATTCAGGCTGTGCCTCGTACAGTGCCAGCAGCTTGTCCTGGTAGGCGGACAGCCGGAAGAAGTAGCTCTCCTCGGCGGTCCAGGTCACCGGGGTGTCGCTCTCCTTGGTGTACCGGGCGCCGTCCTCCTTGACCACGGTGTCGTCTTCCACGTAGTAAGCCTCGTCGCGGACGGAGTACCAGCCCTCGTACTTGGACAGGTAGATGTCGCCGTTGGCTTCCATCCGGCGCCAGATTTCCTGGCACGCGGCGTAGTGGTCCTCGTCCGTGGTGCGGATGAAGCGGTCATGGGAAATGCCCAGGTCCTGCTCCATCTGCTTAAAGGCCGCGGAGTTCCGGTCCGCCAGTTCCTTGGCCGTCAGGCCTTCCTTCTCCGCCGACTGCTGCATCTTCAGCCCGTGCTCATCGGTGCCGGTCATGAAGAAGACATCGTGGCCGTCCAGTCGCTTGAACCGCGCCATGGCATCGGTGGCAACGACCTCGTAGGCGTGGCCGATGTGCGGCACGCCGTTGGGGTAGCTGATGGCCGTGGTGATGTAGAACGGGCGCTTTTCTGAAGAAGTCACGGGCGGGAAATTACCTTTAGTGCGGAGGGATGAAGCTAGATCAGTTCGGTCAGGGTATCGCTCAGCCGGACCAGTTCGTGGTCATGTGACGCAACCAGTACGGCAATACCGTCGGACGTCGTGTCCTTCAGGATGCTGATGATGCGGTTGGCCGAGGCCCGGTCAAGGCTCGCGGTGGGCTCATCAACCACCAGGACGCGCGTACCGAGGATCAGGGCGCGGGCAATCGCAACGCGCTGCCGTTCGCCGCCGGACAGCTGCGCGGGGCGGTGCCGCATCCGCCGGCCGAGGCCTACGAGGTCCAGCAGGTCCTTGGCCATGTCGCGGCGCTGTTCCACTTCGCCGTCCGGGACGGCGGGCAGAAGGACATTTTCGAGGGCGCTCATGCCGTCGATCAGTGCCCCGCCCTGGTCAACGTAGCCGATCAGGGCACGCCGCCGGTCGGCGATCTCGTCGTCGCCCATGCTTTCGAGGGACTCGCCCTCCCACAGCACCCGGCCCGACGTCGGCAGGGTAAGCCCCGCACCGACGGTCAGGATGCTGGTCTTGCCTGAGCCGCTCCGGCCGGCAACGCAGTGCATCTCGCCTGCGTGGAGGGTCAGGTCGAAGCCCTCCACCACGCTCACGGCTTCGGCTCCGCCTTTTCCGCCGCCGTAGCGGATGGTGATATTGCCCAGCTCGAGCGGGGTACCGTGATCGGCGGCCTTGACGAGGGTGTTGGCGCGCGTCTGGAACGAGCCCCCGCCGTCGTCGTTCCCGCGCTCCCGGCGAAGGTTCAGGTCGTTAGTCATTGGACCACTTTCGTTGCAATCGGAATCCAGCAAAGTACAGCCACGAGCCCGGCCACGGCGGCCCAGAGTGCGGCATAGGGGGCAAGGAGCAGGCCGACGCCGAGGGCACCGAGCACGCCCAGCGGAACCGCCACCGCTCCCACCAGGGCATTTTCGAAGAACCGGACCTGGCCGAGCATGTCGGGGTTCCAGCCCATGGCCTGCAGCGTTCCGAGGTACTGGCGCTTGGCCTGCAGCTCGAAGCGGCCTGTGACGAGGGTCAGCACGAGCCCTACCGCCACTCCGGAGAGGCCCAGGACGATGCTTGGCAGGGCCACGCTGGCGGCGGCCAGTCCGCTGAGCGCGCTGGCTCCGGCGGCCCGCGGTATGTCGATCAGCAGGGCGACGAGACCGCCCACGGCGGCACCGAACACGCCGACCGCAACGGCGAGGGAAATCGCGTTGAAGCGGTTGGTGGTCAACTGGCGGTTGGCGAAGGTCAGCGGCGAATCGACGGCGATGAGCCGCTCGTCATGCTGCGGTTCCTGGTCAACTTCCTCGCGGTGGCGCAGCATCTGGGCGGCGAAGAAGGCCGCGGCCAGATAGAGGACCAGCACGGATGCCGAGACAATCACGGTGGCGAGGTTCCAGCTGAGCAGGCTCAGGACGACGCCCGCGACTGCCAGCAGCCCCGCGCCCACGGCGAATTCCTCCAGAACCCACGAGCGGATGCGCCGCTGGGTCCAGCCCATGGCGCGCAGGGTTCCCGCCTCGCGGCGCCGTTGCCGGATGTAGCTCACAGTCGATGCGCCGGTGAGGAGCGCGGCACCGCAGAGAGTCAGGAAGAGCAGGGTGAGGTTCGTGGCGGTCAGTGAGCCGGACACGGCGTCGGCAGCGTCCTGCCTGACCCACGACTGCTGGACGGTGCCCAGCGCAGACTCCTTGCCGGCGTCGTCCCTGGAGTAGCCGGGAACGAAGATGTTGGCGTCTTCTCGCGCGGAACCGGCCACAACCGTGGCTTCCAGGCCCATGTCCCGGATCTCGTTGGCGAGCTTCTCCACGTCCGGCTGCGCCTGCTTCCAGCTGCCCGGGGCGCTGGCGCGCACACGCACGGCGTCAATGACTGACGCGTTCTTCTCGTAGCCGCGGGCAGCCGCCAGGCCGTAGTAATCCGTGATGGCCCCGGCGGACTGGCTGACCAATCCGGTGGCGCTCAGGGACGGCTTGAGCGCGGCATCCGGGACATCCTTGCCCTCGGCGTCCTTGGTCAGGGTCATCGGCGTCGGGTCGTAGCCGCCCAGGGGAAGCCGGTTGACGTCCCCGGCCGCCGCCTGCACGGCGGCGGGATCGAACGTGCCATAAACCATGGCGAGGGGCGTCGCCAGCTTCTTGCCCGTTTCGAGGTTCTCCCGGTAGGAGCGCTCGTCCACGGGGTTGCGCTGGGTCTGGTCCACCGGTTCCCCGCCGGCCGTCTTCTCCGGAAGCCGGTTGACGGTAACCCATTCACCGGGCGTCGCGGTCTTCTCGGTAGCGCCGTTGCCCGCGGTTGAGCCGTCGGTGTACTTGGGCGCGGAGGCGAAGTTGGTGCTCCACGTTGCGGGGCTGTAGAGCCCGCGGCTGAAGTTCGCGGAGTTGCCGAGCAGCTTGGAGTAGTCCGTGGAGCCGGGCCAGGACAGCGCGAAGGGCGACTTGGACACGAACGGAAGGTAGTCCTTGTCCAGGGAGCGGTCCGCCGTCCCGATCTCCTTGACCACGTTCCCCGAGTCATCGATTTCCTCGATCTTCACGGAGTACTTCAGGTCAAGGGAAGTGCCGGAGCGGACAATCAGCGGAATGGCCTGGGAATCCTCGGTCAGCTCGCCGCTGCGCTTCGCCTGCTGGTACTGGGTCATGAGGGGCGCCCAGTACTTGAGCTTGACGCCCAGGAAGTCCGGGCCCTCTTCGAGCTCCTGCATGCCGATGCCGTTGGTGAAGAGGCTTTCGAAATGGCGGCCGATCGCGGCGGCGCTGCGGGCGTCCGCCGGCGGCGCCTTCTCCAGCGGGGCCAGGAAGTCTCCTGAGGTGCCGAGCAGCGCGCGCTCGGAAACGGGGTCGACGGCGACCACGGACTCGGTGACCTCCGGCGCCATGGGCAGGGCAACGGAAAGATTGAAGAGGTTGTGCTCGGAGCCTCCGGCAGGTGCCGGGAATTTGATGCCCGTCTCCCCTTCGGGACCGGCGATGCGGATGCTGTTGCCGCCCTCGACCTGTTCTTCCACGAGCCGGGCCTTGCCGAGTGTTCCTTCGGCCGTCGACTTGAAGAGGGTCTTTTCGGATGCGCCGTCGGAACTCGTGGCGCTGGCAGTCAGGCGGTACTTCTTGGGGGTCTCGCTCAGCACGGACTGGGCGGCGGGCCACTTGCTGGGGTCGGTGCCCCCGGGCTGGCCGGCCGTGGCCGTGCCGACGAGGCCTGCGTTGAAGCCGAGATAGTCCATGGCTTCAAGGCGGGGAGCTTCAAGGTTCTGCGTGACACGCGAGACCAGGCTGATGGGCGCGGCCACCGAGGTGCCCGACAGGTCCCGGATGCCCTGAAGCTGGTCGAAACTGATCCCGCCCTGGCCGTTGGCGATGTCCGGCTGCACCAGGGCACCACCGGACCCCGCCTTGGCCTGGACCAGGATGTCATAGAGCCCGCGCGAGTTCTCGTCCACAGTCCGATTCAGCGCTGCCTGCGACTGGTTCTGGACGAGGACGGACAGGCACATGGCGACGATCAAAATGGCAGCGGTCAGCAGCAGCACTTTGCTTCTGATGAACCTCTGGACGGCGTTCATTGAGCTCCCTGAAACCTGGATTGCGTGTGCACGCCACGATCACCGGTGGATGTGGGGGGTGGTCCCTTGCGGGCGTGCAAAAAGTATTGGCCGGCCTGCCGGCAAGATCCTGAAATTTCGGACCTAGCCATTGTACGCAGACCGGCCAATCATACTTGTCCAAGGTGTACTCCAAGCGACGCGGAGTTCACCTTGGGGAAGGACCCTAGTCTTCGAGGTCCACTTCACGTACCATTTCGGCGCCGATTCCGGCCTTGATGGCGTCAAGCACCTGCTGCGGAACGGAGGTGTCGATGGTGAGCAGCGCGAGCACCTGGCCGCCCTCAGCCTGCCGTGCGACCTGCATCCCGCCGATGTTGATGTTGTTCATGCCCAGGATGTGACCGATGGTGCCGATGACGCCGGGCCGGTCCGCGTAGGAGACCACGACGAGGTGTTCGCTGATGGGGATTTCGACGTCGTAGCCGTTGACGCCGACCAGCTTCTGCACCTGCTTGGGGCCCGTCAGGGTGCCGGCGACCGAGATCTGCGAGCCGTCGCTCAGCGCGCCGCGCAGGGTCAGGACGTTGCGGTAGTCCTCGGCCTCGAGCGTGGTGATCAGGCGTGTGTTGATGCCGCGCTGCTCGGCGATCACGGGGGCGTTGACGTAGGAGACCTGTTCGGTGACGACGTCGGCGAAGATTCCCTTGAGGGCCGCCAGCTCCAGGACCTTGACGTCCAGGGCGGCGATTTCGCCGGCAACCTCGACGTCGATCTGGGTAAGGGAGGCGTGGGTCAGGGCGGTGAAGATCCGGCCCAGCTTCTCGATCAGCGGGATGCCCGGGCGGACATCGGGGGCGATCACGCCGCCGGCAACGTTCACGGCGTCGGGGACCAGTTCGCCGGCCAGGGCGAGCCGGACGGACTTGGCCACGGACACGCCGGCCTTTTCCTGGGCTTCGTCCGTGGAGGCGCCCAGGTGCGGCGTCACCACGACGTTGTCCAGCTTGAAGAACGGCAGGTCCGTGCTGGGCTCCTGGACGAAAACGTCCACGGCGGCTCCGGCGATCTGGCCGTCCTGGAGGGCGGTGTAGAGGGCCTCCTCGTCAACGAGGCCGCCGCGGGCAACGTTGATGACGTAGGCGGTCTGCTTCATCTTGGTGAAGGCATCGGCGCCGAGCATGCCAACGGTTTCCGGGGTCTTGGGCATGTGGATGGTGACGAAGTCCGAATGGGCCAGCAGCTCGTCGAGGCTCACCAGCTTCACGCCGAGCTGCGCGGCCCGGGCGGAGGTGATGTAGGGATCGTAGGCCAGGATCTCGGTGTCGAAGCCCTGAAGGCGTGCGGCCACGAGGGCGCCGATGCGGCCCAGGCCGATGATGCCGACCTTCTTCTCGAACAGCTCGATGCCCGTGTACTTCGAGCGCTTCCATTCGCCGTCCTTGAGGGCGGCGCTGGCCTGCGGGATGTGGCGGGCCAGGCTCAGGATGTGGCCCACGGTGAGTTCGGCGGCGGAGACGATGTTCGACGTCGGGGCGTTGACCACCATGACGCCGGCCAGCGTGGCGGCCTTGATGTCAACGTTGTCCAGGCCGACGCCGGCGCGGGCGATGACCTTCAGGTTCTTGGCCGCGGCGATGGCTTCGGCATCCACCTTCGTGGCGGACCGGACCAGGATGGCATCCACATCCGCAATGGCAGAGAGCAGCTGGGAACGGTCGGCGCCGTCGATCTGGCGGATTTCGAAGTCCGGGCCAAGGGCCTCGACTGTGGCGGGCGAAAGTTCTTCGGCGAGCAGTACTACGGGTTTTGACACGGCTGATCCTCTGCGTTGCAGTCCTGGGGATGAATCAAGTCTAGGCTGACGGAAAGGCCGGGCTCACATTGTTAAGTGTGAACCCGGCCTCACTGTCGCATTCTGAACGGCGCCTAAACGGCAGCCTTAGCGGGCTGCAGAGCCTTCAACGTAGTCCTGGTCCTGCTGCTGCCAGGAGAACAGGGAGCGCAGCTCGCGGCCAACAGCCTCGATCGGGTGCTGCTCTGCCTTGGCACGCAGTTCCTTGAACTCGACGCCGCCGTTGTCCTGGTCTTCAATGAAGCGCTTGGCGAAGGCGCCGTTCTGGATGTCGGCGAGGACAGCCTTCATGTTTTCCTTCACCTCGGGGGTGATGACGCGCGGGCCGGAGACGTAGTCGCCGTACTCTGCGGTGTCGGAAACGCTCCAGCGCTGCTTGGCAATGCCACCTTCCCACATGAGGTCAACGATGAGCTTCAGCTCGTGAAGCACCTCGAAGTAGGCGATCTGCGGCTGGTAGCCGGCCTCGGTCAGGGTCTCGAAGCCGTACTGGACCAGCTGGGACACGCCGCCGCACAGGACGGACTGCTCGCCGAAGAGGTCCGTTTCGGTCTCTTCGGTGAAGGTGGTCTTGATGACACCGGCGCGCGTGCCGCCAATGGCCTTGGCATAGGACTTGGCCAGCTCCCAGGCGGAACCGGAAGCGTCCTGCTCCACGGCAATGATGTCGGGGATGCCGCGGCCGGCTTCGAACTCGCGGCGTACCGTGTGGCCCGGAGCCTTCGGAGCGATCAGGATGACATCAACGCCCTCCGGAGCCTGGATGTAGCCGAAGCGGATGTTGAAGCCGTGGGCGAAGGCGAGCGCCTTGCCGGCGGTCAGCTTGTCCTTGATGGAGTCGTTGTAGATCGAGCGCTGGTGCTGGTCCGGTGCCAGGATCATGATGACGTCGGCCCATTCGGCGGCGTCGGCAACGTTCTTGACCGTGAAGCCTGCTTCCTCGGCCTTGGCGATCGACGTCGAGCCTTCCTTGAGGGCGATGACAACCTCGACGCCGGAGTCGCGCAGGTTCAGCGCGTGGGCGTGGCCCTGGGAGCCGTAGCCGACAATGGCCACCTTGCGACCCTGGATGATCGACAGGTCGGCGTCGTCGTCGTAGAACATTTCAGTCACTTGGGTGTCTCCTTTGAGTGGATTCTTTGTAGTTAGGTGTCTCTGGTGCTGCGGTTACGGGCGGAGCGTGCTGCTTGGGCAATGCCTAAGCGGAGCGCAGCGCCCGGTCACTCATGGAGCGGGATCCCCGTCCAACGGCCAAGGTGCCGGACTGCACAATTTCGCGGATACCGAACGGCTCCAGCACTGAAAGCAGTGCCGTGAGCTTTTCGGGATGGCCAGTTGCTTCAATAACCACGGAGTCGGTGGAGACGTCGACCACTGAAGCGCGGAACAGGTCTGCAGCCTGGGTCACCTGCAGACGAGTTGCGGCATCCGCACGTACCTTGACCAGGATGTGGTCGCGCTGTACGGAAGATTCGGAAGTCAGTTCAACAATCTTGATCACGTTGACCAGCTTGTTCAACTGTTTGGTGATCTGTTCGATCAGGTCACCGTCGGCGTCGACGACGACGGTCATCCGGGACATGCCCGGAACTTCGGTCGGGCCGACGGCCAGGGAATTGATGTTGAAGGCCCTGCGGGCGAAAAGGCTCGCCACGCGGGTCAGCACACCGGGCTTGTCTTCGACCAGAACGGACAGTGTATGGCGGCTCATGATCAGTCCTCCTCTTCCCATTCCGGGGTCATGTTGCGGGCAACCTGGATCTGGTCGTTGCTGACCCCTGCGGGCACCATCGGCCACACCATGGAGTTGGGGCTGACAACGAAGTCAATGACCACGGGGCGGTCATTGATTTCCAGGGCCTTCTGGATAGTGGCGTCGATGTCCTCATCGCGTTCGCAGCGGAAGGAGGCGCAGCCGTAGGCCTCGCCGAGCTTGACGAAGTCCGGGATGCGGACGGTGTCGTGGCCGGTGTTCAGGTCCGTGTTCGAGTAGCGCCCTTCATAGAAGAGCGTCTGCCACTGCCGCACCATGCCCAGCGAGGAGTTGTTGATGACGGCAACCTTGATCGGGATGTTGTTGATGGCGCACGTGGCCAGTTCCTGGTTGGTCATCTGGAAGCAGCCGTCACCGTCGATGGCCCAGACCACGCGGTCCGGCTCCCCCACCTTGGCGCCCATTGCGGCCGGAACAGCGTAGCCCATGGTGCCGGCGCCGCCGGAGTTCAGCCAGGCGTGCGGGCGCTCGTACTTGATGAACTGCGCGGCCCACATCTGGTGCTGGCCAACGCCGGCAACGTAGATGCCTTCGGGGCCGGTGAGGGCGCCGATGCGCTCGATGACGCGCTGCGGTGCGCTGAGTCCGTCTTCGGGCTCGGTCCACCCCAGCGGATAAGTTTCCTTCAGGTTGTTCAGGAAGGCCCACCAGCTGGCCAGGTCCGGCGTGCCCGAGGTTGCGAACTGGGTGCGCACGGCTTCGGTCAGTTCCGGAATGATTTCCTTGACCGATCCGACAATCGGGACGTCCGCCGTGCGGTTCTTGGAAATCTCGGCGGGGTCGATGTCGGCATGGATCACCTTGGCGTTGGGCGCGAAGGTCTTCAGGATGCCGGTCACGCGGTCGTCAAACCGGGCGCCCAGGGTGATGAGGAGGTCCGACTGCTGCAGGGCCGTCACCGCGGACACCGTGCCGTGCATGCCGGGCATGCCGACGTGCTGGGGGTGCGAGTCCGGGAAGACGCCGCGGGCCATCAGGGTGGTGACCACCGGCGCGCCGGTGATTTCCGCCAGCTCACGGAGCTCGGCCGAGGCGTGGGCCTTGACCACACCGCCGCCCACGTACAGCACGGGCTTGCTGGCGGCGGCGATCAGCTTTGCCGCCTCACGGACCTGCTTGTTGTGGCCGCGGACCACCGGCCGGTAGCCGGGCAGGTCGATCTTCGGCGGCCAGGAGAACGTCATCTGACCCTGCTGGGCGTCCTTGGCAACGTCAACAAGGACAGGACCCGGGCGGCCCGTCGAGGCGAGGTGGAACGCCTCGGCCATGACGTGCGGGATGTCGTTGGGGTCCGTCACCAGGAAGGAGTGCTTCGTGATGGGCATGGTGATGCCCACGATGTCCGCTTCCTGGAAGGCATCGGTGCCGATCACTCCGCTGGAGACCTGGCCGGTGATGGCCACAATCGGAACGGAGTCCATGTGAGCATCCATGATGGCGGTGACGAGGTTGGTGGCACCGGGGCCCGAGGTGGCGATGCAGACGCCCACCCGCCCGGTAACCATGGCGTAGCCTTGCGCGGCGTGGCCGGCTCCCTGCTCGTGACGGACCAGAATGTGGTTCATTTTGGAGGCCATCAGAGGGTCATAGGTGGGCAGGATCGCGCCACCGGGCAAACCGAAAATATCGTCGACGCCGAGTTCTTCGAGCGAACGGACAATTGCTTGCGAGCCGGTCATCACCGTCGGGGGTACGACGTTGTTCGGCCCAAGTACAGGAGAGGCGGTTGCAGCAGTGTCGACGCCGACGGCGGTTTCAGCCGTCCGGTCGGCGCGTTCCGGAGCCTTGGGGGCTCCAGCGGACTTAGTAGCCATCAGCGAGGGGCTGATCGGCGATCCTTTGCTCATCGGACTCTTCCTTAGTGGATCTTGAATGGGCGGTGCTGGGTGAAGCTGAACGCTGCCACGCTGGAAAATAAAAAAACCCCTCAGCCTGGCGGCTCTTCGAGGGGTTGCGCGTGACAGTTCGTTACCAGTCGGGCTATTGAGCCACGCGCTTGGTAAGGACGACGACGGCGCCGGCGGTAACGAATGCGATCATGCGTTCAGTTTTCCCTCTGGTGAGAAGCGTGTCAACGAGCACGGCCCGCGTCTCACCATTTGGACTTCATTGTCCACAGACTGGCCCTCATCAGTCCATCCGGCCACCCGGCCGCGCTGGCGGCAGGGCTTAATAGCGGTGATCCCGAGGGCCCCTGACGATGCGGCGGCCGCGCCGCATCGTCAGGGTAGGGATCGCCCGCTACCCGCAGTATGCGCCGGTGGAGGCGCTGTGCACCAGCTTGGCGTACTTGGCCAGGACGCCCTTGGTGAACTTGGCCGGCAGCGGTTCCCAGCCGATCTTGCGGGACTCGAGCTCGGCGTCGTCCACCAGCAGGTCGAAGCTGCGGGCCGCGATGTCCACGCGGATGCGGTCGCCGTCCTTGACGAAGGCGATGGGCCCGCCGTCGACGGCTTCGGGAGCGACGTGGCCGATGCACAGGCCCGTGGTGCCGCCGGAGAAACGCCCGTCGGTCAGGAGCAGGACGTCCTTGCCCAGGCCCGCACCCTTGATGGCGCCGGTGATCGCGAGCATCTCGCGCATGCCCGGGCCACCCTTGGGACCTTCGTAGCGGATCACCACGACGTCGCCCTTTTGGATGGCGCCGTTATCGAGTGCGTCCAAGGCGCCCTGCTCGCGTTCGAAGACGCGGGCGGTGCCTTCGAAGACGTCGGCGTCGAAGCCGGCGCTCTTGACCACGGCGCCCTCCGGCGCCATGGAACCGTGCAGGATGGTAATGCCGCCGGTCTTGTGGATCGGGTTGTCCAGCGCGCGCAGGATCTTGCCGTCCAGGTCCGGCGGGTTGATCGACGCAAGGTTTTCCGCCAGGGTCTTGCCGGTGACGGTGAGGCAGTCACCGTGCAGCAGCCCGGCGTCGAGCAGTGCCTTCATGATCACCGGAACGCCGCCGATCTTGTCGACGTCGGTCATCACGTAACGCCCGAAGGGCTTGAGGTCGCCCAGGTGCGGGATCTTGTCCCCGATGCGGTTGAAGTCATCGAGGGTCAGCTCGACCTCGGCCTCGCGGGCGATGGCCAGCAGGTGCAACACGGCGTTGGTGGAGCCGCCGAACGCCATGGTGACGGCGATGGCGTTCTCGAAGGCCTTCTTGGTCATGATATCCCGGGCCGTGATGCCCAGGCGCAGCAGGTTGACCACGGCTTCGCCGGACTTGCGGGCGAATTCGTCGCGGCGGCGGTCCGCGGAGGGCGGAGCGGCCGAACCCGGCAGGGACATGCCGAGGGCTTCACCGATGCAGGCCATGGTGTTGGCCGTGTACATGCCGCCGCAGGCGCCTTCGCCCGGGCAGATGGCGCGTTCGATGCGGTCCAGGTCGCCCCTGCTCATCTTGCCGGCCGCGCACGCGCCCACCGCCTCGAATGCGTCAATGAGCGTGACTTCCTTTTCGGAGCCATCCTCGAGCTTGACCCAACCCGGCATGATCGAGCCGGCGTAGAGGAACACGCTGGCGAGGTCCAGGCGCGCGGCTGCCATCAGCATTCCCGGAAGGGACTTGTCGCAGCCGGCCAGCAGCACCGAGCCGTCAATGCGCTCGGCCTGCATCACAGTTTCCACGGAATCGGCAATGACTTCGCGGGAGACGAGGGAAAAGTGCATGCCCTCGTGGCCCATGGAAATACCGTCGGAGACGGAGATGGTGCCGAACTGCATCGGGAATCCGCCGCCGGCGTGGACGCCTTCCTTGGCGCCCTGGGCCAGCCGGTTCAGGGAAAGGTTGCAGGGGGTGATTTCATTCCAGGAGCTCGCGACGCCGATCTGCGGCTTGGCGAAGTCGTCATCACCCATGCCGACGGCCCGGAACATCCCGCGTGCCGGAGCCGCATGGATGCCGTCTGTGACAACCCGGCTCCGGGGTTTGATGTCAGGCTTGTTGTCGGTTGCGATCTGGGTGTCCTCACTCATGGGTCAAAGTCTATGACTCCGGCGAGGGAGCCAACTACCGGGAGCGGCCCGTTAAGCGGAAATTCGGGAATATTTCGATCAGATAGTGGACTCTTGTCTCACATAATGAAACGCCGCTGGGGAATGCTGCGCTTTCGTGGCCGGGATCACGTCCGCTCCAGGCTGTCCGTCAGGCACCTGGCCTCCTCGGTCAGCATGCCCAGGACCTGCTGGATGGTGGACCGCGCCGCCACCTCCGGCCGTGCCAGCGCCACGATGCTGCGGCGCGCAGTTACTCCGGTCAGCGGACGGAGGACGAATCCGTGCCCCTGGTTTCCAAGTGACGTGTAGCGCGGGAGCAGCGACAGCCCGTGGCCCGAACTGACGAGGGCCTCCAGTACACGCAGGTCGGCAAAGAGCTGGGCGCGCACGGCGGTGGCGCCCGCCTGCGCCTCAATCTGCTGGAGGACGGTGTCGAAAGGGAACCCTTCAGGGACTCCCATCCAAGGAAAGCCGACAACGTCCCGGGACGTCAGGCTCGTCTTGGAGGCCAGGACATGGCCGGCCGGAATGGCCACGTCCAGGGGCTCATTGAGCAGCGGCACAACCACCAGGCCACGGCGCGCAAAGACGTCCGGCCCGTCGACGCTGTGGGCCAGGACGATGTCGTAGTCCGCGGCGAGGCTGGCGAAACCGGCCACCATGGGATCCTCCAGATGCGCCTCGAAGTGCAGCCCGTCAATGGCTTTCACCCGGTGCAGCAGCCCGGGCAGCAGCATTTCCGCGGCACTGGGGAAGAAGGCGGCCTTGACCTGGGTCTGCCAGCCCCGGCGGTACGTATCAACCGTTGCCTCGGCGCGTGCCATCGCGACGGCGACTTCCGCCGCCGCGCGCGCCATCGCCGCCCCTGCCTCCGTGAGCCTCACGCCCCGGCCGGACTTCTCCACGAGCACAACGCCAAGTTCGTCCTGCAGGGTCTTCAGCTGTTGCGAAACGGCGGAGGGCGTGACGCCCAGCGCCTCGGCCGTGGCACCCACCGATCCCCGGTCGGCCAGTTCCCTGAGTATGCGGAGCCGCTTGAAGTCCATGAAGCGAGGCTACGTCACGGAGGGATGACTCTTGAATGGTCCTTATCCATAACGGCGCGTGCGCGCCAGGTCATGACAAACCTAGACAGCCGTATTGACAGCGACGTACCGTCAAGCAACGGCAACCTCGCCTCGTGGACAGAAGGGCTTTGCTATGGAGTGGATTATCTGGGTCATCGTCATCGTATTGATCATCGCCATCGTCTGGTGGCTGCTGAACCGCAATTCGGGCAATACGGCGGCAGCCCAGGATTCGGCCCGCACTGACCAGGTAACGTCCGCGGCTTCCACCGGCACCCAGGGTGACGTCACCGCCTCTGAGCGTCCGCAGGCCGGCGGCACCGCCGCGTCCGCCGCCGCAGCGTCGGCTGCTGCGGCCACCACCGGAATGGCAGCCGGCGCCGGCCGGACGACTGGGCCGGACGCCGGCCCCGCAGCCGCCGAAGCGCCGGCACGGCAGGGCTCCCCTGTGGCCGCCCAGGCCGAGCCTGAGGACCTTGAGCCGGACATCGAGTCATGGGACGCCGCCACGCCGCGCCCCTCGGCAGAAGAGCCGGCCACGGGTGCGTCCGGCACTGCGACGACGGGCGAGGCACCTGCCGCCGCAGCCGCCGACGCATGGGAAAGCCCCTCCTCGGCTCCCGGCCGCTCCCCCGCGGGCGGCGACGTCGATGATTGGGATGATGACGAGGACAAGGCCGAATGGGACGCCCAGTGGTCCGATGCCGGCGGGGCACCGGCAGCAGAGTCCGAACCCGCCCTGGCAGCCCAGCCCGCCACTCCTGTGCATCACGCCGAGTACACGGAACCGCACGCCCCCACCCTGCCCGGCGCCGAATCAGCTGCGGCCGAGGCATTCGATGCCGAGGCAGAAACCAAGCAGCGGATCGCGTCCTCCGCCGCCACGGAGGCCGCCGCGAGCCATGAGGCCGAGCCTTCCGGCCACGCGGCCGAGGGTACGGGAGGCGCCTCGGGCTTGGATCAGGAGCCGATCCCGGGCACGGAGCCGGCACTGGGCGCGGAACCGGGCCAGCCCTACGGCGAAGGGTCGGCGGCAGCGGCGGCGGACGGCAGCGCCCCGGACGGTTACGTCGTGAAGGGCGACATCGGCTCAATGACCTACTACGACGAAGACAGTTCCGGCTACGAGGAGGCCAGGGCCGAAGTGTGGTTCCTGACCGCGGCGCATGCCGAGGCTGCCGGCTTCCGCGCACCGCGCCGGTCGAGGCGCTGAGGAAGAAGGGCTGCCGGCTGATAAAGGGGCAGCGAGAGGGGCAATGATGACGGGCACCACCACCACGGTGCAATAACAGTGGCAGCGGCGGGAGCGAGAAGGACCGCGGAAGGCCTGGTCAGCGCGCGGGGTTCTGCCGTGCCAGACGGCCGGGTGCCCGTCGACTTGCGCCCGGCTCCCTCCAAGCGTTCCGGCGCCGTGGCTGTGGCACTGGCACTGGGGGTCATGCTGGCCGGATGTACGGGTGACGGCGGCGGCGCACCGACGACCGGCAACAACGGCACTCCGGCCGCAAGCACCGCGGGCAGCGCCACCGGCCCGGGCGGGAGTGCATCAGTCAGCCCCGGCGCGGCCTCCTCCAGCGGACCCGCGGCACCAGTGGTCCGAACCAGGATTGACGGCCTGCAACTGCCTTGGTCAACCGTGTTCCTGCCTGATGGGTCCGCCCTGATATCGGAACGGGATTCCGCCCTCCTCAAGTCCGTGAAGGGCAACGAAATCCGCACCATCGGCCAAGTCCCGGACGTAGTTCCCGGTGGCGAGGGCGGCTTGATGGGCCTGGCTTTGTCGCCCGACTTCGCGTCAGACCGGCTCCTGTACTTCTACTTCACCGCGGCCGATGACAACCGGATCGCCCGCGTGCGGCTCGACGAAGCCGGGACGGGATCGAACCCGCAACTCAGGCTGGGCGCCCCCGAAGTCATCTTCTCCGGCATCCCGAAGGCCTCCACGCACAACGGCGGCAGGCTCCGCTTCGGCCCCGACGGTTTTCTCTATGTGGGGACGGGCGACTCCCAGCGACGGGAACAGCCCCAGGACCGGAATGCGCTGGGCGGGAAAATCCTGCGCCTTACCCGGGACGGCCAGCCGGCGCCGGGTAACCCGTTCCCCGGAAATCCCGTTTACAGCCTGGGGCACCGGAATGTGCAGGGACTGGCCTGGGACAGCGACGGCCGGCTGTGGGCCAGCGAGTTCGGTCCCGAAGTCAATGATGAGCTCAATCTGATCCAGGCGGGTGGAAACTACGGCTGGCCGGAAGTCACCGGCGCACCTCACCGTCAGGGATTCATCGATGCAAAGGTTGTCTGGCCGTCCACGGCCGAATCATCCCCCAGCGGCCTGGAAATCGTGGGCGGCACGGCCTATCTGGGCGCGCTCAGGGGCCAGCGAATCTGGGCCGTTCCGCTCCAGGGTGAAAACGCCGGCACCCCTGTGGGCTATTTCACACGGCAATACGGCCGAATCCGGAGCGTTTCACTCGCCCCGAACGGGGATCTGTGGGCTCTGAGCAACAACCAAAACCCTGATTTTGTGCTGATTTTGGGCCTTCCGAACTAACGTGCGGGACCTCCTGACGGCCCGATTTCACACTGGCCAAAAGTTCGTGTAGAGTTTCATGTCGTTGCGGAGATCAACGAGGGAAAGAAAAGCCCACGATTGAACGAAACAGCAGATGCACCTCTAGCTCAATTGGCAGAGCAATTGACTCTTAATCAATGGGTTCCGGGTTCAAGTCCCGGGGGGTGCACAGGTGAGAAACCCCGTCTTCATAGGCCACAAGCCATGAAGGCGGGGTTTCGTTTTGCCCGCGAATGCCACGAAGCGCCAGACCCGTCGCGGCCGCACAGCAGGTTTCTTGATTCCGCCTCCGTTGAGCGCGCGCCACCAGCACCGGGTGCTCAGGAGCGTCTGCTTACAATCGAACGTCATCAACTACTGAGGGAACCCATGAAGAAACTCACCACCGCCCTGCTCACCGCCGGCCTCCTCCTCTCCGCTTCGGCCTGCGCCTCACCCCAACTGACCACCGCAGAAACCTGCGACCGGATTAAGATCGTGGTGTCGAACCCCACGAACAGCCTGGGCAAGACAGGAATGACGCGCCTTGCCAACCAGATCCGGCCCATCGAGGCCGTGTCCTCAGATGACCTGAAGCCGGCGCTGCAGGCGATCCTGGATTACACGGACGAGTCCGTCAAGGAAAAACCGGACACCGAAAAGCTCAACGCCCTGAAGGCCGACTACGAGCAGGCCGGCAGCACCTACAGCAAGTTCTGCAGCTAAGGGCTGCAGCAGCAGGCTGCAGCTGCAGGCTGCAGCTGCAGGCCACGGAAAGGATCTCCGATGCCGTGGATCCCGAAATTGCTTGCGACGCTCTGCGGACCAGCCAGCAGCCAGGCCTAATGAGCCTTGTCCCCTGATGGGCCTCGTCCGGTACTCCCGGACGAGGCCCATTCTGTTGGCCGGCAAACGCCGGGGGCAGCGGCAGACCGCACCGAAACACTGCAACTCGGCGCGCCGGACCTGCCCGAGTTCCGGACCGTCACCGAGCTGGCTCCGGGGCTGACCCGGACCTCGATCACCCGGGGAGCTGCAGACCCCTCCCTCGTATGGACGGCCGAAGTCGCCATCCCGTCAGCCTCGCCCGATCCGGACGCTCCCGGCTCCGCGCAACGCCCGGAAACTCGGCAGCCTGGACACGGTCGGCGCGCGGCTGAAGATCGACGCAGGACTCGTCAACGGCGACGGCGAGACCCTAATGTCCAACGGCGCCGAGAACATCACGGCAAAACGGGACGGCTTTGTCCACGGCGGCGACAGCAACGGCTTCTATTGCGGCTGGGTCCACAACGCAACCCCCCGCACCATCGCCGGCGTCGATGCCCGGGGACGCACTCTGCTGGTGGTCAGTGGCCAGGTGGTCAACTCTCCGTCGGACACGGCCGGCCAACGGCCCGTCGGCGATGCCCTTCTGGTGCTTCCCCGCCGGAGGAATTGAACGGTTAGCGCTGCTCGTTTTCCGTTGCAGTCTGAACTTGATCAGCAGGTTCTCCTGCCCAGGGCGGTTTCGGTGACCACTTGCTGGCCGCAGCTGTGGAGATGAAATAAAACGCGATGACGACGCCGGTGACAGTCGTCAGCGATGCAAGGAGCTGGTCCGGGAGAAGGTCCCGGTTGGGGCCCGGCGCGAAGAAGGTCCCCCACGAGACCAGCACCAGGTACAGGAGAACCACAGTGGCAGCAATCGCGTCCCGCAGGGCATCAGCCGGAGGAAGATTCCGGTCGTCCCGCTGGTGGATCCAGATGCCATAGAAGGTGATAACGATGAGCAGGCCCGCGCCGAGCATGTAGCCCAGATCCTGAAAGAGCCACGTTTGCCTGCCTTGGGTTGCGAGCTTGTACGTAACGTTCTCCGCGATCGGTGCGAGCGACACGACGATGAAATCAGGGAGGATGACACGGCGCACGAGGGGGCTTCGGTTCCGGGTTCGTCCGGAGTTGGGGCCGTGGCCATCAGTTTGGTCTTCAGGCATGTCTTGTCCGCCCATCTCCAGGACTCACAAATATGTGGTCAGTGTGCCCCTCCCCTGACGTGCCGTCAACCCGGTCGGATAAGGAGGATTCAGCCGGCGTCGCTGATGGCAGTCATGGCGCACAAGCATGCGGACCCGGTTGCTGTACGCCCGGGGCCGGAAAGAACGTTGCTTCGGTCAGTCGAAGGAGCGGGCCTCGACCGCCAGCGCTGCGTCGCCGCTCCCCACGATGGCGGTGGCCTCGGGGGATGCGAAACGGGTAGCGAGCTCCCGGACCACGGCCTGAAGTTCCTGCCGGAGGACATCCGGATCGATGGACGCTGCGGCAAGCACGGACCGTTCCATGTCTGCTGCGGCGGCCACCGCCTCGGTGCCCCGCTCAGTGAGTGAAACGACGTGGCTGCGGCGGTCAGACGTGCTGCGCTGGCGCACGATGTGTCCGTGCGCTTCAAGCCGGCTGAGCGTCTTGCCCATTGTCTGGGCCTGAACGCGCACCAGCTGAGCCAGCTGCGCCTGTGTCATGGGACCGTTGTTGTAGAGAACCTCGATGGCAATCACACCGGCGTGGGTGAGGCCGATAGCACCCAGCTTTTCATTCCAGGAATGCTCAACCAGACGTGCCGCTGTGGACAAGAGGCGCCCAGTGGGCCAGCGATCCATATCAGGCATACCAACAAGTATAGCCAGTGTGGATTAGTGCCCGCCCGCAAGCCTTACTAAGCTTAAATGTCCCTCACGCAAACAAGGAGAATACTTTGGCTGAAAGACTCATCCCGGGCGACGCTGCACCTGCCTTTACATTGAAGGATTCGGCCGGAGCAGACGTCAGCCTCAGCGACTACCGCGGCCGGAACACCATCATTTATTTTTATCCGGCAGCCGCCACCCCCGGTTGCACCAAAGAGGCGTGCGACTTCCGCGACAGCCTTGCCTCGCTGCAGTCCGCGGGCTACGACGTACTGGGAATCTCGCCTGACCCCGTCCGAAAGCTGGCCGCATTTGCTGAGTCCGAAGGCCTGACGTTCCCGCTCCTGTCGGACGAAAGCCATGCCGTTGCCGAGGCCTACGCTGCGTGGGGCGAGAAGAAGAACTACGGGCGCACGTACGAAGGCCTCATCCGTTCGACCGTTGTGGTGGATCCGGACGGCAAGGTCGCCGTGGCCCAGTACAACGTCAGGGCAACAGGCCATGTTGCGAAGCTGCGTAAGGATCTAAAGCTGGCGGAAGCCGGCAACTGACTCCGGCCGCTGACTGAAGGTCCAGCCTGCTGAAGGTACACCTGGCTGACGTACAATGGAGGCTGGCATCCGCCGTCGTACGTTTTTCTGCCCGTCACAACCGGGCAGGAAGGCGCCAGGTGGAGCCGCGCGCGAGTGGTGAAATTGGCAGACACGCAGGATTTAGGTTCCTGTGCCTTCGGGCGTGGGGGTTCAAGTCCCCCCTTGCGCACAAAGCAAACCGCAGTGCTCAGCAACACTGCACAGAACGAACACTGCACAGCACGGAATCCCGGGCCACTCGGCCCGGGATTCCGGCGTTTAAGCAGTGGATCCTCCCGCGCGGCCGAGGCGAAAACAGGCCCGCTCAAAAGAGTTTTTCCGGTTCACCCATCCGTGGCCGCCCATTGGCCGAATACCCATTGAGACACCAACCAAGGGTCGGTGCCCACAGTCGGAATAGGGCCAATGGACGGGGACGGAAACCGTTCTCCGCAGGCAATGATCGGCACAACCAAGGAGAATCGAAATGCAGTCTTTCAAGCGCACAACTTTCACCGTTGCAGGTGTTGCAGCCGCAGCTCTGCTCAGCCTGACCGCTTGCGGCGGTTCGGCCACGACGGCTCCCAGCTCCTCCCCTGCAGCTGAACCGTCCGCCTCCAGCATGGCGCCGTCGCCGTCGGAGACCTCCGCGGCCGCCATGGATCCCGCAGCCAACCTCGCCGGCCCCGGCTGCGCCGGTTACGCGGAGAAAGTTCCCAGCGGTGCAGGTTCAGTCTCGGGCATGGCCCTTGACCCGGTGACCGTGGCCGCCTCCAACAACCCGCTCCTGAAGACGCTCACGGCCGCTGTTTCCGGCAAGCTCAACCCGAAGGTTGACCTGGTGGACACGCTGAACGGCAGCGAGTTCACTGTCTTCGCCCCGGTGGACGACGCCTTCGCCAAGATCGACGCCGCCACTATCGAAACGCTCAAGAAGGACGACGCCCTGCTGAGCAAGATCCTCACCTACCACGTTGTCCCGGGCCAGATCACCCCTGACAAGATCGTCGGCACGCACAAGACCGTCCAGGGCGGTTCCGTGACCGTGACCGGCAGCAAGGACGCACTCAAGGTTGACGGCGCCAACGTGATCTGCGGCGGCGTCAAGACGGCCAACGCCACCGTTTACCTGGTCGACTCGGTGCTGATGCCCAAGTAACCCCCGCTGATACTCCCGTCCGGAGGAGAACTGGGACTCCATCCGGGGCAGGGGAAGCCGTGGTCCGCACCCTCGAGGTGCGGACCACGGCTTTGGCGTGTACGCCCTGATTCGCGTGTCCGGGCTGCCGGGTCCGTCAAGAGGAGCCTGCCCGTCAATTAGAATGGGGGTCGGGGCCAGCAGACCGCAGCCGCCCACGCGCAGCCCAGCAGCCCAGCAGCCCAGAGGTGATAATCCAGTGCCCAGCAGTATGTCGCGCCGTACGGCCATCAAAACCGGTGCAGTTCTTCTGGGCTTGACGCTCACCTCCTGCACGGGCGAACCGGACCCCGCGCCCTCCTCCGCGGCGGTGAGCGCCACCCCCAAGCCCACCAGCCCCTCGGCCACCTTCGCGTTCGGTACCGCTTCGCAGCCTCTGGGCCTGGACCCCGCCCTGGCCAACGACGTCGAGTCCCAGCGTGTCACCCGCCAGGTCCTTGAGGGACTCGTAGGCGTCAACCAGACCACGGGCGAACCGACGCCGCTGCTCGCCACCGAATGGACTGCGTCCGCGGACGGCCGCTCCTATACCTTCACGCTGCGCTCCGGCGTCACGTTCCACGACGGCTCCCCGTTCAACGCCGAGGCCGTCTGCACCAACTTTGAGCGCTGGTTCAACTTCTCCGAAGCGATCCGGAAGAAGGCTGCAGGCACCACCTTCAAGGGCGTATTCAAAGAACACGCTGATCAAGCCGGCCTCTCCGTCTTCAAGTCCTGCACGGCGCTGTCGCCGCTGCTGTTGCGGATCGACCTCACCGAACGCTTCACGGGATTCCTGCAGGCCCTGACCCTGCCCGCGTTCGCCATCTCCTCCCCCAAGGCACTCGCCGCCGGACGGGCCGACGTCCTGAACCTCAACCGTGGCGGCCAGGTCCTTTCCGCCTACGGCACGCACCCCGTGGGCACAGGACCGTTCCGCTTCTCCGCCTGGGACAGCACGAGCGTCACCCTAGTCACCAATAAGGACTACTGGGGGGACAGGGGGCAGATCGGCACCATCAGGTTCGTCGCCTACGACCATCCGCAGACCCGGCTCCAGGCCCTGCTCGACGGCAAGATCGACGGCTATGACGCCGTGACGGTGGGAAACTTCGACCAGCTCGTCAAGCGCGGTAAGCAGATCATCCAGCGTGACCCCTTTTCGGTGATGTACCTGGGCATGAACCAGGAGATTCCTGCACTGAAGGACCTCAAGGTCAGGCAGGCAGTCGAGCTGGCCATCGACAAGGACACCCTCATCCGGCGCTTCTTCATCGACAACACAGCACAGGCTTCGCAGTTCGTGCCGCCGAAACTGAGCGGCTTCAACAACAACGCGCCAGCCCTGGGATATGACCCGGCCAAGGCCAAGGAGCTGCTGGCGGAGGCAGGCTACAAGGGCCAGCCGCTCAAGTTCTACTACCCCATGAACGCGACCCGGCCCTATCTGCCCACGCCCGAAAAGGTCTATGCCGAGATCAGCAGCCAGCTCACGGCCGTGGGCTTTAACATCAGGCCGGTTCCCGTCGACTGGTCCGACGGCTACCTGCAGAAGGTGCAGTCCCCCGGCGACCACGCGTTCCACCTGCTCGGCTGGAACGGCTCCTACTCGGACGCGGACAACTTCCTGGCTCCGCTGTTCGGCGAGAAGAACGGCGAGTTCGGATACCAGGACGCCCAGGTCTTCTCCAAGATCGACCGCGCCCGCGGCCTGCCCGACGGCAAGGAACGCACCGAGCAGTACCAGACCATCAATGCCCAGATCGCCGCGACGGTTCCGGCCGTCCCCATCGCGTTCCCCATTTCGGCGCTGGCACTGTCCGACCGGGTCATCAGCTACCCCGCTTCGCCGGTATTAAATGAAGTTTTCACCAAGGTCCAGCTAAGGCCTTGACGGGCGGGACCAATTTCAGTTAGTGGGCGGTGCAGGGATATTCTGTGACAGCCAGAGCCGCTGCTATCGGAGACTGATTGTGACCTTCATATCCAAGACCCAACATGCCGACGTCGTCCTGATTGGCGGCGGCATCATGAGCGCCACGCTGGGTGCGTTCATCAAGCAGCTCGAACCCAACTGGACCGTTTCCCTCTTTGAGCGCCTCGACGAAGCCGGCCTCGAGAGCTCGGGACCCTGGAACAATGCCGGCACCGGACATGCCGCACTGTGTGAGCTTAATTACTCCCCCGCAGCCAAAGACGGCTCGGTGGACCCCTCCAAGGCGCTGCACATCAACGAGCAGTTCCAGCTGTCGCGCCAGTTCTGGTCCCACCTCGTGACCAACTCCCTGATCGGATCGCCCAAGGGCTTCATCAACACCGTCCCGCACATGAGTTTCGTCATTGGGCAGGACAACTCCAACTTCCTCAAGACGCGCTATGACGCGCTCAAGCAGCACCCGCTGTTCCACAGCATGGAGTACTCCGACGATTACGCCCAGATCGGCAAGTGGGCTCCGCTCATCGTCAAGGGCCGCGACCCCAAGGAGCGCATCGCCGCGACGCGCGCCGCGGAGGGCACCGACGTCGACTTCGGGGCACTGACCCGCGAGCTGACCACGTACCTTGGCAACAACGGCGTCGAGGTCAACTACGGCCATGACGTCACCGACGTCAAGCGGGCGTCCGACGGCGGCTGGGACCTTTCGCTCAAGCACCCGGCTTCCGGGGAACGCGGCAGCATCCGCGCCAAGTTTGTGTTCGTGGGGGCGGGCGGCGGCGCACTCCGCCTGCTGCAGGCTTCCGGCATCCCGGAGGGCAAGGGCTACGGCGGGTTCCCCGTCTCAGGCCAGTTCTTCCGCTGCACGGACCCTGCACTCGCGTCCCAGCACAACGCCAAGGTCTACGGCCAGGCGTCGGTCGGCGCGCCGCCCATGTCCGTTCCCCACCTGGACACCCGCTACGTCGGCGGCAAGCGCTCGCTCCTGTTCGGCCCGTACGCCGGCTTCTCCACGAACTTCCTGAAGACCAGCAGCTACCTCGACCTCCCGCTGTCCATCCGTCCCGGCAACATCATTCCCATGCTGGCCGTGGCAAAGGACAACATGGACCTCACGGCGTACCTGGTGAAGGAAGTGGCCAAGCGCCACGGGGAAAAGGTTGAGGCGCTGCGCGAGTACTACCCCGAGGCCGAGGACGGCGACTGGGAACTTATCACCGCCGGCCAGCGTGTGCAGATCATCAAGAAGGATCCGAAGAAGGGCGGTGTACTGCAGTTCGGCACCGAGGTGATCGCCGCCCGCGACGGCTCCATTGGCGCCCTGCTCGGCGCGTCGCCGGGCGCTTCCACCGCCGTGCCGATCATGATTGAGGTGCTGCAGAAGTCCTTCCCCAAGAACTTCAAGGGCTGGCAGTCCAAGCTCAAGGAAATGATGCCCGGCTACGGCATCAAGCTCAACGACAACCCTGAGCTGGCGTCGGAGCTTGAAAAGGCCACGGCCAAGGCCCTCCAGCTGGAAGCTTCGCCGGCCGTCAATCGCTAACACCCTGTCCGGGTTGCGGCAGGCTCCACCACAGGCAATAGTCCGTCGACCCACCAGGAGACCAAGCGATGTTCCGGCTGGCCAGTCTTTCCCTCGGGAACCGTGCGCTGATCGCGCTGATCACCATCTTTGCCTCGGTGTTCGGCGTGATCACCATGTCCTCGCTCAAGCAGGAGCTCATTCCGTCCGTCGAGTTCCCGCGGATCACCGTCATCACGTCCATGCCCGGGGCATCCCCCGAAGTGGTGGACAAGCAGGTGAGCCGCCCGCTCGAAACGGCCTTGAACGGCGTCGAGGGCCTGGAATCGACGTCGTCCACCTCACGCAACGGCGTCTCCCAGATCAGCATGGTGTTCACGTACGGGTCCAACCTGGACCGTGCCCGGAACCAGATCGACCGCGCGATTTCCAACGCCAAACGGACCCTTCCGGAGGACGTCCAGCCGCAGGCCATCGCGGGCAGCATCAACGACTTTCCGATCGTTTTCCTCGCCGTCTCCTCTGACAAGCCGCTCAGCGAGCTGAACACCGACCTTCAGCGGCTGACGGTCCCGCGGCTGCAAAAGCTCGACGGCGTCCGCGGCGCCGACGTCACCGGCGGCGCCAGCCAGCACATCCTCATCCTGCCGAGCCCGGCCAAGATGGCCGCCAGCGGGGCGACGATCCAGTCGATCCGGAACGCCCTGACCAACAATGGCGACCTTGTCCCCGCCGGCACGATTGAGGACAAGGGCCAGAGCCTGTCGCTGCAGATCGGCAGCCCGGTGGACTCGACCGCCGCAGTGAAGGCCCTGCCCCTCAGCGAAGCGAAGGGCGGTGCAACGATCGGCTCGGTGGCCGACGTCAGCATCAAGGACGATGCCCGGACGTCCATCACGCGGACCAACGGCAAGGAAACCCTGGCTGTGTCCGTCACGAAGAAGCCCGAGGGCGATACCGTGGCCATCTCCCACGCCGTCAAGGACTCGCTGGCGCAGCTTGAGGCCGAGCTCGGCTCGAATGCAAAGTTCACGCCGGTCTTTGACCAGGCGCCGTTCATCGAGAAATCCATCAAGGACCTCACCACGGAGGGCCTGCTGGGGCTGGGCTTCGCCGTGGCCGTCATCCTCGTCTTCCTGATGTCGGTCCGCTCCACCCTCGTCACCGCCGTCTCCATCCCGTTGTCGCTCCTGATCACCTTCATCGGCCTCGCCGGCACCGGGTACTCACTGAATATCCTGACGCTGGGCGCGCTGACCATCGCGATCGGCAGGGTGGTGGATGACTCGATCGTGGTGATCGAAAATATCAAGCGGCACCTCAGCTACGGCGAGCCCAAGCTGACCGCCATCCTGACGTCCATCCGCGAGGTGGCCGGCGCAATCACCGCCTCGACGCTCACCACCGTGGCCGTCTTCCTGCCCATTGCCTTCGTGGGCGACCTCACCGGAGAATTGTTCCGCCCCTTCGCCCTGACCGTCACTATGGCGCTGCTGTCATCGCTCCTGGTAGCCCTGACCATCGTTCCCGTCCTGGCGTACTGGTTCCTCAAGTCACCCACGGATGCGCGTGCCGCCGGGACTGCCCCCGAATCACCGCGCGCCATAGAAGCCCGGGCCCATGAGGCGGAGCAGAGCAGCCTGCTCCAGCGCGGGTACCTGCCCGTCCTCACCAAGACCCAGAAGCACCCCGTGGTGACGTTGATTGCGGCTCTCCTGGTGCTGGGCGGAACCGCTGCCATGACGCCCCTGCTTGCCACCGACCTGCTGGGCCGGTCCGGCGAAAACAGCATGACCGTCAAGCAGGAACTGCCACCCGGCACGAGCCTCGAGGACACCAGCGCGGCCGCGGAAAAGCTCGAGAACGTGCTGCTCGGCATCGAGGGCATCCGGGACGTCCAGATGACGTCGGGGAATGCGCAGGCCGGCCTTACTGCCCTGACTTCCTCCGGGTCCTCCAACTCCTCTTTCACTGTGGTCACCGAGGAGAAGGCCAACCAGGCGCAGCTGCAGGAGACTGTCCGCACCGAACTGGCCAAGGTCAGCGGCGCCGGCAAGATTTCCGTCGGGTCCCAGCAGGGCGGCCTCGGCACCTCCTCCACGGTGGACATCACACTCAAGGCCGCCACCACGGCCGATCTCGGCAAGGCCAGTGACGCCATGGTCCGGGCCATGACGGGCGTCCCCGGAAGCACCGAGGTGACCACCAACCTGGCGGCAAGCCAGCCCGTGGTGCAGGTCAAGGTGGACCGGGCCAAGGCGGTGGCGGCCGGCCTGACGGAAGAGCAGGTGGCAGGCGTGCTGGCCTCAACCGTCAGCCCCATTCCCGCGGGCACCGTGCGCATCGCCACGGACGACTTCCCCGTCCGGATCGGTGAGGGGACCCGTTTCACGAGCATCGCGGCTGTCCGCAACATCCCGCTTCCGACGGCGTCCGGTGCCGTGCCGCTGGGCAAGATCGCCGCCGTCGACCAGGTGGACGTCCCCGTCTCCATCACCTCAAGCAACGGCCAGCGGACGGCGCAAGTTTCCATCACGCCGTCGGGCGCCAACCTGGGCGCCGTGAGCGCCGAGGTGCAGAACCGCCTCAAATCCGTGGAGCTTCCGGCCGGCGTCACCGCACAGATCGGCGGGGCCACCACCCAGCAGGCCGAGTCCTTCCGGCAGCTCGGACTCGCGCTGCTGGCCGCCATCGCCATCGTGTATGTGATCATGGTGGCCGCCTTCAAGTCGCTCATCCAGCCGCTGATCCTCCTCGTCTCCGTTCCGTTCGCGGCCACGGGCGCCGTGGCCCTGCTGCTGATCACCGGGGTGCCGCTGGGGCTGCCGTCCCTGATCGGCATGCTGATGCTGGTGGGGATTGTGGTGACCAACGCGATTGTGCTCATCGACCTGATCAACCAGTACCGCAGGCCGCGCGGCGGCAGGCCCGGCATGAATGTGGCCGATGCGATCACCCACGGCGCCCGGCAGCGACTGCGCCCCATCCTGATGACGGCGCTGGCGACCGTGTTTGCCCTGACGCCCATGGCACTCGGCATGACGGGCGGCGGCGGGTTCATTTCGCAGCCGCTGGCCATCGTGGTGATCGGCGGCCTGGTGTCCTCCACTGCGCTGACCCTGGTGCTGGTCCCCGTGCTGTACCGGCTGGTGGAGGGGCGCAAGGAGAAGAAATCACTGCTCCGGCAGCTGAAGGAACGTCCCGGTCTCGCGCCGGCAGACGATGTGGACGACGAGTTCGCGGACTGGACCACCGGCATCGTCCCCAAGGTCACCGGCAGGCGCGCCGCACCGGGCACCTCGGACTAAGACCCGCGCCTCCGCCGGCCCTCCCCGCCGCTCAGCCCGCCCAACTGAGTAGGAGCACACGCCGTTTTCAGGGCTCAGAACGGCGCGAGCTGCTACCCACTTGGGGTTGGGCCTGAGGATCTGTGGATAACTTCCACGCGGTCGGTTCGTTTTTGCAACCATGGGGCCATGAAGCATCCGCGGCCCTTGCCGGACCACTTGGCAGCCATCCCTTTCACCGTGAGTGAAGCGTTAGGCGCCGGGGTGGCCCGTGGCCGGCTGCAGAACCGCTCGCTCGTCACGCCCAGTCGCGGCATCCGTGTGCCGGCAGGGGGCAGGACAGCCGACGCCGGCCCTCCCCCTAGTGACCTCCTGCAGCTTGCGCAGCTGGCAAGGCCCGTCACGCGCGTCACAGGTCTTTCGGCGGCGTCCCACGCCACGGCCTTCCGGCTGTGGGAGTACCCGGGTTTCCTTCCGGGCGCAGACGCCCCGGGCATCCACATTTCCCGGCCGGACACGGTGGCCATCTCAAGGCGGCGGGGCGTCGTCGGCCACCGGGGCCAGTTCTTTGACGATGAAATAGTGGAGCTCGATGGGTTGCTCGTGACAAGCAGGGCGCGCACGTGGCTGGATGTAGCACGCCGGATGAGCGTGGACGAGCTCACTGTGGTTGCGGACCACCTGCTTCGGCCTCCCCGCTCGGAATTCGAAGGGCGGACCATGGCTCATGCAACCCTCGAGGAACTGGCGGACATGCTGGACCGCCACAAAGGAACGCCGGGAATCCGCAAAGCCCGGCTAGCCCTGGAGCAGGCGCGGATGGGAGCGGACTCCGCTCCCGAAACACGCCTTCGCCTGGTGCTGAAACGCGCGGGCCTGCCGGAAGCGCAATTGAACGTGGCCACGGTGCTGAGTGCCGGCGTCGTGCGTCAACCGGACCTGGCCTACTTTGAATACCGCGTAGCTGTCGAGTACGAAGGCGAAGGGCATTCCGACCCAGCCCAGATCGTCAGGGACATCGCCCGGGAAGAGGACTTCGCCCTGGCCGGCTGGACGCTGGTGCGGATATCCAAGCGGCACATGGAAAACGACGCCAGGGCAGCGGTCCGTAAGGTTCGTGCAGCACTCCGGGCGAGCGGCTGGTCCCCATCCAAGTAGCAGCACACGCTGTTTTCAGGGCTCAGAACGGCGCGAGCTGCTATCTAGTGGTGTGTCTCAGTTTTGTTTGATGGATTCGAGGGCGACGCGGCCGCGGGCTACTTTTTTGAGGATTGAGTCTGCGGTCGCGGTCCAGACCAGGGG
>NZ_LMSB01000017.1 GCF_001428005.1 Arthrobacter sp. Soil736
CGCCGCCGCAAAAACACGGGCCCTGGAAACAGCATCCACGCGAGCACAAATAGATGAGGCACGCACAACACTTTCGCGAGCATCTTGACATGAGTCACTACGGACGCTGTTCACGGAGCGCAACCCGAATTGGCCGCGAAATTCCGGTAAAAATCGCTGTTCCCGGGACACAGCCGGGAGCCGCCTCAGCGGGTGCCGCTCCCAGGGTCCAGGAGGCGTGCCGGCAGCACCGATTTAGAGCCGAATTTCTCCGTCACCCTGTCCAGCGCCTGCTCCGCAGCCCGCCAATTGTCGTCACGCCGGTCGAAGCTCAGCTGGAGCGAGGTCTGGGCTGCCGCCTCGAGATGCTCGGCACGCACGCCTACGAGCCGGACGGTCATGGACCGGTCCCCCAGCGACTCCAGCAATTGCACGGCCACAGCGTAGAGGAGCTGCGCACTGTCCAGCGGCGCATGGACCGTCCGGCTCCGCGTAACGGTCGAAAAATCGGCATAGCGCAGTTTGAGGGCAACGGTGCGTGCCACCAGGCCGGACGCGCGCAGGCGTTCGGCAGTCCTGTGGCACAGACGCAGCAGTTCCCGGTGAAGCAGGGCGTCGTCGGCAGTGTCCACCGCGAACGTTTCCTCGGCTCCGATGCTTTTCTCAAGCCGCACGGGAGTCACCACCCGCGGATCGATCCCCCACGCCAGCCGGTGGACATGTTCGCCGCTGGCGCCGAGCACCTTCTTGAGGGATGAGACGGGCGTCGCGGCGACATCGGCCACGGTGCGGATTCCCATCCTTGCAAGTACGTCCGCGGTCTTGGCACCCACGCCCCAAAGCGCGTTGACGGGGAGGCTGTGCAGGTACGGGACGGTCTGCTCGGGCCGGATCAGCAATATGCCGTCCGGTTTGCACCGGGTGGAGGCGATCTTGGCCACGAACTTGCTGGCCGCGATCCCCACGGAGGCCGTGATTCCCAGTTCCTTGGAGACCCTGGTCCGGATCAGCTCCCCGATCTGCAGCGGCGGACCGAGGCGGCGGATCGCTCCGCCCACATCGAGGAACGCCTCATCCACGCTCAGGGGCTCGACGAGCTCGGTGATCGACTCAAAAATGGACATCAGCTGGCCGGAGACTTTGTAGTAGAGCTTGTGCCGGGGCTCGATAATCACTGCCTGCGGGCACATGCGGTGGGCAACCACCATCGGCATCGCGGACTTCACGCCGAAGGCGCGGGCTTCGTAGGAGGCTGACAGCACTACGGAGCGGCCTGCCGGATACCCCACGATGACCGGTTTGCCGCGCAGTTCGGGGCGTCCCCGCAGTTCGACGGAGACGAAGAAGGCGTCCATGTCCACGTGCATAATGCTGCTGCGCCGGAGGTCCCGAAGACGCGCTTCAACTTGCTCTTTGTCCTGGTCCGGCCCCACATCTGCAATCCTATGCCCTGCGACTGACTAAACTGGAGGCTGAATCCGGCATCAACCCCAGGAGGAATGCACCTGTGAAGGTCATTGGAACGCCCATGCCTGCCCGCCTTGGCCTGCTAGCGGCCGGAACGGTATTGATGGCGGTGTCGGCGTGCAGTGCGCCGTCGCCAGGCTCCGCTCCGTCCCCTGAAGCTTCGGCTTCCACCTCGGCATCAGGACAGGCGAGCACTACGGCGCCGCCAAGTCCGTCGGCCTCGCCGGGCACCTCGGCGGCAGTGGGGGCGCTCGTAGCGGGATTCCCGCAAAAACTCCTTCCGGTCATGCCCGGGGCCAAGGTCGTCGCCAGCAGTTTCGATAAGTCCTCCTCCCCCGCGACGGTCGCCTTGGTCGGTTCCATCGCTGACAAGCCGGCCGCCGTCGTCGACTTTTACACCAAAGCGCTCCAGGCGCAGGGCTTCAAGGCCGTTCCGGGCAATACGGTGGGCACGGTGGTCTCCAAGGACTTTGTCCGCGCCGGAAATGAAACGGTCAACATTGCGGTTCCCGAGGTTGCCGGAGTATCCACCTTTACGATCGGCGCCAACGTGGCTCCTGAGTCCGTCAAGTGACCGTGGCAGAGCAGCTGCGCGTCGAGCAGACAGCCTTTGTCGCTGCCGTTGCCGGAAGGCTCACCGATTTCCTGACCACGAGGCAGTCGGTCATGGCCTCGATCTCCCCGGATATCGACCCCATCATGGGGTCCATCTCCAACCTGGTCACCGGAGGCAAGAGGCTGCGCGCCCTCATGTGCTACTGGGGATGGCGGGGTGCCGGCGGACCGGCGTCGGCCGACGACGTCGTCACCGCAGGGGCGGCACTTGAGCTCTTCCAGGCCGCCGCCCTCATCCACGACGACATCATCGACCGGTCCGACACACGGCGGGGCGGCCCTAGCGTCCACCGCAGGTTCATGCAGCTCCACGAGGCCCAGGGGTGGGCATTGGACAGCGAACGGTTCGGTCACGCGGCAGCCATCCTTGCCGGCGACCTGTGCCTGTCCTTCAGCGAGGAAGCCTTCACGGAGATCGGCGTGCATGCCGCATCCGGGAGCAGGGCGAGGCTGATCTTCAACCTCATGCGGGCCGAAGTCATGGCCGGGCAGTACCTGGACATCCTGGAAGAGGTGGCGGGCCCGGTGCGGGACCGCGCCGGCGCCGTCAGCCGGGCCCAGTCGATTATCCGCTTCAAGTCGGCCAAGTATTCCACCGAGCACCCGCTCGCCCTCGGCGGGGCGCTGGGCGGGGCCTCGGACGAACTGCTTCGGGGCTACTCGGCCTTCGCCCTGCCGCTGGGAGAGGCCTTCCAGCTTCGCGACGACGTCCTGGGCGTATTCGGCGACCCCGTCACCACAGGGAAGCCCGCCGGCGACGACCTCCGCGAAGGGAAACGGACCGTCCTGGTGGCGTTCGCCCTGGACCTGTCCACCCCTGAGGAGTCCGCCTTCATCGACGCCAGGCTGGGCAGTCCCGACCTGAGCGAAGAGGACGTGGCGGAGATCCGCAGGATCATTGCGGACTGTGGGGCGCTGCAGGCAACGGAAGCACTCATCGAGGAATTCGGCGCAGCCGCGTTCGCGGCCCTCGAGCTTCTTCCTTTGGAAGACCTCCCGAAGACGGCGCTCCGCAAGTTGGCCGAAGCAACGGTGAGCCGAGCCGCCTGAGCGGCCCGCCGCCGGCCCGCACGGATTGCCACGCGGGCCGGCCGGGGCCGGCTTATCAGACCAGGGCGGCTACCAGGCCAGGGACTGGGCCCTTCGCCGGATTTCGGTCTTTCGGCCTTCCCGAAGGGCGTCAATTGGCCGCCCGCGGAGCGATTCATCGGCAGTGAAGAGCCACGTAATGAGTTCTTCGTCGGAATATCCGGCGTCTGCCAACACCACAATCGTGCCCTTGAGGCTTTCCACGACGTGCCCGTCCTGGATGAAGGCCGCCGGGATGGACCTGATGCGGCGTTCGCCAATCCTCAGCGCTGCCAGCGCGCGCTCATCGAGCAGCCCGTGGACTTTGGTAATGGAAACATCCAGCAACTGGGCGACGTCGGGCAGTGGCAACCAATCGCCAACAAGGCTTTCTACAGTACTCACGGGTCAAGGTTGCCACGACGGGCGCCCGCGCGCCTAGTCAGAGCGGCGCCCCGGTGCGTTTCCAGTGCTTTCCGTGCGCGACACACCCGGATACCCTGACTTTCTGCACGTACGCCGATTCTTGTGCTATCCGCGAAATCGTGAGAGATTCTCATTGGTCACATTTGTAACACGAATAACTCAAGTAACATTGATACCAATAGTCACACTGGCCGACAGCATTCGCCGCTGAGAAGAGGATCTTTCCCATGACGACGACCCGCTCACCCAAGCAGCCTCCCCGGCCGAGCTTGCCCATGATTGCGGCGACGACGGCAACGCTGCCCGCTGTCATGCTCTCCTCCTTGGCTGTTGCCCAGCCCGCCGCCGCGGAATCCAGGCCCAGCGCCATTCCGGCGACGCTCGCCGCGGCCATGGAGGCACAGGCTGCCGCCGTCAATGCCGGCATCATTCCGGCCGCCTCCGTACCGGCCGCGATTCCCGCCGGCCTGCAGCCCGCACGCGCGACGCCAGGCGCTCACACGGTTGTCCGTGGCGACACGGTCAGCGGCATAGCCGGGCGTTACGGCCTCAGCACCTCGGCTGTGCTCAAGCTGAACAACCTGAAATCGAACTCCGTGATCTACCCTGGCCAGCGGATCAAGCTGACAGGCACGGCCACCACGGCGGCAAGGAAGGCGGCGGCCACTCCCGCCAGCACGACCAGCAGGACCTACACAGTGAAGTCCGGGGACACCCTGGGCGGCATCGCCGCGCGGCACGGCGTCAAGCTCTCCCAGGTTCTCAGCTGGAACCGCCTGAAGCTTTCATCCGTCATCTATCCGGGCCAGAAGATCCGCATCGGGGCGGGCGTGGCGGCGTCAGCGGCCGGCAAACCGGCGGCCGCGCCCTCAGGCTCCTATGTCATCAAAGCCGGCGACACGTTGTCCGGCATTGCGTCGAGGCACGGCGTGCGGCTGGCCGACATCCTGTCGGCGAACCGGCTCAAACTGACCAGTGTCATCTACCCCGGGCACAAGCTCGTCATTCCAGCGAAGGCGTCCGCCGTCCAGCCGGCGTCGAGCGTGACACCGCTGGTGCCGAGCTCCTTCCTCGGGTTCACGTACCCGGCCGCCGTGGTCAGCTCCGCCAACAAGAACAAGGCACTGCTGAACGCCTCGCCGGTCCCGTCCCTGGCACAGATGCAGTCCATCGTGGCTGATACTGCCCGCCGGATGGGAGTGGATCCCGCGCTTGCCCAGGCCTTCGCGTACCAGGAGTCCGGATTCAACCAGCGCGCAGTCTCCCCGGCGAACGCCATCGGGACGATGCAGGTCATCCCGTCCTCCGGCGAGTGGGCATCCGATCTTGTGGGGCGCAAGCTCAATCTGCTTGACCCGTATGACAACGCGACCGCCGGCGTAGCCATCATCCGGCAGCTGATCCGGACCAGCAAGAACGTGGATTACGCGATCGCCGGTTATTACCAGGGCCAGTACTCAGTCAGCAAGCACGGCATGTTTTCCGACACGAAGACCTACGTCGCAGCCATCAAGGCGCACCGAAAGAACTTCAGCTAGCCTCGCGGGCCCGGCCTCCTGATGCCGGGCTGAGGATAACGATACGGGTCCGGATCGCATGTTGGTCCGGACCCGTTTCCGTGCAGCAATTAGTATCTTAAGGTGCAGGAAAATGTGTCGGACAGTCTCGTTGGCTCCCTGGTAGACAATCGCTACCAGGTCAATTCGAGGTTGGCGAGGGGCGGGATGTCCACCGTCTACGTCGCTACGGACCAGCGGCTGGACCGGGATGTGGCCTTGAAGGTCCTCCACCCGCACCTGGTCAACGACGGCAACTTCCTGGACCGCCTGGCCCGCGAGGCGCGGGCCGCCGCGAAGCTCTCCCACCCCCACGTGGTGGGCGTCCTCGACCAGGGGCACGACGGCCGCACGGCCTACCTTGTGATGGAGTACATCAAAGGCCACACCCTCCGAGACGTCATCAACACCAAGGGTGCCCTGTCCCCCCGGCTCGCCCTCGCACTGATTGACCCGGTGGTCGAAGGGCTGGGCGCCGCCCACGCGGCCGGCCTCATCCACCGTGACGTGAAACCCGAAAACGTCCTCATCGCCGACGACGGCCGGATCAAGATCGGCGACTTCGGCTTGGCCCGGGCGGTGACTGCAAACACGAGTACCGGTGCCCTGATCGGCACGGTGGGGTATCTCTCGCCGGAGCTGGTGCTCGGCAAACCCGCCGACGCACGCAGCGACATCTATTCAACCGGAATCATGCTGTTCGAGATGCTGACCGGCCGGCAGCCCTTTGACGGCGAGGTCCCCATTCAGGTCGCCTACCAGCACGTCAATTCAACGGTCGGACCGCCGTCGGAGGTGGTTCCCGGGCTGGCTGAAGAAGTGGACGAGCTTGTGCAGTGGTGCACTGCCAACGACCCCGAAAAACGCCCGGTGGACGGAAATGCGCTCCTGGCGGAGCTGCGGCACATCCGGACCAACCTTTCGGACGCCGAACTTGACCTGCAGCCCCCTGCGGCCGTGGGCGCCGCCATTGCGTCCGCCGCGGCCGGGGCTGCGGGCCAGGTCCCTGCGGCGAGGGGCATGGAGGCGCGTCCCATGCCGGACCGCATGCCGTCCCCCGGGAACCACACGGAGCTGCTGTCGCCTGTTCACATGCCGCCAGCGCAAATGCCCGGTGCACAAGCGCCCACAGCGCAAATGCCCCCTGCTCAGGGTCCCGCAGCTCAGGGTTCCTCAGCTCAGGGTCCCGGTGTGCAGCGGCCCACGGAAATCATCTCGCACACCAGCAACCCGACCGCGGTCTTCCCCCACGCCCGGCAGCTGCCGCCTGGGTTCGCGTTCGAACCGGCCGACGCACAAGGCCCCCCTCCCGCCGCAGCCCTGAGCAAGAGGGAACTGCGGAAGCTGGCCCGTGACGATCAAAAAGCCCGGGAACGTGCCGCAGCCACTCCGGTCCGCACGCTGCGGGAGGGCAATTCCAGGCGCCGCGGGGCTCTCTGGATCGTGATACTCATCATCGCGGCGCTCCTGGCTACGGGGGCCGGCTGGTTCTTCGGCATGGGGCCCGGCTCCCCCGGCACGGTGCCGTCGGTGGCAAACAGGACCGTCGCGGAGGCCCAGGCGCTTCTCCGGTCCGCCGGCTTCCAGTCCAGCACCCAAGATGTGTTCGACGACGACGTCAGGGCGGGTCTGGTGGTGGGTTCTGAACCCACAGCGGGGACGGAGATCCGAAAATTCCAGCCGGTTTCGCTGTTCGTTTCCAAGGGACCCCAGCTTTTCCCCCTGCCGCAGCTGTCGGGAAAAACCCTCGACGCCGCCAAGAGTGAACTTAACCGCGCCGAGATGGCCCTGGGGAAAATCACGGAAAAATTCGACGAACAGGCGGCGGCCGGTACGGTCCTTAGCCAGACTCCTGCCTCCGGGACCGCGGTCAGGCACGGCACCCCCGTCGGCCTGACGGTATCGAAAGGCCCTGAGCCCATTCCGGTTCCGGACGTCAGCGGCGAGGAGCAGAGCGCGGCTGTCAGGGCCATTGAGGCAGCCGGGCTGAAGGCAGTGGTGGCGGACGAAACCGTCAAAGACAGGAACGTCCCCAAGGGCGCCGTCGTGAAGCAGGAGCCGGCCTCGGGAACCCTGACCCGGGGACAGACCGTCACGCTGACGATTTCCGATGGACCGAAGCTTGTAAAGGTGCCGAATTACATCGGCAAGCAGGTGCGTGACGCCCGTGAGGCCTTGGAGAAACGCGGCTTCGAAGTCCGGGTGAACAACATCCTGGGCGGATTCTTCGGCACGGTGCGTGACCAGGATCCCGTTGACACCGAGGTGCCTGAAGGGTCCGTCGTCACGCTCACAGTCGTTTAGCCGGCCCTGGCCGGCTCTCCCGCTGATGCCGCCGCCTGAACGGCGCAGGCATCAGCGGGAGCGCGCAGTGGCTGGCTCCGTCTTGGCGCCGAACTCTATCTCAACGCCTTCTCAACACCGGCGCTATCTAGTGCCGTGCCAGGGCCCCGGCCACGAGGAAGGCCATCTCCAGCGACTGCATGTGGTTCAGCCGCGGATCGCACACCGACTCGTAGCGGTCCAGGAATGCCTCCTGGTCGATGGGGTCGGCGCCGCCGAGGCACTCCGCGACGTCGTCCCCGGTCATCTCGACGTGGAGACCGCCCGGCACAGTCCCGAGGGCGTGGTGCACCTCGAAGAACCCGCGGACCTCGTCGATGACGTCGTCGAAATTACGGGTCTTGTAGCCGTTGGGCGAGGTGACCGTGTTGCCGTGCATCGGGTCGGTGACCCAGAGGACCTTCGCGCCGGAGGCGGTGACTTTTTCCACGACGGCGGGAAGCTTTTCGCGGATGTTGCCCGCACCCATGCGGGTGATGAACGTGAGCCTGCCGGGCTCCCGTTCCGGATCCAGCTTGTCGATCAGCCGCAAAGCGTCGTCCCCGGAGGTGGTCGGCCCCAGCTTGACGCCGATCGGGTTGCGGACGCGGGACAGGAAGTCAACATGTGCGTGGTCCAGCTCGCGGGTCCGCTCGCCGATCCAGAGAAAGTGCGCGGAGGTGTCATAGGGGAAGCCGGTGCGCGAGTCGATGCGGGTCAGGGCCCGTTCGTAGTCGAGCAGCAGCGCCTCGTGGCTGGCATAGAATTCGACGCGCTTCAGCGCCTCGAAATCCGCGCCGCAGGACGCCATGAACTTGATGGCGCGGTCGATGTCCCGTGCCAGCGATTCGTAGCGCGCGTGGGCAGGGTTTTCCGTGAAGCCCTTGTTCCACTGGTGGACGAGGCGAAGATCCGCGAAGCCGCCCTGGGTGAAGGCCCGGATCAGGTTCAGCGTGGAAGCGGACGTGTGATAGGCCCGGAGCATCCGGCTGGCATCGTGGCCCCGGGATTCGGGAGTGAAATCGTAGCCGTTGACGATGTCCCCGCGGTACGCCGGCAGGGTCACGCCGTCGCGGGTCTCCTCATTCGAGGAACGCGGCTTGGCGAACTGCCCTGCCATCCGGCCCATCTTGATTACCGGCATCGCGGCACCGTACGTCAGCACAACCGCCATCTGCAGGATGGTCTTCACGCGTGCGCTGATCTTGTCCGCGGTCGCGTCGCCGAATGTCTCGGCGCAGTCACCGCCCTGGAGCAGGAACGCCTTGCCTTGGGCTGCGGCAGCGAGGCGCTCCCGGAGGATATCGACCTCACCGGCAAACACGAGGGGAGGAAGCACCGAAAGTTCCTTGACCGACGCGTCGAAAACGTCCCTGTCCTGCCAGCTCGGCTGCTGGGAAACCGGAAGGTCCCGCCAGTTGTCCAGTCCCGGATAGTTGGCTGCACCGCTCTGGGAGGTGCTGGTCAGGGAAGAGGCAGGTTTTGCAGATAGCTCAGTCACAGTACTAAGAGTAGTTGCCGGAACCGGCATCCGGACACCCGCTTTGTCATCGACCCCGCGTCTGGCGTCACAGAGATACGCTCCGCCGGCCTGGACGATCGGCCTGGACGTACGGCCTAGGCCGACCGGGAGGAACCGACGTCGTTACCCTCGCCGGAGTCCCGCCCGGTTTCCGTACCCGGCGGGACCCCGGGCAGATGCTCAGGCCCTGCGGACGAATCGTCCGGCCCGATGCCGGGCTGGGCTGCCCCAGGGCCGGGCTGGGCTGCCCCAGGGCCGGGCTGGGCTGCCCCAGGGCCGGGCTGGGCTGGCACAGGGCCGGGCTGGGCTGGCACAGGGCCGGGCTGGGCTGGCACAGGGCCGGGCTGGGCTGCCCCGGGGCCGGGCTCAGCTGGCACAGGGCCGGGCTCGGCTGGCACAGGGCCGGGCTCGGCAGGCGCGGCGTCTGGCCCGGCTGCCCCCGCGCCAGGCTCTGCGGCCGCAGCTCCGGCGTCGGCCGGCACGGCAGTCGCCTTCCCCGCCAGCTGGAGCTTGACGACGGCGGCGTACTCGTCGACGTATTCCTGGCCGGAGAGCCGCATGAGCTCATACATGATTTCGTCGGCCACGGACCGCTGGATCAGCCGGTCGTCCGCCATGCCCTGATAGCGGCTGAAGTCCAGCGGTTCGCCGAAGATCATGCCGATGCGGCGGATATGGGGCAGCCGTTTTCCGATCGGCTGGACCTTGTCGGTTCCGATCATGGCCACGGGAATGACCGGAACGCCGGCAGCAAGCGCTAGCCGGGCTACGCCCACCTTCCCACGGTAGAGCCGCCCGTCGGGGCTGCGCGTGCCCTCGGGATAGATGCCCAGCAGCCCGCCGTGGGTCAGCACATCCATGCCGGCCTCCAATGACGCGGCGGAGGCCGCGCCGCCTGAGCGGTCCATGGGGAGCTGGTTGGTGAGCCGGAAAAACAGGGCGGTCAGCCGGCCTTTGAGGCCGGTGCCGGTGAAGTACTCCAACTTGGCCAGGAAGATGACTGGCCGCGGCACCATGAGCGGCATGAAAATGGAATCGGAGAATGACAGGTGGTTCGAGGCGATGATCGCCGCGCCTTCAGCCGGAACGTTGTCCAGTCCTTTGACCCATGGCCGGAAGAGGGTGCGGAGCACCGGCCCCAGGAAGATCCTTTTCATGACCCAGTAGAACACGTGTCTTACCCCTCCGGAAGGCAACTGGCAGGCGCTCCAAAGGGCCCGGCCAGCACTGCAATGCAACCCTACTCTAGTGAGAATTGTCCGGAACAGTGACACGATGGTCTCATGACAGAAGGCAGCGCCCGGACTACGCCCGCCGCTTTCAGCTACCCGGGCCACGGACCCAATGCGCACATCGGAATAGCCATTTGCCACGGCTTCACGGGCAGCCCGCTGAGCATCCTGCCGTGGGCCGAGTTCCTTGCCGGGCGCGGCTTCGCCGTATCGGTGCCGCTGCTCCCGGGGCACGGGACCCACTGGCAGGATCTGGCCCGCTCGGGATGGCGGGACTGGCACAGAACCTTTGAAAAGGCATATCTGGACCTCGCCGCCAGGACGGACGACTGCTACGTGGCCGGCCTGTCCATGGGGGGCGCCGTCGCGCTGCTGACCGCCGCCCGCCACAGCGTGTCCGGTGTGGCAGTGGTGAACCCGGGCCTGAGCTTCTATGACCGCCGCGTCCGGATCATCGGCCTGCTCAAGTACTTCCAGCGGACCACAAGTCCCATCGAGGAAGAGAATCCGACGTCGGCCCCCACCGAGGACGGTGACTACTCCCTTACGCCGTTGGCAGCTGTCCATCAGCTGAAAAGGCTCTTCGCAGCCGCAGCCCGCGGACTTCCGCGCGTCACCGCGCCCGTCCTGGTCTTCAAGTCGCGCAACGACATCGTGGTGCCGCCCACGTCCCTGGCGCTGATCAGGAAGCGGCTGGCATCGACAACATTGGACGTTGTTCCGCTGGAAAACAGCGGGCATGTGGCAACCCTTGACGTGGACGCCGCGGAAATTTTCGAAGCCTCGGCGCGGTTCTTCCAGGTGCACGCGCGGAGCAACATATCGTCGGAGAAATCATGAGCATAGTTCCGGACCACAGTCCGTTCAGCAGCCCGTTCTCCGGCGAGGGTCCCCGCGTCGGCGTGGCCCTGTCCCATGGATTCACCGGCAGCCCGCACGGCGTCCGGGCCTGGGCCGCGGCACTGGCCGCCGCCGGCTTCTCGGTCCGCATGCCCTTGCTCCCCGGCCACGGCACCACGTGGCAGGAGCTGTCGCGCAGCCGCTGGACCGAATGGCACGATGCCCTGGATGCCGCCTATCTTGAACTCGAATCCGAGTGTGACCACGTCTTCTCCGCGGGCCTGTCCATGGGAGGCGCCCTGGCGCTGCGCATCGCCGCCACGCGTCCGGTTGCCGGAGTCATCCTGGTCAATCCCGGCCTGGTCATTGACGACCCCCGTGCCCCGCTGGCCGGCATCCTCAAGCTCGTGCTTAAGAGCACGCCGGCCATAGCCAACGACATCCTCAAGCCCGGCATGGACGAAGGCGCGTACGCCCGGACGCCGGTGGCGGCGGCCCACCAGCTGAACAAGATGTTCAAGGACACGCTGCGGCTGCTCCCGCGCGTCACCGCGCCGGTGCGGGTCTTCCGCTCCACCGTGGACCACGTTGTTTCCGACTCCAGCATTGTGGCGCTCCGGCGGGGACTGACTCACGCCCCGCTGCAGGTCAGCATGCTGGAGAACAGCTATCACGTGGCCACGCTTGACAACGACGCCGAGGAGATTTTCAGCGGCTCGGTGGACTTCATCCGCTCCGTGGCTGCGGACTCCCTCCACGCTCCGAACCAGTCCGCGACAGCCAGCCAGAAGGGCACGCCCGATGAATAGGCCCGATTCAAACCCGTCCGATCCGAGCGCCAACCAGGACGACGCCGTCTGGCTTGACCTCGTGGCCAGGCTCCAGGGCGACACGCCCGCTCCCGGCACCGGTGCCGGGCCCGACGACGTTGCCGGTTCAGAGCGGAGCGGCGGCGCAGCTACGGCAAGCGATCGCGAACCTGACGCCGGACCGGAACACGGCCAGGCCAAGCGGTTCACTGATTTTGATCCCCTGGGACTCGCCGCCGGGGCTCCGACGGAATTGTCGGCCGCGGAGCGCCAAGCGGCTGCCGCCCGGCAGCGGGACGCCCGGACCGGCGAACCCGCCGGGCCACCCGCGGCCGAGGGACCGCGTGACTACGGCGTGGAGGACGACGACGGCGTGTTCGTGCCGGAGGAGCCCCCCAGTCTTTCCGCCACGGATCCCCTGACCATGCTGGCGTGGCTAGGCGCCGTGGGCGCGCCCGTGGCCCTGGTCCTGTCGGCGATGTTCTGGCGTTCAGCGCCGCTGCTGGCAATCCTTGGCATGGTGGCCACCTTTATCGGAGCGGTGGTGTACCTGATCATGAAGCTGCCCCAGGAGAAGGACGAAAACGACGACGGCGCGCGCGTCTGAGGGCGCCTGACCCGCTGCGCCGGCCGGGTCAGACGTGCGTTCGGCTGCTCACGCGGGACAGGTCCGCGGCGCCGATCAGCCCTGCATTCGGCCCGAGGGCGGCAAGGTCGATTTCCGCGGCGGGACGGAACCCGCGCCCGGTCAGGTTCCGGGCAAAGGCCTTCCGGGCCGGTGCCACGAGCAGCTCTCCGGCGGCGCAAAGCCCTCCGCCGATCACGAATTTTCCCGGGTCAAGGGCCGCGGCAAGGTTGGCCAGCCCCAGTCCCAGCCAGTCCCCGACATCCTCCAGGAGTTCCCTGGAGGCAGCGTCGCCGGCGATGGCCAGCTCGGTCACGGTGGCGCCGGTGATGCGGTCCGCCTGGCCGTCGACTGCCTTCAGGAGTTCCTGGGCCACCGGGGAATTGGCCAAAGCCAGTTCCCGGGCCTCCCTGCCAAGGGCGTTGCCGGATGCGTACTGTTCCCAGCAGCCGCGGTTGCCGCATTCACACCGGTGACCCCCGGGCATGATGATCTGGTGGCCGAACTCACCCGCGACGCCGAACCTGCCGCGTTCCACCCGCCCGTCCATGACCATGGCACCGCCGATGCCGGTCCCCAGGGTGATGCACACCAGGCGGTCCTGGCCCCGCCCGGCGCCGAAGCGCCATTCCGCCCACGCCGCGGCGTCGGCATCGTTGACCAGCATGACCGGGCGGCGGAGCAGGCGCTGCAGATTGTCCCGCAGCGGTTCGTTGCGCCAGGCGAGGTGCGGGCTGAAGAGGACGGTGCCGCCGTCGAGGTCCATCCAGCCGGCCGCGCCGATGCCCACCGACCGGATGCGTGAACCCCGGCTCAGCTCCTCAACCAACTCCACGATGACCTGCTCCACGGCGCGGGGATCGCTTCCGGGAGTGGAACGCCGGGCTTCGCGGAGAATCCTTCCGTCTGCATCAACCACGCCGGCCGCAACCTTGGTGCCGCCGATGTCGATGCCGATGGCCAGTCCCCGGCGCCGCAGCCGCAGCTGTTGCCGGAACATCCGGGGGTGCAACCCACGGCGCTGCTGTTTCAGGGGTCCCCGCTGCCACGCGCGGATTCTGTATTGCCCGGTTCTGCCGTGGAGCTCCGTTTGGCTGGACTGTTCAGTGGGCGGGGGTGGCTGCATAATTCCCCATTCTAGGTGTCCCGACGGTCCACCGTCCGGCCGCGACACAGTGGCGCATCACGGCTTGCCGACGTAAAGTTACTGGCCAGTAGGTAATGTGCGACTGACCCTGAGGGCGGCGTACTAAGGTAAGGACTACCCGCTGCGGCCTACGGATATCAAAGGAGCTATCGTGCGCGAATTCACTGTTCCGCCTCTGGCAAACGTCCCTTCGGACACCAACATCACGGACCTTGTGCTGCGCCAAGCCTCGAAGTCGTCGAATCCTGCGCTGTTTTCGCGGCTGGATTCCTCCGGCCAGTGGCAGGACATCTCCGCCACGGAATTCCTCGCGGACGTCTCCGCCCTGGCCAAGGGCCTCATGGCCAGCGGCGTTGGCGCGGGCGACCGCGTGGGGATCATGTCCCGGACACGCTACGAGTGGGCATTGATCGACTTTGCCATCTGGTTCGCGGGCGGCGTGTCCGTTCCGATCTATGAGACGTCCTCGCCATCCCAGGTCGCCTGGAACCTGGGCGACTCCGGTGCGGTGGCGGCCTTCGGCGAGTCAGCCCATCACGAGAACATCATCAGGCAGGCCGCAGCGTCCGAGGGGCTCACCGCACTGGCCCACGTGTGGCAGCTTGAAGGGAGCGGCCTCGACGCCGTCCGCGAGGCCGGAACCGGCGTCAGCGACGACGACCTCGAATCGCGGCGGCGGGCTGCCGGGCTCAGCGACCTCGCCACCATCATCTACACCTCCGGAACAACGGGCCGGCCCAAGGGCTGCGAACTCACCCACGGCAACTTCGTGGAACTGTCCGAGAATGCCCTGGCCACGTCGCTGAGCCAGATCGTCAATCAGCAGGCCAGGACCATCATGTTCCTCCCCTTGGCCCATGTGTTCGCGCGGTTCATCTCCGTCCTGTCCGTCGCAGCCGGGGTCACCGTGGCCCACACGCCCGACATCAAGCACCTGCTGCCCGATCTGCAGAGCTACAAGCCCACGTTCATCCTCGCCGTGCCCCGGGTGTTCGAAAAGGTGTACAACTCGGCCCTCACCAAGGCAGAGGACGGCGGAAAGGGAGCGATCTTCCACAAGGCCGCGGATACGGCCATCGCCTATTCCCGCGCCAGGCAGGACGGCGGCGTCGGATTCGGCCTCAAAATCAAGCATGCGATCTTCGACAGGCTCGTTTACAGCAAGCTCCGGGCGGCCATGGGGGGCCAGGTGGCCCATGCCGTATCCGGTGGCGGTCCGCTGGGCGAACGGCTCGGCCACTTCTTCCAGGGAATCGGACTCCAGATCCTGGAAGGCTACGGCCTTACCGAGACCACGGCGCCGATCAGCGTTAACACGCCCGAAAGGATCAAGATCGGCACGGTCGGCGCGCCGATTCCCGGCACTAGCGTCAAAATTGCCGACGACGGCGAGATCCTCACCAAGGGCACGTGCGTCATGCGCGGCTACTACAAGCGTGATGACCTGACGGCGGAGGCGTTCGTGGACGGCTGGTTCCGCACCGGGGACATCGGCCAGCTCGACGGCGACGGCTTCCTGACGATCACCGGCCGGAAGAAGGAAATCATTGTGACGGCCGGCGGCAAGAACGTGGTGCCCGCCCAGCTCGAGGACCAGATCCGCGCAGACGCGCTGGTCTCACAGGTGCTGGTGGTTGGCGACAACCGCCCCTTCATCGGCGCACTGGTGACACTCGATGAGGAAGCCCTTCCCGGGTGGCTGCAGCGCCACGGACTGCCGGCGGAGACCACCGTCACCGACGCGGCAGACAACGCCGTGGTGAAGGCGGCGGTGCAGGAGCTGATCAACCATGCGAACCAGTCTGTATCGCAGGCGGAGGCCATCAAGGCATTCCGGATCGTGCCCAGCGACTTCACCGAAGCGTCCGGCCACCTGACCCCGTCCATGAAGGTCAAGCGGGCGCAGGTCATGAAGGACTTCGAGAACGTGATTGACGAGATGTACAAGGCGCCGAAGCCCACCCCGGCTTCGCCAGGCGGGACGTTCGGCGCGTCGTAGTTCAGTCAGCTATCCGGGTTCTGAATCTGTTCGATCTGCTGGCCGTGGCCGGGACCGACGTTCCGTTACGTCAGGAATGCGTCGGCTGCTGCCAGTGCCTCGTCCAGGATGGCCAGGCCCGCGGCGGCGTCGGAGTCGTTCACGTTGAGGGGAGGCGCGACATTGACGCGGTTGCCCATGGTCAGCGGCAACAGACCCCGATCCAGGCACGCCTTGGCGAAGGAGACCATCGGCGCGTTCGCCGGGCCAGTGGCTCCTGTGGGCACGAGCGGCTCTTTGGTCAGCCGGTCGCGGACCAGTTCGACGGTCCAGAGGCCGCCGATGCCGCGAACGTCCCCGACGGACTCGTGCTTCGCGGCAAGCTCCCTGAGTCCTGGCCCAAGGACGTCCGTGCCGAGTCGGGCAGCTGCCGCGACGGTGTCCTCCTCGTGCATCGCATTGATGGCGCCGACGGCTGCTGCGCAGGCTAGTGGGTGGCCGCTGTACGTCAAGCCTGCGGGGTAGGGGCGTTTGGTGAACGCCTCGTAGATCGCGTCGCCGACCAGCACGCCGCCCAGCGGGACGTACCCGGAGTTCACGCCCTTCGCGAACGCCATCAGGTCTGGTGCCACGCCACCGTGGTCGACGCCGAACCAGGCTCCCGTGCGGCCGAAGCCGACCATCACCTCGTCGGCGATGTAGACGATGCCGTGGCGGTCGCACAGATCGCGGACCCCGCGCAGGTAGCCCGTTGGTGGGACGATGACGCCCGAGCTGCCGACCACAGATTCCAGGACCAGGCCGGCGATCGTCGACGGGCCTTCCAGGAGGATCACCTGCTCGAGATGGGCGAGCGCCCGCTCGGACTCTTCCTCCGGGGTCCTCGACCCGAACGCCGACCGGTACAGGAACGGACCGAAGAAGTGGACGGCACCGGCCGCGCCGGTGTCCGAAGCCCAGCGGCGCGGGTCTCCGGTGAGGTGGATCGATGCCGCCGTCGAACCATGGTACGAGCGGTAGGCGGCGAGCACCTTTGGTCGTCCGGTGTAAAGGCGCGCCATTCGAACCGCGTGCTCGATGGCCTCCGTTCCGCCGGTGGTGAACAACACGTGCCCGAGGCGCTCCGGCGCGACCTCCACAATCAGCCGCGCCGCTTCGCCCCGGACGTCGGACGCGTGGCCGGGTGCGAGCGTGCACAGACGGTCGGCTTGCTCCTTGATCGCAGCGACGATGCGCGGATGTTGGTGACCGAGGTTGGTGAACACCAGCTGCGAGCCGAAGTCCAGGTAGCGCCGTCCGCTGGCGTCGATGACGTAGCTCCCGGAGCCGCCGACCAAGGTAGGCACGTCGCGCGGCCCCTGAACAACCCAGGGGTGGAAGACCAGTTCGTCGAGATTCATGACAACCTCCGTTGCTTCAGTGCCGGACTGTTCACCTGCACTGCTTCACCTTGGCACCGTCACCCGGCAGCGTCCAGAGCACTTGCAACATCCCAAGCCGCCCGCTGAATGTCAGGCGTGCTGGAGTTCGTCCATCACCAAAGCGGCAAGCTCCACGGCAGCACCCCGTGTTGCGGGCCTGAGCTGGCTCAGCTGGATCCGTGATCCCTCTGCAAGGTGCCGGTCGTGCGGAATCCGGACCACATTCTTGACCCGGGACAGGAAGTGCTGCTCGATCTCGTCGATGTTGACCAGTGTCCGGTCGCCTGCCGCCATGTTGATGACCACCGTGGCCTTGGCTACCAGGTCCTGGCGGCCGTGGGCCTCCAGCCAGGACAGCGTCTCGGAGGCCAGCCGCGCTTCGTCCACGCTGCCGCCCGAGACGAGGACCACGGCGTCGGCCTTCTCGAGGGTGCCCTTCATGACGGAGTGCACCATGCCGGTGCCGGAATCAGTCAGGACGATTGAGTAGTAGCGGCCGAGGATGTCAGTGACGGCCCGGTAATCGGCGTCGTCGAACGCATGGGCCACCATGGGATCGGTGTCCGAGGCCAGGACGTCGAGCCGCGAACCGTCCCGGGCGGTGTAGTTGGACAGCTGTGCGAAGGAATTCACCGTGAACCTGTCCTTGACCAGCTGGCGTGCCGTGAAGTCCGCTCGGCCGGGAGAACGGTCCGACAGCGTTCCGCGGTCCGGATTGGCGTCCATGGCGATGACGCGGTCCTCGCGCAGGTCTGCGAGCACCATGCCCAGGAGGGTGGTGACCGTGGTCTTTCCGACGCCGCCCTTGCGGGACAGGACCGGCACGTACCGCGTCCGCTCCCCCAGGCGCATGGCGATCCGGTGTTCCATGGCGCGCTGGATCCGGATCCGGTCCGGATCGCCCAGGTTCACGTAGCCGAAGGTCGCCTGGAACAGCCACCGGCGCCAGCCTTCGACGGGCGGGGCCGCCGTTCTGTTCAGCAGGCGGTCAGCGGTCAGCGCCGCAGCCGGCTCCGGGCCTTCGGCGCGTTCCCGGCGTTCGCTCACGTGTTCAGGTGCCTGACCTGATGCAGGTGCGGTACCGGGCTCACCCGGTCCGTCGACGGGGCCTGGTCCTGCAGTGACTGCCGGAATCGCTGGTGCCGCGACGGGCTGCGGAATGCTGTTGACGGCCGACAGCGACCCGGCAGACGTGCGGTCCTGCGCGTCGGACACGGTCACGACGCTGATTTCGCCGGACGGCGGAACGTCCGGCATGTCTGCTTGAATAGCGTCTTCGTCGACGGTGACTTCGTCAACGGCGTCCGCGGGAGCCGCGCCTTCGGCTGCCTCCGGAGCGGCTGCCTCCGGAGTGGCTGCATTTGTCGGCTCTGCGTTCATCTGCTCCGGGCTCATCTGCTCAGGGCTCTGCTGCGGCGCCGGAAGTGCAGCCCTGGGACTCCGGTCGGGCCGCGGCGCGGGCTTGGGCGTGTTCGTCTGCGTCATGGCTCCCGCTCAGTGTGATCATCTCGGTATGCGAAGGCTGTGAGGGCGGCATTTGCCGCCCTCACAGCCTTCACTCAGGATTCCAGCCTACCGGTATGGAGTCGCGGGGAGCAGGAGCACTGCCCCGCTACGGAGCCGGCGGCTACTCAACCACGAGCAGCAGGTCCCCGCCCTGTACCTGTTCCACAGCGGAAATGGCCAGCCGCGTCACCTTGCCGCCCACCGGCGTCGTGATGGATGCCTCCATCTTCATGGCCTCAATGGTGGCAACGGTGTCGCCTGCCTTGACGGTGTCGCCCGCCTTGACGGTGACCGTCACGGCTCCGGCGAACGGGGCGGCGACTTGGCCCTGCTGGGCGGGGTCGGCCTTCTCCGCGGCTTTCACGTTGCTGACCACGGACTTGTCGCGCACCAGGACCGGCCGGGACTGGCCGTTGAGCGTGCACATGACCGAGCGCATGCCCTTCTCGTCCGGTTCCGAGACGGCCTCCAGCGAAGCGATGAGGCGGACGCCCTTCTCCAGCTGGATGACGTGCTCCTCGCCGCGCTGCAGGCCGTAGAGGTAGTCCCGCGTATCCAGGACAGAGACGTTGCCGTACGTTTCCACGCTCTTCTGGTAGTCCTTCGTGGGACCGGCAAAGAGCAGCCGGTTCAGCGTCTGCTGCCGGGTCTTCGAATCGCCGCGGAGCGCTGCGCTGTCTTCGGCGCTGAGCTCGGCGTCGCGGACCTTGATGCTCCTGCCCTGCAGGGCCTTCGTGCGGAAGGGCTCCGGCCAGCCACCGGGAGGATCGCCGAGCTCGCCGGACAGGAAGCCGATGACCGAGTCCGGGATGTCGTAGTTCTGCGGATTCTCGTTGAAGTCGGCCGGGTCGGCGTTGAGCCCCACGAGGTGCAGGGCGAGGTCGCCCACCACCTTGGAGGACGGCGTCACCTTGACCAGGCGGCCCAGGATGCGGTCCGCCGCGGTGTACATGTCCTCGATCGCCTCGAAGCGCTCGCCCAGGCCCAGGGCCATGGCCTGCTGCCGGAGGTTCGAGAGCTGCCCGCCCGGGATTTCGTGCTGGTACACGCGGCCTGTGGGGCCCGGAAGGCCGGACTCGAACGGAGCGTAGACCCGGCGCACTGCTTCCCAGTAGGGTTCCAGCGAACTGACGTTGGCGAGGCTCAGCCCGGTGTCCCGCTCGGTGTGGGCCAGCGCCGCGACCAGCGCGGAAGCCGACGGCTGGCTGGTGGTCCCGGCCAGGGACGCCGAGGCGACGTCCACGGCGTCGACGCCCGCATCAACCGCGGCGAGCAACGTGGCGAGCTGTCCGCCGGCGGTGTCGTGGGTGTGCAGGTGGACGGGGAGGTCGAACCGTTCCCGGAGCGCCGTCACGAGTTTCGCGGCGGCGGCAGGCCGCAGGAGTCCGGCCATGTCCTTGATCGCGAGGATGTGGGCTCCGGCGTCGACGATCTTCTGCGCCAGCTCCAGGTAGTAGTCCAGGGTGTAGAGCTTCTCGTCCGGGTCCAGCATGTCGGCCGTGTAGCAAAGTGCGACTTCGGCGACGGCCGTTCCGGTGGCGCGGACGGCGCGGATGGCAGGTGCCATCTGGTTGACGTCGTTCAGGGCGTCGAAGATCCGGAAGATGTCGATGCCGGTGGCGGCCGCCTCGTTCACGAACGCCTCGGTGACCTCTTCCGGGTACGGCGTGTAGCCCACCGTGTTCCGGCCGCGGAGCAGCATCTGCAGACAGATGTTCGGCAATGCCTTCCGCAGTGCCGCGAGGCGGTCCCAGGGGTCTTCGCCCAGGAAGCGCAGGGCGACGTCGTAGGTGGCGCCGCCCCAGGCCTCGACGGAGAGCAGCCCGGGCAGCAGCGAGGAGACTGCGGGGCCGGCGGCAACCAGGTCCCTGGTGCGCACGCGGGTGGCCAGCAGCGACTGGTGGGCGTCGCGGAAGGTGGTGTCGGTGACCGCCACCGCCGTCTGCTCGCGCAGGGCGCGGGCAAACCCTTCCGGTCCGAGCTCCTGCAGCCGCTGGCGTGAGCCGGCCTGCGGCTCGTGGCCGGCCACCGCGGGCAGCTTCGTGGCCGGATCGGTGTGGACCTTGAGCTCGCCGTTGGGCTTGTTGACAGTGACCTCGGCGAGCCACGTCAGCAGCTTGGTGCCGCGGTCGGCGGAAACGCGGGCCTTCAGCAGCTCGGGACGCTCGTCGATGAACGACGTTGCCACGTTGCCGGCGATGAAGTCGGCATCGTCCAGCACGGCCTGCAGGAAGGAGATGTTGGTGGACACGCCGCGGATACGGAACTCCGCCAGGGCACGGCGCGCCCTGGCCACCGCTGCGGGGTAATCCCTGCCGCGGCACGTGAGCTTCACGAGCATTGAGTCAAAGTGCGGGCTGATTTCGGCACCCGAGTAGACGGTGCCGCCGTCGAGCCTGACGCCGGCACCGCCGGCAGAGCGGTAGCCGGTGATCTTTCCGACGTCGGGGCGGAAGCCGTTGGCCGGGTCCTCGGTGGTGATGCGGCACTGCAGCGCCGCGCCCTTGAGGAAGACGGTTTCCTGGGAGAGGCCGAGGTCTGCCAGCGTTTCACCGGAGGCAATCCGCATCTGTGCCTGGACGAGGTCGACGTCGGTGACCTCTTCCGTGACGGTGTGCTCCACCTGGATGCGGGGGTTCATTTCGATGAACACGTGCTGACCGGCGCGCTCCCCCACGGTGTCCACGAGGAACTCGACCGTTCCGGCGTTGACGTAGTTGAGGGCCTTGGCGAACTTCACGGCGTCGCGGTACAGCGCCTGCCGGATGCCTTCGTCCAGGTTGGGGGCCGGAGCGATCTCGATCACCTTCTGGTGGCGCCGCTGAATGGAGCAGTCACGTTCGAAGAGGTGCATGACGTTGCCCTCGGCGTCCGCCAGGATCTGCACCTCGATGTGGCGCGGGCGCAGCACGGCCTGCTCAAGGAACATCGTGGGATCGCCGAATGCGGCGTCGGCCTCGCGCATGGCTGACTGCAGGGCTTCGGGCAGTGCATCGCGGGTGTCCACCCGGCGCATGCCGCGTCCGCCGCCGCCGGCCACGGCCTTGGCGAAGATCGGGAAGCCGATCTCGTCCGCGGCTGCGATCAGTTCGTCGAGGTCCTTCGAGGGCTGGCTGGACTTGAGGACGGGGACGCCGGCCTTGCGGGCGGCCTCCAGGGCTGCGACCTTGTTGCCGGCGAGCTCGAGGACTTCGGCCGGCGGCCCGACGAAGGTGATGCCGGCGGCTTTCGCGGCCCGGGCAAGGTCGGGGTTTTCGGAAAGGAAGCCGTAACCGGGGTAGATGGCGTCGGCCCCGGACTCCTTGGCCACGCGCACCACTTCGTCGACGTCCAGGTAGGCGCGGACGGGGTGGCCCTCTTCACCGATCAGATACGCCTCGTCGGCCTTCTGGCGGTGGATCGAGTTGCGGTCCTCGTTGGGGAACACGGCGACTGTTTTAGCGCCGAGCTCATAGCCGGCGCGGAAAGCGCGGATAGCGATTTCGCCGCGGTTGGCCACCAGAATCTTGGAAAACATACTTCTCCTGCATCATTGCGGGTGTATCGGTAAGTGGTCACAGTGTGTAAGACGGGCGCATTGAAACACAAATCATTGTGTCCACCATCACAGAATTATCCGTCATCTCGGGACCACATTCACTCCTGCGTTCCGCTGGCGCCGGAACTGCTCCGCGATGAGCCATGCCGGGCCTGATAAGGACGGATTCCGGACGGGGTCAACATATGATGAGTGGGGCGGCGGAAGCCTGTCCCCGGTTCCGGCAGTACCGGAACGGAAACTACCCCAACACGGCAACCGGCGTTAGGTATTGGTCTTTCAAGTGCAAGTAGTCAGCATCAGCAGCCTCAAAGGCGGTGTCGGCAAGACATCGGTCACAACCGGATTGGCGTCTGCGGCACTGGCCGCAGGCATTCCCACGCTCGTGGTGGACCTCGATCCGCATGCCGACGCCAGCACTGCCCTCGGAGTGCAGCCAACCGACAACCTGGATATCGGAAGGATGCTCAGGAGCCCGCGCAAGGCCCGGCTTCTTGAGAACGTCGTCCCCAGCGGCTGGATCGGGCGTGCGGAAAGCAACGGCTCCGGCCCCGCCGTGCTGGATGTGGCCGTGGGATCTGCCTACACCGGAATCTATGACCGCCCCGATCTCGGCAAAAGGGACCTGCGCAGGCTCTCCACGGTCCTGGCCGGCGCAGACAAGTATGAGCTGGTCCTGGTGGACTGCCCGCCGTCCCTGAACGGCCTGACCCGAATGGCGTGGTCGGCCAGCAACAAGGTGGCCCTGGTTGCCGAGCCGGGACTGTTTTCGGTTGCCGGCACGGAGCGCACCATGCGCGCCATCCAGCTGTTCCGGCAGGAGTTCGCCCCCAATCTTTCCCCTGCGGGCATCGTGGCCAACCGGGTCCGGACCGGATCCTCCGAGCACGCGTTCCGGCTCGCCGAAATGAAGTCCATGTTCGGTGACCTCCTGCTGGCGCCGCACATCCCGGAACAGGCCAACTGGCAGCAGATCCAGGGCGCCGCACACTCCGTGCATCATTGGCCCGGCGACTCCGCCAAGTCCGCGGCCGGCCTCTACGACACGCTGCTCGGCAATCTGATGTCGCTGAACAAGGGCAGCCGCAGCCGCAGCCACCGCTGAGGTCCGGGCTTTCCCCGGCAGGGAGCTTTCCCCGGCAGGCCGAAATGAACGAAGGCCGCCTCCCCGACGGGGAGGCGGCCTTCGCCGTGCGTGCTGGATTCCGGGGAATGCCTAGCCGATCTTGCGGGCTGCCCGGCGCTTGCTCAATTCGTCGTCGGGAAACGTCTGCTCGCTTGCGTGCTCACTGGGCAGGGACGCCAGGCTTCCTTCAACCTCGCGCCAAACCCGGCCCACGGCAATGCCAAACACGCCCTGTCCGCCCTGGACGAGGTCAATGACCTCATCTGCGGAGGTACATTCGTAGACGCTCGCGCCATCGCTCATGAGGGTGATCTGGGCCAGATCCTCCACGCCGCGCTCGCGCAGGTGTTCCACCGCGGAGCGGATCTGCTGGAGGGAGACGCCGGTGTCCAGGAGCCGTTTGACGACCTTGAGCACGAGGATGTCACGGAAGCCGTAGAGCCGCTGCGAACCCGAGCCGGCAGCGCCGCGCACGGCAGGTTCCACCAGTCCGGTGCGGGCCCAGTAGTCCAGCTGCCGGTACGTGATGCCGGCTGCCTTGCAGGCCGTGGGGCCGCGGTAGCCGGCGTCCTCGTCAAGGACGGGGAGGTCCTCAGTGAAGAGAAGGCCCTGAGCGCCGCTCGCGGGCACAGCTACGCCGGCCGTGGAGGGCTGCTTTAGCTCGCCTGCTTCGCCTTTCGGACTCACGTGGATCCTCCTTGTCATGAGCTCCCCTTGGGGAACTTGCCGCAACAGCTTCTACAGGCATGAAGATCACGCATGTAATTTGGCCGGAGTAGCACTTTCCAGTGTGACTTGCGCGGCTGTTGTACGCAATGGGAACTTGGTACCTTCGACGTTAGGCCTGCCACGGCCCAAGGTCAAAGACGTTCGGGTCATTGTTGGGGCGTGTCGAAAGATTCAGCCTCAACTTTAACCTTAACGTGACCTTCAGCCGTCGAAGTCCTCGGGTTCCACGTCATCCAGGAACTCACGGAACCTGCGCAGTTCGCGTTCTTCGTCCACGGTGGGGCCGGGCTCGGTGTCCTCGCCGTCGTCGTGTTCGGTGATCCTCACGCCGGCCTCATCCATGACGGAGTCGGCGCACCAGATGCGGCATTTCGCCCGAAGGGCAATGGCCAGGGCATCCGAAGCCCGGGAACTGACTGTGGCGCCGTTGTCGAACTGGAGCTGGCCGTAAAAGATGTTGTCTTCAACCGCCACGATGTTCACGCTGACCACGGCGTGCCCCAAGGTTTCCACGACGTCGACAAGGAGGTCATGGGTCATGGGCCGCGGCGGCACCACGCCTTGTTGCGCAAGGGCGATCGCACTTGCTTCCGGCGTGCCGATCCAGATCGGCACGTGCCGTTCACCGTGGATCTCCCGAAGCAGAACCAGAGGCTGGTTGGAGGGCAACTCGATCCGTACGCCCACAATCTCTACTTCGATCATCAGATTTCCATCCGCGAAATACGGTCCTGGACCAGCGCCCGGTGCAGTGTCAGGCAGAGGTCGCTGATTTCACGGGCTGCCTCGGCGGCCCGTGCCTGCGATGCCGCGTCCTTGCGCGACGTCAGCGTGGCAACGGCGCGTTCCACCAGGCCGAATTCCCGCTCGGCAGCCGCCTGGAAGGGGCGCAGGTGCCGGGGCTCCAGGCCGTGTCCCTCCAGTTGGACGCACGCTCGGGCCACCTGCAGGGCGTGCTCGTCGAACTTGCCGTTGGTGTGGCCGATCAGGCCGAAGCTCAGCAGGGACTGCAGGAGCGGAACGCTGGCCCCGGACTCTGCCCGCAACTGTTCCTCGCTCAGCTTGCGGGCCTTGTTCTGCAGTTCAGCGGCGAGCTCATCGGACACGATCCGCGGGGACACCGTCACGCCGGGCGGGAGGTTCTCGGGGCGTTCCCCGCGGTCTATCGCGTCAAGGTAGTCCTTGATCACCTTCAGCGGCAGGTACTGGTCCCGCTGGAGCGAGAGGACGAAGCGGAGGCGCTCGACGGCGCTGTCCGAATACTGCCGGTATCCCGCGGGCGTGCGCCGCGGATTGATGAGTCCTTTTTCCTCGAGGAACCTGATTTTGGACGCGGTCATGCTCGGAAAGTCATCGCTCAACTGAGCGAGAACTTCCCCGATGTTCAGGACCAGGGGTCCCCGGCGCTCCGGTTGTGCCATTGCCACAGGCAGCCGCTCCGAATCAGACGCGTCCTGCTGCGCGGGCAGGGCTCAGGTAGAAGGTGAGTCGGAATTTGCCGATCTGGACTTCGTTTCCGGACTTCAGTTCCACGCTGTCCACGCGGTCGTGGTTAACGTATGTGCCGTTCAGGCTGCCGGTGTCCACCACCTCAAAGCTCCGGGCCGTTCGCCGGAACTCAACGTGGCGGCGGGAAACCGTCACGTCGTCGAGGAAGATGTCGGCGTCCGGGTGCCGCCCGGCCGTGGTGACGTCGGAGTCAAGCAGGAATCGGGCACCCGAGTTTGGCCCGCTGTGGGCCACAAGCAGCGCAGAGCCGAAAGGCAACGCCTCAACCGCGGCGCGTTCCTCCGGGGAGAGCTTAGGTACGATCGTGGGCTCATCACGAACGGGAGTGAGGTTGATCGAGGTTGTCTCCGAAGCCCTGCCCACGCCCGTGCCGTAATCGCTGTTGGTGTGGTTCTGTTCGCCGCCAACCATGGAATCCTCCTCCTTCGTTGCAGATGTCCCCCTGCAATCAACGCATACCGTCCGGAAATGCCCGGCAAATCCGGTTTACCGCCTGCTGGCCAGCCATTGGATTCAATGGCCGGTCAGCGGGACTGGTTAGCTTTAGCCTACCTGCTGTTCGTACTCGGATGCACTGAGCAGGGAGTCCACTGCGTCAGCTTCGGCGAGCTTGACCTCGATGAGCCAGCCGTCGCCGTAGGGATCGGAGTTGATCAGGGCCGAATCGGTGTCCAGCGCGTCATTCCGGGCCACAATCTCGCCCGAGACCGGAGCGTAAATGTCGCTCACGCTCTTGGTGGACTCAACCTCGCCGATGACGTCGTTTGCCTTAACGGTGGTTCCGATTTCCGGCATCTGGGCGTAAACGACGTCCCCGAGTGCATCCTGGGCGAAGTCGGTGATCCCCACGCGGACCACACCGTCAGTATTCGGAGCGGACACCCATTCGTGCTCGGCGGTGTAGGACAGATCAGAGGGAATGTTGCTCATCAGGGGCCTTTCATCGGGTTTATCACCAATGTCAACGGAGGCGTAGGGAACAAGCCACCGCTGAAAGTATATGCACAACTCCACAGCCACCGGACGCGGCCGGAACGCCCAATCCGCCGTCCGGCTGTGGCAAAGTGGTGGCATGCCAGAACTACCGGAAGTGGCCGGTCTGACGTCGTTCCTCAGCGGGCGCCTGCGGGGCACAGTGCTGGAGAAGCTCCAGGTGCTGTCCGTGGCCGTGCTCAAGACGGCCGACCCGCCCTACACGGCCCTGGTGGGCCGCACCGTCACCGGCGTGGAACGCTTCGGTAAATTCATCAGCATCGACGCCGACGGGCTGCACCTCGTCTTTCACCTCGCCAGGGCGGGCTGGGTCCGGTACACGGAATCCCCCTCAGCGGCTCCGCTTCGTCCGGGAAAGGGCCCCATCGCCGCCCGGATCGGGTTCGCCGGAGCGGACGGCCATCATGTCGGCGTCGACCTGACTGAAGCCGGAACCAAGAAGAGCCTGGCGGTCTACGTGGTGGGTGATCCCCGCGACGTTCCGGGAATTGCCGGGCTGGGGCCCGATCCGCTGGACCCCGGATTCGGCCCCGGGCAGTTCGCGGAGATCCTCGCGTCCCATTCGCAGCAGATCAAGGGCGTGCTGCGGAGCCAGGGCGTCATGGCCGGCATCGGCAACGCCTACAGCGACGAAATCCTGCACGCGGCAAGAATCTCGCCATTTGCCATCGCCAGTTCGCTGGACCAGGAGAGCGTGCGGGTCCTGTACGACGCCATCCACAGTGTCCTGGGAGCGGCGGTGAAGGAGGCCACAGGCAAGGCCCCCGCCGACCTGAAGGATACGAAGCGGAACGCAATGAGCGTTCATGGCCGGACCGGCCTGCCGTGCCCGGTCTGCGGCGATACCGTGCGTGAAGTGTCCTTCGCCGACACCGCGCTCCAGTACTGCCCCACGTGCCAGACCAAGGGCAAGATCCTCGCAGACCGCAGGACCTCCCGCTTCCTCAAATAGGGCCGTTCCATGGGGGTGCCGGCGCGGCGGACTCCGGACAACAAAAAAACCCCGCCAATCCGATACCGGATTGGCGGGGTTTTCTTTGGTCGGGCTGACAGGATTTGAACCTGCGACCCCTTGACCCCCAGTCAAGTGCGCTACCAAGCTGCGCTACAGCCCGTCAGTTCTGCCGTTCTCCGCTTCAGTGAAGTTCAGAAGAATTTCACCTAAGCAGTCCGGCCGAACCACCTCCAAAAGCTTACACGATTCCGGAGGGTGCCCGTGACATTTTCACCCGCCACGGGCCCGGTGTGTCCTAATTAACGCTTCTTACCCCGTTTTTCGCGGACACGCATGTTGACTTCGATGGGCGTGCCCTCGAAACCAAACGTTTCGCGCAGCCGCCGGGTGATGAACCGGCGGTATCCCGGGTCCAGGAACCCGGTGGTGAACAGGACGAACTTCGGCGGCCGGCTGGAGGCCTGGGTGCCGAAGAGGATCCTGGGCTGCTTGCCGCCGCGGACCGGGTGCGGGTGGGCGGCCACAAGTTCGCCCAGGAAGGCGTTGAGCCGTCCGGTGGGGATGCGCTTGTCCCAGTTTTCGAGGGCGAGGTCCAGTGCGGGCACGAGGCGGTCCTTGTGCCAGCCGGTCTTGGCCGAGATGTTGACCCGCGGCGCCCACTCAACGTGCGCCAGGTCCTGCTCGATTTCGCGCTCAAGGTACCGGCGGCGTTCGTCGTCCAGCAGGTCCCACTTGTTGAACGCCAGCACCATGGCTCGTCCGGATTCGATAGCCAGCTGGAGAATGCGGACATCCTGCTCGCTGAGGACCTCGTCCACCGCGAGGAGCACGACGGCGACCTCCGCCTTTTCGAGCGCGCTCTGGGTCCGCAGGGAGGCGTAGAAGTCGGCGCCCTGGGCCATGTGCTGGCGGCGCCGGATGCCGGCCGTGTCGACGAAGCGCCAGGTACGGCCGCCCAGCTCGATGAATTCATCCACCGGGTCACGCGTCGTGCCGGCAGTGTTGTCCACCACTACGCGCTCGGAGCCGGCCAGCTTGTTCAGGAGCGATGACTTGCCTACGTTCGGGCGGCCGATCAGGGCCACACGCCGGGGGCCGCCGGAGCGTTCCAGGCCCTCGATGGTGGAGAATTCCGGCAGCGTGTCCATGACATGGTCCAGAAGGTCGGCGACGCCGCGGCCGTGCAGGGCGGACACGGGATACGGCTCGCCGAATCCCAGTCCCCAGAGCGTGGCGGAATCGGCTTCCTGGGCAAAGTCATCCACCTTGTTGGCGACCATGATGACCGGCTTCTTGCTCCTGCGCAGCATCTTCATGACGCCTTCGTCCGTGGCAGTCGCGCCCACGGCGGAGTCAACGACGAACAGTACGGCGTCGGCCAGCTCCACGGCCATTTCGGCCTGTTCCGCCACCCGGGCGTGAATGCCGCGGGCATCGTGCTCCCAGCCGCCGGTGTCCACCACGGTGAAGTTACGGCCGTTCCAGTGGGCGGAGTACATCACGCGGTCGCGGGTCACGCCCGGGGTGTCCTCCACGACGGCCTCGCGGCGGCCCAGGATGCGGTTGACAAGGGTGGACTTGCCCACGTTCGGGCGGCCGATGATGGCCAGCACGGGATCGAGCTTGACCGGACCTTCAAGATCCTCGTCGTCGTAGCGGCCGCTGAGCAGCGCTGCGTCTTCCTCGTCGAGTTCGTAGTCGTCCAGCCCGGCCCGGAGGGAGGCCGCGCGGAGCTCCGCCTCGTCATCGTCCAGGGCTGCGAGATGCTCAGCCACCTGGTCGGTGCCGGTGGGCGTGTATTCGTCTTCGCCGGCGCCCGAGAGGCCGGAGGTTTGAGTCGTATCGCTCATTGCACTTTCCTTAGTGGTGATCTGCCGGCGACCCGGCTACTGCGTTGGAACGTTCTTGCGGGAATTCCGCGTCGGGCAAAGCCTGCCCGCTCAGGTAAATGGTGTCCTGGACGTGTTTCGCCAGCGCAGCGCGGATATCCATTCCCGCCCTGTCCATTGAAGCACGCCCGGTTTCGTTGGGTTTTCGGCCTACGCTGATGGGCTCGCCGAAGCTGACGTGCAGTCTCCGGCCGGGCCGGGGTACCGTGTCCAGGTGTTCGCCGCCCTTCCGCGTGCCGAGGATGGCCACGGGGACCACCACTGCCGCGGAGTTCAGGGCGAGCCATGCCACTCCGTTGCTGATTCCGGAGGCCTTGCCGCTCCCCCGCGTGCCTTCGGGAAGAATCCCGACGCAACGGCCGGCGTCGAGCACTGCCTTGCTGAGCTGAAGCGCGGACCGGTCCCCGGCGCGGTCCACCGGAAGCTGGCCGGAAGCCCTCAGCACGCGCCCCAGGAATCCCTTGAACATCTCCTGTTTGACGAGGATGTGCATGGGGCGCGGGGATGCGCCGAACATCACCGGGCCGTCCAGTAAGCTGATGTGGTTGCCTGCGAAGATCACCGGGCCGTCGGCCGGCACGTTGGCGCGCCCCGTGACGGAGGTCCGGTAGATGACGTGGTCCAGCAACCAGCCCACGGGCCGGCTCCATCCCATGGTCCAGGCCCCGGGAACACCGCTGCCGGGAACACTGTTGCCAGCGGCGCCAGAGGCGTCACTCATGGTTGATGACCTTGGTGACAATCCGCAGCGCCGCGGCCACGGTTTCCTCGAAGTCCAGCTCCGACGAATCCAGGGTGACCACGCCGTCCGCGGCCTGGGTGAAGTTCACCACGGTTGAATCCCTGGCATCGCGCTGGATCACCTGGGCGGCCAGCTGTTCTGCGCTTTGCGTGCCGCCGAGCTGGATGCCGCGGCGGCGCAGGCGGGCTTCCTCGCTTGCGGTCAGCAGCATGCGCACCTGCGCACCGGGCACGACGACGGTGGTGATGTCCCTGCCTTCCACCACCATGCGGCGGTGGTGCTTTTCGATCAGCGCGCGCTGGCGCCGGATGAGTTCCGTCCGGGCTCCCAGCGTTGTGGCCACGGCGCTGACCGCGGAGGAGATCTCCGGTTCCCGAATGGCTTCGGTGACGTCGGCGCCGTCCACCCGCACATACTCTTCATGCGGAGTGGTGCTGATGTCGAGCGGCAGTTCTTCGGCCGCAAGCTCTACGGCCGCTGCGTCGGTGAGGTCGATGGCCCGGTCAAGGCAGAACCAGGTCAGCGCCCGGTACATGGCGCCCGTGTCCAGGTAGGCCAGGTTCAGCCGGCGGGCCACTTCCTTGCTGACGCTCGACTTTCCGGATCCGGACGGCCCGTCGATGGCGACAACGAGGGGCCGGCCCAGGCGCAGGGCAGGCAAAGTATCAATCAGTTCCTGTGTCATTTACTGCAGTACCCGCCATCCGCGGTCATTGAGGGCCTCGATCAGGAGATCGTGCCTGTTGGGGAGAACGGACAGTTCCACCATGCCGACGTTTTGGCCGGATGAATGGTCGAGCCGCAGGTCCTCCACGTTGACGCCGATCTCGCCGATCTCCGTCAGGAGCCGTGCGATCTGGCCCGGCTTGTCGTCCACCAGGACCGTCAGCCAGGAATACGCCTGCGGCGGCCCGCCGTGCTTGCCGGGGATCCGCGCCTGCCCTGCGTTGCCTTCGCTGATCAGCTGGGCCAGGTCCAGGCGGGCTCCCGGGGCAGTGGGATCCTCCAGCGTGCCGATCAGCCTGTTCAGGTCTTCGCGGACTCCGTGCAGGATGCCAACGACCTTTTCCGCGTTGGCCCCCAGGATCTGTACCCAGAGCGTGGGATCGCTGGCGGCGATGCGGGTGACGTCCCGCAGCCCGTTTCCGGAGAGGGAAAGCGCGTGCAGCGGAGTGCCCTGCAGCCGGCTGGCCAGCAGCGACGACATGACCTGGGGCAGGTGGGATACGAGCGCCACGGCTTCGTCGTGTTCGTCCGCAGTGAACTGCGAGACGACGGCGCCGAGGTCACCGGCCAGCGCACGCGCGGCCTGCAGCGCCCCCGGGGAAGACTCCTCGGAGGGGCACACCACCCAGGGCATGGATGTGAAGAGCTCGCCGCGGGCGGCGACAGGCCCGGACTTCTCGCGCCCTGCCATGGGGTGGGTCCCGACGTACCGCGCCAGGTCCACGCCCCGGCGGCGCAGTTCGTCCAGGATGGCCGCCTTGACGCTGGCGATGTCTACCACGGTGGCCTCCGGGTAGTCGGCCAGGGCACGCTCCACGACGTCCGCCGTGACGTCCGGCGGAGCCGCAACGACGACGAGTTCCGGCTGCTCCTGGCCCAGTGCCTCCAGAGGCAGGCCGGCGCCGATGTCCACGGCAACCGCCTGGTTGGTGGGCGACGGGTCCGAGAGGTACACGGCGACACCCCGGCCGCGGAGGCCGAGTCCGATGCTCGCGCCGAGCAGCCCGGTGCCGATCACGGCGACCGGGCCGTTGAGGTGCCCGCGGCCGTGCGTGCGGAAAGCAGACATGCCCTACAGCCCCACGGATGCCAGCAGGTGGCCGACTTCCTGCTTGCCGAGGTTGCGGATGCTCCCCTGGCGCTGGTCGCCCAGGCCGATGGGGCCCACCTTGACGCGCACCAGGCGCAGCACGGGGAACCCGACGGCGTCGAAAAGCCGGCGCACAATCCGGTTCTTGCCGGAGTGCAGGACAACCTCGATCAGCACGTGGCCCGGTGTGGAGTCCACCAGTTTGAACGAGTCCACCGAGGCGAACCCGTCCTCGAGTTCAACGCCGGCCTTCAACTGCGCGCCGATTCCCTGCGGGAACGGCCCCCGGACCTGGACCAGGTACGTCTTGGGAACCTCGTAGGAAGGGTGCGTCAGGCGGTTGGCCAGTTCGCCGTCGTTCGTCAGCAGCAGCAGGCCCTCGGTGGCGACGTCCAGGCGGCCGACGTGGAAGAGCCGCTCACCATGCGTGTTGCGGACAAAGTCGCTGATGCAGGGACGCCCGTCCGGGTCCTCCATGGTGGACACGACGCCCTTGGGCTTGTTGAAGACCATGTACACGAGGGACTCATCCAGCTGGATGCGGAGGCCGTCCACGTGGATAACGGATGTCTTGGGATCGACGCGGACACCAAGCTCGGTGACTACCTGGCCGTCGACTTCCACGCGGCCTTCGGCGATCATTTCTTCGCAGACGCGCCGGGAAGCAACTCCGGCCTGGGCCATGACCTTCTGCAGGCGTACGCCGTCGGCGTCGTGCAGTTCGGACTGCGGCACGGGCCCGCTGGGGCCGCGCTTGCGCGAAGGCTTGCGGACGGCGCCGAGGTTCTGGCCGAACCGTTCGCCGCCGAACGCGCGCGTACCGAAGGTCTTGGCCGCGGCGGAGCGCGGCTTGGCCTTGGGCGCGCCGGGAGTGCCGGGCGCCTTTCCTGCCCCCGGCTTGCGGGCTCCGGGCTTCCGGGCTGCCGGCTTGGCACCGGACTTCCAGTCGCCCGCGGCAGGCCGGCCCGCCTGCGCGGCGGCTGCTTCGTCGGGATCGATGAAGCGCTCCTCGCGCGGCTTGGGCGCCTTGTACGGGCGGTCGCCGCCCTTGGAGAAGTCCCGCTGGCCGGCGCCAAATCCGCCGCCCCGGGGGCTGGGGGCACCGCGTCCTGCGCTGCCCGCTGACTTTCGTTCCGGACCTTTACGTCCTGAACTGTTACGTGGTGAACCCTGGCGTCCCGCCTGTGTCATGACCCGTCCTTCGTTATGTTGACCGGCAACGGTTGTCCTAGGACAACACTAGCCAGCCGTGCAGATTAAATCTGCCCTGGTAAATACTGTTGCGCAGGCAAAACTGCCTACATTCTTCCGGCGTCGTAGAACTCTTCAATTCCTTCAAGCCCCGGAAGGTGCGGAGAAAGCTGAGGCAACTCAGCCACCGAGCCGATTCCCATGCGCTCAAGGAAATACGACGTCGTGCGGTACAGGACAGCGCCTGACTCCGGCTCAGTTCCGGTGTCCTCGATCAGCCCCCGCTGGGTCAGCGTCCGCACGACAGAGTCAACGTTGACTCCGCGAATTGCAGACACCCCCGCCCTGGAAACGGGCTGACGGTACGCGATGACGGCGAGCGTCTCGAGCGCCGCCTGCGTCAGCCTGGCCGTCTGTCCCTCCAGGACGAACGCACCGACGACGTCAGCGAATTCAGCCCTGGAGTAGATGCGCCAGCCGCCGGCGACATTCCGCAATTCAAAACCCCGGGGGCTGGAGGTGAAGCCAGCGTTACTGGCAATTTCCATATCCGGGGCTTTAACAGTATAGCCGTCATACTCGCGCTGCAGTTCCAGCAGCAACTCCTCCACGGCGGCCACGGTCAGATTGAGTCCGGCGGCGAGGTCCGTTGCTGATGCAGGCTGGTCCAGCACCATCAGCACGGCCTCAAGGGCAGCCCGTGCTCCGCCGGGCAACGCCGTGACGTCGGCGCCGCCGCTACCCATGTCATCCGACGACGGTTCCTGCACGGCTTTCCTCACGGCTGCTCCTCATATTCTTCTGTCAGGTGGTCGCTGCTCCACTCGGCGCCGGGCGCCGTCCAGCGGACGGTGAGGTCGCCCAGCGGCGCAAGCTGGTTGAAAGCCACCACCTGGTCCCGGAACAGCTCAAGCAACGCCAGGAATCGGGCAACCACCACCAGCGTGGATTCCGCATCTGCAATCAGCGCGCGGAACGACAGCGGCCTGCCCTGCTGCAGGCGCAGTCCGATCAGCTCCGCCTGTTCCTTGACGCTGACGGGACTGCCGTGGAGGTGGGCCAGCCCCACTTCCGTGGGCGCGGGCGTCTTGGGTTTCAGTGCAGTCTCGGCGAGGGCAGCGAACTGCTGCGGCGTGTGCTTCCAGACGAGCTCCGGCAGCATGGCCGCAAAATGCTCTTCCAGCGCCACCTGCCTCGGGTACCGCCGGGCCTCCAGCTCGAGCGTGGAATCCAGCAGGGCGGCCACCTGCTTGAACGCCTTGTACTGCAGCAGCCGCGCAAAGAGCAGGTCCCGCGCCTCCAGCAGGGCGATGTCGTCATCGTCCTCGACCTCACCTGCCGGAAGCAGGCGTGCGGCCTTCAGATCCAGCAGGGTGGCAGCGATGACGAGGAACTCGCTGGCTTCATCGAGCGCCCACTCCTCCCCCAGTTTCTGCAGGTTCCGGATGTACTTGATGAACTCATCGGTCACCGTGGCCAGTGCCACCTCGGTGATGTCCAGCTGGTGCTTGGAGATCAGGCCGAGAAGGAGGTCGAACGGACCGGTGAAGTTGGCCAGCCGCACCTCAAAGCCGGACTTCCTGGCCTCCGGTGGATTAACCGCCTCCGGCGGGGCTCCGCCGTCGTCCGCGTCCGACTGCTGACCGCGCTGCGCGAGCGGCGTTGCCGACTCAGCCGTCATCCAGGCTAGGGCGCGCCGCCGCGCGAGATGAGTTCCTTGGCGAGGCGGCGGTAGGCGTCGGCGCCGATGTGGTTGCCGGCGTAGATGGTGATCGGTTCGGCGGCCACGGTGGCATCGGCGAACTTGATGGAACGCTTGATGACGGTCTCGAAGACTTTGTCGCCGAAGGCCTCGACGAGGCGCGTGATGACCTCACGGCTGTGGAGGGTGCGGGCGTCGTACATGGTGGCGAGCACGCCGTCCACCTGCAGCCGCGGGTTGAGGCGGTCCTGGACTTTGTCGATGGTCTCGACCAGGAGGGCCACGGCCCGCAACGCGAAGAATTCGCAGATCAGCGGGATGATCACGCCGTGGGCGGCCGTCAGGGCGTTGACGGTGAGCAGCCCGAGGGACGGCTGGCAGTCGATGAGGACGACGTCGTAATCGTCTTCAACCTTTTTCAGCGCCCGGTCGAGCACCTGTTCGCGGGCAACCTCGTTGACCAGCTGGACCTCGGCAGCGGAAAGGTCGATGTTGGCGGGCAGGAGGTCAACGTTGTCCACGCCGGTCTGGTGGATGGCGTCGCGGATGTCCACCTTGCGGTCCATGAGGACGTTGTAGACAGTCAGGTCGAGTTCGTGGGGGTTGACTCCCAGCCCGGCGGACAATGCGCCCTGGGGGTCGAAGTCCACCAGGAGCACGCGGCGGCCATATTCTGCCAGCGCAGCCGCGAGATTGATGGTTGACGTGGTCTTACCCACGCCGCCCTTCTGGTTGACCATGGCAATCACGCGGGCCGGTCCATGGGAGGACAGCGGCGCGGGCTCCGGAAATTCGCGGTAGGGACGTCCTGTGGGACCCATCACGGCGTCTTCCAGGTCGAGTTCCGTGCCTTCCAGAGTTGCTGAACCCTGTTCGCTGCTCACGTATCTATCCACACTTTCGATGACGGTGATTGTTCTCTGCCGCTGAATGCCCGGGCCGCTATCTGCCCGGCGCCCATGCTGCTTCCACCCAAGGCTACAGCGCCCGACACGGCATTCCGTGGAACTTGACTTTTGATGGCGTTTGAGCCTTGACCTTTTACCTGAGGTCGAAGGTTGGTCTTCCGCCCACGCAAACCGCCCGCACAGGCTGGGCCTGTACGGGCGGTTGGCCGGCGCCGGAGCGCCTTTGGTATTCGGGACTTTAGGCGTTGGCCGGAACGGGCTGCACCGGGGCCTCGCGGACCTCGGGGACCTCGTGGTGGCCGGCGATCATGGTCTGCTCGTCGAAGGGTTCTTCGCCGGACAGGACGCGCCCGACCTGCTCGCCGTCGATCTCCTTGACCCAGGTGCCGATCAGGACCGTGGCCACGGCGTTTCCGGTGAAGTTGGTCAGGGCGCGGGCCTCGGACATAAAGCGGTCGATGCCGACGATCATGCCCACGCCGCCCAGCAGCTGGGGCGCATGGGCCTGGAGGCCGGCGGCCAGCGTGGCGAGGCCTGCACCGGTGACACCGGCGGCGCCCTTGGAGGCGATGATCATGAAGATCAGCAGGGAGATCTGGGCGCCGAGGTCCAGCGGGGTTCCCATGGCGTTGGCCACGAACAGCGACGCCATGGTCAGGTAGATGGCGGTGCCGTCGAGGTTGAACGAGTATCCCGTGGGGACCGTGACGCCGACGACCGGCTTGGAGACACCCAGGTGCTCCATCTTGGCGATCAGGCGGGGCAGCGCGGCCTCGGAGGAGGAGGTGGAGAAGATCAGCAGGTATTCACGGGCCAGGTACTTCATGAGCTTGAAGATGTTCACGCCGGCCACCACCTGCAGCAGGCCGCCGAGGATCACGACGATGAAGAGTGCGCAGGTGATGTAGAAGGCGACCATCAGGGTGAACATGCTCACGATTGCCTGGAAGCCGGTGGCACCGACAACGGCCGCGATGGCACCGAAAGCACCCACCGGGGCGAGCCACATGATCATGATGAGGATCCGGAAGACGACCGCCTGGCCGTGGCCGATGGCCTTGAGGACGGGGGCGCCCTGCGGACCCATCTTCTGCAGAGCGAAGCCTAGGAGGATGGCGGCAAGGAGGGTGGGGAGCACTGGAATGTCGCCGGGAATGATGCCCAGGAGGAAGTCAACGGTGCTGTCCGTGGCGGCCTTCTTGTTGGGATCGTACGGCGCCAGCTTCAGGCCCTCACCGGGGTGGATGAGGTTGCCGACCACGAGGCCGATGGCGAGCGCGAAGGTCGACATGAGGACGAAGTAACCGAGGGCCAGGCCGCCCACCTTGCCGACGGTTGCAGCCTTGGCGATGGAGCCGATACCCAAAACGATGGTGCAGAAGATGATCGGGGCGATCATCATCTTGATGAGCTTGATAAACCCGTCTCCCAGCGGTTTGAGGGACTTGCCGACCTCAGGGAACAGCAGTCCGACCACTGCGCCCAGGATAACGGCGGCGATGACGGCGATGTAAAGATAGTGGGACTTGTCCAGCCCTTTGCGCCCGGCCTTGGCCGGTACAGCCGACTCTCCTCGTTGAGAAGCCATGATGTGTCTCCTTATGGATAATCTGGAAGACGCTTCGGCACAGTCTCTGGGCTCTTCGCGTCGGTCCTTTGTGATTTCCATCATTAGGCATGGAGTGACTTGGCTCACCGTTGCGTTCATATTGGTCATAGGAGGTGTTGTGATCCACCGTTGGAGCATTGCCAGGCGGCTGTTCGTGGCGAACCTTCTGTTCGTGCTGGCGCTCACCGCAGTCGTGGGAACGGCCGCATTCCTGGACGCCCGGGACCGCACGTATGACGAGGCCGGACGCCGGATGGCCGCCGTGGCTATCTCCATTGCCGACAACCCGCTGGTGCTCCAGGCCGCGGCCTCCCGTGATCCCTCGGCCACGCTCCAGCCCTATGCGCTCCGAGTGATGAATGACGCCGACGCCGACTTCATCACCATCATGGCGCCGGACCGGACACGCTGGACACACCCCCGGAACGAGGAGATTGGCCAGCCGTACATCGGCTCAATCTCCGCTGCCCTTGAGGGGCACGTGTTCACTGAAATCACGGCCGGAACCCTTGGCCCCTCTGTGCGCACCATCGCTCCGGTCAAGGACGCGAACGGCTCGGTGAAAGCGCTGGTCGCCGCCGGCGTCACTGTCAGAAACGTTGACGTGGCGGTAGCCGGCAGGATTCCGGCCCTGCTGGCCATCGCGGGCGCCCTCCTGCTGGGCGGATGGCTGACGTCATGGCTCCTCGGACGCTATCTCCGTAGGGTAACGCGCGGCTGGGGACCCGAGCAGCTGGCGCAGCTCTTTGCGTACTACGAATCCGTGCTCCACTCGGTCCGCGAAGGCGTCATACTGATCGATCCCAAGGGAAGAGTGGTGATGTACAACGACCAGGCGGCTGAACTGCTGGGGCTCGCGCCGCACTCGGGCGGCGATCAGTCGGACACTCCTTTCCTCGCGGACCTCCCGTTGGCGCCAAGCCTCAAAAGCCTCTTCGAGTCGGGCCGCACGGCCCACGATGAGATCCATCTGACCGACTCCGGCGTTCTCGTCGTGAACCAGGGCCCGGCGGTGGGTCCGGACTCCCCTCCCGTGCGGCAGCGCCCGGCTGTTTTCGGAACAGTGGCCACGATCCGTGACCGCACCGAAATCGAGTCCCTGGGAAGCGAGCTCGAAACCATGCGAACGCTGTCCGGCGCGCTGCGGGCCCAGACCCACGAGCACGCGAACCGGCTCCACACCATGGTTTCTCTCCTCGAGCTCGGCCGCACCGGAGAGGCCCTCGACTTCGCTACCAAGGATCTCGAGCTGAGCCAGCAGCTGACGGATGACATGCTGAACTCCGTGCAGGAACCCGTCATCAGCGCGCTCATCATGGGCAAAGCCGCTGAGGCCCATGAGCGGGGCGTGGAACTTGTCATCGAAGCGTCCGGGCCGACGGGTGCCGCCGGCCTCGCCGTGCAGGACCTCGTCACGATCCTCGGCAACCTGCTGGACAACGCGATCGACGCCGCCGCCGAGGCTCCTGCCCCCAGGCGCGTGGAGCTGAGGGTGGATTCACACGACGGCGGACTGGAGGTCACCGTGCAGGATTCCGGAAAGGGCATTGAACCGGATGCCATCGACGACGTTTTCCGGTATGGCTTCAGCACGAAGGCCGCCGGGCCCTTCGGCCGCGGCCTCGGACTGGCGCTCGTGAAGCAGGCAGTTCAGCGGCTGGCCGGTACGATGACGATCACCAATTCCGACAGCACCGGCGGGGCACGCTTCCACATTGTGCTGCCCGCGTCGGACCCGCCCAGCCTCCCGGAGGAACACGCGTGACAGACATCCGAGTCCTCGTCGTCGAGGACGAGCCGATTGCTTCGGCGGCCCATGCCGCGTACGTCGGCAGGCTGGAGGGGTTCACCCTGGCGGGCACCGCTCCCGACGGACAGTCTGCGCTGCGGATGCTTACGGAATTCGCCGCTGCCGGCAGCCCGGTGGAACTGGTGCTCCTGGACATGAACCTCCCGGACCTGCACGGGCTCGATATCGCGCGCCGGATGCGCTCCTCCGGCCACTTTGCCGACATCATCGCCATCACGGCAGTCAGGGAGCTCGCGATCGTCCGCAACGCCGTGTCAATCGGCGTGGTGCAGTACCTCATCAAGCCATTTACGTTTGCCACGTTCGCGGACAAGCTGGACAGCTACCGCCAGTTCCGCGAGCAGCTTGCCAGCCCCGAGGCGGGCTCGGCCAAGGCCGCCGCCTCCCAGAGCGACGTCGACCAGGCTTTTGCCAGCCTCAGGGCGCCATCGGAGCTTCCCCTTCCGAAAGGCCTCGCACCCTCGACCCTCGACGCCGTCCGCGATTTCATTCGGAAGCAGCCGGGGGCGGTCTCAGCTACAGAGGTCATGACGGCACTGGGCATGTCCCGCGTGACGGCCCGGCGCTACCTGGAGTATCTGGCCGACGCCGGCACCGTCTCCAGAACCGCCCGCTACGGCGCACCGGGGCGCCCCGAGAACGAATACCGCTGGTCCCGCGCCTGAGGCAGTGCCGCTGATCGCGCCTGAGGTTTCGACTAGCTCAACCAGCGCCGCCGGCAGCCGCCGGACGCAGGGTTCCGATCAGCCGGTCGAGCACGTCGGCATCCTCAATGGTGGACGGCACCACATAATCATCGCCGTCCGCAATTTGCCGCATCGTCTTTCGAAGGATCTTCCCGGACCTGGTCTTGGGCAGCGCCTCCACCACGGCAACGTGCTTGAAATCGGCCACCGCCCCGATGTCCCGCCGGACCAGGGCGATAAGCTCCCGCGCCAGCGCGTCCTCCGGCACGTCAACTCCGGCCTTGAGCACCACATAGCCGCTGGCACGCTGGCCCTTCAGGGGGTCCGCCACGCCGATGACGGCGCACTCCGCCACTGCCGGGTGCTGCCCGATGACCTGCTCCATCGATCCCGTGGACAGCCGGTGTCCGGCAACGTTGATGACGTCGTCGGTGCGCCCCATCACGAAGACATAGCCGGCCTCGTCCCGGTATCCGGAGTCACCGGTGGTGTAGCAGCCCTCAAACGCCAGGAGGTAGGAGGAGACATACCGGTCATCGTCTCCCCATAGCGTGGTGAGGGTCCCCGGCGGCAGCGGAAGGCCCAGCACGATGTTGCCTTCCACGCCAGCCTCCACCACTTCGCCGCCGGCATCCACGATGCTGAGGTTGAAGCCGGGCATCGGCACCGTGGGTGAGCCGGGCTTGATGGGAAGGGCATCCAAGCCCCGGGGGTTGGCGCAAATCGCCCAGCCTGTTTCGGTCTGCCACCAGTGGTCCACGACCGGGACGCCCAGCGCTTCCGCGGCCCAGTAGTAGGTGTCGGTGTCCAGCCGCTCACCGGCGACGAAGAGCGTCTTGAGGCTGGAGGTGTCGTAGCCGGGCAGTAGGGCGGCATCGGGATCCGCTTTGCGGATGGCACGCAGTGCAGTCGGCGCGGTAAACAGAACGTCGACTTTGTGGTCACCGATGACACGCCAGAAAGCCCCGGCGTCGGGCGTGCCTACGGGCTTGCCCTCGTACAGCACGGTGGTGGCCCCGGCAATGAGGGGACCGTACACGATGTAGGAATGGCCCACCACCCACCCGACGTCGGACGCGGTCCACATCACGTCCCCCGGGCCGACGCCGTAGATGTTTTCCATGGTCCAGCTCAGGGCCACCGCGTGCCCGCCGTTGTCGCGGACCACCCCCTTGGGGCTCCCCGTGGTGCCGGACGTGTACAGGATGTAGAGCGGATCCGTGGCGGCGACGCCGACCGGCGCTGCCGGTTCGGCCCGGGCCATTTCGTCATCCCAGTCCAGCCACCCGGCAAAGTCGGTGCGCCGCGCGTCGAAGCCGTCCCGTTCCTTGACCAGGACCGGGGTGCCTTCCGCGCCTGCGAGCGCCAGGGCTTCCGCCACCGCAGGCAGGTACTCGACGCGGCGTGACGGCTCTATTCCGCCGGAAGCGGTTACGACGGCCACGGGGGAAGCATCCTTGATGCGGGCGGCCAGTTCCTTGGGGGCGAATCCGCCAAATACCACGGAATGGACTGCCCCCAGCCGGGCCGCTGCGAGCATGGCAATGGCGGCCTCCGGAATCATGGGCATGTAGATCACCACGCGGTCCCCCTTGCCCACGCCGCGCGCCCTCAGGACGCCGGCGAACCTGGCCACGAGGTCGGTGAGCTCGGCGTAGCTGTATCGCCGCTGGCTGCCCATCACGGCGGAGTCATAGATGAGTGCGTCCTGGTCCCCGCGGCCGGCCAGGACATGGCGGTCCAGCGCGTTGAAGGCAGTGTTGAGGACGCCGTCCGGGTACCAGCCGTAAAGCGGTGCGCGGGTGCTGTCCACCGCCTGGTGCGGGGCCTGCGACCAGGACACCCGCTCGGCCGCCTCCAGCCAGAATCCGTCGGGATCGGCGAGGCTTCGGTCATAGGCGGCGCGGTAGCTGTTGGTGACCATGAAAATTTCCTGTCCACTACGTTGTGTTGCGGCCCATGCTATCCCCGGCGGCGGGTCGCAAACAAGGGTTGTGTATACACAGCGCGATGATTTCCGGCTATTTTCCCCCAATAGCTGGGCTGAACGGGGATTTCTGTATACACTGATTGCGACTACCAACGAAGGGAGGCGAGATGCGCGCCAGCGACAGGGCGTATGCGGCACTACGCGACGACATCATTGAGTGGCGCCTCCGCCCCGGTACCGTCCTGGCCGAAGTGGAACAGTCCGAGCGGCTGGGGATTTCCCGGACGCCCCTCCGCGAAGCCTTGAGCAGGCTAACGGCCGAAGGACTCACGACGACGGCCGGCAGCCGCGGCGTCGTCGTCACCGACATCTCGCTGGAGGACATCGACGAACTGTTCGAGCTCCGTGAAACGCTCGAAGGAAAAGCTGCCGCACTGGCCGCCGAGCGCGGTGACGCCGCGGTTTTTCTGCAGCTGCAGGGCGAGTTGCTCGAGGCGCCGGCCCTCATCAGCGCCGCTGATCCGGCCCGCCACGATTACTACGAGCTCGTGGGCCGGCTCGATTCGGCGATCGATGCCGCCATCTCCAACTCCTACCTGGCGCAGGCCATGCGGAGCCTGCGGGTGCACCTGGTCCGGGTCCGCCGGCTGGCCGCCGACGACCACGCGCGGCTAACGGCCGCCGCTGCCGAACACGCCGCCATCGCCGAGGCGATAGCGGCCGGCAACCCGCGGCTGGCCCAGGCCGCCACCACCATGCACCTGCACCGCAGCCTTTCCCACGTCAAAGCCACCCATAAACCTCATTAGCAAGGAGCCCCCATGGTTAAGGAACACCACGTCCGCGTGTACAAGAGCGAGGAAAACCTCCCCCGCGAGGACCAGCTCGCCCACAAGATCGCCGTGGTGGCGGCCGACCCCGTGGCAGTCACGGATGACGTCACCGATATGGTGATCAACCGCATCATCGACAACGCCTCCGTAGCCATTGCCTCGCTGAACCGCGCCCCGATCATCGCCGCGCGGGCACAGGCCCTCACCCATGGCCCCTCGACCAACGGCAAGGGCTCGAAGGTCTTCGGCATCGGCGAGCGCGTTTCCCCCGAATGGGCCGCGTGGGCCAACGGAGTGGCGGTCCGCGAGCTGGACTACCACGACACCTTCCTGGCTGCCGACTACTCCCACCCCGGCGACAACATCCCGCCCATCCTGGCCGTGGCACAGCACGTGGGCTCCAGCGGAGCGGACCTCATCCGCGGCATCGCCACCGGCTATGAGATCCAGGTCAACCTGGTCAAGGCGATCTGCCTGCACAAGCACAAGATTGACCACGTGGCGCACCTCGGTCCGTCCGCCGCCGCCGGCATCGGCACACTGCTGGGGCTCGACGTCGAAACGATCTTCCAGTCGGTGGGGCAGGCACTGCACACCACCACGGCAACCCGTCAGTCCCGGAAGGGTGAGATCTCCACGTGGAAGGCGCACGCACCCGCGTTTGCCGGCAAGATGGCCGTCGAAGCGGTTGACCGGTCCATGCGCGGCCAGACGTCCCCGGTGCCGATCTATGAGGGCGAAGACGGTGTGATCGCCTGGATGCTCGACGGCCCGGACGCCTCCTACATGGTTCCGCTTCCTGAAGCCGGCGAGGCCAAGCGCGCCATCCTGGACACCTACACCAAGGAACACTCCGCCGAGTACCAGGCCCAGGCCTGGATCGACCTGGCCCGGAAGCTCCACAAGGAGCACCCGGAAGCCACAGACCCGGCCAACGTGAAGTCCGTGCTGATCAGGACGAGCCACCACACGCACTATGTGATCGGCTCCGGAGCGAACGATCCGCAGAAGTACAGCCCCACCGCCAGCCGCGAAACCCTGGACCACTCCATCCCCTACATCTTCTCCGTGGCCCTGCAGGACGGCTCATGGCACCACGTGGATTCCTACTCCCCCGAACGCGCCGGCCGCCCGGACACCGTGGAGCTGTGGCAGAAGGTTTCCACGGTGGAAGATCCGGAGTGGACCCGCCGCTATCACTCCCCGGACATCTCCGAGAAGGCATTCGGCGGCTCCGTGGAGATCACGCTGGCCGACGGCACCGTCATCACCGACGAGATTGCCGTGGCGGACGCCCATCCGCTGGGCGCCCGGCCGTTCGCCCGCGAGCAGTACGTGAACAAGTTCCGCACGCTCGCAGCCGGACTGGTCGAAGAGGAAGAAATAGACCGGTTCCTCAACGCCGCTGCCCGGCTTCCGCAGCTGGCCGCCGGCGAGCTTGACCAGCTGAACATCACCGCCGCACCCGGCGTCATCGACTTCGCCGCCGCGCCCAAGGGGCTGTTCTAGATGCTGTATTCCAAGACCACTCCGGAGCAGAAACGCATCCGCTTCCGTGAACTGCTCGCGTCCGGGACCATCCAGCAGTTCCCGGGAGCCTTCAATCCGCTCTCGGCCCGGCTGATCGAGGAGAAGGGTTTCGCCGGCGTCTACATTTCCGGCGCTGTGCTGGCGAACGACCTGGGCCTGCCGGACATCGGCCTCACCACCCTTACCGAAGTGGCCACCCGCGCCGGGCAGATCGCCCGCATGACCGATCTGCCGTCCATCGTGGATGCCGATACCGGCTTCGGCGAGCCCATGAATGTGGCCCGGAGCGTCCAGGAACTGGAGAACGCCGGCCTGGCCGGCTGCCACATCGAGGACCAGTTCAACCCGAAGCGCTGCGGCCACCTGGACGGCAAGAACGTGGTGGACCTCGACACCGCCACGAAACGGATCCGGGCCGCGGCCGACGCACGCCGCGATCCGAACTTCCTGATCATGGCCCGCACGGACATCCGTGCGGTGGACGGGCTGGAAGCAGCGCAGGAACGGGCGAAGGCCCTGGTGGAGGCCGGCGCCGACGCCATTTTCCCCGAAGCGATGAAGGACCTCAGCGAATTCCAGGCCATCCGGGACGTGGTTGATGTGCCGATCCTGGCCAACATGACCGAATTCGGCAAGAGCGCCCTGTTCACGGCGGACCAGCTGCAGGGAGTGGGCGTGAACATGGTGATATATCCCGTGACCCTGCTCCGTAGTGCCATGGGCGCTGCGGAGCGTACGCTGGAATCGATTAAGGCTGACGGAACCCAGGAGGCACAGGTAGGGAGCATGCTGACCCGCGCGCGGCTGTATGACCTCGTGGATTATGAGGCCTACAACCGCTTTGACACCGGCGTCTTCAACTTCCGGATCCCCGGAACCCACTGACGCGCATTCCACCCAGGATCACCGGCCGCGGGGCCGGTGTACAGACGCAAGGAACGAAGGAGTTCAGCATGGCTGAAGAAGAGATCAAGAAGGGCCTCGCGGGCGTCGTGGTGGACTACACCGCCGTCTCCAAGGTCAATCCCGACACGAATTCACTGCTGTACCGCGGCTACCCCGTCCAGGAATTGGCGGCACGGTGCAGCTTCGAGGAGGTCGCCTTCCTGCTATGGAACGGCGAGCTCCCCAACGCCGAGGAACTGGCTGCCTTCATGGCCCGGGAGCGGGCCGGCCGTCGCCTGGATCCGGTGGTCAAGCAAGTGGTTGACGCCATCCCCACCACGGCACACCCCATGGATGTCTGCCGGACGGCGGCGTCCGTGATGGGTGCACGCCATGAGCTCTCGGAGGATTCGTCCCGCGAAGCCAACATGATCAAGGCCGTAGACCTGTTCGCGGCCATGCCCGCGGTGGTCGCCTATGACCAGCGCCGCCGTCGCGGGCAGGATTTGGTGGAACCCCGGGACGACCTGGGTTACTCCGCCAACTTCCTGTGGATGGCCTTCGGGGAGGAAGCAGTTCCCGAGGTGGTGGACGCGTTCAACGTCTCAATGATCCTGTACGCGGAACACTCGTTTAACGCCTCCACCTTCGCCGGACGTGTGATCGTGTCCACCTTGTCCGATCTCCATTCGGCAGTCACGGGTGCCATCGGTGCGCTCAAGGGCCCGCTGCACGGCGGCGCCAACGAAGCCGTCATGCACACCTTCGACGAGATCGGCATCCGTCCCGAGGAATCGCTCGAAGAGGCAGCAGCCCGTGCCAAGGCCTGGATGGAACACGCCCTGGCACAGAAGAAGAAAGTGATGGGCTTCGGGCACAGGGTCTACAAGCACGGCGACTCCCGGGTGCCCACCATGAAGGCCGCCCTGGACAAGATGATCGCGCACTATGGCCGGCCGGAACTGCTGGGACTGTACAACGGGCTCGAGACCGCCATGGATGAGGCCAAGGGAATCAAGCCGAACCTCGACTACCCGGCCGGCCCGACCTACCACCTGATGGGCTTCGACACGCTCATGTTCACGCCACTGTTCGTCGCCAGCCGGATCACCGGCTGGACCGCCCACTTCATGGAGCAGCTGGATTCGAACTCGCTGATCCGTCCGCTGAGCGCCTACAACGGCGTGGACGAACGGCACGTCCCGTAGCTTCCACTTCCGCAGAACGCACGACGCCGGGCCGGTCACCTTATGGGGTGCCCGGCCCGGCGCCGTTACGCCTGATGTGAGATAACCGGGTCGGGAGATCACCCTGTCAGGAGTTGATCTCCAGGCTTCGGATCATGGCCTTCAGCTTCCGGTATTCGGGCGTCTCCATATACGCGCGTGCCTCAGCCATGCTGGCAAACCGCGGCTCGGCTGCGTCCTGCACCGCCCGGTCCGCGAAGGACAGGATGCCTCTGGGGGTCCCGGTGACAACCGTGTACATCAGGAGGGTGTCCTGCACCTGGCCGCTGTCCTTGTCCACCAGCCCCACCTGGTAGCTGAGTCCCTTCCCGACGGACGTCTGGTCCCTCACACGGTAGGAGAACCGGACCACCGCAGACGTAGGCCATTGTGCGTTCAGTGATGTCGTGGCCGTGTCCAGTTCGGTTATCGGGTAATTCCTGGCGCAGGCACTACCAAGACCGCCGGTTGCACCGTGGTGGAAGTTGGCCACCGTTTTGCCGGTTTCGTCGGTCACTCGGATTGCCGAGCCTGGGTAATCCGGCGAATCCACCGGTACGTCCTTCGCCGTCCAGCCGAGCGGCAGGTTGAAGGAGGCCTTACCCCCGCGCTTGATGTCCCGGTACTCAGGTGTGTCCATATAGGCCTTCGCCTCAGCCACCGAGGCGAATGATTTCTGTGCGGCCGCGCCCTCGCCTCCACCTTTACCTTCGGCCTCCAGGAAAGCGCCCATGCCGAAGGAGACCGCCGGGACGTTCTGGGGAGGTTGAATAGCTGACAGCAGGAGGCAGGCCGTGCCTACCGGGGCGACGCTGGAAGAGTCGATGGTCAGGGCACCGAAGACCTGGGCGCCCTCCATCACGCGATATTTGAACTGGGTGGGGCCTACGTACGGACTCGACGTGGGCCTCTGCGGAATGTCCAGCGTGACCGGGTCGAGGGTTTGATACGGGACCGGCGTACAGCTTCCCCCCGCCGCGTCCGGGGCGATGTGAAGGCTGCTCAGCAGTTTTCCGCTGGCGTCCTTGACCCGGATGGTCCTGTTCCAGTACCGGAGATCGCTGACGGTGCTTTCAATGGTTTCGGTTACTCGCCAGATGGCCGGATGCTGAAAGTGGACGATCTCGGCATTGCTCAGCTCGTCCCAATAGGCCATTTGGAGGATGTCGCAATCACTGTCGCGCAGGGCGGCCAGCGCGTCGTGGACCACCAGGTCCTCGGACTCCGTGCCGGAGCAGAGCTCAGCGGATGCCCGGAGTTTTGTCTTGAGCGCCAGGAGCCCGTCACGGATCCTGTAGGCATTTCCGATCAGGTTCCGCGCCACTGTGAACATCCACGCGATGTCGGTCCGCGGCGGGTCACCCCATATCTGCCACACCACGCGGAACACGTCCGCGGCGAGCTCTTCGGCAAGCTCCGTCGATTCCACGCGCCGCCGCACAAATCTGTAAACCCGCGGATAGCTGTCCCTGTGAACGGCGATGAACGCCAGTTCGCGTTCCGATTCCACGCATCCCCAAACGTAAACAAGTTGTGTCCTGACCTTGCAGGCTAACCGTTTAGTTTCCGCGAAGTAGCGCGCGGTTACACGCCCCGATAAGAATATTCGGCGGACGCCACTGTTTCGTTGTCCTCATTCAGCGTGATGACCGCATCGACGACGCCCCCGTTTAGCGCCACAGGCAGCCAGTGCTCTGCATCTTGCCACATGCGGTCCAGGGGTAGGGCGGAGGTCAGGAACCACTCCGGAATAATCTCGGAACTCTCCACGGGGTCGCCCGCCCATCGACGAGTCGTGAAGAGTCGTGTGGACATGTTCCAGTCCGGTCGGGCGGGAAAAACAAACTCCACCGTTCCCGCATCGCGCAGGTCCTCCTCAAGGACAACGATGCCGGCCTCTTCCAGCACCTCACGGCAGGCGGCCTCGGCGTCCGTCTCCCCCGCTTCCACGTGCCCGCCCAGGCCGACGATCTTCCCGGTTCCGAATCCGGTCTTTTTCAGGCCCAGCAGAACCTCGGTTCCTTCATCCGGGCGCTCCCGGAGGAGGAAGCACAGGGTGACGGGCACAGAGGTCATGCAGACCAGCCTAGCCGCGGAAGTACTGTCAGGCCGCAATCCGGAGCGACGTGTGTGCAGGCACGGGCCGCATCGAGACCGGCGAAACGCCCGGGGCGCTTAGCCCAAGGCCCGGGGGTGCGCGGCGGCGTAGATTTCCCGCAGGGTATCGGCCGTCACCAGGGTGTAGACCTGCGTGGTGGTCACGGACGCGTGGCCGAGGAGCTCCTGGACCACGCGCACATCCGCCCCGCCCTCAAGCAGATGGGTGGCGAAGGAGTGACGGAGGGTGTGGGGGGAAACGTCCTTGGTGATATTGGCCTTGTCCGCGGCGGCCTTCAGGATGGTCCAGGCGCTCTGCCTGCTGATGCGCCCTCCCCTGGCGTTAAGGAAAAGCGCTGGCGTGCCCTTGCCTTTCGCGGCCAGCAGGGGGCGGCCGCGGACCAGATAGGCATCAAGGGCCCGGGCTCCGTACGAACCCAGCGGAACGAGCCGCTCCTTGGACCCCTTGCCGAACAGGCGCACAATCGCGGGCCCGTGCTCGGCCGGCTGCAGCGAGATGTCATCCACGTCAAGCCCCACGGCTTCGCTGATGCGTGCACCCGTGGAGTAGAGGAACTCAAGCAGTGCCCGGTCCCGCAGGCCGGTGGCGGTGTCAGTGCCGGCCGCCTCGAGGATCCTGGTGACTTCGTCCACCGTGATGGCCTTGGGCAGCCTCTTCCCGGGCATGGGCGGGTGGACATCGCTGGCCGGATCCGCCGTCGTGGTGCCTTCCAGCGCCCAGAACTTGTGCAGCCCGCGGACGGCCACCACCGTCCGGGCCGCGGACCGCACCCCAAGGGGCGTGCCGCCGTCGGAGCCGTCGGACAGTGCCTGCGCGAAGCCTGTCACGTGGTGGCGGGTCACATCGCCCGGGCGGCTGACGCCCTCGGCGGCGAGGTAGTTCGAGTAGCGGGCAAGGTCACGTCGGTAGGCAGCGAGCGTATTGGCGGCCAGTCCGCGTTCGACGCCCATGTGCTGGAGGTAATCCGTCACGGCGCGGTCGACGGCCGTGCGCGGGCGTTCCTGCCGTGCGGGTTCCTGGCGTGCGGGTTCCTGGCGTGCGGGTTCCTGGCGTGCGGGTTCCGGAGGCGCCGGTTCTCCATGCGCTGATTCCCCGGGAGCGCCTGCCGGAGGCTTTTCTGCTGCTGCCGTGCCCGCAGTCATCAGCGCTGGCTTGGATGGGCGGGCCACGGCGCGTCAGCCGGGCGGAGGCCGCCGAAGCCATCGGCCTTCGCCGCCGCCGCGGCAAGAATCCCGACGACGGCGGACGGGTTGTGCAGGCGGCCGTCCAGGACCGCCGCAACGGCGTCCTCGAGCGGAATCCAGTGGAGTTCGATTTCCGCCTCCTCGTCGGTGCGCACATGGAGCTCGTGATGCGGCACCTCGCTGATCCCGCGCGCCAGGTAGATGCGGATCGCCTCGCTGGAGGACCCCGGCGAATTGAAGAAATCGACCAGGACATTCCAGGTGCCGGCCACGAGGTCCGCCTCCTCGGCGAGTTCCCGTGCGGCGCCCGCCACGAAGTCTTCGCCCTCCACGTCCAGCAGGCCGGCCGGAATCTCCCAGAGGTCCATTCCCACCGGATGCCGGTACTGCTTGATCAGCAGCACCTCGCCGGCGTCATTCATGGGCAGCACGGCGACGGCCCCCGGGTGGTCGATGTAGTCGCGGACCAGGGCCTCGCCGTCGTCAGTGAGCTTGAAGCTGTCACTGACGACGTCCCAGATCCGTCCCTCGTAGACCTTTGCCGTAGACAACAGACGGCGCGGGCTCGGCGCATCCGAAACCTGCCGGGCAGCAGGAGTATTTTCAGAAGTACCGGGCATCGCGCCGTCCTTACGTTGTGGCTGTATCTACTTTGCGGTTACGGTGCGGGCAGACTTGCTGGCATCGGCACCTGCTTGGGCAGTTGCTGCTTCCGTTGTTGCTGCTTCCCCGGCCGTTGCGCCGGTGGGCACGGAGCCGTTCTCAGCGCTGCTGCTCTGGTGCTCCAGGGCGGCCTTGACGAGGCCGGCGAACAGCGGGTGCGGCCTGGTGGGGCGTGAGCTCAGCTCCGGGTGGGCCTGTGTTGCCACGTAGTACGGGTGCACCTCGCGCGGCAGCTCCACGTATTCCACGAGCTTGCCGTCGGGGGACGTTCCGGAGAACACCAGGCCCTGGGCGGCAATCTGCTCGCGGTACTTGTTGTTGACCTCGTAGCGGTGGCGGTGGCGTTCGCTGACCGTGGTGGTGCCGTAGGTTTCGGCAATGACGGAGCCTTCATCGAGCCTGGCTTCGTAGAGGCCCAGGCGCATGGTGCCGCCGAGGTCGCCCTTGCCTTCAACGATGTCCAGCTGCTCTTCCATCGTGGCGATCACCGGATACTTGGAGTCCGGCTCGAACTCGCTGGAGGAAGCTCCCTCGAGGCCCACCACGTTGCGGGCGTATTCAATGACCATGCACTGCAGGCCCAGGCACAGGCCCAGCACCGGCAGGCGGGTTTCACGCGCGAACTTCAGCGCGCCCAGCTTGCCTTCCAGGCCGCGGATGCCGAAACCGCCCGGCACGCAGATGGCGTCCACGCCCTCCAGCGACCTGACGGCGCCTTCATGCGTTTCGCACTCATCCGACGGGACCCAGCGGATCTTGACCTTGGCGTTGTTGGCGAAGCCGCCGGCGCGCAGGGCCTCAGTCACGGACAGGTAGGCGTCCGGAAGGTCGATGTACTTGCCCACGAGGGCAACCTCAACCTCATGCTTGGGGTTGTGGACGGCCTCCAGCAGCTTGTCCCAGCTCGTCCAGTCGACGTCCTTGAACGGCAGGTCCAGGGCGCGGACGATGTAGGAGTCCAGGCCCTGGCTGTGCAGCGTCTTGGGGATGTCGTAGATGCTGGGAGCATCGGCGGCGTTGACCACGGCGTCTATGTCGACGTCGCACATGCGGCCGATCTTCTCGCGCATGGCGTCGGGGACTTCGCGGTCCGAGCGGATCACGATCGCCTCCGGCTGGATGCCGATCGAACGCAGGGCGGCCACGGAGTGCTGCGTGGGCTTGGTCTTCAGTTCCTGGGACGGTCCGATGTAGGGAACCAGGGAGACGTGGAGGAAGAAGACGTTGCCGCGGCCGATGTCCTGGCGGACCTGGCGGGCGGACTCAAGGAACGGCTGCGACTCGATGTCGCCTACCGTGCCGCCGATCTCGGTGATGATGACGTCCGGCGCGTTCTTGCCCTCGGCGGGAAGCCGCATGCGGCGCTTGATCTCATCGGTGATGTGCGGGATGACCTGGACGGTGTCGCCGAGGTACTCGCCGCGGCGTTCCTTGGCGATCACGGTGGAGTAGATCTGGCCCGTGGTCACGTTGGCCGAGCCCTCGAGGTTCTCGTCGAGGAAGCGCTCGTAGTGGCCGATGTCCAGGTCGGTCTCGGCGCCGTCGTCCGTGACGAAGACCTCGCCGTGCTGGAAGGGGTTCATCGTGCCCGGATCCACGTTCAGATAGGGATCGAGCTTCTGCATAGTTACAGACAAACCGCGTGCCCGCAGCAGGTGGCCGAGGCTCGAAGCCGTCAGTCCCTTGCCTAGCGAGGACGCCACACCACCGGTGACGAAGATGTGTTTGGTCGTCTTGGACGAGCCCGGGAACCGGGAATTTACACGGGAATTTGATCGCTGCACCACGGAATTCGAGCCTATCATCAATTGAGCCTTCCACGGTCGAAAATCGGATTCCCCAAATGCTTCAGTCTCCCCTGCCGCCCCACTACGATCAAGGGGTGACCACGGAGGATACGTCCGGCGAACCCCGGGAACACCAGCAGGACACGGCCCGGACGGCGCTCAGCCCGGTTTTCAGGTCCCTCGCGCTCGACTCGATCCCGGTCCCGGACTATGCCGATGTGATTGTCCTCCCAGTTCCCGAGGGAGGCCCGTCCGATCCGCGGATCTGGGCGCAGACCATATTCTCGCCGCAGTCCATGCCGGCTTGGGTGGCGGCCCTCATGGGCCTGCGGCAGGCCCTCGTGGGCCTCGCCGGAATCAACAGGGCCCCCAAAGACGTCTTCGCCGTCTCGGATGTCCGCGGCGAGGAGGCGCTTATCAGCGCCGACGACACGCACCTAGACTTCCGCTGCGGCGTGGCGTTCGACGCCGGCGCACGGCTCCTGCGGGTGACCACCGCCGTGCGCCTCAAAGGCCGGCGGGGGCGGCTCTACTTCGCACCTGTCCGCGTGCTGCACCCGCTTGTGGTGCGCGCGATGATGTTCCGGGCAGCGGCCCGCCTGCGGCGTCCGTAGGACCCCGGGGCTCCGTAGGCCTGCCGGCCGCCCCGCCTCAGGCGCGTTGCGGCAGCAGCCTGGCGTCGTCCAGCAGTTCCTGCGCGTGGGCCTGCGCCGTTTCGGAGTCCTCCTGGCCGGCGAGCATCCGGGCCAGTTCCCTGACCCGTTCCGCCTCGTCGAGGAGCTGGACGTCACTGGAGGTGAACCCGGTGGCGGTGCCGCCGTCGGAGCCCCGTACGGAGGTCTTGGTCACGCGGATGTGCTGATCGGCGAAGGCCGCAACCTGGGGCAGGTGTGTGACCACCAGGACCTGCACATGCCGCGCCAGCATGGCCAGCCGCCGTCCGATCTCGACGGCGGCACGCCCGCCCACCCCGGCATCCACCTCATCGAAGACGAAGGTCGGCACCGGATCAACGGCAGCCAGCACCACCTCGATGGCGAGCATGACGCGGGAAAGCTCACCGCCGGAGGCGCCCTTGCCCAGCGGCCGCGCGGGCGCGCCGGAGTGCGGCTGGAGGAGGAAGGAAATCTCGTCCGCACCGTGGGGCCCCAGCTGTCCGGCGGTTTCGATGGTGATCACCAGCGTGGCATCCGCCATGGCAAGGGCCTTCAGCTCCGCACTGACCCGTGCCGACAGGTCCTTGGCCGCCTTGGCCCGGATCTTGCTGATGGCCGTTGCCTGTTTCCTGAGTTCAGCCTCGGCCCGCACCACTTCGGCGTCCAGGGCCTCAATGCGGGTGGAGTCATCCTGGAGTTCGTCGAAGCGGACACGGGCGTTTTCCGCCCACACGAGGACTTCGTCGATGCTCGGCGCGTACTTGCGGACCAGCTTGGCCAGGGCCGCCCGGCGGTCTTCGATCTCGGCCAGCCGCTCCGGGCCCTCCGAATCCAGACCGGCCTGGTAGCTGGCCAGTTCCGTGGCGATGTCGTTGAGCAGGAAGCCCACTTCGGCGAGGCGCGCCGCGGCCGCGCCGAGCTCCTCATCGTGCTCGGCCACGTGCTCCAGCGTCCGCTTGGCCGCGTCCACGAGGGACGTGGCATCGCCGGTCTCTGCGAAGTCCTCGGCGATGATGGCCTGGTGCGCCGTGGTGGCCGCGATGCGAAGTTCCTCGACGTTGGCGAGCTTCACGGCCTCGGCCTTGAGGGCATCGTCCTCGCCCGGCTGCGGGTCCACGGCATCAATTTCCGCCAGGGCCGCCTCCAGTGACTCCGCCTCGCGCAGCCGGTCCCTCGCGGCGCTGCGGAGCGATTCGAGCTCGGCCTGGCTGGACTTCCACGAGCCGTACAGTTCCTGGAAGCCGCCCAGCGTGGCGGCCAGGTTTTCCCCCGCAAACCTGTCGAGGGCTTCACGCTGCGCCGCGGAGCCCTTGAGCCTGATCTGGTCCGACTGCCCGTGCACCACCACGAGCGATTCGCCGATTTCGGCCAGCACGCCCACGGGGGCGCCCCTGCCGCCCAGGAAGGCCCGGCTGCGTCCGTCCGCGCCCAGGCGCCGGGCCAGCAGCAGTTCCGCGCCGCCGTCGAACTCCTCGATCTCCGCGCCCGCGTCACGGGCGCGTTCCAGGGCGAAGTGCCCGGCGTCGAGCCGCACCACGGCTTCGGCGGAGGCGCTCTTGGCTCCGCTGCGCACGGCGCCCGCATCCGATCGCGCGCCGAGCAGCAGCCCGACGGCGGTGACCACCATGGTCTTGCCGGCACCGGTCTCGCCGGTGACCACGCTGAGCCCGGGGCCCAGCGGCAGCGTGGCGTCGGTGATGACGCCCAGATCTCGGATTCTCAGTTCTTCAATCATGGTTCACTTCTCCGTCGGAGGCTCGGATTCTTCGTCGGACGCGGCAGCAGGGTGCTGCGCGGAGGGCGGCGTCATGGGCCGGGGCGTGCGCACTATGGGCACCGGGCCGGTGTTGACGGCCTCTGACTGCGGCACGGGTCCGCGCCAGCCATGGATGGGCAGTTCAAACTTGCGGACCAGCCGCGCCGAAAACGGCGTCTGGTGAGTGCGCGCCAGCCGGACCGGCGTGGCGGACCTGGTGACTTCGACGCGGGCGCCGGGCGGCAGGTCCACCGAACGCCGGCCGTCGCACCACAGCACGCCCTGGGCATCCGTCCGGTTCAGCACCTCCACTGCCAGCCGGGAACGGGGGGACACCACCAGCGGCTTCGCGAACAGGGCGTGGGCGCTGATGGGGACGATCAGCAGGGCCTCCACTTCGGGCCACACCACGGGGCCGCCGGCGGAGAAGGCGTAGGCGGTGGAGCCCGTGGGAGTTGCCAGCACCACGCCGTCGCAGCCGAAGGAGGTCAGCGGACGTTCGTCCACTTCGGTGACCACTTCCAGCATTCGCTCCCGGTTGCCCTTTTCGATGGCGGCTTCGTTGAGGGCCCAGGTGTGCCAGATCTTGTGGCCGCGGACCCAGACCTGGACGTCGATGGTCATCCGTTCCTCCACCGTGTATTCACGGCTGGCGATCCATTCGACCGTCTGGGCGAGGTCCGCGCGCTCGCTTTCGGCCAGGAAGCCGACGTGGCCAAGGTTCACGCCCAGCAGCGGTACGTCCACTTCCCGCACCAGTTCCGCGGCGCGCAGGATGGTGCCGTCCCCTCCGAGGACCATGACGAGTTCGACGTCGGGCAGTTGGATATGGTCATGCAGGATCTCGACCGGCTGCTCCAGCCGGCCGAAAAACCCTTCCATGTCACCCAGTTCCGACTTCTGCATCACGGGGATGATGCCCGAGGCGTGCAGCTGGGCGCACGCCTCCCAGGCAGCCTTCAGGGATTCTTCGCGGCCGGTGTGGGCAAGTACCAGTACACGCCTGCTCATCGGGTTCCGCTCTCTAATGGTTCGGCCAGATCTTTCCCAGCAACGCAGCCACGGCTGCATCCCGCTCTTCGATCTTAGGCAAGTCTTCGGCAATTCTTCGTTTTATCCACAGGAAGTATTCGACATTTCCGTCCTGCCCGGGCAAGGGGCTGGCGGCCAGTCCGCGCAGTTCGAGGCCTGCGTCGATCGCGGCTCCCGCCACTTTACCGACAGCCATCCGCCGTTCGCGCTCCGACGTGACCACGCCGGTGCGTCCCAGCCGGTCCTTGCCGATCTCGAACTGCGGCTTGACCATGAGCACGAGGTCGCCGCCGGGGCTGGTGCATGCAGCCAGCGGTGCCAGAACCAGCGTCAGGGAAATGAAGGAGAGGTCCGCCACGGTCAGCTCGGCCGTGCCGCCGATCGCTTCCGGATCCATGTAGCGGACGTTCAGCCCTTCGTGGACCGTCACGCGCGGGTCGCTTCGGAGCTGCGGGACCAGCTGGCCGTGCCCGACGTCGACCGCCACCACATTCGCGGCGCCCCGCCGCAGCAGGACATCAGTGAAACCTCCGGTGGACGCACCCGCGTCCAGGCACCTTTTGCCGCCGACGGCGACGGCGGGGAACGCGTCGAGCGCCCCGGCAAGCTTGTGGCCGGCGCGGCTGACATACGCATCCGTGGCGTCTTCCGCCACGGATAGCTCACGGTCATCGGCGACCTGCAGGGACGCCTTCGCGAGCACATCGCCCGCCGACGAGACTTTGCCCTCGGCGATGAGCCGCGCGGCGTGCGTGCGGGACCGCGCCAGTCCCCTGCTGACGAGTATCTGGTCGAGTCTTGCCATGGTCAGGCGGCCCCGGGCCCGGCACCTGGCGCGGCTCCGGACCCGGCACCTGGCGCGGACGACGTGTCCTCGTTCAGCGCTTCGAGCAGGGCGTCATGCATGTCCGTGTAGGCGGCAGGGTGCTCGGAGACCGGGAGCCCCGGAACGTCCCGGACCCGGCGGAGGACCGCCTGGACCGTATTGTCGGACGCCGTACCGCCGGCTGCCGTACTGCCGGACGGTTCGGAGTCCGGGACCGTGGCTTCGGAGTCTTCGGCCTCGGAGAGGGGCAGTTCAGGCCAGGCAACCTCGGGCGCGGCCTCGGCGAGGGCGTTGTGATTCAGCTCGGTCATGGCACCAGTCTATTGATCCAGCCACTCAAGCTCGGGAGCCGTGGGCTCCGCCGCATGGGGGTGGGCCGCCCACCAGGCAGCGCACGCCGCACGCCACGAATCGAGGCTCGACTTGTCACCCCTGACCCGGATGCCGTTGCTGTCCACGGACGCTGTTGCGTCGCCGCAGCGGTACGTTCCGTCGTCGCTCTCCACATCCGGATACGGCTCATACAGCTCGGTCAGGTTGTTGATGATGTACCCGGGCCGTTCGTCCGTCCGGGCGGCCAGGATGGTTTCCAGCGTGTCGACGCCGGTCAGGACGGCGACCGTTGCAAAGCCGGCCTTGTTGCCGCCCAGGATGTCCGTGTCCAGCCTGTCGCCCACCACGAGCGGACGCTCCGCGGAAAGCCGCTTCGCCGCGGCATGGAAGAGCGGGGCCTCGGGTTTGCCTGCGACGAGGGGGGTCTGGCGTGTTGCTGCAGCGACGGCCGCTACGAGGGTGCCGTTGCCCGGCGCAATTCCGCGGGCCTGCGGAATGGACATGTCCGTGTTGGTGGCGACCCACAGTGCGCCGCCCGCCACGACGTACGACGCTTCCGCCAGATCCTTCCAGCCGATTCCCGGGTTGAAGCCCTGGACCACGGCCACCGGCTTGTCCTCGGCGCCGTGTACGGGCTTGAGGCCCACGAGCTCTATTTCGTGGGCCAGCGCCGGGCTGCCGGTGATCAGGACTGCGGCGCCGGCAGGGAGCAGCGATGCCAGCAGCTCCGCCGCCGCCTGCGAGGAGCTCACCACCTGGTGGTCTTCGGCCGGAGCCCCGAGCTCGCGCAGATGAGCGGCCACCTGCGCCGGCGTGCGTGAGGCGTTGTTGGTCACGTAGCCGAGGCCCACGCCGATGCCGGACAGCCGCAGCAGCGACTCGACCGCTCCGGGGATGGCATGCGGGCCTGCGTAGACCACGCCGTCCAGGTCCGAGAGCAGGGCGTCGAATCGCGAGATCAGTTGAGCGTCACCCATGCGTGCCTAGTCCTCCTGGCCCTCGCGCCGGGGATCCTTGGCGGCTGCCTCACCCTCGCTGTCTTCGTCCTCATCCGGTTCTGCGGAGTCGGCGTCGGACTCGGCGTCGTCGGACTCAAAGTAGTCCGATTCGACGTCGTCGATGTTGTCATCGGCGGACGTCCCGTCCGGCCGGGCGGGAGCCGTCTCGGCGGCCGGCGTGATGCCGGCGGCCTGCTCGGAAGTGCTCCGGACTTCCTGGGGAGCAGCGTCTGCGGCGGCGTGGGCGATCAGCCGCTTGCGCTCGGCTTCCTCGCGGGCTTCCTCTTCCTCGTCCCAGCCGAGGTCGATGATGTCCGGCTCCTCGGAGAGGCCCATTCCGAGGGCCTCCTCGGCGACGGCGGCCTGCCGCTGCCACTTCTCGGATTCGGCTCCGCGGCCCACCGCCGCGAGGGCGTCCGCGTAGGCACGGAACAGGCGGGGGCTGTAGGAGAAGGCGCGGTTGATGTCCAGCTGCGGGATCTCGAGTTCGGCCACTGCGGCATCCAGCTGGCCAAGGTCGGAGCGTGCGCCTGAGGCAACGATCGCCAGCTCCACCTTCCCCGGAGCGTCCAGGTCCTGGGCTTCTTCCGAGCGGACGACGTCCAGGGCCCGGTCCGGGCGGCCGAGTCCGCGTTCGCAGTCCGCCATGACGGGAAGGTGGACGTTGGAGCCGCTGATCCTCCGGTACGTGCGGAACTCGCGCAGGGCCTCGCCGTAGTGTCCGGCGGCGTAGGCCGTCAGGCCCACTGCTTCGCGGACGGCGGAAAGGCGTCCGCCGCGCCGGCTGGCGGCCAGTGCATGCTGGAAGGCCAGCTCGGGCTCGTCATCAATGAGGCGTCCTGCCATGACCAGGTGACGTGCCACCCATTCAGCGCTCTTGGCTTCGAGTGTCTTGATCTGGTGCTGCGTGGCGCGGTCCAGTTCCTTGCCCGTGACGTCCTCGTCAATTTCGGGAGAGCGCTCACGGTCCGGGCGGTTGGCGCTGCGGAGGTCGCGGGCGTTGGGCACGCGGGCCGGGCGGTCTTCTGCCCTGTCGCGGCCGAACTGGCGCGGCCCGGAATCGCTGCGGTCAAAACTGCGCGGGGCACGGTCCTGCCGGTCGCCGAACGGCTTGCGGTTTTCGCCGCCGCCGAAGCTGCGGCGCTCCCCCTCGCCTTCGCGGCGACGGTCGCCTTCGCCTTCGCGGCGCGGACGGTCGCCAAAGGGCTTGCGGTCTCGGTCACGGTCACCGAACGGCTTACGCTCACCCGAACCGAAGCTGCGGCGCTCACCCTCGCCATCACGGCGCGGACGGTCGCCAAACGGCTTGCGCTCACCGGCGCCGAAGCTGCGGCGCTCACCGTCGCCTTCACGGCGCGGACGGTCACCAAACGGCTTGCGGTCACGATCGCCGAACGGCTTACGCTCGCCGTCACGCTCGCCGCGCGGCCTGTCACCGAACGGCTTGCGCTCACCAGCGCCAAAGCTGCGGCGCTCACCGTCACCTTCACGGCGCGGACGGTCACCAAACGGCTTACGGTCACGGTCACCAAACGGCTTACGCTCGCCGTCACGCTCGCCGCGCGGCCTGTCACCGAAGGGCTTGCGCTCACCGGCGCCAAAGCTGCGGCGCTCACCGTCACCTTCACGGCGCGGACGGTCGCCAAACGGCTTACGGTCACGATCGCCAAAGGGCTTCTTCTCGCCGCTGTCAAAGCTACGGCGGTCGCCATCGCCCTCGCGGCGCGGACGGTCACCAAACGGCTTACGGTCGTCGCCGCCCGGAGCCCGACGGGGGCCGTCTGACCCGCGGCCGTCTTTGGCCCGGAATCCGCGGGGATCCCCGCCGGAGTTGTTGGTCCCCCTGAATGGGCCGCCCTGTGACCCGCGGTTACTGCCCGAGTATCCCCGGTCATTTCCTCCGCGGTTGCCGCCGTTGTGCTCAGCCATTGTGGATTCCTCCTGTAGTGAGCCGACCACTGGCGCAATTTGCAGCCGCTCTTGTCCGTGTTTTGTTGTCCTGCGCGACCCCGGGGTAAACCACCCGTCGTCCGCGTATCTTCTGCAATTCTAGGCGAGAGCAAGTCCCAGCCACTAACGGCGAGGCCGTTTGCGGGGGCCGGCGTGTGAATCCTCACAACGGCTGCATGTGCTGATCGGCTCGTGCGTGCGACGTCCTGTCGGCGGTCTCCTGGGAGCCGGCGACCGGCACTGGTGTCCACAGGGAAATTCCAAGGAGCCGTGGCGAGACTTTCCCCGACGGTAGCGGCTGAGGGAGAACCATGAACAAGTCACGCACAATGGCAGTGGCCGTGGCGGCGGTGGTTTTGGGAAGCGGACTCATTGCCCTGGTCATTTCGTACTATGCCGAAGCCGGGGCCGATGCGGGCTCCCTGAACCGGACAGGACCGGCAGTGGCGTGGGGGCTGCCCATCGCCAAACTGGTCTTCAACGCCTCGGCAGCCTGCACCGTGGGGGCGCTTGTGTTGGCGCTGTTTGCCTTGCGGCCCAAGGAAAAGGCGTTTCGGCTGGCGCTTGACCTTGCCGGCCTCTCCGCCGCGGTCTGGACGGCCGCCGCCTCGGTGATGAGCTTGCTGACATTCCACTCCCTGGCCAATCTCGCACTGTTCTCGGACGGCTCAGGCGGCGCGTTCGTCAGTTTCCTGGCCGACGTCGACGCCGGGAGGCGGGGAGCCCTGACCATTTTGACGGCCGCGGCCGTGACGTGTCTTTCTTTCGCGGCACGGAGGCAGCGGTATGTGGCCTTCACGGCGGCACTTGCCCTCGCCGGGCTCTTTCCGCTCGCTTTGAACTCCCATGCTGCGGGCGGCGGGAGCCACCCGGACAGCACTGTCACGGTGGTGATGCACATGGGAGCCGCGGCCGTCTGGCTCGGCGGACTCGCCGCCGTCGTCATACTGCGCCGGGCGCTGAGCCCTGACAGGGTCGCCACGGTGGTCCGGCGGTACTCAACGCTGGCGTTGGGTGCCTTCGTGGCCTTGGCTGTTACAGGGTCCCTGGCCGCGTGGGCGGGTGTTGGGTCCCTGGAGGCACTGGCGTCGCCCTACGGAACCACCATCGCGGCCAAGTGCGTTGCCTTCCTGGTTCTGGGGCTTATCGGGGCGCTGCACCGAAGGTGGGTCATCCGCAGGCTGGACGGAAATCCCGCCGGAGGCGCGTTGATGTTCACTGTTTTGGCCGTGGCCGAACTGGCGGTCATGGGAGCCGCGTCGGGAATGGCGGCCGCGCTGGCCCGTACGCCGCCGCCGGCGGTCACCCGTACCGGCTTCTCCCTGGAGACGCTGAGGCTTCCTTCGCTCGTCGACCCATTCACGAGCTGGAAACCCGATCCGTTGTGGACCCTCGTGTGCGGTTCTGCTGTCTTCTTGTATCTGGCCGGAACACGACGGCTGCGTCAGCAGGGCCGAACCTGGCCTCACTGCCGCTCAATCCTGTGGGTTCTGGGCATGGCACTCCTCTTCACCGTTACAAGCGGAGTGCTCCGCGTCCAGCAGGAATTCCTCATCAGCGCGCATGTCCTGACTCAGATGGCCCTAATGACGGTCATTCCCCTCCTCCTGGTTCCGGCTTCGCCACTCACCTTGGCCAGCCAGGTGATACCCCGCAGGACCGACGGGACGGTCGGCGGCGCGGAAGTGCTCCGCCTGGCGCTCCGGCCATTTCTCGCCGCAACAGCGACCCCTTACGTTCCCGCCGTCGGGCTGGCTGCGGTGCTGACCGTCTTGTACTACACGCCCCTGCTGGAGTACTCATCACGCACTCAGCTCGGCTACGGAGCCATGTCCGTACTGGCGCTGCTGTCCGGTTGCCTCTTCATCGCTTCGCTGGCCGGCTCCTCCGGAGACAGCCCGGCTTCGGGCCTGGCACCAAGGTTCCTGAGTATCGGCGGCGCAGCGGTTCTCTACGCCATTCATGGCTGGGCCTTGTCACAGCAGCCCGACCAGCAGCCGGACAGCAGGAAGCAGGAGTGGCTGATTACGGTCGGGCAGCCATGGGACCTTTCCGTTATGGCCGCGCCGGAACCCGCTGGAGCGGCCATGTGGATCCTGGCGGCAGGCACACTGGGCGTCGCCGGGCTGACAGTCCTCCTCCAAGCACGCAGCCGTGCCGTGGCGCGGCACGGGAGGCGCCACGCTATCGATCGTGCCCGGGAGCTGGTCCCATGATCAGAACCGTGATGGCCGCCGGCATTTGGCAGGGTTCCCAGGTTATGGGGCCGCCCAGGGACGCCGCAGCCGGACGTTTCTGACCAGCCGTTTCTGGTTCCTCAACCCCATGTTTGCGCAAGGTTTTCGCAGGGTGGGCCCTACATCCTTCATCTAAATCAATTGGACTTTCAGCAGCTCGCCGGAGGAAATCATGCCAGTGTCACGTCGTCAAGCGCTCCAGATCGGTGGGGTCGGCATTATCGGGGCCCTGGGGCTCGCAGTGCCGTTGTCATCGGTCAGCGCCAAGTCTGCAAGCCTGCTGGATCCGCGAAACATGCCTAAGCCTTACCAGCAGGCGCTCACCATCCCGCCGGTGCTCAAGCCTAAGAGCACTGTCATCGGTTCCGACGGTAAGAAGACGCACCTCTATCAGATCGAGCAGACGGCCGGCATGGCCAGCATCGTTCCAGGTCTGAAGACGCCGATCCTGGGCTACAACGGCTCTTTCCCCGGTCCCACCATCAAGGTGAATCAGGGAGAACGCATCAAACTGGAGATGGATAACGTCCTGCCGCTCTTCCACCCGCAGTGGGGATACCGCCTGGATACCTCGACCCACCTTCACGGTTCTGCGTCCCTGCCTCAGTTCGACGGGTACGCCAACGACATCACCGGCCGCGGGATGTGCAAGGACTACGAGTACCCCAACTTCCAGCCCGCGCGCACGTTGTGGTACCACGATCATGCCGTGCACAACACCGCACAAAGCGTGTATTCAGGCCTGGCGGGCCAATACCACCTTCACGACGAGGTCGAGCAAAACCTGCTGCCGCAGGGCCAGTTCGACGTGCCGCTGACAATCTCCGACGCCATGTTCGCCAGGAACGGGGCGCTCGGCTACAACGACAACACCCATTCCGGGCTGTGGGGCGACGTTATCCTGGTGAACGGTGCACCGTGGCCCTCCATGAAGGTCCAGCGCCGTATTTACCGCTTCCGCATCCTCAATGCGTCCATCTCGCGTTCCTACAGGTTCCAGCTGAGCACCGGGGATCCGGTGACCATGGTTGGAACCGACGGCGGCCTGATGCCGTCCGCCCGGCAGGTCACTTCCTGGCGGCAGGCAGGTGCCGAACGCTACGAGATCCTCATTGATTTCTCCAAGTACCCGGCAGGCAAGCGTGTTGAACTGCGCAACCTGTCAAACAAAAACAACGTCGATTACGACAACACCGGCAGGATCATGGCATTCGACGTCACCGGCGATCCGGTCGACACGTCCGGTCCCGCTGCCAGGGTGATGCCGACGCTGCTTGCCGGCAGTACGGCCATGAACCTGACGCCGTCCCAGTCCGTCAAGACCCGGCAAATGCGCCTCAAGAGGGACAACGACATCTGGACCATAGGCGGAATGACCTGGGACGAAGTCATCAAGAGCGGCTACAAGAAGGTCCTGGCTGACCCCGACCTGAACGATGTTGAAATCTGGGAGGTCGAAAACAGCTCGGGGGGCTGGTTCCACCCGCTGCATATCCATCTCGTGGACTTCCAGATCCTCAGCCGCAACGGCCAGCCGCCCTTCGCCTTCGAGCGCGGCCCCAAGGACGTCGTGTACGTCGGCGAAGGCGAGACGGTGCGCCTGCTCATGAAGTTCGAGCATAACCGGGGCCGGTACATGATCCACTGCCACAACCTCCCGCATGAGGACCACGACATGATGGCCCAGTTCAGCGTGGGCTACAACCCGAACGACCCCGATCCGAACGATCCCATCGAAGCCGTGAAACCGCATCCCATCGGCCAGGTTCCAACCACCGACGGGGCGAGCACCCAGCCCACCGAGACTGCTGCGCCCGTGACTACAGAACCGGGCCAGACGGCAGCGCCGGTGACAACCGAGCCAACGGTCCAAAAAGACGTTGTCGCGATCACCACGGCCAGGCACCGGCTGAACAAGGACATCACCTTCGCGGGAACGTCCAAGTACACGGGCACTGCGACGGCGGCCAGCGTGGTGCTGTACGACGTCACTCCGGGCCGGGCGGCTTCCCGCATCGGCGCCGCAACGATCAACCCCCTGGGAATCTGGTCCTGGACAGCAAAGCCCGGGCCTTCGCGGAAAATCACTGCAGTGAGGGCCGACTCAAGCCGCGGCGGCACAGCAACGAGTACGGTGCGCACGAGCTGAGCCTTAAATGCGGGAGAGCCCCAACCGTGTGGTTGGGGCTCTCGACCGTTAGTCATGGACGCTCTCTCAGTTCCTGCCGGATAATCGCGGACGCTCTCTCACATCCCGCGGTCAAATCACGGACGCTCTCTCACTTCCTGCCGGATCAATCACGGACGCTCTCTCACTTCCTGCCGGATCAATCACGGACGCTCTCTCACTTCCTGCCGGATCATCGCGGACGCTCTCTCACTTCCTGCCGGATCATCGCGGACGCTCTCTCACATTTGGCCCGTGACGACGGCGGGTGGTGGGCCTGCGTGGGGGCTGTCCGCTAAACGGTGTGTGGGTCCGGCCGGTTTTCATTAGTGAGTGGTTCTTTCGAACCGGCCGGCGAAGGTAATCGCGAACGCGTTCAGCGCAGGCTTCCACCTCATCACCCAGCGTGCCCGACCGCCGCCGGTAGGATCAAGAGACCTGGTGACCAGATACAGGCATTTCAGGGCAGCGGCCTCGTTCGGAAAGTGCCCGCGGGCCCTCACAGCCCTCCGGTAGCGGGCGTTGATCGACTCGATCGCGTTCGTTGTGCAGATCACCCGCCGGATCTCCACGTCGTACTCCAGGAACGGCACGAATTCCGCCCAGGAGGACTCCCAGAGCCGCACGATTGCCGGATATCGCTCTGACCCCACTCGGCCGTGAACTCGGCGAACCGGTCCTTCGCCGCTTGCTCGGACGGGGCCGTGTAGACCGGCTTGAGCGCCTTGACGATGCCGTAGCGGTGCTGGCGTCCGGCGTAGCGGAAGCTGTTGCGGAGCAGGTGCACGTTATGCCGACCTCGGCATAAGATCCATTATGCCGACCTTCGGATTATGCCGATGTGGCCGCGGGATCCTTTGCNGGAAGCTGTTGCGGAGCAGGTGCACGTTATGCCGACCTCGGCATAAGATCCATTATGCCGACCTTCGGATTATGCCGATGTGGCCGCGGGATCCTTTGCAGGGCATGGGTTTCGTGCCGGCGGGTCGGCATAATCAGAGGGCTTCGAGCCAGGCGATGAGGCTGTCTGGGGGCTGGTATCGGCCTGCCCGCCCGTTGGGTGGTTTGGTTCTGTCCAGCGCTTTCTCCTTGAGTTCCAGATCGGCGTGCAGGTAGATCTGCGTGGTGTCGACGCTCTCGTGGCCGAGCCAGAGGGCGATCACGCTGGTGTCGACGCCGGCGTGCAGCAGTCGCATGGCACAGGTGTGCCGGAGCACGTGTGCTGTAATCGTTTTGCCGTGCAACGATGGGCAGGCGATGGCCGCTGTGCTGGCGTAGTGCGCGATCCGGTGCTCGATCGCGTCGCGGCTGAGTTTCGCGCCGCGGCGGGTCGGGAACAGAGGCTCGTTGGGATCGCCGTGCTGGCCGTTGAGCCAGTCACGTAGGACGGTGATGGTGCCGCTGGTCAGCGGGGTGACCCGGTCTTTGCGTCCTTTGCCGTGACAGGCGACGTGGGCTCCGGTGCCGAGGTGCACGTCAGCGCGGGTGAGCCCAGTCAATTCAGAGATTCTTAGCCCGGTCTGGATAGCGAGCAGCAGCAACGCGTGGTCGCGTCTGCCGGTCCAGGTGGTTTGGTTGCAGGCGGCGAGAAGCGCGTCGATCTCGGCCTCGTTCAGGTAGGTGATCAGGGCCCGGTCGAAGCGTTTTGGCGGGATCGCCAGCACGCGGGCGATGCTGGCGGCGTGCTCGGGGTGCGCCAGGGCGGCGAAGCGGAACAAGGAGTGGATCGCGGCCAGGCGGGCGTTGCGGGTGCGGATGCTGTTGCCCCGGTCGTGCTCGAGGTGATCGAGGAAGCTGGCGATCAATGCTGCGTCGAGAGCGGATAGATCCAGCGCCGACGGCGTGACCCCGGTCTGTGCCGAGGCGTAGCCGAGCAGCAGCCGCAGGGTGTCGCGGTAGGCGGCCAGGGTGTGTGCGCTGGCGTGCCGTTGCCGGATGAGGCGGTCGGTGAAGAACGCCTGCAGGGTCGGGGCGAGTGCGGTCATGGCCGGCCTGCTGACTGGTCGGCGAGGTATGTCTCGAGGCGTTGACCGGCGGCGGCCATGAGCTCCGGTGATGCGGACAGATACCAGTAGGTGCTGGCCGGGTGGACGTGGCCCAGCCAAGTGGACAGCAGCGTCAGTTGGGTCTGCCCGTCCTGGCCGGCGGCGTAGGCGTCGAGCATCGACCGGACGGCGAAGGAGTGTCGCAGGTCGTGAATGCGGGGCCGGCACGACCCGGATCGTGGTCGGAGGCCGGCGAGATGGGCCAGTCGCTTGAATGTGTGGTGGACATTGCAGTAGATCAGCCGGGTTCCCGCGGTGGACACGAGCAACGCCGGCGTCCCGGTTGCCGGGGCACGTCGATCGCGCAGCAGCTGGTATCCGTGCAGCGCGTCCACTGTGGTTGGGTGCAGCACCAGCGCTCTGGTCTTACCGAACTTGCCAAACCGCACGAGCAGCCGCTTTGCCGTGAGATCGAGGTCGTCTCGGTTCAGTGCAATCGCCTCGCCGACGCGCATGCCGGTCACGGCCAGCAAACCGATCAGCGTCGAGAACGTGGCCCGCCGCAATGGGGTGCGCAGCGTGGCCGTCGCGGCGAGCAGCGCGGCGATCTCAGCGTCGGAATACAAATACGGGCTGGCTCGGTGCCGCCGCTGCGGCAGCAAGTCCGCGGCCGGCACCTGATGCACCGGATCAAGGACGTGCAGATAGGTGGCGAATCCGCGCACTACCGACAGCCGATAGGCGTGCCAGTTCGAGTCTGCGTTGGCAGGCAGCCGCGACCAGTCCAGTGCTGCCTCGGTCGTGACGACGTCAGCGCCGGACTGATCGAGATGATCGAGGAACTGGCCGAGCAGCTTCTCCGGCCGGGCCAACCGGTAACCGAGCGCACGGCGCAACGCCAGATAGTCGGCCAATTCCTCACGCAGAGGCCGGCTCACGACACTCCTCCGGCCGGGTCGACGGGCCAGGGTCGGGCCAGCACGGCCAGCGCCGCATGGTCAACCTTGGCGTAGATCGCCGTGGACATCGCTGACCGGTGCCGAAGGACCTGCCCGACTTCGGCCAGCGGGCCGCCGCCTCGCAGCATCGCGGTCGCCGCGGTATGCCGCAGCCGGTGGGCGTGCATCCTGGGAAGCCCGGCGCGTCGCGCGCCGTCGAACACGATCATCGTCACCCCGCCGGTCGTCAACGGCCGGTGCGGGGCGTGAACACGCACGAACACACTGCGTCCCTCGGCATCGGCGGGCCTGCCCCGGCGGAGGTATGCCGCGATCGCCCCGCCGATCTCATCCGGCAGCGGCAGTCGTTCGGACCGGTTGCCTTTCCCGACGATCACGAGCTCGCCGTGGCGCCAATCGATGTCGTCCAATCCGAGACCGGCGACCTCGCCAGCGCGCAGGCCCATCCGCGCCAACAGCAGCATCACCGCGAAGTCGCGCCGCCCGGTCGCGGTGCGCCGATCGCAACCGGCCAGCAGCCGCCGCAGTTCGGCAGGCTCAAGCCCTTTCGGCAAGCCTGACAGCCGCCAACCCGCCACCGACGGCGCCGCGGCGGCCAACGACACCGGAACCTGACCGGTGACATGCAACCAGCCCAGCAGCGACCGAAACGCGCACACGATCAGCTTCGCCGACCCGACGGCCCGCCCCGGACAGGTAGTCCGAATGAACCCCGTGACATCGGCTGCGGTCAGGCTCACAAGTTCGAGCCCGTCACCGCGCAGGCGACTCGCGACGAACGGCCGCACGCAGTCGACGTAGCCGCGCACCGTGCCCGCGGTCAGGCTCCGCTCACGAAGCAGCCAGCCGCGGAAATCAGCCAACAACTCCTCCACCGGTCCCAGTGGAACCTCCCGCGGGACAGGCAGCACCCCAAGCGGAAGCAGGTAATCCATCAGCGGCCGCAACGCCTTGACCGAACGATATTCCCGATAACCAGCCGCACGCCGCTCGACAAGGTAACGGTCAAGCACCTGCCCGCTCAGATCGCCAAGACCGACGCCCGCACCCTGCATCCAACGGTCCAGATGCGCGATGAAACAGACGTGCTGCTCGGCAGAAGCCCGCGAATACCCCTGTCGAATCAATTGCTCGGCGAACCCCCCAACGTGCGGCTCCAACGGCCCCCGAACGAACGACCGCAACACCTTGACCATGACACTCTCCTCTCCATGACGGAAAGGCAAGCATGGATCAGCTCACTGGATTATGCCGACCTCACCAGCGCCAAACCCATGCCCTGCAAAGGATCCCGCGGCCACATCGGCATAATCCGAAGGTCGGCATAATGCACGATGCAC
>NZ_LMSB01000018.1:0-1707 GCF_001428005.1 Arthrobacter sp. Soil736
GAATGGCTTGTGCAGCATATGGCCGACGAAAGGCTTGTCATCGTGGAGTCTGACGAGGATCCGCTGCTGTATGAGAATGGCTTGTGCAGCATATGGCCGACGAAAGGCTTGTCATCGTGGAGTCTGACGAGGATCCGCTGCTGTATGAAGTGGGCCATATACCGTCGGCCGTGAAAATTGATTGGCATACAGACCTGAACAACCAGGTGATGCGCGACTATTTGACGGGCCAGGAATTTGCCAACCTGATGACCTCCCGCGGTATTTCACGGGACAGCACCGTTGTCATTTATGGTGACAAGCACAACTGGTGGGCCGCCTATACCCTCTGGGTATTCAGTCTCTTTGGCCATCCTGACGTCCGTTTGCTCGACGGCGGACGTGAAAAGTGGATCTCCGAAGGACGTCCTCTCGAGACCGCGCCCGCGCCCGCTCGGACCGCAACGCCGTATCCGGTAGTCAAGCGCGACGACACGTCCATCCGGGCGTTTAAGAATGACGTCCAGGAACACATCGGCCTACCCCTCATAGACATCCGCAGCCCTGAGGAATACACCGGTGAGCGCACGTCAATTCCCGATTACCCGCAGGAGGGCGACGTCCAGGAACACATCGGCCTACCCCTCATAGACATCCGCAGCCCTGAGGAATACACCGGTGAGCGCACGTCAATTCCCGATTACCCGCAGGAGGGAGTCCTCCGCGGCGGGCATATCCCTGGGGCCCGCAATGTCCCGTGGGCGCGGGCTGTTTCGGATAATGGAACGTTCAGGCCGCGAAGGGAACTGAAGGAGATCTACTTCAACGAAGTAGGCCTTCGAGCCGACGATGAAGTYATCACCTACTGCCGCATTGGYGAGCGTTCAAGCCATTCCTGGTTTGCCCTGACTTTCCTGYTGGGCATGGACARGGTGAGGAACTACGACGGCTCCTGGACCGAATGGGGCAACKCAGTRCAGGCTCCGATAGCGGTAGGTTTAAAAGATCCTGTTTGGGTGAGTAGTTCGGCTACCGTCTCTCCGGAGCCATAGATGGCGGTCTACCCCCGCACCTCCAGCCTCGGCACCGTAACTGACTAAGTAGCCGCCTGGTGCCAGGAGTCACCAGCAGCCCGCCCGTTACCTTTTTTCGTAGCCCGGGTCCTGTTGCCGCATAAKGGTGTGTTGGTCGGTCGGTCCGCGCATGGTTTCTGCCCCCAGTCGTTCATGATCCGGGGGTGTTGTAACCGTACCGGCTTGGCGGCAGTTGATCGCTGRTAGAGGCACGATGATGGGTCAGGCACGACGATCGGTCCTTCGTAACGTGGATGCCGACACCTGCCGCCGTTGACCAGCCAGTACAGACAGTGACGTGCGAACAAGGGAGCGAGTGTGGCGCTGATTCTGGATCAGCAGGATATTGACGTATTCATTGGTTTGGACGTCGGAAAATCCGGTCACCATGCCGTGSCCCTSAACCGTGCGGGGAAGAAGCTCTTCGATAAGGCCCTGCCCAACCACGAAGCCCGGCTGCGAGGGGATCCTGGATTCCTTGTCCGCCCACCGCAGCAGCCCGACGCGTGAAACTGCAGCGGAAATGATTCCCCCAGGCGSCGACGTTCATTTCAATCAAAGCCTTCGTGTTCAATGCCCGGCTTGGGCATTAGCTTGCGCGGAGCGCGTGGGTGCGTCTCAACAACCCTTCAAGGCACAACAAAGAATGGCAACG
>NZ_LMSB01000018.1:1719-65523 GCF_001428005.1 Arthrobacter sp. Soil736
GAACTACTGAACATGACCTTGGTCGATGCGGCACCGGGCACTGCCACCTTTACCTGTCACCCCGACGAGTCCCCGAACTACTGAACATGACCTTGGTCGATGCGGCACCGGGCACTGCCACCTTTACCTGTCACCCCGACGAGTCCCATTACAACCCGATCGGCTCGGTTCACGGCGGGCTCGTATGCACCCTGCTCGATTCCGCCCTTGGCTGCGCCGTGCAGACAACCCTTCCCAAAGGCCTGGGTTACACCTCCATAGAGATTAAGGTGAAYTACCTTCGCTCAGTGCGGGCTGACAGCGGCCCATTGACCTGTGTAGGCGTTGTATCGAAGCCCGGCAATCGCGTTGCCTTCGCGGACGCCACTGTCACCGACGCCAGAGGCAAGCTCGTAGCTACCGCCACAGGCTCCCTACTCGTCTTCACAATCGACTGATGTCAGATGAACATCTCAAGCCCGGCGGGACTCTCCATGCCCGTTCGCTGGMTTCTGCCCTCTGAATGACCCGATCGTTCGGCGGACCGGCCAAATCCATGGATGAGATGCGCCAGAAGCGTCGCACCGATAACGGCGTGTGACGGGCCGCTTCGAACCYTGACCGTCATGATGCYGCCAACATTCAGTCGRTGGCTTCGCCCCAATCTTTCCCTTTTTCTTGGCGCGGTACCGCTCGGCTTGAGCGGCACCACTCACGCCGTCCAGTCAAAGGGGTGCCTAAATGTCAAGAAGTGGGGCCCCAATCTTTCCCTTTTTCTTGGCGCGGTACCGCTCGGCTTGAGCGGCACCACTCACGCCGTCCAGTCAAAGGGGTGCCTAAATGTCAAGAAGTGGAACTTCCACCCCAAGAAGAGGCCGGCCCTCCCCCGGCTGATGGCCGGCCGGACCGGGGCCGGAGGGCTTGTGGACGGCGAGAGACTATAGCGAAATCTGCGACGGTCTCTTACAGCGTTGATCAGCCGATCCTGCCTATGGTTCGGCGCCTCAATCTGCATAGGTGAGACTCGGCCCCCGGCGAGCATCAGCTTCGCCAGGTGCAGCCGGAGCTGGTTGCGCGACACGGTGTAGGTCATCCCGACCTCGTTGCGGAACAGCCGGGAGAGCGTGCGCTCTCTCGCGCCGACCCGGCAGTCGAGTTCGCCCAAGCCGGGGGAAGCGGTGCGAGGATCCATTCCAGGTCGGCCAGATTCAGCGCGACATAGCGGAGCCTGCGACTCCATCGCGGAGCCGGAGATCGCCCAACACATGAGCAAGTCGTGGCGAGGGCGATATTGGCGTGCTGGCAAGGATCTGAGGCTCATTTTTTGATCGTTTACGAGCACATCACGAAACCGATACACACTCCTCCGGGAGCAGGCAAGACTATGCACGATCGGTGGGTCGGCCGAACTTCGCCCGATCGCAATGACGACGCTGCGCCGTGGTGACCATTTCGAGCCTGCCCACTTGGGCTCCCGGGCGACAGCATTTCGGGAGACGTTAGGCGGCGCACCTGTTGACGGCGGCCTCCGCCGGACACGGGTGATCGTGACCGAGCTCGAGCCCGCGTTCCACGCGATGATCATCCATGTGCCCGATTGCTCGTCCGTCAGACGGACGCTGGTTGGTTGAGCGAGCACGATGCGACCTGGGCCCATGCCGACCCACCTCGTTCTTGAACGTTCGTCAATCAAGCTCCTCTCAGATGGTCTCTCGCAAGGTCGCTATCGTCCTCCGGTCAAGCTCGGCCCGGTCGACTTGATCGCCCTGCCAGGGGCCAAATGAATGACGAGAACCGCGCCTGAACAGGGAAACGGGGATCTGAACCTACCCACCTCCTAAGTTAACAATCACCGGCGAGAAAATCCGGAAATTTATATGGGTCCCAAACGGGAAAATTTCGCGCATTTCCGCAGGTCAAACCCATTTCTGTTACCCACCTCTGCTTAATTGTTTGTGACCACCAATGTTCAATTTTGAGGTAGTCGATGCGCCGATGAGACTTCAATCGGGCGAGAACTTCTGCTGATCAGCGCCGGGGCGCGGCTCTTGAGAGTCGCACCCTGGGGGAGCAATCCACCGTCGGCGGCAAACCGGTAATCCTGAATCCTGCCTCCAGAAGTTTGCCGTCAAAGGACCTTCAGCCCCTCGCTGGCCGTGGCCGGACAGAGGATCGCCCTCGACCGGGCCTCGGTCGAGGGCGATGCCCGGAGTGCGGAGGGCGTTAGATGGTCAGCAGTGTGCACCCACTTCACTGGCGAAACTTCTCAGATGGGTGCTGCAAGACTCGCCCAACGTTCCAGATGTATCTGCACATCACCAGTGAGGAAGATCCCGGTCGCGGTGTTCCCTGAGAGGACGTCCTCCCGGCCCTTCAGTGACCCGACGAGGCAGTCATGACGCGCCCTTCTCCGCCAGTGACAAGTACGTGCGTCGGTTGCTACCATGAGGAGCGTTTGTCTATTTTGGGATGTAGTCTCTGCGATCCGGGAAAATGGCGAAACACCGGCGACAAGCGAATATATCTTCACCGTCGCGCCGCCCCGGCCATGAGGCCCAACAAGGTCACGCCGGAAAGCAGCACAAATCCGAAGGAGGCGGCACGTGGCAGCCGAACAGACACCTCCAGATCGCCCGTAGACTGCATCCGCGGCAAGCATTCAGGATCGCAGGACCTTCGTCATAGACGTTCCCGGAGGGCAGATAAATCCGTCTGGGGACCTTGACGTCGGCGCTGCGGACGTTCGGTCTGCGCCGGGATCCGCAGTCTAAGCAGCGCTGCTGGAGTCGATCGCTGACAACTAGCCCCATCCATGATGAGTAGTCCCTCTTGGACGCCCAAAGGGCACCTACTCATCATTCGACTGAGAAATCTAGTCGGGGATCTCCATTTGGAAGCCACAGGAGCAGCGGAGGATGCGGGTTTGCAGGTAGATATCGAAGGCCAGGTCGGCGGGGTCGGAATCGGTGGACATCGGCGTCCGGATGCTGCGCAACTCGGCGCCGCTGTTCTGCATGGGTTCGCCGCAGTGGATGTAATCGGTCCCTGACTGCAGCAGCCGAACAGTATCCGCGACGGAATCTTCTTGGGCGTAAGGGATCCATGAATCGGAGATGGTCGACATTGACGTGCTCCTCGGTTGCTTGGTTCGACACCCTTTTCTCGAGTGACTGCCATCACACCCTAGTCAGGCTTTCGAGGGGATTGCAAGGCACCACGATTTCGCCCGCGGACGCTCTGCTGGGCGTGACATGGTCTTCCTGCCGGGTGTAAAACCGCGTGATCGCGAGGCTGCGGCCAGTTCGAGGAAGGGGTGCGGGGCATGGGTAGGGCCGGGCAACCGTCCTTGCCCCCTCTATCCCGCGCCCCGTACTTTTGGGGAAGCGGACCCGGGATCCCGCGCCGCCGGTCTGGAGTCGGCGGACCAGAAAGGAATGCAGTCATGGCTACCGGCACCATCAAGTGGTTCAACGCCGAGAAGGGTTTCGGTTTCATTGCCCCCGACGACGGGTCCGCCGACGTCTTCGCCCACTATTCTGCGATCGCGAGCGGGGGGTACCGGTCCCTGGAAGAAAACCAGAGAGTGCAATTTGATGTTGTCCAGGGCCAAAAAGGCCCACAGGCAGAGAACATCCGTCCTCTATGACACACCGGCACAGCCGGGGCTCAAGGTTAGGCACGTGAGAATGATCGTCACGGGGGACAAGGGAGGGGTCCGGACGCCGGGCCGCCCAAACAGGTTTGAGCGCCTTGGCATGGGCTTCAAGCCACCCTGTACAGGCCCGGCCGCACCGCGCCGCCGTGGTCAAGCCCTGGGGCCGCATCCGGGGCGCCCGGACTCCACGAGTCCAACGGCGATGAGTTTCGCCGTGGTTTCCAGTCTGTATCCACATACCCGATCAACCGCACTCGAGGAGAGCATCATGACCGCTACCTACACCTTCGACGTCTTTTCCAGCCTCGACGGCTACGGCTCCCACAGCGGCAGCTGGGGCGGCTACTGGGGCAAGCAAGGCCCCGAGCTGCTCGACCACCGCCTCGCCTTGTACGGCCAGGAGCAGCGGATGGTCTTCGGGGCCAACACGTACCGGGCGTTCGCGCGGATGCTGGCCTCGAGCACCGAGGAGTCCGAGGTGGGTGACCCATGGGTCACCCGGATGAGGAGCCTGCCGGCAACGGTGGTGTCGACCACGCTGGAAGGACCGCTCGACTGGCCGGACGCGACCGTCGTGAGCGGTGACGCCGTCGACGTCATCGCCCGGCTCAAGGAGGAGTCCGAGGTGCCGTTGCGGTCACACGGCAGCCTGTCGCTGAACCGGGCGCTGATGGCTGCCGGTCTGGTCGACCGCGTCCAGGTGACGATCTTGCCTGTGATCACCGGTCAGAGCGGACTGAACGCTATTTTCCAGGGTGGGGCCGATTCGACCTCGAGCTGATCGGGAGCCGGACGCTCGACGGCCACATCCAAGAGCTCATCTACCGGCCCACCCTGCATGTCTGAGTCCGTCCCTGTACCCCCACCCGTTAAGCAGCCGAACCTGACGCGGAGGTTCCGACCGTCATGCCGACCGATCTCATGGCCACCCTGGTCACGCGGCTGGCTGATCACCTCCTGATTCGTCTGGTCGTTCGACGAGTTTGCCGTTCTCGAACTTCGCGGCGCGGACCAGGGCGACCATGTGGGGTGCGTTGACCGCGCGCCAGTGGGTCTGGGCGGATTCGATGACTAGTACCACTGGCATCAGAGCCGGCAGCGGCACAAGAGATGGGGGCAGCATCTGCGGCTTCCGCGCCAGCCTGGTCGAATGCAATGTCCGGGGCGCGGCCCCTGACATCAACCAGTCCGCGGTCTTGATGAGCTGGAAGGACGGCTGCGGCAACCACGCCAGGGCGGGCTCAGCCCGTGGGGGTACGGGACCTCGCGGTCCGACTGGACACCCTTGGCAGCGACAACGCCGCCGTCCGGATCTGGACCGAGAAGGCGGCCGCCGCCAGGGACACCTACCGATGCACTGCCCCCGGCCCCGCTGGCTGGTGGACAATACCGACGGGTAGAGAGGTTCGGCCCGGTGGCGGGTAATCTTGGAACCGGTGTGCCGCCTGAGGTAGAGGGCGCATCCGGCTCAAGGGTGAGCGTGTTGAAGCAAAGGATGGGCAGTGACGGCCAGGTTCGAAGTGTTCCAAGCCCAAGACGGTCCGTTGCCGTTCGGGTTTCGGCTGCGGACCGATGACGGTGTGGTAGTCGCGCGCTCGCGGGGTCTGGACAGCATTGACGCCGTCAAGGGTGCCATCATGGCGGTCCGGGAAAGCGCCGCGACAGGTCTCGTGGTCGACATGACTGGATCAGCTCCCGGCGAGAGTCCGCCTCCCGCATCTCGGGACGGCGCGTAAATGGACTACTCGACTACAGTGGCCCTGAACGTGACGTTCCTGGCGACCCTCGCTGCGGCCTTCGTGTTCTTCCTGTGGCACGTCCTGCTCTTCACGGGCCTGCTCGTGCTCGCCGGTGCGGGGCGGCTGGCGGCTCTGATCCTGAAGTCACTCGTCAGCAAGGGTCCCCGAAAGCCCGCCTCCTCCGGCCCGTGGCGCCATCTGCGGTGACTTGGCGCGGCCGGATCACGGTCTGCCCTGACCTTGGCTGCCCTGGCCTGCATCATCGCCGGCGGTATCAGAAGCGGACACTGCAGGCGGTGCGGTGAATGCCCCGGGCTGATCGGCGCCAATAGAACCGGCGGCCCGTCCAAGCCGGCGCCACGGTTCACTTTGACTGCTAGGAAGTCGCGGTCCTCCCGGGACAGCACCATCTGGCCGTGCCGGTCACACTCGATGTATTCCCCGGCCGCGATGCTGATCTTGGCCGCGTGCCCGGCAGGATCTGGCATCCTGGTTGCCTTTGGGCCATTTCTGCGTTGCGGAATCCAGCCTGTCCCACAGATCCCGGATGTACATAGGAATCAGTGCCCCGTCACTTCTCAGGGCGGCGGAGCGTCCGAAAGCCGTATCAACGTGGTGTCCTGCCCTGCCATGCGCTTCAGGGCAGCGGTCAGGCCGACTCCTGTGCCGGATCCGGGTCGGTTGGCGTGGGCGATGATGATACTGCCCCGAGGGCGAACTCGCGGCCACCGGATACGTAGTTGACCAGACTCCGCAGCTGGCTGACTTGCCTGACGTCCCGCGGCCCGGAGCCATCGACGACGTCCCGCCGCTAGGACCGTTCCGGACCTTCCAGGCACCCATTCGGGACATCGCCGAGCTGACAGGTCTGGACTTGGACCAGCTGGTCGAGGTGGACCGAATGCCCATCGCCGCAACCCTCGGCACTGCCCGGGTAGGGACCACCTGGCGGAAGCTGGGCGCGCTGGAAGACCTCGACCTGGAGGACTAGGCGCTCAATGTGTGTCTTGTTTGGGCGATTGAATTGGAACCGCGGCCACCGGCGCCCGTATTGATTGCGCCGTCACCCTCCGCCGGCACAAACGTCCCGCCATGATCGCCGGGAGCAGCGACGCCGCGATCCTCCTTGACGGAGTTGGATAACGCCTGGGAGACGGGCCCGGCCTTGAGGCGCTGCAGACCGGCCGCCCCGCGCAGCTGGCCGATATATCGGATAAGTCCCCGCTGGACTGAGTGCAGGCAGGAACTGGCCTCCAAGGGGTACCGCAACGCACGGGGTGTTCGGTTGGGTCTGGGCGAAGAAGCCGCGGCGGTCCTGAAATTCTTAGCCCCGCGACCGGGCTCTTCAATAGCCACGCGGTCGCGGAAGCCGCGAGTTTCGCCGGAACAGTCAGTCGCGCCCTGCGCCTGGCCCTCAGAATCTCAGCTGCCGAGTTGCGCGTTGAAGAAGTCAACGCCGCCATGGAGCACCGTACGGTCATCGCCCTGGCCAGCGGTATTGTCACGGCGCAGAGGCGCTGCTTGCAGCAGGAAGCCTTCGACATCCTCGGGCGCGTCTCGAACAACCGCAACCAGTAGCTGCAAGCCGTGCGGATGAAATCATCTCCCGGCTCGATGGATTCGGCGGGAGGAATCGACGTCCTTCGCCGGAAGATCCAAGGCAGGACAGGCGCTCCCGGGCACATGGTGCCAGGCAGACAGCAAGCCGCCGGGCGTCTCCTGCCGTATTGGTCGGAGCCTGAAAGAGGATCCCAGCCGGGCAGCTCCATCCGGAAGCCGCAGGCGACGCACTCGGGGACACACGTACGACAAACTCGCCGCATCCCGTCCTACAGGAAGACTGAGCGTTGCTGCCTGCCGTCCACAACTCAGCTGGAACGAAAGCGGGAGGGCCGGCTTCAGCCGCCCTCCCGCTCGCGGAGCGCTCCCTCCCCCCAGGGACCCGCAGGAGCACACCCAGGTGCTCGCGGCTCGGCATGAGACGTTGCCTGGGCCGCGGGCCTGATCAAAAACGTCCACCGAAGGTGTCCGTCGATCAGCTACCCAAAGGCTCGCAGGACGACCCTAGGAAAACCCGAAGCCTGTTCCAGAGCCGGGGCCCCCTCAAACTAGTCCCCACAACTCCGGCGGGGCATCCGGTGCCGTAACAGGGGCCGACGGTTCGGCTAAAGCAGTAATCACTTCCTGTTTATACGGCACTCCCGGGGCTCTGGAGCCAACGGCGCGGCCCTTCGCCACATCCCGCTCGTTCTCCCACAGATACCCGCTTTTGCGGCTCGCACCGGCGGCGGCAGCGGCTTCCATCCGGCCGACGCCCGCTTCGCGCAACCGTAGGAATTCGGCGCGTTTCCCCACCCCTGGGTGGATGGACCCGAGTCCGGCATGCCGGGCCCAGCTTACGCACTGCGATCTCGCCAGACCTAGCTCCCGGGCGGCCACGCTGACACTGCCCGCACGAGCGAGGACGGCGAAGAACTCGTCCTTCTGTTGCTGGGTGGCAGACTGCTTGGCCACCGGATTTGCGCGGGGCTTGCGGGTGACAGCGCCAGCCTTGTAGGCCCAATGGAAGCAGGTTTGAACGTTGATGCCCAGCGTCTTGGCCGCGAGGCTCACGCTCCCCAACCGGTCCAGCAAGACAAAGAACTTCTCCTTCTCAGCCTGGGCGTATATTTGGCCCGATCTCCTGCCGGAAGGTCCCGCCCAGGCACGGCAGGTACTGACGGTGAATCCTAATTCCCGGGCGGCCAGCGGAACGCTTCCCAGACGCTTCAAGGCCAAGAAGAAATCCGCCCGATCGGACGCGGAGTAGCTCCGATAAGCACGCTTCCGGGCCGGCGCGCCGGACGGGACAGGCCTCTTCCTCTGCGGTGACTTTTCCGTTAAGGAAGAACTATCCATCAATGGTGTTTCCAAGGTGTTGCAACTCCCGGTTTTCAGGGGTGTTGCAACTGCTAGAACTCGCCAAAGACGGGCATTTTGTGTTTAAAACGCCGGGCACGCCCCACACCCCATCGGTGGATCAAGGCTAAGGCGGCGCCGTACAACGAGGTCAGACCGGGCTATGCCTTGGGCAGCTCAAGTTCGTCGGCTGGGCCTGCTTCCTTAGCGGCTATGTGGTTTACGACCATGAAATCAATTTCACTGGCATAGGCGACCAATATTGCTTCGTTGAGCACTCGTGCTTCTTCTAGGGCTGGACTAGCCGACTCAATTGTCGACGTCGTCGTCATCACGCGAGCCGTAAGCGGTGAAATCCGCCAGGGACATGAAGCAGGAAAAGTCGCCGTATCGGTTGACCGTGTCTGCTCTCGTTGCCACTTTGGCTACTTTCATTCATTGTCCGGTTTTCGCTGCCTGTCGGATTGCCCTGGCAGCTGCAGTGTTTCCGGCGGTTCTCTGCACTGTTCGGGCAGGATCGGGATAGCCTTTGCACAGGACACGTTGACGCCACCAGCTCCGCTCCACGATGGTGCCAGCCAGTCACCGGGTAATTGTTTTGAGTTGCATCGCTATCTCCTACCAGCTTTTCCGCGGGGCCTATATCAAAAAGCAGCCGCGGATTCGATGTGCTGTGAATCCGTTGTGCGTGGATTTGTGACAGCCTGTTCTAATTCCTTGTAAGATTTTGTAAGGTCCAGGCATGCGCATTCTGCGGATTTTTGGTCCTGTCTCGTATTGGGCTCAGCCAGTACGAAAACTCACAAAGGAATAGTCGATGTCTCGGGACGAGTTTTCTCTTTCGTCGGATACCGGCGCGGAACAACCGCCGGGCGCTGAGGCCCCTGCGACGCCGGTACGGGATGCGGACGACGATATGACTCTGCGTCAGCAAGTGGTGGAAATAATCGAGGCTGTCCTGGCCGGCACTGATCCCCAGGGCGAATGGGCCAGGACACAGCTCCGCGATCGTATCCAGGCCCATCCCGATGATCCGGAGAGCGCCCTGCTGGAGCATTTGGTCGCGACCAGGAACCATGCGCCGTCAGCGGCTGATATCCCGCCCCTCCCGGAGGAGGGCGTCCCGCACCAGGTGCCCGCGGTCAAACCCCGGTCCGTGCGGGTGCCTTTTAGCCGGAGTGTCAGGAAGCGCGTCAAGGCCGTTTTGAGGGACAAGTTGCTGCTGACAGCCTTCCAACCCATCAATGAACTTCCGGCCGGGGACGTCATCGGTGTCGAGGCGCTGACAAGGTTTGTCGGTCATGACGGTGCCAGCGCCGATGTATGGTTCCGTGAAGCCGCCGCAGCGGGTCTGGGAACGGACCTGGAAATTGCTGCCCTGCACTGCGCCCTGACGGCGGCAAGGGAAGTTCCCCGCAAGCTGTTCGTCGCCTTTAACCTCACCCCGGCAACCTGCCGTGACCCCCGGCTACGGGAAACACTGGGCCGGGCGGAGCTGGCCCCCGACAGGATCGTCGTTGAACTCACGGGCAGCCCTGAGACTGCGGAAGGCCTGTCGTGGGCCGGCGAGCTGGGACCCTTGCGCGGGCGCGGGTTGCGGCTTGCTGTCAGCGCTTCCGGAGCCGGCTTCGTTTCCATGGACCAGATCACCCAGCTGCGCCCGGACATTATCAAACTGGATCGCAGCCTCATTGAAGGCATCCAGGACTCCGAGGGGCAACGGATCCGAGCAGTGGCCATCGTTGAGCTCGCCCGCCAGATCGGGGCCGCCGTGGTTGCCGAAGGAATCGAAACCCGGGACGAACTTACCGAGGTCAACGCACTGGACGTCGCCGCTGGGCAGGGGTACCTGCTCGGTCGCCCGTCGGTCCGCCCCCTGGACTGGTCAGCCTGGACCATCCAGGCGCGGACGGAAGCTCCGCCCGCCGGTGAAAGAAGCCCGTCAAGGTAGGCCTTCAAACACTGCCACGCCCGGCAGGCCGGACCCTTGTGCTGCGTCCCGGGTGCGGCCTGCGGTGCCATACTGGGTTCCACGATGTGACGGACCGGGGGCCCACCATGATGCTTGACACGACGACCCTTCGTGCCGCTTTCGGCGTGATCGCACTTACCCTGCTGGTTCTTTTCTACCTCGTGACGTTCCGTCACACCCGTTCGGAGTACAGTGCCTGGTGGTGCGCCGCGCTCGGCCTGTTCCTTTTCGGATCCGCCGCTTTTCTTTTGGACGGAAGTTCCCAGCAGGTGTGGGCGAACCCGCTGGGAAACACCCTGCTGGTCGCGGGCGCAGCCAGTGTCTGGTCCGCCGCCCGGTCATTAAGGACCCGCCGGCCTCAATGGTGGCAGCTGGCCCTGGCGCCGGCCGTCACGGCGGTCGCCTCGGCATTGGACCATCCGGCCACCAACGACTGGTCAGGCGGGCCGGTCTTTCTGGCGTTGATGTCGTTGATGATCGGCCTTGCCTCCCGGGAAATGTGGCTGCTAAAACCCGATGATTCCCGCGTTCACCGGCCGTTGGCGGTCGTGTCCGGGCTCTTGGCGGCGTACTACTTCGGCCGTTGGCTGGCTTTCCTGGCCGAGGGCCCGACAGGGCCCGTTTTCCTCAGATACTTCGGTTCGGCGCCAACGACTCTTCTGACCATGGCCCTCCTCGTGGTTGTCTCCTTCAGCATGGCCGTGCTCAGTCACGAGCAACTGACAAAAGAGCTCAGCGACCGCGCCACCCGGGACGGCCTGACGGGCGTCCTGAACCGCACGACGATCCTGAACCTCGCCGCCGTTGACGTGCGCCGGCTGCGCTTCACGCGAGCCTCCGCGTCACTTGTTATGGCTGACCTTGACCACTTCAAGGCAGTCAATGACAGCTACGGGCACCCTGCGGGGGACGCAGTTCTCCAGGCGTTCGCCGCGGCCTGCTCGGCTTCGGTCCGGGATACTGACCTCGTAGGCAGATACGGCGGTGAGGAATTCATCATTTTCCTTCCCGGAGCGGGTCTGGACCGGGCTGAGGCCATAGCAGGGGAAATAAGCCGCCGCTTTTCCGCCTCGGGCGTCCCGGAGGGCGTCCGGTTTCCGACCGTCAGCTACGGCATCGCGACAAACGATTCCGGCGCCGCCGATCTGAGAATGATGATCGCATCCGCCGACTCAGCCCTGTATCGGGCGAAATCAACCGGACGAAACCGCGCCGCCCGGGGGGACCTCTGAACTGACGCGTGTCAAGGACGTGAGACAGCCGGGTACTTTCGTCCTGGTCAGGCAGCTGCAGTGAACCGGGTTCGATGGCTCGGCGGGCCGTCGTTGTTCGTATGCGGCCGCCACCGGCTGTAGAACGTCCCGATGCGACTCGATGAAGTGTGTGGTGGCCCGGCGGGCGTCTTGCCGGCCGTGAAGCTGCGCCGCAGGTACGCTAGTGCGGTGGCCCGCTCGTTCCCCCGAAAGCGGAGCGGGCCACCCTGCCGAAGCCATAGATCATCGAGGGTCGTTACGACGACGGTAGAACGGATATACCGCCAGCTGGATCAAGGGGAACAGGAAACCCCGGCAGCATAGTCAGATGACGGCGTTTCCTGGCCAAAAATTTGAGCAGGATTTGCTTCGTTTCCCCGACCGTGACCGTCCAGGAGTCGAAGTTTGCGGCCTTCACATCGAGGATCAGAGTTCCGGCGACCCTATGGATGGTGGTTTCCCGGCTTCATCTTTATTGATTGTGACAGCTTAATTCAAGACCGCTGAACTGTGATGCAGGCAGCACCTCGCGTGCCCCATTTGAAAGGGCCGGGAATCGGTGGACGCGGGGCAGCCTTGCGGCCGCGGGCTGATGCCCCTGGGCCGCTGGCCGACATGACTTAGAGCGGGTGAATGTTCTCTGCCTGCGGGCCCTTGGGGCCTTGGGCTACATCGAATTGGACTTTCTGGTTCTCTTCGAGTGACCGGTAGCCGCTGCTGGCGATTGCCGAATAGTGGGCGAATACATCTCCGGAGCCGTCATCATTGGCGATGAATCCGAAGCCCTTTTCGGAGTTGAACCATTTCACTGTCCCTGTTGCCATGTCTGCTTCCCTCACCACACCCTGTTGCCAGCGGATATCAGGGGCCGGCGGCCGCGGAGACCCTCGTCCGCTGTCCCCAACGTACGGCGCCGGATCGGCAGGTGCAACACCTAAGCGCGGAACAACCCGGCGGCCCCTCCACGCCTTCACCGTTAGAGCATCATGAGCAGGAAGCTGGCCACGGTGCAGAGGATGCCGACCGTGGTCAGGATCCAGCCAATGGTGAGGACGGTGTTGTCGTGGCGGGCGGACTCAGCCCCCAAGGGCGAGGGATCGACGCTGGTGTGGCTCATGTCGTTTCCACGGCCGGGCCGGCCGTCACGGGAGTGGGCGCCCGAACGCATCATGATTGGCATCGGTTTCGTCCTCACCGTCGGCACCGGGACGCCGCCAGCGCCTAGACCCGGGCGGCAGGGCGGACCTTTCCCGTTCCTGGAAATGCCATAACAAAAGGGTGCGGCTCCAGCAGGAGCCGCACCCTTTGTTCTGCCTGCAGTCAGTGTTTCTTGAAGGCGTTCCTGACTTTCTCACCGGCCTGCTTCAAATCCGACCTCACCTGATCGCCCTTACCCTCGGCCTTCAGGCTCTCGTCGCCGCTCGCGTCGCCGGCGGCCTCTTTGCCTTTGCCGCCAAGCTTCTCGGCAGCGTGCTTGATCTTGTCACCCAAACCCATGGTATTCCCCCTATGGTCGGTTGCCCGCCGGCGCACTGCCAACGGTTCACCAAACCATCGTAACCACCGTCCAGTGCGTGTGTAACCCTGCCAAACGTCTGGTCACCGACGCCCTGTCCACGCTCAAGCGCATCGACGCTGCCGGACGGGTGCTCTGCCGGGCCGACTCGGCCTTCTACGGCCATGCCACGGTTGCCTCCGCGCTGGCCGGCGGGGCGGAGGTCTCCGTGACCGTGCGCATGGACCCGGCCGTCAAACGCGCCATCACCCGGATCCCGGAGACTGCGTGGGCAACGATCGAATACACCGACGCGGTCTTCGACGAGACCACCAACACCTGGGTCTCCCGGGCCGAGGTCGCCGAAATCGAATTCACCGCGTTCACCTCCCGCAAAAAGGCCGCCCATGTCACCGGCCGGCTCAACGTGCGCAGGATCCCTGAACTGAACCCGAAGGACCGCCAGGGACAGGGAACCCTGTTCGACGCCCACGGCATCACGCGTTTTTCACCACGGTTGACGCCGAGGTCCTGGACACGGTCGCGGCGGACAAAACCCACCGCCAACACGCGGTTATCGAGCAGGTCAACGCCGACTTGAAGGACAGCGCGCTGGCCCACATGCCCTCAGGTGTATTCACAGCGAATTCTGCCTGGCTGGTCTGCGCGGTCATCGCGTACAACCTCACCCGGGCCGCCGGACTCCTTGCCGCGGGCCCCTTCGGCAAGGCCAGAACCGGTACGATCCGCCGCAAACTCATCCATGTCCCGGCCAGGATCGCTTCCAGCGCCCGGAAAATAGGGCTCCACCTCCCCGAGGCATGGCCCTGGCAAACCGCCTGGGAACAGCTCTTCACCGCCGTCCACGCACCGCCCACCGCGGCATAGGAACCGCCCTCCAGCCGGACACCGGCCCGACCAGGATCACACAGTGGAACGGCACCGGCACAGAGGCCGGCCGATGCGCCACGCCCGACAACCAAAACCGCGGTCGCTCCCGAAAACCAATCAGGACCGCCCGCGGGCCGGTGGATCAAGGCTTAGTAGTGGTTCGCTTTGACCAATTCGTCGGTGAGGCGGGCGATGGCATCCTCGGCCGTGGGAGGGGGCCCGAACAGCTGCTCCTGTCGGCGGGGGTTGGCGACGTATCGGCCGGTATCGAACCAGCCGAACGTCGCCGTCATGTCCTGCACTATAGGTTTGAAACGCCCGGCGACGGCGCCTATGAAGCGGGTGACGGCAGAAGGAACTGCGCGGACCTTGATCGGCTTCCCGGCGCTGACTGCCATCAGGTTAGCCACCTCGAGCACGCTGACCGGCCGATCCCAGGCGATGTCGACGCGCTCAGCGTCATCGGCATCGGCGTCGACGGCCGCCGCCAGGTATGCCGCGAGGTCGGAGGTGTGGACGAAGGTCAGCGGGACGGAGGTCTTGCCCAGCCACATCATTCGGCCTTTTTCGACCGGGTTGCCGCCCATGCTTGCGACCTGGTCGATAAACGCCCCTGGACGCAGGGCGATGAACGGGACTCCGAGTTGTTCGAGCTTGTCCTCGGCGACCTTTTTGTGCCAGAAGTGGGGGACGTGGGGTGTCTGGTCGCTGGTGAGGATGCTGGTCAGGACGAACCGCCGGATACCGCTCCGGTGGGCCGCTTCGGCGAGGTTGGCGTTGCCGACGGTATCGATGTCCTGGGCGTTCTTGCCGCCGCGGGTGTATCCGGCGGCGGTAGTGATGACGGCATCCGCTCCCTGCATGGCGGCGACGAGCGAGTCGAGGTCGAGCATGTCGCCGCGGGCGATCTCGACACCCCTGCTCTCGAGTCGGCTGGCGTCGGTGGCCGCACGGACCAGGGCACGAACGCTCTTGCCGCGGCTGAGCAGTTCGTCGACGACCTTCCCGCCGAGGGAGCCGGTCGCGCCGACGACGAGGACCGGGCGGGGCGGGGGCGTGGTGGTCATGGGGCCTCACTTTCCATCGGATCGTGCGCTTGAGTCCTGTTGTTGATCGCATCGACGACGGAGTAGGCGGCCGTCATCAAGTCCTCCGCCTGCTGCGGCGAGAGGTTCCTCAACGTGACTTCCTCCAAGGCTCGCCACATGGCCGCGATGGGCTTGCGCATCGCACTGCCCTTGTCGGTCAGGCGGACGACCATCACTCGTCGGTCGTGTTCTGCCGGCTCGCGGACGAGCAGACCGGCGGCCTGCATCCGGCTCACCGTCTTGGACAGGGTGGAGTGGTCAAGACCGATGCTCGCGAGCAGCTCTGACTGGGTCTGTCCGTCCCGGTCGTACAGATGCATGAGAACCAGTTCCTGCCCGGGGTGCAGATCCATTGCTCGAAGCAGAGTGGCGGCGTAGCCCTTATGGGCGCGGTGAAGCTGGAAGATCGCGTAACTGACCCGTCCCACGTCGAACGTGTCTGGGGCAGGTTGCCCTGGGTTCGTCATGCGTTGCTCCTCAGCACCGGTAGCCCTATGGCTCATCTCCTCGGCGGTCGGCTCCTTGGCTCGACAGCTCGAGACTACCACAGATATGTGGCTAGCCAAGTGTTTGGGGTGCATGCCACAATGAGGCCCATGACTCGAATCCTCATGATCGGCATCCACGCGCGAGCCCTCGACTATAGCAAGCTGCCTCCTGGCCTCGACGAGGCCACGATGACCGAACGGATCGAAGCGGGGTTCGGGGCCACTACGGCCGCCGGCTTCGACGCCGTCAACTGCCTGATCGGCACCTCCCCGGACGAGGCCGAAGCAGAGATCCGCTCGGCGTTCGGTCGTGATCGTTTCGGCCTCGTGATGATCGGGGGCGGCATCAGGATGATCCCGGAGTACACCGAGCTCTTCGAACGGATCATCAACGTGTGCAATGCGGAATCGCCCGGAATCACCTTCTGCTTCAACACATCGCCCGAGACGACTCTCGACGCGTTGGAGCGTCACGCCCAGCCGTGAACGTCTGCGACGCGATCCGGTGCGTCGACTAGCCTCGGCGTTTCGTGTCGGCGGTCATGAGATGCGCCTCTCCTCACGTGCGGCTGCGATGTATTGGGAATACGTGGCCGCGGAGCTGATGGCGTAGCGCTCGATGGTTGATGGTCGGTAGCCGAGTGCGTCGGCGATGATCGGGACGGGGCCCAGCTTGGTCAGCTCGTGCAGGGTCCCGAGCCGTGCCGCGCGTGTGCTGGAGACGGACTTGAGTCTGGTCCGCAGGCTGGATCCGTGGATGTGCCTGCCGGGGGGAGTAGCCGCGGAACACCCAGTTGCTGTTCGGGTGGGACGCGGTGAGGTCGTTGCCGGGCGCGACAGCGAGTTGGCGCATGGGCTCGTCCAAGGGCGAGGGGAGTGCGAACTCGGTCTTCCCCAGGCTGCTGGTGACGACTTCGTCGGTTACGGTGACGGCCGACGCCCACACCCAAGCTCGGACGGTTTGCCGGTCGGCAGGGAGCACGGCGCGATCGTTCCAGGCCGAGCGGCGCGAGCGTTCGCGCGGGATCGGAATCTCTGGGAATCGGACCAACGCCCGGACCGGGATCGCCTTACGGGCACTGCTGCGAGACGGAGCGACCAAAAAACGCCGCCACAGAGCGACCAACTCCACAGCCATTACGGACCTCGGCATGTCCTGTCTCAGGATCCGTGTCCGGATCTATGTATCAGGAGCTGCGTTTGCGTTACACGTTTGCGTTTACATTTGTGCAGTTCTTCGTCGCCGACGGCGACAAGGTGCCGATGACATTCAGCCGCAACGCCACGGCGCACACGGTGAGCCCCCGCCAGTTCAACCGGCGTAACGCGGTCCAGGGCATCATGGTGGCCTGCAGCCTGCTGTACCGACTTGATGAGGAGGCCCAGGCACTGAAGCTGGCGACGGAACAGTGGTGGCCATGGGCAACGGGAAGCGGACCCCCTCTCCAGACCGCGAATATCGGCCTAAACGGTATGAGATCGGCCAATTCAGTACAAGCACATCGCGGGACGCTACCTTGAGCCACGTGCGTCTGGGGCTCGGCAAGCAGGGGAGATTCTGCATAGGAGGGACCCACCTCCAAGGTCAACAATCACTGGCAAGAAAATCTGCAATTTTATATGGGTTCAAACAGAGGCAATTTTGCACATATCCGCAGGTCAAAGCAATATCTATTACCCATCTGGGGAGAAGACTTCAACCGGCCGCGAACTTCTGTTGACCGGATTCGGGCCGCGGCCCTTGAGAGTCGCACGTTCGGGGAGAGCAACCCACCGTCGGCGCAGAATGATGCTCCCGGAACAAACAGCTGCTCAGCGGCTGGTATCGGGCCGGCGCGACCCGGGCCCCTGTAAATCGTCTGGGGAGGGGAGCTTCGGCTATCCACCTCTGAGAAGAAGGTTGGGTCGGGTCTGGTGCTCTTGGATGCTCCTGGGGCGGGGCTTTTATCGGTTCCGCTAACGGGTGGGTCGGGTCGACACGTGCCAGGCGCGGGGCGACAGACCGTCAGGATGGCTGGTGAGGATCTGCTCGACGCGGTCCCAGTAACGCAGCGTTTCCGCCGCCACGCCCAAGGCTGCCGCGGCCTCAGCCGCACCCAACATGTCGTCCATGGCAACAGTCTCACACCCGGAGCGCGCTCCGGGTCAACCCATGCCTAACCCAGCTGACCCCGCACGGTGTCCCGGTGAGGGATCCCTCACCGGAAAAGGTCATCCATCACAGATCTTCCGTGTCATCCGGTAGTTAGTCATCTCCACGCCGCGGGTGATTGGGCGCTGCTGAGCGATCACAGTGAACCCGTGCTGTTCGAAGAACGGGCGCGCGGTGATGCTCGCGTCAGTGGACAGTTCGGCCGTGCCGGCTGCTTCTGCTGTGCCGCGGAGATGGGCAAGGAGGGCGCTGGCGACGCCGCGGCGACCGAACATGGGGGCGACGAACATCATTTCGATGTAGCCGTCGTCGCTGACATCGGAGAAGCCTGCGACCTCGGTGCCGATCGTGACGACGAAGGTGTTCGACTTCCTCGCCGAGTTCCACGCGCCGAGGTTACGTTCCTGGGGCCGCGACCATGCCGCGATCTGCTTAGCCGAGTAGTGCGCCGAGGCCGTCTCGGTCACTGCAGTAAGGAATACGCTCAGAGTCGCTTGAGCATCGGTCTCGACGTAGCGGCGGATCTCCATCCCTCGATTCCATCACTTAATGCGACTGCCCGTTAGCCGGTCGTCCAACGCGCAACCAAAAGTGCTTTTGAGTGCCCGCGTCACTGCTGTGTGGAGTTCGGCGCTTCGTGGCGGCGTTCTGTGATCGCTCGATGTCGCAGTTGTCGGCAGCAGCTGCCGTCTTGCATGGCATGGGTTTCGAGACATAGAGGTTTCGAGACACCGAGTCGGATTAGGAGAAGGCGTCGGCCGCCCGCAGGCGAGATTGGGCGATGTCTTCCCCGGGGGCTTGCGGGGTTGTCTTCTTTGGCGTAGATGTGGCCTGACGGCGGGGAACAGGATTTAGATGCCGCGCCGGCACGCCATCTGAGCAGGAGTTGAGAATGACTGACATCACCATCATTGGGAACGGGAAAATGGCCAGGGCGATTTCGGCCCGCGCGGCAGCGGCAGGAAAGTCCGTGCAGATCCTCGGCAGAGACATCAACAAGGCAGCCGAGCTTGCCAAGGAGTTTAATGCCACCGCCGGCAGTGCTACGGAGATACCCTCCGGAGAAATTGTTGTGCTCGCGATGCCCCGCAGCCAAGGAAGCTGTAAGCCGCTACGGTGACGCCTTGGCAGGCAAAGTCGTCGTCGACATAACGAACCCCGTCAATTTTGAAACTCTGGATTCGCTTGTGGTCGCACCGGGTTCCTCGGCTGCAGAAGAAATCTCGGCGCTCACGCCTGCCGATGTCGTCAAAGCCTTCAACACGACATTCTCCAGCACGCTGGTGGCAGGAGAGGTAACCGGCCAGCCTCTAGACGTCTTCATCGCGGGAGACTCCTCGGAGGCCGTTTCGGCCGTCTCGGGGTTCGTCACAGCTGCCGGGATGCGCCCGATCAGCGTCGGCCGTCTGCACCATGCGCGTGAGCTGGAGGGCTTCATGCTGCTGGTGATGGGAATGCAGGCCAATCCAGACCTGTCCGAGTTCAACTGGAACACCGGTCTGAAGATCCTTGCCTAGGCGTGTCGGCGAACCTTGGGGTTGACTTACGGACCAAGCCCGGGTTTCTCCGCGCCGAACTTGGTCGCGTGGTGTCGACGATAGGCACGCTTGACTAGAGAAACACCCCGAAGATGCACTTATTCACCGCAGAGGCGGTGCCGAGTCATTGATAAACACTCGACAAAACGAGATGATCGGCACACAACGGCGATCAGCAGGCGTATCTCGGGGAGATGTCGATGAATGATCCAGGCAGGGCCAAGGAGCCGGTCACAGTCCTGGCCGGCCCCTACGGCCACCCGTTCCACCCGATCATGGTCACCGTGCCGATCGGGTCGTGGGTGGCCAGCTTCGTCTTCGATGTCGGCTCACTCCTCGTAAACACTGATGCGGCCGCGCTGGCGACAGGTTCGCGTTGGCTGATCGCCATCGGAGTGCTGGGCGCGGCAGCAGCCGCATTGGTGGGGTTCCTGGACCTGTTCGCCATCCCCACCCGCACCCGGGCCTTCCGCACCGCCCTGGTCCACATGGGCCTGAACCTCACCATCACCGCCGCCTACCTGATTAACTTCCTCCTCAGGCTCGGCCAGCAGGGATCGGCGCCGATCGGCCTGGTTATCATGTCGGCCCTCTGCATCGCTGCCCTCGGCGTGTCGGGCTACCTCGGCGGCAAACTCGCCTTCCAATACGGCGTCCGGGTTGTCGACGAAGGGTCCCAGGCCGCCGGTTTCGACTCTCCCCCTACAGCGAAGGACTAGGCCCATGGCTATCGCAGCACTCGTCAGCTGGATCCTCACCGCCACCCTCGGATTCACCATGCTCAGCCTGTGGCTAAGCAAAGGGGGCTTGCGCGCGGCCCGAAGCGACGCCGCCGTCCCCACGCGGCTCGTACCGCCGCTGATCTTCAGCCACTTCCTCCTCGCCGCCGGCGGCCTGATCTTATGGATCTTCTACGTCATCATCGACATCGACATCCTGACCTGGGTCGCCCTCGGACTCCTGCTCATCGTCGTCATCCTCGGAGAAACCATGTTCCTGCGCTGGAGGGACAGCAGGAAAGAGACAACCCCGGAATCGCGATTCCCCGTAGCCTTCGTCTACGGGCACGGCCTGCTCGCCGCCACCACCGTTGTGCTCGTGCTGCTGACCGCCCTCGGCTTCGGCGGCTCCTGACGCCGCTCCCGCCTGCTTGACCGGGTCGCCGCCCCTCGGGGGCGCGAACATCACCGACTCTGCTTCAGGCTGCGCTCGGCAGCTGTGACGTGCAGAACGTTGACGCGGTCGGGCTCTGCTGAGGGGGTGGCGGCCTCGGCGGGCTTGACTTGCGTTCGATGGGTGCGGGCTGATCAAGGAAGTCCAGGACGGTCGCGTCGGCCTTGACGGCATGCTCGGCGTACCGCCTCTCACTGCTTCGCTCGTTAACCAGGAGTATCCACTGAACAGCGCAATATTGCTCAGAACAGCGAAGAGACCATGGAGCCTACGTTCGAACAGCGGCCGGCGTTCGCGCCAGCAGCCGGGCGCCAGTGGGCCGTCCTCAGGGTGTTACTCGGGGCGGTATTCCTGTGCCCCACAACCCGCCGGCACCTCCCCCCGGTGCCAAAGGCATTGGGCAGTCCGCTGCTGCGGGCTGCATTTTGGCTCCCGGGTCTTCCACGAGTTCTTTGGCGTTGTGTGTCTCAGTTCACAGAAGCGCGTCCGCCTGGGGCCTACATTTCAACCGTAGGCATCATGTTCCACGGGAAGGAGTCAAGCTATGTCTGCAACATCTCCGGTGGCACGCCACCCACATGTCTCGGCTTGGAACCTAAGTCGTCGTTTCACGGCAGGGGTCGTCGGCGGGGTTGCCGGAGGCTTGGTTTTTGGGCTGCTGATGGCGCTCATGGGCATGCTGCCCATGGTTGCTTCCCTGGTCGGATCGAGTTCCGCTTGGGCTGGTTTTGGCATCCATATGGTGATTTCTGTCCTGATTGGCCTCGGCCTGACGTTACCCTTCGCAGGCCTTCTGAGAACTTATAGGAGGAGCGTGCTCGTCGGTCTGGGCTATGGTGCGCTCTGGTGGGTCCTGGGGGCCCTGACCATCATGCCGGCGATTCTGGGAATGCCGCTGTTCTTGGTGAACGTGATGTCGGGGATGTCCCTGGTAGGCCACCTGCTGTACGGGGCCACGCTGGCGCTTGTGGCCGTTCGCGTCCTGAAGGGAAGGGCATGAGCGATAACCTCGGCCGCGATCTGGAAGTTGCCGCCGGTGACCCTCCACCCTGGGCGCCACGCCCGACCCTTACACGGCTGGACCTGAAGATCCATTCACCTGCCTGGAGGAAGTGGACCTCTTCGCTGATCTAACTGCCGAGGAGATGCGGGCCATGGACTTGATGGCCCCGGCCCGGTTGTTCCACCGCGGGGAACTGGTCTTCAGCCAGGCCCAGCCGGTGACAGCGCTTTTCATCCTCAAGACCGGCAGGGTGCGGGTCTTTCGGGTTGCCGAGGACGGCAAGGCGCTGACCATGGCCATTCTCGAACCCGGCGCCGTTTTCGGCGAAATGCTGCTGGTCGGGCAGAGCATGTACGACAACTATGCGGAGGCTATCGAAGACTCGTCGATCTGCAGGCTCGGCGCAGATGAGGTCGAACGGTTCCTGATTTCAGATCCGCGGATCGCCATCCGCATTTCCCGCATCCTTGGTGAGCAGGTTGCCCGGCTTGAAGAACGACTTACTGATCTGGCCCTCCGCCCTCTGGCGGCGCGAGTGGCCTCAACCCTGCTTAGCCTTGCCGGGACGCCCCGGAACGGCATGTTCAGCGGGCCCCGGCCGATCCGGCTCACCCACGAGCAAATCGCAGGCCTGCTTGGGGCAACCCGTGAAGCCACCAGCAAGACGTTGGCCGACTTCGCGTCCCAGGGCATCATCCGTCAAGGCCGCGGTCGTATCACGGTCCAGAACATCACGGCGCTAAGGGCCAAGGCACGCGGCACTGCATGACCGGCCGCCGGTTTTCCGTGGGAGCATTCTTACGCAGCGCCGGGCCCTCGATGAACTATGCGGGGACCGCTTGGCGTGTAGGACTGCCAACGCGCCATGCGTGGTGCGCGGCGAGGCTTCGTGGCAGGCTTTGAGACGTGCGGCCGTTGATGTGGAAGTCGCGCCCTGACAGAGGGGAGCCTCGATGGAGACGAGGGGCGTCTGCCTGGTCATTGAGGATGACGAGGACCTCAGGAACCTGCTGACGGCCTTGTTGTCGGGGGCCGGTTTCGAGGTTCGTTCTGCAGCTACCGGAGCTGACGGACTCAAGCAGGCCATGGATGTCAAAGCATCATTGGTGACGGTGGATCTAAACCTGCCGGACATGCCTGGGGAAGACTTCGCGCGGCAGCTGCGCCAGGTCTGAGGATGTCAACTAATTGTGGCCCCGGTGGGGCGGTTATTTCTGGCCCCGCTCAATGCCGGTGAGGGGCGCGTCTCCACTTCATCCCATGGGGATGCCGATCAGATGTAGCGGCAGACCTCGTCAGCGGAGCATGTGTCCGGTTCAGGTTCAGCGGCCTGGGCGTGCAGCTGGGAGATGGTTTCCCTGAGGGCAAGGAGCTCGGCGATCTGGGCATCGAGTTCCCGCAGACGCTCCCCTAGCAGGTCCCGGACGTGCGAGCACGGTGCCTGGCCGTGTTCGCGGATCCTCAGGATCTGCCCGATCTGGGTGAGGGTGAGCCCGGCGGCTTGGCCGCGGTGGATGAACCCGACCCTGCCCACAGCCTCGTCGGTGTAGTCCCGGTAGCCGGAGGCCGTGCGCTCGGCGGGCGGGAGCAGCCCCGACTCCTCGTAAAACCGCAGGGTCTTGGTCGTGGTCCCGGTTGCTTCTGCAAGCTGTCCGATTCTCATGTGCACGGATTTCTCTTTCAGTGGCCGCCCGTTTTGACCTTCCACTGTACTGGAAGGTTCATGATGGGTTCCATAGGAACTTTCAAGTCACGGGAAGGACGACGGGATGGGCAACGAACGGTTCGATCTGGCGATCATTGGTTCCGGTGGCGCGGCGTTTGCTGCCGCGATCCGGGCCAGGGGGCTGGGCAAGCGTGTGGTGATGGTTGAGCGTGGCACCGTGGGCGGGACCTGCGTGAACACCGGGTGTGTGCCGTCGAAGGCGCTCCTGGCTGCCGCGGACGCCCGCCACGTGGCGTTGGACTCTGCCCGTTTCCCGGGCGTGATGGCCTCGGCGGGTCCTGTGGACATGCCGGCCCTCGTCGAGGGCAAGGCTGCGCTTGTTGAACGCATGCGGACGGAGAAGTACATCGATCTGGCCGCGGACTATGGCTGGGCCATGGTCGAGGGGGACGCAGCGTTCACCGGAAGCCAGGATGCGCCGTTGCTCCGGGTCTCCTCACCGGGCGGTGCGGTGACAATGATCGAGGCCGGACACTACCTCGTGGCCACAGGCTCCGCACCATGGGCGCCGCCCGTTCCGGGACTGGCCGAGACCGGGTACCTGACCTCGACGACGGCGATGGAACTGGACGAGGTGCCCGAATCATTGCTGATTCTGGGTGGGGGCTATGTTGCCTTGGAGCAGGCGCAGCTGTTCTCGCGGCTTGGCTCGCGGGTTACCATGCTGGTCCGCTCCCGGTTGACCTCGCAGGAGGAACCGGAAGTATCCAAGGCGTTGGCCGGAGTCTTCGCGGATGAGGGGATCCGGGTGGTCCGGCGGGCCACCGTGGATTCCGTGAGCCTCGATGAGGCCACCGGGGGCGTCGTCGCCACCGCGTCCGTGGCCGGTGGTCAGGAAGTGTTCCGGGCCTCCTGGCTGCTTGTGGCCATGGGCCGCCGGCCCGTCACCGACGGGCTGAACCTTGAGGCCGTCGGGGTAAAGACCGGCACGTCCGGCGAGATCGTGGTCGACTCGCGTCTGGCCAGTTCCAACCCGCGGATCTGGGCCGCCGGGGATGTGACCGGCCATCGGGAGTTCGTCTACGTCGCCGCGGTCCACGGCACCCTGTCCGTGGAGAACGCCTTCACCGACGCCGTGGCCGAGGTCGACTACCGGCACCTGCCCCGGGTGACCTTCACCAGCCCGGCCGTGGGTGCCGTCGGGATGACCGAGAAGGACGCGGTCGCTGCCGGGATCCGCTGCGACTGCCGGGTCCTGCCCCTGCAATATGTCCCGAGGGCGCTGGTCAACCGCGACACCCGCGGCTTCATCAAGGTCGTCGCCGATCGTGACACCGGCACGATCCTGGGCCTCACTGCCGTGGCCAAGGACGCCGGGGAACTCGCCGCCGCGGGCGTCTACCTGCTCGGGGCGGGCATGACCACCGCGCAGGTCGCAGCCGCCTGGAGCCCCTATCTGACCATGGCCGAGGGCATCAGGATCGCGTGCAAGGCCTTCACCACCGACGTCTCGAAACTCTCCTGCTGCGCCTAAAAGCGCGGCCCCGCACCTCTAGAAAGCGAATCCCATGACCACCACCGACCACCAAGCCCTCACCTACCTGCTCTCGCCTTCACGGTCCGGGATCAAACCTGAATTGTTCGTGCCATTGCTGCGGCTCCTGGCCGAAGGCGAGCCCGTCACGGTCGCCGACCTGGCCACCGCCAGCGGACGGAGCGAAGACACGGTGAGGCAGGGACTGGCCGCCGTCCCGGACACCGAGTACGACGAAGAGGGGCGCATCCTCGGCCTGGGCCTCACACTCCGGCCCACCCCGCACCGCTACACCGTGGCCGGGGAGCAGCTCTACACCTGGTGCGCCCTGGACACCCTCATCTTCCCGGCCCTCATCGGGAAAGCCGCGACCATAGAGTCGACCTCCCCGGGCAGCGGGACCCATGTCCGGGTCACGACGGGTGCCGATGGCACCGTCACCTCCGTGCAGCCAGCCACCGCCGTCGTGTCCCTCGTCAACCCCGGAGGTACCGGGCCGGTCCGGTCCTCGTTCTGCAATCAGGTCCACTACTTCGTCTCCCGCGAGGACGCCCGGGCCTGGCTGGAAACCCACCCCGGGGGCGAAGTCCTGGACATCGAAGCAGCACACCGGGCCGGCGCGGCCATCGCAGCCTCCATGCTGTCGAACACGACTGCCGAGGCTCCTGTCTCGGATGCACGGCACGAAGCACTTTGACACCTGAGCACCGGAGACCCGCACATGAACGCATCTGCTCGAGACCCCGCCCGGCAGGCCGGGCGGCCGGGGCGAGACCACACGCTGGCCGCCGGATTCGGCGTAGCAGCGGCCATGATCCTGTGCTGCGCGGGCCCCGTCCTCATCGCCGCCGGCGCCCTGGGCGCCGGCGCCGGATTCTTTTCCACCCCCCTCGTGCTGCTCTCTGCCGCGGCCCTGCTCCTCGCTGGGATCGTCGCCGTCACCATGCAGCGACGGCGTCGGCGAACCGAAGACTGCTACCCGCCCGCCGCTTTCCCTGACCACCCTCAGGCCGGCCCCGGTACCGCACCGCCCGCGCAGCCCTCTCCCGGAAAGGACCCCCAAACCTCATGACGTTCCCGAGCTCCCGCCGTTCCCTGTCGGCTCCCCGGCCCCGGCACGTCTTCTCCGCCCTGCTTCTGGGCAGCGGCACTGGCCCTGACCACAGCCTGCGGCACGCCGCAAACCCCGGGTACATCAGCGGCAGGGGGCACGCCGGCGGCTGATGGCCCCGTTAAGTGCATTGGGGGAAATGTCGAAACGGGATGAATTGACAGCGTTTGCGTTAGGTACCCAATCAAGTCGCTCGGGCATGGCGCGCTCCCGGTAGCAGTGGCCTGCTCAGGAGCCTCCGAGTCTGGGCCCCGCCGGACTCGGGATCGGAGGCACGCACACTCGGCAGGGAAATTGTGTCGCGTTGTCAGCGTCTGTCCACGTTGGGCGAACCGCAGCATACTGATTACAGCGCTGGGGCCAATTGAAGCGGGTTGAACAACCGTTGATTGCTCGTCGTGACGCAGGCGCTGCGCCCGTTGCCGGACCAAACCGTGATTTCGAACGCCCTGCAGTGCTGGACGCGTGCGCTGCCCGGGTCGGATGGATCCGCGCTGGCCGAGCTGCTGATGGCTGCGTGAACCCCTTGCCTGGCGGCCATGACGGAGACCTTGACGACCCGCCTGCCCTGGCGGACTTTCATCGTGAGCGGGTCGGCGGCGATGAACGTGTACCGCCCGGCGTCGAGCCGACCCGGCCGGTTTCCAGCCGGGTCGGCTCGACTGTCCCCGGTTCAGTCAGTCGCCCTGGTTCTGACCGCTTCTTCTGACCGCTTCGAATACGGTCTTAACGGGCGGCAAGGGCTCGTTGAAGTCGATGCCGAGAGCGTCAGCCACCTGGCTCTTGAAGTAGGCTCCGAAGACGGAAGCGTCTGCCGCGAAACGCCTGTTGGCCTCGGCCGGATCGGGCGCTTCGAAGTAGACGCTCGTGAAGTCGCCCATCGGTGTGGAGATGACGTAGGCGCGGTGCAGGGTCACCCCGTTCTCTCGGTTGTTGGCCTCCCACTCCGCCTTCAAGCCCCCGGTCGTCTCCCGACCGAGCGCGCGAAGAAGCTCTGTCTTTCCCGGCTGGATCGGCGCAGAGAAAGCGATCCCGGGATGGCGTGAGCTGCCCGGCTCTGAGAATTCCAGGTACTGCTCGGCAGCCGGGGGCGACTGTGCTGCGATGTCGATTCCGTGTGTGCCCTTGATATGCTCGCGCAGCTGCTGCGCCACCTCGGACCGATCGTCGACTTGGTTCTGGAAGGAGCGCTCGATCGAGTCCGCCTCCTGATAGGTGGTGACCACGTCCCCCATGGGTGTCGTCATCTGGTAGACCCTGACCAGGCTCAGGGTGCCGTTGGCTAGAAAATCCTGCAGTCCCGGATCCCCGGCCAGACGGGCGCCGATCTCGGCCGGCGCCGCCTCCTTGCCGGGCAGGACGGGGGAGGGAAATGCTATCGAACCCACTGTTCTTACCTCCGGTTCTTGAATGCATCGGTCGCAGCCGCATACTTCAGGTGGAGGCCCTGATACTCCGTGCCGAGGGAACCATTCACTCCGGTATTCGCCGCGTGGCGGGAGCCGCCGACGCTCACTATACATACCCCGTTTCGGTGTGAGAAGTGTCCGAAGGGTCGGATGCCCGTAAACCGGTCGGTCATCGCACTGCTGGTCTCCCGATCGAGGCATCGCACGGTCCTCATCATCCTGGTCCCCGTATAACCCGCCCGGTGAACCTGCCCGAGAGGTCGCCTTATCTGCGACATCGTAGACGTCTCGGAACCCGTGGGTTACAAGACTGGTCATCGAGACATTCCTACGCCTTTGACGCTTCAATGAATGGAGTGTTGTGACTGTTGGTTCAAAATGGCGGTTAAATCGCAGCTTCGAATGGCGGTGGCGTCTGATGTTGCTGGTCACCGTTGGCTGCCCTTCCCGCTGGCTGGTGCGTCAGGCCGGCTTGTAGGGGGTGAAGGTTGTTCCGCCGTCGTTTGAGATGACCACGCCGGTTTCTGTGGCGACCCAAATCCTGATCGCTCCGTCAGCGCCTTTGCCTGCGGTCATCGCCTGGACCTGCCCGTCGACGGATCCTGTGCGTTTCCAGGTGGCGCCGCCGTCGGCCGAGGCGTGGACAGTTCCGCCGGGTTCGATGCCGACGGCGTCGGCCGCAGTGGCGAAGGCCGCGAATTGGATGACCGGGGCGGCGGTGTTCTTCTGCCAGGTCTTGCCGCCGTCTGTGGAGCGTTGCAAGCCCTCTGGAGTCGTGGCCAGGATCGTGTCGCTGCCCGGGTTGCCGGCCAGCACCGCCGGCTCGAAGCCTGCTGTTGTCTGCGTCCAGTGTTTTCCGTCGGGGCTGGTGAGCAGTGAGCCGTCGAAGGCCACAACTCCGCTGCGGGTGACAGTCAGGGCGTGGAAGTCCGACTCGCCTTGGCGGGAGAGCTGCTCCCAGGTCTTGCCGCCGTCGTCGGATCGGATCAGACCAACGGGATTAGGAAGGTCTGAGCCTTTGCCGGGGTGCCCGGAGGCGTAGAAGACGCTTTGCCCTGCGGCGGGGGTGAATCCCATGAGGTCGTTGGTGGGCCCGATCTTGACGGCTGGTTTCGCGGAGACGTCAAAGAGCCCTTCGTGGGTGGCGAGCAGGACTTTTCCGGAGTGATCCACGGTGATGCCGTGAACGTGGGCTGTCGGGTATCCGCTCCCGTACCCGGATGGTGTGGATGTGGCCGAGGACGGGGCGGTGCAGGCGGACAGGGCGAGAATCAGTGCTGCCGCCGCAGCGGGCGCGCCAGCGTGGCGGAATTGTCCGAACGGGGTTGTGAACGCCATGGGAAATCTCCTGAGGTTGGGGGGCTTGGGCTTGGGCTTGGGTGGCTTAGATGGGTGTTTTGAAGGTTGCGGCGAGGTTTTGCAGCTGGTAGATCCAGGAGGTCCATACTCCCAGGATCATCAGGGCTCCGAGCAGAACCAGTAGGAGCCCGCCGGCGATGTTGACGGCCCGGATGTGCTGCCGGACGAAGGCCAGTGCCCGTGTGACCCAGTTGACGCCCAGGGCGACCAGGCCGAAGGGAACGCCGAGTCCGAGGCAGTAGGCGAAGGCGAGCAGGGCTCCCCGCGAGGGGTCGCCGGTGCTGGTGCTCAGGGCGAGAACTGCGGCCAGTGTCGGGCCCATGCACGGAGTCCAGCCCAGACCGAAAACGACGCCCAGGACAGGCGCGCCGGCTAGTCCCGAGGCGGGCTTCCAGGACATTTTCGCTGTGCGTTGCAGAAAGGAGAGCTTCCCGGTCAGGACAAGACCCATGAGCACAACGACAAGGCCCAGTGCCCTGATCAGCGTGTCCTGCCAGCGGGCCATCCACGTGCCGATGGCACCGAACGCGGCCCCGTAGAGGGTGAACACCGCGGCGAAGCCGAGGATGAACAGGCCGACGCCAGTCAGGACGCGGCGGCGGTTGCCGTGTCGGGTCGGGTTGGTCAGGCCCGAGACGTATCCGAGGTAGCCGGGCACTAGGGGCAGGATGCAAGGGGAAAGGAAGGATACAAGCCCTGCGGTCATGGCCAGCGGAAGGGCGAGGAGCAGCGTGCCGTTTTGCACGGTGTCCGCGAAAAAGCCGCCGATCGTCATCTCCGGAACCCCGTCCGTGATGGACGGTCCGGGGGCAAGGGCTTAGTCATGATGGCCTTCGGGTTCGAGGTAGATCAATGTGCGGGTGACCAGGTGATGCGGCGTGGTTTGCGTCTCGTGCAGGATACGTCCGTCCTGGGCCAGGGTGAGTTCAAGGACGGCGTTCTCGGCCGGGTAGGACAGGCCGAGGCGGCGGTTTCCGTCTTCGTCGGGAAGCCGGGTGGCGGTGCTGGCGAGTCCGCTGGCGTAGAGGGCGCGCCTGATGAAGTCCTGGCCGGTGGTCTTGAAGGAACGGGGCGTTCCCAGCCCGTGGGCGGTGTCGCTGGTGACCAATTCGTGCAGGGTGAAGGACGGGACGGCTTTCATGGCCGTGACGGATTCGGCCAGCAGCTGCTCGCCCGGGATGGAGGGCCAGTTGATGGCCAGTGAGGCCGGTTCGGAATTCCAGCTCGTGGATGTCGGGGTGACGGTGATCCGGTTGGCGCCGTCGTGCCAGGTGGCGGGGCTGAAAAAGCAGCCTTCGCCGCAGCTTCGGAAGGTCAGATCGCCGGTCTTGCCGTCCGGTCCGGCGAGGGAACCGGTCATGGCAAGCTGCGCGGCCGCAGCACTCCCTGATGAATCGGTGATCTCCGGGACCAGGAGCTGGATGACGAGCTGGCCCGAGCTGGCGCGGGCGTTGACGCCTATTTCCCCTGCCAGTGCGGCCGCCGGGACGACCGGGCCCGTGGCCGGCGGCGGAAACGCCAAGGGGGCGTTTGCGCTGCCGGGGACAGGCAGCACGGTCAGGATTGAGGAGACCACGAGGACCGCGAGGAGGGTGGCGGATTCGACACGGGCGGGGCGCGTGATTTTTTCCAGCACGGACTTCCGGCGCAGGAGGCGGCGGGCGAGCAGGGCAAAGCCGGCAGCGGCTGCGACCAGTCCGGTCTTGGCCAGCAGGAGGCGTCCGTAGTCGGTGGTCATGAGGCTGTCGGGTGGAACGAGTATCAGCGCGGATCCAAGTCCCGTGAGCACGACGGCGGTGAACAGCCATGCCGCGGTCCGCGAATAGGTCCCGAGTGCTTCGCGGGACAGGTCCTTCCGGTGACGCCAATGGACGAGAGTTCGAATGACGTGCAAGAGCATCCCTGTCCAGAGGGTGGCTGCGGCCAGATGGAGCGCGGTGAGCGGGATGCCCAGGGCCGGGGCGGCCAGCTGGGGGTGGGCGCGCAGTGCTTCGGCGCCGATCACAGCCGCCAGCGGCAGCCAAAGCCATCGGCGCCGGTCCAATGCGGCCGCCGCCGCGGCGAAGGCGAATCCGGCTATTTCGACAAGGGCCAGGATTCCCGGTCGGCTGCCGGTGAGGGCCTCCGGGGCGGGTCGGGTGAAGCCGGCAGTAAGGGAGCCGTTTCCCAGGAGCAGGACGGCCAGGCCGGCGGCCCCGGCGAGGCCGGCAAGGCTCGCCCACAAGGTAATGGGCCGGGGCCGGTCGGGGGCATCGCGACGGCGGGAAAGCAGCCAGGAGCCGGCCTGGTCGCCCAGGGCGATGGTGAGGGATGTGAACAGCAGGACGCGAAGGACGGTTGTCTGCCAGGATCCCTGTGTGTCCGTGGTCTGGCCGCCGCCCAGCGCCGTGGCGGCAGGTCCCAAAGCGTAGCGGTAGCTTCCGCTCATGACATCGCCGTCCCCGGCGGTGACCTGCCATTGCACGGTATAGATACCTTGCGCGCCGGTTCCGGAAACCGGTACTTCCAGGGCGCGGTTCTCATGGGTGAGCCGGGGCGCGCCGACGGTCAGCGCGCCCTGCGGCCCTGCCACGGTGACGGGTGCCCCCGCAGCCGTGACCGGTTCATCGAACAGAAGCGTAAGAGTCTCGGGGGCCGAGGCAATGGTCGAGTCGGCGGCCGGGGCGGTGAAGAGCAGATTGGCGTGCGCGGAGGCCGGAACCGCGGCCAGCAGTCCGGCAAACACGAGCCCGGCCGTGGCAGCAAGCAGTGCGGCGATACGCCCCAGCGCGTGCGTTCGCCGTCGGACCTCAGGCCTCATGCCGGTCCGGGGAGGCGGCGCCGGTCCAGGCGTCTCTGCGGGCACGCTGAAACTGCGAAAGTTCGTCCCTGGCGGCCCGGATCTGGTCATCAATTCTCTGCGCCGGGGTGCAGCACGCCCCGTCCGCCGCGTCCCTTCGGCGGAGCATCGGACGCATGCAGCAGAACCAGGTCAGGGCGATGGCCGCCGCCGTGACGGCCACGGCGAACAGCGCGGTGTTCATGCCGCAGGATTCCCGCCGGGACGCGGCGCCGGGTGACGTTCGTCGAAAGGTACCGGAGCAGCGCGGAGGGCCTCGATCTCAGAGCGCAGCCGGGCCAGCTCCTGTTCCTGGTCCGGCGTGGCAGGTTGTCCGCCACGGCCATGGCCGCGCATCATCAGCCACATCATCAGCCCCATGCCGACGGGGCAGGCCAAGGCCGGGAGAAAAAGAAGAAACTGTTCCATGGGGTGTCCTTTTGATGGTCAATGCCGAGGAGGAGAAGCGGGTCTGCCGTCAGCAGGATCCAACCGAGCAAGAGCTCTTCCACGCCCGCTCCGCCCTGTCACTCCGTCACCCCCAGAACTCCGGAAACTATCCTCCTAAGGAGTTTAGGAGCATAGTTGGGGCCGTGTCCAGCGGCCTGGGAGGGGCCTGCTTGAGAAGGTCGGTTCAGGGTGAGGTGCTGACGGAGGCGGTCGCGCCCGGGCAGAAGTTATGGCCGGCCGCGGCGGCCGCGGGACCCCCCAGCACCAGTACCGGGAGGGCGAGGAGCGCGGCGACGGCAAAGGAGCCGAGGGCGGTTCGGGTTCGACCCAAGGGGTTCTGCGGGGGGATGAGCCGGCGCACGCGCGATGCCGTCCCGCTGCCTCCTGCCGCGAAGGCCACGGACGGGGCCAGGTTGCCGGTACCCCCGGCTGCCACAGCCAGCAGCGCGCCGGCCACCGTGAGCCGGCCGGATCTGGCGGCGGCAGCGTCGTCCGCGCGCAGTTCGATGAGCCGGGCCGTCTCGTCGGCCGCCAGTCGGAAGACCCCGACCGCGGGGAACGCCGACGCCAGCGCGCGGGCGAGGCCCAGGATCAGGTCGTGCCGCTCGGCCAGGTGGGCGTGTTCATGTGCCAGTACAGCATCAAGCTGTACATCATCCAGGGCCAACAGCGCCCCGGTGGTCACGACGGTCCGCCGCCGTCGGCCCGGGAGACAGTATACGGCCGACTCATTCGAGTCGAGAACTACGACCCCGCGGCCCGGGTCAGCCTTGCCGACCATGTCCAGAATCCTGTGATGGTGTGCGCGCTCGTGTGCCATGCGGGCGAGGCCCGCAGCGAGGCACCCTACAGTGCGGCCTAGAATGGCCAGGGCAAGGACAGCACCGGCGGCTCCGGCTGCCACCCCGCCCGGGGAAGCGTACTGCTCCTGGATGGCCATGACGCAGGAGCGCAGAAGCTGGGCCAGATCGCCGCTGACGGTCACCGTCGGAAACGTCAGCGCCAGCCCGGCCAGGGCGACGGAGACGAGGATCGTGACGCTCAGCGCCTGCCAGGCCGCGATGGCCAGCCGGGGAGCCCTGTCGGCCCAGGAGTCCGGCCGCAGCAGCCGGGGGCCGGCAAGGCCCAACATCAGGGCATAACCGAGGAGGGACAGGGCGACAATCATGGCTGCACCTGCTGTTCGTTCGCGGCCTGCTCCTTCGCTGAGCTGAGCAGCCGGCGGAGTTCCTCGGCCTCCTCGGGCCGTATCCCTTCCACGAACCCGACCAGGGCGGCGGTCCGGTCATTGGTGAGGGAGAGCGCCTCGGTGACTAGCCCGGCAACGTATTTGTCCCTGCCCGCCGCTGGCCCGTAACGGAAGGCCCTGCCGTCGCGTTCCTTCGTCAGCCAGCCCTTGCGGTGCAGAATCTCCGTCACCGTGTGCACCGTGTTGTAGGCCAGGCCCCGGTCCAACCCCTCGAGGACCTCCCGGACCAGCAGCGGGCCGTCTGCCTGCCACATCTGTTCCATGATGGCGCTCTCCAGATCGCCAAACCTTGGCATGCTGCCTCCTCGGCCGTGGGTAGTCCTATCAAGGATAGGAGACGAGCCACGGCATTGCACCTAAACACCTAAGTAAGTTAGGTTGGTCGCAGAAAACGCCGGACCAGGCGCCCAAACCATCGGCGCCTTTTCCCGGAGCCGCGGCGAACAAAGGACACACGGACATGGCCGGACCACAGAACCCGGGCAAGGACGGCAGGACAAGCGCCCCGGAACCGGGACAGCGCGCTGCCCCCGGGAACAAGCGCACGCTGAAGCAGCAGCGGGCCGCAGACATTCAGAACAAGCTCGCCGGATTCAAACGCGAGCATGAGAAGAGGCGGCGGAACCGGCTCATCCTCCTCATCACCGCATGGACAGTCGGCATCGCCCTGGTGGCAGGCGTCGTCGTCTTCGCTGTGGTGAGCTCCCTGCCGAAAACCCCGCCCGCCGCCATCGATGGCGTCGAGACCTTTTCGGGGCTGAGCTCCAACCATGTGAAGGGAGCGGTCAAGTACGCCCAAAGCCCGCCGGTTGGCGGGGACCATTCGGCGGTTCCGCTCAACTGCGCCGTGTACAGCGAACCGGTGCCCAACGAAAACGCGGTGCACTCCCTTGAGCACGGCGCTGTCTGGGTGACCTACGACCCCCAGGCGGTCACAGGAACCCAACTGGACACCCTGCGCAAGGACATCCCCTCCACCTATGCCATCCTCTCGCCGTTCAGCGGCCTTTCCTCGCCTGTCGTCGCCTCCGCCTGGGGCGTCCAACTGAAGGTGACAGGGGTGGATGACCCGCGGATCAAAGACTTCATCGCGAAATACCGCAGCGCAAAAACAGCGCCGGAACCCGGTGCACCCTGCACCGGCGGCGTGGATGGCCCCGGAAAAGTGAAGTAATCACCAGGGCGAACCGACGGGCCAGCGGCCTGAAGCCCGCAAGTCCGCAACAAGAGGAAGGACCAAGGCCAATGATGGGTTACGGATACGACGGCATGGGGATCATGTGGCTCTGGATGCTGGGGTGGTCGCTGCTTCTCATCGTCGGACTCGTCGGACTTGTGTGGGCAATCATCCGGCTCGCCCGCAGTGACGGGCGAGCCCCCCTTGACCGGCCAGGTTCGGCCCGGAGCATCCTCGACGAACGCTATGCACGCGGGGAAATCGACGACGAGGAATACCGCAGGCGCCGCGAAACCCTGGGCTAGCCAATAGCACGCCCCTACCCGCAGCGCCTCCAGGAAGGGGCAGCCACCCCCGGGAAACCGCTCAATGGGCCAGCTCGTCCCTAGCCAGTACCTTCAAGGCGAATTCTTCGGCAACAACGTCTCGAACGACCGTGACCGCGCGGCCCTCTTCCCGTACCCCATGACCCCCAAACCCACCATCCGAGAAGAGAAAGGAGGTGACCATGACCCGCAAATTTGAAAAACGTCCATGCTGCCCCGACCCGGCCTGCTTCGGACGATGCCACCAGGACGATTGCTGTAGCTGCTGTGCTGATGATTGCTGCCGTGATGACTAAATTGCTTAGCCGGACGGTCGGCCCCGCTCGTATTCATGTGAGGACACTGAAGCCTGGGTGGGGCCACGGGTCCCGACTCTCCCTGGTGCCGCACTTTGGTAAAGCTCAAGTCTCAGTGCTGGAGGAATGAAAAATCATTGTTACGAAGCGATGTACTGCCGTAAAGGCACAAGGAGTATTTCCCCGCTCCCCGCCTGAACCTTGTAGCCACCTTCGGGTTGGCCCCGATATTGAGGCGCACATTCTCCCCGCGGAGGTTCAAAAACGACCGTTTTTGGAACAAGGGAACAGATCACACATTAGGTTGCTTGCTTGGCTGTGAATCGCAGCGATAAATGGCGGCGTTTTAGCAGCGATAAATGTCACCCCGGCAGCCCTTGGCGGATCCTCCACCAGGCTGGGCGTGCTCATGTTCGACGGGGCGTCGCGGCGGGAGGCGGTCGAGTATGCCACGCTGAGCCCCGAGCACGAGGACTACCTGCGAGTCGATCGCGAACCGCTGGGTTTCCCGCGCCGCGCCCGATCTATACGCTGGAGACCGACTGACGGAAGGCTGGCGCCATGCGGAAACTGATCTACGGCATGAACCTGACCCTGGACGGCTACATCGCCGCGGCCGGCGACGACATCGGCTGGGGCGGGCCGAGCGACGAATTGTTCCAGTGGTGGCTCGACCAGGAGCGGGCGAGCGGCCTGTCGCTGTACGGGCGCAAGCTCTGGGAGACAATGAGCTCCTACTGGCCCACCGGCGACCAGCAGCCCAACGCCACACCCGCGGAGATTGAGTTCGCGCGGAACTGGCGGGACACGCCGAAGGTGGTGTTCTCCGCGACGATCGACAAGGTCGACTGGAACACCCGCCTGGTCACCGGCGACGCGATCGCCGAGATCACCCGGCTCAAGGCCGAGGACGGCGGTCCGATGAGCGTCGGCGGCGCAACGCTCGCCGGGGCGGCCATGCGGGCCGGGCTGATCGACGAGTACGCGCTGGCCACCTATCCGGTCCTGGTCGGCGGCGGCACGCCGTTCTTCACCGCGCTGGACAGCTGGGTGAACCTGAACCTGGTGGAGACGCGGACGTTTCCCGGCGGCGTGGTCCTGACCAGGTACGAGACGAGGCGCTGAGCGCGATTTCTCCGGGCGGTCGGGGAAGTAGATCCACCACCAGCGGCCCCACGGCGGTGGCCAGCAGATGACCACATTCGCCGAGAGCTACGATTCCGCCGGGAAAACCATCCATCCGGTCACGACCTACGCCATGAGCGGCCTGGGCAGCACTGAACAGGACTACGCAGTATCCTGCCGATCAGCGGTTATCGGTGAAGGACCCGCTGTCCGCGGAGAGGAAGTCAGAGACGCAATGCCAGCCGCCGAATCTTGGCTGCGCCGGATAGGACTCCTCGAAAACTATGTCTCGTAAATCAAAAGTTTTTCGAGACACGAACGTCGTGTTGTCCACGGCTATGCCCGCGTATCAACCGTTGACCAGGACGCCGCCCTTCAGCAGGACGCATTGCTTGCGGCCGGTTGTTATCGGGTGTTCACCGATACGGCTTCAGGTGGCGTTCAGAATCGTCCCGAACTCACGAAGCTGTTGGACCAGCTCAGGCCAGGTGACGTCCTGGTGGTGTGGAGGTTGGATCGGCTTGGTCGGTCGATTCGACATCTTATTGATCAATTGGCCGTTCTCGATGAACGCGGCATCGGTTTCCGGTCTCTGCAGGAATCGATTGACACCACGACCTCAGGTGGCCGTTTGGTCTTTCATCTTTTCGCTTCTTTGGCGGAGTTTGAACGGGATCTCATTAGGGAACGGACAGCGGCAGGGCTGGCATCGGCCAGGGCGCGCGGCAGGCAGGGAGGAAGGCCCTCGTTGATGACGAAGGAGAAGCTTGATACTGCCAGGCGTCTTTACGCCCAGCAGGAAATGACGGTCCGGAAGATTGGTGAAGTCATTGGGGTTAGCCGCACTACTGTCTACCGGGCCTTGCAAAGTGACCGGCGGGCCGCATCCTCGCCTCAAGCCACTGCGTCCAAAACCAAGTCAGCCATGTAGTCATGGGTACAGGCGCCGAGAGCCGAAACCAGCGCCCAGGTTCTGACGATGTAGCCACGGCCCGGTGGGATGTTCTGCGCCAGTATGTCGATGGTGGAACAGCCCTAACGACCCTTGCTTCCGAATCGGGCGTTCCGCTTCGAACCCTTCAGCGTTGGCACCAGGCATACAAGCTCCGCGGGAGAACAGGATTGGAACCCTCGGCGGTGCGGCCCCGCGGCCGCCGCTCACCGGCCGAACTGGTCACCGTGGTCGAGGGACTCGCTTTGGTGAAGCCTCGTAAGACCATCACAGCGATACACAAGCAAGCCAACAAGGTAGCGGCCCAGCAGGGATGGCCGCCCGTTTCCTATTCAACCGTTCGCTCGATTATCGCCGGGCTTGATCCCGGACTGTTCACCCTTGCCCACCAAGGGCCTGCAGCGTACCGGGACCAGTACGAGCTCGTATGGCGTCGCCGAGCCGAGCGCCCCAACGCCATGTGGCAGGCCGACCACACCCAAATGGACATTCTGGTGTTGGACGCTGGCCGGAAACCAGTCCGGCCTTGGCTCACGACAATCCTGGATGACTACTCCCGGGCGGTCTGCGGCTACATGGTCTTTACCGGTGCGCCTTCATCCATGAACACGGCGCTTGCCTTGCGGCAGGCCATCTGGCCAAAAGCGGATAGTGCTTGGTCGATGTGCGGCATTCCGGATGTCCTGTACGTTGACCACGGCACGGACTTCACCAGCCACCGTCTCGCACAGACCGGCAAAGACCTGCACTTTGAAATCGTCTTCTCCGCCGTCGCAAGGCCCCAGGGCAGAGGTAAGGTCGAACGCCTTTTCGGCACCATCAACACCGAGCTTCTTTCCAGCCTGCCCGGATATCTGGCCCCGAAGGTTCGCAACCCGCGACCGGAGCTCACCCTGAGCGAACTGAACAGCGCCGTCGGCGACTTCATTGCGCACAACTACAATCACCGGGAACACCAGGAGATCAGAGAAAGCCCATACCAAGCCTGGAGCGGCAACGGATGGTTGCCGCGGCTACCCGCGTCCATTGACGAGCTCAATCTGCTCCTGCTCACCGTTGCGAAACCCCGCATCGTCCACCGGGACGGTGTGCATTTCCAAGGGCTCCGCTACATCTCGCCGCTGCTAGCCGCCTACGTCGGAGAGCAGGTTGTCGTGCGGTACGACCCCGCAGACATCGCCGAAATCCGTGTCTTCCACCGAAACGAGTACATCTGCAAGGCAGTCGACCCCACCCATGCACGGTCCACAGTCACCCTCAAAGACATCCAAGCAGCCAGGGCATCACAAAAGCGTGAACTGCGAGGGCAGATCAACGAACGGATCGCCGCGGTCGCCCAGCACCTACCCGCGCCACAGAGGGTCACACTGGCCTCACCGGACACAGAGCCGGTAGCCCAACGACACGAGGGGCACGGAAGCTGCGCACCTATCTGGAGGACAGGTAATGGCACCGTCGAGCTTTATCGCCACAAAGGAACACCGCCGTTTCGTGGAGTTCGCCAACGCGGTGCGCCGGCAACGCACCATTGGGATCTGCTACGGACAGGCGGGGATCGGCAAAACGCTCCCAGCCAGACACTACGCAAGCTGGCAAAAGGCCGAACCCCTTCTCGAACAATGGGGACCACGGCAAGAGAGCGACCACCAGATCTATGCGGCTCTGGCGAAAACACGCACCGTCTTCTTCACCCCGGGCGTGCTCATCAGGCCTAGACAGGTCCATGAAGAACTGGCACGCATCATCACCAGGACCTCCATCTGCATCGACGAGCACCTGCGAAGCACCGGGACCAAGAAGGGCCCACCCAAGGACCAGGACAAGAACGTCGAGCTCATCATCATCGATGAATCGGAGCGGCTCACCGCCACATCGCTGGAAGTACTCCGGGACAAATACGACCGGAGCAGCATCGCCCTGATACTGATCGGCATGCCGGGCATTGAAAAACAGTTCAGCCGCTACCCCCAGCTGCACAGCAGAGTCGGCTTCGCCCACGAATACCGGCTCCTCGTCGAAGAGGAACTGAACTTCGTCCTACAGCGAAAGTGGCATAAACTCGGGCAGACCCTCGACCCCGGACTTCACTGATGCCCAAGCCATCGCAACCATCGCGCGCATCACCCGAGGGAACTTCCGCCTCATCGACCGGCTCTTCACCCAAATGGAACGAATCATGAAGATCAACGAACTGGATACCATCACCGACGACATAGTCGAAGCAGCACGCTCCACACTCGTCATCGGCATCAGCTAGACCGCCGCACGACACCGCGAAAATACCGCCAATTGAAGTTAACAGTCACACGGGGGACTGTCCCACCGAGACTGCCGCACAACCAAGGTTGTGGAACACCATTGACACATCAGAGAAGCGGAATTGGGATTGGTCCAGGCAGTAACCGGTATTCAGGAAAACACATCGGAGGACTGCACCACTCTCCCGGACTTTTTCACTCCTCGGCGCTGGCCACGGATGCCTGGATAAATATGCTGCCCTAATGGAAGGAGCCTGGTGAACAAGAACCGCCTGGAGGCATTCAGCGATGCCGTGCTGGCCATAGTCATCACCATCATGGTGCTCGAACTGCGCGTGCCGCACGAACCGACCTGGCATGGCTTGGCCGATGTCCTCCCAACTTTCCTCAGCTACCTGCTCAGCTTCGTTTACGTCGGAATTTACTGGAACAACCACCACCACATGATCCACCTGGCCGATCGGGTCAACGGCGGGATCCTCTGGGCCAATCTGCACTTGTTGTTCTGGATCTCGCTTGTCCCCTTCAGCACTCGCTGGATGGATGAGTCCGGCTTCGTGCAGGTCCCGGTGCTGGTGTACGGGATCAACCTCCTCTGCGCTGGCATCGCCTACGTCATCCTGCAGCAGGCCCTCATCCGCCAGCAAGGCCGGGAGGGAGCCCTCGCCCGGGCAGTTGGCAAGGACTGGAAGGGCAAGACCTCGCCGCTGATTTACCTCACCGGCCTTGCGCTGAGCATCGTGCAACCGCTGCTGGGCATAGCGGTCTACGCCGTGGTGGCACTGATCTGGCTGGTTCCGGACCGCCGGGTAGAGCGCTTCGTCACCCGGGCGCGCCAGGACTGACCGGTCCGGTCACCGAGGCTGCTACCCCCATTCTCAGTTCCGTATGGTGGGGGAGCGAGGTCCGGGATGGCGTCCCGTTCCCAAGGTTCTCTCGGGGTCCGATCGCCTGTTGTGGACTGTGGCACAGGCTTGTTCCTTGCTTGGTGGACGACGGGTTCTCTCGGTGTGTCAGTCAGGTTAAAGACCGCAGGCCCGGCTCGTCATATCATCCGGAAGACTGCCAGACCCACTTCTCCGGGCTACCGCCCGTTGCAACACGGATGTTGCCTGTGTTTTAGCCGCTCTCATAAGTTCTCTTGCTCGGCGGCTTCTCCCTGTCTTTGGCAGTGCCACCGGTGGTTGATTGTGGCGAGTCGTGCGGGTTCGAAATGTGCTCAGTCCTCGTCGCAGACTTCGTCTGCGGGTTCGGCATGTATCCGCGACAACAGTCCATGGAGTTGGGAGAGTTCATCGGCGGAGAACCCAGCAAAGGCCTCCCGCTCGAGGTCGGCCACGGCAACTTCGATCGACGCGACCGCGCGCTTGCCTTCCGCGGTGATTTCCACGATATGTCGACGGCGGTCCGCGGGATCTCGGCGACGTTCCACGAGCCTTTCGTTTTCAAGATCGTTCAGGACGGACACAAGTGCGCTGGCATCGATGAAGAGAATTTCGATGAGGTGTTGCTGGCTGATGGGCCCGGACTCTTCAAGCCGGCACAGGAGGACCGCATGCCTCGGGCTGAGTCCGGAGGAGTCCAGCGCTTGGCGAAGGCGCGTGTTCATGATGCGCCCGTGGCGCGCCAAGAGAAACCCCAGTTGCTTGCCTGCTGCTGAAGTACTCATCAGAAAAATCCTATCATCGAGGAAATTATTGCTCTTTTAAAATCGTTGTCCTCCTTAAACGATCTGATCGGTACGAGCCGATCAACGAGAGCTTCACACAAAGGAGTTGCCATGAATGACCGCGTTCCGAACGCCACTGTGGTGATTGTCGGTGGAGGCTACGGTGGCATTGCCGTAGCCAAGGCGCTGGACAAACATGCAATGGTCACTTTGGTGGAGCCTAAGGACGCTTTCGTGCACAACATCGCGGCGCTGCGGTCCGTGGTGCAGCCGGACTTCCTGCCACGCATGTTCCTTCCCTATGACCGCCTGCTGGAGCGGGGTCAGGTGCTCCACGACCGGGCCGTGAGGGTGGACGGGCACACGGTCGAATTGGCCTCCGGAACTCGGCTGGCGCCGGACTACATAGTCCTGGCGAGCGGTTCCAGCTACCCCTTCCCGGCCAAGAGCGATCGGGTGGTCACCACTGAGGCTATAGACCGCTACCAAGCCGCACATGACGACCTCAAGCGTGCCAGCAGGGTAATGCTCCTCGGGGCCGGGGCAGTGGGCCTTGAATTTGCAGGCGAAATCGCCGCGGCATGGCCGGACAAGGACGTCGTTCTAATCGACCTTGCGCCCGACATCCTTCCCGGACCGTACGATCCTCGGCTCCGGGAGGAGGTCAACCGGCAATTGGATGAGATCGGTATCCGGCGAATCATGGGCAGTCCGCTGGTGCAGCTACCTCCGGTTCCCGCCGGCGAGCTAGGCACTTTCACGGTCAACACCACGGACGGCATTGCCATCGAGGCGGACATCTGGTTCCGCTGCTACGGAATCGCCCCACAGACGGACTATGTCTCGGGAGACCTTCTCGCCGCGCGGACATCGGACGGCTACCTGGAAGTCACCCCGGAACTCCGCGTAGTGGGCTTCGAGAAGGTCTACGCCCTGGGCGACATCTCAGCGATCGACGTGAACAAGGCCGGCGTCGCGGGACGCCAGGCCGCGGTGGTTGCCAAGAACATCCAAGCCCAGTTGGAGGGCTCCGCGGAACTGGCCGCTTATGCGCCGTCGAGGCCGGTCATCATCCTTCCTCTGGGGCCCGCGGGCGGTTCGGGACAACTGCCCGACGGCGAGATCGCCAGCCCGGAGCTGATCTCCAAGATCAAAGGCCAACACATGATGATCGGCCGCTATGTCGAGATGCTGAATTTGACCCCTTAAACGGGCGTATTCGTGCAGACTATGGAAGCGTGAAGGACCGTGCCGCTCCTTGTAAGTGGGCAATCCGGATGGTCCTACGCCCAGGAGGGGAAGTTGAGGATCGATTGCGCCTTGGCTATCGCAAATGGAGGACGCTTGAGATGGCCGAAGCCGCGGTGCGCCGACTGTGTCGACCGACTGCACCGCCGCGTCACCGAGCTGGAACAACACACCGCAGAACAACGCCGGCAACTTGCAGAACGAGACGGCGAACTCGACGCGGCACGGGCCAGCAATCGCGAGCTTATGACCCGCTCAACCGGCCACACCCCGACGGGTGCAATCACTAGGCCCACACATGTGGCCCACGCGCAAGGGGCACCCCACGAGGCCTGACATGCACAAACGACGTGGGTTCCTGGCCGGAGCCGCGTAAGACCCCGAGAGAACCTTGGAAAAGGGACGCGTTCGAAGGGGCTTCTGTACTGTGTGAAGCCCGCGAATGGTCGCTTTGCCCCTGAATCCCATCCGTTTAGCGGAACCGGATGCCAGCCCCGGAGATCAGATCCCGCCCCGGCGGCATCCACCAACGGTCGAGGGCGACGGTGGTGTGCACGGGGGACCGATCGATCATCCAACCCGAGAAGAGGCGGCCCTCCTGGGCTGATGGCGGGCCGGACCGGGGGTAAGGAGGGCTCGCGGACGGCAAGAGACTATAACGAAAACTGCGACGGTCTCTTACGGCGCCGATCAGCGGATCCTGCCTACGGTTCGTCGCCTCAATCTGCATAGGTGAGACTCGGCACTCGGCGAGCATTAGCGTCGCCAAGTGCAGTCGGAGCTGGTTGCGCCACACGGTGTAGCCTATGCCGACCTCGTCGCGGAAGAGCCGGGAGAGCGTGCGTTCGCTCGCCCCGACCCGTCGGCCGAGCTCGGCCAGGCCGGGGGAGGCGGTGCGAGGATCCATTCCAGGTCGGCCCAGTTTCAGCGCGACATTGCGGAGTCGGCGACTCCATCGCAGTGCCGGAGATCGCCAACACATGAGCATGTGGTGGCGAGGCGATATTGGCGTGCTGGCGCGGATCTGAAGCTCGCTTTTAGCTCGTTTACGAGCACATCACCGGACCGATACACACTCCTCCGGGAGTCGGGAAGACCATGCTGGCCCAAAAGGTCCCAGTACAGCCCTCTGCGTAGGCACAGCCTAACAAGGGGCAACCCTGACACCCCTCGAGACGATGAACACTGGAGGAGAGCGGAGCCAAGTCTCTACTGTCCAAAGGCCCTCAAGCCCGGACACGCGGCGACTCAGCAGTCCGTGAAATCCTGCCTAGGCAGCCCTGGAGGGTCTGCTTAGCGTGCACCCATCTCTGTTGTAAACATTGACTGGCAAGAAAATCTGAAAATTTATATGGGTCATGATCGGCCAGTTTCGTGCATTTCTGCAGTCAAATCCATTTCTACTACCCATCTCCCGCAAATAGTTTGTGACCACCAATGTTCAATTTTGAGGTATTCGATGCGCCGTGAGTCTTCAATCGGCCGCAAACTTCTGCTGACCGGTATCGGGCCGCGGCCCTTAAGAGTCGAACCTTGGGGAGAAGAGCCCATTGTCGGCGCATAATCCTGTTCCACGAACCTGCAGTTGCTCAGCGGCCGATATCAAACTGGTCGGACCAAGGCTCCCTTGAAGCTCCCTGGGGCAGAGAAAATCCCCAAAGTGGGCATCGTTGAGCGGCATGGGGCTTCCCGTCCGGAACCTGTTTATCTCGGATCCCGGAAGTCTGCGCACCTTCTTCTGCCATCTCATCCGTAGCGGGTCAATCGGACCGAGTTGCCGCTCGAACAGCTCGGGAAAGAATCCCCGACAGTGAGGTCATGGTCACTGCGAGACTCAAGTTTGAAGTAGGCGACCACGACCTGATCGGACACAATTAGGTAGTTCTGGGCCGCCCCTGAGGGGCTCGTTGACCGTATCCTCAATGTGCCAAGGAGTTCTATGAACAAGGAGCGCCGTGTCGAGCGCGAAGCGAAGGCGATTGTCGAAAAGACTTTGGAGAACGAACTCGAGCACGCGGACAAGGAAGGTGGCGTCGTTTACCGATCGACAGATGAACGTCATGCTGTAGAGGTAACTCGCATCACGGATGGACGTAAGCGAGCCGGTCGTGATGCCCTGAAGGTTTCGCGTAGAGCCCGTAGTTCCGAGGGGGAGCTTCGGACCTGCGGAAGGATAATCGAGTAGTGCGAGCGACAGTGCAGGACATCGCCAAGACGGCAGGGGCCTCGGTTGGGACCGTTTCCCGTGTGCTGAGCGGAAGTCCAGGTGTTGGCAGAGGAATTCAGCGTCCTTGCCAAGCCTCCGCCTGAGCCGTGCTGTGGGCCGGTTTTTCAGCGTAGCGGCATTAGAAGGGCGCTGGTCGGCCGCCCTGCGACCCTGGGCAGGCGAACGCCAGCCCAGCTGGCAGGAAGTTCAGCTCAGCTGCGAGAACATGTCGTTCCCGCTTGCCGTCGTCGCTGGGACTTCCTGCAGCACGTCCCAGTGCTCGATGATCTTGCCGTCCTCACTGAACCGGAAAATGTCCACTCCTGCGGAGTTGAACGTCTTGTAGTGCGAGTGGACGGCGACGAAGTCACCTTCGGCGATCACACGATGAACTTCGACGTCGACCGGCCCGAACTGGGAGAAGAAGTCCTTGACCGCCTGCAAACCATGGCCGGCCTGCGGGTTGTGCTGCTTGTAGTCCTGCACGATCAGCTCGTTGAAGGCCTCGGTGTCTCCGGCCCGGAAGGCATCGAAGAGTCGCGCCACGGTCTCCTTGTTGGCTTCGCTTGTGGCCATGGTGAGTCCTCCTGACAGCCGGTGTGGTGTGGCTCATAGAGTACGCGCGACCGGCCCCGTCAACAAGGCTCAGACAAGTACGCGATCAGACAAGCACCAAGGCCTCCGACTTCGCTGCCAACAAACCCTGCAGGCTGGCTACATCATGATTTACCGTGAGCATCAGCGCGGCCTTTACGCGTCAGAACGGCCTGGCGTGAGCCTTCGAAACCTCACGCCAGGCCGTTCGTCTATCCGATCATCCTCAGCCTGACGCCGCCGACGACACTAAATCAAGACATCACGGGAAAAACCTGCAAATTGGAGGGTGGAAATGACACGGCTGATCGGACCTCTCGAGGATGCGGCGGCGTGCAGGATGCCCTTGTGTTCGACAGGGAGTGAGTGGACGAGGGCCAGCAGCATAGCGGCCCAGAGGATGTAGCTCCGGCTGGCCGCATGGTCTGAGGTCAGGGATCCGGATCTTCTAGGAGCCAGCTCGTGGCTTCACTTCTGGACGTGAAGAAACGAGTAGGACACGGCGGCGTGTGGAGGCCAAGGGAAAAATTCGCGATGACTCGATCCACCGGACTTGAGCCGAGCAGTGCAATGCGCGAGGCGGCGCACGGGATGGTCCAGACAGCGCGGGCATCGTGGTCAACGGTCTCCGTTGTAGCCATCTCGACCAACGTTGGATGTTTTGACCCCATGGAGACGCCGTTAACTCCGGCCATCGCGGCCCGGGCGTCGGTAGCGCTAATTCTGGCGTTAGGCATCCAGACCAAGTGGATCAGACCGTCGGCCCGGAGCTCGACGGTGCCCTTTCCGCCTTCAATGGCGATCCGCGCCATGCCTCTATCCTCCCGCTGCCGGTTCCCGACTTATCGTAACCGTTGCTGCCGTGCCCGCCTTCGGTGGCTACCTGCCGACAGATCGCGAGACTGGGAAGCGCCCCGGCTTTCAAGGCGACACGGAGTCCGATTAGGGCCAGCGCGATCGCGAACCGAGGGGTTAGCGAGCCGCTTCCGCGGGAGCATTTTCTCGGTTGCGATGAATGCCCCAACGACCGCCATCCGCCGACACTCATTGTCCCCGCTGACGCTTTCGGGGCTACATAACGTCCGCGGGCGCATGGAACGGTGCTCCCAGTGGAGCGCCTCGCTTGGGGAGGAGCGCAGTACACAGAGGACGCTACCGCGGACTGTGATACCGAGGCGGGCCGGCCGGTCCTGACGACGCGGTCAGGTTTCAGGCCCCTGGGTGAAGTAGTTGTGGGCGTCGTGGTAGGTGATCTTCGGCGGCTCCGGTATTCCGGCCTCTTGGCTGAAGGGGCCAATCTGATCCCGTGCAAAGGCGTCGTAGAGTTCGCGGGATTTCCAAAGGTCGGTGACGAGTATTCCGTTGTCCGTCGCCGCTACCCAGTGGGATAAGGCGCCCGCCGGGGCGGGTCCCTCCTTGGTGAGGCCCATTTTTACGATGACCTGGTCGTATTGCTCCAGGGTGGCGCCGTTGAACTCCATGATGACTGCGACAGCCATGTCTCTCTCCTCATAACCGGCAGACCGGCAGGAACCGGCCTGCAAAATGAATGGATACGGCTTGTTGTACGCTCCGCAGGAAGGTTCGTCAACGACCTGCCAGGGACTATGGATTAAAGGGATTGGGAGATGGCGGTTTCCTTTCCATGTCGGCTACAACGCATGGGAGGCCGCCTTCCATACGACTCGGCGGCGGCCTCCCGAATCGCTAGGGCATGATCTTGTACAGATCGATGACGGTTTCTTCGGGCGGCGATGCGAATCCGCCCTCGATGCCCTGCTGCATCCGCGGAAGTAGGATGCTGTCGCGGAATTTCTCCCAGCTCTCCTTCGAGTCATGGACGGCCATGATCGTCCAACCCCCGGCGGAAGAGCCTCCGGCGTGGAAGATCTGACCGTCGGGCAGGCGCCCCTCGCCTGGGTGAACCGCGGCAATTGATGCCTCGTACTGTTCCTTGGTGCCTCCTGGGAAGAAGTGCACAATTCCGTATGGCGTGGCTTCCATTTCTGCTCCTGGATGGTCGGAATGTGTTGGACATTGCCAACCATGAGACTCCGTCAGTCGGGATGTCAAGCAGTTGGCGGTACAGGGTGAAGGATTCGGCTTCATTCTGACTTCCTACCAAGGCGTCAACGAGGGCGCTTAAGCCGTAGCAGCGGGAACCTCGTTCGGATTCCGTCAGGGCCTTCGATCCCCGGGCCATCTGTCGAGACTGCCACGCGCCGCCGCCGTCGTCGTTCGTGAGGAGAATCCGATGGCTCCCAGGTCTGCGATCAGGCCCGCCGGTGATTGTCTAGATTGTCCGGTTCGCAGGAGTTCCTTCGTGTTAGATTGCAGAATAGAAGCCCAGCAGGATGACACCACGCGCCGCTATTGTTGAAGGAAACTGCGGCAACACGACGGCGGCAATTGTGCTGTGATGCGGGGCGATGCCCCTTCCCGCACGTTGTGTGAACGTTGAATCCAAACATCAAGGGGACGACGCGGTCAGGTCTCCGTCCCGTGTGTGAAGTAATTGTAGGCGTCGTGGTAGGTGGTCTTGGGTGGCCACGGCATCCCGGAACAGCTCCAGGGCCGGACGGCACTGACCGGTGGCGAGCAGCGAGCCCTCAAACGCCTGCGTGACGAAGGCGATGTGCGTCTGGAACAGGAACGCATCCCGTGGCAAACCGCGCTGAAATCGCTGCAGACGGCGTGGGAAAAGATCGCTGAGCGAAGCCAGTAGAAAATCAATTCCGATTGAGGCCGAACTTTCCCGTCACGAGGGCGTGCTTGTCACCACATGCCGGCGCGCGGCTCTGGCAGTCTTGAATCCTGCCCGGTGGTCAGGCAAACGCTTGGAGTCCGGCCTTTTGATGCAAATCGCTTCTGAAGGTGTTTCTCATCCAGAACCTGAATCTTCGATCGGGCAAAGGGGGAGCCGCAGCCGTTGGTCGGCTTCAACGAAAACGAGGGGGAGGAATTGACCCCGGTCCTGAATTCCCGTGTCGTGGGCTCGGACCTTGAAGTCGAGACGACGCACTTCTCCAACTGGTTCACTCAATCGTGGGACTGGCTCGCGTCATGGGCCAAGGATCAGGTCACTGCCATGTTCACCGCGACCCACGGTGAAGACCCGAAATGCGAGAACGAGGATGCGGCCCGTGCAGGGGGCATCACCGTGACTGGCGGTCCGGGCGATGCCGTCAAATGGTGCATGGGCAAGGCAGCGACAGGCGCCACAGTTATTAAGCTGAACAACTCTCGCGGCTACGCGGTATCCGCTGAAAGCACACCCGGACTGTCGATCGGCACCCGCGGCGACGATGTGGGCCAGTGGCTGCCTAGATTGGCCAAATACATCACCTTTCCGTCAAGTGCTCACAACGACGTAGAGATCCTCGGACCGGGCGAAACCGCCTACTACAACGTCGATTCGACGACCGGATCATCTATGGGCGTCAAGATCATGCCCTCGCCCCCGGCGTACCAGGCAACTGTGCTGCATTTCGCTGCCGAGACCGCCATCATGATGTACAGCAGGTTCCACAAGGGAGCCGATCCATTGACAATCAGCGCCGCCATTGATGCGATGGACGCCGTGGACTGCGCCTCAGCCGTCCAGGGCATGACCGCCTCGCCTGACATCAGCACCCCAGCTGCCGCTGCTTCGTACGTTAATGCCGCCCTGCAGGCTGTATGGCCGTGCCTGGGAAGAACCATGGAACATCTGGTTGCCGCCGGAACATCAGAGGCCTTCGCTGTGCTGGCTGGAGGCGTAGTGTCCTGGCTGGAATCAGGGCTCGAAAAGGTCGTCGACGGAATCCGCGCTATTGCGGACACCGTTTTGCATCCTGACGGGTACCAGATCATCGTCACGGTCCCGGACGGGCTCCAGGCCTATCACGGGATTCTCGGGACCGGGGTGACCATGTTGGCCAAGAACTCCCCGTACCAGGCCCAAGTGGATTTCCGATATCCTGCTGGCTGGGCTGTCAGCTCCACGCCCCTTCCGCCGCTGATGAGCGACACTCATAACGGTGTGGGCGTGGTGAGCAGTGCAGGCCTGCATGAATTCCAGCTCGTCTTCTATGCCGATTTGAATGAGCCATGCGGAGCGATTCCGGCCAGATTGGTCGAGTCCACGCCGGTGCAGGTGGAGTCCGAAACTGATTCTCGCCAGGGTCAGCAATGGATCCAGTCCACCGTATTTCATCCCCCAGCCGGTTACGGCTACAGCTTCCCGGTCGTGCTGACACTGCAGCTGTCAGACTCCCCGGGCACTGTCGCCTCGGACGGTCAGGATTGTCCAGGCAGGTCGAGCTTCAAAGCGGGTCCCGTTTTCGGCCGTTTCCTCCACCAGCGAGGATTCAACGCCGTTTCCTCCACCAGCGAGGATTCAACACCGAGCAGGAGGCTATCACCTACCTAAACAGTCCGGAGAGCCGCCAAATCAAGGCGGTCATGACATCGCTGACTGTCACCGTTTACTGACCGATCAGAAAGTCAGACCAGCAGGAAGCGCTCCTTGGCATCCTGGTAGGGAAATGCAGAGATCCGTGCAATCGGGGCAAGCCTAGACGGGAATCGAAGACCTTAGGGCAGGGCGGCCGGAATAGGAGATGGGCTCCATGAATTCCCGTTGGCGGGGACGGTTGTTGCTTCTGTTTGGCCGGATTAACATCACGACATGGATACTGTTTGCCACTCATGCGGTTCCGAGTTGGGCGAGGATGCTCAAACGTGCTGGAACTGCGGCGCTGCTACGGGCAACCCGCCACACGCAAAGCCTTACGCGAAGGCTCATGCTCCGTCTGTGACGGTCGGGTCTGCCGAGCAGGGGTCATGGTGCAATAAGTGGAATGTGAACCGTCCCGGGAATCATGCCGCCTGTTTGTTGGCGGCGTCGTCGGGTAACGAGCCGATTTCTAGAGCATAGTATGCCTGCTCGAATTCCTCGGGCGTCTGGTGCCCGAGGGAGGATCGTTGTTTATGCCCGAAATCGGTGGAGCCTCATCAGGAGTGTCACTTCAGCTGCCGAGTTCTTCCGAAGCCGTGCGTCCGGCGGCTTGGACCCTCCGGAGGAAGTCGGTGATGACGCCAATCTGGGCGTCGTCGTAGCCGGCGCAGATGTCGTCCATGAGGCTGTTCATGCCTGAGTAGAGCCGGAACATCTCGGCATTTCTGTCGGGAAGCACCCGGATCACGACGGCGCGCCGGTCGGACGGGTCGCGGTCCCGGGCAATCCAGCCGCCGCGTTCAAGCCGGTCGAGGATGCCGGTCATCGTTGCCGGGTGCAGGCCAGCATGCTTGGCCAGCATGGTCGGGCTGAGCGGCCCCCGGCTTGAGATCAGGTCAAGACAGTCGAGGTCAACGTCCTTGAGCTCGGCTTGAGTGCCAACCTGGTGATTGAGCACAGACAGTTGGACGCGCGTGCCGCGAAGCTCGGCTTTGAGTTCAGCCACTGCGCGCCGCCGAAGACGGGAAATCGCAGGCTCTTGATTTGATACGTAAGTCATATGATATCGTTTCTGTATTGTATGGTTTTCCTAGGATAAGGGTAGCGGAGAGGCCGCATTCACATGAAGATCGCAATATTCGGGGCGAACGGCCCCACTGGAAGGATTCTGACCGCCCAGGCGCTCGACGCCGGACATGTCGTCACCGCCGTCACCCGCAGACCGCAGGACTTCCCGTTGCGGGCCCCCGCCCTGAGCGTGGTCGGCGCTGACGTGTACAACTCCGCAGAGGTGGACGCCATTGTCGCTGGTCAGGACGCCGTGCTCTCAACCCTCGGTGTTCCCTACAGTCGTCGGCCGATCAATGTCTATTCGGCCGGCACCGGCAACATCATGCGGGCTATGGACCGCCATGGTGTACGCCGACTGGTGTGCGTGAGCTCCAGCGCCGCTGACACTACGGCCGGCCCGCACGGCGGTTTCTTCTTCGACAAGGTGTTGCAGCCGCTGGTCACCAGTCTGTTGGGGCGTACATTATATGCGGACATGCGGCGCATGGAAGCCGCCGTCGCGGCCAGCGACCTAGAGTGGACCATCATGCGGCCCTCCGGACTCTTTGAGACCGAATCGGTCACCGACTACAAAGTGGCCGTGGACTACCTCAACGGGACATTCACATCACGGGCCGATCTTGCGGACTCGATGCTTCGCCAGCTCACGTCGGATGAGTTCGTCCGCAAGGCGTTGGCTGTTGCAACCTTCGCGCACAAGCCAAGCCTCATCCAGCTACTCGCGCGTGAGGCCAGCAGCAAGAAGGCAGCGCCTGATCGGGTGCCGGAGGCGAAGTCGTCATGAACCGCACCGCGATCCAAGCCATTTCGCGCCTCGCCGGACTCCTCTTCGGGGGCCTGTTCGCGGGATTCCTCACGGGGGTGCTCGTCCTGGAGTTGTCGTTGCGGGGCTTCGACGGCGCCGTCTACACCCAGCTGCAGCAGGTTGCCCTGATCGGCCTGCCGATACTGGCATCGGTCCTGCTGTTCCCCGCGCTGATCGCCACTGCGGTACAGGTGTTTCTGGGAGCAAGGTCAAGGGGGCGCACTTTCTGGTTGACCGTTGGTGCACTGGCCCTGCTGCTCGCAGCCTTGGTTACGACCCTGGTGGTCAACGTTCCCATCAACCTGGCCGAAGGCGGATGGAACATCCAGAGCCCACCGGAGGACTGGGCGAGCGTACGCGATCGCTGGCAGTTGGGCCATCTCATCCGAACATGTGCCGCATTGTTCGCTTTCGCGGCCCTGGCCGTCGCAGTCGTGCGGCAGCCCATGCAGCTCCGGAGCTCGCTGCACGCGTCGGCCTGAAGGGCCTGACGGAACGGACAAGCCCTCCCGCACATGATGTGGGGGAGGGCTTGCTGTTCATGCCCCAAAAGTGATCGAAGGCCCGGGCGGATTCAAGTGATCGACAGTTGCAACACCCCCGAAAAACGGGAGTTGCAACACCTGTGGAAATACCAACAAGAAATAGTTCTTCCTTAACGGAAAGATCACCCTTAAGGAAAGAGTCTGGCCCGTCCGCTTCGCCGACCCTGAAGCGGGCTTACCGGAGCTACTCGTCGTCCGATCGGGCGGATTTCTTCTTGGCTTTGGAGCGTCTGGGGAGCATTCCGCTGGCCGCAGGAGAATTAGGATTCAACCTCAGTACCTGCCGTGCCTGGGCGGGACCTTCCGTTAGGAAATCTGGCCAAAAGTACACCCAAGCCGACGAGGACAAGTTCACGGTCGGACGTGGCTTGCGGAGCAGCCCGACGATTCTGTTCTTGACGAGCGTGGGGTCGTGCTTCCGGGCCAGTTCTTGCTTGCGGAGGAGGTCCTTCACGATCAGCTCGACATCTCGCAGTTTCACTGTTGTTCGTGTATTTACCGTAAACGTCTCCGGCGCGACGCCCTGCAGCAGCTTCTCGCTCTTCGTGCGCAATTGTGCTTGTACTACGGCCGGGGGAGCGAAGAACAGCGGGTGCGGGACCTCGGCCTTCCGGGCAAGGTCCAAGAGGTCGGAGTATTGGATCTTCGACTTCTCGAGGGCGTGGAGGTACGGTGCCCGCCCGTTCACGACAGAGTTCTCCAGGAGATCTACGAAGACTGATCGGTCGATCGACACCGGCTCACCCGCAATAATCACGTGCACTTTGAAGTCCCCAACTCCAGTTCCTGTTCGCAGACTCAGTCCTTGTCTATGCCACCGCAATATATACGCCGTCGAAATCGCAAAAAGGGGCGTCCAACCAAAACAGCCCGGACCGGTCGTCTGCCGGTGTACACAATTGTCGCTGGAGGGTCGGTGGCATCTGCTTATCAGCCGCGTGCCTTTCCCATTGAAATAGGCTCACCTGGTAGCAGCCCTGAACAGGCAAGGCCAGATGGGAGGCGCTCTTGATGCCCCTCGATACGATTGGGACTGGGGAGACCCGGGTCCAAGTCCCTCCTCGCCAAAGGCCCTCAAAGCGACTCAGCAGGCAGTGTAATTCTGCCTAGGCAGTCCTTGAGGGTCTGCTTAGGGAGCACCCACCTCCCTTTTGAACAATATCTGGCAAGAAAATCTGAAAGTTTATATGGGTCAAAATCGGCCAATTTCGTGCATTTCTGCAGGTCAAAGCCATTTTCACTACCCATCTCCGGTTAATAGTTTGTGACCACCAATGTTCTTTCTTGAGGTATTCGATGTGCCGTGAGACTTCAAGCGGCCGCAAACTTCTGCTCAACGGCATCGGGCCGCGGCCCTTGAGAGTCGAACCTTGGGGGAGAGGAGCCCACCGTCGGCGCATAATCCAGTTCCATGAACTTGGGCGGCTGCTTCTGCCATGGCTTTTTCTGAATGTCGGGAATCGCCACGGTTCTACCAATGACCGGATTGTTCCGACTATTCGGTGATGCGGGAATCAAAGGGACTTCTTGAAGAAGGTCGCGGCGTCCTCATAGGTCAGCGCACGGTAGAACTCGCCTGCCCGACGGCTCGCTAGAGAGATATAGGCAGCGCCTTGCTCCCGCGCCCACGTCTCGGACTCAGTCATCAGGGCCTGCCCTACGCCTTGTCGTCGCACCTGCTCGGCCACCATTACTTCTTCGACCCAGGCAGTAGGTCCGTTTGCAAGAAATGTGGCTCGGCAATGGGCCAAAAGGTAGCCGACGACGGATCCGTCACGCTGTTCGGCCACCAGGATGAGTGTCTGGGGCGTCTGGAGCAATGAACGGAAGGTTCGATCAAACGGTTCCTGCTTCGGCGCGAACGTGCCTGCGAAATCCTGAACCAGAATCCAAACGCTGTCTGCATCGTTGACGGTTACTCGATGTAGTCGGCGCGGAGCACGTGCCGGGCTCGCGGGCGCTTCCCGCCGTTGATGTCCCGGACGTACTGCGCGAGCCGCTCCGGGTTCTTGCCGGCCCACCCGTGAGCAAGGGCCCAGCCCTGCATCGCGTCGGCGTCTATCGGGATCCTGGCGTCGCGCATTGCCAGGAGTACGCCGACGACCTGGTCCTTCTCAAAGCCGGCCGAAATCGTGTTGTTGTGGTTCACCGTGAGCGTCAGGCCCCTTAGAGCCTCTACGACGATTGGGTCGAGATCGGGGGAGAGAGTCTTCCAGTCCGAGCCGTCGCCAAGAACATCCGGGTTCATCGCTGTGACCCAAGGGCGGATCCGATCGGCGTTCCAGGTGATGACGCAGATGGCACGGATCCCGCGGCCGGAGCGCACCAGCTCCCCGATATCGTCCATGTCCGGCCAGGCCATCAGCACCGGACCAGTACTTCGTGGTGTTCCGCCCCCGCGGCCCCTTAATCCGACGCAAGAGGCTGCGGCACACCGCGAAGCCGCAAAGTCCCTGCTCAAGATCCGCGACAGCTACATCCACTTGTTGGCTGATGTGAAGGGGAACGCTTTGTCAGCGAAGGAGATCAGAAACCAAAGGGACCATCTCAGCGCTCAGGCGCAGAAGGTGTATCAGACCGCTCCCGACACCAGCTCTAAAGCGTACATTCTGGCGCGGCGGGCATTGAAGGAACGTGAAGACCTTACTTTTTCCGACGAGGAAATCGACAAGTTTCTGCCTGTCAATCTTCGTAAGACCGCACCAACCGGTACTCGAGAAACTCCCGCCCGCCGGTCGTAGCGGTTGCTTGTAGATGGCGGGGAGCGTCCTTCCTAGACTGCAATCAGTGCGGCCGTTCCCTTCCCGGTGCTGCACGCGCCTTATCAATGACTAGCGGATGCAGCAGCTTCGACTGGGCTTCAGGGGATTCTTCACTAGCGCCATCGCCGAACCATATGCCCGTACCTTTCCACACCTCGTAATGTAACAACCATTCCGAGGACCAAGGAAGGACGGTGTCTACGAGGAGCATCTTCGGGGACCACTGCCCTGCGGTATTGAGGCACAGCGACGCGTCCTCCCATATATGCGGGAGGCGGCCCTGTTCATCTGGTCTTAGCGCAGGTTCAACGACGTTGACCATCGCCGACGGGCCCGTCCGAAGAACGTCGCGACGGCCGTCCTGAATTTTACCCGTCTGTCCCGACTGGAAAGGGTAAAGACCGAGACCGCGCCGCCGGGAGGGCGGCCGGGAACGGACCAATGGCCCTTGCCCGGCCGACCCGGGGCGCGTAATGTCCATGTCGGTCAGGCACTCCGGCCCGGCCACACGTTCCCGCGGTGAAAGGCCTTCTGATGTCCTGTCCGGTTGAACAGAACGAAAAGTTTTCCGCCTACGCTCATCCCGGACGGCTGGTCTCCACCGACTGGCTGGCCAGCACGATTTCATCCGGCGCCGTAAAGGAGGGGGCACTGGCGGTCGTCGAGTCCGATGAAGACGTGCTGCTGTACGACACCGGCCACATCCGCGGCGCGGTCAAGATCGACTGGCACACCGACCTGAACGACGACGTTGTCCGCGATTACGTCGACGGCGACGCGTTCGCGAAGCTCCTTGGTTCCAAGGGCATCGGGCGTGACACGACCGTTGTGATCTACGGCGATAAGAGCAACTGGTGGGCCGCCTACGCGCTCTGGGTTTTCACGCTCTTCGGCCACGAGGATGTCCGCCTGCTCGACGGCGGCCGTGACAAGTGGATCGCCGAGGGCCGGGAGCTAACCACCGACGTCCCAGAGACGGCGCCGGTGGACTACCCCGTCATCGAACGCAACGACGCTCCGATCCGCGCCTTCAAGGAAGACGTTCTGGCGCATCTGGGCAAACCGCTGATCGACGTCCGCTCCCCGGAGGAATACTCCGGTGCGCGCACTCACATGCCCGCCTACCCCGAGGAAGGCGCGCTGCGCGGCGGCCACATCCCCACCGCAGCGTCCATCCCCTGGGCGCGCGCGGCCGCGGAAGACAGCACTTATCGCAGCCGCAAGGAACTCAAGGATCTCTACCTGGACGAAGCCGGACTCAAGCCCGGTGACGATGTCATCGCCTACTGCCGGATCGGCGAGCGTTCCAGCCACACATGGTTCGCCCTGAAGTACCTGCTGGGCTTCGAAACGGTCCGCAACTATGACGGCTCTTGGACAGAGTGGGGCAACGCCGTCCGCGTGCCGATCGCCAAGGGCACCGAACGCGGCTCCATCCCCGCCTGGTTCACGCACGGTCGGCGAACAGGGTAGTCAAGGGGCTTGTTACGGGCCGGTCAAGGGCGGGCCACACCCGCCGGGCCCTCCGGGGGAAGCCCGTTGCTGAACGGCGCGGTTTGGCCGGGCTCGGGGCGCTGGCCCCATTCCGCAAATAGTAATCCCGCTGGACGGGCTGGTTCAAAGCGGTCCGTTACCTCCGCGATAACCCGGTGCCAGGTGCAAAGGACGCGCCGATGTCGAGGCTGTCCCTGCTCCCGATAGAGCCATGTCCAGGGCTCGGCCGTCTTTGGTGTGCGGATGGCATCCCGTTGGTGGAGATTCCTCTTCCGCTGGACGCGCTACCGGCGGAACAAACTGGTCTCAACTAAAGACCTGCACGCCCTGGACGTACCGTATGTCAAAATCCAGATCACAACCCGCGGATCGGCCGGCAGCACCGAGATGATGGTCCGGGGAATCCGCAACGTCCTCGCGCTGGCCATGGAGGATCCAGGAACCTCGGCGGTGGTGACGTTGATACTTCAGCCCCTATGGGGTGGATGCTGTTCACGATCATGGCAGCGCTGGCGCAGATGGAACACGACATCAAGCGCGAGCGAATCGTTGACTCATCAGCAGTCGTGACGCCGGGAAGGATCTTGGCGGGCGCCCCCGCCGTGTCACCGACAGCCAAATTCGTAGCGCTGTGCGCCTGGTTGAAGGTGGGGAGCCGGCGGCGCACGTTGCCCGCGATCTGGGAATGCCCCGCAAGGTCGCGAGCTCTCACTGACTAGGCGCTCGGCGCAACCCAACTCGGAAGGCGACAAAGAGCGATCTCAGAACGCCGCCACATAGCGCTGAACTCCACAGGTATCAAAGTTGGTCAATAGGTTTGGGGCAGCGTTTTTGACCGTCCGTTTGGGGCATGCCCCAAACGGACGGTCGTTCTAGTCGACGCAGCCAGAGGAGGACTCCTGATCGGCGGCTACTTTGGGCGCGAAGCGCAGGAGTCACTTAGAACGGAGCTGGTTATCGTCCCAAACCCTGGCGTGCGCGAGGATTTGCGAGATGACGTTGGTCGTGGCATCCGCATAATCGTTCATATCGGATTATCGCAGTCGTACCAACATTTTTTTGATATCGGCATACAGGGCACGGTCAGTTTCATCCCGTCATTCCTCGGAGACTCGCAGCTCCAGGTCGCCCCCTGAGCCCGAATTCCCACGGATAAGCCCCTGCTGAACAGCGCAACGGCTCAGCCCACGTCATATGCGGGGCGGTCGTATTCGTTCGGCGGCTTCCACCTTGGACGGGCAATTTTCGTCGTCGTGAGCCACCGCTCCATACACATCTCCGCGATGAGACGGCAGGCACTTCATCACAGTTATTGCTAACGAAGGATTCCCGCGTGCCTGGGAAATGGAGGGCGCGCGGGACATGGACCCTGGAAATCAGGAGGCATCCTGCGCGCAGAAAATCACAAACGTTCCACTCCCGGATCGAGCCGGGAACGGCCAGTCCTTCCAGAACGAAGCGGTCCCTGGCGATGAACTGCTCCGCTTTTTCCCGGCAGGTGAAGTTGCCCATTGACCCGTTCACTGCCTGGTTGTCGAAGGTCCCAACGTGAAGCAGGAACGCCATCGGCGATCGGCAGTGCCTAAGACAGGCGTCACCGGGTAGACCCCGGCCGCCGCCAGCAGTCCCGCGCCCACCCAGGGTGCGAGATCGGGCGCGTCCGCAGCCAGCAGCGCCGACAGCCCCGCGGCCGCGTATGCAACGACGCCGAAGCCGATCCACGTCAGAAGTTAACCGCCGACCAGAGCAGTCGTCGATCCGGCTGCTGCGTACGGCACGGATGGACCTGAGGTAAATCGAAGTGAGCGGTGCCAGCACGGGCAACGTCATGGCCGCCATCATCAGGGCCAGGAAACCCCAGAGCCCGAGTCCCATCGTCCCCGGGCTTGTGGACATGCGCCCGTGAGGCCTGAGAAAGTGAGAGACCACGCCAGTGCCCCGCCCCCGATCAACGACAGCCCTGCGGCATGGTGGCTAACCGTCAGGTAGCTCCTGGCCCGGACCTAAGCCGACCAGGCGAAGGGGGCCGAGAAGGAGTTCTTCCCGGCGTTGTCCCAGGTCATCCCGAACACGTCGACGCGGCCGGTGCTCGCGGTGCCGGCTGCCAAGGTGTCGGCAGGAAATCCGACCCCGCTGATTTTCACCCCAAGTTCCGTACGGTCCATGGGAGACACGAAGTCCTCGACCGCCATGTCCACGGCACTGCCGATCCTGACCTGATGCCGGCGCCCATCGTCGGCGTAGGCCATCTCCAGAGACTCCATGCCAGCCATTTCACCGATCAAGGCGGCCAGACCCTCCATCGGTCCGCCAAGCTGGCCGCCGAAGACTGCACCGAGCGCCTCGGCCTGCTCAGCTGAGGCGGCAGCATCCATCAGGACTCCGACCTTCCAGCCCCCGCCACCCATCAGGGCGGGTGTGTCGGCGACGACGCAGACGGTGAGGCCACCGACGTCGATACCATTAACGTCGCCGGTGTCAACGTGGAAGGCCAGGGCCACCTGGCAACGGTCGTTATCCGCCGGTGCGGTCTGCCCGGAAGTCGAGCACGGGCAGACCATATCGCAGTTGCAATTCTCAAAATACGTACCCTCTACACGCCACGGCATTTTGCGGCTCCCTTCGAAGTGGCACCCCCAAAACAAAGTCTCCTCCCGCCCATCACCACGGTCAACGGCCTCAGATGACTCATCAAAGACGCCGACCTGGCGTATTCGACGAATGCTTCGAAAGCTCAATTCCCGCCGAATTCGTCCATACACCGGTCCCCCACCGCGACACCTGGGACCCTTCCGCCGCCAACGAAAATCCCATGCGTCTGACTGTGGGAGTGTTGCTCAACTGGGAGGGAGCAAACGGGATGCAGCAGCCTGTTGAAGGACCGGCTTGCGGGACAGCGATGACGCCGGTTAGTGCAGCCTGGACCGTGCAAGTATGGATGAGGTTGATGCTGAGCCCCGCCAGAAAGAGCTTTTGGTAGACCTGTCGATTTGGAGACCGCTCGTTCGTAGTTGAAGTGAGAGGCGGGAAGTGCCCGCCATGATGAGGAGCACGATCATGAGGAAGTATCTTTTGTCTGTTCACAGTGTTGCCGGTGAGGTTCGCAACCCGATGACAGACGAGGAAATGCAGGAGACCACCAAACATGTCTACGCCCTCCAAGAGGAGATGAAGTCCGCTGGCGCATGGGTCTTCGGCGGCCGTCTACACGAACCCGACACTGCCACCGTCGTGCGAGTGTCCAACGGTGAGGTGCTGACCACCGACGGCCCGTTCGCTGAGTCGAAGGAGCACCTCGCCGGCTTCTACATCGTCGAGGCCGCGGACCTCGATGCGGCGCTCGTTTGGGCGTCGAGGACCACCGCCATCGTCGGGGCGCCGATCGAGGTCCGTCCGTTCCAGGACGAATCCGAGGCCTAACGACGTGCGCGACGCCGACGTCGCACCCGAGCTCGACGTGGCCGAGGTCGGCCGGATTTTCCGTGAGGAGTATGGCCGCTCGGTCGCCACCCTGATCCGTGTCTTCGGCGATATCGATGTCGCCGAAGACGCGGTGCAGGATGCGTTCGTCGAAGCCCTGCGGAGGTGGCCGCGCGACGGCCTGCCGCCTAACCCGGGTGGTTGGATCACGACGACCGCCCGCAACCGTGCCATCGACGGCCGGCGCCGCGCGTCGCGTGGGCTGCAACTGCTCAGCGAGGTGGCCGTACTCATGCCGGGTAATGAGGATCCCTTGCCGGAGGAGGCGGGACCAGTGCGCGATGACCGACTTCGCCTGATCTTCACCTGCTGCCACCCAGCACTCTCTACGGAAGCACAGGTGGCGCTGACCCTGCGCTTACTCGGGGGACTGACAACGGACGAGGTCGCCCGGGCCTTCCTCGTCGCTGTGCCGACAATGGCCCAGCGCCTCGTCCGCGCCAAGCGCAAGATCAAGGCAGCGCAGATTCCCTTCCGAGTGCCGCAGGACCAAGAACTGCCGGACCGCGTGCGCGCCGTCTTGACCGTCATCTACCTCATCTACAACGCGGGAGCGGAGAGCCCGGCCGGCGGGCATCGTCCCGGCGACGATCTGCGGGGCGAGGCGATCCGACTCGTTCGGCTGCTCGTTTCTCTCATGCCGGACGAGCCCGAGGCAGCCGGTCTCCTTGCCCTCCTCCTCCTGACCGAATCCAGACGAGCGGCCCGATTCGCCGCGGATGGCTCGCTCGTTCTCCTGCGCGATCAAGACCGCGGGCGATGGGACCGGGTAATGATCAACGAAGGCCAGACGATTGTGCGTGCCTGCCTGCGCCGCAATCAGCCCGGCCCGTACCAGCTCCAGGCGGCCATCAACGCGGTGCACGCCGACGCGGACTCGGTCGAGGCAACTGACTGGTCCCAGGTCGTCGCACTCTACGATCAACTCCTGGCCGTCGCACCGACCCCCGTCGTCGCGTTGAATCGAGCCATTGCAGTCAGCGAGGTCGACGGGCCAGATGCGGTGCTCGCGCTGGTCGACGGCCTCGGTCTCGATGGTTACTACGCCTACCACGCCAGCCGGGCCGACCTCCTGCGCCGCCTCAACCGGCCCGACGAGGCCGCCGACGCCTACGAGATTGCAGCGTTGCTTGCACCGACGGTGGCCGAGCGCGTCTTCCTCGCCCGCCAGGCGCGGCGGTACAGACACCCACTCAAGTCACGGGATACCTCGACCGAGTGACAACGCGCGCCTCGACCCCGCCTCGGAAGCAGTCATCGTCGACCTGATCGTCGACCGCAGCCGCAGGAAACGGGCGACCGGATAAATCCGTCGCTGCCGGGCCTGCCCAATGGCCGATCCAACTTGTCCACTTGCTGGCTTCCGTCCGTTAGACCGATGACCGCGAGGACACCGAGGTCGCTCACCGTTTTCCACCCCCAAAAGACTATGCTGTCGTCACGTTCCTGGTGCGAGGAGAAGTCCAATGGGGATAGACGGAAGCCGAACAAAGCCGATGTTCGAGAAAACCGAACACTGGTCGTCGCCGCTTTCTCTAGACGAAGCGTTGACGGCAATCTCCAAAGCGTTTGCGGCGGACAAGGCAAGGATCCGGCAGGACGGTACCTTCCTTGAAATACGAACGGGATCCAATTTGCAGTACCGCCTATGGGGCAACCTATTTTCATGGAGCCGCCGGAAAATACCGGTGGCGTTAACAGTCCGAGTTCGAGCAGCGGAGCACGGCGTCCATATTGATGCGCACGCATTCGACACCTTCGGTATCCGACTAACCGACCACGCATTTTTCGGAGCCCAAGAAACTTTTGAGGATCGGCTCGACGTTCTACTGCGCCAGGCAGCTGCCGCCGCAGAGGCATCTCCGAAGGCCTGAAGCAGTTCCGAGCCAAGCTTCGACTCAGCGGCCAGAAGCGTCCCGTAGAGGGTCGCACTCCACTGGGCTCGTCAATCCTGGGCGACTTTGCGCCCATTGTGGTGGGCTGCCAGTTTTCGGCCCGGTCAGGGTTCGCCTTCCGATGGCGTCTTTCCCCGCGGTCCCAGTGCAGAGGACTTCTGACATTCGGTGCAGACGACTTCTGAACCTGACAGACGGGCTCACCCACCGCTGAAATCACTACAAATTCCGCACAAAAATACACGAAAAATGCCTAGAATACGCGCCAAAACCCCTATTCATTCAGTTGAATGGTCGCCAGAATTGAGGTAGCAAGTCAGCCAGTCGAACCTAACTAAGAGTGATACGAAACCGAGGACTGAAAATGACTCTCACCATCTACACCAAGCCCGCCGGATGCTTTGGCTGCACGAAGACCAAGCAGAAGTTCGCAGAGGCCGGCATCGCCTTCCACGAGGTGGACGTCACCACCAACGAAGGCGCCTTCGAGTACATCACCGAAGAGCTCGGCTACTCCGAGGTCCCCGTCGTCGTCTACGACAAGGACGCCACCGAAAACCACTGGTCCGGCCTGAACCCCGCCAGGATCGATCAGATCATCAGCATCGAAACAGCAGTCGCCGGCCCCGTCCGCGAAGCCTAGAAAACCCCGCCTTTACCGCCAGAACGAAACCAGCAGAGAAGGAACGAAACCAATGTCAGGCGAAACCAGCGTCACCGTAATCGGCAACCTCACCAACGATCCCGAACTGCGTTTCACCCCGGGCGGTTCCGCGGTCGCGAACTTCACGATCGCCTCCACGCCCAGGACATTCGACCGGCAGAAGAACGAATGGGTGGATGGCGAGACTCTCTTCCTGCGGGCGCGTGCCTGGCGGGACGCCGCAGAGCACGTCGCGGAATCCCTCACCAAGGGCACCCGGGTCACCGTCACCGGGCTGCTGACGTCCCGGACCTACGAGACCAAGGCAGGGGAGAAGCGGACCGTGATCGAACTCGAAGTCGAAGAAATCGGCCCCTCGCTCCGGTACGCCACCGTCCCCCGTGGGTTCACGAAAGCTGACGGTTCCTCTGACGGGAACTCAAGCGTAGAGGACTGGGTGTAGGGTCCGCGTGCCGTGAGTTCGGAGCATGACACTCGCAGGAACCGTCGGCTATGGGCGCTGATCCATGCGGCGGATGGGTACCCGTGGCGGGAGGCGAAGATTCTAAGTGGATAAGAAGAACAAATCCTTCTCGCCCTATTTCACCGAAAGCGACGCCGAGCAGGTGCGTGCAGCATTGTACCCGTGGCGGGAGGCGAAGATTCTAAGTGGATAAGAAGAACAAATCCTTCTCGCCCTATTTCACCGAAAGCGACGCCGAGCAGGTGCGTGCAGCATTCCTGGCAGCAGGCCATCTCGAGGGATACGCCTCCATCACCGAACTCATCGAAGCCGCAACCATGCGCGAAGTCCGGCGTCTGCGGCGCAGGCACAACGCCGGCAGGAAATGGCCGGGCGTCCCGGCCGGGGCGCTGCGACCAGGACGCAGGACCCGCGAAGAACTCCGTCAGCATTACGAGAAGAGCGCATAACAGGYTTGYGAAAAAGTGAAAAATCCGWCGCTAAGGTTTCTGTCAATCCCCTGAAACCGTAGAGGCTCCGTATTGTGGGTTGGCCCGGAGGGTTGGCGTAGCGCCGCCCGCCAGGAGGCGGGTCTGGTCTGGCCCCCCGTGTGCTGTCTGCCTGACCGGGGCCGCGAGGAGGCTGTACTGCATACATGACATCACACGCTGGCATCGGCAGGTCCAGGCTTAACCTTCATCAAACGGATCAGTCTGATCGAATTCTGACCCACAGACGCTAAGGTTTCTGTCAATCCCCTGAAACCGTAGAGGCTCCGTATTGTGGGTTGGCCCGGAGGGTTGGCGTAGCGCCGCCCGCCAGGAGGCGGGTCTGGTCTGGCCCCCCGTGTGCTGTCTGCCTGACCGKGGCCGCGGAGGAGGCTGTACTGCATACAKGACATCACACGCTGGCATCGGCAGGTCCAGGCTTAACCTTCATCAAACGGATCAGTCTGATCGAATTCTGACCCACTGCCCACTGCCCACTGCCCGCACTGCGACATCGGCGCGTCCACAGGGCCTTGACCTGCGGTTTTGTTGAATTTCTGGGCACCTTAGGAAAGGCAGCCAAATGCCGTCTCATCCGGGAGCCTCTCATTGGGCTACCGCAGCATATTGACACCCCTATGACGCGGAGTAGTCTCTGCCTTAACGAGGTTCCGGCCCCGTTCAAAAAGTGTGTCAGGCGCTGCGTCGCTGGGGTGCTCCGCTAGGCAATGAAGCCAGCGAGGAGGGTCCTAAATGTCTTGGGAAATGTCCGGAAAATACGTTGGAAGCTGCAATTGCTCCTTGGTCTGTCCGTGTCCGGTTGACGGTCCGCCTACCGGTCCGAACGGCGAATGCCGTGGCGTTGTCGTGTTCCATATTGCGGGCGGAAAGGCAGGACGGCCCTCATCGGCGATGCTGCGCACGAAATCAGCCCCATCGGCGGACAGGG
>NZ_LMSB01000019.1:0-59925 GCF_001428005.1 Arthrobacter sp. Soil736
CTGGAATTCCCAGCACCAGTGCAGGCACACAGCGAGTGCGAGCGTCGAGACACCGTCGTTGCGGGCCTGCGCAGCAAATGCGGCGCCGTCGTCGAGATCGAACACATCGCGCACTTCTACACGCGGACGTGCTCGTGCAGGTTCAGGCAGCGGGCCTGAACCAGTTGGACGAGAAGATCCGCCTGGGTGAGTTCAAGCAGATCCTCCCCTACAAGCTCCAGCTGATCCTCGGTAACGACGTCGCCGGCACCGTCCTGAAGGTAGGGGAAAAGGTGCGCGGGTTCAAGCCCGGTGAYGAGGTCTACGCCCGCCCCAACCAAGACCGCATCGGCACGTTCGCTGAACGCATCGCCATTGCCGAGGAAGACCTTGCGCTTAAGCCCGCATCGGCCAGCATGGAGGAGGCCGGCTCGCTGCCGCTGGTGGCGCTTACCGCATGGCAGGCCCTCATCGAGCGGGGCAACCTGCGCCCCGGGCAGAAGGTTCTCATTCACGCCGGCGCCGGCGGGGTCGGCTCGATCGCCATCCAGCTCGCCAAGCACCTCGGCGCGACCGTTGCAACCACAACCAGCAGCTCCAACGCCGACTTCGTGCGGGACCTCGGGGCGGACATCGTGATCGACTACCGCACGCAGGACTTTGAGCAGCTCCTGAGCGRATACGACCTGGYGCTGGACAGCCTCGGCGGGCAGAACCTCGAGAAGTCACTGCGCATCCTCAAGCCCGGTGGGAAAGCGATTGGGATCTCCGGCCCGCCCGATCCGGCCTTCGCGCGCAAAGCCGGCCTGAGTCCCGTGCTGCGCGGCCGAACCTGTCCGACAGGGCGCCGAACGTGACCACCATGACGGCGGCGAAACCTGCGGCGATAAGGAGCNTCACTGCGCATCCTCAAGCCCGGTGGGAAAGCGATTGGGATCTCCGGCCCGCCCGATCCGGCCTTCGCGCGCAAAGCCGGCCTGAGTCCCGTGCTGCGMCTGGCGATCACCGCCCTCAGCAGCAAGATCCGGCGGCAGGCGARGAAGCTCGGCGTCAGCTACGAGTTCCTCTTCATGCGTTCCAGCGGCGACCAGTTGCGCCAGATCAGCGCCCTCGTCGACGACGGCGTGCTGCGCCCAATCGTAGGGAAGGTCTTCACCTTCGACCAGACCCCAGAGGCGCTGCAGTCCCTGGCCGCAGGCGGCATCCGCGGCAAAGCAGTACTAGCCCTTACCCACTGACCCGCCACCAGGCATTCATCCCGCAGACCATCCAGGAGAACAACCGTCATGGACTACACCGACGCCCCGAAGGGACTCGTCGTCACCTCATACACGAAAGCACCTTCCAGCGCCATCACCACCGGAGGTGTCACCTATGCCTACCGCGAGCTGGGGCCCAAGGGCGGCATCCCCGTCGTGTTCTTCGTGCACCTGGCCGCCACCATGGATAACTGGGACCCCCGCATCATCGACCCCATCGCGAAGAACCGCCACGTCATCACCTTCGACCAGCCCGGTGTCGGCGCTTCCACCGGACAGGTCCCCGACAGTATCGAGGCAATGGCCGACGACGCCTACACCTTCATCAAGGCCCTCGGGTTCGACAAGATCGATGTATTCGCCTTCTCACTGGGCGGCATGATCGCCCAGGACCTTGCCCTCAAGCATCCCACCCTTGTCCGCAAGCTCGTCTTGACCGGAACCGGCCCGCGGGGAGGCAAAGACATCGACAAGGTCGTCGGCACCACCTACCGGGACATCCTCCGCGCAACCCTGACACGGTCAGACCCCAAGGAATTCCTGTTCTTCAACCGCAACAACACCGGCAAACCCGCCGCGAAAGCGTTCATCAAGCGCCTTCAGGAGCGCACCGACGACCGTGACAAGCCGATCAGCACCCGTGCATTCCAGACGCAGCTGAAGGCAATCCAGAAGTTCGGCCGCTCCGCCCCATCGGACCTGTCCTCGCTCAAGCACCCCACACTCATCGCCAACGGCGACAACGACCGCATGGTGCCATCGGCCCTCTCCGAGGACCTGCACCGGCGCATCAAGGGGTCCGAACTGATCATCTACCCCGACTCCGGTCACGGTGGTATCTTCCAGTACCACGCCAAGTTCGCTCCCAGCGCCGTCGATTTCCTCGCCCGATGACCATCCCCGCCCGCGACCAGAAGGCACGCATGGCCATCTCACCGTCAACCACGCAACCGCCCTTCAAAAAACACTTCACGTCCTCGATCCTGCTTTGGGTGCGCCCAGGCCAGTCCCGCCAAACCGGCATGGACTACTGGAACGGCCCGCACTCCGGCATTATCGCGGCCACTCCAGGCCTGGCGGAATACCGGCAGATCCACCTCGCCGAACACAACCCCGGCTTGTGGCCCGCCACCGCCGGGGTGGAGACCGCCATCCCGGCTGACCGGCAGATCGACGGCATCGCGGAAGTCACCTTCCAATCCGCGCTCTCCCCGCTAAGGGGGCGCAAGCAGACCGCACTCGCACATAAGGACGAGGTCAACGTGTTCCGCCGCACGCTTCTCTACGCCGCTCCGCCGAACTCTTCCCGCTGGTACGACGTCGCCACCCCGGCAAAGACAGTCGGCTCGCGCGCCATCATTTACCTCCGCCGCCGCCGTGGTGTCCGCCCGTCCGACTTCCGGAAGTTCCTGAAGAAAGAACTCATTCCTGCCCTGGCCGGCACTGGGATACTCAAGGAACTACGCACCCAGTCGTTCATGCCATGGATCAAGAAGATGTGGGACACTCCCAACGTCGCCCACGACAACCCCAGTGATCAGCGCTTCCATGCATCCATCATCCTGGGATTCGCCAACAATGCCGCCCGTGCCACCTTCTTTGACAGCACCGCGGTCCAGGATCTGTCCCACCAGCTGAAGCCATTGGCCTCCGCGATCCACGCCTACGAGGTCGAAGCTGCCCTGACCTATGTCAAGCACAGCCAGATACTCCCCCACTACGAAGTGTAGCGGCACCGCGTGAGAGACCCGGTTCCCCCGGGTTCGTTATACTCATTATTGAGCCCAGTCAGTTTAATTCCGGAGGAACCCTCATGCCCGTCGGGTCCCAGCCGCTCGGACGGCGCGAGCGGAACAAACAGCAGAAGCTGGACAGAATCACTGCGGCGGCCAGCGAGCTGTTCGCGGAGTACGGGGTCGAGGAGGTCACAACCCAGCAGATTGCGGATAAGGCGGACATCGGCGCAGGGACCCTGTTCCTCTACGCAAAGACCAAAGGAGAGCTCCTCCTCCTGGTACAGAACGCCCACTACGCCGAAGCGCTCGAGCGGGGCCGGGCGGATGCTGAGGCCATCCCGGATGCCCTTGATGCGGTGATGGCCATCGTGCGGCCGATCGTAGAGTGCAACCGTGTCCAGGTCGATAACGGGCGCACCTACCTGCGGGAGATGGTCTTCGGCGACCCGACGGAGCCACACCACAGCGCAGCTCTCTCCATCGTCGCGCAGACCGAGGAAGCCATCGCCGCGGTCCTGGGTCGGGAGGAGCTGGCCGGTGCCCGTGATGCCGCAACGACGGCACGCATTGTCTCGGCGATCATGTTTGTCAGCATGGCAGCAAGCGTGAACGCTGTCTTGGGTACCGAGGCGATCGTGCAGGACATCAGGACCCAGATCAGCCTGCTGATGCCCCGCTGACGCCTCCGGCAAGAACTTCCGGGACGGGCCTGGAGCTCAACCCGACAGGAGGGTTGTGTTATCCGCAAGAGTGGAAGTGCGTTTCGCATGTCGGCTAGGACAGCTTCGGCTAGGCGGTAGGATTCCAGTGCCGCCGGGGCCCGCAATGCTAGCGGCATAAGGCAACGATTAGAGGCCAGAACCGTGGTTACGTGGAGGTCCTCGACTCGTTTATGAGCAAACTCAGTCCATCCTGGTCCCGGATAAAGGAGATACCTGATAGTCCAGGTATCTCCTTTATCCGTTATGCCACTAGATCCAGTTCCTCTGCACCGAGCTCCCGATCGGCCGTTCCTGCGGCTTGATGACCGCGCAGTTATCCAACCTGTCTGTAGCCAGCCTTGGCGAGGTCGACCGTCAGAAACCGCCCAAATCGCCCAGCCGGAGGAAAGGCGATCTGCTCCTATTGACCCGCAGAAACTCGGCCGGTGCAGAAGCATCCTGTCCTGCATGCTCAGACATGGTCGCTCTTCCTTCCGACAGAATCAGTTCCCTCTCCCCCAACGGGGCAAAGTGCTGCTCGGCGTCGCGGGTGTGCACTTGCGACAGGGTGGACGGCTGCCACTGCGGATTGCGGTCCTTGTCAATGACCTGCGCGCGGATGCCTTCGCGGAAGTCCGGTCCTACCAGGCAGCGAAGGGCCACCCGGTACTCCTGCGCGAGGGCTTCGTCAAGGCTCAGTTCGCGTGCCCTGCGCAGTGACGCGAGGGTCACTTTCACCGAGGTGGGCGACTTCGATTCGATGGTGTCAGCGGCCTTGGCAGCTTCACCACCGGCCGCGCGTAGCCTCCGGAGGATCTCCTCAGCGTCGTCGGCCGCATAGCAGGCGTCGACCGACGGCGGCTGCCGGGGTTTCGTTTTCCAGCGCTGCGGCGAGGTCGGCGAGTTTGGCGGACGGAACAAAGTGGTCCGCCAGGCCCAGGAACAGGGCGTCGGCAGCGTCGAGGTGGGCTCCGGTCAGTGCGGCGTGGGTGCCGGTCTCCCCCGGTGCGCGTGCGAGCAGGAGTGTGCCCCCGACGTCTGGGACGAAGCCGATGGTGGTTTCCGGCAGGCCGGTCCTGGTTCGTTCGGTGACGATGCGGACGGAGCCGTGGGCGGAGATGCCCACGCCGCCGCCCAGTACAAGGCCGTCCATCAGTGCGATGTAGGGCTTGGGGTAGCGGGCGATGAACGAATTCAGGCGATACTCCGCTTCCCAGAAGGGGACTGTTTCCCCGCCGCCTGCGAGGATGTCGCGGTAAATGGCCACAATATCGCCGCCGGCACACAAGCCCCGCTCACCGGCACCCTTCACTAGAACGGCGGTAGTCGCCCGGGCCCACGACTTCGATGAGGCCGGCGTCGGCCAGTTCGGCCGCGGCCTCAATATCGTCGCGTGAGTTCCAGGACGTGTTGACATGCAGTTCGTTGAAGTCGCCGGACTTCATGTAATGCTGCTTCACCTTCTTCAGCAGTTCCCGCGCGGACGGGGAGAGTTCGTCTTTTGCGGCCATTGCGATCTAGCTGTCTCCCCTGGTCAAAACCTGGTTGGGTTCGTCTGCAAGTGCTGGCGACACCTCCCCGGGCCCAGTAGCCGTCGCGCCATCGACGGACACAACCACACACCGGTCAACGAACTTGGCGAGGACGCTCAGTGTCGCGAGCTGTTCGAGTCCGTCTTGCTCGGTGAAGTCCTCTGCGAGATGCGTAGCAGGGTTCCGGATCACCATGTTGACCCCAGGGGCGAAGCTCAGCAGACCAGCCTGCATAGTCTTGACATCTTGGTCCTCTGTCCCGCCGGGCCAGCGCAGCCGGGGCTTGCCCTCCTGCGGGTCGGCAAGGGCGAAGGCCTGCTGCCACAGGGACGTATCGCTCGCGTTGTTCCGGCCGGTGAGCTGCTTCATCTGGCCGCTGACTGCTTCCGCGGAAGCAGCAACCGCATGCCGGAGGTGCCCGTCGTTCCAGAGTCGCTGAGCCGCGGCCCACACCAGTGGGTGCAGGAGCGAGGGCTCGATAGTCGGCGACGAAAGCGCCTCCGCCTTTGCCTTGAGACCCTCCAACCGGCCGGCGGCCTGAAGACAGCAACCTTGGACGACTGCGGCGTCAAGCAGTGGCTTCGGCTCAATCATGCGCTGCCAGTTCACGAACGGGTCGAGCACCCCGGCACCCTGAACCGCGAGTCGGACCGCAGTGACACCGCTAAGGTCCATCAGGGTGCCTGCGAGACGGTTCAGTTCATTGGTGAGAACTCGAATGCGCTCCTTATCTGCACCTTCCTTTGGAAGGACGGCAGGAGCGATTCCCACAGCCAGACCCCCGAACCCGGAGTTCTCCACATGGAGCGTCATGAATTCCTCGAATGCCCTCATGAACTCATCAAGGTGCCTTGCTAGGAACTCCAAATACTCACTGTTCGTCCGGACATCCATATTTCCCCCCTGGTTCAGTCTCGGCGTTCGCAGCCAAAGTGGTCCATCACAGCTGATCGATGGCCCATCATGATTTTGCTCGACGGCCTCCATGCAGGCGAGCAGACCCGCCGATGCTCACCGCGTGGCAACGTACTCCGGCCACACACGACGGAGACGGACCGACAAAGCACAAGTGCCCCGCCAGACCGAAGCCTGACGGGGCACTTGTGCGAGACTCTACTGTGACCGCCGATGGCAGCGAGTCATCGACCAGATCCTCTGGTATCCGAGCCGATCAGCTCAGGAACCGCTAATTTGCCGGAGCACGTACTGCAGGATGCCGCCGTTGCGGTAGTAGTCGGCTTCGCCCGGGGTGTCGATGCGGAGCACGGCATCGAACGACTTGGCGGTGCCGTCCCCGGCGGTGGCCGTGACCTTGAGGGTCTTCGGCGTGGTGCCTTCATTCAGGGCGGTGACGCCCTCAACAGCGAAGGTTTCCGTGCCCGTCAGGCCCAGTGTTGCAGCGGACTCGCCAGCCGGGAACTGCAGCGGAAGGACACCCATGCCGATCAGGTTCGAGCGGTGGATGCGCTCGTAGCTTTCGGCGATGACAGCCTTGACGCCCAGCAGCGCGGTGCCCTTGGCTGCCCAGTCGCGGGACGAGCCGGAACCGTATTCCTTGCCTGCCAGGACCACCAGCGGAGTGCCGGCTGCCTGGTAGTTCTGGGCGGCGTCGTAGACATAAGCCTGCGGGCCGTCCGCCTGGGTGAAGTCGCGGGTGAAGCCGCCCTCCACGCCGTCAAGCAGCTGGTTCTTGATGCGGATGTTGGCGAACGTGCCGCGGATCATGACCTCGTGGTTGCCACGGCGTGAGCCGTAGGAGTTGAAGTCCTTGCGCTCCACGCCGTTGGCCAGCAGGTACTGGCCGGCCGGGGTGTCCGACTTGAACGAGCCGGCCGGGGAGATGTGGTCGGTGGTGACCGAATCGCCGAGCTTGAGCAGCACGCGGGCGCCGGAGATGTCAGTGACGGGCTCCGGCTGTGCCTTCATGCCCTCGAAGTACGGGGGCTTCCGGACGTACGTGGACTTCTCGTCCCAGGCGAAAGTGTCGCCGGCCGGGGTGTCGAGGGCCTTCCAGCGGTCGTCTCCGTCGAAGACGCCCTCGTAGCCGCGGGCGAACATTTCCTTGTCGATGGAGGAATCGATGACCTGCTGGACCTCGACCGGGTTCGGCCAGATGTCCTTCAGGTAGACCTCGTTACCGGCCTCGTCCTGTCCGAGGGAGTCGGTGTCGAAGTCGAAGTCCATGGTTCCGGCCAGGGCGTAGGCGATGACCAGCGGCGGGGAAGCCAGGTAGTTCATCTTCACGTCCGGGTTGATGCGGCCTTCGAAGTTGCGGTTACCGGACAGCACCGCGGTGACGGACAGGTCGTTGGCCTGGATGGCCTCGGAGATTTCGGCGTCGAGCGGGCCGGAGTTGCCGATGCAGGTGGCGCAGCCGTAGCCCACGATGTAGAAGCCGAGCTTCTCCAGGTACGGGGTGAGGCCGGACTTCTCGTAGTAGTCGGTGACCACCTTGGAGCCGGGAGCCACGGAGGTCTTGACCCACGGCTTTGACGTCAGGCCCTTGTCCACGGCGTTGCGCGCCAGCAGTGCTGCGGCGAGCATCACGGAAGGGTTGGACGTGTTGGTGCAGGACGTGATCGAGGCGATGGACACCGCTCCGTGGTCCAGCTCGAACTCGCGGCCGTCCTCGGTCTTGATGTGCACCGGGATGGACGGACGGCCGTCTGCGCCGTTGGCGGCAGACTCAACGCGGGCCGTTTCCGTGGTGTGGGAATCAGCGTGCGTGAAGGAGGGCGGGTCGGAGGCCGGGAAGGACTCTTCCAGGGACTCGTCCACGCTGCCGTCTTCGATGGTCACGTAGTTGTGGATGTCCTTGCGGAACTGCTCCTTGGCGTCCGTGAGCTCGATGCGGTCCTGGGGACGCTTCGGGCCGGAGATGGAGGGAACCACCGTGGACAGGTCCAGCTCGAGGTACTCGGAGAACTTGATCTCGCGGGAAGGATCGTGCCAGAGGCCCTGTTCCTTCGCGTAGGACTCAACCAGGGCGACGTTCTCGTCCGAGCGGCCGGTGAGGCGCAGGTAGTCGAGCGTGACGTCGTCGATCGGGAACATGGCCGCCGTGGAGCCGAACTCCGGGCTCATGTTGCCGATGGTGGCGCGGTTGGCCAGCGGCACTGCCGCCACACCTTCGCCGTAGAACTCCACGAACTTGCCCACCACACCGTGCTTGCGCAGCTGTTCCGTGATGGTCAGCACGACGTCCGTGGCGGTGGCGCCGGCCGGGATGGAGCCGGTCAGCTTGAAACCGACGACGCGCGGGATGAGCATCGACACGGGCTGGCCCAGCATGGCCGCCTCGGCTTCGATGCCGCCGACGCCCCAGCCGAGCACACCGAGGCCGTTGACCATGGTGGTGTGCGAGTCGGTGCCGACGCAGGTGTCGGGGTAGGCCCGGACAACGCCGTCAATTTCGCGGGTCATGACAGTGCGGGCCAGGTACTCGATGTTGACCTGGTGCACGATGCCGGTTCCCGGCGGGACAACTTTGAAGTCGTCAAACGCGGTCTGGCCCCAGCGCAGGAACTGGTAGCGCTCACCATTGCGCTGGTATTCGATCTCCATGTTGCGCTCCAGTGCGCCGGAGTTACCGAATGCGTCGATCTGCACCGAGTGGTCAATTACCATCTCGGCAGGTGCCAGCGGGTTCACCCTCTTCGGATCGCCGCCGAGCTCCTTGACCGCTTCACGCATGGTGGCCAGGTCCACTACGCAGGGCACGCCAGTGAAGTCCTGCATGATCACGCGCGCCGGCGTGAACTGGATTTCAGTGTCGGGCTCGGCGTTGGGATCCCAGCCGGCCAGTGCTCGGACGTGATCGGCCGTGATGTTCGCGCCGTCCTCGGTCCTCAACAGGTTTTCAAGCAACACCTTGAGGCTGAACGGAAGGTTTTCTGCACCTTCAACGGAGTTCAACCGGAAAATTTCGTATTCGGTACCGGCTACATTAAGTTTGCCTTTTGAACCGAAGCTGTCCACAATGCTCATCGCAGGACTCCTCTCGCAACAGTTTCATCTTTGTCGCGCGGTAGACCGCTTGCTAGTTAGGTCATCCTAATTAGTACAAGGTCATACAAAAGAGCATGGGGTCAGCCGAGAATACGGCGCGCGACGTGGGACTACTAGGCCCATCCTAGTCACATCAGCCGCGGGGAGTCAGCAGTGCCACCGTCTCCAGATGGTGCGTGTGCGGGTACAGGTCGAACGCCCGAAGCGCCGAGAGGGACCAGCCGCCCTGCTGGAAGTACCCGACGTCACGGGCAAACGATGCAGGGTCGCAGGACACGTAGGCAATGGCTCGGGGGTTTGCGGCGATCAGCTGGTTGACTACTGCCTTGCCTGCACCGGCACGCGGCGGATCGAGCAGGAGGGCGTCAAAGCTGCGGGGCCGCTGGCGCAGCACGCGCTCCACGCGGCCCTGCACGATTTCGACCTGCGGTGCACCGTGCAGGTTTTTCCGCGCGTCCCGGCTCGTCCCGGGCGCGCCTTCCACCGACAGCACCGAACCCGTCTCGCCGACGGCGTCGGCGAGCGGTGCCGTGAACAGCCCGGCCCCGGCGTAGAGATCGGCGACCGCCGCGCCCGGCTCCAGGAACCCGCCGTCGTGCAGGAATCCGGTCACTGCGCCCACAAGGGTTCCCGGAGCGTCGCGGTGGATCTGCCAGAAGCCGGCACCCGTGACCCTGTAGTCGTGGCCGGCGGCGGTCTCCTGCACCCAGGTGCGGCCGCGCAGCTGGAGGGTCTCGTCCTTGAGGGGATCGTAGCTGGCCACGGAAACATCCGCGGGAAGCTGGGCGAGGATGGTGCTCAGCCGTTTGGCGCGGGTCCCGGGCGCGGGCGCGAGGAGCACCAGCGGCCGCGACCCGTTGGCCGGCGCCGCCACCTCCACGCGTTCGATGCCCTGCAGGTCAATCTCCCACAGTCGCAGCGCGTTGACGCCGTCAACCGCGAGTGGCATCTCCCGCACCGGAATAACCTGGTCCGAACGGTGGGCGTGCATGCCCAGCTTGCCGCCGGCGGTCACCGCAAAACTGGCCCGCGTGCGCCACGCGAGGCCGTTACCGCCGTCGTTGATTGCCGCGTCTGCGGCGCTGGCGGCGCCCACTGCTTCGACGTCGGTGGAAAGTTCGACGCCGGCCAGCCGCTTGAGCTGTTCGGCCAGCACTTCGCCCTTCAGGCCGCGCTGGCGGGACAGGGACACGTGGCCCAGTTCGGCTCCGCCGACAGGCGGGTGCCCGTGTTCCCAGGAACTGAGGGAGTCGGCCACACGCCAGAAGTGCGGGACACGGTCCGGCGACGGTTCCAGGACGTCCACCACATCGGCGCGCCAGAATTTGGCTGACTCCCCCGCGTCGGTGAGCCGGATCCGGGCGCGCTCCCCCGGTATGCCGTGACGGACGAACACCACGCGGCCTTCGTGGCGTGCCACGCAGTGCCCGCCGTGGGCCACGGGGCCGATGTCCACGACCACTTCGGCGCCGGTGAAAGGGGTCTGGGTGTCCGGCACGGTCATTGGATGTCCTGCAGTTTCTTTGCTTCTTCCGATGATTTGAGCTGCCACGGAACGCTGGCGACCATGACCCCGGGTTCAAAGTGGAGCCTGGTCTTGATCCGCAGCGCCGTCTGGTTGTGGACCAGCTGCTCCCACCACTTGCCCACCACGTATTCCGGGATGTACACCACGATGAGGTCGCGGGGAGAGTCCCGGCGCATGCTCTTGATGTAGTCCATGATCGGGGTGATGGTCTCGCGGTAGGGGCTGGCGAGCACTGTCAGGGGGACGGGGATCTCAAGCTTGTCCCAGTCAGCCAGCGTGTGCGCTGTCTCCTCGGCGTTGATGTCCACGGTGATCGCGTCCAGCCGGGAGGGGCGTGAGGCGCGGGCATAGGCGAGGGCCCGGAGGACGGGCTTCCGGACGTGGGAAACGAGCAGCACGGCGTGGACGCGCGTGGGGAGGGCGCGGGGCGAGGAGTCCTCGTCCACGGCCAGTTCCTTGGCCACATTGTCGTAGTGGGCGCGGATGCTCCACATGATGAGGAACAGCACGAACATCGCCAGCAGGGCGATCCAGGCGCCCTGCTCGAACTTGGTGATGAGCACGATCACCAGCACGAGCCCGGTCATGCCGAAGCCGATCGTGTTGATGGTGCGGGACTTGAACATCCGGCGGCGCACCGCCTTGTCCTTGGCCAGCTTCAGCTCCCGGCCCCAGTGCCGGATCATGCCGAGCTGGCTCATTGTGAACGAAATGAAGACGCCCACAATGTAGAGCTGGATGAGCTTGGTGACGTCGGCGTTGAAGGCGATGATCAGCACCAGCGCCCCGGCCGCCAGCGCAAGGACGCCGTTGCTGAACGCCAGCCGGTCGCCGCGGGTGCGCAGCTGGCGCGGCAGGTAGCCGTCCTGGGCCAGGATCGAGCCGAGGACCGGGAAGCCGTTGAAGGCCGTGTTTGACGCAAAAACGAGGATCACGCCGGTGGCGGCGACCACGATGTAGAACGGGATGGATCCCGGTCCGAAGATGGTCTGGGCGATCTGGCTGATTGCGGGACTCTGGATGTAACCCTCGGGCAGCGGCCGGCCGTTCAGGAGGAACTCCTTGGCCGGGTCCAGCACGATGTGCACCTTCGTGGCGTTGGCCAGGTAGATGATGCCCGCCAGCATGGCCGAGGCAATGACTCCGAGCATGAGCAGCGTGGTGGCCGCGTTCTTGCTCTTCGGTTTCTGGAAGTTGGGGACGCCGTTGCTGATGGCTTCCACACCGGTCAGAGCGGCGGCACCGGAGGAAAATGCGCGCAGCAGCAGGAAGGCTCCGGCCAGGCCGACGAGGCCCTCGTCGAAGCCCTCGGCCGGAACAATGGTGAACGCGGCCGACGGCGCCTCGCCCAGCTGGCCGGTTGCCGCCTGGAAGACGCCGATGGCGGTCATACCCAGGATCGATGCCATGAAGATGTAGGTGGGCACGGCAAACACGCTGCCCGCCTCCTTGATGCCGCGCAGGTTGACGAGGGCCAGGATGACCACGCCGATGGTGGCGATCGTGGCCTGCTCGCCGTGGAGCGACGGAACGGCGGTGGTGAGGTACGCGGCCGCTGACGACATCGACACGGCCACGGTGAGCACGTAGTCCACGAGCAGCGCGGACGCCACGGTCAGCCCGGCGTACTTCCCCAGGTTCACGTTCGCGATCTCGTAGTCGCCGCCGCCGGAGGGGTAGGCGTGGACGTTCTGCCGGTAGGAGGCAACGACCGTCAGCAGGACCACCATGACGGCCAGGCCCACGAGCGGGGAGAACGCCACTGCACTGACTCCTGCCAGGGCCAGCGTGAGCAGGATCTCATCGGGAGCATAGGCCACCGACGACAAAGCGTCCGAGGCGAAGATGGGCAGCGCGATCCGCTTCGGCAGGAGCGTGTGGGCCAGCCGGTCGTTCCGGAAGGGCCGCCCCACCAGCACCCGCTTCACGGCATTCAGAATTGTCAGCACCACACAAAGTTAGTCTGATTCGGACGCGATGTCATGGCAGGATTCCGGCGGTAGAGTCTTACGGAGCAGTCGGCGAGAAGTTGAGGAGACAGTGTGGCGCACTTCGTGATCATGGGTTGTGGACGCGTAGGGGCAACCCTGGCGCACACGCTTGAGGATGCGGGCCATTCCGTGGCCATCATCGACCAGGATGACCGCGCCTTCCGCCGGCTCCGTTCCGGCTTCACCGGCCGGAAGGTGACCGGCGTCGGCTTTGACCGTGACACGCTGAAACAGGCCGGAGTCGCCGACGCCTACGCCTTCGCCGCGGTTTCCAGCGGCGACAACTCCAACATCCTGGCCACGCGCGTGGCCCGCGAGACATTCCATGTACCCCACGTCGTTGCGAGGATCTACGATCCCGGCCGTGCGGAGATCTACCAGCGCCTGGGCATCCCCACAGTGGCGGCCGTGCGCTGGAGCGCCGACCAGGTCCTCAGGCGCATCCTGCCGGAACAGCACCTCGCCGGTGACTTCCGGGAGCCGTCCGGCCGCCTGGTGCTGGCCGAACTCGAACTGGATCCCGCGTGGATCGGCCATACCGTGTCCTCGATCGAAAAGGCCGCCGACATCCGGGTCGCCTACCTGACCCGGTTCGGCGAAGGCGTCCTTCCTACGCCCGGCACCTCGTACCAGGAAGGCGATACCGTCCACGCCATGCTTCGTGTGGACCGCAGCGCCGAAGTGGCCCACGTTCTGGCCAAAGCACCCGCCAAGGAGTCTTAAGTGAAGGTCGTCATCGTCGGAGCCGGCAGCGTGGGCTCCTCCATCGCCCGTGAGCTGCTTGCCCACAAGCACGAGATTCTGCTCATCGACCTCAAACCGGAAGTGATTGGCCGGAGCGGGCTGCGCGGTGCGCACTGGCTGGTAGGTGACGCCTGCGAGCTCAGCACACTGCAGGACGCGAAGCTCGACGACGCGGATGTAGTCGTATCGGCCACGGGCGACGACAAGGTGAACCTCGTGGTCTCACTGCTTGCCAAGACGGAGTTCGGCGTCGGGCGCACTGTCGGCCGGGTCAACAACCCGAAGAACGACTGGATGTTCAATGACTCCTGGGGCGTCGACGTCGCCGTCAATACGCCACAGCTCATGACGGCCCTGGTGGAGGAAGCCGTAGAAATCGGAGACCTCGTGCGCCTGCTTACACTGCAGACCGGAGTATCGTCACTCGTTGAGTTCACGGTGCCCCACGACTCGCACGCGATCGGGCTGACCGTGGGCGACATCGACTGGCCCGAGGACTCGACGCTCGTGGCCATCCTGAGGGACCAGGCCCCGATTACGCCCAGCCGGGACGACGTCATCGACGGCGGCGACGAACTGTTCTTCGTCACTACCATCGCCGCAGAGGACCAGCTGCGTGAACTCCTGTCACCCGGATCCGGCGAAGCGTCCGGTTCCGCTGAAGAGTCAGAGGTGACAGCCGAGGCGCAGCTGCCGGCCGCCGCTCAGCAGACCCGGCTGGATCAGTCGCCGGAAGGCGACGGCTTCGACGGCTGAACCACGGCCACGGCTGCGGGACGGGTGACCAGCCACGCCAGCCACACGCCCAGGATGTACAGCGGCGCACCCATGATGAGCCTCGTGGTTGCCAGCGCCGCCAGGCCGTCCGGGCCCATCAGGTAGAGCGGCACCTGCACCAGCAGGCGAAGGGCAAGCACGCCGACGATGATCCACGTGCCGAGCCGGTAGGCACGGACGCGTGCAGGGTTCCGGCGCCATTCCAGGCCCTCGTTGCGGATAAAGCCGAAGAGCAGCCCCGCGAGAGGCCACCTGACGGCAATGGAGATCACCATCGCGACGATGTAGGCCGCGTTGGTGAGGAATCCGGGCAGGTAGAAGTCCTCCGCTTTGCCGGTGCTGTTGGCAAACCACGCGGAGATGCCGACCCCGACGATCCCGGCCAGGGCCTGGGTCAGGGGGCGGCGCTGCACGAGCCGGACCACGGTAAACACGGCGGCAGCGCCGAGGGCCGCAATGAGCGACGGCGTCAAGGCACCGGTCGCGGTGAAAGTAATCAGGAAGACCAGGCCGGGCAGGATGCTCTCGGCGATGCCCTGGTACCCGCCGGCGCTCTTGAGGACGTCTATGCGTCCGTCATCGGTGCGGTGCAGACCGGCCTTGGACGCGTAGCCTTCGGCCAGCCCGGCAAGGCCGGGAGCTTCCGGCGCCGGGTCGGGCTCCTGCCGTCCCGTTCGCCGGTCCGGGTTCTCAGGCATAGTCATTGGTTCTCCTGGTGGGACAGTATTTCGTAGCGGGGGTTGAAGATGGTGGGCAATCCGTCCCGCACCGTCAGCATCCCTTCGATCCGGAGCTCGGTTCCGGCGTCGATGCCCGGAATGCGGCGGCGCCCCAGCCAGATGACGCGAAGGCGGTTCCGTCGCCCGGACGCAGGTCGGTCGTGGTCCGTAACGATCGCGGTGAACGCCGCCACTTGCGTTGCGGGCGCATAGGTCACCGATTCAATGAAGCCCTGGCACAGGACGCGCCCCCGCTCCGGCAGTCCGCTGATGGGTACTGCCTCGCCCGGGGGTTGGCTGGCATCAACCAATCTGGGTGATCTCCGGACCGCGTTCGGGCTGCTGGAAGTCCGGCGCGCCGGGCGGCACCGATCCGGCGGCATCCTTGGGGAGCCGCAGCTGCAGAAGGTCGCGGGGAGGCATGGGGTTGTCGCCGCGGATCACGACGATTTTCCGGAACAGCTCCTCCAGGCCCGCCGCCGCCTCACGGTTCAGCGCCGCTTCGCCTCCGAACACCCCGCGGAGGAACCAGCGGGGACCGTCGACGCCGATGAACCGGGCAACGCGGTAACCCTGGCTGCCGTCGGCGGAACCGGCCGGCAGCTTGGCCACCAGCTCCGGGCCGAAGTCGCCCGTGACTTCCTCGACCTGGCCGCCCTGGCTGCCCACGGACTGGCCGATCTGTTCGCGGATTTCCTCCCAGAGGCCTTCCGAGCGCGGCGCAGCGAACGCCTGCAGCTGCAGGCTCGACCCGTCCAGGTCCATGGTCACTGCCACGACCCGCTGCGTTGCTTCCTCGACCTCAAGCCTCAGCTGGAGACCGTCACGCGGCGCAATGAGGAGGGCGCCGAGATCCACGTAGCCGTCCCGGCTGCTGATCTCGGAGACATCGAAGGGGCCGGTGGCGCTGCGGCCGTCGGCGGCGTCGTCCGCTGAATCGGCCGCGATGTCCGCCTGGACGTCCTCAGGCTCCGCCGCCTCGTGCTTCTTGGCTTTCCTGCCACGCCCAAAAACCATGGGTTGTCTCCTTAGTTGTGATCCTGTCGCGCCGGCCCCGCAGGCGCCGCGTCATGTCTTGCTGACCGCCGGCGGCGTCGCGGGAGGCTTCGCCCTCACGGAACGCCCGGGATGTCCGGTGTGAAGCTAGGCGTCCGGAACGGTGAAGCCGCCCGTGGAGCCGAAGCCTCCGGCACCGCGGACGGAGTCGTTCAACTCCCCCACGGCGACGAACTGCGCATGCTCCACGCGCTGGATGACCATCTGTGCAATTCTATCGCCGCGGCGCAGTTCTATTGCCTGGTCCCGGTCGGTGTTCAGCAGCGTCACGGCGATTTCGCCGCGGTACCCCGCATCCACGGTTCCTGGCGCGTTAACCACCGTCAGCCCGTGTTTCGTGGCGAGGCCGGAGCGCGGGTGGATGAGGGCCACAAAGCCGTGCGGAAGGGCGATGGAGACGCCGGTCGGCACCAGCCGCCGTTCGCCAGGCTCCAGCACAACGTCCTCACGGGCCCGCAAATCGGCTCCGGCGTCACCGGGGTGGGCATAGGACGGCGCTTCCAGGCCGGCGTCGAGCATTTTCAATTGAACCTGCACTGTCGGCGCTCCGAACCCTGCCGGAGAGGGCTCTGCCGGGGCGGCGGGTGCCGCTGCATGCGGCGGAGGCGTAATAGGCGTTATTTCGTCAGTCACAGTCCCTCACTCTATCGCCCGCGCGGTGCATACTCCTACCGGCCCTGGGGGCGTCCGGGCCGGACCGGGCGGGATGAAATGACACGGCAAAGATGGAAAGCTGGGTGCATGTCCGATTCAAGCGCAGCCGTGCCTGCCAACCACCAGTCCTCCCCCGATGAAACCGTTCTTTTCAGCGAAAAGCTGTGGCCCGGCGTCTGGATCTGGGTGGTCGCGGCGGGCGTGGCCGGCGCCGGCATCCTGGTCTTTGCCCCCATCAGCCTGGCGGCAGGACTCACGGCTGCCGGCGTGCTTTTTGCCATCGAGGCGGTCCTGCTGATTCTGTCCACCCCGGCCGTGACCGTGACAGCCGGACGGCTGCAGGTGGGCCGCGCCAGCATTGAGCGCAGCCTCACGGGACAGGCAGCAGCCTACCGCGGCAGCGAGGCGACGGCGGAGCGCGGAACACGCCTGAACGGCCTCGCATACCTTTGCATCCGCGGCTGGATCGATCCCGTGGTGCGCATCGAAATCACGGACCCCTCGGACCCCACGCCGTACTGGCTGACTTCCACGCGCCGCCCGGACGAACTCGTGGCCGCACTGGCTGGAAAATAGGCCCTAGCCTTCGCAGTCCTTGCAGTACAGGCGGCCGTCCTTTTCGCGGGCGATCTGCGAGCGGTGCCGGACCAGGAAGCATGAGGAACACGTGAACTCGTCGGCCTGGGCCGGCATGACGCGGACCAGCAGCTCTTCACCCGACAGGTCCGCCCCGGGCAGCTCGTACCCTTCGGCGAGGTCGGCTTCATCCTCTTCGACGACTGCCGTCGGTTTATCGGCGCGGCGGGTTTTCAGCTCCTCAATCGAATCCTCGTTGAGGTCCTCTTCGGATTTCCTCGGCGCATCGTAGTCTGTCGCCATGGTCTGCTGCTCACGCTCCGTCGACTCGCTTTATTAATTCAACGTGCACAACACCGAACGCCATCGATTTGTGCCCGATCACGGGCACATTTTTCCCTAAGCCGCAAGGAAAAGCCAGAGCGGAACCAAACACTGGCGGCGCATTCGGGCTGCGGCCGCGAAAGTCCCGGAATTTCGCGGCGCGCCCTCCGTCCTCACAGGAAATGACCGCCTTGGGTGGCAGAGTTTCGATTGATAGTAATGCCAGGGTGGAGGATTGTATGCAGGATCTACGGCTTGTAGGCGTCCACGACGACGGGGAGCATCTCCTGTTAAGCGGCACCGGCGGCGAAATGTTCCAGTTGCCGATCAACGAAGCATTACGGATGGCTGCCAGCCGGCCCTCGGTGCGGACACCGGCGGGCAGCGTTGTGGCCATGTCCCCCCGCGACATCCAGACGAGGATCCGCAGCGGCTCCACAGCTGCGGAGGTGGCGGCTGCTTCGGGCATGCCGCTCGAAAAAGTCGAACGTTACGAGGGCCCGGTCCTGGCCGAGCGCGAATACGTTGCCCAGCAGGCCCGCAAGGTGGAAGTCGCTTCGCCGGCCCCGGGGCACGACATCTACCGGTCGGCGTTCGGTGACAACCCCGCCACGCTGGCCGATATGGTGGCCCACAGGCTCACCGCCCACGGCATTGATTCGTCGTCGCTTGAGTGGGATTCCTGGCGGCGGCCCGACGGCACCTGGACAGTAGTGGCCAGGTTTGAGGTTGGGCCGGGAGGCCACACCAGCATCGGCGAAGAACCACCGGCCATGTGGACGTTCAATCCCTCGCGCAAGTCCCTGCAGAACGCCAACCGCTGGGCGCAGCAGCTCAGCGAACTGGAGCCCCTGGACGGGCCGGTGCCCGCACGCCGGCTCTCGGCCGTGTCGGACCGGCCCTTTGACTTTGAAACCGATGCCGAGGCCGCGGCCCGCACCGGAGTAGAGCAGAAGAAGGACCCCGACGGCCTCCTGGACATGCTGCGCTCCCGGCGGGGCCAGCGGATCGGTGTCGACGAGGACAGCGATGACGCCCTTGCCCTGCTGCTGACCAACGGCGTCCCGGCAGCCCATCCGAGGCCCTCGGAAGTTCCTCCCGCTACTGCCACCGACCACGACGCGGAGCCGGAGGAACAGGAGCCGGAACCGGCCGAAGCGGATATGTCCGACTCCCCGGCAGCCCAGTTTGGCCAGCCGGTCCGAAGGCGCGATGGCCGGCCCTCGATGCTGTCCCGTCTCAGCCTCGCACCCCAGCACCAGGATGCCGACGACGATTCCCTAAAGCTTCACGACGGCGTCAGCACGGACACTCGGGAAATCACCATTGTCCCGTCCCGGCTGCGCCCGGTCAGCACGGCGGGCAAGGACACCCCCGCAGCGTCGCCGGCGGGTCCGGCAGCCGACGACGACGCGGCGGACCGTCCGGCCGAGGCCCCGCAACGGCCGGCGGCCGGCAACGTTGGCCTGGATGAATTGCTGGGCCGCGGGGCTCCCCGCCGCCGGGTGGAAGGCAACCGCACACAGCCGGGCCAGGGAACCGCGCCCCGTCCGGATCAGGACCGGGATGAACCTGAACGCCAGCCATCGCGGCCCAAGCGCTCCAGCGTTCCCAGCTGGGACGAAATCGTCTTCGGCACCAGGGGCGACTGAGCCAAACTTCGGCGCCTCCTGCTCACGCGCGTCCTCCTCAGGCGCCTCCGGCCGCGGTCCGGTCGCCGGCCCCGTGCCAGAGGCACGCGTCAACCTCGAACGGAAGCAGCTGGTCCTGCCGGGCCATGATGTTGGCTCCATGGGCGGTGACGCGGCGCATGAAGTGGCGCCGGCACAGCGTTTCGTAGCCGACGACTGGCATGTGACCTGACTCCGCGGACGCCGCATCGCCGGCCATGTCGACGTCGCCCACCACCACCTGCGCGCCTTCCATGACCATGACGCCGTCCACGGTCCTGGCGTTGTGCGTGGCGCGGCGGCCGCACCAGCACAGGGCTTCCACCTGGAGGACCTGGACGCGGTCCGCCAGTTCAACCAGCCGCTGCGACCCGGGAAAGAGGCGCGTACGGAAGTCTGCAGTGATCCCGAACGCAAAGACGTCGACATCGATCTCGTCCACCACCCGCGCAAGCTGCTCCACCTGGGCCGGCGAATAGAACTGGGCTTCGTCGCAGATGAGATAGTCAACGCGAATCCCCCGGGTGCGGCGGAGCACCACTTCGTCCCAGAAATCGGTCGTGTCCACCACCTCGACGGCGTCCGTCTCCAGCCCGAGGCGGCTGGAGATGCGGAACCCGCCCGCGCGGTCGTTGCGGCTGAACCGCACCCCGCCGCGTCCGCGGGCGCGGTGGTTGTAGTCCATCTGGAGCGCCAGTGTTGATTTTCCGCAGTCCATGGTGCCCGAGAAAAAGACGAGTTCAGCCACGGGCTCCCCTCCGGCCAGCCGGCTTTCCGGTCGCCTGGAAGCAGAGCAGCGGAACTTCCCGTTCCGCCTTGGTCAGGGAGCCGTGCTGACCCACCACCTCGAGGGCGGTCGGCCGGACGCGGCGTGTGTCGTAAAACGCCAGGGCATCGCGGGCGGCGATCATCACATCCCCCACGCGCCCCACAACTTCAGGCCGGACCGGGCCGAAGAGTCCGGCAGCCAGGGCTTCTTCCCGGGTAAAGGCCCAGATCCTGTCGCCGAACCGGCCGCGCCAAGCGTCCAGCAGGCGCTGCCGTGCGTTCCCGTCGGCGTCGTCTTCCAGGTACAGGTGAACCATCCGCGGTTCCCCGGCGGTGTGCCGGACCCCGGCTACCAGCGCAGCCTCGGCGGAATAGTCGATGCGCTGCGCCTCTGCGACGTCGAGCATGCCGTGGTCGGCAGTAACCAGCACCGTGGTCCCGGGCGGGAGGGTGGCGTCCAGGCGTTTGACGGTGGCGTCCAGCTCTTCAAGCTGGTGCTCCCACTGCGGCGACTGGGAGCCGTGGCGGTGGCCGGCTTTGTCGAGGTCGTTCAGGTAGAAGTACATGAGGCTGGAGTCCGCCCCTGCCATCGCCTCGGCGGCGGCAGCGGTCCGGGCGTGCGAGGTGGTCGCGGAGATGAACCTGCCGCCACGAAGCGCCGCGAGCGTCATGGGCGAACTGCCGAACTGGGGAAGGCTCACGGTGGCGACGTCAACCTGCTGCGCCGCGCGTTCGAAGACCGTGGGGAAGGGCTGCCATTCCAACGGGTCCACGCCGGCATCCCAGTTGCCCAGCATGTTGACCACCTTGTCCTGGGCCGGATCCAGGACGTCGTATCCCACCAGTCCGTGCTGGCCGGGTGCAAGCCCCGTGCCCAGGCTGGCAAGGGAAGCCGCCGTGGTGGAGGGGAACGCGGAGTCCAGCCATACCGGGACCGCACCCTGCCCCCGCTGCATGATCCCACGGAGGAACGGCGTATGGGCGGACTTCTGCTTGAGCAGGCTGCGGCCCAGCCCGTCGGCGAGAACCACGCAGATGCGCTTGGCCGGCGGCAGTGCCAGCGCATTCTCGAATCCGTCCAGCCCGAGGCTCGCGGCTGCGCTGCTTAGTACTTCCGCGACCGAGCGGCGCCCGTAGGCCGGGGCGGCAGGCAATTCAGGCGCAGGCAGTTCAGGCCGGGGCTGCTGCGACAGCACGGACGCGGACGGTTGCGGGGGAAGTGTCGACGGGGCGGCGGAAGAGGGCGATTCGTGTTCCGGCACCATCTCAGCGCTGGTGCCCGCGGCTGAGGCGGTTCGAGAAGACGCCCATGCGCGGACGCGGTTGGGACGCGCGCAGCCCGTGCGGAACAGAAGCGGCGGAGGCGGTGTTCACGGCACGGAGGGCACGGGCAAACAGCTTGGCATCCTGGACTGCCTGCAGTCCGTCCGCCTCGGCGCTGATGCGCAGGACGATGTCCTCCTGGGCGATGGTTCCGCTGTACCCGTGGTCAGCCTCGCACTGCGGATCCCCGCAGCTTGCCGGCCCCACGTCGAGCCGCTGCCCGCCGGACCAGGCGATGGAAAGGGTCACCTCGCGGACCGGATCGGACGGCTTGTAGTTCTGCGGCTGCGAGTACATGTAGCTCAGCACCACCGAGCGGATCTGGGTCACGGGCACGGACTCCGTGGAAATCTGCGCCACGATCTGTTCACCCGCCTCATCCAACTGCTGGTCGTCAACGTGCGTGATCACCAGCATGTCGTCTGTGAGGACCAGCACGGTGATGTGCCGCCGGACCTCGGCGCGGTCAAAATGCGTTTCCAGGTGGACGAGGTGGGCGACGCAGTCCCGGCCGTCCAGGGCGTCGTCGACGACGTCGGCCACCAGACGGGGGTAGAAGCCGGCCTGCTGAAGCGCGCCTTCAAGGCTCTGGCCCTGGGCGCTGTGGTTGTGTGAGCTGTGGTGGAAAGCCTGCGGGCTGTGGTCGGGCGCTTGAGGCTTCGAGGTGGGAGGCTGGGAGCTCATTTCCCCATTTTCACAGATCGGCTTGGCACATGCTAACCCGGCGTCAACTGCGCATGGCCCGCCGTGCGCTGTCGGTGCGCTGCGCGGCGTTGCCTATCCGGACGTCGGCGGCCAGGATGAATGCCCCCTGGGGAGTGGCCAGGACGGGGTTGAACTCCACGAGCGCAATTTCCGGGTGGGCGTCCTTGAGCCGTGCGAGGCGGGCGGCGAGGTCTTCGAGGGCCGCAACGTCGACGGCAGGCAGGCCCTGGTAGCCGAAGAGCTTGCGGGACGCCCGGGGGCTGCGGATGAACTCCCGGAGGTCGGCGGCGGACAGCGGCGGCACCCGGTGTGCCCAGTCGTCCAGCAGGTTCACCGCGTCACCCGCCAGCCCGAAGGAGACCACCGGTCCCAGCAGCGGGTCCTCGATGGCCCGGAATGTGCAGGCCTGGCCCACCGGCGCCATCGCCTGGACCTCCAATGAGGACGATCCGTAAGGCTCAAGGGCGCGGCGCATCTGGAGGATGTTCAACCGCAGCGACTCCGGGTCCTGGATGTCCAGCCGCACGCCGCCCAGGTCCAGTCTGTGCCGCAGCGTCGGATCAGTGGTCTTGAGCGCCACCGGCCAGCCCAGTTTCGCGGCTGCTTCCACGGCTTCGTCGGCGGTGTCAAAGCCGGCGGCGGGCAGCACCTGGATTCCGTAATGGCCCAGCAGGCGGGCGGCGTCCGTGGAATCCAGTTCCTTCAGCTGTTCACCCCGGACGTCCGCCAGCAGCCTCTCCAGATCGGCATGGGCGGCGTCCGCATCACACCCGTCGGGCTCGGCAAAGAGGCCCTGGTCCCGGCCCGCCCACTCGGCGTAGCGCACCACGGCGGCCAGGGCGGCGACGGCGGCCCCCGGGTTTGAGTAGCACGGGACCGGCGACGAGCCGGCGTCCTCCCCCACCATGCCCTCCACGTACACCGACGGGTCCAGGATGCCGGTGAAAGCCGCAGCCACGGGCTTTCCCGCCTCGGCCGAACAGTCCGCCAGGACCCGCGCGATGTTCTCCACGGTCAGTCCGCTGGCCGGAAGGAACGCCACCACCGCCGCGTGCACTGCCTCCATGGCGAGGACCTCCCGCAGCCTGTCCCGCAGGGCCGGCAGCGCAAGCGACAAGCCGGCGTCGAGGTCCAGCTCCGTCACGAGGTGTTCCACGCCAAGGCCATGGGCGGACGCACTGTCCGCCACCACCTTCCCCAGCGCCCCCGAGTTGCTGAAGACTGCCACTCCGGCGCCCTTGGGCAGCGGCTGGCCGGACACGATCTGCGCGACATCCATGAGCTGTTCTATGGTCTCCACGCGGATCACCCCCGCCTGGCGCATCATCGCGTCCAGGGCGCCGGCGGGGGCCTGCGTGGTCCGCACGGCATGCCCGGGCGGAAGCTGCAGCCCCATGGAATTGGATTTGGCCACGATGACGGGTTTCGTCAGGGCGAGCCGTCGGGCCAGCCGTGAGAATTTGCGCGGGTTGCCGATCGACTCCAGATACAGGCCCACGGCGGTGGTGTCGGCGTCGTCCTCCCAGAACTGCATCATGTCGTTGCCGGAAACGTCCGCCCGGTTGCCGGCGGAGAGGAAGGTGGAGATGCCGGCGCGGCGGCGGCTGGACGCCGCGTAGAGCGCCACCCCGATGGCCGCGGACTGGCTGAACAGCCCCAGTCCGCCGCGCCGGGCCAGGCTGGGCGCCATGGAGGCGTTGAGGGAGACGGCAGGATTGGTGTTGACGATGCCCAGCGACGCGGGTCCGATCACCCGCATGCCGTTGGCCCTGGCCTGCCGAACAAGTGCCCGCTGGCGCGCCAGGCCGCGGTCACCGTCCTCGGTGAAGCCCGCGGAGGCCACCAGGACTCCCTTGACGCCGGCGGCGGCGCACTCATCCACCACCTTGGGGACTTCGTCGTACGGGACGGCGACGATGGCCAGCTGGACGGGCCCGGGCACTTCGGAAAGCCGGCCGAAGGACAGCATCCCGGCAAGCTCAAACGCCTCCGGGTTGATGGCATAGACGGGGCCGGCAAAACCGCCTTCAATGATGTGCTCCAGGAACTGGTACCCCACCTTGCCCCATTTGCGGCTCGCGCCGATCACAGCCACCGACGACGGCGCCAGCAGGTCCTGCACGCTCCTCGCCTCAGCGCGGTGCTCCCGGGACTCCATCACGGCGCGCGATTTGTCCGTGGGGTCGATGTTGAACTCCAGGCTCACCACGCCGTCGTCAAAATGGCGCTTGACGTCGTAACCCGCATCGGAAAAGACCATCAGCATCTTGCGGTTCTCGGGCAGGACCTCGGCGCTGAACCTGCGGATCCCGTTTTCCCGGGCGGCCGCCGCCAGATGCTCCAGGAGGATGGATCCGATACCGCGGCCCTGGTGGGCGTCGGCAATGTTGAAGGCCACTTCCGCCTCCGCCGGATCGTCCAGCCGGTCGTAGCGGCCGATCCCGATGATGTCCCCGCCGATGGTGATCACCAGCGCCACGCGGTCCCGGTAATCGACCTCCGTAAACCGCTTGAGCTCCTTGCTCGAGAGCCTGGCCTTGAACGCGAAGAACCGCATGTAGATGGAGTTCTGCGACTGGCCTGTGTGGAACGCCTGCACGGCGTCGGAATCGGAGGGGTGAATGGGGCGCAGATGTGCCGTCCCGCCGTCCCGCAGGACGACATCGGCTTCCCAATATTCCGGATATACGCCGTCCGCGGGCTGATCCACCATAGGCTTAGCCTAGCCAAGACTCCCGAAGTGCACCCCAAAAAGGATTTACCAGCCCCATGGCCCGCCGCCAAAATTCAACCCCCGCAGGGGAAACCGTCCAGGACTACGTCGAAAACATCGTTGACATAGACGTTACTTCCGAGATGGAAGGCTCGTTCCTCGAGTACGCCTATTCGGTCATCTACTCACGGGCCCTGCCCGACGCCCGGGACGGCCTCAAACCGGTCCAGCGGCGCATTCTGTACATGATGAGCGAGATGGGCCTGCGGCCGGACCGGGGCCACGTCAAGAGCGCCCGCGTGGTGGGCGAGGTCATGGGCAAGCTCCACCCGCACGGTGACACCGCCATCTACGACGCCATGGTCCGCATGGCCCAGGACTTCTCGCTGCGGCTTCCGCTGATCGATGGCCACGGCAACTTCGGATCGCTCGACGACGGCCCGGCGGCGCCGCGCTACACGGAGGCGCGCCTCGCTGCGGCGGCGCTCACGCTGACGGACCATCTCGACGAAGACGTGGTGGACTTCGTCCCGAACTACGACAACCAGCTCACCCAGCCGGACGTGCTGCCGGCCGCGTTCCCCAACCTGCTGGTCAACGGAGCCACTGGCATCGCCGTCGGCATGGCCACCAACATGGCCCCGCACAACCTCGTGGAGGTCATCTCGGCGGCACGGCATCTCATCGCCAACCCGGATGCCACGCTGGAAGACATCATGCAGTTCGTCCCGGGCCCGGACCTTCCCACCGGCGGCCGGATCGTGGGCCTGGACGGCATCCGCGATGCCTACGCCACCGGCCGCGGGTCCTTCAAGACGCGCGCCAAGGTGGAAGTGGAACAGCTGTCGGCGCGGCGGACGGGACTGGTGGTCACCGAGCTGCCCTACATGGTGGGGCCGGAGAAGGTGATCGAAAAGATCAAGGACGCCGTCAACAGCAAGAAGCTGGCCGGCATCAGCGACATCGTTGACCTCACCGACCGCAAGCACGGCCTGCGCCTGGTGATCGAGCTCAAGAACGGGTTCAACCCGAACGCGGTGCTCCAGCAGCTCTACCGCTATTCGCCGATGGAGGATTCCTTCGGCATCAACAACGTCACGCTGGTGGACGGGCAGCCGCAGACGCTTGGCCTGCTGAAGCTCCTGACCGTCTACGTGGACCACCGGATCAACGTGGTGCGTCGCCGGACGGCGTTCCGGCTCGGCAAGAAGAAGGACCGCCTGCACCTGGTGGAGGGCCTCCTCATTGCCATCGTGGACATCGATGAGGTCATCCAGATCATCCGGTCCTCCGACGAGGCGTCGGCGGCCCGGGAACGGCTGATGTCCATCTATGACCTCTCCGAGATCCAGGCCAACTACATCCTGGAACTCCGGCTCCGCCAGCTGACCAAATACTCCCGGATCGAACTCGAGAAGGAGCAGGACCAGCTCCGCCGGGAGATCGAGGAACTCGAAGCCATCCTCGCTTCCGACGAGCTGCTCCGCGAGCTGGTGTCCGGCGAACTGGCGGAAATCGCGGAGAAGTACGGCACCCCGCGGCGGACCGTGCTCCTCGAATCCGAGGCGGTCTCCCCCACCGTTGCTGCTGCGGCCCTCCCGGGGGTCAAGGGCAAGGCGGCCCCGCTGGCCCTCGAAATAGCGGACGATCCCTGCTGGGCCATTCTCACGGCATCGGGCCAGATTGCCCGGACGTCCAACCAGGACAGCCTCGCGGAAACCGGGCCGCGCTCGAAGCACGATGTGTTCCGTTCCGTGGTCAAGACCTCGGCCCGCGGCGAGATCGCCGCGGTCACCTCGCAGGGACGCATGCTGCGCATCCAGGTCATGGACATGCCGGTCCTGCCGCCGATGTCCGGCCTGCCGAACCTCGCAGGCGGCGTGCCGGCCAGGGACTTCATCACGCTGCTGAAGGGGGAATCCCTCGTGGCCTTCGCGCCGCTGGACGAGGTGCTGGCGATCGGGACCGCCCAGGGCGTGGTCAAGCGCGTCCAGCCGGACTACCCGCTGAACCGCGAGGACTGGGAAGTCATCGCGCTCAAGGACAAGGACACCGTGGTGGGCGTTTCCCCTGCGGGATCCGACGACGCCGACCTCGTCTTCCTCACCCGGCAGGCCCAGCTCCTGCGGTTCAGTGCCGCCAACGTCCGGCCGCAGGGCCGGACGGCAGGCGGCATGGCCGGCATCAAGCTCGCGGCCGGCGACGACGTGATGTTCTTCGGCGCCGTCGCCCCCAGTGACGACGCCGCCGTCGTCGTTACGATTTCCGGTACCGACGGCGCCCTGCCGGGCACCGCGCCGGGAGCCGCAAAGGTCACGGCTTTTTCCGAATACCCCGTCAAGGGCCGCGCCACCGGCGGGGTCCGTGCGCACCGGTTCCTCAAGGGCGAAGACACGCTGCTGCAGGCGTGGGCGGGCCACGGCCCGGCGAAAGCCTCGTCCCTCGCAGGGGTTGCCCGTTCCCTGCCCCAGGAACATGGCCGACGCGACGGTTCCGGCATTCCGCTGTCCCAGGCGGTGGAGGCAATCGGGCCCAGCATGACCTGGGCGGGGGACCAGCCCGCCTGACGGGCGCCGCGCCCGATCGAGCCTAGACTACTGCCATGCCTATCATCCCGGATGAAAAAGACTGGACGTGGGTCCTGTCCCGCCCGTGCAGCGAATGCGGATTTGACGCCTCCACTGTTACGCCGGCCACTGTTCCCGGCAGCGTCGAAAACATGCTGCCCCGCTGGCGCGCCGTACTCCGCCGGCCGGATGCTACAGAACGCCCCGATGACACGACGTGGTCGGCGTTGGAGTATTCCTGCCACGTCCGCGATGTCTTCAGCCTCTTCGACCAGCGCCTGAACCTCATGCTTAGCCAGGACAATGCGCAGTTTGAGAACTGGGACCAGGATGCCACCGCCCTGGAGAAGGATTATGCCAACGCGGACACCGCCGTGGTGAGTGCCGAACTCACCGCCGAAGGCGAGCAGGTGGCTGCCTCCTTCGCTCGCGTACAGGAATCGCAATGGGGCAGGACCGGGCTCCGCAGCAACGGCTCGGAGTTCACGGTCCTGACTCTGTCCCAGTATTTCCTGCACGACGTGGTCCACCACCTCCACGACGTCGACGGCTGACCGACGCGTCTGCAACAAGTCACCAAACAAGTCACCGCGCCCGGACCATTGCCTGTGGGGGCGCCGGTGAATAGTCTTTGGCTTGGGAGTGTCCGTCAAACCTGGTTGGGGGGCGGCTTGAACGGTCTTCGTCTCGGGGGGACACTGCCGTAAAGGGCTGGCTCCACGGTCTCTCCCGCGGCAGGTGGAGCCAGCTCCGGCAGGCATTCCCGTCAGAGGACCTTGTCCCAGGCCATGCTCCGGTTCACGGGGTGGTACCCCATCTTGAGGTACAGCGCCAGCGCACCCGTCGGGTTTTCGGAGTCCACGTCCAGTGATGCCTTGTCCATGCCCGCGGCCGCGAACCGCCGCATGGCATCGGCCAGCAGGGCCTGTGCAATGCCACGCCCGCGGAATTCACGGCGCACGCCCAGGAGTTCCGTGTAGCCCTCGCGGAAGCCGCGCGCCACCGCACTCTCGGGATCGTGGCTGGCCAGCTGGTAGCCGGCCACATCGCCCGTGCGTGCTTCCAGGACGACCGCGCTAAGGTCGGGGCGCGCCAGGGGGTCGTTGACAGTGAACCTCCATGATTCCTCGTCGCGGGGCTCGCTGCCCCAGTGGTCGGCGAAGGCCTGGTTGTGCGCCAGCCGCACGGCTTGGCTCATCTTCGGCTCCATGGTCACGAGCTCCAGGCCCGCATCCAGGACCACCTGAGGCAACGGCTCTGTCAGCGGCCGGTGCATTTCATTGAAATACCGGACCACGTGGTAGCCCCGCTTCGCCAGGAGTCCGGCCTGGTGCCGGTGCTTTTGCTCGATGAAAATCCTCAGCCGCGGTGCGGGACGGGATTCGGAATCCTCGGCGAACCGCTGCCGGGTCCGGGCCTCAAGCCACCCCAGGAGGGCGGAGCCGACGCCGCGGCGCTGCCACTGCGGATCGACGCAGCCGAAGCCGTGCGCTTTCTCGCCGTCCTTGTTCTTCGAAATACGGGCGTAGGCCCGCGGGACGCCGTCGGGACCGAAGCCCAGCACGGTGTTGGGCCGGGGCGGGTTCTTCCGGGACTCCATGAGCTGCTCCAGTTCGGCGCGGTGCTCAAACCACACAGGCTTCTCGACGGCCGCCGTGCGGGCGATCAGCGCCGCCCACGAGTCGAGGTCCCCTGCCTCGGCGTGCCGCCACTGCAGCGCCGGAAAGTCAACGGCGCACGGGGCAGCAACATCGTCTTGCGTCATGGCATCAGGCTAACCGGCGGAAAGTGAGCGCGCCATCACCCCAGCCACGTCCGGTTGGCCGTCCCCGCCGAGGGCAAGAATTGCGTCGTGCGGGCTGATGTCCACGGGGTTGTGCGTTACCAGCACCACCGTCCGGGAGCTCAGTCCGGCCCGGAGGTCCGCCATCAGCTCCCGGCCAGATTCGGCGTCCAAATGCGCCGTGGGCTCATCGAGCAGGATCACGTCGGCCTTGGTCATCAGGGTCCGGGCAACGGCCAGCCGCTGGCGTTCACCGCCACTGAGGAACGCGCCGCCCGGTCCGATCCGCGTGTCCAGGCCGTTCTCCAGCCGGGCCACGAGCGGTGCCAGGCCGACAGCTGCGAGCGCTTCCTGCATGTCCCGTTCGGCGTCCTCCCCGTCCGCTGTTGACTGCCCCTGGCGTCCGAGCAGCAGGTTGCCGCGCACCGTGGAATCGAAGAGATGGGCCTCCTGGGGGCACCACGCGGCGGTGCCGGTGACCGCGATCGCTCCACCGTTGGCCGGGAGGAAGCCGAGGGCTACGGCCAGCAGCGTGGATTTGCCGGCACCGGACGGACCCGTGACCGCGAGCCAGCGGCCGGGTTCCGCAACGGCCGACAGCCCGCTGAAGACGGTCCCGCCGCCGGGCCACGCCGCAGACAATCCATTCAGTTCCATGCCGGGACGGTCCCCTCGACGGGGTCCCGGCTTGACGGGCACGTCCGCGTCCGGACCTCCGGGGCTGAGGACGCCGGACTCGCCGATGCGCCGCAGCACGGCACGCAGCGCCGGAAACTGGCGCACCGCCGTCGTCATGGCCGCATACGGTTCCACGAGCGCCAGCTGCAGCAGGACGATGACGGCGACAGTCGGCGCCGCGACGGACCCTGCCAGCACCTGCGGTGCCGCCATGACGGCGGTGGCCAGTGCGCCGGCCCCGCAGGCGGCCACCGTAATCGCAGTGCCCAGCCCTTCGGCCCACGCCGAACGCTGGGCGGCACGGGTTGCTGCGCGGTCCAGCGAACGGATGTCCACGAGCACCGGCAGTGCCGCGCCGTTGGCATGCAGTTCGGCCCTGGCGTCCAGCGCCGCGGCGATGCGGCGGAGGACGCCGGAACGCAAGCGCTGCTCCGTGGCCGCCGACATCCGGTCCGCAACCAGCGCGGCCGCCGGCGCCGCCGCCAGGCTTGCCACGGCCGTGGCGACAACGGCCGGAAGGGCGGCCGGCAGGATCCACGCCGAGGTGCCGGCGGCGGCGGCCGCGACGGCCAGCGCCGTGACCGGCGGAAGGACAACCCGCGGAAGGAGGTCCCGGACGGTGTCGACGTCCTCGATGATGGCGCCCAGCACGTTGCCGCCCTGCAGGAGGCGCCGGAGGGACAGTGCCCGCTGGCTCAGCGACTCCCAGAGGGTGCCCCTCAGGATGGTCAGTGAGGCAAAGACTGTCTCGTGCACCAGGAGCCGTTCGCAGTAGCGCAGGACTGCCCGGCCGATTCCGAAGAACCGGACACCCACGATGGCCGTCAGCAGGTAAAGGATGGGCGGCTGTTCGCTCGCTCGCAGGATGAGCCAGCCCGACAGGCCGGAGAGGGCTATGGCAAAGAGGGCGGCCAGGGTGGCGATGATGCCGGCGGCGGCGAACCTGCCGCCCACCGGTGCCAGCAGCCGGCCCAGGAGCGTGGCCGTAGAAGGAAGACCGGAAGGGGGCTGTGCTGTCGCGGCGTTGGCAGCGTGCGCGGCGTTGGCAGGCTGAGGGGATCCGTGACCGGAGACGGCAGGCTGCCGCCCAGTTGCCACGGTGACACCGCTGGCACCTGCGGCTCCGGCGGCCCCGCTGGCGCTGCCGGATCCCGCCAGCGAAACCAGTTCGTCGGCGAGTTCGCGTGTCTGGCGGTCATGGGCCACCAAAATCACCGTGGCCCGCCCGCGCAAGCCGCGGATGGCGTCATGGACCACGTTGGCTGACGCCCGGTCCAGGTGCGCAGTGGGTTCGTCGAGCAGGAGCACGGTTGCGCCTGCTTCGATGCGGGCCAATCCCCGGGCAAGCGCGACGCGGCGCAGCTCGCCGGGACTCAGTTCGGCGGGATGCTTCCCGGCCAGGTGCCCTGCGCCGGCGGCCGAAAGGCAGCGCAGCGCTTCACCGGCCGATTCCGCGGCTGCGGCCGCCGGGCCGTTAGCCGTCAGGCCGTTGCCTGTCGGGCCATTGGCCGTCAGGTACAGAAGGATCTCTTCCCGCACCGTCTCCGCCACCATGACCGGGTGCTGAGGTACCCAGGCTACGTCCCCGGCAGTGAAGCCGCCGACGACGCCGCTCACTTCAGTGCCGCCACCGGAGCCGACCGTGCCGGCCAGGACGCCAAGAACCGTGCTCTTGCCCGCTCCGCTGGGGCCGTCCAGCGCGGTGACCAGTCCGGCCGGTGCCGAGAAACTGAGGGGGCCGACGGCGGGGCCCTGCCTCCCCGCGTAGCTGACGGTGAGTTCCCGTACGGTCAGGTCAGCCGGGCCAATCAGCACCGGCTGAGCTGACTGTCCGGGCTCCAGGCGCCGCTGCTCGCGTGCTTCCAGCACCGCCGTTGCCTCCGCAAGGGCGGCCCTGCCGTCGTCGCTTGCGTGGTGCGCCGTTCCCAGCTCGCGGAGGGGGAGGTAGCAGTCCGGTGCCAGAATCAGCGCGAGCAGGCCGGCTTCGAGGGCCATGTCGCCATGGACCAGCCGGACGCCGATGAAGACGGCCACGACGGCCACCGAAATCGTGGCGATCAGCTCCAGGGCCAGGGCGGACAGAAACGCGGTCCGGAGGGTTCCCATGGTCCGGGACCTGTACTCCTCGGAGATTTCCTCCAGCGCCCTGCGCTGGGCAGAGGCACGGCCCAGGCCAACCAGCACCGGCAGCCCCTTGGCGAGTTCGAGCATGTGCGCAGAGAGCCGGGATAGTGCGGCCTGCGCGTCCCGGACCCTGTCCTCCGTGTAGCGGCCGATCAGCACCATGAACACCGGCACGAGCGGAACCGTCAGAACGATCACCACGGCACTGACCCAGTCGGCGAAAAGGATCCGGGCGCCCAGCAGCAACGGAATGGCGGCGCAATTCACCAGCGCAGGGAGGTACTGGGTGTAGTAGCTGTCCAGGGCGTCCAGCCCCCGGGTCGCGAGCACGGCCAGTCCGCCGTCGGCGGGGCCCGCCTCGCGGACACCGTTGCGCAGGGCAGTTTCGAGGAGCCGTGAGCGCAGCTCCTCCTTGACGCCAAGGGCGGCACGGCGTGAGGCGGCTCCCTGGGCCCAGACGGTCAAGGACCGCAGGAGGACGCCGGCCGCGCCCCACCCCAGCTGGTCAGCCCAGGCCACGTCGTGCACCATGAGCCCTGCCAGCACGGACGCCACGGCCTGGGCCATGAGCACCAGGGACAGGGCTTTCAATGCTGCGAGCAGGCCAAGGCCGTAGAGTGCGCGGCGCGTTGACGGGCCGGCCGGGAACTGCGGTTTCACGGCCGGTCAGTCATTCCTGGTGAACGCCTTGGCGGCAATCGCCGGCAGGAAGCTGTGCGCCTCCGGGATGTGCGCGGCGCTGACCCGGCGGCGGAACACCCAGTAGGTCCAGGCCTGATAAGCGATGACCAGCGGAAGTCCGACGCACGCGACGACGCTCATGAGGCCCAGCGTGTAGTCGGACGATGAGGCATTGGAGACGGTCAGGCTGAACGCAGGGTCAATGGTTGACGGAAGGACCACGGGGAACACGGCTCCGAAGATGGAGGCCGAACCGCACAGCAGGAACACGCCCACTGCCAGGAAGGCCCGGCCCTCGTTGCCGCTTCGGGCCTGGAACCAGGCGACAGCAGCCGCAACGACCGCGACGGCGAGCACGGCCACCGTCCAGGCCTCGCCGCTGAGGAGCTGCACGCTGACGGCCCAGCCGGCCAGCGGCAGCAACAGGACGGGCAGCAGCCGCACAAGCCAGCGGCGGGCACGGTGCCGGACATCGCCGTCGGTCTTCAACGCCAGGAAGGCCAGCGCATGCAGCAGGGCGAACCCTGCCACCGCGAAGCCACCAAGCAGCGCGTAGCCGCTGAACCAGGAGAACGGGCCGCCGTCGCGGTCCCCGTTGGCGTCCAGGGGCAGGCCCGTTGTGGTCAGCGCCAGGGCGGCCCCCACGCCGAAGGCGGCAACGAAGGAGCCGGCTGCTATGGCCCAGTCCCACGTGTTGCGCCACCGGTCGTTGTCCACCTTGCCGCGGTACTCAAACGCAACAGCCCGGAAGATCAGTGCGACCAGGACGACCAGCAGCGGCAGGTACAGGGCCGAGAAAAGGGAGGCGTACCAGAACGGGAATGCCGCAAAGGTGGCACCGCCCGCGGTCAGGAGCCAGACTTCGTTGCCGTCCCACACCGGCCCGATTGTGTTAAGCAGCACGCGGCGCTCAGTGTTGTTGCGGGCGAAGATCTTCATCAGCATTCCCACACCCAGGTCGAAACCCTCGAGGAAGAGGTATCCGGTCCACAGGACGGCGATGGCGATGAACCAGATGGTCGGCAGCAGTTCCATGCTCAGTATCCTCAGCTGTTAGTAGGCGAATGCCAGGACGTCGTCGGCTGTTCCGGACTTCCCCGGCCCGCCCGGGCCCGGGGTGCCGTCCTCGTTCTCGTCCACCGGTGCGTGGACCAGTTCGGGCATGGCCGAAACGACGCCGCCGCGGACGTACTTGACGAGGAGTTTCACCTCCACCACGAGCAGCACCGCATAGATGGCGGTGAGGACGATCAGCGACGTGAGGATCTCGCCGGCGGAGACCCCGGGGGAAACTGCCGCGGCGGTGAACATGAAGACCTGGTCGATGCCGTTGAGGTCGGGGTTGGGCGCCACGACGAACGGCTGCCGGCCCATTTCCGTGAAGATCCAGCCGGCGGCGTTCGCTCCGAACGGGGCCAGGATGCCGAACACGGCGAGCCGCATGAGCCAGCGGGACTCCGGCACGGTGCCGCTGCGGGTGACCCACAGGGCCAGGAGCGCGGCCAGGGCCGCCACGCCGCCGAAGCCGATCATCATGCGGAACCCCCAGTAGGTGACCTCCATGACGGGCACGTACTCGATCTCCTGACCGGCCCGGTCGCCGTAAATGGCCTCATTCGGCACGTGCGTGCCGTAGTCCGCCTTGTACTGGTCCAGCAGGCTGTTGACGCCCTTGACCTCGGTGGTGAAGTCGCCCTTGGCGAGGTAGGAGAGGATGCCGGGGACCTCGATCAGCGCCACGATGTCGTCGCAGTTCCGGGAACCGAGGTTGCCGACGCTGAGGACTGAGAAGCCCGTTCCGTCGTGGCAGGCGGCTTCGGCGGCGGCCATCTTCATGGGCTGCTGCTCGAACATCAGCTTTCCCTGCAGGTCGCCGGTCAGCGCGGTGCCGGCGAAGGAAATCATGGCGACGACGGCGCCGATCCGCAGCGAGCGGATCCAGACGCTGTGGTCGGTAAGGTCCCGCCCCGGAATGTCGGCTGCGCCGGGAATGACCTTGCCGTCGCCTCCGACGGTGTCGATGCCGTCCCTGCGCCGCCGCCAGAGGTGGTACCAGGCGATGCCGAGCAGGAAGCCGCCGGCCACGGCGAGTGCCCCGAAGAGTGTGTGCGGCACGGCCACGAGTGCGGTGTTGTTGGTGAAGACGGCCCACGCGTCGGTCATGACCGGACGGCCATCGATCATCTTGACGCCCACGGGGTGCTGCATCCAGCTGTTGGCCACGATGATGAAGTACGCGGAAAAGAAGGATCCGATCACGGCGATCCAGAGGCAGGCCAGGTGGATGCCCCGCTTGAGCTGCTTCCAGCCGAAGATCCAGAGTCCCAGGAAGGTCGATTCGACGAAGAACGCCAGCAGTGCTTCAAGCGCGAGCGGAGCGCCGAAGACGTCACCCACGAAGCGGCTGTATTCGCTCCACGCCATGCCGAACTGGAATTCCTGCACGATTCCGGTGGCCACACCCATGATGAAGTTGATGAGGAAGAGCTTGCCCCAGAATTTCGTCATCCGCAGGTAGGCCGGGTTGCCGGTCCTGTGCCAGAGGGTCTGGATGACTGCCACGACGAGGCCCAGGCCGATTGTCAGCGGCACCATCATGAAGTGGTAGACGGTGGTGATCCCGAATTGCCAGCGTGCGATTTCCAAGGCTTCCAAGGCGGTCCCTACTTTTGGCTAGGTCTCAAGCTCTCAAGCGCTGTTTTCTACATTACGTAGAACATCAACTTCTACAGAGTGTAGAACACGGCGTCCGACGCTGTAAACATCGTTACACCGCCCGGGTCGGGCTGCAATGAGCCGCGGCGCGCCGCGCGTTCTACCTCATGTAGAAAGAACGGCGCAAACACGCTAGATTTGAACTTGAAGAATTGGAATCACAGCAAGGGGCCAGCCGGCCCCACAGCAATGCGTTGTCAAAAGGATGTACATATGGCAAGTCTTGGGGAACTGGAACGGGCGGTCATGGACCTGCTCTGGGCGGGCCACGAAGCAGCCACCGCCAACACGCTGCGGGACATGCTCGCACAAAGCACGGCGGCCCACGGCGGCGCAGCAGGGCACGAGGGCAAGGACCTGGCGGTCACCACTGTCCTGACCGTGCTGTCGCGCCTGGAAAAGAAGGGCCTGGTGGAGCGCGAACGCGGCACGCGGCCCCACCGTTACCAGGCGGTATCCAGCCGCGAGGACCACACCGCCGAGCTCATGCACGAAGTGCTGGGATCCGCCCCGGACCGCGAGGCCGTCCTGGCGCGGTTCATCGGATCCGTGACCGAAAGTGAAGCCGAGACGCTGCGCAAACTGCTTGGCCACAGCTAGCGGCAGATGTTCTGGACCTCATACTTCCTGGCGGTCCTGGCGATAGTACTGGCCTGGCCGGTGCCTATCCTCCTTTCCCGCGCCCACTGGCCGGCCCGGGATCCCTTCACGGCCATGCTGCTGTGGCAGGTCATCGGCCTCGCCGGCGGCCTGTCGATGATCGGCGCCATGCTGGTCTACGGCCTCGAACCGGTCGGGGACAACCTGATCGCCGGGCTGCGGGCCCTGGCCGGAATGGTGCTGTACAACGCACCTACCACGTCGCTGGGCTTCTGGCACCTGTTTGCGCTCTCCGCGGCCGCCCTGCTGACGGCGCACCTCGTCTTCACGCTGCTGCTGACGTACTACAAGATCGAGCGGCAACGCCGGCGCCACCGTGAACTGCTGGCGTTGCTGGCCTCGCCCTCCGCGGACGGGACGGGCACCGTGGTGATCAACCATGATTCGCCGGTGGCGTACTGCCTGCCCGGCGGGGCACGATCCGTCACCGTGCTCTCCGACGGACTCATGGCGGCCTTGGAACCCGCGGAGCTCCGGGCGGTCCTCATTCACGAGAACGCCCACCTTAACCAGCGCCACCATCTGCTGCTGTGGGCCTTCGCCGCCTGGCGCCAGGCCCTGCCCTGGCTGCCCACCACGCGCCTCGCCCAGGAAGCCGTGAACTCCCTGATCGAGATGCTCGCCGATGACGTCGCCCTCAGGACCGAAAGCAAGGCGACGCTGATCAAGGCCATAGCGATCGTCGCCAGCGGCTCTTCCGTTCCGCAGGCGGCACCGGCCATGGGCCCCGGCGCACTTCCCGGCGCGGGCCTGCAGCTGCCGGACGGCGCCGCCGGTGCCGGCTCGGCGAGCACGACGGCGTCACGCGTCAGCCGCCTTCTCTCGCCCCGGCCACCGCTTCCGGCCGCCCTCCGGGCCACAGTGGTGGCGGTCTGTGTCCTGCTGCTGGCCATGCCCACCGCGCTGCTGATCGTGCCCGGCCTGCTCGGCTGAGTCTGCCGGGCTGATCACGCCCGGCCACCCCGGCTGCGTGTGCCCGAGGGCTTCAGGCGTCGATGCGGTCCCGGTCCAGGCTCGCGGCGCCGGCGATGATGAAGTCCTTCCGCGGCGCGACGTCGGATCCCATCAGCAGGTCGAACGTGGCTTCGGCATGCTGGGCGTTTTCGATGTTGACCTTGCGGAGCATGCGGTGCCGTGGATCCATGGTGGTTTCGGCGAGCTGCTCGGCGTCCATCTCTCCCAGGCCCTTGTAGCGCTGGATGGGTTCCTTGTATTTCTTGCCGTCCTTGGCGAGCCTGGCAAGGAGGGCATGGAGCTCCGCCTCGGAGTAGGTGTAGATCATCTCGTTGGCCTTCTGGCCCGGGTTGATGACTTCCACGCGGTGCAGCGGCGGCACCGCCGCGAACACCCGGCCCTGTTCCACCATGGGGCGCATGTAGCGGAAGAAGAGCGTGAGCAGCAGTGTGCGGATGTGGGCTCCGTCCACGTCGGCGTCTGTCATGAGGATGACCTTGCCGTAGCGGGCCGCTTCAATCGCGAAGCTGCGCCCCGAACCGGCTCCGACCACCTGGATCAGGGCCGCGCATTCCGCGTTGGAGAGCATGTCCCCCACCGATGCCTTCTGGACGTTCAGGATCTTGCCGCGGATGGGCAGCAGGGCCTGGAAGTCGGAGGACCGTGCGAGCTTCGCGGTGCCGAGGGCCGAATCGCCCTCGACGATGAACAGCTCCGAGCGGGCGACGTCGTCGGTGCGGCAGTCCGCCAGCTTCGTGGGCATCGACGACGTCTCGAGCGCGGTCTTCCGGCGCTGCGTTTCCTTGTGGACGCGGGCCGAGATGCGCGACTTCATCTCGCTGACGATCTTCTCCAGCAGCAGCGCCGACTGTGCCTTGTCGTTGCGGTTCGCCGAGTTGAGCTTGGCCGCGATCTCCTTTTCCACCACCCTGGCCACAATCGCCTTGACCGCCGAGGTGCCCAGGATTTCCTTCGTCTGGCCCTCGAACTGCGGCTCAGCAAGCCTGACGGTCAGGACGGCGGTCAGGCCGGCGAAAATGTCGTCCTTCTCGATCTTGTCGTTGCCGGCCTTCAGCTTCCTGGCGTTGGTCTCGACGGCCTTGCGGAAGGTCTTGACCAGGGCCTGTTCGAAGCCGGCCTGGTGCGTGCCGCCCTTGGGGGTGGAGATGATGTTGACGAAGCTGCGGACCGCGGTGTCGTAGCCGATCCCCCAGCGCAGCGCGACGTCCACTTCGCAGTCGCGTTCGACCTCCGCCAGCTTGCTGTGGCCTTTGTCGTCCAGCACGGGGACGGTTTCCTTGAACTTACCGGCGCCGTGCAGGCGCCAGACGTCCGTCACGCCCGAGTCGATCGCGAGGAATTCCACGAACTCCGAGATGCCGCCGTCATGGTGGAACACCTCTTCGTGCGGACCCAGCTCGCCCGGGGTTCCGGCGAGCTTGCGTTCGTCCCGCACCGTTAGCTTCAGGCCCGGCACCAGGAAGGACGTCTGGCGGGCGCGCGCGGCAAGTTCGTCATAGGAGAACTTGGCGTCGGGCGTGAAGATCTGGCGGTCCGCCCAGTAGCGGATGCGCGTTCCGGTCACGCCCCGCTTGGCCTTGCCCACGACGTCGAGCACGGAATCGTCCACGAACGCGGCGAACCCGGCGGCCGGATCGGGCCGCGGGCCGCTGTCCTTGAACCGGCCGGGCTCGCCCCGGCGGAAGCACATCTTGTAGGTTTTGCCCCCGCGGTCCACTTCCACATCGAGCCGGGCGGAGAGCGCGTTGACCACCGATGCGCCCACTCCGTGGAGGCCGCCGGATGCGGTGTAGGAGCCGCCGCCGAACTTGCCGCCGGCGTGGAGCTTGGTAAAGACGACCTCGACGCCTGTGAGGCCGGTCTTGGGTTCCACATCCACGGGGATGCCGCGGCCGTCGTCGTGGATCTCAACGGAATTGTCCGCGTGCAGGATAATCTTGATGTCGTGGCCGAAGCCCGCCAGCGCCTCATCGACGGAGTTGTCGATAATTTCCCAGAGGCAGTGCATCAGTCCCCTGGAGTCCGTGGAACCGATGTACATGCCCGGACGCTTGCGGACCGCCTCCAGGCCCTCCAGCACCGAAAGGTGGCGGGCGGTGTAATCAGAACTCGGTGTCACAGGTCGTGGACTCCTTCAGCGACGGGCCTGGTAAGGCGTTAAAAAGCTCCCTCTAGCCTAGTCCTGCGGGGCCGTTTCGCCCTGCTGCCACTCCCGCCGCAGCGTCAGGCTGCCACTGTTTGTTACGGAGACGTGATACGCGGACAGCGAAAGTGACACATCCTTGCCATGGATTGGCTGCGAATGCTGGTTATATAGATGTACAGATCTACTAAGGAGGCCGACATGACAACAGCAGTTGCCGACCGCACACTCACCGCAGCTGACCGGTGCGACCGTTGCGGTGCGCAGGCATACGTTCGGGTTGTACTCGAGTCCTCCGGAGGCGAGCTGCTCTTCTGCGCTCACCATTCACGTGCCGTCGAAGCGACCCTCAAGCCGCTGAGCTCGGACTGGCACGATGAGACGGGCCGGCTTCACGAGAAGGCACCGGTACCGGTCGACTAGACCAAGCAGCTGAAAAGCGCGAAACAAAAAAGCCAGGGCTCCCGGCAAGGGGCCCTGGCTTTTTTCTGCCTGAAAACAAAGCCAGGGCCGCCATCCGGATTATCCGGTGGCGGCCCTGGCTTTGGCGTCCGATCCAAAGGCTCCTGGTTCAGGAAGCATCCGGTTCAGGAAGCCTCCGGTTCAGGAAGCTCCTAGTCCAGGTAGTCCCGCAGGACCTGGGACCGCGACGGGTGCCGCAGCTTGGACATGGTCTTGGATTCGATCTGGCGGATACGCTCACGCGTGACACCGTAGACCTTGCCGATTTCGTCTAAAGTCTTCGGCTGACCGTCCGTGAGGCCAAAGCGCATGGCCACCACTCCGGCTTCGCGCTCGGACAGCGTATCCAGCACCGAGTGCAGCTGTTCCTGCAGCAGCGTGAAGCTCACGGCGTCGGCCGGAACCACGGCTTCGGAGTCCTCGATGAGGTCGCCGAACTCGGAATCCCCGTCCTCGCCGAGCGGCGTGTGGAGGGAAATCGGTTCGCGGCCGTACTTCTGGACTTCGACAACCTTTTCCGGCGTCATGTCCAGCTCGAGGGCCAGCTCTTCGGGCGTGGGTTCCCGGCCGAGGTCCTGCAGCATCTGGCGCTGCACGCGGGCGAGCTTGTTGATGACTTCAACCATGTGGACCGGAATACGGATGGTGCGGGCTTGGTCCGCCATGGCGCGGGTGATGGCCTGGCGGATCCACCACGTGGCGTAGGTCGAGAACTTGAAGCCCTTCGTGTAGTCGAACTTCTCGACGGCACGGATGAGGCCCAGGTTTCCTTCCTGGATGAGGTCAAGGAAGAGCATGCCACGGCCGGTGTAGCGCTTGGCCAGCGACACCACGAGACGGAGGTTCGCCTCAAGGAGGTGGTTCTTGGCGCGCTTGCCGTCATGGATGATGAATTCAAGCTCACGCTTGTACTTCGGATCCATGGAACCGTCGTCGGCGTTGATCTTCTCCTCGGCGAAGAGGCCGGCCTCGATCCGGAGGGCGAGGTCAACCTCCTGCTCGGCGTTGAGGAGGGCGACCTTGCCGATCTGCTTCAGGTAATCCTTAACAGGGTCGGCGGTGGCACCGGCGGACATGACCTGCTGGACAGGTGCATCGTCGTCGTCGGCATCGGAGTAGACAAATCCAGAGCCGGTAGGCGCCGCGGCACCCTTGCCTGCCTCGTCGGCTTCGTCAACGAGATCGGCGGTGTCGGGTGATACGTCGTCGAGATCCTCTTCGACGTCCACATCGTCGTCGGAAGTTGAGCGGCTTCCGGCAGCTTCGGCTGCCGCCTTGGCGCCGGGCTTGGGGCCGCGCTTCTTCGGCTCGGGCTTCGAAGCGGCAGACGTTGAGCCGCCATCGGCGATCGCTGCAGCCTTGTTGGCGGCGCGGGTGGCTGCACGCTTGGCGCTGGTTGCCGCCTTCTTCTCCTCGGCAGACGCATCGGCCAGGGCGGCGGGTTCCTTCTTCGCGGAAGACGGGGTCACAGAAAACCTTTCTAGCGGCGGTCTGTGGAATCACCATACGGGCAACACCACTATGACCCTGTCAAGTCCGTGACTGATATCAGGTGCAACCGCGGCTGGCAGAGCCATTAAGTAGAACTGCCGGGGCGGCCGCAATGTTCCCGTTTCCGGGTTCAATTGCAAGCACTGATTCACGGACCCAACCGGGTCTCGGCAACCATTGTCTCATGGTTTTCCCCAACATGGCCGCTGGGGCTGTAATACGCGGGTGCCGGCGCTGTCCTGTCAGTAGGTGTCGAACTCGACGTCCACGGACGACGCGCCTCGCAACGGCGCGACCTGCTCGGCCTCACAATCTAGCGACCTCTTGTCCCGATCTGGCAGCGAGCCGAACGTCTTGATGGTGATGGTCAGCTTCCGGCCGCTCTTGCGTGGACGCCATGTGCCGACGATTTTGCCGCCTGCGAGGACCGTGCCCGGTGCGCCGACCGTCTTCCACGCTTCCGGGTGGTACTTCTTGTCGACGATCGTTTCGCGGTAGCGCATCTGGGTATAAGGGTCACGTGGCGGGAGCAGGCGCACCCCCTTCGGCCGGGGTGCCGACCGCAGTGCGTCGAGATCCTCGGTGAGGATCCATGACGTGCCGCCAAACTCGACCTGCGTCAGCTCGTCCTCGACCAGGTTCCACCAGGGGTCGGTGTCACCGGGATAGATCCCTGCCCACGCGGCGAAGTCTCCGCGTGTCGACGGTCCGTAGCAGCGCAGGTAACGGCGAAGCAGTTCGGCGCGCGCGAGGCCCGGGTCGATGTCCGGGATCGGATGGCCCAGCCACTCGTCGACCAGGACGAACGGTGCTTTGTTCCCGGCGCGCGGCGCGAAGCAGACCACCCGCTGCAACGTGAGGATGCGGACGCAGAAATGTACGACACCCTCCCCGAGCGGTTGACCCGGGGCGTAGGGACCTTCTTCCTCCCAGGTGTCGCGTTGTCGCTTCGGCAGCCTGCGGGCAATACGCGTGGCGATCTCCGCGCCCAGCTCGTTGATGGCCAGCCTGCGCCCGGACAGCACGTCACCGATCTCGGCGCCGGTCAGCTCGACCGTCTCTATCAGGCTCATGTTAAGTTCGTCCAACGCCTGCTCCACGCCGGGAACGAGATGGCGCATCGCCTCCTCGGTCGGCGGTAGCACGCCGGTGGTGAATACGGGTGCGTCCGAGGCCGGGAAGTAGAACGGCGAGCCGCGCATGCACCAGGTCTGCAGCAGGCTCTTCTCCTCGGCGACTGCGTCGGCCACCTGTTCCTGCGTGAGGTTCCGCACCCTGGCGTGCAGGGCAAGCAACGCCGACCCGGGCGGGCTGTTCTGAATCCCGCACCGGCCGGCGGCGTCGAGCAGCCCACCTTCGCCCAACCGCTCGGTGAGATGATGGGCGCCAAGACGAAACGCGATGACCTCGCCCTTCGAAACCCTGTGAGCCACCGGCACATACTATCGCCGCCCGCCAGCCGACCCGCGTGAGGACATCAGTGGTCGCGGAATGTTATGCGGCGTCCGTCCCAAACTTCTGCCAGGCCGCCTCACGGCGTGCGGCCCACCCGCAGATGGTTCCGCGGCGGACCACTTCGGAAAGCAGTTCCGCGAGCCTGTATCCCGGGCTGGCCTCCAATGCCTGGCTCAGCGAAGCGTGGGCGAAGGACCCCCTCCCCCGGCACCATTCGATCCATCCCTTTGCCGTTAGGGCAGCAGCCCGTGCTTCACCCGGGCCGCGGGAGGACAGTTGAAGCATCACCTCTTCGAGGCGCTTCATCGTGTTCCAGTCGGGCAGCGACGGGCTCAGGCCCAGCAGGACCTCGCCGTATCCGGGCACGGGCACAGCGTCGCGACCGCGGGACGTCCCCTGATCCGCACGGCCGGCTCCCGCATCGGTCTCCGGCTGGCCTGCCGGACGGGACAGGGCCGGACCGGACAAGTCCGGACTAGGCAGGGCCGGACCGGACGGCGGCAGGCCGGCCCGCGCCGAGAAGATCCCGAATTCCTCCGCGCCTTCCTCTGCCGCTGTACGTCCCGCGGCAGCCATGACCAGGACGGCGTCACGCCACGGCGGGACGCGAAGGCACGCACGCAGGAATCCTGCCATTTCCGGCCGGAGGTCGGCGCCGGGGTCGGCGGCCAGCACCCTTTCCCACGCGTCCAGGACCCTGTCGAACTGGGGCCGGCTGGTCCGCCTGCTCTCAAGCTCGCCGGCCCAGCGCTGCTCGGCGGCCTCCACGGCCGGGTCCGGCGCCGCCTGCCGGCTATCGTCCTCGACCAGGGCGGTTCCGGGCGGCGCCCCGACGCTGCTGCCAAGGAACACCATCTCCGCATTGAGGCGGCTGTCGCGGATCTCGGCCACGGGACGGCCGGGCAGCGCGCAGCAGCCGGCATCAGTGCAGTAGGCGTTGCGCCAGTACTCATCGCCGACGTACCAGGCGTCCCGCACCGGCATTCCGGCGAGTCCGAGCGCGGATTCAAGATCAGCCAGCAGCGGCCGGCCCGCGCCCTGCCCGGATTCCCCCGGCCCGGAGGCGTCCGTCCAGCCGTCATTGGTGAAGAACATCAGCAGGGAGCCGTCGGCGGCGTCGTCTGCGAGCAGGTAACCGGCCACGGTCCGGGCGAAGTCTTCCCGCTCGCGGCGGGATCCGGATACGGGCAGATCGACCCGGAGCGTGGCTCCGAGGCGCTTGCCCTGCATGGTCATGGCCACGAGGCTGCGGGACGGCCAATATCCCAGGCTGTGCGGAACGTACCCCAGGATGTCTTCGGGGCCGGTGATGGTGAGGTGCTGGGGTGCTGTCATGCATCCAGCCTCGGGCAGTCAGTTACCGTCCGGTAGGCCCAGATTTTGCCATGTGGATTAAGCCGGGTGTGGAGGGATAGTGCCTGCCGAGGTCGCTGCTAGTCGCGGGACGGCTCGCTGCGCCGGGCGTTCCTTGCCCTGCGCTGTTCGGCCAGGACTTTGAGCAGCGGCTGTACCACCACGCCCTGGGCCGCCATCTGGCGGCGCACTTTGCGGCGGACCACCAGCGTGCCGACGGAACCGATTCCGAGCAGCAGGAAATGCACGCACAGGGCGACGCGGAACGGCTCCAGGCCGTACAGCACCCCGTTGGAGAACCCGGTGGCGTACAGGATGTCCAGCACCGCACCGATCAGGTAGATCGCCACAAGCGCAGCGATGAACCCGCCGACGTTGACGATGCCCGTGGCAGTACCGATCCGGTGGGCCGGGTTGAACGTACGCGCGAAGTCGAAGCCGATCATGGATCCCGGCCCTCCGATGGCCAGCACCACCACCAGGCCGGCCAGGAGCCACAGGGGCGAGCGGCCCGGGTAGAGCAGCACGGCCGCCCAGGCTGCGGCGGTGGCGCCGGCGATGAGCAGCACCATGGTGGAACGCCGGAGCGGGTGCCGTGAGACGAAGCGTCCGATCAGCGGGCCGGCACCGATGGCGCCCGCCACATAAAGGGCCATGAGCGAGGCAACGGTGCCGGCGTCGAGGCCCTGGGCCGAAATCAGGAACGGATAACCCCAGGTCATGGCGAAGACGGTGCCGCTGAACTGGATGGTGAAGTGGCTCCACAGGCCGAGCCGTGTGCCCGGCTGCTTCCAGGCCCGGGAAAGGGACACGCCGGTGGCGCGCAATCCCTTCGTCGCCGGCTGGGCAGGGGTTCCGTGCGGGAGGTCCTGCAGGAGTAGGATCACCAGGACGACGGCGACTCCGGACAGTCCTGCCAGTGCCAGGAAGGCGGGGGTCCAGCCTGCGGTGTGCAGCATTAAGGCGAACGGCACCACGCTGATCAGCTGCCCGAGCTGCCCGGACATGCCGGTGAGCTGGGTCAGCAGCGGCACCCGGGCCGGAGCGAACCAGAGCGGGATCAGCCGGATGACGGAGATAAAGGTCATGGCATCGCCGGCGCCTACCAGGACGCGTCCCAGCACACCGGCCGGAACACTGTCTGCGAAGGCGAGCTGCAGCTGGCCGAGTCCCATGAGCAGGGCTCCGCCGGCAATCATCGCCCGGGACCCGAACCTGTCCACCAGCACGCCCACCGGAATCTGGAGTCCGGCGTAGACGAGCAGCTGCAGGACCGTGAAGAACGAAATCGCCGAAGCGCTGGCGTGGAACCGTTCCGTCGCCTCGAGTCCGACCACGCCAAATGACGTACGCTGGGTCACAGCCACCAGGTACGAAAAAATGCCGATGGACCAAACGAGCCAGGCGCGGGGTGCAGTCACCCTTACATTATGCCCGGACGCCGCAAAAATCGTATTTTATTGACGGCTTATTGAGCCGGATTTTCGCGGGCCAGGTAGGCCTCCACGGCAGCACCCAGCGCATCACCGTCGGGCAGTTCGTCGTTCTCGTCTGCCAGCAGGGACCGCCGCACCGTGCCCTCGGCCTTCTCGTCGTAACGGGCCTCCAGCTTGGACACCACCTGCTGGACGTCTTCCGAGGCCTCGATCTGTTCGGCGATCTGCCGGCCCACCTCGCGGCCGGATTCCCGGAGCCTGTCCGTGGGAAGCATGAGCGAGGTGGCGGCGCCGAGGTACTCAAGTCCCGCCACGGCCGCGGTGGGGTATTCAGCCTCGGCGAGGTAGTGCGGAACGTGAATGACGTAGCCGGCGACGTTCCGTCCGGCCTCCGTCAGGCGGAGCTCCAGCACATGCCCCACTGCCGCCGGCACTTCGACGGTCGGCTTCCAGACCGAGATGCCCTCGATCAGTTCGGGGCGGTTGCCGTGCACGGTCACGCCCACCGGGCGGGTGTGCGGCACCGGCATGGGAATGGAGTGGATCCACGTCACCAGATTGACGTCCAGTTCCTCCACGATCCGCACGACGGCCCGAGCGAAGCGCTCCCATTGCAGGTCCGGCTCAAATCCGGCGAGGAACAGGAACGGACTTCCCAGCCCGTCGACCAGCCGGTACAGCGCCAGGCTCGGCGCCTGGTAGTCCTGCAGATGGTCCTCCACGAAGGACACGTGGGGCCTCCGTGAACGGTAATCGATCAGCTGGTCGGCGTCGAACACGGCAACGCGCTCGGAATCGAGGGTGTCGAGGAGCTCGGCCGTGATCTGCCTGACCACATGGCCGGCGTCGGCGAAACCGGTAAATCCCATCACCAGATTCAGCCCGCGCAATTCGGGGCTGTGGAACAGCTCAATGTTTTTGGCATAGAGCGCATCGGGGTCCAGCAGCGAGCCGGAAATCCGTTCAAACACGGCGAGTTCCTTTCGTGGTCGGAGGGTTAATGTCCATAACGCTGAGCAACCATACGGAATTCCTCATCCTGCTGTGGCGCGGCTCTCAATCAATCCGGCTCCTGCGCCGCCGAGAGACTACGATCGGAACTGGCCTTTACTGAGGGCCACTGCTGCCGGCGGCCTCCCACACGGACGGCGGCCGGGTACCCATGGCAGGGCGCCTTACATGCACTTCCTGCCCGAAATAATCACAGAGAATTGAGGACTGATCCTCGTGGTCAAGAATACTGAAATCAACCTTAGTGCCATTGCGCGGGACCTGAAGAAGGCGGCCAGCGACGCAGTTGTCATCGGCGTCGGCCAGGGGGCGGACGGTCCCGTCCTGCTGGATAATCCGCTGACGGCGAAGTCGGCCGAGGCACTGGCCGATTCGTTGAAGGTTCTTGGCATCACCGGGGCCGCGGACCAGGCCGTCCGCCTGCCCGGGCTCCCCGAGACGGGCTCCGGGGTCCTGGTGCTGGCGGGAGTCGGCAAGGTCAGCGACGGCCAGCGGCTGTCGGGCGAGGCACTGCGCCGCGCCGCCGGCTCCGCCGTGCGCCAGCTCGCCGGACTCTCCTCGGTCACGCTGGCATTCCCGACGGCGGATGTCGCCGACGTGGCGGCGGTCGCCGAAGGCGCCGCGCTGGGAGCCTATTCCTTCACGGAGCACCGGTCCTCCAAGGACGGCCTCAAGGACCCGGTCAGCAACGTTGCCATCTTCACCGAGCTGGCCGGCGACAAGGAGCTCGAGCCCGCCCTCAAGCGCGCCGGCCTCCTTGGCAGGGCAGTCAACGCCACACGCTCGCTGGTGAACCAGCCGCCGAGCCACCTCTACCCGGAATCCTTCGCCGACGCCGCCAAGGAACTGTCCAAGGGGCTGCCTGTCAAGGTCACAGTGTGGGACGAGAAGCGCCTTGAGAAGGAAGGCTTCGGCGGCATCATGGGCGTGGGCAAGGGCTCCGCCCGCCAGCCCCGCCTCGTCAAGGTGGAGTACGCGCCGGCGAAGGCCACCCGGAAGATCGCGCTGGTGGGCAAGGGCATCACTTTCGACACCGGCGGCATCTCCATCAAGCCGGCCCTCGGCATGGGTGACATGAAGAGCGATATGGCGGGTGCCGCCGTCGTACTTAATACAGTGCTGGCCCTCGCGGAACTGGGCCTGCCGGTCAAGGCAACCGCCTGGCTGTGCATCGCGGAGAACATGCCGTCCGGCGCGGCGTCCCGTCCGGCCGACGTCCTGACGATGTTCGGCGGGAAGACCGTTGAGGTCCTTAACACCGACGCCGAGGGCCGGCTGGTCATGGCCGACGGCATTGTCGCGGCGAGCCAGGAATTCCCGGACGCCATCATCGACGTTGCCACGCTGACAGGCGCCCAGCTGATTGCGCTCGGAAACCGCACCGCGGGTGTCATGGGTGCGGACAGCGTAACCGGCCCGCTCAAGGCGGCGGCCGACCGTGCCGGGGAGCTCGTCTGGCCCATGCCCCTGCCGGAGGAGCTGCGGCCCAGCCTCGACTCGCAGGTGGCGGACCTGGCCAACATCGGCGAGCGTCACGGCGGCATGATGACCGCGGCAGTGTTCCTGCGCGAGTTCGTGGGGAAGGGCAAGGACGGCCAGCCGATCCCTTGGGCGCACATCGACATCGCGGGCCCCTCGTTCAACAACGGCGCGCCCTACGGCTACACACCCAAACAGGGCACCGGCTGCACGGTGCGCACTCTGGTGGCCTACGTCGAGGATCTCCTGGCCGTAGCCTGACCGCTGGCGCGGCTGTGTGACGGGCGGCGTGATCCGCCTGCCACACAGCCGCGTGACACTCGACACAAGCGCTCCACAAATGTCCCGGCAAGGTGGAGCATGGATAAGTGGTTCGCTAAGGTGAACCACGTTAGTCACAAATGAAAGGGAACCAGCCTGCTGGCATAATCACGGCAGAGCAAGTTCCAAGACCAGATGATGCGTACTCTCGTGTCATCGTTCACGCGAGGGAGCGTCTAAGTGGCCGATCAGGCAACTGCGCAAGAATTCGACATCCTGGTACTCGGTGGCGGCAGCGGCGGATACGCCACGGCCCTCCGGGCCGTTCAGCTTGGCCTCACCGTCGGCCTCGTGGAGAAGGGCAAGCTCGGCGGCACCTGCCTGCACAACGGCTGTATCCCCACCAAGGCGCTGCTGCACTCCGCGGAACTGGCCGACCACGCCCGCGACTCCTCCAAGTACGGCGTGAACGTCACCTTGGACGGCATCGACATCACGGCCGTCAACGCCTACAAGGACGGAATCGTCGCCGGCAAGTTCAAGGGGCTGCAGGGCCTCATCAAGTCCAAGGGCATCACCGTCATCGAGGGTGAGGGCAAGCTCCAGGGCTCCGACACCGTCGTTGTGAACGGCACCGCCTACAAGGGCAAGAACATCGTCCTCGCCACGGGCTCCTACTCCCGTTCGCTTCCCGGCCTGGAAATCGGCGGCCGAGTCATCACTTCGGACGAAGCGCTGACCATGGACTACATCCCCAAGAGCGTCATCGTCCTGGGCGGCGGCGTGATCGGCGTCGAGTTCGCTTCGGTGTGGAAGTCGTTCGGCGTGGACGTCACGATCGTCGAAGGCCTGCCCTCGCTGGTCCCGAACGAAGACGCCACCATCGTGAAGAGCCTCGAACGGGCCTTCAAGAAGCGCGGCATCAAGTTCTCCACCGGAACCTTCTTCCAGGGCGTCGAGCAGGACGGCAACGGCGTCAAGGTCACGCTGGTTGACGGCAAGACGTTCGAGGCCGAGCTCCTCCTGGTGGCCGTCGGCCGCGGACCGGTCACGGCCAACCTCGGCTACGAAGAGGCAGGCGTAACTATCGACCGCGGGTTCGTCATCACCAACGAGCGCCTGCACACCGGCGTCGGCAACGTCTACGCCGTGGGCGACATCGTTCCCGGTGTCCAGCTGGCCCACCGCGGCTACCAGCAGGGCATCTTCGTTGCCGAAGAAATTGCCGGCCTGAAGCCCGTCATCGTCGAAGACGTCAACATCCCCAAGGTCACCTACTGCGAACCCGAAATCGCCACGGTCGGCTACACGGAAAAGGGCGCCAAGGAAAAGTTCGGCGAAGACCAGGTCGAGACCCAGGAATACAACCTCGCCGGCAACGGCAAGAGCTCCATCCTCGGCACCGGCGGCCTCGTCAAGCTGGTCCGCCAGAAGGACGGCCCCGTCGTCGGCGTCCACATGATCGGCTCCCGCATGGGTGAGCAGATCGGCGAAGCCCAGCTGATCGTGAACTGGGAAGCCTACCCGGAGGATGTGGCCCAGCTGCTGCACGCCCACCCGACCCAGAACGAGGCGCTCGGCGAAGCCCACCTCGCCCTCGCGGGCAAAGCCCTCCACGGCTAAAGCAGCTCCGCAAAACAACAGGGCTTAGTGCATCCGGCATGATCCGCGGGGTGCACTAAGCTCGAACAAGCCAGCAATCATCCGCACAAAAGATCAATAAGGAGAACGGGGACGACATGTCTGAATCCGTTAACTTGCCCGCCCTCGGTGAGAGCGTCACCGAAGGAACCGTCACCCGCTGGCTCAAGCAGGTAGGTGACCGGGTAGAAGTGGACGAGCCGTTGCTCGAAGTCTCCACCGACAAAGTAGACACTGAAATCCCCTCTCCGATCGCCGGCATCATCGAGGAAATCCTCGTTGCCGAAGACGAGACCGCAGAAGTTGGTGCTCCCCTGGTCCGCATCGGTGACGGTTCAGGCGGCGGTTCAGCCCCCGCCGAAGCCGCACCGGCCGAGGAAGCCCCGGCCGCTGAGGCACCTGCTGAGGAAGCGCCCGCCGCCGAAGCGGCACCGGCTCCGGCCAGCGAGGGCCACGAAGTGACCCTCCCCGCCCTGGGCGAGAGCGTCACCGAGGGCACCGTGACGCGCTGGCTCAAGGCCGTTGGCGACACCGTCGAAGTGGATGAGCCGCTGCTCGAGGTTTCCACGGACAAGGTGGACACCGAAATCCCGTCGCCGGTCGCCGGCACGCTCCAGGAAATCCGCGTCAACGAAGACGAAACGGCCGAGGTGGGCTCCGTCCTCGCGGTCATCGGCTCCGGCGCCGCGGCCCCTGCCGCCGCACCGGCACCCGCCGCCGCCCCCGAGAAGCCGGCCGAGGCTCCTGCCCCGGCTGCTGCACCCGAGAAGCCGGCCGAGGCACCTGCCCCGGCTCCGGCCAAGGCAGAAGCTCCGGCACCGGCTCCCCAGGCTGCGGCGGCTGCCCCGGCTGAGGCACCTGCCGCCGGCGGCGAGTCCGGCTACGTCACTCCCCTGGTCCGCAAGCTGGCCAACCAGCGTGGCGTGGACATCTCCTCCGTGTCCGGCACCGGCGTCGGCGGCCGCATCCGCAAGCAGGACGTCCTGGCCGCGGCCGAGGCCAAGCCTGCCCCGGCTGCCGCACCGGCTGCCGCTTCCGCCGCTCCGTCGGCTGCAGCATCCGCGGCGGCATCATCGCTGCGCGGCACCACGCAGAAGGCCCCGCGCATCCGCCAGGTCATTGCCCGCCGCATGCGCGAGTCGCTGGATGTCTCCACCCAGCTGACCCAGGTGCACGAAGTGGACATGACCAGGGTGGCCAAGCTCCGCCTCAAGGCCAAGAACTCGTTCCAGGCCCAGAACGGCGTCAAGCTCACCTTCCTGCCGTTCATCGCCAAGGCAGTGGCCGAGGCACTGAAGCAGCACCCCAAGCTCAACGCTGCGTACGACGAAGACAAGCAGGAAATCACCTACCACAACGCCGAGCACCTGGCGATCGCCGTCGACACTGACAAGGGCCTGCTGGTTCCGGTCATTTCCGACGCCGGCACCCTGAACCTCGCCGGCCTGGCCGCCAAGATCGCCGACGTTGCGGACCGCACCCGCAACGCCAAGATCGGTCCGGACGAGCTCTCCGGCGGCACGTTCAGCATCACGAACATCGGCTCCGTCGGTGCCCTGTTCGACACCCCGATCATCAACCAGCCGCAGGTCGGCATCCTGGGCACCGGGGCCATCGTCAAGCGCCCCGTGGTGGTCACGGACGAGAACGGTGACGACTCCATCGCCATCCGGTCCATGATGTACCTGTCGCTCACGTACGACCACCGCCTGGTGGACGGCGCGGACGCCGGACGCTTCCTGCAGACGCTCAAGGCCCGCCTTGAAGAGGGCGCGTTCGAAGCGGATCTGGGACTCTAGGCTCCAGGAATTTCGACGGCGGCGGCCGTCCGGGACACGGTGGGAAACCACGGGCGGACCGGGCGGCCGCCGCCGTTTTTCGTCCCTGATAATCGCATTCCGACCCGCGCCCGGGCTTACTACGAAGCGTAGAAGCATCTGGCTAGACTGATGCCATGATAATCGTCTATAACATCATGGTCTTCCTGCACATCGTCGGCGCCGCCATGATCGTCGGCATCTGGATCGGCAACATGAAGAAGCCCACCGTCCACCCCCGGCAGTTTGACGGCGCGGCTCTCCAGCTCATCACCGGCATCGTCATGATGGGCCTGATTCCCGCGCTGAACATGGACGCCAACTACTTCAAGCTCGGCATCAAGTTCGCCATCGCCCTGGCCGTCGGCGTGCTGGCCTTCATGGGCCGGCGGAAGTACAAGAAGGGCGAGAACATCTCTGCCGGCCTGGCGCACAGCGTCGGCGGCCTGGCGCTCCTGAACGTGGCCATCGCCACGCTCTGGAACTGACTGCCCCCTTTTCTTCACGACCTCTTCACGACGACGACGGCGACGCACCTTCCGCGGGGGTGCGTCGCCGTCGTCGTTCGCGTCTGTGATTGGTCATAATCCTCTGACAGCGGACAGCCCGTGCGCCGTGGCCGGCTAGTCCATAGGATTGTCCAGGAAGGATCGGGCGTCAGCCGGGTCCTGATTGAACCCAAGCTAAGGAGTGGACATGGCAGCAACACGCACCGCACACACTGTATGGAACGGCGACTTGATCACAGGCGCCGGCAACACGACGCTCGACAGCTCCGGACTGGGAACCTACGAGGTCACCTGGAAGGCCCGCACGGAGGCCTCAGAAGGCAAGACCAGCCCGGAAGAGCTGATTGCGGCAGCGCACTCGGCCTGCTTCTCCATGGCCTTCAGCAACATGCTGGCTCAGGCCGGGCACACGCCGGAAGAGGTGCACACCAAGGCAGATGTCACCTTCAAGCCCGGCACTGGCATCACCGGCAGCCACCTGACGGTCAACGCCAGGATCCCTGGCATTTCGGAAGACGAATTCCAGAAGATCGCAGCGGAAGCCAAGGTCGGCTGCCCTGTTTCCGGTGCCCTGGCCAGCATCGACATCACCTTGGACGCCACACTCGCGGCTTCCTGATTTCAGGCCCCGGCTGCCCAGCGGCTGGAGCCACACAGCAAAAGGCCCTGTTCCCGGTCTGGAGAATCCAGCCGGGAGCAGGGCCTTTTGTGCGGGATGAGCCGGGTCAGCCGTCCGCGGACCGGCGGGCCGGCAGCGGCTCCGGGCGCAGCCGGCGGTAGCCTTCGCGGGCCGGCGGCCGGTCTGTGGGAAGCTCCTGGACCATTTCCTTCAGGGCGCCGATTCCGTATTCCAGCTGCGGGTCGCGTCCTGCCGCATAGGCGTGCGGCGGGAACGTCACTTCGATGTCCGGTGCAACACCGTAGTTCTCGACGCTCCAGCCCACGCCGCCGGCGAACCAGGTCGCGTAGCGCGGCTGGGTCACCCCGGTGCCGTCCGCCAGCGTAAAGCGGCTGTCGATGCCGACCACTCCGCCCCAGGTGCGCGTCCCGATCACCGGGCCGATCCCGCGGAGCTTCGACACCTGGGTGATGATGTCGCCATCGGAACCGGCGAATTCGTCGGCCAGGATAATGACCGGCCCGCGCGGTGCGTGGTGCGGGTAGGTCCGCGGCTTCTCGCCGCGCGGCATGCTCCAGCCCGTCACCTTGCGGCCGATCAGCTCTGCCACGAGCTGGGAGGTGTGCCCGCCGCGGTTGCGCCGCACGTCAACGATCAGCCCGTCCAGCGCCGTTTCGGTGTCCAGGTCGCGGTGGAGCTGCGCCCAGCCGTTGGCCATCATGTCGGGGACGTGCAGATAGCCGAAGCTTCCGCCTGACGCTTCGCGGACGGTGCGCCGGTTCGCGGCCACCCAGTCCTGGTACCGGAGCCGCTCTTCGTCCTTGATCGGAACGACGGCAATGCGGCGCTGGGCTCCTGCTGCCGGGCCGTGACCGGCTCCGTTGCGGATGGTGAGTTCCACCGCGCGGCCGGCGGCGCCGACCAGCTGCATGGCTGGCGTGAGCGTTTCCGTCAGCCGCACGCCGTCGATCGCGAGCAGGACGTCGCCCGCTTTGGCGTCGGCTCCCGGGCGGGTCAGGGGCGACGTGGCCAGCGGGTCCGAGGATTCACCGGCAAGGATACGGACAATTTCCCAGCCCTCCCCCGTGAACGCCAGGTCGGCGCCAAGGCGTCCCTGGCCGTTGCTGCCGTTCTCAGTCACGGCAGCCGGCCGGACGTAGGCATGGGAGGTGCCGAGTTCGCCGTGAAGCTCCCACAGCAGGTCCACGAGGTCGTCGTGCGAACCGAGCCTGCCGACCAGCGGCCGGTAGCGCTTGTGGATTGAAGCCCAGTCCTGGCCGGCCATGTCCTCGGTCCAGAAGAAATCGCGCTGCAGCCGCCATGCCTCGTCGAAGGCCTGGCCCCAGACGCTGAGGGGGTCCATCAGCACGCGGATCCGTGTCAGGTCCACCTTGACCAGCTGGCCGGACTCCTCGTCAGCTTTCGCGTCAGAGGGCACCACACGGACCTGCTTGTCGTGGACCAGCACCACTTTACTGCCGTCACCGGAGACGCTGTAGCTGTCGAGCGCCTCAACGATGGTGGCGGTCTTGCGCTTGGCCAGATCGAACCTGACCAGGCCAGGTGCCGCGTTCTTGTCCTCGAGGCTTGCCCTGCCGTCGCCCGTGACACCGGCGAGGGGGCTGTCCAGCCACAGCAAGGCGCCTTCGGCAGCCGTCAATGACGAGTAGTTGCCCTGCGGCACAGGCACGCTGATGACGCGATGGGACAGGCCGTCGGCATCCACCCTCACCGCAGCGGGCTTCCCGGGCTGCTCTTCTGCGCTGGCGGGTGCGGCAGCCGCCTCAACGGACAGGTCCACGCTGGGGCCGAACGGCGATGCTGTCTCCGCCGCCAGCGCCACCAGGTAGGGCTTGATGGGACTGGGGAAGGACAGGTCAAAGGAATGTCCGTCGTACACGGGATCAAAACTGCGGTTGGACAGGAAGGCGAGGAACTTTCCGTCCCGCGTGAACGACGGCGACTCGTCACGGAAGCGGCCGTCGGTCACCTCGACGATCCCGGACTGTCCGCCGGTGACAGGGACCCCGCCGGTGACAGGGACGAGGCGCAGGCGGCTGCGTGAACCGAACGACGTCACGGGTTCCGACCACGCCAGCCAGGCGGAGTCCGGCGACCAGCACAGGTCCTCGATGCTGCCTTCGCCGATGCTCGTCACGGCGGTGATGGTTCCGTCGCGGGTGTCTGCCAGGAAAACGTCGCCGAAGGCCGTGCCGACCGCCACCCAGCGGCCGTCGGGGCTCGTCTCCATGGCGCTGGCCCGGGACGGCTTCGGGAAGGAGATCTTCAGCGACACCGGGCCCGCCGGTGACGGTTCCCCTGCCGTGCCCGCCGACGGGCCGGCCTGGTCTTCCGCCTCGGCGGGAGCGACGTCCGCCGTCGAATCATCAGCCACCGCCAGCCCGGTGCCGTGGCCCACAAGCCCGGCCGCAGACACGGGCAGTGGCAGGGACACTCCGGAGGACGCGCGTTCCTGCTGCGCCGTGTCAGGTTCCGCCGGAGAAACCGGCGCCTCTGCCTGCACTTCCAGCTGCGGGGCAATCTCCTTGATGAAGAGGGCCTCGTCGCCTTCAAGATCGGCGACGTAGGCGATGCGGCCGTCCGTCAGGGGACGCGGAAGCCGGGCGCGGACGCCGGGAGTGGCTTCGACCACGCGGGACGGCCCGTCCTTGTGCCGCAGCCAGTGCACGGTGCCGTGGGCCTCGACGGCGCTGGCGGCTCCGGTGCTGTCCGGGCGGACGTCGCCGAGGTGCTTGGCAGCCTTGAGCATGGCGGGACGCCGGCCCTGCGAGGCGGACCCGAGCATTATTTCCAGCCGGACGGCCTCGGATGCCAGCTCAGGCAGGATCCACAGCTCGCCGGCGGATTCGAAAATGACCCGCTTGCCGTCCGTGGACGCGTGGCGCACGTAGAAGTCTTCGTGGTCAGTGTGGCGCCGGAGGTCTGCGCCGCCCGGCAGCACCGAATAGAGGTTGCCGTAGCCTTCGTGGTCCGAAAGGAATGCGATCCGCCCGTCGACCCACATGGGGTCGGCCAGGTTGCCGTCAAGGTCCGGCATCAGCCGTTCAAACTCGCCGTTGCCGTCGGCGTCGATCCACAGCTTCCCGGCAGTGCCGCCGCGGTAGCGCTTCCACCAGGCCGGTTCGCGGGACAGGACGCTGCCCACGACCACCGGCTTTTCATCTCCGACTTCGGGTCCGAAGGCCACCGATTCAACCGGCCCGAACGGGAGTTCCTCGGCCCAGCCGCCGTCGGTGGACAGCCGGTAGGCATGCGTGTGGCGGCCTTCCGCCTGCCGGAACGCGCTGGTGACCACGATGTCTCCCGCCGGCGTGAAGCCCTTTACCCTCGTGGTGCTGTGGCCAAAGAAGGTCAGCTGGCGGTATCCGCCGCCGTCGACGTCGGCGATGACAACTTCCGGCGCCGTTCCCTGCACGACCGTCCAGACCAGCCGCTTGCCGTCCGGGGTGAACCGGGGGTTGCGGGCCGGCAGCTGAAGCGAGGAGACGCGCCAGGCGCGGCCGCCGTCGAGCGGCGCGATCCAGACGTCGTCCTCGGCCACAAACGTGACCAGATCGCCGTGAACATGCGGGAATCGGAAGTAGCTCGAAGAGGTCATCGTACGATCATAGTCAAAGTCAACAGAGGCTTCCGGGAGGTGCCGTCCCGTGCCGGGACATGGTGAGATGGATCATGCGAATCGTCATGGCCGGCTCCTCGGGGCTCATCGGATCCGATCTCTCCTCCCGCCTCATCTCGGACGGACATGAGGTCACCCGGCTGGTCCGGAGGCCGCCCAAGTCCGCGGCCGAGGTCCGGTGGGATCCGGCCGCCGGCGGCCTTGACCCGGCCTGCCTTGAGGGTGCCGACGCCGTCATCAACCTTTGCGGGGCCGGCATCGGCGACAGGCCGTGGACGCGCCGCCGGATCGACGAACTTTTCCGCTCACGGCTCGATCCCACCCGCACGCTCGCGGCCGCCATGCGCCACCTCGACGCTCCGCCGAAGGTCTTTATCAGCCAGTCGGGCGCCGGGTATTACGGCGACGCCGGCCAGGACTTTGTCACGGAGGAGTCACCCGCCGGTGCCGGCATCATGGCACGGATCTGCGTTGAGTGGGAGGCCGCGGCCCGAGAGGCGCCGCCGGGCGTCCGGGTGGTGACGCCGCGCTCGGCCGTGGTGCTGAGCAGGTCCGGCGGGGCGCTGGGACGGCTCCTGCCGCTGCTGCGGGCGGGCGTTGGCGGACCCCTCGGCAACGGCCGTCAGTATTGGCCGTGGATCACGCTTCCGGACATTTCCTCCGCCTTCGCTTTCCTCCTGACGTCCGGCCTCTCCGGCCCGGTCAACGTCTCAGCGCCGCAAGCCGCGGATGTTAATACGCTAGTGGCGGAGCTCGCCGCGGCGCTGCACCGGCCTGCACTGCTCCGCGCGCCGGCACCCGCGCTGCGGCTGGTCATGGGCAAGCTGGCTGACGAACTCCTGCTCTCCAGCCAGCGGATGGAGCCCGCGCTGCTGCAGGGCGACGGGTTCACCTGGCAGCATCCTTCGCTCCGGGTTGCCGCCCGCTGGGTGGCCGGCGGCTCCTGACCGCAGGTCCGCCGTCATCCCGCCATCATCGCGCCGGCAGGATGTCGGCAATCCGCCAGGCACCGTTCACGGGCATGAGGACCAGGCGGAGCTCAAGCCCGGGCTGCGGGCCGCTGGCGGCAACCACCGTACCGTTGGCCAGCCGTTCCTCGTATCCGGACGTTGCTGACGTCACCGCGACCACCGCTCGCGCCCGCGTGCTTTCCGGCAGGGTCCGGACCGAGGTGAGGCTCATGGTGAACCCGGCCAGGACGCTTCCGGAATCCTGCAGCCGTGCGCTGATCTTGCTGTCGGCCTGCGCCGCCGGCGAGTTGGGTGCATTGATCTCGGCAAGCAGCTCCGACTTTCCCTCCCTGAAGGCCATCGAGCGCAGCCAGGCCAGTCCCCTGACAGCTTCAGCGGGATTTCCCGCCCGAAGCTGGTTCCGCACGGCGTCCGGAACTGTTCCCGATCCCGGAGCGGGCCCGGGGGCCGGGGCTGCCGAAGCGGTCTGGGCCACGGATGGACGGCCCGTCTGGCTTCCCATCAAATCGTGCGACGACTGCGCCCACGGCACCAGCAGGAACGCTCCGGCAATGGCCGGCGCCGTGAGAATGCCGGCTATGGCTGCTGTGCGACGACGGCGCTGTGGGCTGAGGGTTACGGCCCTCCGGGAGGGGCGGTGCTGACTGTCCGCCGCTAACCGCCTGGCATGGCGGGGCGGCGCGGCGGCGTGGCCACCGCCGCGTCGCTTCCCGACCGCCAGAATCAACGGGGAAGTGGACAGCCGCCTCCCCCAGGCCCGGACCCGTTCCCGGTGCGGGCCGCCGGACGGCATGTCCTGCCGGCGCGTCAGGAGTTCGGGCAGAACTGTCGCGTGCACGGAGCGGGACAGGTCCACGGGGGTTGCGCGGGCGCTGCGGTAGACGGCCGTGGCCAGCTCAGCGGCGGCCGGCCGCCGTCGTCGGTCTTCGCTCAGGCCTGCCTCCAGGGCCGCGGCCAGTTCAGCCGGAACATCCGGAACGAGCACCGAAAGCGGGGGCCTGTCGGCCGCCGGCAGGGGCGGCTCGCCCGTCAGGCAGTACCAGCCCAGCGCTGCCGCAGCGTAGACATCGCGCTCGGGCTGGAGCCCTGCCCGGACGGCATCCACCGGAGCAGGATCCGTGAAGCCCTCAGTTCCAAGGTTCGGAACACCGGAGGGATCCCCCACCATCCGTGCCACGCCGAGGTCAGCGAGCAGCGGCTTGCCGTGCGCGGAAAACAGCACGTTTCCGGGAGAGACGTCGGAATGGGTGAATCCCCTGCCGTGGAGGTAGCCGAGAACCTGCGCGATGGGCGTCAGGACGGTCACCGTCTCGCCGACGCTGAGCCTGCCGCGGGCGCGGATGAGCTGGCCCAGTGAACCGCCGGGCGCATAGTCCATGAGCAGCCCCAACCCGTTGCCTCCGGGTTCGCCGATCCGAACGACGTCGCGGGCCTTAACCAGATGCTCATGATCAAGGACAGACAGGATCAGGATCTCCCGGCGGAGGTCGCCCTCAAGAACTCCGCCTGTCCAGGCGGCAGGACTGCCCGCGCCTGCGCCCAGGCACTTCAGAGCCAGCATCCGTCCGGTTGCTTCCTCGGTCACCAGCCAGACCCCGGCGCTCCCGCCACGTCCCAGCCAGCGGCAGACCTGGAAGCCCGGAACCGCCGGTTCGCCTTCGGAACGCTCCGTATCCTCCCCCACCTCGTCCATGGCTTAAGGATTACCGGAAACGGAAGCATCCTGCAGAAGTTATCCACAGGCGACGCAGGAGCGCGGAGGGCCCGCAGCCGAATGAGAGCTTGGGCACAGTATCGGGCAGGATTGCGCCCGGGGTCTAAGCTGGATGCCATGACTCTTGAGTTCACACAGCTGGGTCTCGCCCCTGAATTCGTGGATTACACGCATGCCTGGGATCTCCAGCGCGAAATCCACGAGAACGTCCTGGCCGGCAAGGCCCCCAGCACAGTACTCCTGCTCGAACACGCTGCCGTTTACACCGCAGGTAAACGCACGGAGGACCATGAGCGCCCCTTCGACGGCACCCCGGTGGTGGCGGTGGACCGCGGCGGCAAGCTTACGTGGCACGGCCCCGGCCAGCTCGTGGGCTACCCCATCATCAAGCTGAAGAACAAAGCCGGAATCCGGGACTACGTCGAACGGCTGGAGGCCGTGATCATCGCTGTCCTCGCCGATTACGGCATCACCGCTGTCCGGATCAAGGGCCGCGCAGGTGTCTGGATCGCCGAGGATGACCAGGGTCCCGCCCGCAAGATCGCCGCCATCGGCATCCGGGTCAACGAGGGCGTGACCATGCATGGATTCGCCATCAACTGCAACAATGACCTGGCCCCGTACGGACAGATCATCGCCTGCGGAATCACCGATGCGGGCGTGACCACCATCGCCCGGGAGACCGGCCGCGACGTCGCCCCGGCAGACCTCGTTTCGCGGATCGTCGAAGAACTGCGCAAGAATGAAGACGCCCTAGTTGCAACCCCCGAAGGAGCTCTACTGTGACACTGGCACCAGAAGGCCGGAAGATGCTGCGCATCGAGCAGCGCAATGCGGCCACCCCGGTGGAGCGGAAGCCGGAATGGATCAAGGCCAAGGTCCAGATGGGCCCGGAGTTCGTCCAGCTCAAGAACCTGGTCAAGAAGGAGGGCCTCCACACCGTGTGTGAGGAGGCCGGCTGCCCCAACATCTTCGAG
>NZ_LMSB01000019.1:60010-102419 GCF_001428005.1 Arthrobacter sp. Soil736
AGTCCAACCTGATCCTGGGCATGGGCGAGACCCGCGAGGAGATCTCCGCGGCGCTGCGGGACCTGCACGAGGCCGGCTGCGACCTGATCACCATCACCCAGTACCTGCGCCCGTCCGAGCGCCACCTCCCGGTGGACCGCTGGGTCAAGCCGCAGGAATTCGTCGACCTCCAGCAGGAAGCGGACGAGATCGGATTCCTCGGCGTCATGTCCGGACCGCTCGTGCGGTCCTCCTACCGTGCCGGCCGCCTCTGGGCCACCGCCATGCGCAAGAAGGGCTGGGAAATCCCGGCCGAACTCGCGCACATCGAAAGCTCCGGCAGCACCCGCCAGGAAGCCAGCTCACTGCTCGCAGCGCACTCCTAAAGAAACATATCTTTTCCTTGGCCGGGGGCCGGGGCCGGATCCCTCCGGCGTCCGGCCCTTTGTCGTAAATCACGTAGAATTAAGGCACTATGGCGAAATCCCCTGATTCCAGCAACTCACCGGCAGCTGACGCTCCCAAGCGCGGCCTCTTCTCGCGCAAGCCCAAAGAGGCAAAGGTCAAAAAGCCCAGCCGGCTCAAGCAGATCGGCGAAGTCTTCAACATGACCCGCCGCCACGATCCGATGGTTCCGTGGCTAATGCTGCTGGCGTTCCTGGGCGTCGTCGCCGTAAGCCTCATCATTGGCCTGGTGCTGGAAAACTGGATCACCGCCCTGATCATCGGCATCCCGCTCGGCTTCCTGGCCGCCACCCTGATCCTGTCACGGCGGGCTGAGCGTGCTGCGTTCGCCCAGATCGAGAACCAGCCGGGAGCATCGGGCGCCGCCCTGAGCACGCTGAAGCGGGGCTGGATCACTGAGGAACAGCCGGTTGCCGTCAACCCGCGCACGCAGGACGCGGTCTTCCGCGCCATCGGCCGTCCCGGCGTCGTCCTCGTCTCCGAGGGACCGACGCACCGCGTGAGGCCCCTGGTGGAAGCCGAACGGAAGAAGCTCGTCCGGATCCTGCCCAACGTCACGATCCACATCATTGAGAGCGGCCGCGGAGAGGGCCAGGTCCCGATTAGTCAGGTCGCGAAAAAGATGAACAAGCTGAACAACGAGCTCACCAAGACCGAGGTCAGCGCCGTTTCGAAGCGCATCTCGTCTTTGGGCGGCCGGCTTCCGATCCCCAAGGGCATCGATCCCTACAAGGCCCGCCCACAGCGCGGACGCTAACCCACACCTGAACCGCCCCGGCGGCCGCCGCACCAGCGCCGGCCCCGGGGCGCTTTTGTCAGGATTGCCAAGCCCGCCCAGCGACACCAACTGAAGCCGGAGCCTCTGTGAAATACCCGTCACCGCCTGCCATCATCCGCGTCTTCCGGCTTCTGGCCGTGGCCGAAGCCTTCAGCTGGGGTGCCCTGCTGACCGGAATGTACTTCAAGTGGGTCGCCCGGACCACCGAACTCGGCGTGGAAATTGCCGGGCCCGTGCACGGCGCACTGTTCATCGGCTACGGCATGGCCGCCTTGGTCCTGTGGCGGCTGCAGCGCTGGCCGTTCGCCGTGGCGCTGTTCGCCGGACTATCGGCCGTCGTCCCCTTTGTGACCGTGCTGTTTGAACGCTGGGCGGACCGCCGGGGCCACCTCTCTGCAGCCGATGCGCCTGCCTCTGATGTGACCGCGGCCCGAAAGCGCGGAGAGACTCCGGCTCAGGAACGGGCCGTGGAGGAGACAGCGGCCCGTTAGTCGGCGGGCCGAGCAGGAGCCGAGGCCCGGACCAGGGCCGGGACCAACAGGGCAGGCATGCAAGGGCCAGGGCCTTGCATCAGAGCTTTGTCACATCCGTACCAGCATGGTGTTCATGGCTTTGTCATGCAGCCCGCGCTGGTCGGGATCGAAAATTACCGCCGGAACCACCAGGCAGAGCAGCAGCGTGCGGACGAGCGCCGCGACGGGCCCGGCCGGCGTGCCGCCCAGCCGCACCACGTGGATGCCCAATACCCTGTGTCCGATGCTGTAGCCCAGCGTGCCGATCAGCAGGATCTGCTCGGCGGCGAAGACCCCGAGCGTGGCCCAGGAGTTGCCGGCGAAGAAAAAGTTGCTGATCAGCAGCGCTATGGTCCAGTCGATGGTGATCGCCAGGATTCTGCGTCCCGCCCGGGCGATGGACCCGGGGCCCGATTCGGGCAGGCCAAGGCGCTCCCCCGGGTACTTCGAAATGCCGGAAGTGTCCGGCCCACTGAGCCAGGAGCCGATGTCTCTGCGATCTACCATCGTCCCAGTTTAGCGAGCCGCCCGTCCGCCACGGACGCTCACACTGTGGATGCGGATGGACCACAGTGTGGACTCCGTATAGCGTTTACATATCAGGCGGTTCTGTAACCTGCCGGAAACAAAGCGGACACGGCCGGGAAATCCCGTGTCCCTAGGGTGGTAACAGTTGCTAGCGAGCTGGGAGCGGGGGCACTTTTGTGTTTTCGCCCCTTCTGATTGCGCTGGGCCACATGGCTTTCCAGCCAGTTATTACATATGCGTAAGGAGCATAGATGTTCAAGACTGCGGACGAAGTCCTCAAGTTCATCAAAGACGAAGATATTAAGTTCGTCGATATCCGCTTCACCGATCTTCCTGGCGTTCAGCAGCACTTCAACGTGCCCGCCAAGAGCGTGGACGCAGATTTCTTCGTCAACGGCCAGCTCTTCGACGGATCGTCCATCCGCGGCTTCCAGGGCATCGCAGAATCCGACATGCAGCTCATTCCGGATGTCACCACGGCGTTCCTGGACACGTTCCGTATGGAGAAGACGCTCGCGCTGAACTTCTCCATCGTGAACCCCCGCACCGGTGACCCTTACCACCGCGACCCCCGCGGCGTGGCCGAGAAGGCTGAGGCCTACCTCGCATCCACCGGCATCGCCGACACCGCATTCTTCGCACCCGAGGCCGAGTTCTTCGTGTTCGACAACGTCCAGTACCAGTCCTCCCCGCAGGGCAGCTTCTACAAGATTGACTCCGAAGAAGCCGCCTGGAACACCGGCCGCGAGGAAGAAGGCGGAAACCTCGGTTACAAGACGCCCATCAAGGGCGGCTACTTCCCGGTTTCTCCCACCGACAAGCAGGCCGACCTGCGAGACGCCATGTGTGTTGCCCTGGATGAGGCCGGCCTTGAGGTCGAACGCAGCCACCACGAAGTCGGTTCCGCCGGCCAGGCTGAGATCAACTACAAGTTCACCACCCTGACCCACGCTGCCGATGACCTGCAGAAGTTCAAGTACGTCGTCAAGAACACGGCCGACGCCTGGGGCAAGTCGGTCACGTTCATGCCGAAGCCGGTCTTCGGCGACAACGGCTCGGGCATGCACTGCCACCAGTCGCTGTGGAACGGCGGCGATCCGCTGTTCTACGACGAAAAGGGCTACGCGGGCCTGTCCGACACGGCCCGCTGGTACATCGGCGGCCTGCTGAAGCACTCCTCGGCCGTGCTGGCGTTCACCAACCCGACGGTCAACTCCTACCGCCGCCTGGTCAAGGGCTTCGAAGCCCCGGTCAACATGGTTTACTCGCAGGGCAACCGCTCCGCCGGTATCCGCATCCCCATCACCGGTTCCAACCCGAAGGCCAAGCGCATCGAGTTCCGCGCTCCGGACCCCTCCTCAAACCCGTACCTGGCGTTCGCTGCCCAGCTGATGGCCGGCATTGACGGCATCCGCAACCGCATCGAGCCCCCGGCTCCGATCGACAAGGACCTCTACGAGCTCCCCGCCGAGGAAGCCAAGGACATCCCCAAGGCTCCCGGCACGCTTGAGGAAGCCCTGGAAGCACTGGCCGAGGACAACGAGTTCCTCCAGGCCGGCGGCGTGTTCACCCAGGACCTGATCGACACCTGGATCGAGTACAAGTACGAGAACGAGATCCGCCCGCTGTCCCTGCGCCCGAACCCGTACGAGTTCGAGCTCTACTACGGCGTCTAGTCAGACCCCGACGCTAAACCCGGTTTAGCCACAGAAAGTCCGCCCGGGCTGCCAGCATCCGCAACGGCAGCCCGGGCGGACTTCTCTTTTTAACGCCGAAAGCTGGCTCCAGGCGTGCTGAGACCGTGGAGCCAGCCTTTTCCGGCGAGTGTCCCCGAGATGAAGACTCTTTCAAGCCTTCCCCCCAACAAGGTTTGAAGAACACTGCCAAGACACAGACTAGGCACGCAGCGGGCACCGTGCAATGGTTTCGGAGGCCCGCCTTCAACCGGTGTTGACGGACGCGCGGGCTCAGAAGGCGGCGTACATGATCCTCTGCGGCCCGGCGTCGCCGCCCAGATATGTGCCGGCATCCTCAAATCCTGCTTTGAGGTAGGCGGCTTGCCCTGCACTGTTGCGTTCGTTGACGGAAAGTACGACGCCGGCCTGGCCGCTTCCCGTTCTCGCCGTCAGTCTTGCGGCGGCCGCCACCGCCGCGGCAGCCGCCGCTGTCCCCAAGCCTGCGCCCTGCCGGCGCCGGTCAATCAGGAATCCCCGGAGCAGCCACACGGAATCGTCGTCCGGCCATCCGGCAAGCCGGGCGGCTCCCGACTGGAGCGTCAGCACCCCCACTGCTTCCCCGCCCGCTTCAATGACGTAGGGCCTGCGGGATTCTTCCTCAAGCCCCACCAGCATCATGCGCAGAGGATCGCCCACGAAATCCTCCTGGCCGGGCCCCACTTCCATCCCGGCCACTTCGCCGAGATGGATGGACCGGGCATCAGCATCTAGGTCCCGGAGGGAGATCAGCCATACCGTGGAAAGCATGACCTCAGCCTACCCGCGCGGCGCTGCCTCGATCCCGCTGGCGGCACCGCCTCTATCCGGCTGGCGGCCGTCTCTATCCGGCTGGCGGCGCCGGGGCGTCCGCCGGAGGTCCGGCCGGATCCATCCACATCACTTCCCACAGGTGGCCATCCGGGTCCTGGAAGCTGTGGCTGTACATGAAGCCGTAGTCCTGGACGGGCTGGGACTCCGTACCCCCTGCGGCGATCGCCTTCCGGTACATGTCGTCGACGCCCTCACGGCTGTCCACGGAGAAGGCCATGATCGCTTCGGTGCTGCTGTTGGCGTCCACAATGCTCTTGGACGTGAATGTCTTGAAGAAACCCTCGACGAGGAGCATGACGTAGGCGTCGTCGTTGATGATCATGCAGGTGGCATTCTCATCGGTGAAATCCGGGTTGAACGAGAACCCCAGGGACGTGAAGAATTCGACGGACCTGTCGAGGTCCCTAACGGGCAGATTCATGAAGATTTGGGTAGCCATGCGCCCCAACCTAGCACTTGGCCTACAAGGTGTCAGCCCTCCCCGGCCGCCGGAATTCCTTCCTGCGCCGGGCACCTACGGGCCGTAAAAAACCTTCTCAAAGACGCCCCGTGCGCGCCGGCTGACCCGCAGGTAGTCTTCCTCGAAAGCCGTGGCCATCCCCTCCTCGTATCCGCACCACCGGGCAACCGCCTCCAGGTCGCGCCGGGAGGAGGGCAACAGGTCCGATGCACGGCCCGTCCAGATCACATTCGCGGAGCGGATCCGGCTGGCCAGACGCCACGCGTCCGCGAGCAGCCCGGCGTCGCCGGCGTCGAGCAGCCCCAGTGATGCTGCGGCGTGGAGCGCTTCGAGCGTTGACGTCGTGCGCAGCTCGGGGTGTTTTCCGGCATGCCGGATCTGCAGGAGCTGAACCAGCCATTCGACGTCGCTGAGCCCGCCGCGGCCGAGCTTGAGGTGCCGGGCGGGATCCGCGCCGCGCGGCAGCCGTTCGGATTCCACCCGTGCCTTGATCCGCCGGATTTCACGGACGTCAGCTTCGGAGAGTGATTCCGGGTACCGGATCGGGTCGATCAGCCTGAGGAAATCCGCGGCAAGCTGGTCGTCGCCGGCGATCGGCCGGGCACGCAGGAGTGCCTGCGCTTCCCAGACCAGTGACCATCGCCGGTAGTACTCGGCGTACGACTCCAGCGACCTCACCATGGCGCCGCTCTTGCCCTCGGGACGCAGGTCGGCGTCGACTGCAAGCACCCGTTCGGCCATGATCGCCGGTTTAAGCGGCTGGGTCAGCAGGCTCGACAGATGCCCCACGATCTTCGCGGCCTGCTGCTGGGCTTCGTCGTCCGAGGCGCCCGGCAGGGCGCGGTGGACGTACAGGACATCGGCGTCGGAACCGTAGCCGATCTCGCGGCCGCCCTGCCGGCCCATGGCCACCACGAGTACGGACGTCTTCAGCGGGCCGGATGCAGCGACGATGTTCTCGGCTGCTCGCAAGGCCCCAAGGATGGCCGCCTTGTCGGTCTCGGCGAGGGCGTCCCCCACCTGGTCCTGGGCGAGCAGCCCGGCGCTGTCGGCTATGGCGATGCGCAGGATTTCCCGTCGGCGGATCAGCCGGATAAGCCTCATGGCGTTCTCCGGATCCGCGTGCCGGGACATCTTGGACGCAATTTCCTGCCACTGCGCCTCGAAGCTGAGCGGCGTCAGTTCCTTGTCCGTCCCCAGCCACGCCACGGATTCCGGTGACACCTCAAGAAGGTCGGCAATCAGCCGTGAGTTGGACAGCATGTGGCACAGCCGCTCCGCCGCCGCCGCGGAATCCCGCAGCATGCCCAGATACCAGTGCGTGGTGCCCAGCGCTTCACTGACCCGGCGGAAGGCGAGCAGACCGGCGTCGGGATCCACGCCTTCGGCGAGCCAGCCCAAAAGGATGGGCAGCAGCTGCCTTTGCAGGGCGGCGCGCCGGCTGACGCCCGCGGTGAGCGCCTCGATGTGCCGCATGGCGCCCTGCGGATCGCGGTAGCCCAGCGCCGCGAGCCTGCCCTGCGCGGCCTCAGGCGTCAGGCGGGCGTCCTCGCTGCTGAGCTTGGCGGCCGTGTTCAGGAGCGGGCGGTAGAAGATCCGGTCGTGGAGCTCCCGGACCGACCGCTTCGTTTTCTGCCAGGTCGCCATGAGCGCGTCCGGGTGGGGCCGGTCAAGGGAGAACGGCCCCAGCACCGCCTTGGCCAGGGCCCGGAGCGAGTCCTCCTTGACCGGCATGAGGTGCGTCCGGCGCAGCTGAAACAGCTGGATGCGGTGCTCGAGCAGGCGCAGGTAGCGGTAGGCGTGATCGAACTCGGCTGCGTCTGCGCGGCCGATGTAGCCGCCGGTGGACAGGGCGGCGATCGCCGACGTGGTGTCGCGGCGCCGCAGCGTCTCGTCGGACTTCCCGTGGACCAGCTGGAGGAGCTGCACCGTGAATTCGACGTCCCGCAGCCCGCCCCTGCCGAGCTTGATCTGGCGCTGTTCCTCCGCCGCGGGAATGTGTTCAGTGACGCGCCGGCGCATGGCCTGCACGGACTCGACGAACCCCTCCCGGCTCGCCGAGGTCCAGACCAGCGGCGCGACCGCGTCCTCATACCGCTTGCCAAGATCGGCGTCGCCCGCGATGGTCCGTGCCTTGAGCAAAGCCTGGAATTCCCAGCTCTCCGCCCAGCGCGCGTAGTAGCTCTGGTGCGAAGCGAGCGTCCGGACCAGGGGCCCGGACTTTCCCTCGGGCCGGAGGTTGGCGTCCACTTCCCACAGGCCCGGTTCCCGCGCCGGCGACGAAATGGCGCGCGAGATGCCCGAAGCCAAGGCCGTGCCGATGGTGTTCGCGCGGGCGTCGTCCAGCTGCCCCGTTTCCACGACGTAGATGACATCGACGTCGGAGATATAGTTCAGTTCGCGGGCACCGCACTTGCCCATGCCGATCACGGCCAGGGCGACGTCGGCGACCTCGGCAGCGTCGAACTGCCCGGCCGCCTCGGCCCGGGAGACAGCGAGGGCGGCTTCGATGGCCGCCCCGGCCAGATCGGCGAGCTCGGCTCCGACGGCCGGCATGAAGTCCAGCGGATCGGCGGCGCAAAGGTCCTTGACGGCCAGGTCCACCACGCCCCGGCGGTACGCCGTCCGCAACGCCTCGTAGGCTTCGGGGCCAGAGATACCCGCCACCGGCCGTGAGGCCTTCGGGTCTGCGCGCACCGCCCTGAGCAGCTGGGCCCGCAACTGGTCCGGCGCCGCCTGCAGCGGCTCCGGGCTGGCAGTCACATCGAAGGCGTCCAGATGCTCCGGATGGCGGATGAGGAATTCACCGAGCGCCTCGCTGGCACCGAGGACACGGTAGAGCGGCTCGCTCGTATCAGTGTCCGCCGCCGCCAGCTTTCTCAGGTCCGGGTGCTTCTCGATGAGCCGGACCAGGGACTGCAGGGCGGCATCCGGGTTCGCGGCCAACTGGAGCCCCGCGAAGAGCACGTCCTGGTCAATGCCCTCCAGCTCGCGGGCAGCCAGGAACCTTTCGCCCTTTTCCAGGTCGCTGAAGCCGGCCGATATGAGACGGCGGGCGAGGCTCACCGCGATCGCCTAAAGGATGGCGAGGTTGCGCTGCAGCTCATAGGGCGTCACCTGGAGGCGGTAGTCCTGCCACTCGGCCCGCTTGTTGCGCAGGAAGTGTTCAAAGACCTGCTCGCCGAGGATCTGCGGCATGAGTTCAGAGTCCTCCATGGCGCGGATGGCGTCATGCAGGCTCGCAGGGAGGGGATCGTGGCCCATGGCCCGACGCTCCGCCGAGCTCAGCGACCAGATGTCATCCTCCGCCGCGGCGGGGAGCTGATAGCCTTCCTCGATTCCCTTCAGTCCGGCACCCAGGAGCACCGCGTAGGCGAGGTAGGGGTTGGCCGCCGAGTCGATGCCGCGGTACTCGATGCGTGCGGACTGCCCCTTGCCCGGCTTGTACAGCGGGACACGGACCAGGGCCGAGCGGTTGTTGTGGCCCCAGCTCAGGTAGCTGGGTGCCTCTCCCCCGCCCCAAAGGCGCTTGTACGAGTTCACGAACTGGTTGGTCACGGCGGTGAATTCCGGTGCGTGCTTGAGGATGCCGGCGATGAACTGGCGGGCGGTCTCCGAGAGCTGGAACTCGGAACCGGCCTCATAGAACGCGTTGGTGTCGCCCTCAAAGAGCGAGAAGTGCGTGTGCATGCCGGAGCCCGGGTGCGCCGTGAACGGCTTGGGCATGAAGGTGGCGTAGGTGCCCTGCTGGAGCGCCACTTCCTTGATGACGGTCCGGAACGTCATGATGTTGTCCGCCGTCTGGAGTGCGTCCGCGTAGCGAAGATCGATTTCGTTCTGTCCCGGTCCGGCCTCGTGATGGCTGAACTCCACGGAGATGCCCACGGACTCGAGCATGGTCACCGCGGTGCGGCGGAAGTCCTGTGCCACGCCGCCGGGGACGTGGTCGAAGTAGCCGCCCTCATCCACCGGAATCGGTGAACCGTCGGGACCGGGCTCCTGGGACTTGAGGAGGTAGAACTCGATTTCCGGGTGCGTGTAGCACGTGAAGCCCATGTCCGCGGCCTTCGCCAGGGTGCGCTTGAGGACGTTGCGGGGGTCGGCGGCTGACGGCTCGCCGTCGGGCGTCAGGATGTCGCAGAACATCCGGGACGTCTGCTCCGTCTCGCCGCGCCACGGCAGGATCTGGAACGTGGAGGGATCCGGCTGGGCCAGCATGTCCGACTCGAAGACACGGGCCAGTCCTTCGATGGCGGAGCCGTCGAAGCCCAGGCCCTCCTCGAAGGCACCCTCAACTTCTGCCGGCGCCAGGGCCACAGACTTGAGTGAACCCACGACGTCGGTGAACCACAGACGCACGAACCGTACGTCACGCTCTTCGATCGTGCGCAGGACAAACTCTTGCTGGCGGTCCATGAAGGCCTCTTCTCCGGGTCAACGTCCATGCCCCGGGTCCGTTGATGACGAAGCCGTGGCAGCTCACGAATCACTTTACTAAGCATTTCCGCATGATGCTGGCGCAGCTGCCCCGCGTAACACAGCGTTAACACGACGGGCGGGCCGGACCAGTGGCCGGCAGGACCCGGCGAGGCGCGTGCGGACGGCCGGGTTGTGATGCGAATCACCCGCGCGCCCCTGCCGCCCGGTGGCTAGGACCGCGGGTATCGCATTACGCTCTTGCCATGGCCTCAAGCAGCAGTTCCGACTCAAGCATGTCCGCGGAAGTACCGGCACCTTACGGCAACGGCCCCGCGGGGGCTGCGGCGCCGCCGTCGGAAACTCCCAAGAAGGCCGTGTCCCGAATCCGCACGCACCACCTGCAGCAGGCAAAAACCAACGGTGAACGATTCGCCATGCTGACCGCCTACGAGCAGTACTCGGCCGAGATCTTCGACCAGGCCGGCATCGAGGTCCTGCTGGTGGGCGATTCGGCGTCGAACAATGTGTTCGGCAACGAGACCAGCCTCCCCGTCACCGTCGATGAGCTGCTGCCGCTGTGCCGCGCCGTCTCGCGTTCGGCCAAACGGGCGCTTGTGGTGGCGGACCTTCCTTTCGGCAGCTACGAGGTATCCCCGCAGCAGGGAGTTGCCACGGGCGTCCGTTTCCTCAAGGAGGGCCTGGCGCACGCTGTCAAGATCGAGGGCGGCAAGTTCTACGCCGAAACGGTCAGGGCCATGGTGCAGGCGGGCATTCCCGTCATGGCGCACATCGGCTTCACCCCGCAGAGCGAGCACTCCCTCGGCGGCTACCGCGTGCAGGGCCGCGGCGATGACGCGGCGCGGCTGATCGAGGATGCGGTGGCCCTCGCCGACGCCGGCGCATTCTGCGTACTCATGGAAATGGTTCCCGCCGAGACGGCAGCGGCCGTCGACGCGGCAGTGCAGGTGCCCACGATCGGCATCGGGGCCGGCAACATGACCACCGGCCAGGTCCTGGTCTGGCAGGACATGGCGGGGCTGCGCGGCGGCAAGATGGCCAAGTTCGTCAAGCAGTACGCGGATCTGCGGACACTACTGGGCGATGCCGCCAAGGCGTACGGCGACGACGTCCGCTCGGGCCAGTTCCCGGGTCCGGAGCACTCCTTCTAGGACACGTCCGCGGTCAGTCCTCGCTGGTCAGTCCTCGTCGCCCTTTTCCCAGGCTTCGTTGCGTGCCTTGACCTTCTCGAGGGCGTGTTCCGCTTCCTGCCGGGTCTTGTAGGGGCCAATCAGCTGGCTCCAGTCGGACATCGCGTCTTCTTCGACCTCGTGGGTATTCACGTTGTACCAGTACTCGGGCATCGACGTTCCTCGCTTCCGGTTGGCAGCCGGCCCCGCCGACGTGATCCACGTAACGTAACCCGCAACGGGGCCGGGATGCCGCATAAATTTACATGGCATTCTGCGGTGCCTTATATGATCAATCTATGCCTTCCTTAGCCTCGACCGCACCCACCGGCACGCTCACCCCGGGATCTGTCAGCCCGCAGCGGCCCGTACCCGCGTCGATCCCGCGGCCCGAGTACGTCGGCAAGCCCGGCCCGGCCAAATTCACCGGCTCCGAGGTGAAATCGGCCGAAACCATTGAGAAGATCCGCCTCGCCAGCCGGATAGCGGCGCAGGCGATCGTGGAAGTGGGAAAGCACATCGCGCCGGGCGTCACCACTGACGAACTGGACCGGATCGGCCACGAGTTCCTTCTGGACCACAACGCCTATCCCTCCACGCTCGGGTACCGCGGCTTCCCGAAGTCCCTGTGCTCCTCGCTCAACGAAGTCATCTGCCACGGAATTCCGGACAGCACGGTGCTTCAGGACGGTGACATCCTCAACATCGACATCACGGCGTTCATCGGCGGTGTGCACGGCGACACCAATTACACCTTCCTCGTCGGAGACGTGGATGAGGAATCGCGCCTGCTCGTGGAGCGGACGAAGGAATCCCTCAACCGGGCCATCAAGGCGGCCGCTCCCGGGAGGCAGATCAACGTGATCGGCCGCGCCATCGAGTCCTATGCCAAGCGCTTCGGCTACGGCGTGGTCCGCGATTTCACCGGGCACGGCGTCGGAGAGGCGTTCCACACCGGCCTCATCATTCCGCATTACGACGCCGCTCCGGCCTACAACACCGTGATCGAAGCGGGCATGGTGTTCACCATTGAGCCCATGCTGACCCTCGGCACCATCGAATGGGACATGTGGGCGGACGACTGGACGGTGGTCACCAAGGACCGCAAGCGCACCGCGCAGTTCGAACACACGCTCCTGGTCACCGAATCGGGCGCCGAAATCCTGACTCTTCCCTAACCTCTGCGGGCCGCCCCGGCCGCAATCCGGCAAGCCACCCTTGCCCTCCCAAGCCCCCTACCCTGCCACGAACGGAATTCCATTGGCCAAGAAGGACGAAAAGACCCGCAAGAACCCGCCGCTGATTGGCGTCGACATCGGCGGAACCGGAATCAAGGGCGGCATCGTCGACCTGAAGAAGGGCAAGCTGATCGGCGACCGTTTCCGGCTGGCCACGCCCCAGCCGGCAACTCCGGCAGCGGTCGCGGAAGTAGTGGCGCAGGTGGTCGAAGAACTGTCGTCGCGCCCTGATGCCCCCGACGCTGACAGCCCGGTTGGTGTGACGTTCCCCGGCATCATCCAGCACGGCGTGGTCCACTCCGCCGCCAACGTGGACAAGAGCTGGATCGACACCGACATCGACGCGCTGCTGACAGCCCGCCTGGGCCGTCCGGTGGAAGTTATCAACGACGCCGACGCCGCTGGCCTCGCGGAAGCCCGCTACGGCGCAGGCGCGGGAATTGGCGGCACGGTCCTGGTCATCACGCTCGGCACCGGCATTGGCTCGGCGTTCATCTTCAACGGCCAACTGGTACCCAACGCTGAACTCGGCCACCTCGAGATCGACGGCTTCGACGCCGAAACCAAGGCCTCCGCCGTGGCTCGGGAACGGGACGGCCTCAGCTGGGAAGAGTACAGCGTGCTCCTCCAGCGCTACTTCTCCCACGTGGAGTTCCTCTTCTCCCCCGAGCTGTTCATCGTCGGGGGAGGCATCTCCAAGCGTGCGGACGAATACCTGCCGCACATGAAGCTGCGCACGCCGATCGTTCCCGCCGTGTTGAAGAACGAGGCCGGGATCGTGGGCGCCGCCATCGAAATTGCACTGCAACACGACCTGGCGAAGTAGCTCCGGACAGGGCCGGTAGCGGAGGCTGCAACAGCACCCGACCGGCTACGCGGAAGGCGGCAGACACAATGTCTGCCGCCTTCGTTTGTCCTACTGGAGCCGGTGGCGGCCGCGGCTTCCCCTCCGCTGCCGCCACCGGAGCTTAGAGCGGGCTCTTTTCGGAGCTCTTGCCTTCGGAACGCTTGGCTTCGGCGCCCTTGGCTTCCACTTCGGCCTCGTGGCGAAGCAGCGCAATGGCGGACTCGAAGTCTTCCAGCGACTCGAAGGCCTGATAAACGCTGGCGAAGCGGAGATACGCCACCTTATCCAGCTTCTGCAGCGGGCCGAGGATGATCAGGCCCACCTCGTGGGCGTCGATCTCCGCCGCGCCGGAGGCCCGGATGTTTTCTTCGACTTCCTGCGCCAGCATGGCGAGGTCGTCCTCGCTGACCGGCCGGCCCTGGCAGGCCTTGCGAACGCCGTTGATGACCTTGCTGCGGCTAAAGGGCTCGCCCACGCCGGAACGCTTGATCACCGAGAGACTGGTTGTTTCGACCGTGGTAAACCGGCGCCCGCACTCGGGGCATTGCCGGCGGCGGCGGATGGCGGAGCCGTCATCGGCCATCCGGCTGTCCACCACGCGGGAGTCGGGGTTACGGCAAAACGGACAGTACACGCTGTTCCTTCCCCGGTGCGTAATGGCGCTCCCGGCTTCAGAGGTGCCGGAGTTTGTTCCGGATCCAGTTTACGGCTACATGTAGCTGAATAACAAGCCTGTAATTACTACATCTAGTGGTTAGCGACCGTTCCTGAAGCGGGCTGTCACGGCGTCTCCGTGTGCCGGGAGGTCTTCCGCGCCGGACAGGCTCACGATGTGTCCGGTGACCTGTTCCAAAGCGGACTCCGTGTAGTTGATGACCTGGATGGCCCGCAGGAACGTGGTCACGTTGAGCCCCGACGAAAATGCCGCAGTTCCGCTGGTGGGCAGGACGTGGTTGGAGCCGGCGCAGTAATCGCCGAGGCTGACGGGGCTGTAGTCCCCAACGAAGATGGCGCCGGCATTGCGGATCCGCGATGCCACCGCAGCGGCGTCCGCCGTCATGATCTCAAGGTGTTCTGCAGCGTAGGCATCACAGGCCGCAATCCCCTGCTCGAGGTCGTCCACGAGGACGACGCCGGACTGCGGCCCGGACAGGGCTTCGCGCACGCGCTGGCCGTGCTTGGTGGAGGCTGCCTGAAGCTCGAGTTCCTCCCGCACGTCCGCGGCAAGCCGGAGGGAATCCGTGATCAGGACGGACGCGGCCTTCGGATCGTGTTCGGCCTGGCTGATCAGGTCCGCGGCCACGAAGGCGGCCCGGGCTGTCGAATCCGCCAGAATGGCAATTTCCGTGGTGCCCGCCTCGGAATCGATGCCCACGACGCCCTTGACGAGCCTCTTGGCCGTGGCCACGAAGATGTTCCCGGGTCCGGTCACGACGTCCACCGGCTCCAGCGCCGGCTCGCCGTCCCCGCCGGGAACTCCGTAGGCGAACGCGGCGATGGCCTGGGCCCCGCCGATCGCGTACACCTCGCCGATGCCCAGCAGCGCGGCGGCGGCCAGGATGGTGGGGTGCGGGAGCCCGCCGAAGTCCTTCTGCGGCGGCGACGCGAGTGCGATGGACTCCACGCCTGCAGCCAGGGCAGGAACCACGTTCATGATGACCGACGACGGGTAGACGGCTAGGCCGCCCGGCACGTACAGGCCCACGCGGGCCACCGGAACCCACTTTTGGCTCACCACGGCGCCGTCACCGAGGGAGACGTCGACGTCGGCCGGCCTCTGGCCGTCCGCGAACCGCCGGGCGCGGCTGATGGACTCCTCAAGCGCTGAGCGCACGGCCGGGTCCAGGCCGTCCAGGGCTGACTGGAGCGCCTCCGCCGGAACGCGCGGATGCGCCTGCTCCACGCCGTCGAACGCTTGTGCAAATTCAGCGAGGGCGGCAAAGCCGCGCTGGCGGACGGCGGAAATGATGTCCGTGACTTTCTGCTCTGCGTCGGCCATCGTCTGGTGCCGTGCCCGCGGCACGGCCTCGCGGAGTTCCGCGAGGCTCAGTCGCCGGCCGCGCAGGTCAACGGTGCGGAATTCGACGGCGGGGGATGTCGGGCGTACGGAGCTGTCCGGAGAAGTGGTCACCCGTTCATTTTACGCGCCGCGGCACCGGCCCCTGCGGTGTTACGGGATGCGGTCCGGTCAGCGCGCCGGACGGCGGCGCTGTCAGTAGTCGTGCCCTGCGTCTTGCCCTGCGGCCGGGTCCTTGGACTTGCCCAGCAGGCTGATCACGCGCAGGGCGAAAAAGCCGGCCGCGACGGCCGCCGGCCAGAGCAGCAGGACGGTGTGGGACCTCAGCGAGAATGCGACGCTGGCATTGGCCGACGTGTCCTGGGGCTGCCCCAGCCAGAGGCCCGCCAGCACTCCGATCTGCCAGGCGAGGACGGCTGCCGCCCCGCCGGCGGCCACCGACAACACCAGCATCCGGCGCGTTCCGCCGTCCTTGCGACCGGCCAGCAGCACGGCCACGAGGCTGCCGGCGAAGACGAACAGCCCGGCCAGGACCAGGTCCCGCGGGAGCCAGCCCTCGCTGTTGGTCCCGGATGCCAGCTCGGCGTTGCCGGAGAGTAGGTTCATTCCGCCCGGCGCCAGGAGCCACCACAGCAGCCCGGCCGGGATGCCCGCTCCGATGATGCCCGCGACCCACGGCCAGCTCCGCCGGACGCTTTCCGGGGCGCCATCCGGCTGGTGGTGGTGGCGGACCGGAGGCGCGGTTGCAGGCTGTGTCATGAAGAAACGTTAACAAATGTTGGTCCGCGTTGCGGAAACCGGACTGCGCTGCGGCCGAATGATGCAACACCCGGGAAGCCCAATAGTCTTGTAGTAGAGACACAACCACCGACAGGTTCAGCAGGGAGATCGATCACAGTGGCCTCAGATGACGGCGCCTTCGAGGGCACGTTCAAGGAAATGTTCCGCCGCCACGCAGCGGGCGTGGCCATTATCACGGTGAACTACGACGGCGTGCCCTACGGGTTCACCGCAACCTCGGTGGCATCCCTGTCCGCCAAGCCGCCGCGCTTCACTTTCAACATGGCCCGCAGCTCGAGCTCATGGCCGGCCGTTGCCAACACCACGTACATCGGCGTCCACATGCTGGGGCTGGACAACCAGGAGCTGGCTGACCGCTTTGCGCGCACCAAGGAGAGGTTCGCCGGGGACCACTGGGCCCTCGGGCCCTACGATGTGCCCGTACTCAAGGATGTGGCCGGGTGGCTGATCGGAAAGATCCAGATGCGGCTGTCCTTCGAAAACAACGCCGTGGTGGTAGTGGAAGTCGTGGAGGGGGAAGTGGGCGAGGACGGCTCACCGCTGCTCTACCACTCCGGAGCCTACGGGCAGCCGGTTCCGCTCGATTACGAAATCTAGGCAGGCGCCCTGGCACGCCCGCGGCCCCAGGGCCCGGGGCGCCGGCACGGCGCCCCGGACACCCTGCAGGCCGGACGGCTCAGGCGTCCAGGCAGGCAGGACCGAGCAGCACTTTGAGGTCGCCGAAGAGGGACGGGTTGGGGTTGACCCGCAGGTGCACGGGCAGGCCCATGACCTCGACGCGGGTGTCGCCCTGCAGGTGGACCCGAACCTCCGAGTTTCCCCGGTGGTTGCGCAGCACGTCCCCGAGTTCGGTGACCACGGCCTCCGTGGCCTTGTGCGTGGGCATCGTGATCACGACCGGCCCGTTGGTGCCTTCGCTGAGGTCCGGCACGGAAAGTTCCATGCAGTTCAAGGCGATGGCGCCGTCGTCGCGGCGCTGGAGGCGGCCCTTGACCACCACAATCAGGTCCTCGGCGAGGACCGACGCGATGGGGCCGTACACCTGGCCGAAGAACATCACTTCCATGGAACCGCCGAGGTCCTCGATCTCCGCCCGGGCGTACGCGTTGCCGCTGGCCTTGGCGATCCGTCGGCTGAGCGAGGTGATCATGCCCGCAATGGTGACGATCGCGCCGTCGTGCGGGCCGTCCTCGGCGATGATCGAGGTGATGGACTGGTCGGCGTGCTGGCTCAGGAGCCCTTCCAGCCCCTGCAGCGGGTGGTCGGAGACGTAAAGCCCGAGCATGTCGCGTTCGAACGAAAGCTTGTCCTTCTTCTCCCACTCGGGAAGGTCGGGAATCTCGATGCTCAGTGACGCTTCGGATTCGGCTTCTTCGAAGCCGGCGAAGAGGTCGAACTGCCCGATGGCCTCGTTGCGTTTGAGCGTGATCACGGAGTCGATGGCCTCTTCGTGGATCATGGCCAGGGCCCGCCGGTGGTGGTTCAGGGAGTCGAACGCGCCTGCTTTGATCAGGGATTCGATGGTGCGCTTGTTGCAGACCACCGCGGGGACCTTCATGAGGTAGTCCTTGAAGGACGTGTAGGCGCCTTCTTTTTCGCGGGCCGCCACCATGGCTTCGACGGCGTTCACGCCGACGTTGCGGATGGCGCCCATGCCGAAGCGGATGTCGTTGCCAACAGGGGTGAAGTTGAGGGCTGACTCATTGACGTCGGGCGGCAGCACCGTGATGCCCATCCGCCGGCACTCGTTGAGGTAGATCGCCGACTTGTCCTTGTCATCGCCGACCGAAGTCAGCAAAGCGGCCATGTACTCCGGCGCATAGTGCGCCTTCAGGTACGCGGTCCAGTAGGAGATCACGCCGTAGGCGGCCGAGTGCGCCTTGTTGAAGGCGTAGTCGGAGAACGGGAGCAGAATGTCCCAGAGGGTCTTGACCGCGGCCATCGAATAGCCGTTGTCCTGCATGCCCTGGGAGAAGCCGGCGAACTGCTTGTCCAGCTCGGATTTCTTCTTCTTGCCCATCGCGCGGCGCAGGATGTCGGCCTGGCCGAGGGTGTAACCGGCGAGCTTCTGCGCCACGGCCATGACCTGCTCCTGGTACACGATCAGGCCGTATGTCCCGCCGAGGATTTCGGAGAGCGGTTCCTCGAGCTCCGGGTGGATCGGGATGACTTCCTGGATCTTGTTCTTGCGCAGCGCGTAGTCGGTGTGCGCGTTGGCGCCCATCGGGCCGGGCCTGTACAGGGCCAGAACAGCGGAGATGTCTTCGAAGTTGTCAGGCTTCATGAGCTTGAGCAGCGACCGCATGGGTCCGCCGTCGAGCTGGAAAACGCCCAGCGTGTCGCCCCGGGCCAGCAGCTCGTAGGACGCCGCGTCGTCCAGGGCCAGGGTCTCAAGATCCAGGTCCACGCCGCGGTTCATTTTGATGTTTTCCAGGGCGTCGGAAATGATCGTGAGGTTCCGCAGCCCGAGGAAGTCCATCTTTATCAGGCCAAGGCCTTCGGACGTCGGATAGTCGAACTGGGTGATGACCTGGCCGTCCTGGAAGCGGCGCATGATCGGAATCACGTCGATGATGGGGTCCGAAGACATGATGACACCGGCGGCGTGCACGCCCCATTGCCGCTTCAGGCCCTCGATGCCCAGTGCGGTCTCGAAAACCTTGGCGGCCTCGGGGTCGGTGCTGATCAGCTGGCGGAAGTCACCGGCTTCGCTGTAGCGCTTGGCTTCCTTATTCTGGATGTCGGCCAGCGGAATGTCCTTGGCCATCACGGCCGGCGGCAGCGCCTTGGTCAGCTGCTCGCCCATGCTGAACGGGTAGCCCAGCACGCGCGAAGAGTCTTTGAGGGCCTGCTTGGTCTTGATGGTGCCGTACGTGACGATCATCGCCACACGTTCGTCGCCGTATTTGCGCGTGACGTAGTCGATCACTTCGGAGCGGCGCCGGTCATCGAAGTCGACGTCGAAGTCAGGCATGGAGACGCGGTCCGGGTTGAGGAAGCGCTCAAAGATCAGGCCGTGGTGCAGCGGATCAAGGTCGGTGATGCGCATGGCATACGCCACCATGGAACCTGCACCCGAGCCACGTCCGGGACCCACCCGGATGCCGTTGTTCTTGGCCCAGTTGATGAAGTCGGCCACCACCAGGAAGTAGCCGGGGAAGCCCATCGAGGTGATGACTTCCAGCTCATAGTCGGCCTGCTTGCGGACCTTGTCCGGGATGCCCTGGGGATAGCGGTAATGAAGTCCCTTGTCGACTTCCTTGACCAGCCAGGACGTTTCGTCCTCCCCCTCCGGGCAGGGGAACCGGGGCATGTAGTTCGCGCCGGTGTTGAACGAAACTTCGCAGCGCTCGGCGATCAGTAGCGTGTTGTCGCACGCCTCCGGGTGGTCGCGGAAGAGTTCACGCATTTCCTGCGGTGACTTCAGGTAGTAGCCGCTGCCGGAAAACGCGAAGCGGGAGCCGCCGTTGTCGTAGGTCGGCTCCAGGAGGGTGGAACCCGACTGGATGGCCAGCAGGGCCTCGTGCGCCTTCGCGTCGTGCTCGTGCGTGTAGTGCAGGTCGTTGGTGGCCACCAAAGGCAGGTTCAGGTCCTTGGCCAGGCGCAGCAGATCGCCGGTGACCCGCCGTTCGATGTCCAGGCCGTGGTCCATGAGCTCGCAGAAGTAGTTCTCCGCGCCGAAGATGTCGCGGAACTCTGCGGCAGCCTCAAGCGCTTCGCGGTACTGGCCGAGCCGCAGCCGGGTCTGGACCTCACCGGAGGGGCAGCCGGTGGTGGCGATGAGCCCTTCCGAGTAGGTGTTCAGCAGCTCCCGGTCCAGCCGGGGCCATTTGCCGAAGACCGAGTCCAATGAGGCGATCGAAGAGGCACGGAACAGGTTCCGCATGCCCACGTTGTTGTAGCTCAGCAGGGTCATGTGGGTGTAGGAGCCGCCGCCGGAGACGTCGTCCTTGCGCTGGCTTTCCTCGCCCCAGCGGACCCGGCTCTTGTCACCGCGGGCGGTCCCGGGAGTCACGTAGGCTTCGACGCCGATGATCGGTTTGATGCCCTTGTCTGTGGCCTTGCGCCAGAAATCAAACGCGCCGAACAGATAGCCGTGGTCCGTCGTGGCCAGGGCGGGCATCCCCAGGCGTTCGGTTTCGTCGAACAGCTCCCCCAGGCGGGCCGCACCATCCAGCATGGAGTATTCGGTATGGGTGTGCAGGTGGACGAACGAGTCATTGCTGGAAGTCACCGGACCATTCTAGTGCCGCCCGCAGACATTCACCGCGACCACGCCGCCCGTCCGGGGACGGGCAGGCGGCCGCCGGGCGTTCAGGCCTTGCCGGACTCCAGGACTTCGAGCGCGTACGCCAGGTCCTCGGGGTAGTCGCTGGTGACCGTCACGCGCTCCCCCGTCCGCGGGTGGTCGAAGCCGAGTTGGCGTGCGTGCAGCCATTGGCGGGTGAGGCCGAGCGTGGCGGCCAGCCGGGGGTCGGCCCCGTAGGTCAGGTCGCCGGCACACGGGTGCCGGAGCGCGGCGAAGTGGACCCTGATCTGGTGGGTCCGGCCCGTCTCCAGGTGCACTTCCACGAGGCTCGCTTTCCCGAACGCCTCAAGGACCTCGTAGTGCGTGACCGACGGGCGGCCGTCCTCGATGACGGCGAACCGCCAGTCGTGGCCCGGATGCCGGCCGATGGGTGCGTCGATGGTTCCCTGCAGGGGGTCCGGGAGGCCCTGGACAACGGCGTGATAGACCTTGTCCACGGTGCGCTCCTTGAAGGCCCGTTTGAGGGCCGTGTACGCCTGTTCCGATTTGGCCACCACCATGACGCCGGATGTTCCGACGTCGAGCCGGTGGACGATGCCCGCCCGCTCCGGGGAGCCGGACGTCGAGATGCGGTAACCGGCGCCGGCAAGTCCGCCGACGACCGTCGGCCCCACCCAGCCGGGAGACGGATGGGCCGCGACCCCTACCGGCTTGTCGACAACCACGAAGTCGTCGTCGTCCAGCAGAATCTTCAGGCCTTCCACTACTTCCTCCACTACTTCCAGGGGATCCCGCCGCTCCGGGACCGTCACGTGCAGCACGGCGCCGGACGTGAGTTTGGCGGACTTCCCCACAGGTTTGCCGCCGCTGAGAACGTTCCCTTCGGCGATCAGCGTGGCCGCGAGAGACCGCGACATGCCCATCAGCTTGGCCAGGCCGGCGTCCACCCGGCTGCCGTCAAGCTCGTCGGGCACTACGAGGCGCTCAGACATCCTTGGCTCCGTCCCGCTTGGCCACCAGGTGGTGCGACCCGTCCAGGGCAATGCCCCGCAGCGTCAGGAGGCAGATGATGACCACCGACGAGACAACAGCCGAGTCTGCAATGTTGAAGATCGCGAAGTTGGGCAGCTGAATGAAGTCGACGACATGCCCCATGGCGAAGGACGGCTCCCGGAAGAGGCGGTCGGTCAGGTTGCCCAGCGCGCCGCCCAGCAGGAGGCCCAGGGCCAGCGCCCACCAGGCCGAACCGAGCTTGCGGAGCTGGAACAGGATGGCGACGGCCACGGCGACCATGATGATCGTAAACACCCAGGTCACGTTCTCGCCGATGGAAAAGGCGGCCCCGGAGTTCCGGATGAAGTACCAGTGCAGCACCGGCGGGAGCACGGGGATCCGTTCGCCTTCGACCATGTTGCTGGTGACCCACAGCTTGGTCAGCTGATCGAAGATGTACGCGAACGCCGCGAAGCCCGCGAACAGGAACAACAGCACGGCGCGCCGTGGCCGCGGTGAAGATGGGGCTGGGTGCGCTGCGTCAGCGGCAAGTTCGTCAGTCATGGTGCTTTCATTCGGGAACCGTTGTTAATCACAAAAGCCGGTGGCCGAGGAATCCTCAGCCACCGGCTTTCAAGAATACGTGCTAAACGGCAGCGCTGCTTTCGCCGACCTCAGGGGCAGCGACAGAACCGCGGGCGTCCAGGTCGCGCAGCTGGCCCTCGATGTAGGCCTTCAGGCGTGAGCGGTAGTCGCGCTCGAAGCCGCGGAGCTGCTCCACCTTGCGCTCCAGGACGGACCGCTGCTGCTCCAGGGCGCCGAGGATCTTGCGGGACTTCTCCTGGGCATCGTTGACGAGGCTGCTTGCCTCGATCTGTGCTTCGGCGATGATTTTGTCGCGCTGGTCCTGGCCGTCCGCAACGTGGCGGTCGTGCATCTGCTGCGCCATGGCCAGCAGGCCGGCGGCCGACTCGGAGGCGTTCTGGCCCGCGGCGGCGGGAACCTGTGCGGGGACGGCCTGCTCGGCTTCCTTCTTCTTGGCCAGTTCAGCGGCCTTGGCCTCAGCTTCGGCCTTGGCACGCGATTCGTCCTTGTCCGACTTGGCGGGCGCCGGGACCTTTTCAACCACGGGTGCGACCGCTGCGGCGGCTGCGGGCGATCCCGAACTGACCTCGGCGAGCTTCTTGCGAAGTTCGTCGTTCTCCTGGTTCAGGCGCCGCAGTTCGACGACGATTTCGTCCAGGAAGTCATCAACTTCGTCCTGGTCGTAGCCTTCGCGGAACTTGGTCGGCTGAAAGCGCTTGTTGACAACGTCTTCTGGCGTCAAAGCCATCTGGTCACCTCGTTGGTCTAGTTAGTCAGTAGGCCTTCCGGCCGTCAAAACTACGGTACCTAAATATGGTCTGGTTCCTCTAATTCAACACGGTGATGTCAAACCGGAGATTCTCCGCGCGGGCGGCGCTCCAGTTCAGGAACGGCCGTTGCGCTGCAAGCTGATATGAAAATTATGCGAATGTCTTGGTGAAGGCCATGGCCACGCTGAGGGCGATGAACAGCACCAGGAAACCAAGGTCAAGCGAGACGCCCCCGAGCCGCAGCGGCGGAATGAGCCGCCGCAGGACCTTCAGGGGCGGGTCCGTGACGGAGTACACCGCGTGGGCCGCCACCAGGGCAATGCCGCGGGGACGCCATTCGCGGGCGAACATCTGGACCCAGTCAAAGACCAGCCGGACAATCAGGGCCACGAAGATAAACAGCAGCACGATATAGACGAGCCCGAATACTATTCCCATGAGCTAACCAATATCTCCATGATTCATTCCGGATACCGCGGTGTCCTGTGGATCTTGCCTGTTTGTGCTCCCACTATTTCAGCACGGATGCCAGGCAGGTGTCCCTGCCTGGCATCCGGAGAGCCTTCTTAGCTTTGGTTGAAGAAGCTGGCGGTGGTCTCGCTGGCCTTCTTGTCGTCTCCGATGACCTCGATGTACGACGGCGACAGCAGGAAGACCTTGTTGGTCACGCGCTCAATGCTTCCGCGCAGGCCAAAAACCAGGCCGGCGGAGAAGTCAACGAGGCGCTTGGCGTCGGCCTCACCCATATCGGTGACGTTCATGATGACGGGGATGCCGTCCCGGAAGCTTTCACCGATAAGTTTGGCGTCGTTGTAGGACCGCGGGTGGATCGTGGTGATCTGCCGCAGGCCGGTCGTCTCTTCGCGGCTCGAAGCCGCTCGCTTGATGGGTGTCACGGGTGCGCGGTATTCCTCTTCGGCAGCTGGTGGCACTTCACGGACGACCTCGCGGACCGGCGCCGGTGCGCGGCGTTCCTGACGGTCATGCTCCATTGAGTGGTCCTCGTCTTTTTGCTGGGTGGAAAGCTCAGACTCGTACTGTTCATCGCCATCGGCGAGCCCAAGATAGATCATTGTCTTGCGCAGAGCGCCGGCCATGGTCGACTCCTAATCGTGTCCGTAAGCGGGCCGCCCAAAGGTCCTGACAGCATTGGAAATGCCCGCCATTCACTTCCAATACTCAGACGCTACCGCACGGCAGGGCGCGAACCGAGAATATCCGAGCCAATTCTGAGGTGTGTCGCACCGAACCGCACGGCCGCTTCGAGGTCCTGGCTCATGCCGGCGGAAATCCCCGTCGCCGCGGGGTAATCGTCCCTCAGCCGTGCTGAAATCGCCGACAGTTTCTGAAACGCCCGGTCCGGATCGGCACCCAGGGGCGCAACCGCCATGAGGCCGGCCAGCCGAAGGCCGCCGGCTTCTTCCAGCTGTTCGGCCAGCAGCGGAACGTCAGCCGGGGCTGCACCGCCCCGGTGGGCACCGGCGTCGTCCTCAAGGCTCACCTGGATAAAGCAATCGAGGCTGCCCCGCCCGGACCTTTCCTGTTCGGCTGCCATGGCCCTTTCAAGCGCCGCCACGAGCTGCGGCCGGTCCACCGAGTGGACGGCATGGGCATACCGGACCACGGTCTTGGCTTTTTTGCTCTGGAGCTGGCCGACGAAGTGCCACCTGAGGTCCAGCTCCACGAGCATGGACGCCTTCTCCGATGCCTCCTGGTCGCGGTTCTCGCCGAAGTCAGTCACTCCGAGCCCGGCCAGCCGGCGCACGTCCTCGGCGGGGTGGAACTTGCTGACAACGATCAGCCGCGGAGGATCATCGTTGCGGTCCGCTGCCGCCGTCGCCTGGGAGATCCGCCGCCTGACGGCCTCCAGACGTTGCCGGAGCTGGTCCGTCCGCGGATCGTCCCGCACCTGGTCCGCCTCAGTCATGTGCCCAGACCAGCCCGGCGAACCGCCCCGATTGGGTATCCCTGCGGTAGCTGAACAGGGTGTCGTTTTCGAGGGTGCACGGGCCCCGGTATTCGATGGGCACCCCCAGTGATTCGAGCTGGCTCGCGGCGCCAGCGGGCAGGTCGAGTGCCGGCGTCCCCCAGGATGTGGTGGACCAGGCGGAAGGCACGACGGCGGCAACGTCCGCGCGCAGCTCCGGCGGCACCTCGTAGCACCGTCCGCACACGGACGGCCCGAGCCAGGCACGGACTTCCGTGGCCCCCGCGGCGCGCATCTGCTCCACGGCGGCCGGGATGACCCCGGCGGAAACCCCCGGACGTCCCGCGTGGACGACGCCCAGCACGTGGCCGGCAGCACCGGCGCCTACGAGAACGAGGGGAATGCAGTCAGCCACCATGACAGCCAGCGGCAGGCTGCGGGACACCATGGCATCCGCCGTCGGCGCCTCACAGCTGGCGTCAACGACGGAGACATGGTTTCCATGCACCTGGTTCATGTACTGGAACCGGCGGGGCGCGATGCCCGCCGCGTGCTCCAGCTCCACCCGGCGGCGAAGGACCGACGGTGCGTCGTCGCCCACGTGCAATGCGAGATTGCCCGCCCCGGTGTCCGTGAACCCCACAGACACACCGGGCAGGACTTCAGCACGCCACAAAAACAATCAGAACACCGACAATCAGGAGAGCAACAGGCAGAGGACGGGGGGACGGCAGTGCCGTCCGGCGGCCTCCTACTTCAGGAAGTCCGGGACATCGAGGTCGTCCGAGCGGCTGCCGGACAGGTCAGGCTCAACAACCGACGGAAGGTCGACGTCGAATCCCGAGTCCGCGGGGACCGCTGACTGACGGTGCTGGCCCCAGTTGCTCAGGCCGGCCGCGCCGACTCCGGCGTGCACGGGGTGGACATGGACCTGCTGGCTGTTCGACGGCGCCTGGCTGGCCGGTGCGCTGGCCGGCACTGCCGGGCGCTGCGGGGCCGACTGCGGCAGCGACTGGTCCATGGACGGCGACGTGGCCTTGACGTCGTCGAATCCGGCGGCGATCACCGTAACCCGCGCCTCGTCGCCCAGGGCGTCGTCGATCACGGCACCGAAGATGATGTTGGCCTCGGGGTGGGCTACTTCCTGCACCAGGCGGGCTGCTTCGTTGATCTCGAACAGGCCCAGATCGGAACCGCCCTGGATGGAAAGCAGGACGCCGTGGGCACCGTCAATGGAAGCTTCCAGCAGCGGCGAGGCGATGGCCAACTCGGCGGCCTTGACCGCCCGGTCTTCGCCCCGCGCCGAACCGATGCCCATGAGTGCGGATCCCGCACCCTGCATGACCGACTTCACGTCGGCAAAGTCGAGGTTGATCAGGCCCGGCGTAGTGATCAGATCCGTGATGCCCTGGACACCGGACAGCAGGACCTGGTCCGCGGAGCGGAACGCATCCAGGACGGAGACGTTGCGGTCACTGATGGACAGCAGGCGGTCGTTGGGGATGACGATCAGGGTGTCCACTTCGTCGCGCAAGGCGTCAATGCCTGCCTCGGCGGAGCCCGCGCGGCGCCTGCCTTCGAAAGTGAACGGGCGCGTCACAACGCCGATGGTCAGCGCCCCGAGGGAGCGGGCGATACGGGCAACAACCGGCGCGCCGCCCGTTCCCGTTCCGCCGCCCTCGCCGGCAGTCACGAACACCATGTCGGCTCCGCGGAGGACTTCCTCGATCTCGTCGGCGTGATCCTCGGCCGCCTGCTTGCCGACCTCGGGGTTCGCCCCGGCACCAAGGCCGCGCGTCAGTTCGCGTCCGACGTCAAGCTTCACGTCGGCATCGCTCATCAGCAGGGCCTGGGCATCGGTGTTAATGGCGATGAATTCGACACCGCGGAGACCCACCTCGATCATGCGGTTGACTGCGTTCACGCCACCGCCGCCGATGCCGACGACCTTGATGACGGCCAAGTAATTCTGCGGAGCTGCCACGTTACGTGTCCCTTGTTCGTGTCCTATTGCGAAAACTGATGGAGTCGAGCTTGAAGTTCCGAACCTTAACCTTCGAGTTGAAGGTTATAGTTATGTCAAGTAACTCATCTGTGACGCTATTTCCTATGCTTCGTACATTCAATAACCGCCGCCGCGTGTCGTGCTAATCACCGCGAAATAGAGCGGTTCAGCGCGTCACCGGATGCCGCGGCACACTGACGTCGTAGATGTTGACGGGATTTGCCGGATCGGCCGGAACCTTGAGGAGGGCCTCCAGCACGCGTGCCTTCAGCTCCCTCTCCCCCGCATTGCCCCAAATGATCGTTTGGCCGTCCACGAGCTTCAGTTCCACGGCGTCCACCGACTTGGCCGAAGCGTTGGAGAGCCTGGCAAGGACAGTGGCGGGAAGCGCGCCAAGAACCGCGGTGGTCGCCTGGAACAGATCCTTGCCGATCGTGCCGGCTCCGCCGTCGATGACCGGCAGCTTCACCGATTCCGGATCGGCCGTGGCGCCGAGCCGCACGCCGTCCACATCCACGAGCAGGTACTCTTTGCCGCGCTTGACCAGTGCCACAGGCACCCGCTCATGCACCTGGACCACGAGGACGGAAGGCGGGTGCGCCTGGGTGGTCACCGATTTGATCTGGACGAGCGGCTTCAGCAGTGCGTTGACGTCCTCATCGCTCACCTGCGGCAGCGGCGTACCCAGAAGCGGTTTGAGTGCCGCCTGGATCTGGACCGGTTTGAGCAGCTTGGTGCCGCTGACCGTCACCGTCCGGACGGCGAGCACCGGGGAGTAGACCGCGGCCAGCAGCAGGCCCGCAACAAGGGCGGCAACGATGCACGACGCCACGATGATATTGCGCCTGAGGCGTTTGCCCTTGGGCTCGGGAAAGGCGAGAACGTTGCCCGGTTCGGCTTTGCCGCCGGACGCCTGCCCGGCCGCCTGCTTCCCGGACGCCTGCCCCGCCGCCTGCTTCCCGGACGCCTCCCCCACCGCCTGCTTCCCAGGCGCCTGCCCGGCCGGCTGAGCGGATGGCTGCACGGGTGCGCTCTTGGACGCCGAGATCACGCCCGGCTGCGTCGCCTCGCGCGATTCCGGCGCCTTGTCCCGGCTCCCCGGCCGCACGGGCTTGTAGGTGGGGCGGCGGCTGCTAGCCACTGAGGGACTCCACGATGAGGGGCCCGTAGGCGGTCACGTCCCCGGCCCCCGCGGTGAGGATGATGTCCCCCGGCTGCGCGGCGGAGGTGACAGCCTCCACGGCCGGGGCGCCGGCTTCGACCAGGCGCCCGCCGGGACCCAGGTGTTGGGCGATGAGTGCGCTGCTCACACCGGGGATGGGATCTTCCCGGGCAGGGTAGATGTCCAGCACCAGGGCGGTGTCGGCTGCGTTGAGGGCGTCGGCGAAGTCCGCGGCGAATTCCCTCGTCCTGGAGAACAGGTGCGGCTGGAAGAGCACGTGGACCTTGTGGGTGCCGGCAACAGAGCGGGCGGCCGCAAGTGCCGCGCGGACCTCCGTGGGGTGGTGGGCGTAGTCGTCGTAGACCCGCACTCCCCTGCCCTCTCCCTTGAACTCAAACCGCCGGGACGCACCGGAGAAACCTGCCAGGGCCGCGGCGGCGGAGCCTGCCTCGACGCCCAGTTCAAGTGCCACGGCCATCGCCGCCGCAGCGTTGAGCGCGTTGTGCCGCCCCGGCACCTGCAGGGTGAGGGGAAACTGCCCGGCCGCCGTCGAAATCGCGACGTCGCCGGGGCCGCCGTCGTGCAGCCTGAGGTCGGCGGCATCAGAGGTGCCGTAAAGGACAACACGGGTGTTTCCGCGTTCACGTGTGCGGAGGGCCAGCGCCAGCGCTCCGGCGTCGTCCGCGCACGCCACCAGCACGCCTTCCGGGGGCAGCAGGGCCGTGAAGCGGTCGAACGATTCGTACACTGCCTCGGCCGTGCCGTAATGGTCCAGGTGGTCCGGTTCAACGTTCGTGACGACGGCGATCCGCGGGCGGTAGTTCAGGAACGACCCGTCGGATTCGTCGGCCTCAGCCACGAACACGTTGGTACTGCCGTTCGCGGCGTTGACGCCGAGCGCCGGGACGTTGGCGCCGATGGCGAAGGAGGGATCCAGGCCGGCGCCCTGCAGCAGCACGGTGATCATGGACGTCGTGGTGGACTTCCCGTGCGTGCCGGCCACGGTGACCACGAGGTCGTCGGCCATGGTGGCCGCCAGGGCCTCGGAGCGGTGCAGGACCGGAAGCCCGGCAGCCCTCGCGGCGGCAAGTTCGGGGTTGTCAGCGCGAATGGCGGAACCTGCCACGACGGTCTGGGCGTCGCCCAGGTTCGCCGCGGCGTACCCGACCGAAACTTTCGCTCCGGCTGCCGCGAGGTCTGCCATCACCGGCAGGTCCTTGGCATCGGATCCGCTCACCGGCACGCCGCGGGCCACCATAATCCTGGCCACGGCGGACATGCCCACCCCGCCGATCCCGATGAAGTGCACGCGGCCAAGCGCGTCCTGGCGAAGTGGGCCGTTGCTGGTCATTTGGATACCGCTTCCAGTACAAGATCGGCCATGAGCCGATCGGCATTCCTGATGCCGAGGTTTTCGGAGTTCGCCGCCATGGAGCCGAGCCTGGCCCGGTCCGTGAGCAGCGGAATGAGCTGGGTCCGGACCCAGTCGGGGGTGAAGTCCCGGTCCGCCACCATCAGGGCGCCCCCGGCCTTCACGAGTCCGTCCGCGTTCAGTGCCTGCTCGCCGTTGCCGATGGGCAGCGGCACGAAGACTGCAGGAACGCCGACGGCGGCCACCTCGCTCACCGTGGCCGCTCCGGCCCGGGCGAGCAGCAGGTCCGCCGCGGCGTAGACCGTTTCCATGCCGTCCACGTATTCGCGCTGCCGGTAGCCGTCGGCCTGCAGGGGATTGCCTCCGCTGTCCTCAACCGACTTTCCACGTCCGGTGATGTGGAGCGTCTGAATTCCTGCGTCCGCCAAGGCCTGGAGGGAGGCGGCCACCGTCCGGTTGATGCTTTGGGCTCCGGACGAGCCGCCGGTCACGATCAGCACCGGCTTGTCCGGCTGCAGGCCCAGGGCGCCGATGGCGTTGTCGCGCGCGGTGGCCCGGACCAGCGCGGAGATTTCACGGCGCATCGGCATGCCGACATGCCGGGCGTTCTTCAGCGGCGTGCCGGCGAAGGCCACGGCCACGTGCCTGCTCAGCCGCGCACCCACCCTGTTGGCCAGGCCGGGCCGGGTGTTGGCTTCGTGGATGACGATCGGAATCCTGCGCCTCCAGGCGGCCAGGTACATCGGCGTGCAGACGTAACCCCCGACTCCAACGAGGACGTCCGCCTTGGCGTCATCGAGGATGCGTCCGGCCTGCTTCACGGCACCGGCCAGGCGGCCGGGCAGGCGCAGGAGGTCCACGGAGGGCCGGCGCGGAAACGGGACACGGTCAATGGTGGCGAGCTCCAGGCCCGCGGCCGGAACCAGCCGGGTCTCCATGCCGGCGGAGGTTCCCACGGCCAGCAGCCGGGCATCGGGACGCGCATCACGGATGGCGGCGGCGATGGCCAGTAGCGGATTTATATGGCCTGCCGTTCCGCCGCCGGCGAGGACCACGGACAATGACTCGGTTTTCATCAGGTGCTGTTTACGCTTTCGTACGGGGTTTCTTGCGTCCGGGCTTCCGGAGCGGGCCGAGCAGTTTCCGGGGCCGAAGGTTGGGCGCCATCTGGACCCGGGCCAGTGACAACACTACGCCGATTGCGCAGAGCGACATGAGCAGGGCCGATCCGCCGTAGGAAATGAACGGCAGCGGAACACCAATCACCGGGACCAGGCCTGTGACCACTGCCATGTTGACCGTTGCCTGGCCCAGCAGCCACACCATGATGGTGCCTGCGAGGACCCGGTGGAACAGGTCCTCCTGCGCCACCACCACACGGTAGATCGCGGCGCCCAGGATGGCGAAGAGAATCAGTACGACGACGGTCCCCACCAGCCCGAGTTCCTCGCCGATGATGGCGAAGATGAAGTCGTTGTGGGCTTCGGGGATCCAGCTGTACTTCTGCCGGCTCTGCCCGAGCCCGACGCCGAACCAGCCGCCGGAGGCCAGCCCGTACAGGCCGTTGGTTGACTGGTAGTTGGCGTCGGTGCCGTCACCGCAGGACTGTCCCGTCCACCACGAGGTAATGCGGCACATGCGGTTTGAGCTGGTCATGGCCATGACCGCCGTCGCTGCCATGCCGGCGATCGCCGCGAAGCCGAACAGGTACAGCCGCACGCCGGCGAAAAACAGGGCCGCGGCCATGATCATCATGATGATCATGCCGGTGCCAAGGTCGTTGCCGGCAAGAACCAGTCCGATGACGCCCAGCGCGAGCGGGACCACCGGGATGACGGCATGCTGCCAACGCTGGAGCAGCCGCGATTTTTTGGCCAGCACCGTGGCCATCCACAGCGCCAGGGCAAGCTTGGCCGCCTCGGACGGCTGCAGGGTGAAGAACGGGCCCACCTCGATCCAGTTCTTGTTGCCGTTGACGCTGGTGCCGATCAACAGGACCAGCCCGAGCAGGCCGTACGCCAGGATGATGCCCGGCCACGCAAGGCGCTTCAGCCAGACCACGTTGATCCGGGACAGCATGAACATCAGGAAGATGCCGATCCCCGCGAACAGCCCCTGCTTGAGGGCAGCCGTGTAGGGCGACTCCCCCGCCGCGATGGCCTCCACGCTGGATGCCGAGAGCACCATCATGATGCCGATGGCCGTCAGGGCGAGGGTGGTGCCAAGGATGAGGTAGTACGTTGAGCCGTTGCGCGACTTCCCGGTTCCCTCAAGGGCTGACCAGAAAGTGCGGTACCAGCGCAGCAGCCCGGCAACCGCAGGAGGCTTCGGCCCCGGGTCTTTGCCGGCGGTCTTCACGGCAGCCCCACGAGCCGTGTCCGCGGTTCGCGCTCTGGCGGCCGCGGGACGTGTGGGCGTGCTGACCATTCTTACTCCTTGCCGGTCTGGGCCTGCCCTTCCACGAGCTCGCGGACTGCTTCGATGAAGGCGTCGCCACGGTGAGCATAGGAAGAGAACTGATCCATGGAAGCAGCCGCCGGGGCCATGAGCACAGTGTCACCCGAGGTGGCAAGCTGCGCCGCCGAAGCGACGGCCCGTGCCATCACTTCCTCACCGGTCTCTGGCGAAGCCGGCGCGGCGTCATGTCCGGTTCCGGCAGGCTGCACCATTTCAGTGTGGCCCGTGGCCGGCCGTATGACGGGGACATCGGGAGCGTGTCGCTGCAGGGAGTCTTCCAGTGCCGCCGTGTCGGTGCCGATGAGCACCACGCCCTTGAGCCGGCCGGAGTTGTCGCGCACGAGTTCGTCGTAGTTGACGCCCTTGGACAGGCCGCCGGCGATCCAGACCACCGGGTCGAAGGCGGACAGTGATGCGGCTGCGGCGTGCGGATTGGTGGCTTTTGAGTCGTTGATCCAGAGCACGCCGTTCTGCTTGGCCACGGGCTGGATGCGGTGGCTTCCCGGAATGTAGGCCCTCAGCCCCTGCCTGACATGCTCGGGCTTGAGCCCGTAGGCCCGCACCAGCCCGGCGGCCGCCAGCGCGTTGGCCACCATGTGGCGCGGAGCCACCGGTCCGAGATCCGACATCGACGCCAGCTCGGCAGCGCTGTCCTTGCGCTCGGCGATGAACGCCCGGTCCACCAGCAGGCCCTCGACGACGCCCAGCATGCTGATGGCCGGGGTGAGGGTGGTGAAGCCGACGGCGCGGCAGCCTTCCACGACATCCGCGTTCTCCACCATGCGTTCGGTTTCGATCTGCTCGGCGTTGTAGATGCAGGCTTTCTGGGTGTGTTCGTAAATCTTTGCCTTGTCGGCGAGGTACGACGTGTACGAGCCGTGCCAGTCCACGTGGTCCTCGGCCACGTTGAGGCAGACACTCGCCACGGCGGACACGGATTCGCACCAGTGCAGCTGGAAGCTGGAAAGCTCCACCGCCAGGACGTCGTATTCGACCGGATCCCGAAGGGCGTCGAGGATGGGGGTGCCCACGTTTCCGACGGCCAGGGCCTTGAGCCCGGCTGCGCGCAGCATCGATTCGGTCAGGCCGACCGTCGTCGTCTTTCCGTTCGTGCCGGTGATGGTCAGCCAGTCAGCCGTCTTGCGGCCCTCGCGGACGCGCAGGCGCCAGGCGAGCTCGACGTCGCCCCACACCGGGATGTGCGCGCGCTTGGCGGCCGCCAGCAGGGCCTGGTCCGGCCGCCAGCCCGGCGACGTCACGATCAGGTCCGGCTTCATTCCGTCGATCTTCGGCACGGAGCGGACGGCGCTTTCGCCCAGCAGAACATCCACGGCTCCGACGATCCTGAGGGTATCCGCCTTGGCGTTGGCGATGTCGGTGGCGGAGGCATCCACCACCACCACACGGGCTCCCAGCTCAATCAGTGTGTCCGCAGCAGCGAAGCCTGAGACGCCGATTCCGGTGACCACCACGCGAAGTCCGGCCCAGTCGGAGTCCCAGCTGACGAGGTCTTTGAGCCTGTCGGCGGCGGATTCGTTGCTGCTCACAGCAGGACCACCCATTCTGCGTAGAAGATGCCCAGACCCGCGGCCACGAAAAGTCCGGCCAGTATCCAGAACCGGACAACGACGGTGACTTCCGCCCAGCCCTTGAGTTCGAAGTGGTGCTGCAACGGAGCCATCTTAAAGAATCTCTTGCCCTTGGTGATCTTGAAGTAGCCCACCTGAATGATGACCGAGAGCGTGATGAGCACGAACAGGCCACCGATGAAGGCGAGCAGCAGTTCGGTGCGCGACAGGATGGCGAACCCGGCGATGGCCCCGCCGATGGCCAGGGATCCTGTGTCGCCCATGAAGATCTTGGCGGGTGAGGTGTTCCACCACAGGAAGCCGACCAGCGCCGCGCTCATGATGGCGGCAAGCAGCGCGAGGTCCAGCGGGTCCCGCACGGAGTAACAGCCGCTCCCGGCCTGGCGGGGCGAACCACACGCCTGGTTGCTCTGCCAGATGCCCATCAGGGTGTATGCGCCGAAGACCATCACCGCGGCGCCCGCGGCCAGTCCGTCCAGCCCGTCCGTCAGGTTGACGCCGTTCGTGGCGGCGGTGACGATCAGGTTGGACCAGAGCACAAAGAGGATCGCGCCGAGCACCGAGCCGCCGAAGGCGAGGTCCAGCCACGGGATGTCGCGGACCAGGGAAATCTTGGTGGACGCCGGGGAGAGCCCGTCCGGGTCCGGGAAGTACAGCGCCAGCACGGCAAAGATGACGCCCACGGCGGCCTGGAGAATCAGCTTGGCCTTGGCGTTCAGGCCGAGGCTGCGCTGGCGGGAGATCTTGATGAAGTCGTCCAGGAAACCGACCAGGCCCATGCCCACCATGAGGAACAGGAGGAGCAGGGCGGACGCCGACGGGCCCGCCGATCTGGGGTTCAGGAGCCACATGATGAGGTGCGTCAGTCCGTAGCTGGCCAGGACCGCCCCCACAACGACGGCGCCGCCCATGGTGGGCGTGCCGCGCTTTGTGTGGTGTGACGTGGGGCCGTCGTCCCGGATGAACTGGCCGTAGCCCTTGCGGACCAGCAGACGGATGAACAGCGGAGTTCCTACCAATGCCATCAGCAGGGCCAGGCCAGCGCCGATAAGAAGTGCAATCACAGCAGCTCGCTCCCTTCGTTGGCAGTTGCGCGGTTTTGTGGGGGCAATGCTATCCGATCGCCCAAATGGCGAAGTCCGATGCTGTTAGAGGATTTGAACAGCACCAGGTCGCCGGGTTCGAGCTGCGCCTGGAGCAGGTCATAGGCTTCGTCCGCGGTCTCCGCAAAGACGCATTCGTCGCCCCAGGACCCTTCCTGGACGGCCGATACGTACAGCGACCGCGCCTCCCGCCCCACTACCACCAGGCGTGAGATGTTGAGCCGGACCACCTGGGTGCCCACGGCGGTGTGCTCGCGGATGGAATCCTCGCCAAGTTCGAGCATGGCTCCGAGGACGGCCCAGGTCCGGCGCCCCTGGCCGAGGTCGGCAAGGGTCCGGAGTGCTGCCCGCATGGATTCAGGGTTGGCATTGTATGCGTCGTTGATGACGGTGACGCCGTCTGGCCGCTCCGTCCGTTCCATGCGCCAGCGGCTGGCGGCGGCCTGCGAGCTGAGTGAATCGCCGATGTGTGCGGCCGGGATGCCGGCAGCATGCGCGGCGGCTGCTGCCGCGAGCAGGTTTGAGACATGGTGTTCTCCGATAAGCCTGCTGCTCACCCGGACAGCCGCCTCCCCCGGCAGTTCAAGGTCGAACTCGGGGTGGCCGGACGCGTTCGTGTCCAGGTGTTCGGCACGGACAACGGGTCCGCTGGCTTCGGCATTCCGGGCAGAGAAGCCGAGCACGGCGGCGGGAGTGCGCTTCGCCATGGCGGCAACCCGCGGATCGTCCAGGTTCAGGACGGCGGTACCGGTGGCGCTTAGTGCTTCCACGAGCTCGCCCTTGGCGGCGGCAATATTCTCGACGCCGCCGAATTCGCCGGCATGTGCCGTTCCCACGCCCAGCACGACGCCGATCTCCGGGGCGACCATCTCGGCCAGGTACCGGATGTGCCCGATGCCGGTGGCGCCCATTTCGATGACGAGGAACCGGGTGTCGAAACCTGCCTGGAACACGGTGAGGGGAACTCCCACCTCACCGTTGTACGACCCCCGGGGCGACACCGTGTTGGCTTCCGTGGAGAGGATCCCGGCCAGCAGGTCCTTCGTGGTGGTCTTGCCTGCCGAACCGGTGATGCCGATGACGGTGAGCTGTTCGCCGGTGGCCTCGCGGCGGGCCCGGATCCGCCGGACCTGCTCCGCTGCCATGGCGCCCATGGCCAGTACGGCGTCGTCGACGATCACCGACGGATATATCCGGCCGGCGTCATCGGCGATTTCGCGTTCGGCGAGGGCCAGCACAGCGCCTTTGGCGAACGCCGCGCCCACGAACGCGTGACCGTCAGCGTTTTCGCCCGCCTTGGCCACGTACAGCGAACCGTTGATGGCTTCGCGCGAGTCGGTCACCACGGATCCCGGGGTGACGTCGGGGTCGGCAAGCAGGCGGCCGTTGGTGATTTCGGCGATTTCCGCCGCAGTTAGTGCAATCATGTCGGTCTAGGACTCTATCCGGTCGTCTTCAAGAACGGTGAATCCTCGTGCCGTCAAGGCGTTCCGGAGCTCCACCCTGTCGTCGAGGGCAAGGTTGACTCCCTTGACCTCCTGCCATACTTCGTGTCCGCGCCCGGCTATGAGGATGGTGTCCTCCGGAGCCGCCAATTCGACTGCCTCTCGGATGGCGGCGTCGCGGGGGAAGACCTCCATGATGCGGCAATCGAGCTGTTCTGCCTCTTTGGCGTCGGTTGCTCCGACCAGCACGTCCGCACGGATCGCCGCGGCGTCCTCATCGTGGGGGTCGTCGTCGCTGATGATCACGACGTCGGCAAGCCGGGCCGCTATGGCTCCCATGGCCGGCCGCTTCCCCTGGTCGCGCTGTCCGGTGGCGCCGAAAACCACGATGACCTTGGAGGCGGGGTCCGTGGACCGGACGGCCTCGAGGGCACGCGCCAAGGCATCGGGATTGTGCGCGAAGTCCACCACGGCTGCGGGCTTTGCGGACACGAGCTGCATCCTGCCCGGCACGGCCACGGTGAAGGGGTCGCTGGTGTCCAGCGCCGCCTGGACGTCTGCCGCATCCGCACCGCCTGCCAGCACCATGGCAAGCGCCAGAGCGGCGTTGGAGACATTAAATGCGCCGGGCAGCCCCGTGTGGACGCGCAGCTCCGTGCCGGTCCTGCCGCGGAGGGTGAATTCCGTGCCAAGGCCCCTTGGCCGCGGATCGGCCACGATCCAGTCGGCGTCGGGCGCCTCAACCGTGCCCGTCTGCCGGCCGCCCGGCTGCAGGGTGCCGAGGGTGGTGACCGGGAGCCCTGCCTCGGCGGCGAGACGGCGTCCCCATTCGTCGTCGACCGTCACGACGGCGGCGCGGGCGCGCTCCGCGGTGAAAAGCTCTGCCTTGGTCCGGAAGTAGTCGTCCATGGTGCCGTGCAGGTCCAGGTGGTCCTGGGTCAGGTTGGTGAATCCGACGACGTCAAAGACCACGGCGTCCACGCGGCGGAAGGACACGGCGTGCGAGGACACTTCCATGGACGCTGCATCCAGGCCGCGCTCCCGCATCAGGGCGAGCAGGGCATGGATGTCGGTGGACTCAGGCGTGGTGAGGAGGCTGGGAATCGGTTTGCCGCCGGCCACTATCTCTATGGTGCCGATCAGTCCGGTCTTCTTGCCCAGTGCCTGCAGCAGGGCGTTGACAAAGTACGTCGTGGTCGTCTTGCCATTGGTGCCCGTGACGCCGAAGAGCGCGGGGGAAGGGCTGTCAGCGGCCTGGCTTCGGTAGATCAGCGCGGAAAGCCGTCCCACCACCGCGCGTGGCTGGTCCACTACGAGCACGGGCACGGAGATATCGGGCGACAATGCGAGGAGCCGGGCGCCGGCGTCGTCCGTCAGGACGGCAACCGCTCCGGCTTCGATCGCCGGAGTGGCGAAGTCGGCGCCGTGGCGGGCCGCACCGGGCAATGCGACGTACAGGTCTCCCCGCTCCACCGTGCGCGAATTGAGCGAGATGCCGGTAACGGGGACTGACGCCGAGGCTCCGGCCACAGTGACACCGACCGACTGGCCGATGACACCCAGCTCGACTGCGGCGACGGCCGTGGGCCGGAATCCGCTGAGGGACTCCTCTCCGTCCGGGGCATCGGCAGTGCCGGGGGCATTGTGCTCTGACAAGTGGATCTCCGTTGGTACTAGTGGACCAACGGACACGACAGAACGGTTTGTTCAGGTGCGCCGCGGTCTTTGTTAGCGGGCGTGCTACTTGGCGTACTGCGGCAGCCTGGCCGGTTCACCGGTGGACGGCGGAACGTTGTACGTCCGCAGTACCTGGCTCATGACCGAGCGGAACACAGGCCCGTTGGTGATTCCATAAATGGATCCCTTGGGCCGCTGCAGGACCACCTCAACAATAAACCGCGGATCGTCCATCGGCGCCATTCCCAGGATAGAAGCGGTGTAGCCGCAGAACCCGGCTGTTCCGTCGTCGCATGGCGATTCGGATGTTCCTGTCTTGGCGCCGACCCGGTAACCGTCGAGGGCCGCTTCCTTGATTTCGCCCTCGGTCACGGCGCTTTCAAGCATGTCCCGGACCTGTTTGGCTGTGTTTTTGGAGACGATCTGGCGGGACGGTTTGGCCGGCACCTTCTCTTCGCTGCCGTCCGGACTGATGTAGCTATCGATAAGCCGCGGCTGCAGCATGACTCCGTCGTTGGCAATTGTCTGGTAAGCACGCACGGTCTGCAACGTCGACTGGGACACGCCCTGGCCAAACAGGACAGTGTATTGCTGTCGGTCATCCCACTGCGCCGCCGGAGTCAGAATGCCTTTCGCTTCAGCGGGAAGTCCGATGTCCGGCGCCTCCCCGATGCCGAACTTCTGCAGCCAGTCATGCCGCTGGTCCCTGGTCAGGCGGCTGCCCGCCATCACGGTTCCTGTGTTCATGGAGTAGCCGATGATGCCGGCGAGGGTCCGTTTCTCTGTTCCGTGGGAAAACGCGTCATCGAATTGCTGGCCGTCGATCACCAGGGACGGCGGGATCGTGAAGGTGTCCAGCGGGCTGGACTTGCCTTCCTGGATCAGCGCGGCGGTTGTGAGTGGCTTCTCCACGGATCCGGGCTCGTACGCTGCGGTCACGGACCGCACGCCCCGGTCCTTCGCCGCCACCTTGCCGGGATCGTTGGGATCAGGGGCGTTGGTATCCGCCATCGCAATGATGTTGCCGGTCTTCACGTCGGACACGATGATGACGCCCCATTCGGCGCTGAGCTTGTCCGACTGGCTCTGGATCGCCTGCTGCGCGAAGTACTGGATATCGGAGTTCAGGGTGAGTTTGACGTCCTTGCCGTCCTGCGCCGGTGTCAGCTGGTCCACTCCCACCGGGATGCGGAGGCCGTCGGCGCCGATCTCAAACAGGCGCTTGCCCGGAGTCCCCCTCAGGATTTCGTCCTGGGTCTGTTCCAGTCCGGCCTGGCCTGTGGTGCCGTTCTCCAGGAAGCCCACGATGCCGCCGGCCACCGAACCGTTGGGGTAGACGCGCTTGCTGGTTCCTTCGGAGAGGATGCCGGGGATCTGCAGATTGGACACGCGGTCCTCGACGTCTGGCTTGAGGTCCTTTGCCACGACGTAGTAGGTCCGCTCACCCGTGACGGCCTTCCGGACGTCCTGTGTATCCATGCCCAGGACGTCGGCGAGCTCGGAAATCCCCTGGTCCCGGGATACCGTAACCAGCTCTTCCTTGCCGTTTACCGTTTCAAGCCGCTTGAAGGATTCCGTCTTGGTGTTGACAGCCTGGTCAACCGTGATGTTGTAGCGGATGACGCTGTTGGCCAGCACCGTGCCGTTTTCATCGACAATGCTACCGCGCTCCGCGGGGAGCACGGTGGGCCGCAACCGGTTATCAAGGGCGGCTTCAGCCATGCCGCCGACGTCGAGGCCCTGGACCAGGAAGAGCTTTCCGCCGACCACGAGGAGCAGGGCCAGCATGATGCTCAGGCCGAGGCGGAGTCTCTTAGTGGCGTTTGGGACTTTCTGCCTGCCTGCCTTGCCGGTGCCTTGCGCCACGATCATCCCTTACTGCCTGCCTTGCCGGCTAGTCGCCGCATCCGTCCCAGTTACTGCCCCGGTGCTTTTTGTTCCGGCGCCGGGATGGTGCCTCCGTTGAGGACCGCCGCCGGCTTCGCTGCAGCCGCGGGGGTCTTAGCCTTCTTGCTGTCCGCGGACTTCTTGCTGTCCTCGGCCTTCCCGCTGCCCGCGGGCCTCCTGCTTTCCAGCGGATCGTTGGTGCTCGCCGGCGGGACAACGTTCAGCTGGCCCGGGACTGCCGGAGCGGCAATCACGGCACCTGCGGAGTCGCCCTTGACCGCCGGCTTGGCCTTTCCGCTGACAGTCAATGTGGACAGATCAATCTGGCCCTTGCCGGTGGAAGCAACCATGCCCAATTGTGAGGCCTTGGCAGCGAGATTCTGGGGAGCCTCGAAGTTTTGGACCTGCTGTGTCAGATCCTGGTTCTGCTTCGTGAGCGCCGTCTGCTCGCTGCGGAGCTTTACGAGCTGATACTGGGCCGTGGACACGGAGATATTGAGGACCAGGACCGCCATGAGCGCCACCGCGAGCATCCCAAAGCAGAGAACCACGAAGGGAGCACGGCGTTTCCTGGGCATCGAGCGGACCAGCGACAGCGGGGTCCGCGCCTTGCGTGCGCTTTCCTCCTGAACGCTCCGGCCGGACGTGAGGGTGAGGTTCTTGACAGCTGCGGTGCTCATGCGGCTCTCCTGGCTCTGATGCGTTCCACGGCGCGCAGCCGGGCTGAAGCTGCGCGCGAATTCTCCGCGATCTCGACGGCGGTAGGCACCTCGGTGCCTTTGGTCAGGGTCTTGAGTTCGGCTTTGTGCTCTTCGAGCTCCACCGGGAATCCGAGCGGAGCGGACGACTTGGAACGCGCCTGGAAGACGCTTTTGACGATCTTGTCCTCCAGGGAGTGATACGACATGACGACAATCCGACCGCCCAGGGCGATGGCTTCCACCGCCGCCGGGACCGCACGCTCGAGAACTTCGAGTTCCTCGTTGACCTCGATCCGGAGCGCCTGGAACGTTCGCTTCGCGGGGTGCCCGCCGGATTTGGCAGCCCCCGCCGGAACAACAGCCCGGATGGTTTCCACCAGTTCGCCGGTGGTGGCGAAAGGCTTCACGGCCCGGGCCGCGACAATCCGGTTGGCAATGCGGCCGGCGAACTTCTCCTCGCCCCACTTGCGGATGATCCTGACCAGGTCCTCTTCGCTGTAGTTGTTGACCACGTCCGCCGCCGTCTGCCCGCGGCTGGTGTCCATCCGCATGTCCAGGGGCGCGTCGAAGGAGTAGGCAAAGCCCCGTTCGCGCTCATCGAGCTGCAGGGAGGAGACGCCGAGGTCCATCAGGATGCCGTGGACCTCGGGAATGCCGAGGTCCGCCAGGACATCGGCGATTTCGTCGTAGACCGCATGGACAAGGTCCGTGCGGGCGGCGAAGGGCTTGAGGCGCTCACCGGCCAGGGCCAGCGCTTCTTCATCCCGGTCAATCCCGATCAGGTGGAGGTCCGGGAAGCGCTGGAGCATCGCCTCGGAATGTCCGCCCATGCCCAGCGTGGCGTCAATGGCCACCGGGGTCTCGCCCCGCTGGCGTGCTGCTTCGAATCCCGGTGCCAACAGATTAATGCACCGGTCCTTCAGGACCGGCACATGGCGTTCGGACGTAGGTTTGGCCTGGTCGTGTTCGTTCATACCTTCGTCCTTCCTGGAGCGCCTCGCGTGGTTTCTTGGGCCAGATCCCCATCCGCGCCTATCCTCATGGCGGCCTGGCTCCGGGGAAGTGAGCCAGGAAGTCGATTGGATGGGCGGCTGGAGATCTCGTCCAAGAAACAGGGTGGGATGTTTCGTGCCGGCATCTTAGAGAATGCCGGCGATGGGGTTGTCGGTTTCGGAGAAGGAGGTTTCCTTCTCCGCGAGGTACTCATTCCAGGCGTGGGCATCCCAGATCTCAGCGCGGGTGCCGGCACCGATCACTGCCAGCTCCCTGCCAAGCCCTGCGTACTCCCGGAGCGCGGGAGGGATAGTCACGCGCCCCTGCTTGTCAGGCACCTCGTCCGAGGCTCCAGAGAGAAAGACCCGGATGTAGTCACGAGCTTGCTTATTGGAGATGGGAGCCTCCCGGATCTGCTCGTGAACGTTCGCGAATTCCTGCTCGCTGAAGACGTAGATGCAGCGCTCCTGGCCTCGCGTGAGAACAAGTCCGCCGGCAAGCTCCTCACGGAACTTCGCAGGAAGAATGATCCGCCCCTTTTCGTCCAGACGCGGCGAGTGTGTCCCCAGGAACACGTCCCCACCGCCCGTCTGCCGTCAGAAGCCGAACAACCCCCGCGCTGCCACTACCCTCTTACCGGCTCCACTTTACTCCACTTCACCCCCCCGTCAACGCAACACGGGTATTTCTCTGTCGGTTGGACAAACTTGTTCCGCTAAATATCGCGGGTTTCGCGCGGGGGTGGGAAGTGGAGGGAAAATCGTCGCGCCGGCACGGAAGCGGCAGCAACGACCGGCCCCTTCCATTCCACGAGCCACAGGCCCGGCGACGGACCGGATGCGCCGGCCGGACGTCGCGGCAGTCCAGGGCCGGAAACTCCAGGGTTAAAAACGAAAGACCCGCCGGAAGCGGGTCTCTTGTTCAGGCCTGGTCGTGAACCGGTGACGCTAAGTGGAGGCTGCGCAGAAATCGAGGTGGTGCGAAGTGGAGGTGGTGCGAAGTGGAGTGCCGGAAGGCTCAGGACTCCCCGCGGCGCCTTTCGTCCCAGCGCTCTTCGAGGCTGTTCATGAAGGAACTCTTGCCTTTTGACTTCTTGCCCCGTCCGGCAGTCTTTGCCTTGCCCGCCGCAGCGCTGCGCATCGTGGCAAAGTAGACCCCGGCCCCCATGACGACAAATCCGAGGACACCGACGAAGATGTTCTGCAGGGAAACCCCCACGAGGAGGAGCAAAACTCCTACCAGCGTGGCCAGTACGCCAATCACAATGTGCCGGGTAGACCATGTGCGGCCCGGATCCGAGCCCATGGAATTGGCAAACTTGGGATCGTCCTCATGCAGTTGCCTCTCGAGTTGCTCGAGCAGCTTCTGTTCGTGCTCCGAGAGCGGCATCACGACCTCCTTAAGTAGGCCAACGTCCGGACTGGTCGGGACCAGTTCTTTCTGCCACGTCAACGACCGGCATGCTGTACAGGTTCCCGGCCTCCCGACATTGGCAGATCCATGGATCCAAGCATACGGACGCGGGCGGGTCAGGTGATCCACACATGTCCAGACGTTCGAAATCTTTGTATATCTAAGGATAGTTTGTTGGGCGCCGATCTGAAAGACGCCGACGAGACTCACCAATAGTGCTCGCGAAACGGGGTGCATGCCTCATTTGAGAAACGCTCGCGAAATCACGGGCCGCTACGGGCACGGCGGTGACGATGAGGGATGG
>NZ_LMSB01000020.1 GCF_001428005.1 Arthrobacter sp. Soil736
GTGAACATGAAAACCGTCGCAACACTTCATGATCTAGGAAAGGCAAGCATGGATCAGCTCACTGGATTATGCCGACCTCACCAGCGCCAAACCCATGCCCTGCAAAGGATCCCGCGGCCACATCGGCATAATCCGAAGGTCGGCATAATGCACGATGCAGGTCTGAACGACGGTCTGCGGCCACACCGCCGCGACCGCGTCCGGCAGCCCCTTCAGTCCGTCGCAGACCACGATGCAGCAGTTGGCCACGCCGCGGTTCTTGATCTCGGTCAGCACCCGCAGCCAGTACTTCGCGCCCTCGCCGTCGCCATGCTCGCCGGCCCACAGCCCGAGGATCTCCCGGGTCCCGTCGACGGTCACCGCCAGGGCGACGTAGATCGGGCGGTTCGCGACCTGGCCGTCGCGGATCTTCATGTTCACACAGTCGATGAAGATCACCGGGTATACCGGATCCAGCGGCCGGTTCTGCCACTCTCCCATCCCCTCCAGCACCCGGTCGGTGATCGTGGAGATGGTCTGCTTGGACACCTCGGCCCCGTACACCTCGGCCAGGTGCGCGGCGATCTCGCCATGGGTCAGGCCCTTGGCCGAGAGCGAGATGACCAGGTCATCCACCCCGGTCAGTCGCCGCTGCCGCTTGGCCACGATCCGCGGCTCGAACGATCCGTCCCGGTCGCGGGGCACCGAGATCTCCACCGGCCCGGTCTCGGTCAGCACCGTCTTGGACCGCCGGCCGTTGCGCGAGTTACCTCCGTTGCGCCCGGCCGGATCGTGCTTGTCATAGCCGAGATGATCATCCAGTTCGCCATCGAGCGCGGACTCCATCACCAGCTTGGTCAGCTTCTGCAGCAGCCCGCCCTCCCCGGCCAGCTGCAGCCCCTCGGCCCGAGCACGCTCGGTCAGCTGCCGAACCAGTTCCTCGTCCACCGCACCCATCGCAGCGGCTGTCACATCTGTCACAGGTGTCTCCTCTCCATCAGGAGTTACACCAGAAAACTTACAGTCCCCCGGGGGGTGCCTCTATGGTTTTGGTCAAGTCGCTGAGGGCGTTCGTGGTTCGTAGAACGTACCGTCTCGGAGCATGGCGAAGAGCGTGTCGCAGCTGCGGCGGGCGAGGGCGATGAGGGCCTGGTTGTGGCGTTTGCCTTCGGCTCGTTTCCGGTCGTAGTAGGCCCTCGATGGCGGGACCTTCAGCGCGGCGAAGGAGGAGAGGAACAGGACTCTTTTGAGGATCTTGTTTCCTTTTCGGGATGGGTGGTCGCCGCGGATGGATGTCCCGGATCGCCAGGTCAAGGGGGCGAGGCCTGCGTAGGAGGCCATGTGCCCTGCGGAGGCGAAGTCTTTGCCGACGATCTCGGTGAGGATCCGTGCTGCGGTCCTGACGCCGACCGCCGGGAGTGACGTCAGGACTGGGTGAAGAGGGTGGGCTTCCACGAGGGCTTCGACCTGCGTGAAGACGGTGTCCCGTGATTCGCGGATGTCGGCGAGCATCCGGGCGAGCTGGGGCAGCACGATCGTGGCCGCGTTCGTCCCGATGACTGTGACCGTTTGCTGGTCCAGGGCGGCGATGATCTCGTCGGCGAGGCGTTCGCCCATCCGGGGTGCGAGCTTCTTGAGCCTGTTCCCGATCCGGCTCCGGCCGGCATGGCGGAGGGCTTCAGGGGTCGGCCAGGTTCGCAGCAGATCCACACGGCCGGGTGGTCCAGATGCGGCCAAGGACACGTTCCAGGGCCGGGTGGATCTGGGTGAGCAGGCCGCGGATCCTGTTCGAGGTTGCCGTGGCCTGTTTGGCCAGGTCGTCATCGAAGCCGCAGAGCATGGCCAGTTCCGCGAGCTGTTCGTCGGCGACCTGGATGGAGCGCAGTGTGTGGGGCATGGTCCGGGCCGCTTCGGCGATCATGAACGCGTCCCTTGCGTCGGTTTTCGCCTCGCCTGGGTGCAGGTCCGCGATCCGGCGCATCGCCAGTCCGGGCAGGTACCCGACGGTGACACCGTCGGCCTGCGCAACCGCGACCGGTAACGCACCGATCGTCGCGGGCTGGTCAACCACGAGTGGCGGGCAAGCCGCGCCCCAGCCGATTCCGGTGAGAGCGGTTTGCGTCCGCCCGAAGGGCCCCGCAGCCCGGTGATATCCGGGACATAGCCGCCGGGAATGGGAGCAAGGGCAACCAGCATCCGCACCTCTTCGACGGGCCCCCGGTTCTTGCGGCCGGCGGCAGGGGGGCTCCGGCGGGCTCATTCCATGCCGCCGGGAAGAACCGTGCCGATGACCGCCCCCGACCGAAGGCGTTGCAGAATGTCCGGCTCGTCACGATCCGTTGACAGGGCCAGGTCCACAATGGCGGCGGCATTCTCTGGAGAGAGAACAAGGACACCATTGTCATCGGCCATCACTACGTCGCCAGGGTTCACCGTTACCCCGCCGCACAGCACAGGAACATTCACAGCACTGTTAGCATCGAACGTCCGCTTAGCCGTAAGGACACTGGTTCCGCGAGCGAAAACCGGAAGCCCCGCGCTCCGGAGCTCCACGATGTCGGTCACGACTCCGTCCACGACAATCCCTGCGGCTCCGGCGCATTGGGCTGCACACGCCGTGACAGCACCCACAGGCGCATGAGCGGTGTCATGCCCGGTTTCGATGACAAGAACGTCGCCAGGTTCCAGAAGCGCCAGCGCCCGGTTCGTGGCGAAGGCATCTGCAGAGGCAACGCGAGCGGTCACCGCGCGGCCAACAATGTGAACGTTCGGGAGCATCGACCGGACGCCCGAGTCGAGGAAACCCTCCTCCAGGAAATGCCCGATGGTGGGAAAGCTCACGGCCTGAAGCCGGCTAACCAGATCAGGATCCAGTGCCTGGGTCAAACGAACTGTGCCGGTCATGAGCTGCTGCCCTCCTTCACGACAGCTATGCACTGAATCTCGAAGGAGAAATCCCAGATCCCTACGCAGATACCCATTTGACGTTATTCGGGTCGCCGTCCACGGCCAGCGGGAAAAGATCCGGGCATTCCCAGAGTCCGCCCGTGGCGTTGGCCGGGCCGAATTCGCTGAGGGCGGTCCAGTCCTTGAGGTTGGTGGATTTGTAGATCAGCACCTTGTGGTCGGTGGCTTCGACGGCGGCCATCACCCAGTAGCCGCCGCCTGCCGGCGAGCTGTACCAGAAGACCTTGGGGTCACGGAAGTTGGCGGAATTGCGGTTCAGGACGGGATTGCCGCTGTACTTAGTCCAGGTCTGGCCGTCGTCGAGGCTATACGCGAGCGACTGCGCTTGCAATCCGCGGTGCGGCGAGGCGTCCTTGTAGGCGCTGGTGTAGATGGCCACCATCGGTGGGTTCTCCGCCGTGCCGAAGCCTGAGGAATTGTCTTTGTCCACCACAACGCTTCCCGAGAAGACGTCCTCCTCCTCGTCCGTCGAGATGGCCAGCGGCTGCTCCTTCCATTGGACCAGGTCCGGGGACGTGGCGTGCCCCCAGGACATGTTCCCCCACGTGTTTCCCGTGGGGTTGTGCTGGTAGTACAGGTGGTAAACGCCCTTGTGGTAGACCATGCCGTTGGGGTCGTTCATCCAGTTCTTCGCGGGCGAGAAATGGATCGCCGGACGGTACTGTTCGGCACCGGGTGCGGTGTCTGCTCCCGCCGGCGCGGCTCCGGCCCAGGCGCCGGCGAGCGTGAGCCCGGCCAGCATCAGGACGGAAATCGCCCGCCGCCGGGTGTTACCTCTCGTATTCATGTGGTGTCGCCCTTCATCGCGCGTGCCTATTCTCTGCATAGACAACGTTGTCAACGACGGGAACGTTAAGTTATGTCCAGCGGACAAGTCAACGGTCTCACCCCTGCTCAAAGTCAACTACCGCGAAGCCCGCAGCCCTGCCGCTGAAGTCGTTGACAGCTGCGAGGTAACGCGGGTAACCTAGCTCACAGTGTTATCAGGTAACCCGCGTTACTTGATAACGAAAACGCGGAACACACTCAAAACAGAACCCTGGCACCACGCACAGCATCAACGAAGACCACCGGAGTATTCAATGGCGAAAAGCACGACCCCCACCAAAGCCGCGGCTGTGCGGCAGCGGGGTGTCACCATGAGTGATGTCGCCAAGTACGCCGGTGTCTCCCGGACAGCGGTCTCGTTCGTGCTGAGCAACCGCGAAAACGCCAGCATTTCCGAGGAAACGCGCACCCGCATCAACGACGCCGTGCAGGCATTGGGTTACCGCCCGAATGCCGGAGCACGCGCACTGGCTTCCCAGCGCAGTGATTGGTACGGAATCGTCACCGAGATCGTGACGGCCCCGTTCGCGGTGGACATCATCAAGGGTGCCCAGGACCAAGCCTGGCTTGACCGCCGGTTCCTGCTCATCGCGCCTTCCGACCAGGCCGATGCCGTAGGACCCAACCAAGGCCTGGAAGATGCAGCCATTGAAAAGCTTCTGGAACAACGAGTGGAAGGACTTCTCTACGCGGCCACGTACCACCGCGCCGTGCATGTTCCGGAAAGCGCCCACGAGGTGCCCACGGTCCTCATCAACTGTTTCGACGCGGACGGGAAGCTGCCCTCGATCGTCCCGGACGAGCGCGCCGGCGGCCGGATCGCCGTCGAGCGTTTGCTCCAAGCCGGCCACAGCAGGATCGGAGTCATCAACCTGGACCCGCACATTCCCGCGGCCGTCGGGCGTTTGAAGGGTGCACGCGAAGCACTCGCCGGCGCCGGGCTGGAACTGGATCCGGAGCTGGTAGTGTCCGGGCATGCGACGGCGGACGGCGGCTACGAGGCGGCGTGCGAAATCCTGGACCGTTACCCCAAGCAGGACAGGCCAACCGCACTGTTCTGCCTCAACGACCGCATGGCGATGGGCGCTTACGACGCCATCAAGGAACGGGGACTGACCATCCCCGGAGACATCGCCGTGATCGGCTTCGACAACCAGGAACTGATTGCGGCCTACCTCAGGCCAAAGCTGACCACGGTTGCGTTGCCATTCGAAAAAATGGGCGCTCTGGGAGTCCAGACGCTCGCCGCTCTTACAGCAGGACAGCCGATCACTGCCGACCAGCAATTGGTCGACTGTCCGCTGCTAGAACGCTCTTCGGTCTGACCGCGAAATCAATTTCGAAGAGCTAACCCCTTACCCACCCCTTCACCTTGCTGATGAAGATAGGAAAGAGATAACCATCATGACACAACCCCGATACTTGAGGTCTGCCCGCATTGCAGCGGCCGGACTGGCGGTAGGCGCAATGCTGCTGACTGGCTGCGCTGCCACCGTCAACAAGTCCGCCGGCACCGACGCCGGAGCGAACGCGAGCGCCTTCCTGACCATCCCGCGTGAGGACATGGGTACGTTCGTGCAGAACTTCAACCCGTTCGCGCCCACCGTGAACCCGATGGTCCAGCAGTCGATCTACGAATCCTTGCTGATCTTCAACCCGGCCAAGGGAAATACGACGCCGTGGCTCGCCACAGAGTGGAAGGCCGCCGAAGACGGCAAGTCCATCACCTTCACCTTGCGTGACGGTGTGAAGTGGTCCGACGGTCAGCCCCTGGTGGCCGACGACGTCGCCTACACCTTCGAACTCCAGAAGAAGATTAAGGGCGGCTTCGACTACCTGGAGACGGTGACCGCTGAAGGCACAAACAAGGTCACGTTAAACTTCAACAAGCCGTGGTCGCCGGCCCTTTACGAGGTCGGCCAGCTCAGCATCCTGCCGAAGCACATTTGGTCAGCGCCGGCCGACCCGGAGAAGGACGCCAACGCCACGCCGGTCGGCACCGGCCCGTACACCGAGGTGGACAGCTTCCAGGCCCAGTCCTTCGTGCTGAAGAAGAACCCCAACTACTGGCAGCCGGAAAAGCAGAGGATCGCCGGTATCAAGATGCTCGCCTTTGCGGGGAACGACGGCGCCAACCTCGCCGCTGCTAACGGCGACGTCGACTGGGCTCCGCAGTACATCCCGAACATTGAAAAGACGTTCGTCTCCAAGGACAAGGAACACCGCCAGTACTGGTTCCCTCCCACGGGTGCCATGATCAACTGGCAGCTCAACACCACCAAGGCGCCGTTCAACGATGTTGACGTCCGCAAGGCGCTCAGCATGGCTGTTGACCGCGATCAGGTGACCAAAATCGGCATGAGCGGCTACGCCCAGCCCGCCGACTGCACGGGACTCTCCGGCAACTACGAAACCTGGAAGAACAACGAGGTCAAGGACAACTGCACCTGGACCAAGCTTGATGTGCAGGCAGCCAACGACCTCCTGGACAAGGCCGGCTACCCCAAGGGTGCGGACGGCAAGCGCACGCTCAAGGATGGCAAGCCGTTTGAGTTCAAGATCTCAGTGGGTGCGACGTCGTCTGACTGGCTGTCCGTGGCCAACGTGATCTCACAGAACCTCGCCGAGGTTGGCGTGACGGTCAAGGTGGACTCGCCGGACTGGGCCGCCGTGGTGGCTGGCTACGAGACCGGCGATTTTGACTCCGGCATTGTGTGGAGTGCCAACGACCCCAGCCCGTACAAGTACTTCGCAGGCATGATGGGCACGTCCACGGTCAAGCCGGTAGGCGCCAAGACGTTCGACAACTACCACCGCTTCGGCGACACCAAGGCTGATGCCCTGCTGGCCGAGTTCGCGGCCGAGTCCGACGAGTCCAAGCAGAAGGACATCGCCAACAGGCTGCAGGAAGAGTACAGCGACGCCGCTCCGCTGGTCCCGCTCTTCTCCGGCCCCGAATGGGGTGCCTTCAACGACACCCGCTTCACCGGCTGGCCCACGGAAGAGAACCCCTACGCCACCCTCTCAGTGAAGGCTCCCACCACTGTCCTGGTGCTGACCTCGCTGGAACCGCGCAAGTAGTCGCACCCAGTGCGCTGGTCGCCGGCATCCCCGGCGACCGGCCCTGAACTGCATGCCCGGCGGGCGAACAACCCCGCCGGGCGTGCCCCCAAACTTTCCGCAATTCCCGAAATGGAGGGAAACCGTGCGCTTCATCCTGCGCCGCCTGGGTTTCTACCTGATCGCCTTCTGGGCATCCATCACCCTGAATTTCCTGCTGCCGCGCTTCATGCCCGGCGATCCCGTCTCCCGCATGTTCGCCCGCTCCCAGGACAGAATGCAGCCCGAACAGATCGAGGCCCTGCGCAAGCTGCTCGGCGTGGATGATCGGCCCCTGTGGGAGCAGTACATCGGCTATCTGCACAACGTCTTCACCGGGCAGATGGGAGTCTCGATTTCCCGTTTCCCCACACCGGTCACGGAGGTCATTTCGTCCCAGATCGGTTGGACCCTCCTGCTCGGCGGGACCTCATTGGTGATTGCCGCCGTCGTGGGCAACCTGCTCGGCATCCTCGCCGCCTGGCGACGCGGCGGAGCGATCGATTCGGCGCTGCCGCCGGTGCTGGTGTTCATCGGTTCGTTCCCGTACTTCTGGCTCGCGATGGGTGCACTGTACCTGTTCGGCGTGGTGCTGGGCTGGTTCCCGATCCGCCACGCGTTCACTGACGGACTGGAGCCCGGGTTCACGTGGGAGTTCATCGGCGACGTCGGTGCGCACCTTGTGCTGCCAGCGCTCACGATCGTGCTGGTCTCCATCGGCGGCTGGATGCTGGGCATGCGCAATACCATGATCGCCACCAACTCCGAGGACTACATCACCATGGCTGAAGCCAAGGGACTCCGCCCGGGCCGCATCATGCTCCGCTACGCAGCCCGGAACGCCATGCTCCCGTCGGTCACGAGCTTCGGCATGGGCCTGGGCTTCGTGGTGGGTGGCGCACTCCTCACCGAAGTGGTGTTCGCGTACCCCGGCGTCGGCTACCAGCTCCTCAACGCCGTCCAAGGCCTCGACTACCCGCTCATGCAAGGCCTGTTCCTGACCATCACCGCCGCCGTGCTGCTGGCGAACTTCCTGGTGGACATCCTCTACGTCCGCCTCGACCCGCGCGTGCGCAGCAACTGAGGGACCCATCATGACAACCGCAATTCTGAAGCAGCCCACTGAGCCCACTGAGCCCACAGCTGCCCGCAAGCCCAACCGCAGTTTCGTCCACGGACTTATCACCAACAAGAAGGCCCTGGTGGGCATGATCGTGATGCTCGTGTTCATCGCGCTTGCGTTGCTGGCCCCCGTGCTGTTCCCCGGAGACCCGTCGCGGATCACCGCGATGGCCTCGCTTGAACCGGACGCCGAACACTGGCTGGGCACCACGGCCAAAGGTCAGGACGTGCTTGCCCTGACTGTCCACGGCTCCCGCAGTTCCCTGTTCGTCGGGTTGACTGTGGGCTTCGCATCCACCTTCATCGGCATTTTGGTGGGCCTGGCCTCGGCGTACTTTGGCAAGTTCATTGACGAAGCACTGTCCCTGGTGACCAACGTCTTCCTGCTCCTTCCCGGCCTGCCGCTCCTTGTCATCCTGGCAGCGTTCCTGCCGCCGGGTTTGGGAACCGTGATCCTGGTCCTCGTGGTCACCGGCTGGGCTGGGTCGGCTCGTGTATTGCGCTCTCAGGCGCAGTCCATCCGTTCCAAAGATTTTGTGGCCGCGGCCGTGGTGTCCGGCGAACGGGCGGGCCGGATCATGTTCCGCGAGATCCTGCCTAACATGGCCTCGATCGTCATGGGGACCCTGCTGGCCTGCGTGATCTACGGCATCGGCGCCCAGGCCGGCCTGGAGTTCCTTGGACTGGGCGACGTCAGCACCGTCTCCTGGGGCAACAACCTCTTCTGGGCCGGCAACGAGGGCGCCCTACTGACCGGCAGCTGGTGGGTCTTTGTTCCCTCGGGTGTCTGCATCGCGCTGGTCGCGTTCGCACTGGCGCTCATCAACTACGCCGTGGACGAGGTCACGAATCCACGGCTGCGGAAGATCAAAACCCCAAAAATTACCGAAAGGGGCGCCGCCAAGTGACAGTCTCCCAAGTTTCCTTCGGCTCCCACGAGCCCGTCCTGGACGTCAAGAACCTCACCGTCAAGTACATCGGCGACACCCGCTCCACCACCGCCGTCGACAACGTTTCCTTCAGCATCGGCACCGGTGAGGTGTTCGGGCTGGCGGGCGAGTCCGGCTGCGGGAAGTCCACCATCGCCAACTCGATCATGCGGCTCCTGAAGGATCCCGCGAAGATCGCCGGCGGCAGCATCTCCTTCGGCGGCAAGGACGTCCTGGCCATGAGCCCGGAGGAGCTGCGGCGCTTCCGCTGGCAGGACGTGGCCATGGTGTTCCAGTCGGCCATGAACTCGCTCAACCCGGTGCTGACCATCGGCGAGCAGATCGTGGACATCTTCACCACTCATGCGGGCTACTCGCGCAAGGAATCGCTGCGGCGTGCCGGTGAGTTGCTTGAATTGGTGAGGATCGACCCCGCACGCCTCAAGTCCTACCCGCACCAGCTCTCGGGCGGCATGCGCCAGCGCGCCGTGATCGCGATGGCCGTGGCGCTCAAGCCGTCCCTGTTGATCCTCGACGAACCCACCACCGCGCTGGACGTGGTGGTGCAGCAGGAAATCATGGCCCAAATCAAGGAACTCCAACGCGAACTGGGCTTCTCCGTCCTCTTCATCACCCACGACATGTCCCTCATGGTGGAACTCTCGCACCGCATGGCCGTAATGTACGGAGGCCGGATCGTGGAGACCGCAACAGCCCAGGACGTCTACGCCAACCCCCGCCACCCCTACACTCAGGCGCTGATGGGCGCGTTCCCGCCGCTCACCGGTCCGCGGGTTCCGCTGACGGGACTGCCCGACGGCGTGAAGTTCCGGAACATCCCGGACCTCACCGAGGTGGCACCCGGCCACCTTGTGGCACCGTTTGGCGCTGACGCTGAAGCAGCCGTCCTTGAAGCAGCCGTCCTTGAAGCAGCCGTCCTTGAAGGAGCCGCACGATGAGCCACTCAGTACAGTCTTCATCACGTCCAGCCGTTTCCACTCAGACCCCCGCCCTCGAGGTCCGCGGACTGGGTAAATCGTTCCCCATCGGCGGCCTTTTCTCCCGTCAGTCGGTTCGCGCTCTGCACGGCGTCGACCTGACCATTGGCCGCGGCGAAATCGTGGCCCTCGTGGGAGAGTCTGGGTCGGGTAAGAGCACCCTGGCCCGTTGTGTTGCCCGGCTGGAAAAGCCGAGCTCCGGCGAGATCCTGATCGACGGCGTCGACGTCCTCAAGCGCGACCGCTTCCAAGCATCGCGGGCCTTCCGCTCCCAACTGCAGATGGTCTTCCAGGATCCCTTCGGCTCGCTGAATCCTGCCCACAGAGTGGAGCACTTCCTGCGGCGGTCCCTGGCGATCCACCGGAAGGGCGGCAGCTCCGAGACAGAGACGCAGCAGCGACTCGAGGAGCTCATGACCACCGTGGGCCTGCAGGCCGACATGCTGAACTCCTACCCGCACGAGCTCTCCGGCGGGCAGCGCCAGCGAGTCGCGATTGCCCGGGCCCTTGCCGTGGAACCACAGGTCATCCTCGCCGACGAGCCCACGTCCATGCTGGATGTTTCGGTCCGGATCGGCGTGCTGAACCTGATGCGGAAGCTCCGCGATGAACAGGGAATCTCCATGCTCTACATCACACACGACCTCGCCTCAGCCCGATACCTGGCGGACCGGACGGCGGTCATGTTCGCGGGGGAGCTCGTTGAAGAGGGCGAGTCCTTGGACCTCCTGGCCAACCCGGCCCACCCGTACACGCAGCTGCTGGTCTCGGCCGTCCCGGATCCGGCCCGGGCGGGCTCCTACGATCCCGTCCGCCGTGCCGAGCTGCGGCAGGCTGTGATGGCGTCGACCACCTGCGCTTTCGACGGCGACCTAAACCAGACCTGCTCGGCCGAGGAACCCGTTCGCCACCGCGTGGGCGACCCCGAAAACCGCCACTGGGTGCGCTGCCACCGCTACCGCCCGCAGGCTGGAGCAGGCGGCCACGCCCTGGCAACTGAACCTACGGACAAGAAGGCCTCCGCATGACTGAATCGACGCACCCGCTCGCCACCGTTCCCGAGGACGAACTGATTGCCCGCGCCGATGCGGACTCCCTCCGGCCGCGCTTCCACTTCGTTTCCCCGGCCGGTTGGCTCAACGATCCCAACGGCGTGAGCCAATGGAACGGCACCTATCACCTCTTCTACCAGTACAACCCCGAGGGCGCGTTCCACCACCGCATCCAGTGGGGCCACGCCACCAGCGCTGACCTCGTCACGTGGACGGACCAGCCCATTGCGTTGGAACCGTCGGCGGGCCCGGACGCCGACGGCTGCTGGTCCGGCGTGTTGGTGAACGACGGTGGCACGCCCACCTTGGTGTACTCGGGACGGCTCGACGGACGCGAGTTGCCGTGCGTCGCCGTCGGATCTCCGGATCTTCTGGACTGGACCAAAGTGGCCGAGAACCCGGTCATCGCAGCCCCGCCAGCCGGGGTGGACATCACCGCCTACCGGGACCACTGCGTGTGGCGTGAGGGCACTATGTGGCGGCAGCTGGTGGGCTCGGGCATTCGTGGGCGCGGTGGCACGGCGTTCCTGTACGAGTCGGAGGATCTGCGCTCCTGGGAATACGTCGGCCCGCTGTTCATCGGCGACGCCTCACAGGGCGATCCTGCCGATACCGACTGGACCGGGACCATGTGGGAATGCGTGGACCTGTTCCGGGCAGGCGGGGGCTCGTTGGGTACGGTTCCTTCTTCTGGTGACGCGCCCGACGTGCTGGTCTTTTCCGCATGGGACGACGGCGACACCCGGCACCCGCTGTACTGGACCGGCCGCTACTCGGGAGACTCTTTCGAGCCCGCCGGGCTGCATCGGCTCGACTACGGTGGGCGGTTCTTCTACGCGCCGCAGTCGTTCCTGGATGAGTCCGGCCGGCGCATCATGTTTGGTTGGCTTCAGGAGGGCCGCAGCGACGCCGCAATGGTGGAGGCAGGGTGGTCGGGCGTCATGAGTTTGCCGCGCGTCACCACCCTGGCCGATGACGGAACCCTCCGTTTCGCACCCGTGCCCGAAATCGAGAAGCTGCGCCGGGACCACGTGGGCCTGCCGGGACGGGAGTTGGTGGGTGCCGGGGCACCTGTGGCTACGGGGGTGTCCGGCAGCCAACTGGACCTCGAACTGGATGTGCAGCTCGAGCCGGGTGCTGTGCTGCGACTGGGTTTGCTGGGATCGGCTGACGGTGGTGTCTCCGGCAAATCCAAGGAGGAAACAGTGATCGAGGTGTGCCGGGCCGCTGAAGGCGGCGGCCAAGGCACACTCCGCCTCGACCGTACTCGGAGCAGTCTTGATCCAACCGTTGATGTGGAGGACAAGTCCGGACCGCTCCCGATGTCCGACGGCCGGGTGCACCTGCGTGTCCTGGTGGACCGATCCGCCGTCGAAATTTTCGCCAACGGTAAGCCGCTCACGGCCCGCGTTTACCCGACCTTGGGCGGTGAGCACGTGAGCCTGGCCGCCGAGGGTACCGTGAGGCTGCACTCCTTCGATGCCTGGACCATGGCTGGGATCTTTGGAGGTGCCCGGACCCTCTTCCCCTAACTCAGGATCCGACCATCTCTCTGAAAGTTAACTTCATGCAATACCGCAAACTCGGCAACAGCGGCATGTACGTCAGCGCGATTGCCTTGGGCAATTGGGCCACCCACGGCGAAACCGTGGATCAGGATGTAGCCACCTCATGCGTCCGCAAGGCCTTGGACCTTGGCATTACCACCTTCGACACCGCCGACGCCTATGCAGGGACCAAGGCCGAAACCATGCTCGGCGAAGCCCTCAAGGGTGTGCGCCGCGAGGGCATCGAGGTCATGACCAAGGCGTACTTCCCGACCGGCGCGGGCAGGAACGACCGTGGCCTGTCCCGCAAGCACGTCATGGAATCTATCAACGGCTCGTTGCGCCGTCTCCAGACGGACTACGTGGACGTCTACCAGGCGCACCGCTATGACTACGAAACCCCGCTGGAGGAAACCATGGGCGCCTTCGCCGACATTGTCCGTGCCGGCAAGGCCCACTACATCGGCGTCTCGGAGTGGACGGTGGCGGAGATTCGCGCCGGCGCCGCTTTGGCGGCCGAACTGGGCATCCAGTTCGTGTCGAGCCAGCCACAGTACAACATGCTGTGGCGCGTCATCGAACCCGAAGTCGTGCCGGTCTGCGAAGAGCTCGGGATCACCCAGGTGTGCTGGTCGCCGCTGGCACAGGGAGTGCTGAGCGGCAAATACGGTGCTTCCACCATTCCTGCCGGCAGTCGGTTCAGCACCGATGACGGCAGGCTGAAGACTGAGCACAAGTTCATGCAGCCTGAAGTCCTGGAGCGTGTGGAGAGGCTCAAGGCGATCGCCGACGACCTCGGCATGCCGTTGGCCACCATGGCGGTGGCCTGGGTGCTGGCGAATCCCAACGTATCGGCAGCGATCGTCGGGGCCAGCCGGCCCGAACAGCTCGAAGACACGGTCAAAGCTGCCGACCTCGTCCTCGGGCATGAAACGCTGCAGCTGATCGACGATGCCCTAGGCGACGTCGTAGAGCGCGACCCGGCCAAGGTGGAATCTTTCCCCCAGCGCGTGTAAGTCGGGACCGCCAAAACAGGGCCAGTGCCCGCATCGACGCTATTGAGGTTCCGGTAGATTTGCCGGGTGATGTAGTGCTTGAGGCTGCGGATGATCTCTTTCTTGTGCGTCCTTGGTTCGTGCGTCTGGCTACGTAGTCTCTGGTGGCCTGATCGCGGTTCTTCTTACGCCGAGTTCCTTATCCCGTTCCCGCCAGCCGGCGACGGTCTTGATCTGCACTGCGAGCTAAGGACCACTGGAACAAGGCCGACCGTCTCGGTCCGGAAGACTCGTGCAAACGACGGTGCTTCCGCGCTTTCGGCCGGCGGGCGCGGCAACCTCTTAGCTCGCTGGAATATTGGCAAAAAGGAAGTGTTGACAGTAATGATGGAATTGGCCTCGGACTGGGTCGTACTGGTGCCGGACTGGGCCGGATTGGCTATGTTTTCTGGACTTCCCAGTGTTTGCAGGGCTGGAATGCGGTTCGAGTCCCACCTCGGGCACGTGTTTTCCCTGTTCAGAGGCTTTTTAGCCTCTGAGTGTGCACATTTTGTGTTGTGAGGGGCCCCTTCGGGGGCCTTTTTCATTGGTGGCCGGTGCTGTGGCCGGTTGCCTCCTTGCCTACCTGGAGCGACGGTTTGTCGTTCGATACCAGTTCATGGGCGTTTCTGGATCGGCCCACATGACTTGAGAAAATTTGGTGCGGGTTTCTTCGTTGCTTCGTTGCTTCGTTGGGTGCTCACCAGGTTCCTCCTGCTCGGCCTATAGGTGGCTGATCTGCTTATCCATGGTGGTTCCGGGGGAGGACGACGTGATTTGTGCACCACCGGTGGGGAACTTGGCCGCCGGACGTCCACAGACCGTCGGATACTTCCCGAAGGTGAGCCAACGTTGCCGTGGGAGAACTTGTCGCCTGGCTGTCCGGCACAGGAGCCCGACACATCACCGGAACCGCCCTCACAATCGACGGCGGGCAAGCATCAGTAATCTAAGAGCAAGGCGGCCGGTCGGGGAAGGTTTATGCGTCGGCGTCGGACATGAGTGCGGGCGCCATAATGCCTGAGGTGAAGCGGTTGCAGCGCCGGCATAACCAGCAAGGAAGTTGAAGCAGCCCGATCCAGCGGGATCACTGCACCGCGGAAAACGTACCCGTGAGGAACTTCAGCACCGGCGCCCGGTGGCCGTCGTCGGGCGAAACAGGAAGAACAACAGCAGGCCATGGACGAGCCAGCAGAAGCGGGAACATTAGCGGCTGGGAATGTACGAATGTGCGGGCGGTAGCTTCCACTGAAGCTCTATTCCTGACCGGGGAGCGGTGCAGCTAGAGGCCTGGAGAGGACGGTCCCATCGCAGGGTCTCCGTAGACCACGAGCGAGGGTGCACTGACACGTCGAGCAGCGACGCAGAGAGCGCCGACGGGTCGGGCCGGATCGTCCAGGTATTCGAGCATGCGCCCGTCAAGGCCGCCGGGGCCTTAGGATTCTTCCCGCGGCGAGCCGGGTCAGGGTGAGTGCCGCCAGGTGTTACGCGTCGCAGTGTTTGGCGGCGGGAGCGTCTTTGCCGGTGACGATGCAGGTTTTTCCCGTTGGTGTCTTGATTTAGTGCCGTCGGCGGCGTCAGGCTGACGATGACCGGATAAGACGAACGGCCCGGCGTGAGATTTCGAAGGTCCACGCCGGGCCGCTCTGACGCGTAAAGGCCGCGCCGATGCTCACGGTAAATCATGAGGCTTTCTCTGTCGAGTCGGACCTGGCGGGCGGGCGCCTGGCGTGCCCGGGGTGCAGGGGCAGGCTGCGTCCGTGGGGCTGGGCGCGGGAACGGCTGATCCGCCACGGTACCGGGGCAGGCCGGTTCGTGATGCGTCATCGTCCGCGACGCGGACGATGCACTGGTTGCGCGGCCACGCACGTGCTGCTCGAAGCCGCCCTGGCTGCGCGGCGGGCCGATGCGGCCGCGGTGATCGCCGCCGCCGTTGAAGCAAAAACCGCCGCAGCCTACGGGCACCGGAGGATCGCGGCCCGGCTGGGCCGGCCTGCCTCCACGGTGCGCGGCTGGCTGCGCGCGTTCGCCGCTTCCGCCGGCCCGATCGCCGAAGAATTCACTGCCCTGGCCCACCGTGACGGCGCGGACGCGGCCGGGCTCTGGCCTGCGGCGGCGCCGACACCGGCCGGCCGGGCGCTGGCCGCGGTGGCGGCGTACGCGGGTGTGCTTGCGGCCCGGTTCGGCATCGCCACTCTGGCGTGGCAGAGCGCCGGGCTCACCCGCGTGCGGGCCGTGGTTTTTCAGCAGGGCGTGGTGGCATGGCCGGGCGCAACACGGGCTGGCCCTTACGCCCGGCACGCCGGGCGGCAAGGGTAGGACCAGCACCGGCTGATCCCTGCCGGGGCCATCGTTTCCTGACGTTTGGAAGGACCCTGACCCATGACAGAATCCGAGCCGCAGCGCGGGCCCCTGGCCCGCAAGGACCGGGCGGAAAAAATCGCGTTGTTCCGCTACCAGCTCATCCGCGGCGCCGCGGACACGTCCCTGAGCACCCGCCAGCGCGGACCCCTGGTCCGCGCCCTGGCCGCTGCATCACATACCGGCCCGTCCGGCGAGACGGTGCATTACTCGCGCGAGACCCTGGACCGGTGGATCCGGGCCTGGCAGCGGGAGGGATTCGACGGACTCAAACCGCGGGAAAGGGCCGCCGGCCCGGTGACCCCGGAGACCGTGCTGTCCCTTGGCAGCGACGCTGAAGCTGGAGCGTCCGCACCGCACCGCGGCCCAGGTGCGGCGGATCATGGCCGAGACCCTCGGCGACGCCCCGTCCGAGTCGACACTGCTGCGCCACTTCCGCACCCTGGACATCCCCACCGGCACGCAGGCGCAGGCCACCGGCCGGTTCGAAGCGGCCCGGCCGAACGAAATCTGGGTCGGTGACGGGCTCCACGGGCCCCGGATCGGCGGCCGGAAAACCTACCTGTTCGCGTTCCTGGACGATCATTCGCGCCTGGTCACCGCCGCGCGCTGGGCCTTCGCCGAAGACGCCGTCAGGCTTTCGGCCGCGCTGCGCCCGGCCCTGCAGACCCACGGAATCCCCGACGCGGCCTACGTCGACAACGGCTCGGCGTTTGTCGACGCGTCACTGGCCAGGATCTGCGCCCGGCTGGGCATCAAACTGATCCATTCCAGGCCCTACCGGCCCCAGGGCAGGGGCAAGATCGAGCGCTTCTTCAACACCTGACGTCCCAGTTCCTCTCCGAGATCACCGTGCTTGACGCCCCGGTCCAGACGACCGTCCCGGGCACCGGGGAGGATCCTGCCGGGACCGCGGTCGCCAGTCTGGCGGAGCTGAACGCCCTGTTCACGTCCTGGGTGCAGATGATCTACCACCGCGCCGTGCACACCACCACCGGGATGACGCCGCTGGCCCGCTGGGACGCGGGCTGGGAAAACCGGCGCCCGGACCGCCGGGATCCGGACGTGATCGCCGAAGCGTTCCGCTGGTCCGTGACCCGCAAGGTCACCAAGACCGCGACGGTGTCCCTGCAGGGCAGCACCTACCAGGTCGACCCAATGCTGGCCGGCACCCGCATCGAGCTGGTCTATGACCCGTTCGATCTCACCGGCCCGGTCGCCGTGACCGCCGCCGGCGGCATCCCGGCCGGGGAAGCGGTCCTGCTCGAGATCCGCCGCCATGTCCACCCCAAGGCCGTCAACGCCGCCAAAGACGCCGACGCGGGGGCGAAGAACGCGGCGTCCGGGATCGATTACCTGCGCCTGGTCGAAACCCGCCACAAAACCACCCTGACCGGCGCCCCGATCAGCTTCGAGAAAATGGCCGCCGGCGCGACCGGAACCAATGGAGGACCCCGATGAGCATCTCAAACCTGCAATCCCACTACGGCTTCACAGCCATGCCCTTCGGCCGCTCCATCCCGGTCCAGGCCCTGCACCCGCACCCCGGGCACCGCGAGGCGGTCGCCCGGATCCAATGGTGCGTCGCCCAGCGCCAGATGGGCGTGGTCACCGGCGAGGTCGGCGCCGGCAAGACCGTCGCCGTCAGAGCAGCCCTGGCACAACTCGAAGCCTCCCGCCACCAGGTCATCTACATCGCGGACCCCACGATCGGCATGCGCGGCATCCAGTCCCAGATCATCACCGCCCTGGGCGGGCAGCCAGCGTTCTACTCCGGAGTCCTGGCCCACCAGACCGCGTCCCTGCTCGCCGGGGAACTGGACGAACGCGCCCGCCTGCCCGTGGTCGTGATCGACGAGGCGCACCTGCTCGGCAACACCGAGCTGGAGTCCCTGCGGATGCTCACGAATACCGGGATGGACACCGGCTCGCACTTCGCGCTGCTGCTGGTCGGCCAGCCCACCCTGCGCCGCCGGCTCAAACTCGCCGTCCTGGCCGCCCTGGACCAGCGGATCTCCACCAGGTTCGCGATCACCGGCATGGACCTGGCCGAGACCGCGGACTACATCCGCCACCACCTCAAATTCGCCGGCAGATCCGACACCCTGTTCTCCGACGACGCCGTAGCCGCGATCCACCAGGCATCACGGGGCTACCCGCGGGCGGTGAACAACCTCGCCGTTTCCGCCCTGATCGCGACCTACGCCGGCAACAAGGCCATCGTGGACCTCCCGGCGGCCCAGTCTGCGATCACCGAGAACAGCGAGTAGGGAAAACCGCCGTCACGAATGACGGCCACCACGTCAGGCCGACGACGAACGCCCCGCCGGAAACAGCCCGCGGGGCGTCTTCGTGCCCGGCCCGTCGTCACAGAAACCGACGCCGCCATCGTCAAATAACGCGGCGCCTAACACCAGGTCCGGATTGTCGTAGATGAGTGCCGTGGGCTTCTTGAGAAGGTCGACGGGGCGGGCTTCGGCACGTTCTCTGACCACCCAGACCGTGAAGTAGTTGCGCGGGATCTTCCGCTCCAGCGCATGCTGGAAAGGATCAGGACCGTCGGGTGGAGCTGTCCGCCGGGGAACAACTGGGATCCCGGGCAGAACGTGCCCTCGCCAATGAAGACCCTGAACGCGATTCAGCGCCGTGAAATCGGGACGTTCGAGTGGTTGGTCGAGGGAAACGAAACAGGGCTGCGCCTACGAACGTACCTCGTCGGGGTAGATACTTCGGGCGTTCCGAGACGACCCTAGTTCAGAACCCACATCCCTGTGAACCCCACCTGAGGGGAGGTAGAAGGGCCTGGATGCGCCAGTATTCGAAGCTCACCGGGTCGCCATTGCCCCCGGCCGCCGTGCGCTGAGCGTCCCACCGGGCCTCCCTGGCGAACCACTGCACCGGATCGGCTGCCATGGCCCAGATGCGGCTTGAATGCCGGACGGCCAGGGGAGCGCTGACCGGGGTGAACCGGACGTCTACGGCTGTTTTGTTCGCTATTACTGTCACGGTTTTTTGCGCGTTCTCCCAAGTTGCGACCCGCTCGCACCGTCCGCGCCCCGCGAACCCCGACTATCGGTTACCCGCGGGGGTCTGTGGCGCGATGTCCGTCTGGCGCCGTTCGTCCTGCGCGAAGCGCTGAACGTCGCGCTTGAGGACAACCGGAGCCGGGCTGTCACGACTTTGCCAGCTTCCGGTGCGCTGCCCACCTTCCGACGTCATATTCCTTTGGTCGAGATGATCCGCGCGTGGGCCACGTTTCCTGGCCGCGACCGCTTTGCGCTGACAATCCACATGGTTGACCAAGTAGCAGCTTATGATCTGACTTCGGGTCGCATCGACGTCCCGCGGCTGTTCTTCACCGAGCCATCGAATGGATTAAAGTGAACCAGGCTGACCTCAACACTATCCAAAGTAGGTAAAGAACCCCCTCAGGCAACCACGGCCGCGAAGCCATCAAGTTCTGGCTTCAGATTGCAGAGTGCGACGGAAACATCACCAGGCTGCTGACACTCAAGGACCCCGCGTTTTCGCTCCGTCAGTTCCTCGACCTGCAAGGGATCGCAGGTAACACACGTGGAAGGCGGACGTCGAGCCGCGGCCCTGCCTTGGTGGGGCGCCATGGACTCTCGAGGATGTTGATGTCTGGGAGCACGCCGTCGGAGTCCAGCTCTTACTCGAACGCATCGGAATGCTGCGTGGGTCGACACTGCGCTTTGTTGAATGCTCCACCCCGCCAGTTACCGGAGGTGGAAATGATGCAACGCACCGCGCCCCCATTATGGACTGAAAAGACGGTACGCCCCCGTTGGAGGACGACTCTTCGGATTCGAGATCCTAGGACACATCGATGATCACACTTTGGCGTTCGGGTACTCCTGCCTGACTAGTGCTGCCCAAGGCTCGGCTACCGTCTTTACCAAGTCGCTTCGGTGCTTCTGATCAAGATAGTGCGCCGTCTGCCTTAGATGCCAGCAGAACTGCTCGGCATGCGGCTGCGAAGGCTGATTCGCATTCGTTGTCTTCTGGGCCTTGGTGTAGGCGATCCACATTTGGGAGAGGTGGTAAGACAGCTCCGGTTCCAGACTGAGCACGAAATCGGTGTTGTCAACGGGGTGTCCGAGGATTTCTTCATGGAGGAACCGTCGAGCGAGGTGGGTATGCCATGGTCCGTCAAAATCGCCCGCATATGGTGCTGCCTCTGCAAGCTCTCGGCTGATGAGGTCCTCGAAGTTACTTCGCCTTCGTCGTGCAGCCATCGCCGGCCACAGGAGAGCCAGCATGGCAGCCGAAAGTGGCACAAACAGCACTTCGAGAAGGTCCTTGGCAGTTGTAAAACCGAGTTCCATTGAAATTATCCTCCAACGTGGTTATGACAAGGAGTTCGTGCACCGGAGTAGAAGCTGGCTGCCCAATTTGTCATATTGTCCGTTTCGGAAAAAAACCAGGGAAGTTTCAAGAGCTCCTGTGCAATGAACGTTTGGCTTATTACTGCCTCCGGGCTGTCGACATCCGTCTGTGATTTTCCTGGTTTTCACGCCTTCGTGTAGAACACTTGCGTCCGGTGTCACAAACCTCTTCCGAGGATAAGGCGGATTCAGATGGCGACCTGTGGATCAGGTTGGCGTGCCACATAGACATGTGAGGGTTGGTGATCTCCGCGCTCGCTGGCCACTTTCGGATAGATTAGCTGTGCCAGCGCATTTGTAGGTTCGACCCCCAGTTCGCTGCGGGTCAATCTCCGGTAGGCGGTGAAGACCCGGTGGGCCTCGACCCAATTGCCCTCGGCGAGGTGGACCTCAATGAGGGCCCGCTGGGCGCTTTCACGCAGCGGTTCAATGTCCACGGCATAGAGCGCGGCTTCCACGGCATCGGCCAGTGCCCCCATGTGGACCAGTCTGTGGCTAAGGGCTTCCAACGCGTGCAGCACTCGTTGGCGCAGTCTCTCACGCTCCAGAATGATCCAGTCGTCGTACCAGCCGGGCAGCAGATTCAGCGCCTCGACGCCGCGCCGGATGAACTTGAAATCATCGGGTCCTGGGTCCTCCAGTAGCAGCCGGTCCGCCCACGCGCTGACTTCCTGGACGTCGACGCGGATGCCTTCGTACAACGTCAGCGCCCATTTGTCGGTGGTGAAGAGGTCGATTCCGGCCTTCTTCAGTCTCCAGAGCGCCGAACGGAGGTTGCCCTGCGCGCGGCACTCGTCACAGTAGGGCCAAAGGGTTCCGGCGATATGCCGTCGTTCAACGCGGCCGTGCTGGAGGGCTACGAAGGCGATGAGCCGTTTACTGCCTTCCGGAATTTCCAGCCTTTGGCCGCCGAGCTCGACATAGGGGCCGGCGAAGAGCCGGATGGTGGTTCCGCAGTTGGCCGGCGTTACGCTGTGCGTACTCATTTCCGCCCTCCCCGGCCTAAGTGCTCCCAGGTGTACGACCCTAAATGGCGCAGCGTCACTGAGGCGTTACCGGGCCCGGCATCCGGGTTGATGACAGGACTTTCCCTTTGATCGGCGTGGCCCCAGGGGTACTGGCGCAGGAATTCATCCACCGTCTGCAGCGCGTCCTCTATCCGCAGGCAGGTTTGGATGCGGGGGACTTCGTCGGAGCGCAAGTGGCGGTCCAGGTGGGATTGCATGGTGACGGTGACAACAGTGTGCTCGCGAAAGGGCTGCACGCGGATGATGCAGACACCGACGCCAAGTGCCTCGCCGGACATTCTCGGTGCTCCTTCGTCCGTCACGGGGTGGAGTCTTTGATCAGAATGGCCAGGGCTGGATCCCCGGCAGCAGCTGACAGTTTGGCTATGGCCGGAAGTTTCGGCAGGAGTGAGGCGGCCCGCGCCTTCATCACGTCGACGTCGTTCGGATCCGCTGTGAGACCAATGACGGCAACAGGTGTCTTCCCTTCGAGTAGGGACATGACCTCCTCGGTGGCCTGGTCAGGTCCGAAGCCGGTAAGCACGTCGGACCGGTCATAGTAGGTGAAGGCAGCCTTCTCGGTCCACATATGCGACCATTCCTTTGCCAGCTTGGTGGCCGTTGCTTCAAGATCGCCCTCAAACCTGTTTTCGGACTTTACGAAATAGACGCCCACCTTCTGTTCGGAATCTCCGGTGGAGGCGCCGTCGTCACGCTCCGGGGCTTCGGTTCTGGTCCGGCGGCGGCGTACAAAGGCGAGCCAGCCGTATGTTTCTGTCCTGACCGCGTCCAGATCTGCCTCGGCGGAGGGGATGTAGACGTCGATCAGCGCCTGATTTTCTGTTCGGGGGTTCAGCGGAATCCGGTCCAGATGCTGGGCCTCAGCCACTGCTGCCAGGGCGGCATCGGCACTCGAATGGATCAGTCTCAGTACGACATTGCCGCCGAAGAAGGCGGTTAGCGACTGCAGTGACCGTCCTTCCTCGCCCGGGTCCGCGATGAATCCAGCGGGGGGCAGCTCCGTGAAACCTGCTTGGTTCAGCGTCGAGCCCAGGCCCGCACTGAGCCCTGCCAGATACCCCGAGAGAAGATGCTCCGCCCGCTCTTCGCCGAGCCCCCGGATGGTTTCGCCGACTTCCTCGAACAGCCGCTTGATGGAGTCCTTGTCTGCGCGGCGGGATTCCAGGGAGGTCTCGGCCAACTGTGCCTGGAACTGGAGGATCTGGGCCATGAAGATGTTCCACTGCCGCATTCCCAGACGTGAGAGCAGCGCCCGGGGCGACACCGCGCCATCGATATCCCGCCGCGCGGCCCAGACATCAAGTACCCACTCGTTGCCCACCTTCATTAGCAGCGCCAATGGAACGCCTTTGGCCTCCGGTTTGGCCGGTGGGCCCTGTGCCCACGGCCGGGTCAACACCGGCGAAACCCTTCCGCTGTTGTCCCCGGGGGTCAGCCATGGCTCCAACATCCTGCGTTCGCGTTCGAAATAGTAGGAGGCGAGCCGGCTGCGGGCCGAAGCCGTGTCAAGGTCGTTCAAACCCGGGAAAGTCTCCGCACGCAGCCGGAAAAGTACTGTGTCCTGCTGCCAGGGCTGGATGGTGGCGCCGGGGCAGGAATCCTGGCAGATATTGCCGTAGCTGGGTTCACTTCCTTCGTAGAGCTGCGCCCCGGGCTCGGCCTCGAGTATCCAGTAGGAAGTGCCATCGCTGCTCAACAGCTCCAGGTCAAGAGTTGCCGCCTCGATGGACTGCAACGCGAAGCCCTGGGGATGGATGGCCAGGCCCGGCCCCACTTCGAGGGAGTCCGGCAACAGCCGGAGCGGAAAACCCCAGACGACGCCGGTCCCCGCCGACATTCCCGCGGACAGCGCGAGGGACCGGGCGTACTGCTGGATGGCTTCAAGGTGTGCGGCGCGGAGGAACAACCCGTCCGCAGCATGGAGGCCCCGGGCTGCTGCCCTGACGGTGCGGTGGGGCATGGCTTCCGCGTCCTTGCTGGCGGGGACACTACCTGCGGCCATCTTGGCGTTCATGACGCCGCCTCCTTCAGTCGAAGCTGATCAAGATTTGGAAAAGTCAGGACGGCGTCGCGGCCATCGTCCGACGGGCCGGCCCGGCGGCCGGAGACGCCGGCCAACGGCACCGCAGGGTCGGAACCGTAGACGGGCGTAGGTCCTGTTCCTTTGATGACAAGGCGGATGATGGCGTCGTCTGGGAGGGACCGGACGAGTTCCGCAATGATGGCCGGGCCTTCGGCGTCGTCGTATATGACGTTGGCGGTGTCCTCTTCCACCCACCCGTGCTCACCCAGCGTGCTGACCAGGACCGCGCGCGGCTGCACGGATCTGCGATGCAGAGGTTTCGTCACAGGGATGGTGAGGGTCCGTCCGTCCGGGCTGGCGGTTACCTTGTCGCCGATGACCTGCGGTGCTTCGCCCGTAACCGCGCCGGGCAGGTGCAAAAGCGCCGGGGCTTCGCCGCAGGTCAGCTCCTGGATGACCGACGACGGGACAAGAGTGTTCCGGTGTCCGTACAAGATCCGCAGGTTGAGAATCTCCGTTTGGACCCCGCTGTCCCGGACCTCGATCTCTATGCCAGCCAAAACGACTGCGTTGTCGTCGGAAACAGGGAAGAGCCTGAAGTGGTCCATGCACTTTCCGCAGTGCTGCCCTGTCGTGCAGTCAGGACCGGTCCCGCAGTCATGGCCCGGGCTCAAGGTGTCGAGTGCGGCCATTTCACGGAACTGGTCGCGCAGAGCGCGGGCCCGATTTGCCGGCTCCGCGGCGGCAACCTCCCGCCTGGCGTGCCACGCGTCCCTGGCTGCCTCCGCGATCGCGGAGTCACCTTCGGCAAGGGGGAGCAATCCCAGCAGCATCCGGACTCGAGGGAACTGCAGCGTTGGGGCAGGGCACGGACCGGGCCTGAGCTCAATACGGCAACTCTCCAGGATCCTGGAGTACTCATCATGACGTCGGGTCACATCGCAAGGGTCCACGAGAGTCGGAACAGGATCCGTCATGCAGGCCTCGAAACAGGCGTAAACACCTGCGTGAACGGTCCGGGTTTCACTCGTCACGCTGCTTCCGCTGTGATCGTCCAGCAAGTCCTCAAGATCCAGGCAATGGCTGTATTTCAGCAGAAGCTCATGGCCGCGCCCGTCGATGGCCAGTCCAGGGTCGACTTGCAACTTCCGGCCCGGGGCCTGGCGCATCCGGAATCCCCGCAGGACGCCCGTGCCGTGTAGGCGGGCGTTGTGCAGCATCATCTTGCCCCGGGGATTGCCGCCCATCACCTGGAAGTCCTTGGCGGTCAGCAGCATTCCGTAGGCCGCGTTGAGGGCGGTAAACGGATCGGCGGGAATGTTCCCTTGATCGTCGTCCGACGGAAGGTCCGGGCAGTGATTCATGGCGGACGGTTCATTCGTAATGGTCATGGTCTCTCCTCGGAGGTGATCCCGGGAATGGAAGGGCTGCCTTGGAATACTCGCGTCGGACGGCATCGAGCACGTGCTGCTGCTGAACTGCCGAGCCGCGGCCTGCCGCCACAAAAGACGCAGCAATCGCGGCATTGCGGATCCACCCACCAGGGACGGGGTAGAGCCGTGCCAGGGCATCGATATCGACGTCAGGCGCAAGGTGCCCGGCGGGCAGGTGGATGCTCCACAGGTCCTCCCTGCCACGCAAATCCGGGAGCGGAAAGTCCACGACGAAGTCCATCCGGCGAACAAAGGCGGCATCGATGTTGTGCCGCAGATTCGTTGCCAGGATGACGAGTCCATCGAACTGGTCCAGCCTCTGCAACAGGTAGGACGTTTCGAGATTCGCGTGCCGGTCGTGCGCATCCGAAACGTCGGTCCGTTTCGCGAACAGCGCGTCCGCCTCGTCCAGCAGCAGGACCGCCTGCGTCCGTTCGCCGACATCGAAAGCCGCCGCCAGGTTTTTCTCGGTTTCGCCGATCCATTTGGACACCACCTGGGAGACATCGACCAGGAGCAAATCAGTGCCGGCCGCCGTCGCCATCGCCTCCGCGGCCAGGGTTTTGCCGGTCCCCGGCGGGCCGGTGAACAGCAGTCGGGTGCCTCGGGCCGCTCGTGCGCTGTCCCGCATTCCCCAGTCGTCCAGGACCATGGACTGCAACTCCAGCCGGGCAACCGCGTCCCGTAACTGCCAGGCAGCCTCGGCGGGGACCACCAGGCGGGTCCACGGCACATTGGGTTCCGTGAGCCGGATTCCCGCCGGCAGCGTGACGCCGGACCGGGCCCGGATCAGATGGGGCACCGCCCCGGACTCGACGTCGGCGCCTTCCAATATCGCTTGGTCCCGTGCGTCCACGCCGATTTGCGCGGCCAGGGACGGGTCGACCGGATGGCGGGCGGCAAGCTGGGCGGCGTCGGCAGCCAGGTGGGGGAAAGCCGCGCTCCACGCCCGGCGGCGGTCCGCCTTCCCGACGCCGGTGGACGGCACGGGGAGGATGGGCCGCCGGGGATCGGCCACCAGTCCATTGCCCGCCGGGCAGAGAATGACCGGACCGGAGTAACCGGCCAGGGTGAGATTGAATTGAGGAGCGTCGGCCTGCGCGCCGTTCGGCAAGCTCTGCGCGGGCAACAGGATCGGCACGGCGCCCCGCAGAGCGCAATGGGCCAGAATCGGCCGAAGCGCGGCCGGGTCGGAGGGGTTGCAGCGCGCCGCAACAACGCGCACACCCGCGCGGCCAGCCAGCGCACACGCACGCCAGAGCGCGGCCTCGGTATCCCTTTCCTGGACCACCAGAGAACGCGGCGCCGGGTTCGACAGGGCCATGACGCAACGACGGACGCCGGGCAGCTCCAGCCAGCCTGACAGTCCGGCGAGAATGCCGGCCGTGTCGGGGAGGGGCACTCGTTCGATAGCGCCGGGCCACGCGTCAGTACCGTGCAGGGCCTCCCACAGCGACTCGCCGAGTCTGACCGGCCGCTCGAAAAAGGCATCGTCGCCCTGACAGGTCAAGATTCCTGAACTGGCAGCATTGCCGCTGCTCAGGACACACCGGATGAGGTTCCGGTCGCCGCCGGCGACGGCGAGGGCCGCCATCCCTGCTGTGGGCCACGGCGAATCGTGGGCACTCAGGTTTCGGAACGTCCTGGCCAGGCCCTCGTGCTCGTGGGGGAGACCCGCGAGGAGGACCAGTTCGACTTCCAGTTCCGTGAGGGCGAAGGCGCTGGCCAGCCGCTCCAGCGCCGGCACAGGCTGTGGCGTTCCAGCAGCCTCCGGTGAGGCGCAGGTATATTCGGCCCAGACGCGGAAGAACTGGCCCGGCCGCGTGGTCTCGCCGGTTTTGACTGAGATGTCGTCGAGCATGCCCGCCAGCGCCAGGGCAGTGCGTCCGGCGCGGGCCGAAAGCCCGTCATCGGCGGCGTCTGTGTTCCGTCCGGAGTTCCGCGTGCTATTCATAGTGGTACCTCACAACGCGTCCGAGCCAGGGAACCCAGCCGGGATCGAGGTCCAACCCGGCACGCCGGATGGCGGTGTCCACGGCCGCCATCGGAAAGGTGACCTCAATCCACCCGGATTCGGCGGCAATGTCTGCCCGACGCCGGGCGATCCCCTGCACCAACTGCCGTGCACGGGCAGGATCGAGGTTGGGCGACCCCATGGCGGCGGCTGTGGCAGCGTTCAGGCGCCGGGCATACGCGGACAGCAGCCCTGCCTCGGCGTGGCTGGCCGGGTCGTCGTGCGTTTCAGCGCCGCAGAGCGTTTGAACGGCGGAATCAGTGCCAGGCACTCCGCACGAACTCACCAGAATCCCTCGCAGTATCCAGCCGAACTGCCGCCCGGTGAGCAGCGGCTCGTCACAAAGGGGCGCGGGGATGCCGGCCATGGTGGCGGTGGTGATCAGGAAGAACAGTCCGCCCCACTCAGTGCGCAGGGCTGTCCCGGGGACTGGTCCGTTGCCGGCTGGGGGGCCGCTGTTCCGCTCCGGGTGGAGCCCTTCCTTCCCTGCAGCAGGGGGCTGAGCCGGAGGGTCGACGTCGGTCCGTCGGGCTGCAGCGGGTCCGGCGGCCGGCCGTGTGAAGTGACCTGTGGCTGGTTCGGACAGCGCGAGCGCCGCGGCCGACAGCGTCGGTAGCAGCGCGGCGGAGGAGAACGACGACGGCGACTGCTCGGCAAAGCACAGGACTGCCCACGCTGCCGCCGCGGGACCGGGGCGAACTCCAGCGTCCAGGAATGACCGGGCCAGCGATGACCTGCTGATGACCGTCGCCGCGTGCCGCCGGGCGGCTTCTGCTGGTGACGTTGCGGCGATGGAGGTTGAGTCGGAGCTCCTTGCTGGCCTCGGGATCCCGGGCGCTGCCTCGGTATTGCCGGTGAGGCCGGCGGCTGAGTGCGGGTCCGGTCCGCTGTGGGTCATCAGGCCGGTGCCGGGGTCGGATATCCAGCCGGCGAGCGCGTCGCTCCCGCCGGCGTCGAACCTGCGGAGAACGGCGGAGCCTAGTTCCTGCCATCCGCGCGTACCCAGGAGCCGGTGCACGGCGGCTGCCCCGACCAGCCGGACCGCCGTGGCAACCACCTCGACGAGGCATTCCGGCCGGGCAGTGAGGGCGGCCGCTGCTGCCGCGCCCGCTCGCCCTGCCTCGGAGTCCGGCCCGAAGAGGCCAAGTTGCCGCCAGGCCCACGACCGGTCGGAGTTGCCCCGGGCAAGCGAGGACAGCAAGTCCGTCAGCGCGTCGGCGGGTCCGCGGTAGTGGACGGCATCACCGGAGCCGACGGCGGCCGCCGCAGCGAATGCCACGGCGGCGGCCCAGTCGCTCTCCAGGGCGGAATCGGGCCGATCCGGATCCAACGTCAGCTTGAGATCCAGCCGGCGCAGGCACCAGTCGCCGGGCGGCAAGTCGAGTGCGTCCACGGCCGCTTCCAGCCTGACGGAGGTGGCGCCGGCGACAAGCCGGTCCAGGCGCCCTGCCAGCCGGTCGGCGTCTGCGGCGGACACTCGGGCGGTGGCGATCAGCCGGCCGATAGTTAGCAGCGTCATCTCAACCGCCACCTCCGGCCGCAGCATCCGCGGCGGACGGCGCGTCGGGCGCGGGGACAGTGATGGAGCCGTAGCCGATGACGGCATCGTCTCCGAGGCGGATATGGCTGACGGTCGCCGGACCCAGTACCGGGTGCTGTGCAGGATAGGAGGTCAGGCCAACCCGGAAGCCGCCCACTCGCATTCCCTCGTGGGTCTCGCACAGGGTGTAAAGCGTGTGGGCGGGCCGCTGGCTGTCCAGGATGAGTGCCGCCACTGCCCGCTGTTCTGTGCTAAGGGTGCCGGGAACAATGACGGTAAAGCGGTGGGCCGCGGCAGCAAAACTGGACTGGCCGCCGCGCCGCCCGCCCACCGAGAACCGGCCAAGGGCGCCGGTGCTCCGGCCGAGGGCTCCCACACCGGGGGACTCCGGACCGGCCGGATCCAGCCCGAGCACTGTGCCGCCGAGTCCGCGGGTTTGCCAGTTCTCGACGATGCTGGGCCGGTTGCCGAGGTAGAGCTCCAGGATCCGGGCCACGACGGCCAGCGTGCCGCGGTACCGGTACAGCTTGAACGTTTCCGCGATGAGCTGCCGGCGTGCTGCTTCAGGCCACCGGCGGTCCAATGCTAGGCCGGTGAAACTTGCCAGCCATGCCAGCGCCTCCTGGGGGACCGCGGCCGGGTCCACGAGCACATGCCTGTTGGCTGCCCGTTCATCGAGCTCGTGCAGCAGACCCTCGGCCGGTGCCAGCAGCCGCTGCAGGAAGTCTGCCTGGGCGGGATTGCGGGAGAACTGGCGCGGGAGGGCAGCGAGCAGATCGTGCCCGGGAACTTCTACCCTGATGGACTCAATTGCAGGAGCCACCCTGCCGGTGCCAGTGAGGGTCGCCTCGATCCACAGGTACCTCCCAGCGGGTGCCGTAACGGGCTGTTCGAAGGTCTCCGTTGGATCGTCGGCGGACCGCTGGTGCCAGGGCTGTTCGGAACCGTTGCGGCGCCGGTGCAGCGGGAAAGCCGGGGCAGCTGCGTACAACAAATCCCGTGGCGGGAATGGCGGGGTCAGGTCCGGGCGCGGCACGACGGCGTCGGCTGACACGCCGCGGACTGTGTTGCTGGCCGGTGCAGCGTCCAGGGGGCCGGCCAATTCGTCGTCGTCGGTGGTGAGGAACCGGAGGGCAACGCCGGTCTGGGCGGGGATGACGGCATCGAGGAAGAGCCGACCCCAGCGGGTCCCGTAGGCGCCCGAATCGAGCCGATAGCTCAGAACACGGCCTTCGCGGACAAACCGCGCCGCGCTGCCCGCCGTCCATCGTGTGGCCGCGGCGGAGCTGTAGGCAATCCGCCCCGAGGGCGAGACCGCAATGGCGCCGCCGTCGAAGCCGGGGGCGGTCAGCGGCTCCAGCTCAAGCCAGCCGCCGTCGCGCTCCAGAAATCGCAGGAACGGCCGGCCCGGTCCCCGGGCGACCAAAAGGCCGTGGCGGCCCGAGTTGTCGGTCCAGGCAACGATGTCAGTGGCACCATCGACCTCCAGCTCCCCGCCGCCGCCCGCCGGACGATCATGGCGGGCGATGTACCCGCGCCCGTCCGGCCGCCGCCACAGGATGTACTCTCCTGCCACCCGGACCGGACGCGCTTCCCGGGCGCAGCAGGGGACAAGCTCCTGATGGCGGGCCGGGCCGCAGCCAGCGTCCAGCACCACCAGCCGGTCAGGCCCGTGCAGCAGCACCAAAACCCCCTCGTTGCCCAGGGTGGCGTCGGCCGGGGTACCTGGTCCGGGGGAAACTGAATGCAGCGCCGTCCCTGAAACAAGATCGATCAGATGGACACGTGAGGCGCCCGGGTCGAGAACATAAAGCACCTGATCCTCGTCGATGACTACGGCGGTGGGACCCGTGTATTCGATGTCCAGGAAGGATGGCCGGACGGTGCCGGTTCCGGCGGCGCCGGGCCCCACCTTCCCCACGCTCACCCGGTTGCTGGTCGTGTCGGTGCGGTACAGGCGGCCCCAGCGGTCAAATGCCAGCCCAACTGCGGTGCTGCCGGCGGAGCTTCCGTCCCCGACCGGTGGGGCTGCCCGGAGGTCGGTCCACGCCAGGCCGACACCGCCGCCAGGCAACAGTGCCGTGCCCTGGTGGGCACAGCGCGCCCATTGATCAGCGTCGGCCAGGACCTTCACAGGCCTGGTGCGCATCATGGGCGGGACATCCCGTCCGAGGTTGGAATTCTCATCTGCCGCATGAGTCGATGGTGCCTGTGGCGCCGTCACCGCGCCGTCGCCGTGTGACCGTAGAGGGCAGTCAGCACACTTCCGGCGGCAGCGGAACCGGGAAACTTTCCGGGGGATCGGGTTCGTAGGTGCCGCCGGGAGGAAGCGGCTCGCCAGCAACTACAGTCAGGGAGACGATTTCCGGGACTTCCCACTTTTCCAGCTCCAACAGGTCTACCGGGACGGCGGATCCGGTGTCATCGACGGCGGCAAAGCGGAAGCCGGAGAGATACTCAACGCCTTCCACCTGCACCGCGACGGCCTCCAGCTCTGCAGCGCGCACCGCGCGTCCCATCGCCCATCCGCCGCCGTCTGGACCGTAGGGAGGAACCGGTGCAAGGTACTGCCGCACAATCAGCTCCACCCAGCGTCTGACGGCGTCCACCTGGAAGCCGGGTTTGACCGCAAGGCCAACGGAGATGGCAACTTTCCGGTAAGTGGGGGGAATGACATACAGCTCCGTGGTCAGAAGACGGCGCGGATTCAGATAGGCCGCCACCTGCCTGAGCAACCCAAGGTCCGGCATCGGTGCCGCCGGAGTGGACGTATCCGAGGCCGGAAAGACCACCAGACTGACCACACCCGCCGCCTCGACGGCTGGGGTGTCGGGCTGCATCAAGGGGATAGGCTCTGCCCTGACGACCCCGGGCACTTCCAGCGCCAGGGCGCGGAAATCATCGGCTGTGACGGCACGGTCCCGCCGGTGCACGCTGATCGGAACGGCGTCAAGCGCTTCGGCGAGGCTGGCCGGGTCCGCACCGCCAGTGGCGGGCAGCGGGTTGGTGACTTTGGCTGCTCCACCGCCGGCAAGAGTGGTGATGGCTCCGGCCGCGACGTTTCCGGTCGTTCCGCCGCCATGGACGTAGGACTGCACCCGGATGCGCTCTCCGATTTGTGGCACACGAGGGCCTCCGAACTCCACTAGGGCCTCAGCGTAGTCGAGCACGAAGTGCCGGTCGTCGTGGGTTCCCGCCACCGCGCGGTCCGTCTCCGTCCAGTCCCGCCACACGGATTGTTCCTCCACCTGGAGCTTCACCGTTCCCGGCAGTACGGGCCCCTGGCTGAGGGGAAAGTGCTGGTTCGGATCGCCGGTGCCGGTACCGAGAAATTCAGGTGCAGCGGTCCGGCTGTGGCTCACCTCGGCGGCGTTGAGGCCAAGCCAGCGGATACGGCCGATGGAGTCGTTCCGGCGGGCGGTGCGGGGGCGGGTCACCCGGATCCAGGCGATAACTTCTGCGGCCATGGCGTCGTCGTTGAGTGGCGGCGGGCTGTCTTCTCCGCCGTCGGCCCATTCCGCCGGGGTCGGGACAATGAGTTTTTCCGGTAGCTGCAGTTCGATGACACCGGTCGTGGTCAGGCCGCGGGTAGTGTCGGATCCAACCATGAGTGGCGTGAATGCCGATTTGGAGTCCCGGGCACGCGGCGGCAGCCAAAGACTCCAGAGCATGGGCGGCGGATCGGCGGCCAGCGCGTGCGAGCGGAAAACTTCGGCGTGTCCGGCGTCGATGTCCTGCAAGGCGAAGGGGGTATCGATCTTCTCGTCGAACGCGATCCCGATGAAAACGCTCCGGCCGGAGAGGGCCGTCAGACTGGTTCTGGGCTTGCGGAGTACCCCGATCCATACGGCCCGGTCCGCGGTCGCCGCCGGGTCAAGGGGAACGGCGCTCGCCGCGGACTCGGCACTGAGCACACGAGAGGTGTAAAACGATGCCGCGTCGACGTCCAGCCCCAAGCGGGCAAGCGCGTCCTGCCGGCGCTCCCGTTCAGCCTTCGAAGCCGCTTCCCTTGACGCCAGTTCCTTCCCAACGGCCACGACATCAAGCGGCCAGACATGCAAATCGGACTGGGTCTCAAAGACGATCTTCCCGGCGCTGGCCTGGGAATGACGCGGTATGGTGACGCCGTCCGGACGGTCGGTGGAAGCGGTGACGAGTGTCCGGGCACACGTGGCCGGCCGCGGCTCGAGCCCCAGCAGCCGCAGGAAATGGACCTTCGTGCTTTCCGGTATCTGGTTGAACCGGTACAGCGTGGACTCACCGAGGTAGGCGAACAGTTCCAGCAGTGCAATGCCCGGATCGCTCTCATTGTGGTTGGTCCATTCGGGGGTGTAGCTGGCAATCCGCTGGACCAGCTCATCCCGGAGCTGCTGGTAGCTACGGTCGTCCAGAATGGGAGAAATCAGTGCCATGGGCCAGCTACTTCAGATAGAACGGATAGACCAGATTGTCCGGGCGCAGGTCGCCCAGCCGCTGATAGGCGATTTCGATCCATACCAACGAGGGTTCCTCACCGGCCGTCACGGCAACGTTCGTTAGCCGGATCCGGGGCTCCCAGGTGGAAAGCGCCGCCGCGATCTCCTCACGCATGGCTGTCCGCGTGGCGAGCGTGTTGGGCTCCATGATGTAGCGGCGCAGGCCGCAGCCGAAACCCGGCAGCATGATGCGCTCGCCGGGGTCCGTGTCCAGGATGGTGGCAATGGACTGACGGACAAGTTCCATGCCGCCGACTGTGGGCAGCTTGCCCATCAGGGTTTCCGGCCGCAGCGGGAAGCCGAAGCCTGTACCGAGCCATTGATCAACGATTGTCGCCATACGTAAATCTTCGACGGCGCTGCGTCACCGGGGCGTTTGTGGTGGGGTCCCCGTCACTCGAATTTCCGTGCCAGCCGCTTCAGCTCGGGGCGTTTCAAAACGTAATCAATGAGCTGGCTGCGCTGGCTGGCGGCAGCGTTGGTGATTACTCCAGGGTCCGGTTTTTGGCTTGGGAGCTCCTTCTTGCGGCGTTCTCCGTTCTCTGTGTGGTCGTTTGCCACCGCATTGATGGTCCGCTGTATTGAATCGCCCGATAGCAGGGAGAACTGAGCGACGGTCTTTTCAACCTTTTCCCTTTGGCTGGTATCTTCTTGGTTGAGTTCCCGGACAAATCGTTTGAATTGCCAAATCTGGCTGAAGTCGCCTCGGATCTTTCCCTCGGCGGTAATAACGGACTTGTTCTTCTTGTCGGCGGCCTTGTTGAAAATCATCACCGTTGTCATTTGATCGTAGAAGGCCTCGGTGATCCATCTCCCGCCGTCGGGGTGGGGGGTAATGGCACTAAGCGCAGACTCCATAAAGCTTCTGGGAATAACGTGCTCTGATGTGAGTATGTAGTAAGGGATGTTGCCCTTTGTCATCGTTCTGTCGCCCGGTCCCTTCTGCTGGCCGTGCGGCTTGGTGGTGCCGAGGTACTTGACGGCTTCTTTCAGAACGGCGTCCTCGGCCGGGTTTCCGGCCGCCTTATGCGCCCCGGGGATCGTCTTACCGGGACTTGCGGTGTAGTCGTAGTCCCAGCGGTCCGCACCGTCGACGACGGTAAATGTCTTGAAAACAGGATGGGCCTTCTTCACCGCTGCGGCCACGGCCTGGGCATGGTCATAGGTAATGTCGGAACCGTCCAGTTGGGCAGCCTGGATGGCAGGCAGCGAGGCAAGCCCGGCCTGGACTGCGGCGTCGTGCTCCGGGGTTCCCGCGGCGGGTTTGTCCTGCCCGATGCCCAGCGCATTCAGCGCCGCCTGGCCGAGTCGGATGGCCTGGTCAAACAGCCAGTCGAGGGCCCTGTCCACCAGCGCGCGCAGGCTTTCGATGATCTCCTTGACCTTTTCGGGGACATTGCCGAGCCCCACCTGGTTGGCCAGGAAGCCGATGGCCACGGGGACTGCGTTGGCGAGTCCGCGTTCGACCATCGCGGCTCCCGGTGCCACGTCGCCGCGGGCCACGGCGGCAATGGTGGAGACATATTGGTCCAGGATCTCCAAAAGGTCGCGCAGGTACTCGATGGCGGACTGGACGGCATTGAAGAAAGCGATGCACCCGTTGATCACGGCCATGATGCCGGTTGGGTCCAGCATGGAGATGAGCTTGGCCACTACGCGGTTGACCACCTGCTCCATGATCCAGTTCTGGGCGGTCGTGATGATGGTGTCCCAGAGGCTGCTCAGCTGTCCGGCGAGGAACTCCCAAACCGCGGTGATGCCGCGCTCCTGGACGTCCTTGATGAAGGACCAGGCGCCGGAAAGCTTGTCGATGGCGCCGCGGATCTTCGCCACCTTCTCCTCGCCTATCCGTTCGGCCAGCTTCTTCCACAGCGTTTCCATCGTGACGCCGAGGACTTGGATGACCAGGGTGATGATGGACTCCAATGTGATGGCGGTCGGCGGTTCGATGCCGAGCCCACGCAGTCCACGGAACAGCCAGCCGGCCAGCCCCTGCAGCAGGTAGGTCCCTATTTTGTCCAGGAAACCCAGGAAGCCGCCCTTGAGGGCCGCGACAATATTCTTGAGGAAGCCGATCGGATCCCTCCGGATGTCGTCGATGGCGGCCAGCACGTTGGCAATGATGTTGTTCAGCAGTTTCGTAGGAAAATTCATGAGGGCAAGGATCAACAAGATGACTTCACGGATCACAACTGCGACGAAGCTGATGATCCGTCCCAGGGGTTCGCCGAAGGCTGCCAGAATTTTGTCGAAAGTCTCCAGTGGTGAGAGCAGGCTCTGAAGCGTCACCAGGTCCCAGATGCCTCGGAAGGTGTTGGTCACCAACTCCCAGGAGATGCCCAGTTCCGCCATCGCTGCTTCGATATTGGCCGCCGCCTGCCCGATGACGCCGGACTCCGCGAGTTCCTTGTACGTTTGCTCGCCGTTGGGCAGCAGTGTGACGAAGCCCTTGATGATGTTTTCGGCGCTGCGCTCCACCGGCGTCCCGGTGAAGGGGTTCCGGCCGAGGATGACTGTGAGCAGGGGGAATCCCCGGACTCCGTCGGCGTGCTGGCCGAGCCAGCCGAGCAGGGATTTCTTGATGAGTGCCAGAACCTCGGCACCGACGTCCGCCGCGAACTCCCCGATTTTTCGGAGCAGCGCAAGGGCGCGGTCCGCCAGTCCGGAGATCGTGGCAGGCAACTCCGCAAGGTTTTGCGGCGAGATGGCGTTCCAGGCGTCCGTGAAGAGGGCCACGGCCTGGCCTTTCAGTTCAAGGAAACGCCCGATCTGCTTGTCGATCCAGTCAGCTGTTTGCTGAAGGGTGCCGCGTTCGGTCATCTGGGCAAGGGCCTCGTCCTTGCCGATCAGGTGCAGGAAATCACCCAGGATTTCGACTGTCGGGGCGGTGACGTCAACGCCGCGGAGTGGATCGTAGCGGAGAACCTTGACGGCAAGTCTCCAGTACGGCCCGATCGGGTCCGCCGTCAGGTAAGGCTCGGCGAGGCCGACGACGGCGGTCCGGACCTTAGCGAGCACGCTGTCCACCAGCGAGCTGACAAAGGCCCTGACATCGGCGAAAAAGCGCTCGATCAGCCGGCCGATGACGCCTACGTTGTAGTCGACGCCTTCGATGAGGCTGATTTCATCCCACGCGGTTTCCAGGTCGGCGAAGATGCGCCGCAGGGTGAGGTTGTGCCGCTGCAAGCCGTCGACAACGAGGCTGACGATGTCCTGCAGGACGTTCAGCGTGCCGAGCACCGGTCCGACCGCGGCCGCGAAGGGGCCTTGGGTCAGGAGTTGCTGTACGTAGTCCTGTGGTTCGGTCGTCGACGGTGAACCCGTGAGCAGATCCTGGCCGAGCACTACGGACATCAGCCCGTAGCCTGGAAGCGCGCGGACCGCGGCAAGCACGGCATCCGGGGCAGCCCCCACAATGATCGACCGGATGTCCCTCATGGCCGTATCGCGGTAGATTCCGACACTGCGTTGCTGGATCACGTGCGTGACCTCATGGGCCATAAGCTCTAGATCCGCCGGGGATTCGCCCGCTCCCAGAAAGACATGGGAACCCACTGTGAAGGCGCGCGCGTTCAGCCGGGCGGCCGCGGCCCCAGCCTCGCGGCCCCGGTGAAGCCGTACGTCGTCCAGGGGGAGCTGGAAGACCTGTTCGACCCGGTCGAGGATTTCAGGGTCAAGCGGCTCGCCCGGCCCCGGATCGCGGATCAGCGCCGCAGGCGAGAGCGATGACTCAGGCACTGGCGACGCTGGTCCCTCTCCCGGAGATGCCGGCCCTCCGGGTGCCCTGGCCGCCGTTGTTTTGCCGTCGAAGCCTTCCGGGTGCTCCGGCAACAGGGACCCGCCCGCCACACGCGCAGCCACCGCCGTGGCCTGCCGTTCGGCAGGCTCTTCCGGTGTGCTGACCTGCAGCATCGATTTTTGGGCCGGCCCGAATTCTGTGGGGCTCCGTCCGCCCTTACCCAGCTGAGTTGCCAGCCGAAGGGCCAGTGGCGGTTGAGTGGGCGTGGGGGCGCGGGCCCTCGCTCCCGCCGGGGCGGGGTGGTGCGGGACCGACTTCTCCGCGGTGGTTGCCGGCCGCGGGCCGGCATGTGTCGGGCTCATGGGAGCCGCACCGGCAGGCCCGGCGCGGGAACGTTTTGTCCTCTGCTAAGCAGCCGGAGGTCGGCCGCATCGATTTCGCACAAGGGATCCGGCGGTGAGGATTCATAGACCGGTTTGTCCGGCGCCGGCTCTGCTGCCGGCCGGGCCGCGTTGACTAGCGCCTCCGTGAACGCTCTATCGTTCGCGACGTCCGGGGGGAATTTCGTGTTCCAGCCCTTGCTGGCCTCTGCCGGATCGAGGCCGCCGAGGTCGGTGCCCAGACTCGCGTTTAGTGTCGCAGCCAAGGCCGGAGTGAAATCGGCATGAGTAATCGGTTTGGTCTCCAGAAATGTCTTCAGCGCGTCAAAGGCAATGGCCGGCGGGAAGCAGAACCGCAGGGCCAGCATCCACCACAGCTGGAAGGCCAGCACGACGATGGGAAGAAACAACGAGAACAGGAAGAACGCCACAATGAACAGCAGTTCGATGGCGAAGGTGCAGACGCCGCCGCCGGCACCGATGCTCCCCTTTCCGGGCTTAGGCGGACCGTCGAACGGACTAAAGACGAGCTGCGACCTTGGCGGCGTGACAACGCGCAGGCCGCCTGGCCGGGCCGGACTGCCAAGGCTGGCGACCACGCGGCGAAAATCCGGGAGAACGACCGTCGTCGTGCGGTTTTCTGTGCCCTCCGGGTCCATCATGGATGCCAGCCGGAAGGTTTCCGACGGAGCGCTCCAGAATTCGGGACGCGGACAATGCTCCCGACCGCCCACGGGTTTCTGCCGGACGCAGCAGGCAAGCTGGTAAAGGCCATGGTCGTCAAGTTTCGGTTCGGTCACCGTGGCCTCCTTCCGGGACCCGCTGGGAATTGTCCGAGTCCAATGGTCCGAGGAAAAAGTGGGTACGACACCGAACCACAAAGACCGGGAGGCCACGGCAGCACAGTCTCCTTCACGCGGCGGTATCCGCCACATGGGATATTCCTGTTCCGTTTCGTCGGGACGGGGATCCCGGGCCGCCTCCTCGTCGTCCGCCCACCTGGGCCCGTCTTTGCTTTGCAGCCACTTCTCGATCAGGATCTTGAAGTCGATGGCGCCGAATAGATGCGTGTTCCGCGCAATGAAATCGTTCCGCGCGGAATCATCGGCCCACAGGAAGTCGGCCACATCGCAGTCACCGGCCAGCGCCTCCGGTTTCAGCCCTTCCACTTCCGCTTTCTCGACAATCAGGTTCCGGGCAAGGGTGCGCAACTGCGGCCGTCGGCCGGCGACGCTCACGCTGCGGCGTCGTAGTACAAAGCTGACTTCCAGATCGTCGTGGCCGCCCGCACGGGGCAGCCCGGGCCGGTCGCAGAAAACCTCGACGACGACCAGATAGAAGCGATTGTGGGCGGGCTGGTACAACTTGCGCAGTTTCGTGCGCACCAGCCTGCTGGTGGCCAGTCGATTGCGCCCCTTGGCGCTCTCACCCGGTTTGGCGGGCACCGGGTAGCTCCAGACGTCCTTCTGCCCGAACTTCAGCGAGACGCCGGGGTCCGTCAGCAGGTCCTCGACGAAATCCGGATCCGAGTACATCTGGAGGGACGGCTGGAAAGCTGCCGCATCGGACATGCTCAGCTGGTCGCGCTCCCTGACGTACCAGGGGGCGCGCAGCTGGAAGGCCGCTTGCCCGCTCACCAGAGGTTCCCGACGCCGGGCGTGTAGGCGGGGGAGATGACGGAGGCCTCGGCGATAAGAGTCGTGCACTTGACGACCCCGGTAAATGTCGACATCGGCGAGGTCACCTTGACCATGGGGGCCGTCACATCGACGGAAACGTTGGCTTGGATCTCGATTCCCCCGGCGGCATTGAACCGGATCACGCTGCCGCCGGCGTGCCGGATTGTGATCTCCTGTCGACCGGAATCCATGATGATCTCGTGGCCGGAGCGCATGGTGATGCTGACCTTTTCAGCGCCGGCGCCGTCGTCGAATTCCAGCCGGCTATCCGCCCGGCTGCGCAGCTGGCGGATATTGTTGGACCGCTCCGGCTGGTGCGGCAGCCGGGCTGCGCCATGCCAAGCGGAGCCGAGCACATAGGGGCGCCGTAGGTCGCCGGCCTCGAAGGCAACGACCACTTGGCTGTCCACCTCCGGCAGAATCTGCAGGCCCTGGTCCTTGTCGGCATATGGGCTGCACAGCGTCGCGAAGGCGCGCACGTCCTGGTCACCACTTTGACCGAGCCAAGGGAATCGGACCTCGACGCGGCCCAGGTTGTCCGAGTCGATGATGTCGGTGACTATGGCCGGATAGACGCCGAAGTAGCCGGGGGCGCCGCCGTCGCTGTAGCTGGGCAGGTGCATCAGGCCGCCTCATTCACGGTGGCGCGTTCTGCCTCGAAGTCCGTGCGGAGGCCGTGGGCGAGATCGAAGGTGTGCCGGACATGGGTGACGTAGTAGCCGCTGCCCTCGAATGGTCCGCCGACACAAGAGAGCGTCAGCCGTGAACCGACCACCATATCCGGTGAGCCGCGGGTGCTCCCGGCCACGGTAACGAATGCCCGGGCACGCCGGAGCATTTCCGCGCGGGCCCAGGCGCCGGCTTCCTGTCCGGTCAGGGCGACGTCACGGACCCGGAAGGAGGCAGCGGCCCCGAGGGCCTGCTGGAGGATCCGCGCACCGGTCCGGCCGCCGGAGATTTCCGCGTCCACTACGTCCGCCCCGGCACGTTCCTCAATACCTTCGGCCCGTCCGGCGTCGTATCCGGTGACGACGACTTCGCTGCGTTGATGGGCCAGATCGGCACTCAGCCGGACGGACAAGAGTTGGTTGCCTTGGACGAGCGTCAGTTCCGTGCCGTCCCGCCGTGCCCGGGCACTCATATGCAGGGTGCTTCCCGTGCACCAAAGTTCGGCCTGCAGCCCCCGGGCACGGTCGCGCAGGAAGGCCAGGTCGCTTTGGTTGAACTGCTGCACGACGTCGTAGCGCGGACCGTCCAGGTCCACTTCGACCTGCAGGCCGTGCTCCTCGGCGAGGGACGTGGCGATCTGCGCGTCCGTGACATCGCGGTAGGTGCGCATCCGCCTGGTCATCCGCATCCGCATCAAGGCATCCTCCGCGCTGAGGACGATGTACGGGGGCTGGCCATCGCTGAACACTGCTTCGAGGGCCGAAACGACCCCTTCGAAGGCAACTCGTTGGGCTTGGGCGGGCCCGATGGCGACCTGCAGCGCCGAGCCGAAGTCCACGGTCCGGCCGTCGAGGTACATCATTGGGGCGGGCGGGCCGGTGGCTCCCGCGCCGACGGCGACCAGTTGGGCGCGAAGCGTCTTCAGTCCGTCAATGCCCTGGTCAATTTGCAGCCCGACGCAATCCCGGCCCATACTGGCTGCAGCCCGTCCGCCGACAGTAAAAACCGGTGCGGAGATGCCGAACAGTTGATCAGTCATCGTAGCCCCTGGCCGAAACACGCAAACCGAGCCGATCAGCCCGGGCAAGGACCTCCAGACAGCGCTGTTCGACGCTTTGCCTGAGTGCGTCACCTGACCCGGCGTCTTGCCGCTCTGTAATCGGAATGATTTCGGCGCGGACTTCCTCGATGTGTACAGCCACTTCCGGTCACCTCCTGGATCTGAACCTCAGTGTGCTTTCTCCTGCGTCACGGGCGCGTTGCTGTTGATCGGCGGCGGTCCGTCCGGTTCCGTCCACGGGAAGGGAGCGCCACGGTGCGTGCGAAGGGGACTCTGCCAGCCCGATTTCGCCGGCCCGGGCACGCGGGGAGAGGTTGATGGTCCCTTCCGCTGCGGCTCGCCGGAGACTGTCCGGGTTGGCCCTCGCCCGCAGCGGAACGTTTTTTCCGTAGCTTCTGGACCGCTGGTCCGCAGCGGCGTCAGGCGCCGGGGAGGACTGGGAAGATGGAGGCGGCACCGCGAATCCACTCCGGGCTGCAGCGGTGGCCTGCGCTGCGGCCCGGGTCTGGATGGCCGCGCTGGCTGCGGCAATCCCGCCGTTGGCCGAGAGGATAAACCCCGCCTCGCGCCGGGCGGCGGCAGTACCGGCAGCGGAACCCGGCGTTGCAGGTGCTCCGCTACGGGTGGCCCCGAGTGCCTGTTCCAGGGAAGCGTCCCCGCCGGTTGCGGCGAAACCGGCTGATGACCCAACCCCGGTCCCTGCGCCTGTCGCGGCCAGCTGGACTTCGGCGCCGGCACTGAGTCCCAGTGGACTGTCGAGGCCGGTCATGGCGGACCGCCATGCGGCGGGGTCCAGCCCGCTGCGCCGCAACAGTTGCTGGACGCTTTCGTTGGCCTGTGCGAGGTCGGTGCGGTCCGGGCGGCGGCTCGGCGGGGATCCCGGGCCGACGGCGATTGGCGAGCCTCCGGGTTCTGTCGCATTCGTGGCCGTCCGGGCGCCGTTGCCGCTTTGGTTCCGTTCGAACTTTGGGTCCTGCTCGGTGACGGACAGATTCAGTTTCGCCCGAAGCGCGGTCCCGTCCGCGTCGAAGTAGTCCAGCTCCTCGCTGACCTTCGTGACAATGCCGTCGAACTGGAAGTTTCCCCAGATGAACCGCATCCGCGGTGGCGGGGAGGAAGCATCGTCGGCCCGGGGTTCAACAAACTGCCGGATTTGCTGGGTCTTGTCACGCACATCCTGCGGATTGCCGTCGCCGTCGCCTTCGGCTGTGTCGAACTGAAGGTCGAGGCTCAGGGTGGCTGGACTGGAGGAGGAGTGCTGGCGGGCCTGGGACTGCGTGGTTGCGCTGCCCTGATTATTGTTCTGCCGTTCAATCCTGAGCGTGGCCGGGTTGAACTGCACGAGAATAGGCTCGCCGACCGGACTCACCGTGGGCGGGGAATCGGCCGAGCCGGAAGGTGTTTCCTTCAGGACGAAGATCCGGGCCTTTTCCAGTTTGCCGCTCACAGGTCCACCACCATCCGCAGTCCCTCATGGAGGATCTGGAGTTCCTCGATCGCGACTTCCCCGGTCTTTGCATTCAGGACCGGGCCCGACACCTTGCCCGGGAGGCCACGTTCAAAGCTCCACTGTGCGAGGACCCGTTGCATTCCCGGATCATGGACCTGGACCAGTCCGTCATAGCGGGGAATCGGCAGACGTCCCGTGACCACGGCGGAGATCCAGTCCCACAACGCCGAGTCCACGATGCCGCCGTCCGCGGCCACGACCATGCCCCGCTTGAGCACTAGCGGCGTGCTCTTGGACCGGCCAACCATGCGGATCATGCCAAAGTTCCGCCCGCCTTCTGCGTATTCCTTAATATCGGCCTCCAGATCGAGACCGGTGCATTCGGCGAACGCGCCGGTGCCCAGCAGCGCGGGCCCCCCCGCTCCGCCTCCGGGACTTCGGGTCAATGTCACGGTGAAGCGGAAGGTCGCAAGCAATTCCTTTGTCTCAGCCACGCTTTTCCTCCACCTCCAGCAGGCCGCCGGAGTCTTGGGCAACGCGCAGGACCAGATACTCAAGCGGAGCGGCCGGTGCGACACCCACCTCGGCGAGCAGGAACCCACCGGCCAGGGATGACGTGGAGTTGAGCACCTCGTCGCAATGGACGAAGAATGAGTCCCGTTCGCTGGCTCCGGCGAAGGCACCCTGGCGGAACAGACCGGTGAGGAAATTCGTAAGGTTGTTGTGCAGCGCCAGCCGAAGGGTGATGTTGTTGGATTCAAACACAACCCAGCTGCACTCGCGTTCGATCGAAAGGGCCAACATGGTCATGAACCGCCGGATGCTCAGCTGCCGATACGCGGGATCGGCCGACAGGGTCCGCGCTCCCGTAAGCCGGAGCCCGTCCCGCTCGGGCACGAAAGTGTTGATGGCGCTAAGGTGCAGCCGGTCGGCGTTGGCGGCGGCCGAGGGATCGCTGCTTGTCACGGCCCCGGCCGCAAGCTCGTTGGCAGGGCCCCAGATCAGGCCGCGGCGGCGCTCCCTGGTGGCTAGTATGCCGGCGGCGAAGGCGGACGGCGGCACCAGTACGGTCTGGCCCCGGTCCGCCGGTGAGGAGACGCGCAGCCACGGGTGATACGCGGCCGCAAAGCTCGAATCGAATTCGGCCCGCCAGCTCAAGAGCCCAGCTATGCCGAGGCCCAGTGGGGCGTCGAGTCCCACCACAAACCGTTTCCTGACTTCGGCAATGGCCACCAGCCGCTGCTGGCGGCGCGCCAGCTCGGCCAGCTGGCCAGGCTCGCGCGGATCGAGGTGGGCCGCTGGCGGCGGCACTGGCTCAGCGGGAGGGGCCGTTCCCGGGGCGCAGGACTGGACGGCCCGCGGCAACCATCGCCGCGGCGGGGGCCCCGGGGGAGGCGCGTCGACGGCCCACGACCAGGTTATGTCGGGCACCGCCAGGATTCCGACGTCGTCCGCCCTGGACAGCGCGTTGACGCCCCGGTGGCAGTGCTGATCCAGCGGGTCCGAGTCGACGGACGGGTCGTCAAAGAAGCTCCGGATCGTAATGGCCTCCCAGCGGTCCATCCCGCCCGTCGGGGCGCCGCGGGAGCTGAGGCCGGCCAGCCGCCCGTCGGGCGGAAGGACCGGTCCCGGCAGGGGAGCATGGAGCCGAACCAGCTCCGACTCCCGTTGCAGCACGGTCGCGATCCAGCGTGGATGGGCCGGGTGCAAGCCAAGCCGGGGGAGCCTCTCTTCGCGGCCGAACGCAGGGTCGTGGTCCAGGACGGTAAGCGTTGCCGTGATCTCCGTGGCCGCCAACCGGCTGCCCGCGGGCAGGTCCGTCAGGGGAGTCGCCAGGATGGCGGCGGCGATACCAATACCGGTCTTGTCGTCAATCACCGTGTCAGGCTCTGCCCAGTGGAGCGCCCCTACGTTTGCCCCGCCCGGGACGCGGACCGACAGCAGGGTCCCGGACGCCAGCGCAACGCCGGCGGGAATCACCAGCAACTGCTGCTCGCCACGACCGGTCACCAACCGGCAGTCGAAGGACTGCCCGGCGTCAAAACTGAGCCGGACCTCCAGCTGGTTTCCCCAGCTCCCCTCATTAGCCGCCGTCAGCGTCAGCACAGGTGTCGTGCTGTCGGGCGGGGACAGGTGGCAGAACGCCGTACCGGGCGGAACAGTGGATTCCACCTGGGCGGGCTGTGCCGGCACGGTTGGCTCCGGGGGGTCCGGATCCACAGGCGCGACCCGGACGACGACCGCCTCGGATCCGCCCTGGGCAAAAAATGACTGAACGGCCCGGGGCAGGAACCCGGGACAGGCACCCTGAGCACTTGCCAGGGAGCCGAAGATCCGCTGAAAATCAGACCAGCTCGGCACCGTCGTCGGGATGTTCACCGGGCCCCGGAAACATACGCCGGCAAAGCCAGCGATGTCCAGCCGCACCGGCGCCAAGGGTGCGGGGATGTCCCCCCGCGGAGCGGAGTACACCCCCGGCGCGCCCAGCCGCAGGTCCTCGGCCATCAGCTGGCGACAAAGTCGATACGCTCGGCCACGAGCTGGAGTTCCTCGACGGCAACTTCACCGCCGCCCTTGGCGGCGAGCGTTGGCCCGACCCACTTTTTGGGTTGGGCCCGCTGCAGCACCCACTTGCAGACGGCGTGGCGGCCCTCGTCCAGCAGCGTAATGGTGACTGTCTGCGGCTGGGCGTCACCTTCACGGGTGTTCTTGAGCCAGGTGAACAGCCTCAGGTCCCCGATCACACCCCGTTTTAGGCTCACGTCGTCCACAGTGTTGATGTTGGGGACCTTTCGGACATGATTTTCCATGTCATTGCCGTTCCGGTATTCGGAGTACTTAATTTCGTTGCCCAGGCCGCTGACATCGCTAAATCCACCGACGATTTGGTTCTCGACCCCCGAGTCACCCAGGTTGACCATGAAGTTGAAGGCGCCGTAGGGGTTGTCTCGTTCAGCCACTGTTTCTCATCTCCTCTGTCGGTATTAGCTCTGCGGCGAGTCGGCGGTCCATTGGCCGATTCGGAAAATGACGAACTCCGCGGGGTAGGTCGGGGCAACACCTATCAGGCAGATCAGCCGCCCATTGTCCAGATCGTTTTGCGTCATCGTCGTCCGGTCACAACGGACGAAGAAGGCCTGTTCGGGTTTTGTGCCCATGAGTGCCCCGGTGCGCCAGGTCACCAGCAGGAAGTCTTCGATGCCTTGCCGGATGTTGCCCCAAAGCCGCTCATTGTTCGGTTCGAAGACGGCCCACTGTGTCGACTTCTCGATGGAATGCTCCAGATAGATGAAGAGCCGGCGAACGTTGACGTATTTCCACTCGGGGTCAGAGGTCATCGTCCGGGCACCCCAGATCCGGTTGCTCCTGCCGGGGAAGAAACGGAGCGCGTTGACCCCCTCGGGGTTCAGCACGGCCTGCCGGTCGTAGGTGATGTTCTCCTTGAACTTGCTGATCCCAAGCACTACCTCGTTGGCAGGCGCCTTGTGCACGCCTCGCCGGACATCGGTCCTGGCATAAATGCCGGCAGCATATCCGGACGGCGGGACGTCCAACAGGGACGTCGGGGAGCCGGGGTCCAGTTTTGCGCTCGGATCGACAGTCTGGATCCAGGGGTAGTAGATCGCCGCATAATTTGAATCGAACTGGGATCTGAACGTCCGCACTCCGGTGATGGAGCTGTCCTTCGGCGGATCGACGACGGCGATACGGTATCGGAGGGACTCGCAGTGTCCAATCAGATGGTCGACTGCCACCTTCTGCGCGTCCGGTTGGTCGAATCGAACCGTGTCCGGCATGGCCACGATGGCGATGTCGTCAACTTCTGCAAGCGCTCCGAGGCCCTTGGCAGCCTTCTTCGGGTCGTCCGGGCTCGAAGGTTCGCCTTTCAAGAGACCCGGTGTCAGAGCGTTCCCCTCGGTCCCGCCGGTGAGAAACCGGAAGCCTGCCGTCCGCAGCACAGCGGCCAGCACCTCAGCGTCCGTCGGCAGAGGCGTCCCGGCGGGCGCTCCCGCCGGCAGGCTGCGGTCAAGCCAGACCAGACTGAATTCGTCCACCGGGTCGGCAGCTCGAAGCACGGTCGTGATCGAACGCGGATGCTGGCTCCCCAGTTCCAGACCGCTGTAGGTATCCACGCGGTCCGCGCCGAAACGGACGTCGATATCCAGGGTGATATGGAACGCCGCGGTAACGGCCCCCACCGCGGCGAAGGCGCCGGCGTTGTCGAACCCAAGTTCACCGGCGGCATTGGCCATCACAATCCGGATGTTTCCGGTAACCGGCAACACATCGTCAGCGGGAGCTGCAGCTATCACCTCGACGGCGGCTCCTGGTGCCAGCCCGGTGATGACGTTGATGCCGCCCCGTTGGACGATGACGTTCTTGCTGCGCCGGAACCGGGACCGGATGCTGACGGCATTCCCGGCCCTTCCGGGCCAGCGCGCCCACCAAGTTGGCGTTGCAGCCGGCGGCGCGGCAAGGGGCAGAGCCGCAAAATTCGCCGCGACGTCGATGTTATTGTTGGCGTCGTTCACGAAGTCGAACACCCGCTGGACGTAGAGCCGGCGACCCCCGTTTTCGAAGAAGGCCCGGGCCGCGAGTGCAACATAATTGTGTTTGTCGGGGCCGTCGCCGACGGGCGACAGTCCGCCGAAGGCCCGTTCAAATTCGGTGTAACTGGTCACCAGGGGCGGCCGGGGCACCATGATGACCTCGGGGGACTCCAACTGGTAGGGAACGGGCCCATAGGCCGTCAGCCCCGTAATGCCGAGGGTGCTGGTGGGCACGCCCTCGATGGAACGCGATCGGAAGCTTGTCTCCTCTACGTACACACCTGGAGTCAGGTACTCGGGCATGAATGCCTCCCTTACTAGCTGTTACGGAAAAACGACGCGTGTGGACAGGGAAAACTGAGATCCGATCGGGACGGTGTAGGGGCCAAGCGGAATCGAACCCGTATAGCCCGGGGGTGTAGTCCGGCCCCTGATCGTGTCGTTGAGTAGGTCTCCTGGATCGGGCGGCGCCGCCGGCATGATCAGTCGTTCGATGGGCAGGTCCCCGAGATTGTCAGCGGCCGCGGCCGCCTGGGGGCCGGCGTGGATCTCGAGGGTGATGTCCAGTTCGCTCGGGGCGGGCGGCGGCAGGGTGCCTGTTGACGAAATTACCAGCAGGAATTCGCCACGGTCGTCGGCGTGGGCACGGCCGACGACCATGCCGCCGGGACCCCTGGCAGTAATCCTGGCCCACCGTAACGCGGATCCGCCTCGCACTAGCGTTCCGCGCACGGAAGTGGCGCCTGGTGGAAGAAGATAGGCAGAGCCGGGCAGGAGCCAAGGCCGCGCCGACCGGGATGCGGCAGGAACGGCGGCAAGGGCTGCGTTGGCCCCATCGGGGGCGGGCCAAAGCGGTATGCTCAGCCGGCGCGGAACAGCGTGCCGTGTGGGGTCGGCAATGCGGATCGTCACGACGTCCGGCAGCGGCTGCCCGAAGGTCAGCACGCCCCGGCCGACGCCTTTGTCCAGCAGATCTACGCAGGGCCAGCCAGCATCTTGTTCACGCCCGATTTGAGGTCCACGTACCTCACGACCGATCCGCACGCCAGAGCGGACCGGTCGCTCCGTGACGGAATCGATGCATTCGAGTGCGAGCGCAAGCCGGTGCATCAGGAGTGCAGGTCCGATGCCAGTCTCGAGGATGATCATGGCGTGGCGTCCGTGCGGACGGCTACCGTGCTGACTCGGGCGGCATCATCGGCCTTCCGGCCCGTGATACAGATAACCCTGGCAACGTAGGGCAGCGAAAGCCGGTATTCCGTCGTGAGTGCTTGAAACGCGTCGCTCATGGAGTCCTGTGACAGATCATCGAGTACCACCTGCACCACTTCACCGGCCTCCCAGTCGCCGCTGGGATGCAGCAATGGCCCACTGAGAATGCCTTCGCTTTCGAGGATCTGTGCGGCCATCCCGAGCCATTCCAGTTCGCTCTCCACCACCGTGTCCCAGGCAGCGATCAGCATGTGCAGGCGAAGCGGGATCCGCGGGACGCCGTCTCCGAATGCGACGGCGGACCACCCTGGCCGGGTTTGCGGGTCCACGGTGACACGGTAGCAATAGATGGTGATGACGCCCGGCGGATAGCTGATCGTCGCCACCGGGCTACCGTTGGCCTCTTCGAAGTCGGCGGTGCCGGCCAGGACGGCCCTGGGCCGCGGGGCGGGCAGCATTTCGGCCAACCTGCGATTCAGCAGGTCAACAATGCTGCGCCCGACGGCAGCCAACGCTCGGTTTCCGGCCATGCAATCGATACTCCCCGCCGCGCGTCACGGGAGCGTCGCGCGGGGCGGCCGGTGGTATTTCAGTCGCAAATGAAACGGTGTGGTGACACAGCGGGGCGGAAACTCTTGTTGAAACGGCGAGGACACTGAACAGGAGCGATACATGTCTGACGATCAGAGCCGGGAACAGCACGAGGGCCAGACGAATTTCGGTCATGGCCGCGATGGCCATAACCACAATGGTCATGGCCGCGAATGTCACGACGATCCTGACGTGCGAGATCCCGACGATCCTGACGTGCGAGATCCCGACGACCAGCACGCGCGCGAGCAAGAAGACAAGGCCCCGGAACCGAATCAGAAGGACTGTCGGTGTGACTCAAGTACTATCGACACCCACTTGTGCAAGAGTGAAGGCCTTGCCCGTGAAGCGGACTTCGCATCGAAACAGAAAACGGACATAGATTCGACGATACAGTCCTACACAAAAGTCAGAAAAGAGTATCCGAACCTGCGAAAAGAATTGCTTCCGCAAGTCAACGAAATAACGGAGCAACTGGAACGAGTCCAGGAACGAATTCGGTGCGCCATGCCAAAGAATACAACGGCAAAACGACTCGACGAAGCGTTTGAGGCCATCCTCCGAACTGTGGAGAAATGTGCCGGGTCACTGCCGACTTGCGTCGTGGAACCATGCGATTTTGACTTGGACGTAAGGGGACTTGAGCTGGTCGGTGCGCGACGAAAACTGGCCGAGTACGAAGGGAAGATGGCAACTTACCGCAAATGCATGCTTGAGCTGCTTGAAGAGCCGACCAATCTCAGTGCTCGACTTGCAGCCTCAGTTGCCGCTGTCAAGACTCTGGCCGAAGCTCTGGCCGCGGATCCGGATGCCGACAAGCTGAAGCAACTCTATGTGGAAGCACGAGTCGCGGAACGTGACGTGAAGCTAATTTGGAGTGGCTACAACTCCGCTTCGGAGTATGTCGACAGACTGTGCCTCACACTGGACTGCTGGCTCGCGGCCGTCGACATGGCCACTATTCTCACGGGGCGTCTGGGCGTGCTTGAATGCCGGGAACGTTCAGCGGCGAAGCGCTGCAAGGAGATGGCAGACAACATAGTCGGGGAGACCGTAATGCGCTACGAAAGAGATCGTGCCGCAGGTGTTCGGCCGGCTGAAAGCGATGGTACGCAATCGGAGCCTGATTTTGCGGATGACGTTGCAATACGGTGATTATGTCGGCGCGAACTCGTCGGTTCCCCTTCAGCAGTCCAGGGTCTCTTCGACTGCTTCAGTACTTTCAGACTCGGCTCACCTGGGAGTTTTTGGGCCCACCCAAGGGGGCGGATCCACTACCACCGCTACGCGACCTCAGATCCGCCGAGGTTCAACTGGCGAGCATGTCACCTATTTCCAGCAGCGGCTCTTTGCCCTAGGCTGCAGGCTGACCATCGACGGCATCTTTGGCCCGGGCACTGAATCCGCCGCACGTTCCTTCCAGCGCGCCAACGGCCTGACCGCAGACGGGATAGTCGGGGCGATGACATGGGCCGCCCTCGGGTAGCTGCTGCCGAAAGCAGGGAGTGCTCTGGAAGGCTCCGCGGTCGGCCTTCGTCCCGCGGTTGAGGCCCTGCGGCAGCTCAACTGCTCACGGACCGAAGAATGCTATAACCCTGCGGATCGAACTATCGCTGCCTAGCATACGTGGTTCAGCGGTTCCGGGCGGCCCAAGCACGACGACGTTGGAGGGTCGGTGAGGAACGAGCCGTTGGCCGGAGGGGACGGTGTCGCGTTTGATGTCGGTGCGGTCAACCGTTCGAGAATGGAACGCAGAAATCGTCCTCCCGCCTGGGCCCATCGAGGCGCAAAATTTCCAATAGTCCGCGCTACTCACGATCATTCTTGTGTGGATACGTGCGCGCCGGTCGGAGGGCCGAACGTCGGTGGGCAATCTGTTTCTGGTGAGCGGCCCAGTGGGCTACAGGAATTGCTAACCGCTGGTTCCCGACGAGCCGGCAGACCAAGTCTAGACCGTTAGTTCAGCAGTGGGGTCGACAATTGTTGGGGATTCCCCAATGACGCCAAACGGGCCCTTCGCAGATGAGCATGGTTAGGGCTGGCTGAGACTACCGCCGTGCGGCGTTCGACGTTTTCGGTGCGGCGTGGTGCGGTGGGAAAGAGGTCAGGGCCTCTTTGAATTGGTTGCGACCAAGCAAACCAATACCCAAAAGAGACCCTGACATGAATAACTCTATGTCTTGTTCCGGTGGCCGCTGGTGCACGCGAGCGGATGCTCTGCTCGGTGTCGAGGGCATCCACATCAGCTCCGTCACGGCGACCGCGAACGGCCTGATTCTGCGCGTCGAAACCGGTGAAACCCTCAGCGGCTGCCCGGACTGCGGCGTCATCGCGATCGGCCACGGACGCCGTCAGGTCCGGCTTCATGACATTCCCTGTTTCGGCAGGCCGGTGCGGCTGCTGTGGGCCAAGCGCGTCTGGCGCTGCCCGGACCCGGGCTGTCCGGGGAACACTTTCACCGAGGAACACCCGCTGGCAGGGCCGCGGGCGAAACTCACGGCCCGGGCAGTGGCATGGGCGACCGACACGCTGCAGCGTTTCGACACCTCGGTCTCAGCCCTGGCCCACCAGCTCGGCGTCTCCTGGCACACCGTCTGGGACGCCATCAAGGCAGAGGCCACCAGGCGCATCGGCATCACGGACCGGCTGGCCGGCGTGAACGCGCTCGGCGTCGACGAGCATGTCTGGTCACACACGGGCCCACCGGGATCCGGCATGGTCACCGGGATCGTGGACCACACCCGTGACGCCCACGGGATGGTGCATGCCCGGTTGCTGGACCTGGTTCCGGGACGGTCCGGGAAGGCCTACGCCGACTGGCTCAAAGACCGCGGCGCCGGCTTCACTGCCGGAATCAAGACAGCGGCCCTGGATCCGTTCCGCGGCTACGCCAACGCGATCCGCGACGAACTGCCCGAAGCCATCACGGTGCTGGACGCGTTCCACGTCGTGAAGCTCGGCTCAGCCATGATCGATGAAGTCCGCCGCAGGGTCCAGCAGGACACTCTGGGCCACCGGGGCCGTAAGGGCGATCCGCTCTACGGGATCCGCAGAACCCTGCAGATCGGCGCTGAACACCTCACCGACAAACAGACCGCCCGGCTCGATGCGAAACTCGCCGCCGGGGACCCCGACCACGAAGTCACACTGGTCTGGCAGTGCTACCAAAAGCTCCGGGCGATCTATCACGCCAAACCGGAACGGGGCAGGGAACTCGTCAACGAGGTCATCACATCATTCCCGACCTGCCCGATCCCTGAAGTCGCCCGCCTCGGCCGGACCCTCAAACAATGGAAGACCGCGATCCTCGCCTACTTCGACACCAACGGCGCCTCCAATGGTCCCACCGAAGCAATCAACGGCGTCATCGAAACCACCCGAAGAATCGCCCGCGGCTTCCGCGGCTTCCGCAACTTCACCAACTACAGAATCAGGTGCCTACTCGCAGCCGGCGGCCACCGCCCCTACCGGATCAAATCGACCAACCATGCCTAAATGCGAAGGGCCGCCAAACGGCACACTCTATTGCTCCGAGAAACTGCCAGATTACGTTGATCATTGACATCCTTCGCGAAACTCCGGATCCTCGTTCGTAGATCTATCCCAGATCTCTAGAGCAACTGGATTTGGGGGTAACCATGGGCAATGGTGACTATGGTGATTTTCAGTTAAGTCTGTTTCAGTCATGGCAACTTCTTTGGGGCGCCAATATCGTACACGTCGCAGCGCGCCAACAGCGGCTGATTACGGCGCTGGCGATAAATGGTCCGCGCCCCCGGAGCTATTTGGTAGGGCTACTGTGGCCGGAGCATTCCGAGCCGCGAGCCATGGAAAGCCTGCGTGTGAGCGTGCACCTCATCACTAAGCAGGTGCCGGGCCTTTTGATCAATGGCGGAGCCGTGCTTTCACTCAGCGAGCTGGCGGACGTCGACCTTCACCGTATCCGGTCGCAAATTCAGCATCTGCGCCAAGTCGGGCTCAACGGAAATGCTGCTTCATGCCTTCACGAGCTACGTCATGCGGAACTGCTCCCCGGCTGGTACGAGGACTGGGTCATTTTTGAGCAGACCCGGCTTAGGCAGGATCGTCTTCACGCTCTTCTCCTCATCGCCCGGGAATCGCTGGCACGCTTCGACTGCGAGGTTGCAGTGGAAGCCTCCGAGTCAGCATTGGAACTTGAACCGCTCTACGAGAGGGCGGTTAGTCTCCTAATTCAGGCTGAGCGGCGGCAGGGTAACAACGCCTCAGCGCTTCGTGCCTTCGAGAAGTATCAAGCGCAACTGGAGGCGGATATGGGGATTGCGCCATCGGAAGCAATTCGAAGGCTTGTTATGGGCGTTCGGTGACAGTGCAAATCCGCGCAGTGAAGGCACGTTTCCAGGGCCGCCCGAGTCGTAGATGCGCACCGGGTTGAGGTCCTAGCCAAAAGCTATAACGCTTAGGGAGTTCCGTGGCATGGTCCCGGCAATCTTGCTGCTAGGCGCCGGATGCTCATGTCTCTAGACGTCTCCCGGGGAGCCGGATTGGGCAAAGAGCCACTGACGCACGATACGCAAGGCCTCGTCGCGATCGGCAGTGGAGACCGTGTTGGGTTCACCTTGCGGATCCCGGCTATAAGTTAGCCTGGCGCGGAAACCGGGCACCTGACCCGGCTCATACCAGGTCCGGATGACTAGCGTGCCCATAGACGGAATTGTCGAGCCTGTTCCGTCTTGATCGGAGATTGCTGACGGACGATCATCGCTTTTCATGGCATTTCACCTTACTCGCAGTCTGCGGCCACCCACATGCTGGAAGACCGCGGACTCTCTTATGCTCGGGTCCGCCTCGGCTGTCCGAACGGCGACTTGGGGCGTTCTGCCAGGGGGCCCGAGAACCAGCAACCGCCGGTCACCTTGATCCTGCTGCACAGGAATCAGGAATTGGCCCACGTTTGCCAAAGGTTTGCTCAAGATTGCCCCGCCTCCAAATGATCTGCCGTGGATACGAATTGAGCGTTGTCTCGTCGGTTCGCTAGTCCCGTTCCGCTTCGGCAATGACGCTGCTGCAGAAGGTGTCCGTCGTTGCCGGCAGGCGTCGGGCAATGCGTCGCTCATCAAACGACTGACCCTAGGGGATTAGCGGGGGCGCTAAGTGTATGGCAGCACCTGCCGCGAGGCGTCGGCATAAGGCCGAGCCCGACTAACTTGGAAGGTACTCCAAAAAGCAGTGTTTCCGTGGATTCCTGCGGGAGATGTTGTGGCTGACTCCCGAGGATATTCACTCTGGAGGGGCTCGCCACAGATATCACGATTCCCCCTATTCGCCGGTGTGACAAATCTAGTCATATATCCATCCAATACGCAAACCGACTCGACACCCGCTTGGCTGTGTGCATTTCGATCCAGACTTGACGCCGCGAGGCCTTTATCTAATCTCACCGGTCAGTCGTCCGCTCCGGGGCCCGCGTACTGCACCTGCGAATGCCTCAATCCGGGCCTTGTCGAGAACGGCCCCGATGGCGCTACCACCGAGCTCAGCGGGGGAGAATTCTTTCAGGACCTAGCAGGCGTTCCATGGCCCTCGGAGCACTCGATCCTGTCGGCTCCGCAAGCTTGGCTAACTGGCCAGGACCAGGGGAAGCTCTGGGATCTTCTCCGCGTCGCGTTGGACGATGACAGGCTCGTGCTCGTCGTCGTCGGCCGCGATGAGTGGGTCAGCCCAGCAGCTGCCGAACACGCCGCAGCGCGCCTCAAAGAGTTCCTCGCGAGTCCCGAGCGTTGGCCCCTTTTTGGCCACTCGCCCTATGCTCCCCGCATGCTACCGCGCCCCACGGACTGGCGTCGGGCCGCCGCGACAAACGCAAGAACCGGCGGTGCAGCCCCGCGCCGGGGCGAACTCGTTGGGCCCGATGACCTCGGCCGTGGCAGTCCGATCGAAGAAGGCCGGTGGGGCTTTGCCTAATGGGATGGAGGATGGTCCCTGCGGGTCACGCGCCGTCGGTACCTCGATAGCCGGCGCGCTTGCCTCTCCCAGACCTTGAGATCGTTCTCGGCCTCGGTCTCTGCCCCTTATGCCTAGTGTGCGGATATCGGTAACGCCCCTGTAACGCGGTGGTTGGTAGGTTGCGAGCACAGCTGGGCGCGTTACGAGTTTCAGTATTCAAATGCCAAGCCGCGGAGGTGTCAATGTTCGACGGACAAAAGCCGGAGCGGGTACAGCCAGAGGACATCAAGGTGGTTGAGTGGTCGGTCGATCCTACTGATCAAGCGCTCATCGTCAGCCAGACCCGAGACCATAACCGTGCCGCGTCACCCGAACCTTTTTGCGGCGAGCTCGGCCGGCGCTTGCTTCTGGCCGAACTGCAGTTTAGCCGTTGGGTAGTCCGGCGGGTGGAGAAGCTTAGTTTCGATCAAGACCGTAATGTAACTCGCCGGCTCACGGTTGACTTCAATATTCGGGAGGACGCGCCGCTCGTCGTCGACAAGATCGGTGACCGGTTCTGGATCGTGCCCATATCGCTCATGCGACGGCGCACTTTGGTCAATATGCGTATCACGGATGAGGTTGGCAATGTCCTTCCGACGCCGGGAATCCGTCTCACGCAGCAACTTGACGAGTCGATCCTGCTGGCCGCAGCCGGGACCGTCTCACCTGAGCTTGCTGCGCAAGAGGACGTCCGCGTCTTCATCCGTCAGTTGGTCTCGGGGTCGCGTAGGGAGACGAATGACGCGCTGGCGCTTTTCGAGGGTTCGAGCGGTCCGGTGCCATACCACCTAAGTCCCCTCACCGAGAGTTCTATTGTCCGCGCTGTGGTCTACCTTCTCCGCCGAAACTTTTCCTTGTACGTTTTCCTTCCCGCAGGGGCCGAAAAGATGCAGGCCAAACGGCACCGGTTACTCAATCTCGAGTTCAGCGAACCTACGGGGTGGTCACGGATGACGCCCCGCTTTACGGACACTGATGAAGCGACGCTGTACGAGCATGACGACAGGCCGGCTATAGGGGTGCCCTTTCGTCAGAGGTCTGGCTGGTGGTTTCGTCAAGCAGGGCGGAAGCTTTGGACGGGATTTCCGTCAGCTCTGGGGCTGCGACCGACAAGCATTCGTGTTCAGGTGCCTGGCGCCGAGAAGGCGTCCAGCTGTCACCTTGAGTTGACGGCCCCTGAGGGGGTTGAAGTCGTTCGTGCTCAGCTGCTCGCGGGTCGCCCGAACGAGAACGGCGGTCCCTACACCCACGACCACGTGGTGGGGCATACAGCCACCGTGGGCCTCCACGGAGTCGAGGTGCCGAACGGCTCGCTCTGCCAGGCGCAAGTAGATTTTAGAGTCACTTCGCGAGGCTGGCTCACGAACGCCACCTTCTCGTGTGCATTAGTTGCGCTGGTGCTGATTTCGCTTTTACTTCAGGCATCGGCGCACACTATGCAGTGGCCAACGGGGCAAGTAACGAACATTATCGCGCTCCTAATCACGACGGCGGCGGCAGTTGGCGCGATGATCGCCCACTCATCCTTCACCGGGGTCGCTGCTCGTATGGTGGCCCGGCTACGCGGTCTGGCGGCTGTGGCGGTCGCTCAGCCGATCGTGGCCGCAGGAGCATTGGCGTTTGCGCAAGAGGCCGATAGTTCTACCCCCACTGTTCTGCTTGACATTGGCACGTTCACTGTCTTGTGGCTGGCTACGGGTATTGCGCTCGGCGTATTCGTACTGATCGGGGCGGCCTTGGTATTGAGTCTCCTCTGCGAGCGGACAGGCTACAAGGTGGCGTCACCTTGGGACATGACGGCGGACGATGACAGCGGGGATGAGCCGCTGGCCAACTACGCCGATGCACTCAAAACGTTCGGGTTCACACGGTCTGCCATCGGGATACTCTCCGCTGAGGGGTGGCACGGGCGGTACGGATGGAGCAACGACAAGCAAGACGCTGCGGTACAGGCACTCGAGAGGTTGGCTCCGAAGTCGGCTCAGGCCCCGTTGACCTGCAAATGGGACTGGCCACACACAGTCTGCGGCATCAGGGATTTGTGTCCCTACCGCGAGAGATTTCGCCGTCATGGCGAGTGGACATGAGCCCACGGTGGTAGGGAGCTGAATTCAGGGGATCACAGTCGAGTCAGGAGCGACTTGCTGTGCACCTGATTTTTGGTTGACCGGGAGTTCCAGCGGTTGCGAAGCAGGGACGCCATGCTGCAGTTTAGGTAGGACCGGAGACTATGTTGTCGAATGAGTTGATCACGGCCATCGCTGCGCCCATTGCCACCGTACTGGTGGCAATGCTCGCTCTGGTTTCTGCGCTGCTAGGCGCAGCTATCGCATCTCGCGCAAAAATCGACGATGCTCTCCGCGCACGCAGGCTGGAGACATATCCAAAGCTATGGGCTCACACGGCAACCGCATCCCGGTGGCCGCAGAATAACCTGAGTGTCTTACAGATTTCGGCTTTCCACCGGGCTCTCCGGGAGTGGTATTACGCTGATGGCGGGATGTATCTTTCCCACCGCGCTCGTCAACGCTACGGCGACATGCAGGAAGTCAATGCGGCCCTGCTCCGCGGCCGTGACAACCACAGCACCCAGGGCCTGTGCGAGGCTGAATATCAGGCACTTATGACAGTCTGCAGCTCGATGCGAACTGCGATGACATTCGACCTTAATACGAGAAAAACACAGCCGCTTCTTCGTATTGGGCAGTGGGGAACGCAAACGGTCTCATATACCAAAACCTGGTTTAGTAACCGCAAGCCCAGGAAACTAGCTGAAGCCCTCGCGGATGCGCGCATTCAAGAATCAGTCGCGCCCGAACATGGCGCCGCGACATAGCATGTATCTGGCATGCCCTGTAGCGGGCCGCGGGATCCCTCGATAGCCGACCGGGGTCAGCAGTAGTCTTCGAATAGATTCTGTCGCAGAAATCCCCGTTCCGGGCACCAACCGTGTTTGATACTTTTCGAACGCCCCTGAGCGACATCGTCACCGTTCATCGGTTGCGTCTGTCAAAGGCCAGTTGGTTCTGCCCATCGGCGGCCAGCAAATCTTCACCTTCTCGGCGCGCACGTTGCAGACGTCGTGCGGCCGGGCGCACAAGGAAGAGCGGTGCTCCACGTCGCTGCCAGGAAGGTGAATCACCTCGCCCCATTGGCATGCCGGCTGGCCCTTTCGAGGCACGGTCGGATCACGATTATCGCATGGCCAGTCCATCAAAATCTCCGGGCTGCGCTGCCCCACGAATCGCGGTGCCTCCTTGGGGTCGACCACTGAGGCCTCAGCTGGTGGAGTGCCTGAGGCGGGTGGCGCCTGATGCTGCCTTGGGCGTTGGCATTCTCTTTGCTGGCTTTCTTGACCCCTCGTAGCTGCCATCGCCCCGGCCGTCTGGCTGCCCGGCGTGCGGTCATACAAGTTCCCACGCCTCAGCCCATGAAAGGTCTGAAGGGAGAATCGCATGAGGGAGTTCGAGTCCGCACAAGTGCTGCGAACTAAGGCGGCCAGAACCGGCTGTCCGGAAATCCATTCCGGACAGCATCAGAACACAGAGCTGCCGCGCCTCCTGGTTGGGGGCGCGGCAGTCGCTGTCGGTTGTTCAAAATCTGTCAGAAAGGGCGTGTGGACAATGATGCTCCTATTCTTGTCAATGGTCGCTGAGCCACGCGCCGCGCCAGGTTACCGGGGCCGCCACTCCGGCCTCAAGGGTCTGTGATCGCTGCGCGACGGCCTGCGGCCGCCCTTGACCCCGGAGCCTCTGCGGCCCCGGTCGGGCAGGCAGCACACGGGCCAACCAAGGATGCGGGCATCTGCACGGTTGCAGGGGATTGGTCGTTGAGCCAGGTTTCGTAGCGTTTATGGAAGTCGTTGTCGTGGGTGAGTCCGCGTTCCAGGCGGGATAACGTGGTCGGCCAGACGTGCAGGGCGTCGGCGGCTTGCTGGAGGGTCAGGTGCTTGGCTGTCCGCACCGCCCGCAGGGGTCCGGGGTCCGGGGCGGGTTGCGGGTGGAGAAGTTGGTCGTAGATTTCCCGGGCGACGTAGCGTTTGAGGCAGCGCATGATTTCCTTGGTGCTTTTTCCTTCCTGTCGTCTCTTGGCCACGTAGCTGCGGGTTCGGCTGTCGTAGCGCATCCTTACGAGGACCACGCGGTGGATGGCCTTGTTGGCCTGCCG
>NZ_LMSB01000021.1:0-8027 GCF_001428005.1 Arthrobacter sp. Soil736
CCGAAAACGTCGGGCGTGCCTACGCGGCGTTCGCGGCAGACATCGACAACGGGACTCACACCGTGCCGGACTTCGCCGACGCCGTCGCACGCCACGAGCTCATTGCCGCCATCGAGAGGTCCGCGGCATCAGGCGAACGCGTGAAGGCGTAGCCCGCTTCGCCGAGCTGTGTGTCATTGATCCAGGGCTAAATTCCAGAAGCAGCGGCAACAACGAAGGCGACACACGCCAGATCAACGCCCTGCAGTGTATGAAAAACGTGAACGATGTCAGCTATCCGGCGGGTTTGTGCCGGGTCTGGAGCACGTGGAGCTGCAGTTTCGGTTCGGCATCGCGGCGTCGGCGCGCCTGCTTGCGCATCGCCCGGGTCGCCGCGGAGCCCTGGGATTTGATCAGCCCGATCACATGTTTGGGGGCCGCCGCCGGACCGGAGGCAGACACGGCCGTCCCTTCCTCGCTCATGGCCGTATCCTCACACGCCCGCCACGCACCCGGAGGCCCTACCGACGCAGCGTTACCGGATCGGGACCTCCGGCAGATCCAGATCCGAAGGGCCGGGCGCTGTGGGCGTTATAGTCGGTCCCCGTGTGATAGGTGCGGGTACTTCCAATCAGCGGCCGGGCGCCTTTCACGGGTGCCAAGCGATGTACCGCCGCTGCGCTGATTCGTTCTGCCCTGTGTACTTTTCGCCCGATGAGGGCCGCCGAGCGAGGACCGCCGCAGCCCGTTGTGTTGTACGTTCCGAGGATGCGATATTGCTGCTAACTGGCCGGCGTCACGACGTCCTCCAGCATTGACCTGTCGAAGAATCGGACCTCGCCCGTTGCCTGGAAAAACACTGGAACTACTGAAGTGTTCGGGTCCTTCGAGGTTTCGTAGATCTCGGGCCCACTCCCGTGTTTGCGGGCAATGGTTCCAATCAGGTCGGTGCCGCGAACCCGGACGGTTCGATATTTATAGCTCATGTGGACCCCTTCGTCAGCTAAGGCCAACCCTACTCCTGGGACGCAGAGCAGGCTCAGCGTGCCGGCACACGGCGCACCGGCACCAACTGCCGATCCACCGCTGATCTCCCAGCTCACCACCGTCATCGACCCGACCAGCGTTGGCGGTGGTCCTGATACGCTGGTGCGCATCATCTACCGCTTCAGCCCGACGCTGGCCCCCGGATCCAGGCCTTGGAAAGTTTGGAAACGACCGCCAGCTACGGGCCGCTGGACCGGGTGATCGTTGAATTCGGCGGTCAATGCGCAACGACGTCCGTGCCAGGCACCGGCATCTCTGTATTCAACGACGCCGGGACGTCGTTCGTCGAGGATTCCTACACCGTCCGGGCCGACGTGCCAGCCACTGCTGGCAAGACGCTGTTCGACCTGGACCTTCGAAACATTGACTTTAACCTGATCGACTATTAACGAACCGTGTTCAGCGACACCAGCCTGCCAACAACGTTCGCCTTTTGGCGACCAAGCAGAAGAGGTGCAGCTCAGTGCGGGCCTTTTCAACCCCGCTACCAGCCGTGGTGATGGAACGGATTCCAGCCGGCACGCTGACCGCGTTGGGTAGCTTCGCCCACCTCCTGCGGCCCGAACGTGACCGCCGAATCATCGACGGGACCTCACCGCGGGACCCCGAAAGGAACAACCGGTGACCAGATCTAGTCGACACCGGACAAGCTGTGGGAACAGACAGTCGATTCGCTTAACGTCGCTATCGAAGCAGTCCGAGAAGATCCTGCGGTCGCGAAACAGCTCTACCTCGCACTGTATGCCTGCACGAGTGAAGTCTCTGTGCGCGGTGACTCTTAGCGGTCAGCGACGCTGGACCGCTAACAGTCACAGACAGGCGACCACAGGAACATTTTCAGCCCGGAACGGTCGTCCCGTAAGGGGCACCTTGGCTGATACTCGATCATCGCTGGGCGGGTTCTCCCCGCAACCAGGGCGCTCCGCGCCGGCCGCCCCCAGGTAATTTCGTCCGGCGCTCCTGCGTCGCTTATCTCCTCGCGAAATTATCTGGTTCGACCGGTTCCCCAAGTTGCACTCCGGCCCCTGAAACCCAGCGGTGACTCCGTTATCAGAACGACCCACGAATCCAATGGCCGGGTTCAGAACTGGCCAGGCGTTTGAAGGAACCGGAATCATGGAAACGCTCACCATCAAATCCCCCGCAGACCTGCTCAGCCTCATCGGACACACCCTCGGCTTCTGGCGCAGGAAAGCCTGGCCTGCCTCACTAGACCGCAACCACAGCTGATGCCGCCATCATTGCCAGCGGCGATGGCCAACGCGAGTGCACTTCCGCGCAAACCCATTCTGCGAGAGCCAGCGGATCAAGCCCCTAAAAAAATTCAGCTGAAGATCCTCGGTCGTCATGCTGTAACCCACGAACAACTCCATGAACAGTCATGACAACACAAACAGACAACAAGCCGGCGCAGCGCCACTCCCCCCGCTCCAACCAGGTCATGTCGCGCCGCTCAGGCCCCGCAATGAAGAAGTACACCACACCCGTGGAACACGAACGATTCCTCACCTCGGGAAAACCTCAGCCGGCACAAGCCGCCTGACCAACTGTCCACGACTTGCGGGCAACCCCAGATTCAAAGGGAGTGCCCGCCCAGGGGTTTCCCCGGGCGGGCACTCGGGTCGACACGGAGAGAGTCAGGTCGACGCGGTGAGAGTCAGCTCGCCTCTGCGCCGACTGCCGCACCGACCTCGGCGACGCCTGCCGCGCCGGCGAGCCGGAGCCAGGTGTCCACCACGGTGTCTGGGTTCAAGGAGACGGAATCGATGCCCTCCCCGACCAGCCACTCGGCGAAGTCCGCGTGGTCGCTGGGACCCTGGCCGCAGATGCCCACATATTTGCCGCGCTCCTTGCAGGCCTTGATGGCCATGCTCAGCAGCTTCTTGACGGCAGGGTCGCGTTCATCGAATCCGGCCGCGACAGTCGCGGAGTCCCGGTCCAGGCCCAGGGCCAGCTGGGTCATGTCATTGGAGCCGATGGAGAATCCGTCGAAATAGTCCAGGAATTCGTCGGCGAGAAGGGCGTTGGACGGAATCTCACACATCATGATCACCTCGAGGCCGTTCTCGCCGCGGGTCAGTCCGTTCTCCGCTAGCAGCTCCGTGACGCCCCGGGCCTCGTCCAGTGTCCGCACGAACGGGATCATCAGTTTGACGTTGGTCAGCCCCATCTCGTTGCGGACGAAGGACAGCGCCTCGCACTCGAGGTCGAAGCAGTCGCGGAAGGTCGGGTCCAGGTATCGTGACGCGCCGCGGAAGCCGAGCATCGGGTTCTCTTCGTACGGCTCGTAGGCGGGTCCGCCTACGAGGTTGGCGTACTCGTTGGACTTGAAGTCGGACATGCGCACAATCACCGGTTGCGGTGCGAACGCCGCCGCGATGGTGGACACCCCTTCGGCCAGGCGCTTGATGTAGTAGTCGCGCGGGCTGTCGTATGCGGCAATCCGTTCCCGGATCTCCGCGGCCACGTCCGCTGGCTGGCTGTCCAGGTTCAGGAGCGCCTTGGGGTGGATGCCGATCTGGCGGTTGATGATGAATTCCAGCCGGGCCAGGCCGACTCCGTGGTTGGGCAGCTGCGCGAAGGTGAACGCCTGCTCCGGGGTCCCGACATTCATCATGACCTTGACTGGGGCTTCGGGCAGCTGGGTGATCTCGGTCTCCTCGACGCTGAAGTCCAGGAGCCCTTCGTAGATAACGCCGGTTTCACCGTCGGCGCAGGAGACAGTCACTTCGAGGCCGTCGGAGAGGGCGTCCGTGGCGTCCCCGGTCCCGACGACGGCGGGAATCCCCAGTTCGCGGGCAATGATGGCCGCGTGGCAGGTGCGTCCGCCGCGGTTGGTGACGATCGCGGAGGCACGCTTCATGATCGGTTCCCAGTCCGGGTCGGTCATGTCGGCGACGAGGACGTCGCCGGTCTTGAAGGCGGCCATCTGGTCGATCGCGGTGAGGATGCGGACGCTGCCCGCACCGATGCGCTGGCCGATGGCGCGGCCCTCGACCAGCACCCGGCCGGTCCCGTTGAGGCGGAAACGGCTCAGGCTGCCGGAGGCACGGCGGGACTGCACAGTCTCCGGGCGCGCCTGCAGGATGTACAGGCCGCCGTCGATCCCGTCTTTGCCCCATTCGATGTCCATCGGGCGGCCGTAGTGGTTCTCGATGGCGACGGCGTGCCGGGCGAGCTGCTCGACGTCGTCGTCGCCGAGGCTGAAGCGGTTCCGCAACGAGGCCTCAACCGGTACGAAGTCGATGGTGCGGCCGATCTCGCGGCTGCTCGTGTAGGTCATCTGGAGGGCCTTCTCGCCCAGTCCGCGCTTGAGAATGGCGGGGCGGCCGGCCTGCAGCGCGGGTTTGTAGACGTAAAACTCGTCCGGGTTCACGGCGCCCTGGACGACGGCCTCGCCCAGGCCGTAGGAGGACGTGACGAACACGGCGTCCTGGAACCCGGACTCCGTATCCATTGTGAACATGACACCGGAGGCCCCGACGTCGGAGCGCACCATCCGCTGGATGCCGGCCGAGAGCGCCACGTCGGCGTGTTCGAACTTGTGGTGCACGCGGTAGGCGATGGCCCGGTCGTTGTAGAGGGACGCGAACACGTCCTTGATTGCGAGCAGGATGTTCTCGATGCCGCGGACGTTCAGGAAGGTTTCTTGCTGCCCGGCGAAGGAAGCGTCGGGGAGGTCTTCCGCCGTTGCGCTGGAACGGACGGCCCAGGAAAGGTCCTCGGAGCCCCCGTGCTTTTCCACCAACTGCTGGTATGCGTTCCGGATCTGCGTCTCGAAGTCCGGCAGGAAGGGGGTCTCGCGCATGAGGGTGCGGATTTCCTGGCCGGCCGAGGCGAGGGCCGTCACGTCATCGGTGTCTAAGCCGACCAGGCGGTCGGCGATCTTCTGGTCCAGGCCGGAGTCGGAAAGGAAGGTGCGGTAGGCGTCCGCTGTCGTGGCGAAGCCGTCCGGGACCTGGACGCCGGCTGAGGTCAGGTTCTGCACCATCTCACCGAGGGAGGCGTTCTTCCCGCCCACCCGGTCCAGGTCCTTGAGTCCGAGTTCTGAGAACCACAGGATGTCTGTCGTCATGGTTACTTACTGCTCCTTTGCAGATGATGGCATGCAGATGTGCCGCCCGCTCGCGACGATGGCCGGTTGGTGGGCGCGAATCCTGTCCACAGTGACAGGTCTCAAGTGCTCTTTCCACATGATGTGCGCCACACCGGCTTTGTGAAACTTTTCCCTAATGTTTAAGGTTCATGCGCTGCAGGATGGTCGCAGCCATTTCCTCCACGGACACCGTGGCTGAATTCAGGTACGGAATCCGGTGGGAGACGTACAACTGCTCGGCGTTGCGCAGCTCAAAGCCGCACTGCCGCAGCGACGCGTAGGGTGAGCCACGGCGCCGTTCGGTGCGGATTTGACTCAGGCGTAGAGGGTTGGAGGAGAGGCCGAAACATTTCTCAACGAAAGGCCTCAGCGGCTTGGGGAGCCCCTCCCGCTCAAAGTCCTCGTCCACCAGCGGGAAGTTCGCGGCGAAGATTCCGTGTTGCAGCGCCAGATACATGGTTGTGGGTGTTTTTCCGCAGCGGGACGGTGCCACCAGAATGACCTGCGCCTTTTCCAGCGCGCGCAGGCTCTGGCCGTCGTCGTGTTCCATAGCGTACTCGACGGCGGCCATCCGGGATTGATACCGCTCCGCGTTGCCCAGGCCGTGGGCCCTGCCGGGTTCGCCGCTGGCCGGTGAGCCGAGGGCCTGCTCCAGCTGTCCGACATGCGTCCCGATAAGATCCACGATGATCCCCTGGCACGTGGCCAAGGCCTGGCGGACGTCGCTGCTGACAGCGGTGGAAAAGACAATCGGCCTCAGGCCGGTGGCGGCCAGTTTGTCGATGGTGCCGACCACCGTCCTGGCCTGTTCGACGGTCGTTATGAAGGGAACCGTGATGCGGTCAAAGTTATTAGCGGGGAATTGCGTCAACAAGGTGTTGCCGAGCGTTTCCGCCGTGATGCCGGTGCTGTCCGAAAGGAAGTAGACAGGCCGAAGATCGTCATTGGTCATGAACGCATTCTCCACCAGAAGCGGTCCGGTATCCGAGCCCGGGCCGCCGACGAGTCAGCGCCAGGCCTCCGGGCACAAATGACCTGCGGCCGGGATCCGGCAATAAGGTTTGACGTTTTAAGGCTGGCACCCGCACGATGAGTGGAACCCACCCCCGACTGGCGACAAGCAATGCAGGAAATTACGTCAAGCTAGGTTAGTTTTCCGGTTATTCTAATGGTTTTCCACTGTCCCTCCGAGTAGTGCCCAGTCCCCCGATCGGCCCCAATACTACTTGAGCCAGACCGGGCTGGCGGGTGGTGAGTACCTCCGGCCACGTGGCACTTAAACAGCCTCCTCCAGGAGTTCCGCGACCATCCGGACAGCACCGGTCGAGCGTGTGCTGGCTGGCTTGGCGAGCACGATCCTTCGGGGGATTCCAGGATTGATGATTGGAACAGAGTTAAGCGTGCCGCCTGCCGCTTCCTCGGCCACCATGATGCCCTCGAGTAGCCGGAAGGCGTTGCTGATTTCGGGGTTGTCTCCGGCTGCGAGCCCATAGCGGATATTTCGTCAAGATAAACCTGAGGCGGAGCTAAGATGACCGACTCGAGAGGGCAGCCACACTCGCTTCAGATCCGCCAAGGACTGGCTCTGCCACCAGCGCTCTGACTCGGGCAGAGATTGCAGTCCTGCTGCTGAGCAGGATACTCCGATCGAGGACTTTGAGGATTCTTGCTGGAAGTCGACATACAGATTTGGATCAGGGATCACACGACTAGCCTGCCGCGGTACCCATCAAATCCGCCGCCCGCTCCCGAAAGGTCATCTGGCGCCGGCTCCAGAGCTGAACCCGCAGGCATACCTTCGGGAAATCAAACGAGCCCCGCCTTCCAGGCAGTGCCATGCAGGGTATTCTCATCCCGGCTGTTGGAGCTGGTTGGTAATTCGGTGGGCTTCTTCCATCAAGAGCCTTCCCAGGAACTCCTGCCGGTCTTCCCGGAAGCGTGGCTCAATTCCGGTCAGGGACAAGGCCCAGGCCGGGCGTCCGGCCTGATCAAACACTGCAGCACCCATCCCCCAGCTGCCTTCCAGCACCAGCCCGGGATTGACGGCGTACCCCGCCTCACGCGTCCGTTGCAGGTTGGCCCGGACCACGGCTTCAGTATGCCCCTGCGTAAATGTGCCGGCGTGGGCGGGCCAGTCCGCCAGGATCTGCTCCTGTTCACCCTGCGGCAGGAACGCCATGATGGCGGTGCCCGCAGAGGCTACGCCCAGCGGAAACCTGACGCCCTCATGCAGCACGAACGAGCGCACCGGGAAGCTACCTTCCTCGCGCAGCAGGCAGACGGTCTCGGCCCCCCTGCGGATCGAGAAGAAGGCGCTTTCGCCGGTTTCCTCGGCAAGCCGGCGCAGGCTGGGCCTGGCGATGTCCTCCAAAGGAAAGCGCGCCGAGGCCACCGATCCCATCAGCAGGATCTCCGGGCCAAGGACCCACATGCCAGTCTTGGCGTCATGGTCCAGGAGTCCTTCCGCGGCCAGCGAAGTGAGGAGCCGGTGGACCGTGGGCCGGGTGAGCCCGGATTCGCGCACCACCTCCACAAGGGAGCTTCCCTCGGGCCGCCGGCCAACAATGCGTAACAAACCCGCGATGCGGCTGACCACCTGGGCTCCCTGAACGGGCATCTGGTTCATTTTTCTCCTCGATCATCCATATTGTGGATATTCCTTAGACTACCGTCCACACTGTAAAAAGCGCTGTCAGATTGCCCATTTATCGTCATTGACAGCGTTATTCCAGCCCCCGTACGCTCGTACCTCAGCAGCTAAGTCCACAAAGTGGATAGCAGGCAACCCACAGCTCAACGAGGAGACGCGATGTCCAAACTGAATTCCGGCGCTGCCCAGGCGCTGAACGGGGTCCTGCGGGACGGGATGACGCTCGCCGTCGGCGGTTTTGGCCTCAGCGGGATC
>NZ_LMSB01000021.1:8145-60569 GCF_001428005.1 Arthrobacter sp. Soil736
CTCGTCGCCGAAGGCAAGCCGCTCGCGGAGTTCGACGGCGAAACCTACGTCCAGGAGCGGGCCATCCGGGCCGACCTCGCCCTGGTCCACGCGCACACCGCGGACACCGACGGCAACCTGATCTACCGCTACACCGCACGGAACTTCAATCCGGTGGTGGCCACCGCGGGTGCCGTCACCATCGCCGAGGCCGAGGCCATAGTCGAGCCCGGCGCCCTGGACCCCAACCACATCGTCACGCCCGGCGTCTACGTCCAGCGCCTGGTCCGGGCCAGCGGCAGGGTCAAGGACATCGAGCAGCGCACGGTCCGCCCGAGGGTCGAGCCCGCCTCCGCAGCAGCCCCGGCCTGATTAGCCCCGCCAACCCAGCGCGAACGAACACTTAAGCCCCCCGCAACTTTGAGAACCCAAGGAGAACCCCATGGCCTGGACCAGGGATGAAATGGCCGCCATCGCGGCCGAGGAACTGAACGACGGCGACTACGTCAACCTCGGCATCGGCATCCCCACGCTCGTGGCCAACAACCTGCCCGAGAGCGTGCGCGTGGTCCTGCAGAGCGAAAACGGGCTGCTCGGCATGGGCCCGTTCCCCTACGACGGCGAGGAGGACGCCGACCTCATCAACGCCGGCAAACAGACCGTCACCGTACTTCCCGGCGGCAGCATCTTCGACTCCGCCACATCCTTCGGCATGATCCGCGGCGGACACGTCAAGGTGGCCATCCTGGGCGCCATGCAGGTCTCCGGTAACGGCGACCTCGCCAACTGGACCATCCCCGGCAAGATGGTCAAGGGCATGGGCGGCGCCATGGACGCCAAGGACGGCACCGCCAAGATCGTCAAGGAATGCACCCTGCCGCTCACCGGGCTGAGCTGCGTGGACCGGATCATCAGCGACCTCGCCGTCTTCGACCTCGTGAGGAACGAACAAGAAACAGGCGGCGGCCGGCGCCTCACGCTCACCCGCCTCGCCCCGGGCGTCACCGTCGAGGAAATCCGCGAGAAAACCGAGGCGGAATTCACCGTCGCGCTTGAAGCAGCAGATGCACAGGAAGAAACACTGGAAGTTGCCACCGCATGGGCCTGAAAGAACAGTTCGGCAAGGATGTCCTGCTAACCGGCTGGGGCCACAGCCGCTTCGGCAAACTCACCGACGAGACCCTCGAGTCCCTGATCGTGCAGGTCGCCGCCGAGGCGATCGACAACGCCGGGATCGAGCCCGGGCAGATCGATGAGATCTACCTTGGCCAGTTCAACTCCGGCATGATGCCGCTTGCATTCCCATCCTCCCTCGCACTGCAGGTGTCCGACCAGCTGGCCAACGTGCCGTCCACCCGCGTCGAGAACGCCTGCGCCTCAGGATCGGCCGCTTTCCAGCAAGGCTCCAAGTCGCTGCTGGCCGGGACCGCGAAATCAGTCCTGGTGATCGGTGCCGAGAAAATGACGAACGCCGGAGCGGACGTCGTGGGCGCGGCACTGCTGGGGGCGAACTACGACATGGCCGGCCAGACGTCCACCACCGGATTCACCGGGCTCTTCGCAGACGTCGCCAAGCACTACGCGAAGCGCTACGGAGCCGGCGTCGAGAATCTCGGCGATGTCCTCGGCACCATTGCGGCGAAGAACCACCGCAACGGCGCAGACAACCCCTACGCCCAGCTCCGCAAGGATCTGGGCGAGGAGTTCTGCCGCACCGTCTCGGACAAAAACCCGATGGTGGCCGATCCGCTGCGCCGCACGGACTGCTCCCCCGTGTCCGACGGCGCCGCCGCCGTCGTGCTGTCTATCTCACCGACCGGCGGGGCCACTGCCCCGGTGCGGCTCGCCGGATTAGGCCACGCGAACGACTTCTTCCCCGCAGAACGCCGCGACCCCACCGCCTTCGCCGCCACCCGCGTCTCCTGGCAGCGCGCCCTGGCGATGGCCGGCGTCGGGCTTGAAGACTTGGACTTCGCAGAAGTCCACGACTGCTTCACCATCGCCGAGCTGCTCATGTACGAGGCCATGGGACTGACCGAACCGGGCCAGGGATCCCGCGCCCTGGCGGAAGGCTGGGTGTTCAAGGACGGGAAGCTGCCCGTCAATGTTTCCGGCGGCCTCAAAGCCAAAGGCCACCCCGTCGGCGCCACCGGCGTGTCCCAGCACGTCATCGCCGCCATGCAGCTCACCGGCACCGCCGGCGACATGCAGCTCGCCAATCCCCGGCGCGCCGCCGTGCAGAACATGGGCGGCGTAGGCATCGCCAACTACGTCAGCATCCTCGAAGCCGTCTAACGCCGAATGCGGGCAGCTACCTGGACGGGAATCAATATGAATGCAACACGCACGCTCGGCCCCGTGGAAAGCGCCACGCTCCGGTCGCCTGCGTCCGACATCAAACATTCGACGGACCCGGCGCGAAGCCGTCCGGGTAGACGAAGCCAGCCGCTCCTGACACAGCAATGGAAACACCTATGGGCATCAAATGCCCCGGTACCAGTGCCGGAGCTATCGTCACCACCGGCCCGGCCTGTTGTTCATGCGGGTCCCGCCAGGCCGCAGATCATTCCGCCGCCCGGGAGTAGCCCGGACGGGCTTCTTGGCTGGGCGGCACAAACTGCCAGTCGGGACACTACGCGCCCCGATGTCAGTCGCTCTGGGAGCAACTCAGCGGAAGACTTCTTACGGGAAGCCGGCGGAGGCGCACCGCATCTCCGTCAAAATACGCTATTCAATAACCGCCAGACTGAGCCGGTCAACTCCGTGCATTGCATCCGCCGCCCGCACAAGCGCTAAATGCGAAAATGCCTGCGGGAAGTTGCCCGCCATCCGTTTTTCCTTCACTGCGTATTCTTCGCTGAGCAGACCGACTTCATTGGAGAGCCCTACGAGCTTGTCCATCAGAGCCCTGGCTTCAGTCCAGCGACCGGTGCGGGCGTACTGCTCCACCAGCCAGAAGGAACACGCGAGAAACGGATGCTCGCCCGGTTCGAGTCCGTCAACGCCGGTCTCGGTCCGGTACCGAAGAAGCAGGCCCTCATCAGTCAGTAGCTCCTTCTCCAACAGTGAAACGGTACCAAGCATGCGTTGGTCCGAGTAGGCGAGGAAGCCCACCTGCGGCAGGGCTAACAGAGCGGCGTCGACCTGTCGCCCACCATAGGTTTGCGTGAAAGACCCCAAATCGCAGTTGAAGCCCTTGTTCAATATTTCCGCGCGCAGCCGTTCCCGGAGTTCCTGCCAGTGCTCCAGCGGGCCCGGCAGTCCGTGATCACGAACCGCCCTGACCCCGCAGTCGAATGCCGCCCACATCATGGCTCTGGAATGCGTGAAATATTGGGCACTGCCGCGCATCTCCCAAAGACCAAAATCTCTGTCCTCGAGGTGGTGCTCCACATAGCCCAGGAGAGCACGCTGTAATGCCCAGGAAAAGTGGTCTTCCTTGCCGCCGGCTAGACGCAGCCTTTCCAAAGCAACCAGGACTTCTCCCACTACATCGGCCTGGTACTGGGAGACCGCAGCGTTGCCAATCCGCACCGGTATCGCGTCCTGGTAACCAGGCAGATGGTCCAGTTCTTTCTCCGGCAGGTCCCGCTCACCTGCGACTCCATACATAATCTGGATGTCCTCCGGATCACCGGCAAGGGCACGCAACAGCCAGTTGCGCCACTTCAAAGCCTCCGATTCATAGCCATGCGTCAACATGGATTCCAGCGTCAACGAGGCGTCTCGAAGCCAGCAATAGCGGTAGTCCCAGTTGCGTGAACCGCCAAAATCCTCCGGTAAGGACGTTGTAGGAGCGGCGACGATGCCTCCCGTTTCATAGTGCGTCAGAGCGCGCAGCACCAACAAAGATCGTTTGACTGCGCCTCCGTATACCCCGTCCTGACGGCAATGGCCGCCCCACCGGGTCCAATAGTGCACGGCCTCATCAAGGGCAGAGTCGACTTCGACGGCGGCCGGCACGCCACGGTGCGACGGAAACCAAGTCAGCTCGAAGTTCGCACTCTCACCAGCTGTAACCACAAATTCGCCGACGTGCCGAGCATCGTGGGCCTGGGGCAGATGACGCCCTCGCAATGCCCAGGCATCCGGTCCGGCCATGGCCAGTAATATTTCTGAGCCGCGCGTGGCGTTCTCGCGATGTCGGCTGACCCACGGCAATACGGCACCGTAGCGTGGACGAATCCTCAACTCCTGGATCATGGTCACACTTCCGCTCAGTCCTGTGACCCGACGTACAAGGGATGAACGGCCTTCCCCGAGTGGCATGAAGTCGGTAATCGTGGCCTCCCCGCTGGAGGTCTGCCACATTGTCTCCAAGACAAAAGTGGACTCCTTATAGCGACGGCTCACAACGACAGCCTCCGGCTGCTTGGGAGCGAGCAGCCACCGCCCGTGTTCTTCACTTCCCAGCAGAGCGCCAAAAATTGATGCGGAGTCGAAGCGTGGCAAACAGAGCCAGTCAACGCTGCCCTGGCGGGAGATTAGACATCCTGTAGAGAGATTCGACAGGAGCGCATAGTCCTCTATCGAAGCGGCCATAACTCAACTCAAGCACAAGGGTTTGAACAGCGTCAGGTCCGAACCGAGATACTCATCAAGCCGTCAACGCCCGATGCAGATAGGCCTGAGGCTCCGGCACCAAGCCACCGGGGCTCTATGGCCGGAGGGTCGCCACTCCTCCCCACCCGGGTGGGGAGGAGTGGCCCGAAAAGTTCACCCGGGAAGGTAGTTGCGGGCCACTCCGGCTGCTGAGCCAGACTGAAAACAGGACACCACCAGTGTCACAGCGAGGCAATAGATATTGAGGGAGTAGTCATGGAACGGCCTGTCAACGTCGACAGTGGTGACACACTAACCGCTTCTCGTGTCCGGATTGGCCGAGGTCTTTCGGCAATGAATTCGACCCCGGAGCGGGCCGTCTGCGGCGCCCCCGTTGCGCAAGAGGGGGACCGAGATGACGCGTGAGGAGGCTTACGCCCGTTGCCCCGACGATTCATATGTGGAGCTATACGGCCAGCAGTGGTTAATAGTTCCGTTCGCGCCGATCGAGCAGCCGAAGTTCTTCGTCTGCACGCCAGGGTTAAAGGGCGCGAGCCTGTGAGTTATGTCCCTGCCGCTGTCCGGTCGGCCGCAATGGCGCATCCACCATGTTCTCCATAAAGAGGACCGGCATAAGGACAGCTGTCGCATGTCTGCGTCTGGGTGGCCGGGATCCCTACGCCCTACACCAACGAGGCGACGTTCTGGCGGGCGTAACACCGGAGTCGGAACACTGGCCGCCGGGCAAGACCATGGCGGTCCTCACCGCCCAGGGATGAATAAACGGACGCCATAACTGCCGGACAGCAGAGCCCGCGAGTCTCTCCTCTCAGCATCTGCGTTCCAAGCTCGTGGCAACAAACTACCCGACGGCGTCCGCGTCGCCGCCTCGTGGCAAACACCCCACCTGCGGGCATCGCCAATCAGCCACAGCAGAAAGGGCACACCGATGACAACTTCAGGAACACATCAGAAGGGCTACGACACGGGTTTGGGGATCCGCAAGACCGTCATGGGGGCAGCCCACGTCGAACGCAGCCTTGGGCAGACCAGCGACTTTTCCCGCCCTGTCCAAGAGCTCGTCACCGAGTACGCGTGGGGGAAAGTATGGTCCAGGCCCGGGCTGGATCCGAAGACGCGAAGCATGCTGAATCTGGCGATGCTGACCGCCCTCAACCGTCCCCATGAATTCGCAGGACATGTCCGCGGCGCGGTTAACAACGGTGTGACGGAACAGGAAATACAAGAAGTACTGTTGCAGACAATGATCTACTGTGGCGCGCCTGCTGCTCTTGAGTCTTTTCGCGTGGCCGAGATAGTCCTGCGGGAGATGCGGCAGCAGGATTAGAAATCCTGGCCGGCAAACCAGCACGGCTGCACCGCGCTGTTTTTGAAACATTTGTTGCCATAGGATTTTAGAGGGTATTTCGCATTCCCGGCGAACGTCGGTCCACTAGGAGGTGGCAGATGGCGGTGGTGCCGCCCGGTGCTTCAAGCAAGTTCCGTTCCCCGAAACCGGTCGGGAAATGGGTTCCCAGGACGCGCCTGACCGATTTTCTCAATGCCGAGCCTAGTTGGCGCCTGGCCCTAATCCATGCCCCGGCAGGCTTCGGCAAATCCACCCTGGCGGCCCAATGGATGGAGCTTCTCGCCTCACAAGGACGGACGACAGTGTGGCTCTCCCTGGACCGGGATGACAACAACACCATCTGGTTCTTGTCCCATTTGCTGGAAGCCATCGGAAGGGCAAGGTCGGGGTTCGATGACGACCTGCAGCAGCTGCTCGAGGAACGGCCCGATGACGCAGAACGATATGTTATCCCTGCCCTCATCAACGCCATCGATGAAAGCGGTCAGGACATAGTCGTCGTGTTGGATGACTGGCATTTGGTCACGGACAAACGCACCCTGGACGTCATTGAACGCCTGTTGGACGCTGGCGGGGCGCATCTGTCCTTCATCATCACGAGCCGAACTCGCTCAGGGCTCCCGCTCGGGCGTCTTATGGTACGCGGCCAGCTGGTTGAGGTGGATGCCGTCTCGTTGCGGTTTGACCGGACGGAATCCCAGTCTTTTCTGGTAGACATTAACCGCCTGGACCTCGATGGAGAGGACGTGGCCAGCCTCCATCGGACAACGGAAGGCTGGATTGCTGCTCTGCAACTCGTGTCCCTCTCCTTGCGCGATCATCGGGAGGCCTCGGCCCTGATCGAACGCCTTTCCGGAGGGCATCAGTCGATTGGTGAGTACCTGGCGGAGAACGTTTTCAATACTCTGGAACCGGACGTGCTGAACTTCCTCTTGACCTCTTCTGTTCCGGAGCGGCTCTGCGCGGGGCTCGCGTCCGCGCTGTCTGGTGTGGGACAAGGCCAAGCGATGCTCGAACAGGTCCAGGCCCAGGACTTGTTTTTGCAGCCGCTTGACGAGGACGGCACCTGGTACCGCTACCATCATCTCTTCGAGGACTATCTGCGGCGCCGCCTGGAGCGCGACTACCCGGGACGTATCAGGGAGCTGCATCTGACGGCCGCGCGCTGGTATTCGGAGAACGGATTCCCAAGCGACGCTGTCGACCATGCATTGGCCGCACGTGACGTGGATTTCGCCGTGGAAATCGTGGAGTCCCGCGCGATGTGGCTGGTGGAACACTCAAGTATGGCGACCCTGCTTGCGCTCGTCGGCAAAATCCCGGCTGGTCGTGTTGCTGGCCAGGCGAGGCTCCAGATGGCCATCGCATGGGCAAACACGCTGCTTCACCTAGCCGCAGAAGCGCAGGTCGCCCTCGACCAGGCCCAGGCCGTGATGCCCTCCGATGCGACACTGAGTGACGACGACCGCTTTGAACTCGGAGTTGAGAGCCTTGTCGTCCAGAGCTGCATCGATATGTACGGTGACAATGTGAGCCGCGTTGGAGAATTGGATGAAAAGTGCTTCGCGCAAGCGAGCAGGCTTCGACCTTGGATCGTTTCGGTGGGAGCAAATCTGTCAACGTTCAAGAAAATTCACGACGGCCAGTACGAGCTTGCACTGGAACAGCAACTTTGGGCGAACACGTTTCACAACCAAGTCTCCGGCCCATTCAGTAATGTCTACGGACACTGCTTTGCGGGCCTGGCAGCCTATGCGCTCCTCGACATGGATCAGGTCGAAAAGCAATTCGCTCTTGCCGTCGAACTGGGACGAAGCCACGCTGGACGACACTCGCACGCCGCCCGCCTGGCCGCGGCCATGAAGGGCCAACTCCTTTACGAACGTGGCGCTCTAGACAAAGCCGAAAGGCTTCTTGAAGAGACACATGAGCTGGGATCAGAAGGCGGAGTCGTGGACTTCATGATTTCCACCTTTGCCACACTCGCCAGAATCAAGGAACTTCGTGGAGACTCATCTAAGGCCGCTGAGATACTCGACGAAGGCGACTCCGTCGCCGACAGCTTGGGACTTTCGAGGCTAAAACTCGTCATCAATCTTGAACGGGTGCAGCTGGGCCTCAAGTCCAGGACATTCCAACCGGGCCTCGCCCCTGGCGTTCCCGTAGTGCACGGCACTCCGGGACAACGGCTTGAGGGACTGGCCGAAACCAGCTACCAGATTTTCCTGGCCACCCAGATCCGTTCGGCGCTGGCCGATGCCGCCCCCGCCGGCGCAGCTACTCCTGAGCACCTCGCCGCCGTCGAGATGGCCCGTCTTCTGCTGGGACGAGCTGCGGCCTACTCGGGCCCGCGGTCAGAATTGCACGCCCGCATACTGTTGTCCGCGGCGCTCCAGCAGGCAGGACTCCATGACGAGGCTGAAGATATCATCGTCCCGGCGCTCAACACATGTTGCAGGTTGGGCCTTGTCAGGCCAGTACTGGACGGCGGCGCTGCCTGCTCCGAACTGGTGCGTACGGTCTCTGAAAAACTGAGGCTGGGAACAGCGAACTACGATTACCACCCAGATCTCGGGGGGTTTCTCAGTCTCCTGATCCGGCTGGATTCAAATGCAGCCGTCAACCGCGGAAGTTCCCCACTTCGAAGCACGGCACCGTACAACAGCAGGTCCGCAGCGCCGTCTGTCGCAGAGCCAGGCTTGTCACAACGAGAACAGACCATTCTGCTGCTGGTTGACAAGGGCCGGTCCAATCGCGAAATCGCCCAGGAGCTTCACTTGGGGATCAACACTGTGAAGTGGTATCTGAAGAACCTGTTCATCAGCCTTGGCGTAGGCGACCGCCAAGGCTGTGTCGATGAAGCGCGCCGCAGGCATTTGCTGCAGTCGGATTGAACTGCGAATAGAACTGCGGGGCCGGCAGGCTACGGCCTGCTACGCGAGGGCATCGAGGCGCAACAGCACGTCTTCCGGCCGTGCTGAACTTGGTATCTCGGCGAAGTAGAAGTCTGCTGGCGGGAGCTGTACGTCCGTATCCAGCCAAAAGCCTGCAGGGATGTACCCGCCCACCGCAGTGTCCGCGTGCAGCTGCACTTGTGCGTCGTCCAGCTGCCCTAGGGTCCACCGATAATTGCTGGTCACGTTGGCGATAGGCGTATAGGCCTCCAACGCAACGGGCACGCGTCCGTGACCGTCGTCAGGCGTGCGGTTATCCAGCAGGAGGCCGGCGACGGGCAGTGCCGCGAAGGAACGCAACCAGTCGCTGACGTACATCGAGGCGTTTTCAGCGTCGTCTGCGGCCAGGTCGCTCAGGCTGACAGCACCCCCAAAGCGGTGTGTGCCGATGAGCCATTCCATCGGAGAGGGGATACGAAGGACAACGGGCTGACGCGCCGTCTGAGCGAACACAGTGGCGAATTCAAGCACTGCCTTGTTTGTGTCATCGTCTGCCAACAAAGTCCGGAGCGCGTATCCGGTCCGGGACTTGCCCGCCATTGCCGCCTCAAGCCGCGAATTTCCGGCAGTCAGATGGTCGTAGAGTCGCTCCAGGTCCAAAAGCGCAACATCCGGCCTCAGGAGCCCTTGGGCCTGAGCGAAAAAAGCCGAATAGGCTGTGACATTGTCCCAGGGAACCTCGCCTCCGCGAAGTATCACGGAGGTTGCATACTCATGGTGGTCAAACAGCACCGCTTTGGGCCGGCCCGACCCTGGAGTGGCAACAACAGCGGCAAGGGTGGCAGGAGTGGTAAGGGTAGAAGTCATGACGTCTCTCTCGGAAATTTGCTGTTTCAAGCCGTCAGCGCCGCACCGTCCTGGACTGTGGAGGATGCGGCGCCGAAGGCTTCTCTATGGTTGGTCCTGATCAGGACTTTCGATGAAGGATTAGGACCTGCGCTGGATGACCTCCCCGTGTTTCGTTTCGAGCTCGCGGATCCTTTCCTCCAGCTGGCTGATCTTCACTTCCCGCCGGTCTGGAAGCATGATCAGCGGCAGCTTGTCCACGGTCGCTTTGACCCGTTCCGGGCCGTCGCTGGTGAAGTGTGTCGCTGTCAGCTCGTCGGTATCGTCGCCCCAGGACCCGTAGTAGAGCAGGTCCTTCGGAGGCTCGGGCTGCACGTAGCTTTCAAGAAACTCCTTGTACGGCTTGCCCCGGGCTATGCGGGCGCGGCGGGCATCTTGACGCAACTGGACTGTTGCTTCTTCGTCCACCACGAAAGTGTCAGGATTCCACACAACGCCATAGATGGTGGTGGCAACGTTCGCGGAAATGCGGCCGAGCTCCAGATCCTTGGCCACCGCTTCGGGCTCGCGTTCGAGCACGTCACCATAGCCGCCGCCGGAGCCCTGGGCGATCATGTACAGCTCGCCGTCCTTGGCGACGTCGAACTGCAGCCCCATATGGGCAGTGGTGTATTTCCCGCCTTCATAGGGTTGTTCGTTCATGATCCTCTCCATGGACAGATCAAACTGACTGGGGTCCTTGCGGATGACGTCGTAGATGTTGATGCCCTTGACCATGGCCAGCGGGTTGGTGCTGCAGCCGTAGCCGCCGAACATTCCGGTCACAGAGGAGAACTTGGAGCCCGAGGCAACGGTCATGAAGCCCCACAGTGGCGTTCCTTCGGCGGCTACGATCATCTCGTAACCCATGCCGCCGCTGTTCTTTCCGAAGCCCTGGTTGTCGCGGACGATTCGTTTGCTGACGAGCTGCATGAAAGGAACTTCCTCTTCCATAACTTCCTGTTCAGCAGTGTCAGCCATGGCACAGAACAACGGTGAGACCGCATCTTCGCCGTCGCGGAACGCCTTGGCTCCGCCGCCCATGCCGTTGAGGTCCGCACACAGGTTGCCCACCTGGTCGCCGTGCTGGGTCAGGCCTCCCCACAGGAACGTGTTGATCTGGTTGAACCACGGGGCCAGGACATTGGAGAACTTTTCCGGGTTGGAGAACTGCATCTTGGCAAAGGCTGTCTGCAGCGCAGAGAATCCACGGAACGAGGCTTGCAGTGACTGCCCCATCGGTGCGTCATAGCCGGCATCGGCCCACGTGTGTTCATCCGAGATGATGTCGATGGGGGACATCGCCGAGGTGCACCTTGGCAGATCCGGCCACCAGAACGCGAGAATCGCCTGCATCATCATCGATTTGACCGAACACAGCGGCGAATTGATGGCCCGGTTGAGGATTTCCGGGCCTGTGCCGCGCAGGTCGACCGTCATTTTGTCGCCCTTGACCGTTATCTTGCAGGCGAGTTTGATCAGGATGTTTTCTTTCAGGGTGGAGTCCATGAACTGGTTGAAGGTCACGGTCCCATCCGGCAGCTCGCTGATGCGGCGTTTGACTTCCTGCTCCACGTCTTCAACCGTGACTCGCAGGGCGGCTACGAATGTCTCGATCCCCACTTCGTCAATGATGCTGTCGACGCGTTCCTGGATGCGCTGGACTGCACCGATCTTGACCTTGATATCGGCCAGCTGCAGTTTGGGGTCGCGGACTGAGTGCTGCAGGAACGTCAGCAGATCCCGGCGGAGTTCGCCCTTTTCAACAATCTTGAACGGTGACATCCGCAAGCCGTCATCGAACGGTGTCTCGGAACCGGACGGCATCCCGCCGGGCTCGCAGGCACCGTTCTCTCCCTCGTGGATGGTCGCCGCGACCCACGCGATGATCTGCCCATCGCGCATGATCGGGGTAATCATCGACTGGTCGGTGTTGTGGACGTTGCCGTACCGGGCATCGTTGTGGATGAATCCGTCGCCGGGGTTGATCCCGACGGTTGGCTCGTCCTTCCAGTACTTCATGATGTAGCGGATCGGGTGGTGCAGGATCGCGGAGAATGCGATGACCCCGTGGCAGGACAGGTAGGTGACGTCCCCTTCTGCGGTGTAGATCGCCGTCGTCAGGTCCCCCCACTTTGCTCCGGGGGCGGCCCCCATGGCCTCACACATTTCGTAGCCCTCGTCCAGGGCGCCTGCCAGCCGTTTGCGGATGCGGTCGACCTGGATGGGGTCCACACCCTTGGAGATGCACTCCTCCTCATAGGCCGAGCGGGAAGTGATCTGGTGGCTGCGCATGATTGCCGGGTCCGGACCGAGGAAGAGGGTTGTTTCGTCCATGAACTGGTCCACCCACTGCTGCTCCTGGGCAGTCAGCGGCTGCGAAGCATCGTCGGCTCCGCCGGCCGTGCTGGTTTCATTTGCTGTAAGCGTCATTGCTGTCTGGCTCCTTCAATGGGAATAGCTGGAAGGTCTTGATGAGATGTGCCACGGGGTCAGTCTTTGAGGAACCACACAGCGCCCTGGGATGTGGGTTCCAGGCGCCACGAGGGCTCGACGAGATAGGTGGTGTTCTCGGTGGTTACGATCGCCGGGCCGTGGATGACGTGCTGGTGGTGCAGAGCCTCGGCATCGTAGACCGGCGTATCAACGGCTCCGTCGATCTTCACGAAGTGGACCTGCCTCGTGCCGATAGGGGACGGCATGGTCCGGTCGTGGCCGGAGTCGATCGAATCGAACTTGACGACGTCACCCTCCACGTAGGAGGACACGCGAACAGTCTGTGCCCTGATGCCGGCCTCGGGTGCCTGGCTGCCGGCACCGTAGCGCTGACCGTAGATGTCGGAGAACGTCCGTATGAGATGGAGTACATCGGCGACGCCGTTCACGCGGTTGATGTCGAAGACGACTGCCGTGGTCACCAGCTGGTTGCCATAACGCAGGTCCATCTCGAGGCTGTGGCGGATGTCGGTAGGGTTGTAACCCTGACGGACCAGGTCTTCCCTGCCCTTGGCTTCGAGCTCCTGGATGACTCGGTTCAGCTCGTCGTAGCTCTTGTAGAGGCTACGGTCGGTTGGGTTGTAGAGGACCACATGTGAACCCCGCTCGTGGATGTGAAGGGGCTTCATGTTGCCGGCTCCGCAGGCTGAAAAAACTGAAGAGAACGGCGGCGCGAGAATCTTACGAATACCTGCGTGGTCGGCGATGCCGCAAGCGTGCAGCGGACCGTTGCCGCCATAGGCCAGCATGGTGAAGTCTTCCGGAAGATAGCCCCGGACCCGCAGCTCCTTCGACATGCCGATGGCCATTTGCTCGTCGACGGCGTTCTTGACGATCTTGGCAACCTCAATAGTGTCCATGTTCAATTCATCGGAGAGAACTTCATCAATGGCGTAAATGGAGCGCTTCTTGTTCAGCTTGATGTAGCCGTTGGCGTAGTTGTCCGGATCAAGGTATCCCAGGACCAGGTCAGCGTCGGTGACAGTCGGGCGGAGGCCGCCACGGTCGTAACAGGCCGGACCGGGGTCAGAACCGGCGGATTCCGGCCCGATCTGCACCGAATGGTGGATCCGGTCATAGCTGGCTATCGAACCTCCCCCGGCGCCCAGGGTCAGCAGGTGGATCATCGGAACCGAGACCAGCCAGCGTCCGATAGTCGGCTGGAAGTCGTAGTGCTTGACCCCTCCCTCAGGGACGAGCCCGATGTCGAAGGACGTGCCGCCCATGTCCGTGGAAATGACATTCCCCAAGCCCGTGCTATCAGCCAGGTGTTGGGCGGCACCTACTCCGGCGATGGGCCCGGAGTGGATGGTCTGTAGCGCGTCGGTGGAATTCGACTGTGCCATGCCCCCTGAGTTGTGGATGACAAGCATAGGTTTGTCATAGCCGGACCCGCGGAGGTTGTTCGACAGCTGCCCGAGTGCGTGGAACATGATTTCGTGCAGAAAGGCGTCAACAATGGTTGAGGTTGCCCGCACATATTCGCCCTTTCGCCCGGACACCTGGCTGCCCAACAGAACAGGGATGGCCCCGAGCTCGTGAGCCGGGTACTCGTCCAGGATGATGTCCAGGATCTGCTGTTCGTGGACCGGATTCTCCGTCGAATTGACCAACGAGACCACGATGGCCTCCGCGCCGTTGTCCACGAGTTCGCGCACCTGCGTGCGGACGTCGTCTTCCATCAGGGAAACGACAACCTTTCCCGCTGAGTTGATCCGTTCCTTTACAGAGCGGATCAAGCTTCGAGGTACGAGAGGATCCGGGCGGGTAGCATCCGGCATATTCTGCTGCTTGGAAGGGTCCAGGCCCTCTCCATAGCCGCGTCCACGGGAGAGCGGGATTGTGTCCTCAAACCCGTGGGTGACCAGTGCGCCGACCCTCGGCCCCTTTCCTTCGATGAGTGCGTTGGTGCCGAGGGTTGTTGCGTAGCGGACCGAATCGACCTCCGCCAGGACGAGATCGCGGTCGAGTCCAGCGCGCGAGCAGGCAAGGTCGAGTGCTTCGTTGAAGCCCTGGGCCAGATTGTGGTGGGTTGTCAGCGCCTTCGCTTCAACATACTTGCCGTCCCACGCGAAGAAACAATCGGTAAATGTACCGCCGATGTCAACGGAAATTCGTTTCATGACCAATGGATTCCTTTAACTGTGCGAATGAGGGGCGGACGAGGAGAGGCTGTTGTACGAGCCAAGGGCGGGACTGAAGTCGGCAACGGCCTCTTCGCCGGGCCCGTAGTTGATGACGAATTCAGGGTCGACTCCACGTTTCGTCCACTTTTCGCGGAGCGAGTCGATATCCCACAGCATGTCCACGGTGGGCGGGTGTCCTGGCGGCACATACTCCGTTTCAAGCTGCGTAGCGCAACCGGGGCAGTAGAATTCGAGGATCCGGCAGAAGGCGGGGTCGGGAGCAAACGTGAATTCGTACTTTTCCGAGTCCAAAATCGACTGGTGGATTTCCCTCGGGTCCCGGTCATAGACCAGGGTCCCCTCCTTGTAGTTACCTCTCGCGTCCCCGAGATCATGGCTGCACACCCTGCAGGTCCATCGCTCCGTGTCGAGATCGATGATCAGATATTCCGTCATTGGAATCCGCATAGCTTGTCTCACCTGTCTTCTTGCAATAGTTGTGTGTTGGTCATTTCTGGATGGTGTCTGTGAGCATGAGGTCACCGGAATCAGTCACATCAAACCTCCAGCCCTGCGGCACGCGGGACGTGAAGTAAGGGCCTTCAACGATGGCCGGGCCCATGGCTGATGCGCCGGCGGCTTGACTCTCCAGCTCGAATACCGGAACGTCTTCCACCTTGTCGGCCGCATAGCAGACCTTTCTTGTAGACGCGGCGACCGCGGGCGTCCGGGCCGCAGATTCAGCTCGCCGGATAGAGGCGTGCGGCAGCTCGTAGCGCGCGGTCAGGGTCAGCATGGTGTTGTCTTCGCGCGCGCCGGGCTGCGGCTCCGAACCCAGGTGCGGGAGCTCTGAAATCAGCTGGCCTTCGGCGTCTTCAAGAACCACTTTCCATTCGAGCGTGCATTCGCCGATGTCATGGCCTTCCTGGAACATGTCCCGAGCCGCCCGGGCTAGCAGCGTCTCCTTGGCTGCGCTGAACTCTTCGGAATCCATTCCGGTCACATTGGCCTCGTAGGTCTGCGCAATGTCAGAGAAGCCGATTCCGAAGGCTGAGAAGACCGCAGCCATCTTGGGCACCAGGACACGGCGAACACCGGCGATCCGCGCCGCGCCGCAGGCGCTCATGGGTCCTGCGCCTCCAAAGGCAGCAACCGTTGTGGTGTCCGCATCCTCGACATCGGCCGCAAAGGACTGCGCCATGCGCTGGAAGTACGCGGTCTCCATGCGCATCAGTGCGTCACCAAGCGTTATCCCCAAAGGTTCAGCGATGACTTCTGTGATGACGGCGCGGGAGCGCTCAGCATCGAGGCTGAACCCTCCATCGAGATAGGTGTCCGGATCCAGGACTCCCAGAAGTAGGTTTACGTCAGTGATAGTGGCTTGCTTCCCGCCAAAACCAAAACAAGCGGGACCTGGTGCAGCCCCGACGCTCTCGGGGCCGACGGTAATGACGCCGTCGCGAAGCGCAATGATGGAACTGCCGCCCACACCGCTGGAGTGGACGTTACTCATCTCAAACGAAACCGGAACACCCCGGATGGAGCCCCTGCGATCCGTCGAGATGGTCGAGTTCTTCACTGAGCCGACGTCGGTAGTGGTGCCTCCGACGTCGATCATGAGCACGTGCGCAAGCCCGTAGGCTTCCGACAGCGCCTTCGTTCCTTCCAGCCCGCCGCGGGGACCGGACGAGTATGTCTTCAACGCCACAGACTTAGCCACACGTGAAGAAGCTCCGTCATTGCGGTAGATCAGGAGCGGGTTCTTCACCTTGTGATCCCGCAGCCGGTGCTCGGCGCTATAGAGGAACCGCTCCATGGTCGGGTGCAGGAAGGAGTTGATGATTCCGGACCATACACGGCGGCCTCGGACGGCGTCAGGTGTGAATTCCCAAGAAAAAAGGATGGGCACGGAACCCAACAGATGCCGAGGGAATTTCCGTAGGAGGATGCCCTTGACGGCCTTCTCCGTGCTTCTTTCCGCCATGGCAATCACAAGTCTGGCTGCACCGTCGGTTGTCAGCCGGTTGACCTGTTTGACGATCTCGCCCGACAGTTGCTCCAGGTCCTGCGCGCCATCGATGACCGCCACGCGGGTGCCAACGAGGTCGTCGAACAGCTCAGCAGCGTCATCTCCGGCGCGGAGTTCCTCAGCGAGCGTATCGGTGTCTGTGAGGATTCCAATCCGCGGCCCCTTGCGTTCCACGAGCGCGTTGGTTCCCTGGGTGGTTGAGTACCGGATGTGTCGGGTTGAGTGCAAAAGTCCGGGAAGATCTTCCTCACCGAAGATCTGTTTTGACGCCTTGGCCATACCGTCGAAAAGGCATTGAGAGAGGTCGAAGGGTGTGGTGAGCGTTTTTGTGAACGTAAAACTATTACCGTCCCAGACACAGATATCGGTCAGCGTCCCGCCGTTGTCGATGTTAATGAGCCGTTCCATTGATACTCCTTTGTATGTTGAGGCGCGGAGAACGATCGGTGCTTTCCTCGGCGTGGGACTGTGAGTCAGACCACATTGAGGAGTGGCCTCAGTTTCGCCCCTGAAGCGGTGTGGCCGTCCACTACCTTGCCGGGTGGATTATGCAAGAGAGGGGCCGGCCACCCGGGTGGGGGTGGGACTGGCCGGGATGAAAGTCTGAGTGGGCACCTGGCCGAAAAAGCTTCGGTGGGGCTGGCGATCCTAGGATCCAGAGGGCCACGATCATCGCATCCGGGGAGGGCCCAAGAGACCTAAGCTGTTGAGAGCAGCCGGCTTGCTCGCGTCGGCGAATCGCAACGCAAGCAAGGCCATCCGGGCCCTCAGCTCAAACCGTCCAAGCCGTTTTGCTTGCCCGAAACTCCCCCATTTCGCCCAACGCGATGCCAGATCAAGGAACTTAAGATGATTAGCCCTTCAGGTCTAAACAACGGTCGCATCCCGGGACCCCCGCCGCGACCCGGGATGCGACCATTTGCTGGCGGCGGAAGTCCCTGCGGAGGGCTGCAGAGATGATCGGCGGGGCCGGGGACGCCGCGGAACACGGGTTCCGGCTCGGCTGATTCGATACGTTCGATGCTCCTCCGTTAAACACAAATCGCTCAGTAAAGGACACGAACAATGAATGCTGTTCCCAGGAGAGTCGCAGTAATTGGACTCGGAATCATGGGCCTGCCGATGGCGGTCAACCTGATCAAAGCCGGCCATACAGTCACCGGCTTTAACCGCAGCCCGGGCAAGATCGACCAACTGGCCAGTCACGGGGGCGCTGGCGCCGCCAGCACCGCCGAAGCGGTCAAGGACGCGGACATCATCATCACTGTGCTGCCGGACTCCCCGGACGTCGATGCGGTCGTCAGCGGACCGCACGGTATCTTTGCCAACGCCCAAATGGGTGCCTACTGGGTTGACTGCAGCACCATCCGCCCCGACGTCAGCGTCCGGTTGGCCGCGGCCGCCCAGGAAGCCGGCATCAGGGCTGTAGACGCCCCGGTTTCCGGCGGCGAGGCAGGCGCCATAGAGGGCAATCTCTCCATCATGGTCGGCGGCGAAACTTCCGATGTCGAGGCCGTCCGGACGGTTCTTGAGGCTGTTGGCAGCACCGTTGTGCACGTCGGTCCGGCAGGCTCGGGCCAGACCGTGAAGGCGGCCAACCAGCTCATCGTCGCGGGTAACATTGAGCTGCTGGCCGAGGCGCTGGTCTTCCTTGAGGCGCACTCGGTGGACACTCGGGCCGCTATCAAGGTTCTCGCCGGCGGTCTGGCCGGCAGCCAGGTCCTGGAGCGTAAGGCCGCCTCGATGGTCGCCCGCAGGTTCGAGCCGGGCTTCCGCGTGGATCTGCATCACAAGGACCTGGGCATTGTCACGGCCGCCGCCCGCGAGGCCGGCGTCGCCATCCCGCTGGGTGCAATGGCGGCCCGGTTGATGGCGTCGGTGCGCGCCGAGGGCCACGGCTCTCTGGACCATTCGGCGCTCCTGCTCCTTGTCGATCGGCTTTCTGGCCGGTCCAGGAGCTGAAAACCGCAACGTTCAGCCTGCGTTGTGTCATGTCAGGGCGGGAAAGCCCGGGAGCTCTTGAAGCCGGGTAGAGCCCAAGTCAACGTAGGGTTGCCTCCGCGTGACCCGCCCGCCAATCAGCCTGTCGGTACCGGCCACAACGGATCCGTCACGCTCCCGCCACCGTTGGACCGTGACGCCGTTGGCCGGTGGCGGGGATGGTGTTCGTGGGCGTTAGTGGGAATGCGCGTGTTGCGGCTCTCCGTCGCTGGTCCCTGGACCGCCGGGCTCCCTCGCCGCCCAGGGCCAGCTGATAAACGCGTGAGCAGGGCAGATGTTGAACTTGATTCGATGACGGAGGATCCATCAGATCCGACGTCCACGGCGACGGTATTGGCACCTACTGCCGGGGATCAGTTACTGTCGGCGGGTCAGGCTCAATTGCCCACGCGACTTGGTGTAAGAGACTCGCCAGCCAACCCTGCAGGCGAGCCAGCCTTCTGCGTGCGTGCCCGGCGCGTTTTTCCGCGACAACAGGCGCATCCGGCAACGCACTGCGGGCGTCGTGATTCGTTGCATTGATTAGCACGCAAGCCATCATCAGCGAATAGTCCATAGTCCTCTTCTTGTCATTTGATGTGCATTGAATTTATGTGCCGGATTGCCTCATCATCTCCTGGCACAAGAGCTACTCGCGGGCGACGGATTTGCGTCTACCCGCTGCGCAAGATGGTCTCGCCTGCCCGTCGAACCGCAGTTGATTCACCAATCCTGATGCTCGAGGGTCAGCCCGAAGGGCACGGCATCGCTGAGGGAGACGGTGAAGGAATCGTAGGCGTGTCTCGTGACGAGAATTCCCTGGCGTCCTTCGCCCATTGCTCTGGTCCTGGCGATGGCCACGGCTTCATTGAGCTGGCGGTCCATGCTGGAACGGTCTATGGCTGTGATTGCGATGGTTGGGTCAGGGGCGGTTCTCATCGATCTATCCTTCTCATATTTCGGTTATTGAGGTGTGGCTGCCTACTACCTCGCCGGGTGGACTGTCCGGAACCGGGGTGGCAGGACTCCGAAGCCGGCTCGAACGGTTTGTCGGTTCTAGCCGTGTCGGTCTTCCCGTTGCGGAGCGGCCGCGTCGTCGTCGGCTGCCGTCCATGGGGATGAGTAAGCGGACGCGAGCGCCAGGGCTTCCCGAGGGGTCAAGAAGCGGGCAGGCTTCGTGCCCAGGAGGAGGAGGAGCTTGCACGCCTCTTCCAGTTCAATCGCGGCATCGACTGCGGCGACCATGGTCAAACCGGATGTGATCGAGCCGTGGTTTTGCAGGAGAACCGCGCCGAACGGGAAGCCCAGGTTCTCAATGACTTCCGCCTGCGAGGAATCACCTGGCGCCGCGTATGGAATGAGCGGAGTCTGTCCCACGCGCATGACAAAATATGGCGTGACAGGCGGGATTGCACTCATCGCGCTCCACGGCTCCAGACAAGATACCCCCACGGCATAAGTCGAGTGCAGGTGCACAATTGCTCTGGTCTCCACACTGCGTCGGTACATCGCGCGGTGGAAGGGGTACTCTTTCGACGCCTTCGGTCCACAGAGAAGGTTGCCCTCGAAGTCGAGCACCGACAGCTGCTGCGCGTGGAGGCTGGCGAGATCGCTGCCTGTTGGAGTCATCACGATGGTGTCGCCGACGCGAACACTGAGATTCCCGGATGAACCAGGGCTGAGTCCGAGCGCGGCGAGTTGGCGTCCCGCCGCGACGAGGTCATCGATAACGCTCATGCGAGCACCGCCCAGGCAGAGGTGAACATGTCTTCGCCTCCGAAGTTCCCCGACTTCAGGGCGACGTTCACGGGCGCTCCGTCGGCCGTGCGTCCGGCACCCCACGCCACGCCAGGCGCGATCGCGGCGCCGATCGCGATGCGGTCGATGCCAAGTTCGGAGACTACGCGTCCGGACGTCTCGCCGCCCGCCACGATGAGCCGCCGCGCGCCGAGCCGCACGAGTCCGGCCGCGATCGCTGCAAGTGCCTGCTCCACAAGCTCGCTCGTGCCAGCTGGAACGTTCTCAATATCGGAGAGGGAATCGACGGAGTAGAAAAGGGGCGTTGCATCCGCCCACTCTTCGTACACCCCGGCCGCCCAATCGAGCAGCGACGCGACCTCCGCATCGAAGCCACCCCGAAGGGCGTGTAAGTCGAGCTTGCGCCAGGGCACGTTCAGCCTCGCGTGGTTCACCTGCGCGCGTGTCGCCTGCGACGCGCTGCCGCACAGGGTCGCGCTGTATCCGTCAGCGACCGGGATGTCCCTGGCGTCTTCTGAACCTGCGTCGTGTGCGAATCCCCTCGCTAGTCCCGAGCCGCCCGTGACCACGCGAAGGCTGCTCGTCGCTTCGGCGATCGTGGTGAGGTCGAGCTCGGAAATGGCGTCGACGACGAGAAGCGTGCGCTCCCCGTCGGGTGCAACTCGATTGCGCAGGGCAACGCCCCCCGCCCGCACGACGTCGAGAGGAATCAACCCCACGTGGTTGACAGTCTGGAGCGAGAGCATCCGCGGCACACTCGAGTCGAGCATTGGAGTGAGCGGGTGGTTGCGCATTGAGCTCTCGCTGAGCGGGTCGCTCCCGACGAAAAGGTGTCCTTGGTAGACAGTGCGCGCAGCCTGCGGGAAGGAGGGGACAACCACGGTAGCGGCTTCATCCAGTTCGGCCAGCACAGCGTCTATTACGGGGCCGATGTTGCCGGCCGGTGTCGAGTCAAAGGTCGAGCAGTACTTCACGTAAATACGTTGTGCACCGATTGACTCGAGGTACCGGAGCGACCGCAGGCTCTCGCTGACAGCCTGCTCGACCGGGGCTGTGCGCGTCTTGAGGGCGACCACAACCACATCTGTCTCAGACTCGTCGTGCGTGTCCGGTCGCTCTGGGTCGGGGGGACCGAAGATGACGGTCGTGCGGAACCCTTGCGAGACGAAATTCGTAGCCAAGTCCGTTGCTCCGGTGAAATCATCGGCTATGCAACCCCATTGAGGCATTATTGGTCCTTCGATTGAATCTGTTCAAAATTCACCCGTACCCGCTGTCTCTGCTGGAGCACAGCGGGTACGGGCGTTCAACGCTGTGGAGGATCTACTCCGCGACCTGGACAAGTTTCGCGTTGAGGGGCAGTTCCGTTCCCTCGATCTTGGCGTCCTCGCCCCGAAGCGGTCGGTTGGCCGTCTCGGGCGAGAGCAGCACGCTGATGACGCAGATCACCGCGACGACGATGATGTACACGGAGACCATCCAGGCGGACCCGCCGGCTGCAGCGACGAGACCGCCGGCGATGAGGGACGCGGGGCCGCTGGAGATCACGGAGCCAATGTTCGTCGAAACCGCGAGCGCGGTATACCGCGTGCGAGACGGGAACAGCTCGGCGAAGTACGACGTGTGTACCGAGTACATCGCCGAGTAGCCCACGCAGAACCCGATGATCAGAGCCAACGAGATGAGGACGGGGTTGGCGGTCTCGATGAGCCAGAAGAACGGGAATGCGAACGCGACGAGGAAGAGGGCGCCGAAAAGCAAGACGGGGCGACGGCCGACGCGGTCCGAGAGCGTTCCCCAGAAGTACTGCGCCGGGACACTGAGGATCGCGGCGACCGTTGAGCCGATGAGAACGGATGTGCGATCCACATGCAACTGACCGGTCGCGAATGCAACGACGAATGTGAAGCAGATAATTGCGAACACACCCTCGATGAGCTTCATGCCTACCACGCGAAGAACAGATGGGAAGTCGTGACGGAACAGGCTTGCGAGGGGGTTCTTCACGATCTCGTTGTTCTCCTGCATCTTGGTGAAGCTCGGCGTCTCGCCGATCTGCTTCCGGATGATGAGCCCGATGACGATCAGAAAGACGCTGACGAAGAACGGCAGGCGCCAGCCCCATGAGAGGAACTGATCTTCCGGCAGGGTGGACACGAGCGCGAAGGCCGCCGTCGAGAGCGCGATGCCCGTTCCGTTGCCCAGCTGCGGGAACGTGCCGAACTTGCCGCGCTTGTCGTCGGGAGAGAATTCGATCGCAACCAGTGTGGCTCCGCCCCATTCCCCGCCGGTGGCGAACCCCTGCAGCAGTCGACAGATGACGAGGAGGACGGGTGCGAGAACGCCGATCTGCTCCGCCGTTGGCAGGCAGCCCACGAGGAAGGTGCCCGACCCCATCATCAGGAGGGTCGCGATCAGCGTCTTCTTGCGTCCGATACGGTCGCCGAGGTATCCGAAGAAGATCGCGCCAAAGGGTCTTGCGACAAATCCCGTTCCGAAGACCGCGAACGCGGAGAGGACTCCCACGAGCGGGTCGCCTCCAGGGAAGAAGAGTGGGCCGAAGACCAGTGCCGATGCCGCGCTGAATACGAAGAAGTCGTACCACTCGATCGCCGTTCCAACGAAGCTCCCCCAGCCGACTCGTCGCAGCTCGGCCCTCGAGACTGTTGTTGTTTTGGATTCTACTGATTCGTGCATCATTGCGCCTTTCAGATCGCCTTTGATTGCCCGTGGGGCTTTCGTTCATCACCGGCTAAACCGGGGTCCCCGTTGAGCCGGGGGTCTGTCAACGAGCATAATATAGTTTTCGATGACTGTATATAGTATGCTGGTGAATACTGAAGCGGCTTGCCGGCGGAGAAGGTCGCCCGAGTCGCACCTACGAGACAAGGGAGTGCGGGATGGCAATCATGTATACGGGCGGCGCAGGAAGGATGGGCACGGTCATCCGTGCCGGCCTCGAAGGCAACTACTCTGACGTCCGCCTGTTGGTCAAGAGCCCAGGAACCGGATTGTTGGAAGGTGAGACCGAGTTCGTCGGTGACCTCGCCGACCTCGACCTTCTCACCAAGGTGTGCAGCGACGTCGACACTGTCGTGCATCTGGGCGGGATCGCCGACGAACGGTCGTTCCCGGAGATCCTCGAAAACAACATCGTCGGAACGTACAACCTGTTCGAGGCCGCGCGACGCGCCAAAGTGCGCCGCGTCATCTTCGCGAGCTCGAATCACGCGATGGGCTTCTATCCGTCGGACACGAAGATCGACAATGAGGTTCTCCCCCGGCCGGACTCGTATTACGGTGTTTCGAAGGTCTTTGGCGAGACGCTCGGTCGCCTATATCACGACAAGTGGGGCCTCGAAGTGGTTTCGTTGCGCATCGGAAGCTTCCGCGAAGCACCCGGAGAGGCGCGACAGTTGAGCACCTGGCTCAGCCACCGCGATGCGATTTCGCTGGTGCAGCGGGCAATCGATGCGCCCGACCTTGGGTACCAGATCGTTTACGGTGTGTCCGCCAACACACGCGGATTTTGGGAGAATGAGGACGGGATGAAGGCACTGGATTGGCGGCCACTTGACAACGCGGAATCGTGGGCCGATCAGTTCGCAGGACAGACCCCGCCGGCTTATCAGGGCGGAGGCTACGTCGATCCCGACTACACCGGAGGCCTTTGGTGAGAATATGCCAGCAAGACAAATTCACCGCCTCTCGAGATGGCGCCACGGAGCGACTGCGCAAGTAAACCTTCGCAGTATTCGTGCGTGACTGACGTTCCGTCACCCACTTGTACAAAAGCCGCTGGCCCGTCGCGGCGGCCCCCTTGACGCAGCAATCTAGAACCTGAGGAGTATCTCCATGTACGACGCCCATCCCCTCGCCCACGGATTCCCGATCAAGAGCGCCTTCCATGGTGGTTTCGGCTGGAGCAGTGTGAACCTGTTTCGCAAGGAAGACCGTGTCGTAATAGTCGATACCGGCTCGCCGTCCCACGGAGGGATGGTGCGGGCCAACCTCGCGGAGCTCGGGCTCACAACGGCCGACGTGACGGATGTTCTCCTGACCCACCTCCACTGGGACCACGTCGGAAACATCGCAATGTTCCCCGAGGCCACGGTTACGGTACACCAGGTGGAGTACGACTGGGCGATAAACCACCCCGAGCCGGACGCAGTCTTCCTATCAAAGCCGTACCTCGACTACTTGGTCGCGTCGGACCAGCCCAAGAACTTCCTCACTGGCATGGACGAAGGCGGAGAGCTCCTTCCAGGTATCGCATGGTTCCCGACGCCGGGGCATACGCCCGGTCACATGGCGTTCCGCATCGCGACGACTGAGGGTGGCGTGCTCCTCTCCGGAGACTCCGTGAAGAACCGCGTCGAGTTGTTCACCGGTGTTCCTGACCTATCGATGGATCTCGCCGCGAGCCAGCGCAGCATCGACAAGGTCCGCGCCATCCTGATGGCCGACAGTTCGATCAGCCTACTGCCCGGACACGACAATCGGCTCCGGATGGTCGGCGGTGAGGTCCTGGACGAAGGCCCGACGCTGCGTGAGATCTTCACCGTGAACTTCGACGGCAAGGCAGGTCCTGTCCAGATAGAGCTGAACGCGACGGGCGGACTCACCCCCATCGCCTAGCGAGACGACGAAGCGTCCGTGCCTGGGACTGCTGCCCAGGCACGGACGCTTCTTGGAGTCGGGACGTCAGGCGACAATGACAGAGGCGGTGATGACTCCGTCGATCCCTGCCGTCACGACATCTCCGTGCGCGAGAGCAGCGATGCCCGCAGGCGTGCCGGTGAAGATGAGGTCGCCGGCTTTCAGAGTGATGGTCCGTGAGAGAGCGGCGATGATTTCGGGGACGCTCCAGATCTGGTCGGCGAGATCTCCTTGCTGACGCAGCTCGCCGTTGACCTCGAGGTAGATCCGTCCGGTGACCGGATGGCCGATCTGCGATGCGGGCACGATCGCGGAGCTTGGGCCCGAGGCGTCGAAGCCCTTCGCCATGTCCCAAGGCCGGCGCATCCGCTTCGCCACACTCTGGGCATCACGTCGGGTCAGATCGAACCCGAGCCCGTAGCCCCAGACGTGTTCGAGGGCGGTGTCCGGGGAGATGTCCTTCCCGCCGACACCGATAGCCACGATGAGCTCGACCTCGTGGTGCAGCTCAGAGGTCAGGGGTGGATACGGAACGTGCCCGGGCGCGACGCCGTCGAGGGGCAGCCCCTCGTCGAGGGCGTACACGGCGTCGGTCGGCTTCGAGAAGAAAAATGGCGGCTCACGGTCAGGGTTTGCGCCCATCTCGCGGGCGTGATCGCCGTAGTTTCGGCCGACGCAGTAGGCGCGCCGTATGGGAAAGCGTTCGTCTGACCCGGTGATCGGGAGTCCAGGATGCGCAGGTACAACGGGAATGACTGTCATGGGTTCTCTTTCGAACGTTGGTGGTCCCCCGCCCTGTATAGAAATGCTGCTGCGGCGAGGAGCAACGGCACGGAAGCAACGGTGGCCTCGAGGGCTTTATGCCTGCGAGGCGGCGGGCAGCTGCAGGCCTTCCGCGACGTAGGCGTCTCTCGCCAGCTGTCCGATGAGAAACGCGTGCAGGGCGTGAGCCCCGACCGAAGCAGCCTCGCTGGACGTGACGGCGACAGAGAAATCGGTGTACGCCTGCACAGGTTCCGGCAGCGGCCCGACGACGGCGATGCCTGGAACGAAACGGAGCTCGCTGATCTGCTGGATGGCAAGATCGGCGCGGCCGTCGATGACCGCCTCCCCCGTAAAGCCCTTCTCCAGGATGGTCGCCTTCGCGTTGACCTCATCGGCGATGCCGAGTTTCTCGATCAAGGAAGCAAAGTGGATCCCGCTCTGTCCAGCGCGCGAGTACGCGACTGAGCGGGCCCCGAGAAGCGCCGACGTGAGATCAACAACCGTCTCGATCTGATAGGCCGCGGCCCCTTCAGCCACGCCAATGCCGATGCCCGTTCGGACGAGTGGAGCAATCGATTCCTCGACGAGGGTTCCGGAGGGCAGGCCCTTGAGGGAATCAGTGGTGGAGATGATGATCTCCGGCAACTCGCCGGCAACAATGCGCTGCATGAGCACAGTCGTCGGGTCGAATACAGCGTTCACGCTTCCCTTTCCCTCGGCAGCGAATGCAGGGATCACCGTGGCGTCAAGCGCGCCGCGAACGACAAGAGCACTCCAGAGGGAGACGACGGTGGAGTCGGATGAATTGGCCATGATTTGTCCTAACAATCTGGACGGCTGCGCCGTCTACTCGGACCGCGCAGGCCGCTCTCCTTGAGTGCGATGTTTCTGACGAGACGGCCGGGTAGGGACTGACTCGAATTACTATAGTATCTTTAACACTACTAGACTATAGTCTAAGTGTTGCTCCCTCGGCACAGCGTTGTCGACAGCCCCGAACAAGGAAGTCACCCATGAAGAGCCACGTCATTGTGGCCGGCGCAGGAATTGTCGGCCTCTCCACCGCATATGAGCTCGGGCTCCGCGGCCACCGCGTAACCGTCCTCGAGAAGGAGAATGCGGTCGCCGAGCATCAAACCGGGAACAACTCCGGCGTGATCCACTCCGGCCTTTATTACAAACCGGGCAGCCTAAAGGCGACGATGGGCCGGGCCGGATCACTCTCGATGAAGGAGTTCGCCGAGGAACACGGCATCACTGTGGACATCTGCGGCAAGCTCGTCGTCGCGACGTCAACCGCGCAGATCCCCGCTCTCCAGGAGCTGTACCGTCGCGGTCAGGCCAACGGCGTGCCGTGCCGCAACATCACCCGCGAGGAAGCCCGCGAATACGAGCCCCACGTTCATACCGTCTCGGCGCTCCGGGTGGAGTCGACCGGCATCGTCGACTATCGCGGCGTCTGCAATACGCTGCGCCGCTTGATCGAGGAGAACGGCGGTCAGGTGCTCTTCGGCCAGAAGATCGTCGGAGTCGCCTCGAAGAACGACGGAATCACCGTCACGACCCAGATCGGCGAGCACCGCGGCGACGAGTTCGTCAACTGCGCCGGCCTGCATAGTGACCGCGTCGCGCGGCTCGCCGGCCTCACACCGAACGTGCGGATCATCCCCTTCCGTGGCGAGTACTTCGAACTGACGCCCCAGGAGTCGTACAAGGTCAAGGGTCTCATCTACCCGGTCCCGGATCCTGAGTTCCCCTTCCTCGGTGTCCACTTCACCCGTATGTTCAACGGCTCCGTCCATGCCGGCCCCAACGCCGTCCTCGCTCTGGCCCGCGAGGGCTACAGCTGGCTGCAGATCAACCCGCGGGACATGATCGAGAGCGCGGTGTGGCCGGGCCTGTGGATTCTCGGTAGGAAGTTTTGGCGCATCGGCATCGAGGAGACCCGCCGCTCCCTCTCGCAGAAGAGGTTCCTGGGCAGCCTCCGCGAGCTCATTCCGGACCTCTCGGACGACAGCCTCGTTCCCACCCATGCCGGTGTTCGCGCTCAGGCGATGAAGCGCGACGGCAGCCTCGTCGACGACTTCTACTTCGAGCGCGCGCCTCGGCAGATCCACGTCCTCAATGCCCCGTCACCGGCCGCGACCGCGGCCCTGGAGATCGGCAAGCGCATCGCCGATGAAGTAGGAGTATCCGTATGACCACCGAGACCCAGTTGCGGCGCTTCACTCCGGAGTCCCTGCGGGCGCAAATCCTCGCAATCCTCGACGCATGGGGCATGCGGAGCGATTCCGCGGCGATCACCGCGGAAGTCATGGTCGACACCGACCTCTCTGCGATCGACTCCCACGGTGTCTCGATGCTGCAGATGTACGAAAGGTTCCTGGTTGAGGGCCGCCTCGACCTGACCGCGGAGCCCGAGGTCGTCGTCGACGGCCCCGCGTTCGCCGTCCTGGACGGACATCATGGACTCGGACATCCGACCGCTGTCCGATCGATGGAACTCGCAATTGAGAAGGCTCGGGAGAGCGGAATCGGCATTGTGGTGGTCCGTAATTCGCTCCACTTCGGCGCGCTCGGCTTCTACGCCCGCATGGCCTCCGAGCATGGCCTCTTCTCGCTGGTCACCACGACGACACGCACGCCTGTGACCTCGGCCACCGGCGGGACCACTCCGATCCTCGGCACCAATCCGATCGCATTCTCCGCGCCGCGAATGAGCGGTGAGCCGTTGCTTGTCGACATGTCCACCAGCGTCGTCGCCCTCAATAAGGTAAAGGCCTACGCGAACAAGGGCAAGACTCTGCCCGAGGGCTGGGTCTTTGACCGGACCGGGGAAGCCGTCACAGACGCCGCGCTTGCCTACTCGCTACTGACGAAGCTCGGCGCCACGATCAGCCCGCTCGGCGGACCGACCCCCGAGACAGGCGGCCACAAGGGCTTCGGACTCAGCCTGATGTCGCAGGTTCTGAGTGCCGCCCTGTCGAATGCCGCGGGCCCGCTGCACTCGGGCGACCGCGACAACATCGGCCACTTCTTCCTGGTCATCGACCCGGAAGCACTGAACCCGGGCGGTCAGACAGCACAGAACGTCGAACAGCTCGTCAACGCCATGCAACAGGGCGAGAACAGGGTCAGGATCCCAGGTGACCCCGAACGCGAAGCGCGGCGCGAACGGGGCCAGAATGGCATCCCGATGCCCGAGGCGCTGCTCACACAGATCACTGACATCGCCGGGCGCGCCTCGGCGCCGACACTCCTCACCGAGGTGGGCGTCGTCGAACTCGTCTGACATCGGCTAGGTCAAGCTGGCCGAAAGTCGATCAGCTTGACCTAGCCGATCGACTTTCGGTCAGCGAGGGCACGGGCGGCGGCTCCCTCGATGTGCTGGCGCATCGCTTCGGCCGCCTTCTCCGCGTCCCTCGCCTCGAGCGCTTCGATAATGTGCCCGTGCTCGATCACGGCGATCGCCGCAGTCCTTGAACTCGCTTTGGCAAGCAGACGGAATCTGCGCACGTGGCCGCCGATCGCCAGATAGGCGGAGTCGAGGAACGGATTGCCCGACTGCTTGGAGATCAGCCCATGGAAGGCATCGTCCGTACGCCAGTGCTCACTGAATGATTCGGATTCGGCTGCCGCTGCCAACTCATCGACTGTCACTTGAAGTTCTGCAAGGAACTCCGGCGTCACTCGACGCGCCGCCTCCAGCGTTACTGCCGGTTCGATCACCAAGCGCGCTTCCATGAGCTTGACCAACTCGTGCTCACTGAACATGGGCGCAACCCGGTACCCCTTCAAGGGCTCGCGGGTCACCAGGCCAGTGTGCTCCAGGCGCGCGAGCGCTTCACGTACCGGCGTCTGGCTGACATCGAACTCGCGGGCGATGGACGGTATGTTCAGAGACTGGCCCGCCTCCCGCTCGCCCGCCATGAATTGCTTCAGGAGCAGGTTGTAGACGGTGTCGGCGTACGTTGTTCCGGGTTCTCGGCGGTTCGCCATGGAATCTCCCTCTCGACTATATTATTCAGTTTATCGTACGGAATCCGCCGACCATCGCGTCAACACGGCAAAGCCTCCGGGTTCCATCCACCACACATCTGGTGAGCGACGCGCCTCCCATGGATAGGGAGACCTTCTTGTCCCGCAACGGGACTGGACCCAGGACACTTAGGGTTGGCTATAGAATAGAATTAGCTGTTAGACTATACTATTGTGAGAAAACAATAACGTCAGCGAGTTCGGCCTTGGCCGGGTCGCAGGAGATCGTGATCCAGGAATCGAATGACATCGCCGTCTGGGCGGATATCGGCTCGAGAACGGGTCACAGAAGGAGGAAGACAATGGCGGAGTTGAAGTTTGACGCCAACCTCAAGTGGCTGTTCACCGAGGTGGACTTCCTTCAGCGCTTTGACGCCGCGGCCAAGGCAGGGTTCACCGGCGTCGAGTACGCAGCGCCGTACATCTACAAGGCAACCGAGCTGAAAAGGCGCCTGACAGATGCGGGCCTGAAGCAGGTCCTCATTAACTCGCCCACTGGGAAGCCCGGCACCCCCGAGCGTCAGGGCATCGCCTGCATGCCCGACAAGGTCACGCAGTTCCACGCCGACTTCGAGCTCGCCCTCGAGTACGCCGTCGAGCTGGAGAGCGGTTTCATCCACGTGATGGCCGGCATCCGCCAGGAGGGCGTCAGCCGCGATCGGGCGTTCGCACGCTTTGTGAGCAACATCATCTGGGCATCCGAGAAGGCCAAGGACACGAACGTCCGGATCCTGCTCGAGGCACAGAACAAGCGCGACGCACCGGGCTTCCTACTCGAAAGCCAGGCGCACGCGGCCGCCGTCGCCGAGGCGGTGGATGCCGACAACGTTGGCATCATGTTCGACGTCTACCACGCTCAGATCGACGAGGGCGACCTCGTGCCGAAACTGCAGGCGATGCTTCCGCAGATCTTTCATGTGCAGGTCGCTGATCCGCCCAGGCGACACGAACCTGGTACCGGCGAAACCAACTTCCGCACGATCTTCGACACCATCCGCGCCTCCGACTACATCGGCTGGATAGGCTGCGAATACTCACCCATCGGCGGCACCGTCGAGGGACTCACTTGGATTAAGGAGTTGGCGCAATGACGCTCACAACAGACACAACATCGACCCAGCGCATTGCGCTCATCCATGCCACGACGGCGGCGATCGCTCCGGCCGTTGCCGGCTTGAACACAGTGTTCCCGGGAGCCGAGGTGTGGAACATCCTCGACGACAGGCTACTCCCCGATGCGGACGCGCACGGCGGCCTCGCGCCACAGCTCGTCGAGCGAATGAGCCGCCTGATCGATCTCGCTCTCGCCAACGGCGCGGCCGGTGTTCTGCTCACCTGTTCGATATACGGTTCGGTTGCCCATGCGACAACGGCAGACGTTCCTGTCTTGTCCCCGGACGAGGCCGCCTTCGAACAGGTCCTCGCCGGCAACTATGGCAAGGTTCTCATGGTCGCATCCTTCGAGTCGGCACTCAACGACTCCGTGGCGCGCTTCGCCGAGTTCCTGCGGGCGAATGGCTCGGCAACGAAGGTCGTCGGAGAAACAGTTCCCGCAGCGTTCATCGCAACGAAAGCCGGCGACATCAGCGCACTGACTGCAGCGCTGGTCGAAGCGGCGAAGCCCTACGTAGGTTCGGTCGACGCGGTGCTGCTCGGTCAGTATTCTCTGGCCCCTGCAGCTGTCGCTCTCGAGGAGGCGCTCGGCCTTCCGGTGATCTCGGGCCCGCAGTCCGCGGCGCTCAAGCTAAAGTCAGCGGTATCCGCCCAACCGTGATAGAGGCGCGAACCCCTGCTCGGTCAAGACGTTCACGCAGGGAAGGCCATGGCGAACGTTAGCGTGTGGCGTGAGCCCTGAGCCCCGATCTCTTGACATGCAAGCTGATTTACTTGCCTTGAAAGTCCCCCATTTCGCCCAGCGCGTTGCCAGATCAAGGAACTTAGGATGATTACGTCTTGCCGGATGAGCGACGTCGCTGCCGAAGCGGGTGTCTCTGTCGCTACGGTGTCGAATGTCCTGAACCGCCCGCAGAAGGTCAAAACCGAGACCCGGGCCAGGATTCGGGCGGCCATTGACCGGCTTGGTTATGTGCGGAACGAGCAGGCTTATGAGCTCCGCCTACGAGCGCGGACCAGAACCAACAAACGCCGCGCGAGCGGGGAGCCCTGGACTACCGAAGATGGCGTTCGGGACGAATCCCTTGGCCCGATACCCCAAAGGATCCAGATCCCGGGCACCTCGGGGCCGTTGCAGCTTTTGGAGGGAAGCCACGTCGGGCTTATCAGCCGGGACCGGGTGATTGCCAAGGGCTGGATGGAGACGGTGACAGCAGATGAATCTACCGCCTGGATCTGGCTCGACGCGGGCGGCGGACGCCGGATGATCCACGCCGGGGACGGGATTGATCTCCTGATCCTGGAAGAAGTCCCCGACGCCGCCCACACCACCGAAGCGAAAAACACGAAGCCCAAACGCGGCGTTACAACCGAAGGAAACTGAACGCATGACCTACATTCCAGCGCAGGACCGCTACGATTCCATGCCGTACCGCAGGGTCGGGCGCAGCGGGCTGAAACTTCCGGCCATATCCCTCGGCCTCTGGCACAACTTCGGCGACGACAAGCCCTTCGAGACGCAACGGGCCATCCTCCGCCGCGCCTTCGACCTCGGCATCACGCACTTCGATCTCGCCAACAACTACGGCCCGCCCAGCGGCGGCGCGGAAACAAACTTCGGCCGGCACCTGCAGGACGACTTCAAACCGTACCGCGACGAACTCGTCATCTCCACCAAAGCCGGATACCGCATGTGGCCCGGGCCGTACGGGGAATGGGGATCCAGGAAATACCTGCTGGCCAGCCTGGACCAGTCGCTGGAACGCATGGGCCTGGACTACGTCGATATCTTCTACAGCCACCGCCCCGACCCGGACACCCCTCTCGAGGAGACCATGGGGGCACTCGACACAGCGGTCCGCTCCGGCAGGGCGCTGTACGCCGGTATCTCCTCCTACTCCCCCGAAAGGACCATCGAGGCCGCCGCCATCCTCGCCGATCTCGGCACGCCGTTGCTGATTCACCAGCCCTCCTACTCGATGCTCAACCGGTGGACCGAACACGGTGATCCCAACCTGTTCCAGGCACTCGAACAGGTCGGCGCAGGGGCGATTGCCTTCTCGCCCCTCGCCCAAGGACTGCTCACCACCCGCTACCTGGACGGCGTCCCCGACGACTCCCGCGCGGCGTCGGGCAAGTCCCTGGCGGACACCCACCTCTCCCCCGAGAACCTGACCCGAATCCGAGGCCTCAACAACATCGCTGCCCAGCGCGGACAGACCCTCGCCCAAATGGCCATCGCCTGGGTGCTGCGCCCCCAGAAGAAGGGGATACCGGTTACGTCAGCATTGATCGGCGCCAGCAGCGTCCGACAACTCGAATACAACCTCGCGGCAGTCTCGGGGCCGGAATTCACCAGCGACGACCTTCAGAAAATCGACGAATTCGCGATCGAATCCGACATCAACCTCTGGGCTGGAGCGCTCCAGGCCTAGACCCACGCATTCTTCCAGAGCACCGGCCCGCCAACAGCGGCGCGCAACTACCCAGTCACATCAAGAATGGGCTCTGCCGCACCCGTCCCGGTTACCCGGGCACCCGCGGCGCCCGGGTAACCGATGCCGCCCCCACCGACGAAAGAACTGATGATGTCCCAGACACAAGAAACAACCATCCCCACGGTCACTCTGAACAACGGCGTCAAGATCCCGCAACTCGGCTTCGGCGTGTTCCAGGTCCCCGAAGAGGACACCCAGCGCATTGTCGAGAACGCCCTGGAAGCCGGCTACCGCCACATCGACACCGCGGCTGCTTACCGGAACGAAATCGGCGTGGGCGCCGCGATCGCCGCATCGGGGATTCCTCGAGAGGAAATCTTCGTCACGACCAAACTCCGTAACGGCGAGCAGGGGCTGGTCTACGAGGCCTTCCAGGACAGCCGAAAAGCATTGGACCTGGATTACGTGGATCTGTATCTGATCCACTGGCCGGTCCCGTCCCAGGGGCTCTTCACCGGAGCCTGGAAGGCCATGGAAAAACTGTACGGCGACGGCCTGACACGTGCTATCGGGGTGTCCAACTTCCTGAAACCACACCTGGACACCCTCCGCGCGTCGTCAGACATCATCCCGGCCGTCAACCAGATCGAAATCCACCCCACCTTCCAGCAGCGCGACCTCGTCGCCACGAGCCGGTCCCGGGGCATCGCCGTCGAGGCATACAGTCCACTGGGCCAGGGCGCGGATCTGGACTCCGGCACCGTGAGGTACCTTGCCGCCAAGTACACCGTCACGCCCGCCCAGATCGTGCTCGCGTGGCACCTTAGCACCGGAAACATCGCCATCCCGAAAACCTCCTCGGCTGACCGCATGCGGCAAAACTTCGAGGCCGCTGCGATTATTTTGACCGCCTCGGAACTGACAGCCGTCAACGCACTGGAAGAGGGGGCACGGATCGGGGCGGACCCCGCCACAGCGGCCTTTACGCAGTTCTAAGAGTCTGCGGCGGTGCCAGGGAATGAGTACCCGCGAAGCGACTTGCTGCAGTATCGCGGGTCCTCGCGCCTAACCGGTTCGTGGGGAGATCACCGTTCGGCTTGTCGTGATACCGGCTAACGGCTTGGTCCCTTGGGGCCTTTCGAGAATGGCCAATGAATACTGTGCGCTTACGAACACGCAAGCGCCCGGACCCGGAGGGGAAGCCGTATCAGCGAGAACTATTCTGCAATCGGATCACTTCTACTGGCACAAGATCCGTTATCGGCGTTGCAACATCAGCCTTAAGTGGTTGATTTCATCTGTTCACAGGCCGCCAGGCTTTAGTACTGGTGACTCAAGCGGCGTCCTGAACTGCAGGCGGCACCACGACTCCTGGGGAAAGGCCTCGTGGCCGCTGAGCGCTCGCCAGATGACTCCGGGTTCATAGGTGCCGGCACTCCACTCGCGGATTCCGAACCCGGCAATACCTATTCGTATCGGCATCGGCCGATTCGTCTCGGTGGAACGGACTCAGTGCCGGAACGGGGCCCCGAGCAAGGACTTCTCGTATCCCTCATCGACTGTGGACACGTCAGCGAGAGCGACTGCCAGCGGATCCTGGTCCCGCGCAGAGAAACCAAGATGCGAATGGCGGCGCCATCCCTCAGCCACTTCGTATCGCCCGGACATGTCGCCAATGGTCCGGCTCATCTCGTCCATCTCTCCCACGAAGGATCCGAAACCTTGCGTCTCGTCCAGCCACGCCTGCTGACTCACATGAGCCCGGGGCTCGAGTGTGTCATAAACGGCTGGTGAAGCGTCCATACTGCGGTCTCGTCGAATGTGGCGACACCCATGTTCCAGATACCGCTGAGGGATCCGGGACGTGAATCCGGGTAGCGGACGTAGACCAGAATCCCGCCCTGCGCGTCGAGCCTGGTCGCTATCTTGCATCGAAGTACCAGGAACCTGCCATGAAGACAGCCCACAGCGCGGCGTTGAAGATCGCCTGGTCCAGCGGGCGCCCCCAGCTGACGAAGAGCGCTATCCCCGCGCCCCACACAGCGCCGAGGACCACCAGTGAAACCGTCTTGCGGTGAGCGGCTATCCACTTCCTCACCAGGCCATCCTAGACGGGTCACTCAGTCACACCACCCCGAGGGCTTCTCGTCACGACGCTTGCGGGTGCCCCTCGGCCAGGTGGTGGTTGCGGGTCTCGATCAGCTTCATGGCGCCGGAATGGGACATCATCGAACACCAGGTGTGCGCCGAACAGCTCCGTCCCATCCGGTGCGGCAACAGACTGCCCCGGTTCCGGCCCCGGATAGACAGGCCAGGGCGTCCCCGCTGAGGTCCTCCTAGCCGATATGACGGTGATCGGTGCGTGGTCCGGGACGGTGGCGTCCCGGCGACTGGACGGTGTGTTCCCGATCGTGGTGACGTCCTGGATGTAGGCATCCGCGCCGACCAGGTTTTGGACCAGGCTGTGGCTGAGCAGGATGTGGTCGATGAGCTCCCGGTCGCCTCCATGAAGGCGCGAGAACCGGTGCCCGTCAGGTATCCGCGGGGCAATGTTCCAGAGCCGGGACGCGTCACCGGCGTCGGGCCGGTCGAAGCCGGGGGCCCAGCTGGGATCCGTCCGGGCCATAGAGAATCTGTGTGGCGGCCGCCAGCTGGGTGTCGTTCATGTCGCCCAGGACGACCAGGTTTTGCACGCCGCCCTCCAGGATCCCATTGGCGTAAATCCGCAGCGTCGCGGCTTCCATGGTCCTCCGGTACAGGGCATAGGCGCCGTACCGCGCCCGCTCGTCCTCGTTCAGTGATCTGAACCGGCAGCCAGGGTAGGTGAGCAGCTTCGATTTCAGGTGCGCGGTGACCAGGTCCGACTCGAGGCCGCCGATCGTAGTCCTGACGTGAAGGGCGCCACGGCCCATCGACCCGTCCATGTCCGTGGGAGCATCCCCGACCTGCACCGGCAGCAAGGGGCAGGCAGTGTCACCTCCCCCATTCCGGCGACCGGAGTTCGGCTCAGGAACCCGACCCGGATACCGCGCCGGTCCGGCTTGTGACAGAGCGGTGTGCCAGGTTCCCGGCAGCCGGCCCGCCAGATCCGTCAGAGCGCTCGGATCTCCGACTTCTTGGACCGCCACCACGTCCGGGGCCAGGGCGTCGATCCGGTCAGCCATATATGTGAGCTTCTTCTCGTAGACGTCCTGGGCGCGGGGACCGTACTCCCCTCCGGGCCGGAAGAAGTTTCCAAGTTCCACGTCGTGATTACCGGCATCTCAGGGCTCCTTCAGCGGGACGTCGCGGACAGGCACACGCTACAGCCACCCGGTGAATGGAGGATGTCTCAGCGACGTCTAAAGGTGGGTCACAAACCACCTAATCGGACGGGACCTCGTCAACAGCACGTCTGGCGACCCGCCAACACCGGCTGATTACAGCCAGCCTTAGGCGGCTTCGGCGCCAATCTCCTGAAGAGACAAGCCACTGGACATCCTGCCAGGTCCGAGCAAGCAGGTAACTGGGCGCGGCCCGTTCTTGTCACAGCTCCCCCTCGCCAGCTCCTGCCCGGCAGCCACCCGCATCAGTTTGAAATGGCGTCTCGCCTTAGGTGCGCGCCCGGGACCGGGTGCGTCGGCGGCGTCTTCGTGCTCATCGTGCTGACATCGGCCAGCCGCGCGATCTCTTCGCGCCGCAGCCCGGAGACCCCCGGGCGCCGGAGGGTGTGCCGATCCCGGCCTGCTCCAGGGTCAGGCGTGACCGCATTGCCTTCAGGAATTTTCCAAACTCCGCACTCTGGCCCATGTCTTCCTCGTGCATCCCCGCGTCCGCGCTTGCTACGGCGAAGGTAGGACTGCCAGTCCTAGGAAAAGCAGGGAGCGGCAAACCTGCTGACATAGCCTCCCAACATCCGTAACGTCACTTGCAGACCCCGCAAGGCAGCAGTCTCCTGCCGGACTTCCCGTGCCGGCTGACGCCAGCAGAGCGACCCCAGCGAAGAGATTCCGATTCGAGCTGGATCCTGCCCGCTCACAGGCAAAGGGTTCGCCGGGAGTAGCTCGTGCCCGGGACTGCCCGTTTCAAAAACCTATGAAAATAACCACAAGGAGCTTCACATGAGCACGATTGCATTCATCGGCCTGGGAACGATGGGCCGCGGCATGGTGAACAACCTGCTGCACGCCGGCCACAACGTCACCGTCTGGAACCGCTCCCCGGAGCAGGTGAACCAAGCAGTGACGCGAGGAGCCACATCGGCTGCCACCCTCGCCGAAGCAACAAAAGACGCAGATTTCGTCATGTACTGCCTGTCCGACGACGCCGCGGTGCGAGAAGTGGTGCTAGCGTCGGGCGGTCTGGCAGAAACTGTGAATCCCGACTCGATCGTTATCGATCTATCAACCATCGACCCGGAAACCAGTGCAGAAGAAGCTGAGGCCTTCGCCGCACGCAACGTAGCTTTCCTGGACGCACCCGTCTTCGGCTCAAAAGGCGAAGCCGCGGCGGGCGGGCTCTGGGTCGTCGCAGGAGGCGAGCTGGAGACCTTCAACCGTGCCCGCCCCGTGCTCTCGGCGATCAGTGAAACTACCCACTACATGGGACCATCGGGAAACGGAGCTCGCATGAAGCTCGTCGGCAACCTGCTGGTCGCCGCCCAGCTTGAAGCCCTCGGCGAATCACTGTCCCTGGCACGGAAAGCCGGCCTGAGCCTCCACGATGTTCTTGGGGTACTCAAGGTCACAGACTTCCGTTCCCCCATCTTCGACGGCGTCGGCGCAGCCGTAGTCGCCGGAGACTACACCCCCAGCTTTGCCCTCAACCTGATGCTCAAAGACGGAAAACTCGTGCAAACATTCGCCGAAAGACTAGGCGTCTCAGTTCCCGGCACCCGGGCAACCGTATCCACCATCGAACGAGCCGTTGAGGCCGGCTTCGGTAACGAAAACGCTTCCGCGCTCATCAAGGTCCTGGCCTCAGACGCGGGAGTCGACCTCACCGACGAAACGGCCGACCACAGTACGGGACTGCTCACAGCAGATGCGAGTGCCCGCTGACCAAGCGAACCCGGGACGGATAGTCGCCTTGGACCGCCGCTACAGCGTCCGCCACGGTACAGGGATTGTCGAAGTTTTGTGACTACAGCGTGCGTTGAACGATGCGATAGATGGTGGACCGGGTGACGTGGAAAAGGGCGGCGATTTCGGTCGCTTTCCGGGTTGAGACCCCGTGCAGGTACACCTCCATCACGACAGCGAACAGGGCCTGGTCCACGCGGCGGGGCCGTTCGAGCAGGGAGGGGAAGAATGAGCCCCGCCGCAGCTTCGGGACCTTCAATTCCAGGTCCCCGGCTGTCTTGGACAAGGTCTGGGGGGTCCCGTTGCGGCGCGTCGTGCGCTCATCGGTGCATTCGAAAAGGCCAGCGCCGATAAACGCGTCGCTTCCGCGTCGATGAGCTCCTGGTAGAGCTTCTCCGTGGCCGAGCGAACCGTTCCGTGACATCGGTGACTTTCAGTTGGCCAAGCAGGTCCAACCGGGCTCTCTGGTCAAGAGCCATCGTGTGTTTGTGTCCCCTCGAGCGATTCCTAGACACTTCTCACTGACCATCGCACGATGGCTCTTCACGTCAACGAAGCGACGCTCAGAACCCGAGATTGACACCACTCCACGGGACGTGACCCGATATACGGCAAGGCGCAGCGCGGTTCACCGCCCAAGAGACGCTCCGTGCCGCCGGTCTTTGACTGGTCCCCCGAAGTCCTGGACACGTGGATCCGGACCCGGGCTGCGCGTGACGGCCTAATACGGATACTCGTGCCAAACCAGGCCACCGCCCACCCGGGTGGCCAACCCCTGTCCCGGATAGTCCACCCGGCAAGGTAGTAGCCAGCCACACCGCATCTGGAGCGAAACTGAGGTCAGTCCTCGATGTGGTCTGGTTCACACAGCTACACGCCGAGGTTAGCAATCGAGAAAAAGAGAAGGATAGAACGATGAGAACGGCCCTTGACCTAACCATGGCAATCACTGCGACAGACCGTGCCAGCATGGAACGCCAGCTCGACGAAGCCGTGGCAGTCGCCAGGACAACGGCAATCCGCGAAGGACGCCAGGGAATTCTCGTCACGACACACGCCCACGATTCCTTCACCGTCGCGCTCAGTGATGCCGTGCCCTTCGGACTGACGCTCGAGCATCAGGACTGGTGAATCAACCACCAAGAAAACCGGCCGCATGGCCTAGAGAAAGACGAGAGACCATGACCCAATTCCCCCTCGCGGAAAAGAGCCTTACGGTTTCAGCCACGGGCCATGAACCAGTGGAAATCAAAGTTGAAGGTACCGAGTCGTTGACCTTACGCGTGGAGGTGCAGGGCGCTAACTGCACGTGCTCTCACACCACACGTCCAGGCTCCTACACCGACATGGAACCGCCTTTCTCCCGTCACTAGCTAACGTCGACACCGTCCCACGGTCGCGAGAGCGTGACGCTCCACCATCGGCATTGCATGAAGCCTTTCGTCCAACAAACTGAGGAAATTTTCCATGTCCGTCCTGAAGATCTTCAAGGGGCCAGAGGCCTCAATTGATGACCAAATCGAAAGCTACGCCATCGAAAGGGTCCCGGCCGAGAAACGATGGTCCATTCCCGCGATCAGCCTAGTTTTGCTGGGCAACGCCACAGCGATGTTCTTTTTCTCCTTCGGCGCCCAGCAGACGTTCCTTGTGGGCTGGCCGATGATGCTTATCCCAATCGGCTACTTCTTCTTCGGAGCCATTCTGATCGGTGCGCTGACCATGCGGATGGCGAGCCGCGAAGGACTGTCGCAAAGCCTGATTTCCCGCGGACTTGGTTTCGGCAGCCGAGGCGCGGCCCTGACATCATTCATTTACGCGGTCAACTTCATTTACTACTTCCTATTTGAAGGGACAATCGTTTCCCATGCAGTTGCCTATTACTTCAATATCGAGATCAACTCCCTCGGCGGCATTCTGATCTTCGCTGGCATCGGGCTGGCCACGATTGCGTTCGTATGGCGGGGCATGTACGCCATGTCTGTCCTACAGACGTGGGGCTTCCCCATTTTTGTTGGCCTGCTGATTTGGGCACTTCTCGAGCTTCAGGGACAGGGCGGCGGGGCAGGACCTGAGGGATGGGCAGCCACCGGAGTCTCCGGAGGAGTAGCGATGTGGACGGCGATGAGCTTTGCCAACGGCCAGATGATCTTCCAAGGTCTCATGGCCACCGACTACGGACGATTCGCTGCCAAGAACATCCGATACCGCGGCACCGCCATGATCATGATCCTGGAACTCATACCAATGTTTGTCGTGATCTTCCTCGGAGCGTTCTTGGGAGCATCTCTCGTGGGACAGTTTGGCGTTGAAAAGGCGCAGGATCCAGGGTTTGTGTTCGTGCATCTGCTTGGACTGGCAGGTGTCATATTTGTCGTCGTGACCCAGATCCGTATCAACGTCATGAACCTATACGGTGGGTCAATCACGCTCTCTAGCGGCTTCGACGTCGCCGCGCACTTCCGCCCCGGCCGCCCATGGTGGATGTTCGCTGTCTGGCTCTTCGGTGTGATCTTCTACGCGACCAACGTCATCAATCACTTGGGAACCTTCCTGGCCATTACCGGTGTTCTGACGAACACCTGGGTGCTGATCATTCTTGCGGACTACTTCATCTGCCGCCGCTGGCTCAAGCTTGGCCGCGGAGAAGACATCGAATATCGCGAGGAGGAAGTCCGGCCGTGGAACCCCTGCGGTCTCATCTCCCTGGGGCTGGCGGTTGGGGTCGGGGCCCTTGGAATCATCGAGGTGTATCCGATCGCCTACGCTTCGTTCATCTCGATGATTCTCGGACCCATCGTGCACGTGGCACTAACGGTCAGCAGCAAGGGCCAGTACTACCTGCCCAAGAAAACCGCCGAACTCGATAGAGTGCTCCTTTGAGGGGGGAAATGTTGAAGCCATGGAGCTGCGACACATACGTCGCTCAGGCAGATGCGACGGCGGACGGCCGGCTCATCTTCGGCAAGAACAGCGATCGTCCCGCCGGTGAAGTGCAGCCTCTGCGCTACGTGCCGAGGCGGCCTAAGTCAGAGCGGCTCGACCTCGCGTATGTCTCCATTGAAGACGAGCCGGCGTATGCCCACGTCGGCGCAGCACCCTTCTGGTGCTGGGGATACGAGTTCGGCGTCAACGAACACAACGTCAGCATCGGCAACGAAGCTCAGTTCACGCGCGCTTGGGCAAGCTGTGTCGCGGCGGCAAAGGCTGGAGACCCGCCGTCGAGCGGCATCATCGGCATGGAACTGGTCAGGCTCGGACTGGAACGCGGACGGACGGCAATTCAAGCACTGGATGCCATGACGCGACTCCTTGAGCGGTACGGGCAGTGGGGTTCGGGCGTCCTAGGGAAACCGCCCGTGGACGGGTCCTACGACAACTCATATCTGATTGCGGATGGAAAGGATGCCTGGATTCTCGAAACCAGCGGACGCGAGTGGATCAGTCGCCGCGTGCAATCCGGAATTTACTCGATCAGCAACGAACCCTCCATACGGACGGAATATGATCGAAAAAGTGAGGGTCTGCTCAGCACTGCGTGCCAGGAAGGCTGGCTGGTCAAGGACCGCCCCTTTGACTATGCGGCAACCCATGTCGATCCATTGACGTCGCTTCAGGTTTCACACATGAGGCAGCGCCGCTCGCAGCAGATGCTTCAGAAGGCTAAGGAAGCCGGCGGGGTCCAACTGCACAGCGCCAAAGGAGTTCTGCGCGACCATTTTGAGGGGACATTTCTGGACGGCCCGTACTTCAACGCAGCCCGACCTGACTTCCTGACATTGTGCATGCATGAACATCCTGCTGGATTTACGTGGGGGAACACCGCGGGTTCAATTATTGTCGAAACGGCAAGGCATGATGATGATCTCACCACGATCTGGTGGACACCGCTGTCCCCCTGCGTTGGGGCTTACATTCCCATCTTCCTGCAGTCCGGTGAGATACCGGAATCTCTCCAAACACCAGCGCCTCCCCAGGTCCCCCGTCCGCCGGAAGAGTGCGAGCAGGCCCAGTTCGATCCTTCCGGATACTGGTGGAAGTTTCAGAATCTGCTGGACGCGGCTAAGGGGGACCCGTCGGGGTCCCGGTTCCCCGAGCGGCAACCGATGATCCGCGCTCGGTTCGATCAACTCGAAAGGACGTGGGTGGAAAAGGCTGCGGAGCTGCGCCGAAGATGGGCCACTGCGGACGGCGTGAAAAGGGAGAAACTTGTCCCGGAGCTCAAGCAACTGACATCTCAGGCAGTTGACGAAGTAAGCGACCAAATTGGTGTGTTCCTGGCCGAATACGCGCCTAGCGGGCTACTCGAACCAATCGACCCTAGATGGCTCGGCTCTCGTCGCTCTGCCGCCGGAATCACCCGGGAGCGTTCGTGACGCGCTGAAACGGAGCCAGGACCGCTTCGGATGTGGATTCCGCCGGTGTCCATTGGAGGTGGGCGACAGAGGCCGCGGATTCCGGCTCTTTCAGGAGGGACAACCGCGGGCCGACTGCGTCGGTAAGGTCAAAGAGACGCCGCCGGCGACCACCGGACCGCCCAGCCAGCCCCGCCACGGCCACGACAGCTGCGACGATCAGGACTACAAGCGAGCCCGAACTGTGGACAGTGTCCACACCCCTTTTCCGACAGATTTTGAGCAACTCCGAGCGACTGCCGCGCTCCCCAACCAGGGGGCGCGGCAGCTGTGTTCTGCTGCGAGTCTTCCGGTGCGGACTTCCCACCAGTCCGTTCTGGACCATCAGGTCCCGGAACATTGGTTCACTCGAAATCCCCATCGCGAGTTCTCCTCCTCAGACATCTCTCATGGCTGAAACGCGGAAATTCGCATGACCGGACGCCCCCGTCTGATTCACCCAGCCAGGTTCTGCGTCGGGCACTGACGGCGGGTGCCGAGTCGGTGCCGTTCGACGTTGATGACCTGCCCGGATACGCGGAGGCGATCTTCGACCACCTCGTCGCCCGACCCGACCTCATGCGCCTGCGACTATGGAAACTCCTGGAACGCCCGTCCGCCACCGGACTTGAACCAGGCGCGTTCCGGCACAAGACCGCCGAGGTGGCCCAGGCGCAGCAGCACGGCGACCTCGCCCGGGACATGGGACCCGAAGATCTGCTGACCATGGTCCTCGCCGCGGCCCAGGCATGGTTCTGGGCCATCGAAGGCGCGGACGCGCAGGAGGATGTGCAGTCGTGGTCGGCGCAGCGGCTGGCCGAGCACCGTGCTGCTGTCGTCGAGGCCGCCCGCCGGATCAGCGAACCGAAGCCGGCGCGCCCTTAGCGGGCCCAGAAGGCACGCGGTCATCCGGTTCCGGCATACCCGCCAAGTCGGCTTTCGTAGAGGCTCAGGCCCTCGCTGGCCTCCGCATCTGACCTTCGCCTACTTCGCAAGGAGACGGCACCGACGGCGCAGATCGGGGCGCAAGTTCTTGGGCCCTTGTGAAGGGCAAGAGGAGAAGCCCTGATGGCCATGGACATGTACGCCTACACTTCCGTCCCGGATGGATCCTGACCGTCCGCGGGGAATCCTCCAGAACACGCTGGTCACGGGCGCTGCTGTCAGGTGTTGCGGTGTGCAGGGGCGAACTGGGCCGCGCGGTTCGTTTCTTCGGCGCGGATGAGGTGCACGAGCGCGTTGAGGAGAGCCAGGTGGGTGAACGCCTGTGGGAAGTTGCCGAGGTGTCGGCCGCTCAGCGGATCCAGCTCCTCAGCGTAGAGGCCCAAGGGACTGGCGAGGGACAGCAGACGTTCGCACAGTGCCATGGCGCGTACCACTTCTCCGATCTCGACGAGGGCTGAGACGAGCCAGAACGAGCAGGTCGTGAAGGTCCCCTCGACGCCGGTGAGTCCGTCGTCGGTCTGCTCGGGGCGGTAGCGCAGGACGAGCCCGTCCCGGGTGAGTTCGTCGGCGATGGCCAAGACGGTAGCGCGCACGCGTGGATCGTTGGCGGGCAGGAACCGGACAAGGGGGACAAGGAGCAGCGACGCATCGAGGTTCGTCGTGCCGTAGGACTGGACGAACACACCGCGGTCGTCGACACCATTGCGGCAGATGTCCTCATGGATCTCCTCGGCGATCGTGTCCCACTTCCGGGCGTAATCAGCCTGACCGTGCAGGCGCGCCAGCCGGGCACCACGATCCAGGGCGACCCAGCACATGAGCTTTGAGGAGGTGAACTGCTTCGGTTCGCCACGGACCTCCCAGATGCCGTGGTCGGGGTCCCGCCAGTGGGCGGCGGCCTGCTCGACCTGGCGGAGCAGGACGGGCCAGAGCGGCTCGGGGAGCTGGTCACGGGATTTGGCGTGGAGGTAGACGGAGTCCAGCATGGTGCCCCAGACGTCGAGCTGCCGCTGGTGGGCGGCAGCGTTGCCGATGCGGACGGGGCGGGCGCCGTCGTAGCCGCCGAGCCCCTCGACAGTGACCTCGGGAAGGTCCCTTTCGCCGTCGATGCCGTACATGATCTGCAGGTCGTCCTCGGCGGCGACGTCGCGGATGAAAGCGAAGAAGTCGTCGGCTTCCCGGTCCAGGCCGAGGGTGTAGAGGGCCCATAGCGCGAACGTGGAATCGCGCACCCACCTATACCGGTAATCCCAGTTCCGCTCTCCCCCGGGCGTCTCGGGCAGCGACGTGGTGGGCGCCGCGACCAGAGCTCCAGTCGGCGCGTAGGTGAGGCCCTTCAACGTCAGCGCGCTGCGCTGCAGCTCCTCCCGCCAGGGGTGGTCGGGGAACTCGCCCCCGGTGATCCATTGCCTCCAGAACTCAGTGGTCTGCCACTGCTTACGCGTGGCTTCCTCCCACGTCCGCGGCGGGGGCAGCGACCCCCAGGAGAGCGCGATAAATGCCTGCTCGCCCTCGGTCATGCGGCTGCGGATGACCGCGATGGAGTCCTCGATGCCCAGCCGGCGGTCGGTGGTCAGACGCAGCACCGGATCCCCCTCATCGCCGCTGACGGTCACGACCTCCCCGTATCCGGGACCGGAGAACTCCCACCGTGCCCGGCGCCGGCCGTAGCCGAAGACCGGCTCGCACAGCACGGACAGCTCCACTGCACCGTTGACGCACCGGACGGTGCGCAGCAGGCAATGCTCAGCCTCGTAGTTCGTCGGCGGGCGGCGGTATCGGCCGGCCCTCTCTTCGGTGTGGTGCCACGGACCCATCACCAGGGCGTCCCTCACGATCAGCCATCCAGTCCTGGTCTGCCAGGTGGTCTCCAGGATCAGGCTGCCGGGGAGATAGCGGCGCGCTGTGGGCTCCCGGACGCCGTACGGCGCCACCTTGAAGCCACCCGCGGCGCGGTCGAGCATAGTGGAGAACACGCTCGGTGAGTCGTGACGCGGCACGCACATCCACTCCACCTGCCCGCTCGATGCGATCAAGCAGTTGGCCTCACAGTCAGACAAAAACCCATAGTCGGCGATCGGCGGGTACAGGCTCGTGCCTGCCCCGGAGCGCCGCCTCCCCTGAGCCCCTGATCCGGCGTCGATCCTCACTACCCCAGTATGGTCTCCCGGACCGGAAGCGGGAATCCTGACTCCATGCGGACCCTTCCCATGGGTCAACACGCAGCCTTGACACGAGTGGAGCGACGGGTCTAGAACTGCTACAGCGATCGCTCCTGGCAGCGCGTCGGGACAGATCAGGTGGGCGATACGGCCGATAGCGGGTTCAACGAAGAGAGTTGTCAGATGGGTGCCGGGGCGGTATCGACGATCAGCACGTACTTCCGAGTCTGTGACGGGGTGCGGGTGAGGTTCGCGGACAACAAGGCGGACTCGGACATCACCATGCTGCTGCTGGCGCCGTGGCCGGAAAGCCTTTGGGCCTTCCGCCGCATCTGGAGCCGCGTTGCGGCAGTCGTGCGGGTGGTCGCCATCGACATGCCCGGATTCGGCCATTCAGATGGCCGCCCGGAGCTGATCGCCCCGGACGGCTCCGGAGCATTCCTGGCGCGGCTGATCGATGAATGGGGCCTGGGAGTTCCGCACGTCGTCGGCCCGGACGTTGGCACGGCCGCAGCGCTATTCCTTGCTGCGAAGGCCCCAGAACGGGTCACGAGCCTGACCATCGGCGGCGGCGCGGTCCGCTTTCCGATCGACGCGGGCGGCGCCCTCAAGGAGATCATCGAAGCGCCGTCTCTGGATGACGTGCGCGCCCTCGACGCCAGAACGAATATCGGCTTCGCGGTCGAGCTGCCCGCCCCGAGCGTCAGCGAGCCGGAGGTCCACGAGGACTACGTCAGCGCTTACGACCTCGGGCGCTTCGCCGAGTCGGCGCGGTTTGTGCGGACCTACCCCGAGCAGAACCCGGTGCTGCACGATCTGCTGCCGTCCATCACCACGCCGACCCAGATCGTCGCGGGCCGCCACGATAACCTCGTGCCGTGGTCGAACAGCGAGTACCTGGACGACCTCCTCCCCCACAGCGAGATACATCCTCTCGACGGCGGCCACTTCGCGTGGGAAGAAGCAGCGGAGGAATACGGCCGACTGGTCGCCGACTGGGTCAGCGGCGGGTATCGACGCGTCGCGGACTAGGCGGCCAGTCGCACCGCAATTCCTCCCCCTGACGGTTACCGATAATCCCAACAGCCAGCGTTCGTTCTGGCACGGTTAGAACCCCAGTGCCTCATCGCAGAGGACGACCGTGATGCGGCCGGGTACCCACTCGCGATTGATGATGAGAACTTTGTTCACGCCGCTGTGCACGCCGTACGCTGCCTGGGCCCGCGCGTCCTCCAGCGGGAAGGCGTATTCATCGACGCGGCGCAGTGCGTCCTCAAGGCCGGGAACGATTTTCTGCGTCCCAACTAGGAGAATGACCTTCCCTGCGCCGGATGCGTACGGGCCGATTTGGCTCCCGCTCGCGGAGGCGACAACCAGCGACCCGGTCTCGGTGATGGCATGGACACTGCCGAGCATGACGTCCGGCGACACGCTGAGGCGGCGGATCTCGTCGGCCTGCGTGGCGCGGTCCATGGCGTGGAACCGGGGTCGGAGCGGCTGGTACCGGCCGGACTTCTCTATCTCCTCGGTGATGCCCGCGGCCTCGAGCGAGGCCGATGCGCCTTGATGTACTTGCGACCCCGCCGGGATGAGATCCAGGACCATGCGTTTGGCTTCTGCGCTGTTCGGGGCGCGAAGGACAGTGATCCCGTTGGCTTCCAGCGCGGCTGCAGTTCGCGCCACGCGGTCCTCCTCGGCCGGGGCTGAGAATCCACCACTCAGTGTCCTGTTGGGCTGTACTTCACTCATGAGACGGTCCTCCTCACCGCTCAGATGTACTTGCGATTGCAAATACCTGTGGGGTTAACTGGTGAACATGGACGAAAATTCCCCACCGATCGACGTGACTACTCTCTTCGGCCGGCTTGTCGACGAGTCACTTCCCGGGCGGCGCGGAGAGAAGGCATGGCGCGCGTTGTTGCACGCCCACGCGACACTCATGCGCCAACTCGACACCGATCTCTGGGAGGATACCGGCCTGCGCCTCGCCGACTTCGACGTCCTGGCTCAGCTGGCCGGGGCGGGCGGCGGGCTACGGATGACTGACCTCGCCGCCCGCACGCTCATCTCACGCTCGGGATTGACGCGTCGCGTCGCGAGGTTGGTAGATGAGGGCCTGGTACACCGGGCAAACGCCGCCGGGGACGGGCGCGGCGTGGTTGTCGCGTTGACCGACGCCGGTGTCGCCCGTCTGGCGGAAACGGTCCCGGTCCATCTTCGCGGCGTGTCCAAACTGTTTGTCGAGCGGCTCGACGATCAGGAACTCGCCGTACTCGAGACCGCCCTAGGAAAAGTCATCGTCGACTGCACGTTCGGCTGAGGATGCCGCCCGGGGCCGGCGGGGGATACGGACAGCGGTGGGGCTGCGTCAGGCCTCAGCCTGCTTCAGGGCTTGCTCCTCATGTCGGTAGCCGACCGTCTCGTATGCGACGACGATGAGGGCGGGCGAGGCGGCGACGAGGAGCAGCGTGGCGCCCACGCTCGCACCCAGGCCCACCGCGGCCACGGCGGAGACAAGGACGATCGCGGCCGAGCCGAATATCCAGATGTGGTAGCGGTCGGCAGTGCGCAGCAGGAGCGAGTAGATCGTCACAAGGATCAGCTCGAAGACGAACACTGGAAGGGCGACGGTGAGGACCGTTGCAGTGGCGCCGATGTGGCTCTCACCTGAGATGTAGACCGCCGCTGCGTGGAGGCCGGCGCCGGTGCCGACAACCGCGCCGAACACGACGATGTGCCCGTAGCTCCATCCGAACGCGCGACGGCGATAACGTCCCAGCACCCGCCCGGCCGGGAGGGTGAAGTACAGCCACCACATCGCGAAGGTGAGGGCAGTGCCGCCGGAGGCGACGAGCACGACCTCGGCTGACCAACCCGACCGGTCGACGACGGCCGTGATCGCGAGGACAGTGCCGAGGATCACCTCCCCGAGTGTGATGATCACGAGCAGCGAGTACCGTTCGGCGATGTGGTGCGGATGCCACGGAGTGCCGCCGTCCTTGCGCTCGGCGAAGAGCGGGCCCGCCAGCTCGACCCCGGTGAGAGCCGCGATGATCCACGACGTCGTCCCGATCGGGAGCGAGGCGAAGATGAGTACTACCCACCCGACCTGCGCCACCGAAACGGCAGCCGCGTAGGCCAGGCAGGCCCGTCGATGCTCAGGATCGTGACGCGCCGCGCGGAGCCAGAGCGCGACCGCGGCGACACGCATGATCACGTACCCGCTCACCATGATCGCGTTGTCGACATGGCGGCCTTCGTCGATGGAGCGGAAGAAGGGTGGCATCCCGAGTGCGATCACGAGCACCCCGATCATCTCGATCAACGGTCGCGATACGGAAGAAGACGTCGTCGTTGTCGTATGCGGAGGCCAGCCACGCGTAGTTCACCCACGCCCAGCTGATCGCGAAGACCCCAAGGCCGAACCCCGTGGCCGCGGCCGCCCAGTGCCCTTTCTCCAGGAGCAGCGCCGTCTGCGTCGAGACCGCGCTGAAGCCCACGACGAACGTAAGGTCGAAGAGCAGCTCAAGCGGGGTCGAGGTGGTGTTGCTCGGCCGGATCGCGCCCGGACATGCGTGCGAGCCGATGGGCAGGGCTCATGCAGGAAGGCTACTCCGATACGACATTGCCGGGGAGGCCGGGTTAGCCGGAAGATCCCTCCCCTGTGTCATAGTTCTCGCCGCCACCTACGGTGGCCGGCTTGCGAAGTAGTCCGCGCAGGTCGCCTCGGCAAAGCACTCCCTGCTCGACAAGATTCTGGATGGTCTGGGCGTACGAAAGCCGGGGCCCGGAGCTGTCGGTGTGGACGTCCCCAAGGGTATCGAGCCCGAGGGTGCTTACCAGGTTGCGTGCCCCGGTGTCCACGGGGTATTCAGTCGTCGTTGTGACGCTTTCAGCCCAGGGTGGCCCCGGGTTGCCGGGTTCCAAGCCCCAGGTGTGGGCTTGCGGTCCAGCACGAGGCCGCAGCGATGCCGAGTGAATGCCTCCAGGAGGCAGGGTGATCGCAGCGGGCCCGCGCTTCCGCTGCAACTTCCGGCAACTCCACCTGCGTCATGCTGACCCGCTCCAGCAGGTTCATGAATGACCAGAAGCATCATCGCTGTTTGTCATTCTGATCCTCCCGCTGGGCGGGCCCTCCGCGCAACCAGGGCGCCAAGCGCCGACCGCAATCAAAAGTTTCGTTCGGCGCTCCTCCGTCGCTTATCTCCTCACCAAACTTTTGATTGCGGCCCGTCCCCCAAGTTGCACTCCGGACCCTGCTACCCAGCGGTGATTCCTCTATCAGAACGGCACCCAAATCCAACGACCGCAGTCAGGCCGAGAAAAAGGTCAAAGAAGCCAGGACCATGGAAACGCTCACCATCAAATCCCCCGCCGACCTGCTCAGCTTCATCGGACACACCCTCGGCTTCTGGCCGCACGAGAGCCTGGTCTGCATCACCGTGGACACCGACCGCATCGGCGCCACCTTGCGCGTGGACCTCCCCCGGCACGACGGCGGAGAACTGGGCTACGCCCGAACCGTCGCCGAATACCTCACCCACGATCCGAACGCCACCAGCGTCGGCAGTGTCACGCCTGCACGCCTGATGTGGGAGGATCCGGCCGCTGGGCAAGGCCCGACATTCTTCGGCACTCCGCGTTACGGGCGTGTCGCAGGGGAATTGATCGGGCGTGTTCACCCCGGCTGGCAGGATGGATGCCGTGGCTACAACGGGGGCAGGATGCGGCTCCGAACCAGGAGTGGGTGCTGATGTACCGGGCCGGCCTCACCAGGGCACGGATCGCGGAACTGGCCGGCGTTCCTGCGTCGACGGTCGGATACCACCTGCGCGCAGGCCTACTCTGTAGGCGGTGCTCCTACTGGCTCCAATGCTCCGGGGTTGTGTCTCAGAGCATGCGGAGACGGATACGTGACATCGGCGAGGACCGGTCAGGCAGGCCCAGCTCAGTCCTCGCGGGAGCGGTGTGTCGAGATGGTCAGCGCCGCCCTGCTCCACTGCGGGGCGTCAGGTGACAGAATGCCAGCGGCGTGAACCGGTTCGCTGCAGAGTCGTCCTGGCGGTGACCGTGCCGTGAACCGCGGGATCTGCCTGCGCTGCCCGGGGCTGGCCAAACGCGGTGCGACCGGATTGGGCCCGAAGGAGCCGGAGCCTCCGCCGGAACGGCTCCCCGCGATGCCCTGAGGACATGTCCCGGATGAGGCCGGTCCCGGCAACCTCCCTAATGAGACCGATGCCGGCCGCCGCCTGCCGCTTCGTCGGAAAGGTCTCTGACACGGCCAGGAGTTCGCCCGACGGCCCTCGGAGCCGAGTGCGGAATCCTCCATCAGCGGCGTCAATAATTTCGAAGTACCCGGACATGTTGCGCCTCCGTTTCTGCTGATTCGAGAGGACCGGCGGGGTCTGCTGTCCGCTCTCGGCCATAATAGGTCCGGGTTCCGACGGCAACAATGAGGCCCGGTCGACAGTCACTCGCCAGGCATCTCCATTGCCGCTGCCCCCTGCCTTCCCGCTGGAATGCCGCCGTCGAGCCGAGGGGTGGTGCCGGGTCCGGACTGCTGGGGGATGCGCCGGACCCGGCCATCCGGAGCTTCGGATTTGCGGCTTGTTCCGCTTCAGGACACCCTCACTCTCGTCGGAGGGCCTAATGAAAAAACGGGAGTGCCAACTCAAATACGGGACGTTCCCCGACCCCCACAATGAGGGGCTGGGGAACGTTCCGGGCGTTTGCTCGGCCGGTAGTGCGGACAGGCATGAAAGAAGGGCAGCGGTTTGCGGCTGCCCTTCTTTTTGTTCTGGACTAGACCTTCTCGCCGGTTCTGTCAGGAGCCTTCTCGGGTTCCTGGACGGTGAACTCCCTGCGACGCCAAGGGAAGGACCAGAACTTGAAGTCCTTTGCCTCCACCCGGCGCTCCTGGCGAGTCTCAGTTTCCCGTGTGGCGTCTTTCCAGGCGTCGCGACGGAAATCCTTGCTGTACGAACCGCACATATGTGACCTCCCTAAAACGATGCTCCTTAATCGTCCTCCGATTAGGAGCCCCGGTCGAGAGGCGGGCGATGGCCGATTGTGTTCCGACGGGCAGGCCTTAGCGAACGATGGCAGTAGCGGCTGAGATGCTGGACCCGCTTAGGTATCCGGCTCTGGCGGCAACGATCCTCACGGAGACCTTCCTGCCCTTGTCGGCGGTGGTGAGGCGGTAGGTGCTACCGGTCGCGCCCTTGATGGCGATGCCATTCCGCAGCCACTGGTAGCTGTACCGGGTCGGGGCTACACGCCATGTGCCGACGCTCCCGGAGAGCGTTCTGCCGACGAAAGGCAGGCCACGGACGCTGGGCTTGACGACATTCAGCACTGTTGGTGCGATGACGGTGCCCGTCGCCGCGGACGTCCACGACAGTTGAAAGCGGTCAAGGATGTTCGTCCAGCATGGTGACGGTGATCTTCCGTCCAACATCAGCGGCGGTGAGCTTGTAGATACTCGCCACCGCGCCGTTGATGGGATCGCCGTTACGTTGCCACTGGTAGGTAAGCAAAGGTTCCACGGGGAACCCTTTGCCGGCGGGCGGCCTCCACGTGGTTCCGGGGGCAGCCTTCAGCGACCTAACCGGCCTCTGACCTGCGGAAACACGTGCCCGAGGTGGGACTCGAACTGCATTCCAGACCTTGCAAACCCGCCACTCCCCCGGAAACATACGCAATCCCCTGTGTGTCAGGCTGTTCTGTGACAGGTTCCCTGTTGCTGGAGCCGGTGCTCAGAGCGGGGGAAAGGTCCATCATGGATTTCGTTATGCC
>NZ_LMSB01000022.1 GCF_001428005.1 Arthrobacter sp. Soil736
CTTGCGTCCACTATGTGGTTCCCAACCAACAAACCCGTTGCTTGAGAACCGACAACTGAATAACAACACCACAGTTGTAACACCAGATTTCCCACCCCCAGGGGTGCGGACACAGGGTTACGGCGGTCATAGCGTGGGGGAAACGCCCGGTCCCATTCCGAACCCGGAAGCTAAGACCCACAGCGCCGATGGTACTGCACCCGGGAGGGTGTGGGGAGAGTAGGTCACCGCCGGACAACCATTAAACGGTCGAGAGCCCCAACCACACGGTTGGGGCTCTCCCGCATTTAACCACCCACACACACGCTCTCTCACCACCCGCACCCTTTCCGCGGGACGCTCTCTCAGTTCCTGTCGCCCGGAACGGGACGCTCCACCACCTGTCGTGTAGGAAGGGACGCTCTCTCACTTCCTGTCGCGTGGGACGGGACGCTCTCTCACTTCCTGTCGCGTGGGACGGGACGCTCTCTCACTTCCCGCAGCTTTCCGGGCATCGCTCTTTCACCACACCCAATGCCGGCCGGGAACCCCAGGCCTACGACGCCGCCGTCATTCGCCCAGAAACTGAGAGAGCGTGCGTGATTGTCCGGCAGAAAGTGAGAGAGCGTGCGTGATTGTCCGGCAGAAAGTGAGAGAGCGTCGCCGTGGGAAGGGCAGGAAGTGAGAGAGCGTCGCCGTGGGAAGGGCAGGAAGTGAGAGAGCGTCCGTGACTTACCCACAGGAAGTGAGAGAGCGTCCGTTATAGTCGGTCGAGAGCACCAACCACAGGTCGGGGCTCTCCCGCATTTAAACGTTTATCCATTCTTGGCGGTTAAACGTTTATCCAAATGCAGCGTCCATTTCTTCCAGGGAAATCGGATATTCCGTGCGACGCATATGCCGTGATCAGGTGCCAGTTTGCAGTCATTTGATAACGAGCTTCCAAATCTTTTGCGACAAACTCTGGACTTTTTTTATCTGCATATTGCTAAGGTGTACAGACGCATCGATGACGCTGCGTGCATCGGCATTAGGAGTCCCCGATGAGCATCGAAACAGACTTCCCTGCGGCCAAGAAGATCCCCCGTAGGAAGCCGCTCAATATCGGGTTTCCGCGCGCCAAGTGGATCTCAGTGGCTACAACTTTCCTACTGATTTCCACAATTTCCATTATCGGAGGCCCCGCAGAGGCGGCTACCGTGACGATCTCCCCTTCTGCAGACGCAGTGGTGAAACGGGATACTCCGACCACCAACTACGGCACGGCCACCGGCTTGAAAGCCGACAATTCACCCGTGGAGATGGCGTTCCTGAAATTCACCGTAAGCGGCACCGGGAGCACTGTCACCGCGGCAAAACTCAGGTTGTTCGTTGCTGACCCGTCCAATCTCGGTGGCCAGTTCCGGCAGGTATTGGACAACTCTTGGACCGAAAGCACTGTGAACTTTAACAACGCGCCGGTGGCCGAAGCCACTGTGATCGCATCGGTGGGCGCCGCAACCCTGAATACTTTTGTGGAAGTGGATGTATTCAGCGTCGTCAAGGGTGACGGGACCTACTCGTTCCGGATCAGCAACACGTCCTCCGACGGAGTGATCTACAGCTCGAAGGAGACAGCAGACGCCACCCGCCGGCCGCAGCTGATACTGACAACGGGGGATGCGCCACCACCCCCTCCTCCGCCTCCACCGCCGCCTCCACCACCGCCGGCTCCGAACCCCTGTGGCAAGACCGCCACAAGACCCGCGACTTACGAGCATGTCATCTGGCTGATCTTTGAGAACAAGACCTACTCCCAGGTCATTGGGAGCACCAACGCTCCATATATGACCCAGACGGCCAAACAGTGTGCGTCAATTTCCACTTGGAGGGATGCGGGGCTCGGATTACCTTCGCTTCCCAGCTATCTGGCCTTGACCTCCGGCAGTACCCAAGGAGTCACCAGCGATTCGAGTCCCAGTAACCTGCCCCCCATCACCGCGGACAACATATTCCGACAGGTGAGGACCAGGGGCATGACCTACAGGAGCTACCAGGAGGACATGCCGTCCAACTGCCGGTTGAGCTCCTCTGGCCTTTACATGGTCCGGCACAACCCCGAGGTGTATTACCAGGGCCCGGGCGACCGGACCGCGTGTGCCACCAACAATATCCCGCTGGGCACGCCGACTACCGGAAACCTCGCCACCGACCTGGCCAACAACACCCTGCCCAATTTCTCTTTGATCACCCCGAATGTCTGCAACGACATGCATGACTGCAGCATCGCAACGGGTGACACGTGGCTATCCCAGTGGCTTCCGGTCATCCTGAACAGCCAGAGCTACCAGGCAGGACGAACGGCCGTAGTCGTTCTTTTCGATGAAGATACGCCCATTCCCAACTTTTTCGTGTCACCGTCGGTTGTCCCCGGCACTGTGGCGCAGGGTTCCTACAGTCACTACTCACTGCTGCGGACCACCGAAGAGATGCTCGGAATCAGCCCCTTCCTGCTCAACGCAGACAGCGCCTCTAGTATGCGTCAGGCCCTGAATCTTTAGTCATCTGGATCCAACTCAATAACGCACCAACGTCATCCGGCAGGGGAACATATCGCGGCCGGATGTCGTTGTCTGAGCGGAGCCAGTTCCGACGACACTCAAAGGACACTTCATGCCCCAGCGCACCATCGTCATCACCGGAGCCAGCGACGGCATCGGCGAAGCAGCCGCGCGGAGCCTGGCGCAGGCAGGCGAGCGGATCGTCGTCGTCGGACGTTCCCCCGAGAAAACTGAAGCGGTGGCCGCGGAACTGGGTGCCGACTACTTCGTCAGTGATTTCGCCGAGCTGGCGCAGGTGCGTGGCGTGGCCGCGGCGCTGAAGGAAAAGTATCCGCGGATTGACGTCCTGGTGAATAACGCCGGCGGCATCATGGGCCGGCACGAGCTCACCGCGGACGGCTACGAGAAGACTTTCCAGATCAACCACCTGGCACCGTTCCTGCTCACCACCGAGCTCATGGATGTCCTCACGGCCAGCCGCGCCACGATCATCAACACCGCCAGCGCGGCCAACGGGTTCTGGAGGCTGGAACTGGACGACCTCAATTCGGCCCGTAATTACTCGACCAACCGTGCCTACGGAACTGCCAAGTTGGCGAACATCCTGTTCACCTCGGAGCTGCAGAACCGCTTCGGCGGCGCGGGAATTGCGACGGCGGCCTTCCACCCTGGCGTTGTAGCCACGAACTTCGCAGCCGAGTCAACCAGCTGGATGCGGCATGCCTACAAGACGATCATCAACCGCTTCCTGCTGACCCCGGAGCAGGGCGCTGACACCCTTGTGTGGCTCGCGACGTCGACACCGGGACAGGACTGGGTGCCCGGGGCCTACTATGCGAAGCGGGCCCTGGCCAAGGCCAACAAGCAGGCCTACGACGCCGATCTCGCGCGGGAACTGTGGGACCGGAGCGTGGAGATGGTGACGGCCAGCGAGCCAGCGGAAAGGCCTGAACTGGACAACGCGTGACGCCGAGCGGGCCTGTCGAGATCCGAGGGTTTTGACAGGCTCAACCCGCGGCGCGTGTCACCGCTTCAGCCGCAGCCCCTCCAGCGCGTCCACTGCGTCTGCCGAACGCAGGATGGCCAGCTCCAGTCCGGACTCGGGTTCCGGATGGGAGAACAGGTAACCCTGCAGCGAATCGCACTCCAGATCCGTCAGATAGGCGGCTTGTTCGGCCGTCTCGACGCCCTCCGCCGTGACCCGCAGGCCCAGGCTGTGGGCCATATTGATCATGGAGCTGAGGATGGGCAGCTTCTCCGCCCCCGTGCGGACCATCGAGACAAAGGACTTGTCGATCTTCACCGCGTCCACGGGCAGGTCCTGAAGCCGGCCGAGCGAGGAATAGCCCGTGCCGAAATCGTCCAAGGCAACCCGCACCCCGGCATTGCGCAGGCTTCCGAGCTGCCGGATCACGTGCGCGTCCGGGTCGAGGAACACACTCTCGGTCACCTCGAGCACGAGCTGCCGGGGATCCATCCGGCAGGACTCCGCCAGGCACAGCACGGCGTCGGCGAAATCGGGCTCCCTCAACTGCACGCCGGACACGTTCACCGCGAGCGACCGCTCAAGGTCGCCGGCGAGCCACGGACGCAGCTGGATGAAACTCTCCCGCATCATATGCATGCCGATCGTCGAGATCAGTCCGCTGCGCTCCGCCGTCGGAATAAACTGCGACGGCGGGACCCGCTCGCCGCCGCGGTCCCACCGCGCCAGCGCCTCGAACTGCGTCACCTCACCCAGCCGCGGCGAAACGATCGGCTGGAAATTGACGGTGATCTCGCCGTCGTCCACGGCGAGCCTGAGGCCCGCTTCCATGTCCGTCCGCTGCACCAGGGCGGTCATCATTTCGGGCTGGAAACGCATGAAACGGTTCTTGCCGGCGGCCTTCGCCGCGTACATCGCCACGTCCGCCCGGCGGAGCAGTTCCGACGCCGCCACGGCATCCTCGTTCATGGAGGCGAGCCCCAGGCTCAGGCTGGGCCGCAGCATGGATCCCTCGATCCACACCGGCACGTTCAGGGATTCCACGATGCGTTCAGCCACGGTTTCCGCATCGTCGGACCCCGTCAGGAGCACCACGAACTCGTCTCCGCCGAGCCGGGCCACAGTATCGTTGGGCCGGACGCAGGCCCGGAGGCGGCGGGCCACCTCCACCAGCATCTGGTCCCCGGCATGGTGGCCCAGGATGTCGTTGACCTCCTTGAAATCGTCCAGGTCCAGGAGGAGGACGTCGACGGCGGCGCTGCGGTCGCCGCGCAGCGCTTCCGTCAGCTGGTCGTGGAACAGCTTGCGGTTGGCCAGCCCGGTGAGCGGGTCCTGGAACGCCATGGCCTTCAGTTGCGCGGCCTGCTCGGCAAGTTCAGCCAGCGCCTGTTTGGCCTGTTCCTGGGCGCGGCGCCGCGGCGTGACGTCGCGGAAGCTCCAGACCCTGCCGACCACTGTGTCGTCCACCTTCTGCGGCCTCGAGTAGCGCTCGAAGGTGCGGCCGTCGAGGAAATCCAGAACGTCATGGCTTTCCGCAGTTGGATCCGCGTAAAGTTCCTGGACCTTTTCCAGGAAGCTTTCCGGTTCCGCGAGCTGCCCCAGCACGTAGCCCATGAGGGCGGCGTCGTCGTGGGTCTCCAGGAGTTCTTGGGGGATACCCCACATGGTGGTGAACTGATCGTTGAGCCCGGCGATCTTTCCGTCGCTGCTGACCACCAGGATGCCGTCCGCCGTCGACTCCAGTGTGGCGCTGAGCAGCGACATTGCCTCGCGGAGCCCGGCGTCTGCCTCCTGCCGGTGGAACGTCGCGCGGACCGACGCGACCAGGGACGTGCCATGGTCAGTGTGCAGGAGAGAACAGGCCACCTCGCCCGGGAACTCGGTGCCGTCGCTGCGCAGGCCGTAGGATTCGAACGGAGTCGGGGCCGGGACGCCGGACTCCTGGCTGTGGCGAAGGCTGGCGAAGAGTTGCTCGAAGCCGCTGCGGTAACCCTCGGCGAGGATGATGCAGTGATCCTGACCCATCAGCTGTTGCCGGTCGTACCCGAACAGCAGTTCCGCGGCGGCGTTGACCTGAGTGATGACACCGGCGTCGCTGATCACCAGCACAGCGTCCGGCAGCGCGTCGAAGAGTGATCCGCACTCGATGCCCGATTCCAACTGCTGCCCGGAGCGTGAAGGAACGGCCATTATGCGACCACCAACTGAGACCAGTAAATATTCATTGCACGTCCCCCCTCTGGAAATCATAGAGGTTAGGTACCGCCGGATTCGACCCCTGGGTTACGACAGGCTGAATTAGGTGGAACGTGGTTTCGGCCGGCTCCGCCAGCGGGGCAGGCGCTACCGGCGGGCTGTCGTGGTTTCGACAGGCTCAACCAGCGGGGGCTCAACCCGCAGGGGCTCAGCCTGCGGATTCGTCCCGAGCCCGCGGATGGTCCAGCCTTCCGCCCGCCATGCCGAAGCGTCCAGCACGTTCCGCGCGTCCAGCACCGTCCGCCGTCGTACCAGCTGTCCGACGGCGGCCGGCGACAGATCGCGGTACTCGTCCCATTCGGTGAGCAGCAGGACCAGTTCGGCGCCTTCCAGGGCCCGCCGAGTAGAGGCCTCGAAGCGCAGCTGCGGGTAGCGCATCCACGCGTGGTTGATGGCCTTCGGATCCGTCACCGTCACGTGCGCGCCCGCAGCGGCGAGCTGCATGGCGACGTCCAGGGCGGGCGAGTCGCGGATGTCGTCCGTGTCCGGTTTGAAGGCGGCGCCCAGCACGGTCACGGTCCGGCCGGCCAGGTAACCGCCGCACAGCTCACGGGCTATCCCCACGGTGCGGGCCCGCTGGCCGAGGTTGATCCCGTCCACCACGCCCATCCAGTCCTCCACGGACCGGACGTCCAGCGCCTGCGCCTGCGTCCGGAAGCTGCGGATGTCCTTGGGCAGGCAGCCGCCGCCGAAGCCCAGCCCGGCATGCAGGTACCGGCTGCCGATGCGCGGATCCATGCCCATCGCCTCGCTCAGCACGGTGACGTCCGCGCCGGCGGCGTCGCACAGTTCCGACATCGCGTTGATGAAGCTGACCTTCGTGGCCAGGTACGCGTTCGACGCCGACTTGATCAGTTCCGCCGTGGCGAAATTGCACACCAGCCGCGGAATGCCTGCGCACAGCAGGGGCTCGTAGACCGCGTCGAGCACCGCCGTCACGCCCCGCGCCACGCCGCTCCCGCGCTCGAAGGCGGCGTCCCTGCCGCCCCGAACTCCGTACACCAGCCGGTCCGGCACCAGCGTGTCCTTCACCGCGGTGCCCTGCCGCAGGAACTCCGGGTTCCAGCCCAGCAGCACGTCCGGACGGGCGGCCAGGATCCCGCGGAGCATGTCCACCGTGCCTACCGGCACCGTTGATTTGCCGACGACGGCGGACCCCCGGCCCAGGTGCGGAAGGAGACTTTCGGTGGCGGAGACCAGATAGCTGAGGTCGGCGCAGTCGGACGTCTTGGACTGCGGCGTGCCCACGCACAGGAAATGGATCTGGGCGCCTGCGGCGTCGGCAAAGTCCGTGGAGAAGGTGAGGCGGCCGGTGGCCCGGCCATCCCGGAGGAGCTCGTCCAGGCCCGGTTCGAAGAACGGGGCGAACCCGCGGGCCAGGTGGTCAACCTTGGCGGGATCGACGTCGATCCCCGCCACCGTGTGGCCCATGGAGGCGAGCGTGGCCGCATGCACGGCGCCGAGGTAGCCGCAGCCGATCACGGAAATCTTTCATAGGGGGACTCCTTCAGGGGTTCGGGCTCGGATTGCGCGGGCGGCCTCGGTTTCGACAGGCTCAACCAGCGGGTTTGGGGTGGGGCCTTGATCTCGACAAGCACGATCAGCGGTGGTTTCGACAGGCTCAACCGGCGGGTTTGCGGTGGTTTCGACAGGCTCAACCGGCGGGTTTGCGGTGGTTCCCGCGATCACGGCCTTGTAGTGCCGGACCAGTTCCGCGCTCAGGGCCGGCCACGTCCGGCCCTGGACCGAAGCGTGGGCTGCCGCGCCGAACGCCCGGCGCTTGGCGTCGTCGCCCATCAGGTCCATGACGTGCCGGCGCAGGCCGGCCAGGTCACCGGGCTCGTACAGCCACCCGGTGCGGGAATTCTCCACGAGATCCAGCGGGCCACCGCGGCCCGTGGCCACCACCGGCACACCCGATGCCATGGCCTCCTGGATGGTTTGGCAGAAGGTCTCGAACTCGCCCGGATGCACGAAGAGGTCGAAGGTGGCCACGGCCCGGGCCAGCTCCTCGCCGCCGAGGAACCCGGCAAACACCGCATTGGGAAGGGCTTCCTCCAGCGCAGCCCGCTGCGGCCCGTCGCCCACGATCACCAGCCGCGTGCCGGGAACATCGGCGAGTACGGCCAGGTCCTCAACCTGCTTTTCGATCGCGAGCCGGCCCACATAGCCGATGATCCGCTCGCCGCCGGGCGCCACGGTAGCCCGCCAGCCGTCGTCGCGCTTTTCCGGCGCAAAACGCGCGGTGTCCACACCGCGCCGCCACATGTCCACCCGCAGAATCCCGCGGCCGCGCAACTGGTTCAGCGCGAAAGTGGACGGCACCAGCGTCCGGGAGGCCAGCAGATGGATGTTCTCCACCCGGTTCCAGGCCCAGTTCTCCAGGAACGGCACCCCGTACCGTGCCGCGTAGCTGGGAACCTCGGTCTGGTAGATGGCCACGGTGGGGATGCCCAGCTGATGCGCCGCCTGCGCCGCCCGCCAGCCGAGCACGAACGGCGACGCAAGGTGGACCACGTCCGGTGCGTAATCGGCAAGGATTCGCTTGACCCGGTACACACCGCCCAACGCCACCCGCACGTTCGTGTACCCGGCCAGCGGCACGGAGGGGAGCCGGTGCACAAAGGCCCCGTGCACGACGTCCAGAACATCGGTGTCCGACGTCGACGGCGCAATCACCAGCACCTCATCGCCCCGTTCCTGCAGATGCTCCAGCACCCGCAGGATGGAGTGCGTAACCCCGTTCATCAGCGGCAGGAATGATTCGGCAACGATTGCGATCCTCACACCTCCACGGTGTGCCCGGCGTCTGACCCTGCGGGGGAGCGGGCGTTACCGGGAGGGGAAGGTTGGGTTAACACGAAGACGGCCGGTTTCGACAGGCTCAACCGGCGGTGTCGGTTCGCGGGGTTTCGGCGGGCTCAACCGGCGATGTCGGTTCGCGGGTTCGACAGGCTCAACCAGCGGTATCGGTTCGCGGGTTCGGCGGGCTCAGTCGGCGTTGTCCGGCCGGAGGACGTCCGGCAGTTCATCCACGTAGACGGTCTGGGGCGGTTCGAAGTAGATCACCAGCACTTTCTCCCCGACCGGGAAGACGCTGACTTTGTCGAACGGGTGGGCATGGAAGGCGCTGGTTCCACCCCGGTACGGAAGCATAACCTCGCCGATGGTTCCCGGCCCGATCAATCCGGTGACCCTGCCGATTTTTCCGGTCAGGCTCCGGTCCACATTCCTATGCACCGGGAGTCTTCGGAGGCCGTTTGGCCGGATCCTGCCCGTTCTTGAGCGCGGACGATATGCGGGGCAGGAAGGTGCCGGCCTGGGAGAGGATTCCGCCGATCATGCCGTTGAGGCCCTCGGCGCCGTTCAGGACAGTTAGCTGGTCCACATGGCCGAACGGCTCCGCGGCTGCCGCCACGATGGCCGGCATGTTCTCCGCCAGCTGCTGGGCGATGACGGCATCCTGGTTGCTTTCAAGTGCTTCGCCGCGGGCCTTGATGCCATCGGCCTCCGCCAGTGCCTTGGCCTTGATCGCGGACGCGGCGGCATCACCGCGTGCCTTCGTCGCGGCTGCTTCGGCTTCACCGGTCACGCGGGTGGCGCCGGCGATGGCTGCCGCGGCAGTGGCGTTGGCCTGCGCCTCGACTTCCACCCGCCGGGCGTTGGCCTGGGCTTCGAGCTCGGTGCGCTTGGCCCTCGCCTCGGCGGCGCTGATGTCGGCGGCCTTCTGCGCCTCCGCCTCGGTCCGCTGCGCGTACGCCTTGGCGTCGGCCGGTTTGCGGATGGTGGTCTGGAGTTTTTGCTCCTCACGGTCGGCCTCCAGCTTGGCCACCTCAGTTTCCTGGACCACCACCTGCTGGCGCGCTGTTGCGTCTGCCAGGGGGCCGGCCTGTGCCGCGTTGGCCCGTGCCCGTTCGGCATTGGCCTGCGCCACGGATTGCTTGATGGCCGAGATGCTCTGCGCATCGGCAATCTGCGCCGCGGCCTCGGCTTCCTTCTCGGCCGCTTCGCGGTTCCTGGTGGCTTCGGCGATGCGGGCCTCCATCTTGACCTGCGCAATGTGCGGCTTGGCGATGTTTTGGATGTATCCGGTGGGATCCTGCAGGTCCTTGATTTGCAGTGAATCAACCACCAGGCCGAGCTTCTCCATTTCCACGCCGCTTGCGCCGCGGACCTGCGATGCCAGTTTGTCGCGCTCGCGGATAATTTCCTCAACCGTCATGCTGCCAATGATTGACCGCAGGTGGCCCTCGAAGACGTTATAGACCTGGCTTTCCATTTTTGGCTGCTGGCCGAGGAACCTTCTCGCTGCATTGGCGATAAAGGCGGGGGCATCGCCGATTTTGTAAATCACCACGCCGTCCACGATCACCTGGATCCCCTGGGACGTAACACAGGAGACTTTGAGTTCCGTTTCATTCAGTGTCAGGGAGAGGGCCCTGACCGTCTGCAGCCCGGGGACCACCAAGGCGCCCTTGCCCGTGACGATCTTGAAGTCCATCCCGTCGGTGTTCTCAAGCGTTCCCCGCGTCAGCCCCGAAATAATGAGTGCTTCGTTTGGTTCAGCCACCTTCCACATGAGCTTTACTGCCAGCCAGACAACTGCAATGCCCCCGAGCACCGCCGCAATAGTGGCAATCAGGGGGAGGAAGAGTGCCAGGTTCTCCATGGCCGTGTCCTTTCAAAGCAATCAAAAAGGCCTTACGGGAGACCCCCCAAAGACGGAAGCTGAATCCTGCTTTATAGGGTGCGGGAAGAGCTACGCTGGTGAACCTCAAGCTGCGGGGATTGCCAGCTGTAATAGACAGTTTGGGCAGGTCAGCGGGCAGAAGTCCAGCAATTCAGCCATCCTGAACCGGGGCATGTACCCGGCAGTAGCCAGCGGCCAAGCCGGCCCCAGCGGGACCACTTCCCTGTCATCGGCTGGAACCTGATACTGAGGGGGCGGCGCTGATGGCGCGGCGCAGAAGGGGCAAGCATGGCAACGGACCGGAGCGGCATAGTGGAGGACTATCTGCGCGCCTGCACCCAGCTGAGGGCCACCCTGGACCGGGCCCGGGACGAGGAACTCCGCCAAGTCAGCGCGGGGACCCGCTGGACCAACGAGGAGCTTCTCTTTCACATGGTGTTCGGCTACATGGTCGTCCTGGCGCTCTTGCCGCTGGTAAAAATCTTCGGACGCCTGCCGCCGGCGGTGGGACGAGGATTCGCCCGGTTCCTGAATGCAGGCACCCCGCCGTTCGACGTCGTGAACTACTGGGGTTCGCGCGCCGCTGCACGGTTCTTCAACCGGCGCCGCATGGCCGGCAAACTGGAACGGGTCACGGCGTCGCTCGCCCGGAGCCTCGCCCGGGAGACTGAGCAGTCCTTGGCGCGGAAGATGGCCTTCCCCACGCGCTGGGATCCGTTCTTTGCCCCGGTGATGACACTTGCGGACGTTTACGCCTATCCGACCCTGCACTTCGACTTTCACGCGAAGCAGCTCAGCCTGCCTCCCGGTGAGGACGCAAGCGCCGGGGATTGGTAGGCAGGCCCGTGGCGCGGGCGCGAAAACGGCCGCCCTGCCCGGAGGCGAGGCGGCCGTCGTCGTCAATGACTCAGGTGTTCTGGACGTGGTCCCTGGCGTCCGTGGCGCTGTCCTTGACGTCGGAGACGGCCGACTGGCCTTCTCCCTTGACGTGCTCGGCAGCGTCGGTGGCCGTGGCTTTGACGTTTTCCATGGCGTCCTGAGCAGGTTCCTTGAGGCCCTGGGCGACGTCCTTGGCGGCCTCGGTCAGTTGCGTGGTGACCGGTTCGGCCGCGGTCTTCAGGGCGTCGGCGGCCTCCCGCTCCTTCTGGCTCGGCGGAATCAGCGACGACACGAGAAGCCCGGCGCCGAAGGCGATCAGTCCGGCGGCGAGCGGGTTGCCCTGCGTTTTCACAGCTGCCTTGTGCGGCGCATCGCCGATCGCTGAGCCGGCGTCGCTAAAGGTTGATCCGGCAGAACCTGTGGCCGAGTGGACGTTGCCTGAAGCGTGGTCCGCTGCTCCCATGACTTTCTCCTTCACTCCGAAGACGGCGTCCTTAACCTTGTCAGTTTGCCGGTGGACGATGTTGGACGGCGTCACTTTGTCAGCGACGGCGTCCACATTGGTGCCAAGGCGTACACGGGTTGCTTCGATGTCGGCGCGGATGGCGTCCGGGTTTTCACTCATCGGTGGTCTCCATTGGGTTTCAGGGTGGGCGGGATTTCCTGGACGGTCTCAACGGTCTGGGGCATGCCCTTGATGGCCTTGAGTTCCTTGCGTCCGATCGATGCCAGTACCGCGGCAATGATGCCCCAGAGACCTGCCACAACGACGGCGGACCAGCCAAGGCCCATCAGCTCGCCCAGCGCGTACCAGAGTGCGACGGACAGGAACAGGAGCACGAAGTGCCCGGCCACGCCGGCGCCGGCGAGCATGCCGCCGCCCTTGCCGGCCTTGGTTGCGGACTCCTTCGCTTCGGCTTTGGCGAGTTCCACTTCCTGGCGCATCAGGGTGGAGATGTCCCGGGAAACCTCGGAGAGGAGATCACCCAAGGAAGTGGCGTCCGCCCTGGCGTGCGCGGGTGTGGAAGGAATTTCGCTGCTCACAGGTGGCGTCCTTCACCCTCGGCATAGGGGTCATCGTCTCGCAGCGGAACTCCGGAGGCGGAGCTCCCTGGCAGGGTCTGGCCTGAGGCCGGACCGGTGCTGCTGGTCCGCCGCGGCTCGCCGTAAGCCGGTTCGCCATAACCCGGCTTGCCCGGTGCGGGTTCGCCGAAGGGCGGCTCAGCGTAGGCTGGTTCCGCGCTGGCGGGCTCGCCGTAAGCGGGGACGGTGTAGGCAGGCTCTCCGAGTTCAGCGTGGTCATAGAACGGCTCTCCGGCGCCCGCGCCGAGAGTGCCTTCGGCGACCGGCGGCTGGATCGGCTGAGGCGGCACGGAAGTGCCCGTTGCCGAACTGGTGGCCGGGGCTCCGGCCTGCAGGCTCCTGCCCAACCGGCCGGCCAGGACGCCCGCGCCGGCAGCGATGAGCAGGAATGCACCGGGACGCTGGCGCGCAAAGGACTTAACCTCGTCCAGCAGTGATCCCGGGTCCCGGTTGTCCAGCCAGGATGCAATTGCCTGTGAGCGCTCGGCAGCCTGGCGAACCAGGTCCGATGCGACACCGGGCTGGTCCGAGGCGCTGGCCATGCTGCTCAGTTCGCCGGAGATGTTCCGGAGTCCCTCGGCGACTTTCTGCTGTTGCGTGCCTGCCTGGCTGGTGAGGTCCGATTTCGCCTGGTGCAGAAGATCCCGGGCGTTCGTCTTCACTTCGGAAGCAACGTTCGCTGCCTCCGCCTTGGCCGTCCCTGCCACGTTCTGAGCGGCCCCTGCAGCTTGTCCGGCCACGTTCGCGGCTTCTTCTTTGGCTGTGTCGGTCTTCGAGGCTGACGCCGGGCTCCCGGAGACGCCCGAACCGTAAGCCGTTGAGTTCTGCGTAGCCGGGGGAACCGTGAGGCTCCCGTCCTGCGGCCATTGGTTCTCTGTCATCTTCGCTCTCTTTCCGAAAAGGTCAGCTGCTGTTTCAGGAACCAGCGTTGCTGGCATGCAATAGTAAGCATGATTACTATTAAATAGTAAGCACCCTTTGCATTCTTAGCGAAAAACTGAATGAGGCTTGCCCGGAGGATGGTAAGCATGCTTATGGTGGAGTGAATCGATACCGACGGCGTTGACGGTACCTGTCGCTGACATCGCAGAACTCCGGCGGTCAGGCCGTTCCGGCTTCCGTTTCCTCTGGTGACCCGGGTGCTTCCCGGCGACCAGGGCCGGACTCCCGACCGACTCAGACCTGAGAAAGAAGGATGACACCGATGGTCCCGAACGCCGACACTGAGCCTTGGGGCCCCCATCAGTTGCTGTCCATGGCCGCCCGACTCATCCAGCGCCGCCAGGATCAGGCGCTCGCGGACCTCGGGCTCACCCACGCTGCCGTAATTGCCCTTCAGGGGCTCACCGCGGGGCCGCTCAATCAGGAGCATCTGGCCGCCGACATCAAAGTCCGGAGCCAATCGCTCGGCAGGGTGCTGGCGCGGCTTGAAGGAGCGGGTCTTGTTACCCGCACCTCGAGTTCCCGCGACAGGCGCAGCAATGATGTGGCCATCACGCACGCAGGGCTTGACGCCTTGGCCGCAGCCCGCGAGGTGGAAAAAGATGCCCTGCCCCCAAACCTGGCCGAAGGGGCAGTCCTGAGCCGCGAGTTAGCACGGGTGATTAGCTGTTTTCCCGGTCCGCACAAGGCCCGCGCGGCAGGCAGGGAGAGAGCGGAGACCGCGGCGCCAGCGGGCGCGGCAGAAGCGTCCGCTGACCGGATACCAGGCACGACGGACTTCGACGAGGCCTCAAACGACGGCCACTCAAACGACGAGGCCTCAAACAACGAGGTGGGGGCCGAGAGCCCAGGGCGCCCGGACGGCAGGCGGCCGGAGAGCGGCCGGGAAGTCTAGGTCGACGGATTTCTACGCTGGGCCCGCTCCGCCGCGAGGCAGTGCGGGCACAACGTCTTCGTGTTTCTGTTCTGAATATTCCTGTCTGGGTGTACTTGCGCCGTTGCCTGGTCGCCTAGGACCCGTCGGCCAGGCTGCGCCGGGCCATCGGGTCCGGCCAGTTGCCGATGATTCCTGACATAGGGTCCGGCCAGTTGCCGATGCGGCCGCGCATGGGATCCGGCCAGTTGCCGATGCCCGACCGGGCCGGGGCTGAGTGGCCGCGAACGGCTCCGGATGATTGCAAGGCAGGACGCGGGGCAGCGGGCAGTTGGGTGTGTGTAGACATGACATTTTCTCCTGACTGAACTTTTGAGCCGTACGCCGATGGCGCAGGTGGTCTTTTCTGCTGTGATGAGGGCAGAGTTGACCTGTTCAGTCGGGGGAAGACCCCGGATCGAAGGCGGGGCCGGCAGGAACGGATTGGTTGGCGTCGTGTGTCCGTGCACCGGCGCCGAGGTGCATGCCGCTCCAAGATCCCGCAACGTCGGCGGCCTGGACGCCGGAGCCTACCGAGCCTGAGGACCCCGATCCGGAGTGGCCCTCTGCAAGGGACGCGAGGGGTTCCTGATGCTGCGGGGCATCCGGCAGGCCCATGGGCGCCTGGACAGCCCCGGCAGACTCGGGGCGATGGGGTGTGGTCATGAGAAGCTGCGCCAGCGACCGTCCGGCCGCAACCAGTGGCTGCGCTGCCGTGGCTGGAGCGAGTGAGCTGCCTTCTGATTTGGTGCCTAGGGATGGCGCGGCTTGCGCCTTGTCCGCTGCGGCGGCTTCAGGGGCATTGCCCGGCGCGGTCCCGACGGTGCCCGGCACGCTCGGCACTGATATCACCGGGGGCACCGAGTGGACGGCGCCTTCTACGACGTCGATGACTTTGTCCACTTCGGTCAGCACCGGGGCTGCCGTCTTGGTCACGGTTGTTACGACGACGGCGGCCGCCTCGCCGATGACCGCGTCCGCGGTGTCGGCCTCCGTGCCCACGGCGGCATTGGCCGTGCCCGTCACGGAGTCCGCAGTGACAGGCACGGTCGAGACTGTGGTTGCGACGGGAGCCTTGAGGTTCGGGATGCCCGGGACGACCGGTGCGGCCCGCAGCGGCTTTGCGGCCGGCGACGTGATGAGATCTGAAGCGGCACCGGATGCAATCCCGGCCGGGCCGGCGTCCAACGTCGATGCCTCCGCGGCGGCTGCCCCCCAAATGAACCATGCCAAGGCAAGGATGGCCGGGACCAGAACGGAGCGCACGGCAGCGAGGCAAACGACACGCATGCTGCTGCCCATCCGATACACCCCCCAGAGGCAATGGGAGACCAGAATATGCCTGGCCGCCGGTTCCGTCTAGACAAAAAATGTTCGAACGGCGTTTCGCTTCCTGAATATTGGGCTGGCGACAGCGATCCGCGGGTTCCTCCGCCGTAAAATTAATGCAAGAGGTGTTGGAGGAATGTCCGGTTCGATCGTTGTCGTCCTGATGATTCTGGTAGTGATTGCCGTTGTGGCAATTGCCGCCACGGTGAGGGCAGTCCTGCGCGAGGGACGCGGCCACGTGCCTGCCGAACCGTCGCAGCGCCCATGGACGGCGGGCAATCTGCCAAGCCAGCCGTACTCCTTGATCCGCTTCTAGAACCCTGTTTAGGTGCCGCCTCCACATCCACGCAGGGCTGCGTGATCGCATACGTCACGGCCCTACACGCCGGTGTAGACGGTCTTGCCCCAGGTGAAGAAGTCCAGTGCGGACTTGCCCTGTTCGGTGAGCACGGCGGCCGGGAAGAACAGCGGACGGTCCGTGCCGCCGTCGTGCATTTCGTCCAGAATGGAGGCGCCAGCCAGCAGCGTGGCGCCGCGTTCGACGGCGCAAGGCACCGCTGCCTGGTTCTGCGCGAACTGCTGGCCGCTCACCACCGCCCCCATGCAGCTGCGGGCGTCGAGCCCGTCACCTGCGGAGTAAGCGGCGGCCTCGTCGGTCAGCGCGGCGAGGAATGCCTCGCGGACGCCGGGGGTGACATAGACGCGGGACGTGGCCGTGCAGGCCTGGCCCGTCAGGCGGAACGCTCCGGCGGCCACCACCTGGGCGGCCTTGCGGGGACCGGCGTCGTCGAGGACCAGGACGCCGTTCTTGCCGCCCATCTCCAGCTGGACGCGGGGTCAATGATTTTTCGACATTAAAGTGAAATTCTTTGGCGAATTGCGGATTGGGGTGGTGCCGGGTGGGGCAGTGCGTCCGTGCGTCCCCGGACACAGAGCTGGTGCAGCTGCCCACGAACTTGCGCGGGTCACCTGCACCAACCGGTAGTACGAATATTCAGATTAGATATCTACTCATTCGCGGCTCCTAGATCCCGGCGTTCGCGTTCCGGGTTTATTTCCTGTCCTCGGCCAGATGCCGCGAGAACATCCAGCCGGCGGCAATCATCAGTACACCCACCACCAACAGGGTCCAGCTGTCCGTCATGTTCAGCGACAGGAAATTGGCCGCCGAATCCACTCCGACACTGAGCCCGTAGATGCTGAGGATGATGTACAGCGCACCAGCGCCCATGAGGAACCTGCGCGCACCCATTTCATTGCGGGACATCGCCCAGCCGGTTCCGCCGATAACCAGCTGCACAATGTTGAGCAGGATGGATACCTGGAACAGGCCAAACAACATGGCGTGCGAATCAGGCCCAAGGAACATCAGTTCGCCATACCGTGCGGTGATGCCCGGGATAAACGCCAGTACACCAACCACCAACGCGACAATACCAACACCCATGCCAGCGTTCTGGACATCTGCCCGACCAAAGTGAACGCCGTGCGCATGTGGGGATGCGGTAGTCATTTTCTGCCTCCAACCACTGATTGCGGACAACCTAATTTTACGTCGGTACTCTCGAAAAAGCGCTGGGAGTGGCCGTGATGAGATGTCTTCCCGATTCCCTTACCGTGCCGTCTTTTCAGGGGATTGAGCCTGTCGAAAACGGCCGGGCGAGGCCGCCCATGGCACGATGGAGCACGATGAAACTGCGCGCTGATCAGACCGGAGACCGAGGCCTTCCCATGCCCCTGTGGCTGCAGGGCGGGCTGGAGTCAGCCCAGGCGGCAATCATTTCCGCTCTGGCGGTCATCGCGCCCATCGCGGCGGTGTGGGCAACGTCCGGTTTCCGGGACGCGCACTTCGACGTCTTGGCGCGCCTGGCCGGCCAGACGTGGCTGGTCATCCACGGTGTGCCCCTGTACCTGACCACCGTTGCCGAAGGCGCCGCGGTCCGGCCGGAAACGGGCACCCTCTCACTCATCCCGCTGGGCTTGACACTAATACCGTTCCTGCTGGCCTGGCGTGCCGGCCGGCGCCTCGCCCGTGCCTCTTATACGGACCAGCTGTGGCAGGCGCTGCTGGGTTCCTGGCTCGTCTATGCAGCCTTCGGCATCGCCACCGGCTTCGTCTGCAGGACTGACGAGGTGGATGTGTTCCTGTGGTGGGCAGCCCTGTTGCCCCTGGTCCCGTTTGCCCTGGGCATGGTGATCGGCGCACGGCGCGAGGCCGGATCCTGGAGCCGGCTGATCGGCGTCGACGCCGTGGACTGGATTGCCCGCACCAGCCAGCATTCCCGCTGGGCCGGATCCTACCTGGCCTCCGCCGCGAAGGCGGGGTTCGTGGCCGTCATGGCGGCGCTGGCGATTTCCTCGGCGCTGCTGGCGGTGGACCTCTTCATCCACTGGAACCTCGTGGTGGCGGTTTATGAAGGGCTCGACGCCGGAGCCATGGGAGGCGCCGTCCTCACCATTGCCCAGCTCGGCTTCATCCCCAACCTGGCCGTGTTCGCGCTCGCGTGGGTATCGGGCTCTGGCTTTGCGCTCGGTGCGGGCTCGCAGGTGGGTCCGCTCGGCACGGCCGTTGGGCCGCTGCCCTCCGTTCCGGTGTTTGCCGCCATCCCCGCCGGGCCGCTTGACTTCGGGTTCGTGGCCCTCGTGGTGCCCGTGCTCGCCGGTGTCCTGGCCGGCTGGTGGTTCCTGCGCGAAGGCGAAAACCACTTCGACGAATGGCTGTCCATCAAGGTCCGCACGCGCTGGTTCACGGCCGCCGTATCCACCCTGGTCCTCGGCATCATCATCGGCGCGGCCGCCGGCGTGCTGGCGGGCGTCCTGGCCTGGATCGCGCGGGGGTCGGCCGGAATCGGCCGCCTCACGGACATCGGCCCCGACCCGTTGTGGACGGCAGCCTGGCTGGCGGCGGAAGTGGGCGTCGGCGTCGTCGTCGGATACGCGGCGGGGCCGTGGCTGGAACGCCGGCAGCAGCAGCGGGAAGCTGACCTCGGGGCCGTTCAGGTCAAGTAGCCCGGCGGCCGGGTTGGAGTGCTACCCGGCAGATGGGGGCTTACGGGCGGAACTGGCCGGGCAGCGAGTTCTCCAACTGGACCCGGCAATCGGTGCTGGCCTTGCTGGTCAGGGCATGCCGGGCGCACTGCTGGTAGTCACGGACTTGGCTATAGAACAGTGCCGAGGTCAGCACGATGAGGACCATTATGGCGGACACCATCAGGCCGGAGATTGTGCCGAAGAGCACCAGCCTGGACTCCTTGAGCTTGATGGCGCGGACGAGCACGATGATCCCCAGCACGATCCCTGCCGTTGTCAGGATGGCCGTGAGCCACAAGTAGGCGATGTCGAGCTGGAAGACAAAGAACGAGCCAAGCACCGCCACGATGAACATGCGGAACAGTGAGTGCGTCTTCAGCAGCGACGATTTTACGGCCTCGCTGAGCGGATGCCTGGTCCGCTGGGACCCGTTCGGGCCCGGGGTGGGGTTCATGTTTTCCAGCCTACGCGAGCAGCCGCCTAAGCTGGACCAATGCGCATAGTAGTCCTCGTTTCCGGAACCGGCTCCAACCTCCAGGCGGTCATCGACGCCGTGCAAGCCGGGGAACTGGACGTGGAGATCGCCGCGGTGGGCGCGGACCGGCCGGGAACGTTCGGCGTGGACCGTTCCGCCGCCGCCGGAATCCCCACGTTCGTTGTGGACTTCAAGGCCTATGCAGACCGCGCGCAGTGGAACGCGGCGCTGACCGAAGCGGTGGAGGCGTACCAGCCGGACGTGGTGGTGTCCTCCGGTTTTATGCGGATCGTGAGCCCGGAATTCATTGACGCGTTCGACGGCAAATACCTCAACACCCACCCCGCACTCCTGCCCTCCTTCCCCGGAGCCCACGGCGTCCGCGATGCCATGGCCTACGGCGTGAAGGTCACCGGCTGCACCGTGCACTGGGCCGACGCCGGAGTGGACACCGGGCCCATCATCGCCCAGGAGGCGGTGGCCATCGAGGACGGCGATACCGAGGAGACGCTGCACGAACGGATCAAGGTGGTGGAGCGCCGGCTGCTGGTGTCCACGCTCGCGTCCCTGGCCGCCGCGCACTCTCCGAAGTAGCTCGCATTTAACGTCGTTTTGAGCCCTCAAAACGACCACAACTGCCAGCCAGTTGGGCTCGCTGCGGATTGCCCTGTGGATAACTGCTGAGTCGGGCTCCAGGTTTGCAACGATGGTGCGGTGAAGACCCCTCGACCGCTGCCGGAGCCGTTGGCGTTGGTGCCGTTTACTTGTCAGCAGGCTGTCGACGTCGGAGTCAGCCGACGGCGGCTGCGGCACCGGGCGCTGTACTCGCCCAGCCGGGGCATACGGGCGCCCGGAGCCCTCTCGCCGCGCCCATTCGGCACCAACCTTCCAGACGCGGTCCGGCCCTTCACCCTTGTCACAGAATTTTCAGCCGCTTCACACGCCACGGCCTTCACCTTCTGGTCCTTCCCGGGGTTCCTGCCCGGACAGGGCGATGCCCGGATTCACATATCGCGTCCGGACACTATGGCCATCCCGCGCCGTACCGGGGTGGTGGGCCATGTGGGGCAGTTCTTCGAAGACGAGATAGTCTGCGTCGACGGACTGCTGGTCACCAGCCGTACGCGGACGTGGCTGGAGCGGGCGGGCCTGCCGGAAGCGCAACTCAATGTGCGCACGCAACTGCGGGACGGCGTCGAACGCCAACCTGATCTGGCCTACCCCATATACCGCGTGGCCGTGGAATATGACGGCGAAGGCCACTCTGAGGCCGGGCAGATCGTCAGGGACATCGCCCGCGAAGAGGATTTCAGCCGCGCAGGCTGGCTGCTGGTCAGGATCTCGAAAAGACACATGGAGAACGACGCACGGTTGGCAGTGCCAAAGGTCCGTTCCGCGCTCCGCGACCGCGGCTGGACACCCAACTAGCTCGCAATAGGTGTCGTTTTGAGGCCTCAAAACGACATTAAATGCGAGCTAGTTGGGGAGGGCAGGGGTGGCGCTACTCGAGGCGGCGCTGACGGGTCTCGGGGGAGAAGAACATCATCCACAGCACGGCCAGCACCACCAGGCCGCCGGCCAGCGCAAAGGACGTTGCCAGGCCGAGCTGGGGCCAGAAGTAGTTCGCGAAGATCAGCGGGCCGAAGCCTGCCCCCAGCCGCGAGAACGTGGACGCCCAGCCGAAGCCCGATCCGCGCAGCTCGGTGGGGTAGAGCTCGGACACGTACGTGTACAGGACGGGAATGGCCACCTGCACCACGAACCCGAACACAAGCAGCCAGAACACGGCCGCCGTCGGAATGTCCACCACGAACGCCACGATCACCAGGATCAGGGCGGACAGCGGTCCGGTAATGGCCAGCAGCCACTTGCGGCCCACGCGCTCCACCAGCAGCGCCGCCGCCACCACGCCAAGAAGCCCGACGGCGGCCATTCCCGCCGTCGTCAGGAACGCCTTGTACTCGGCGAACCCGGCGCCGATCAGGATCCGGGGCATCCACGTGAGTGACAGGTAGTAGACCAGCAGGATGCTCAGGAACAGCGCCCAGGACGCCGCCGTGATTTTCCAGTTGAACTGCCAGACGCCGCGCAGCTGCTGCCACGCGCTGCCGGGCGAAAGGCGCGGGACGGCCTGCGGATCGGGCAGGCTGTAGGCGCGCGGCTCGGCACCGGTGGCCAGAACCAGATCGTCGATCACCTTGGCCGCGTCCTCGCGGCGGCCCTTGCGGATCAGGAACAGCGGGGACTCGGGCACGCTGCGGCGCACCCAGAACACGAGCAGGGCCGGCAGCACCATCACCAGCATGGTGAGGCGCCAGTCAGCGAAGGCCGCCACGAGCCCGGCGGACACGAAGCCGCACAGCGCGGCGCCCACCGGCCACCAGCCGTCCATCGCAGTGAGGACCTTGCCGCGCTGCTTCCGGGGCGTGAATTCACCCACCAGTGCGTAGTCCACCGGGATGCATCCGCCCAGGCCGAAGCCGGCCATGAACCGGAACACGCAGAACCAGATGAAATCGGGGGAGAAGGCGCCGAGCACCGTGAAGAGCGAGAAGATCAGCAGCGTGGCGGTGAAGGCCTTCTTCCGGCCGATCGTGTCCGCGATGGTGCCCCAGACGAACGCGCCGAGGGCCATGCCGATCAGGTTGGCCGTGCCGATCCAGCCGGCCTCACCGGGCGTGAGCTGCCAGTGGTTCGACAACAGGGGAATCAGGATGCCGTTGAGGGTCACGTCCCACGCATCGAACATGAACCCCAGGCCGCCGATCACGAAGATCTTGCCCTGTACCTTCCAGCGCCACGGCAATTCCTGGACCACCTGTTCGCCGCTGGGCACAGTGGTGTAAATGTTCATCTCGGCCTCCTGTTTAAACCTTACGTTGCGGTAGGCCCGGGGTGCGCCGCCTTCACACTCCGGCCCGCTGGGAGAGCACGTCCGGCGACGCGATAAACTGGCGGGTATCCCCACCAGCCGCGGCCCCAACCGTGTACAACGACGGAGACTTTTGTGAGCTTGACTCAGCTTGACCGTGTTCCCATCCGCCGAGCCCTGATCTCGGTCTACGACAAAACCGGTCTGGAGGAGCTCGCCAAGGGCCTGCACGCAGCAGGCGTCAGGATCGTTTCCACCGGCTCCACGGCCAAGAAGATCGCCGCCGCCGGCATCCCGGTCCAGGAAGTCGAGGAAGTCACCGGCTCCCCGGAAATGCTGGACGGCCGCGTCAAGACCCTCCACCCGCGGGTCCACGGCGGCATCCTCGCGGACCGCCGCGTGCCGGCCCACATGGAAACCCTCGCCAGCATGGACATCGAGCCGTTCGACCTCGTCGTGGTGAACCTGTACCCGTTCGTGGAGACCGTGAAATCCGGTGCCGCGCAGGATGACGTGGTGGAACAGATCGACATCGGAGGCCCCGCCATGGTGCGGTCCGCCGCGAAGAACCACGCCGCCGTCGCGATTGTGGTTGACCCGAACTTCTACGGCGAGGTTGTCCGCGCCGCCGCGGAAGGCGGCTTCGACCTGAAGACCCGCCGCCGTCTCGCCGCCCGTGCCTTCGCGCACACCGCCACCTACGACAACGCCGTGGCCACCTGGACCGCAAGCCAGTTCCTCGACGAAGACGGCGACGGCGTGATCGACTGGCCTGCCTACGCCGGCCTCGCCCTGGAACGCTCCGAGGTGCTCCGCTACGGCGAGAACCCGCACCAGCAGGCTGCCCTTTACGTGGACAAGGCCGCCCCCGCGGGCATCGCCCAGGCCGATCAGCTGCACGGCAAGGCCATGAGCTACAACAACTTCGTGGACGCCGACGCCGCCCTCCGCGCGGCCTATGACTTCGCCGAGCCGGCCGTCGCGATCATTAAGCACGCCAACCCGTGCGGCGTGGCCGTGGGATCCGCGGACGCGGCAGATCCGATCGCGGACGCCCATGCCAAGGCGCACGCCTGCGACCCCGTCTCCGCGTTCGGCGGCGTCATCGCAGCCAACCGCACGGTGACCGCCGGCATGGCACGCACCGTGGCCGGCATCTTCACCGAAGTGGTCATCGCCCCGGGCTTCGAACCGGAAGCCGTGGAAATCCTCTCCAAGAAGAAGAACATCCGCCTCCTGGCCCTGCCCGAGGGCTACGACCGCTACCCGGCTGAAATCCGCCAGGTCTCGGGCGGCGTGCTGGTCCAGATCACCGACAAGGTGGACGCCGACGGCGACTACCCTGCCAACTGGACCCTCGCCGCCGGGGAAGCCGCTGACGACGCCACGCTGGCCGACCTCGCCTTCGCCTGGACCGCCTGCCGCGCAGCCAAGTCCAACGCCATCCTGCTCGCCGAGAACGGCGCCGCCGTGGGCATCGGCATGGGCCAGGTCAACCGCCTTGACTCCTGCAAGCTGGCCGTCGAGCGGGCCAACACGCTTGGCGTCACCGTGACGTCCGACGTCGATGCCGCCGGCGGCGCGGCCGGCACCGACGCGAGCGGGGCACCGGAGCGCGCCCGCGGCGCTGTTGCGGCCTCCGACGCGTTCTTCCCGTTCGCCGACGGCCTGCAGATCCTGATCGACGCCGGCGTCCGCGCCGTGGTGCAGCCCGGCGGTTCCGTCCGGGACGAGGAAGTCATCGCCGCCGCCAACGCAGCAGGCATCACCATGTACTTCACCGGTGCCCGCCACTTCTTCCACTAGGGCGAACAGACGCCGACGGCGGTCGTCCCTCAAGGGGACGGCCGCCGTCGGGCGTTAACTTGGATTCAGTTGTCCTGGGGCTGGCCGTCCGCCTCGGGGTCAGCGTCTGCCTCGGGGAACCGGATCTCCCGGGGCTTTGCCTGGGCCATCCGCTCCGGCGTCCAGTACGCCAGAACCTCCTCCGGCGTCTGGCTGACGTCGGAGTGGCTCACTGTTTCATCCTGTTCGTCTGCTTCATCCCGGGGCAGCGATTCAGCCGGCCCCACGCCGTCATCGGGCGGACGAGGCATTCCTGTAAACCTTCTCTATGGTCTGTCCCCAGTACGGCCCGAACATCGTGGTGGACCGCGTGCCGTAGCCGTAGCTGTTGATGGAATTCTGGTAGCCGTTGGAGTCGCGCTCGGCGTCCGTGCCGCCCTGGATGAACCATGGACCGCCTGAGGAACCGCCGGTCATGTCGCACGGAATGCCCTGGGTTTTGAACTGGGGATTGATGGCGTCAGGACCGGCCTTGCCCGTGCAGCTGACCAGAGTCTGGCCCGTGAACGGGACCGCAGCCGGGTAGCCGTACGACGTATAGGTCATCTCGCGCGGCTGGCTGAACTGGACGCCGGATGCGCCCACTACGTCGGCCAGACTCTGGCCGTTGAGCTGGGAGACCACGGCGAATCCCGTGTCGTACTGAATGTTCCCCAACTTGCTCCACTGTGACGGGGCGTAGAGCTTCCTGGCAGGCCATTTTCCGTAGGGCGCCGTACCGTCGACGTAACCCGGAACGAAGACGAAGTTCTTGGCGAAGGCGCCAGGGCCCTCGTTAACGCAGTGGCCGGCGGTGGAGACGGTGCTCTTGTTCTCGGAGATCACCGAATTGCCGGAGCACACATAATTGGCGCCGGCCATGGTGAAGAAGACCTTGCCGATGTGGTTAATCGCGGCAACGTCGGTATGCAACGCCTGCTGCGTGACCGTCGGTGAGGTGCCCGCAATCTTGGTGCTGGGGCCTCTTTCCACGATGTCGGGAGTGACAGAAGGGCCTGTGTTGTTCTGCCGGGTAACTGCCTTGTCAGCCAGGACATCGCCGGGAACGGCGGCCCGCATGCGCTCGGGCGTCCAGTACTGGTCAGTCGGTGAATTGGAAACTGCGGTGCTGGTGACCTGCGGCTGGCTGGAATCCTGCGACGTTGCAGGAGCAGCCGTTGCGCCGCCGGCCGCGAACAGCGCCAGCATCAAACCAGTGGAAAGGCTCGCGAGGCTGGTCGCCAGAGTCTTCTTACTCGTCATTGCGGTCCTACCTATCGGGGTGGAGGGCGGGCGATGGTGGTGCCTGCCGAGTGTAGGGGTGTTGTCGATATTTCCCCGCCGCAAGGGGTTCACTGGTACGTTCAGCCGCCGAAGCGGTTTTCCTTCATGAGCTAAAGATAGGGCTCAGCCGGGTTTCGGACAATGGATTGCGGCCGCAGACGGCCCCGAAGGGTGGTCACGGAACCGCGTCCGGGCGACCCGGTAGGGTTCAAAACGGTCTCCTCGGGTAAGTTAAAGGTTGGTGAAATAGCCGGATTTCCATATACAAGCCGACCTTCAGGGAGACGCCCGAGCATGGCCAAAATTATCTATACCCACACCGACGAAGCGCCGATGCTGGCCACATATTCGTTCCTGCCGATCGTCGAGGCGTTCGCCTCGACCGCAGGTGTGCAGGTAGAAACCCGCGACATCTCCCTGGCCGGCCGCATCATCGCCGTCTTCGGCGACTACCTCACCGAAGAGCAGCGGATCAGCGACGCCCTGGCTGAACTCGGCGAACTGGCGAAGAAGCCGGAATCCAACATCATCAAGCTGCCGAACATCAGCGCCTCCGTGCCGCAGCTGAAGGCAGCCATTACCGAGCTTCAGGCCCAGGGATACAAGCTGCCGGACTACCCGGACAACCCGTCGTCGGACGAAGAAACCGTCATCCGCTCCCGCTACGACAAGATCAAGGGCTCCGCCGTGAACCCCGTCCTGCGCGAGGGCAACTCGGACCGGCGCGCGCCGCTGTCCGTGAAAAACTACGCCCGCCAGAACCCGCATTCCATGGGTGCATGGTCGTCAGACTCCAAGACCAACGTGGCGCACATGGACGCCGATGACTTCCGTTCCAACGAAAAGTCTGTGGTGGTCCCGACTGACGGCACCATCGAAATCCAGCTGGTCCGCGAAGACGGCACCGTCAAGGTCCTGAAGAAGGCCTTCCCGGTTCTTGCCGGCGAAGTGATCGACGGCACCGTGATGCGCGCTGCTGCGCTGGACGAGTTCCTCGCCGCCCAGGTTGCCCGGGCTAAGGACGAGGGCGTGCTCTTCTCCGCGCACCTGAAGGCCACCATGATGAAGGTCTCCGACCCCATCATCTTCGGCCACGTGGTCAAGGCGTACTTCTCCGAACTGTTCGACACCTACGGCAAGCAGCTTGCCGCTGCCGGCATCAGCCCCAACAACGGCCTCGCCGCTATCCTGAGCGGGCTGGACGACCTTCCGGAGGATGTCCGCGAAGGCGTCAAGGCCGCCATCAAGAAGGGCCTGGAAGAAGGCCCCGCGCTTGCCATGGTCGATTCGGACAAGGGCATCACCAGCCTGAACGTCCCCAGTGATATCATCGTGGACGCCTCCATGCCTGCCATGATCCGCACCTCCGGCCACATGTGGGGCCCGGACGGCAAGGAAGCCGACACCCTGGCGGTTCTTCCGGACAGGTCCTATGCCGGCATCTACCAGGTGGTCATCGATGACTGCCGCGCCAACGGCGCCTTCGATCCCACCACCATGGGCACCGTGCCGAACGTCGGCCTCATGGCTCAGGCCGCGGAGGAGTACGGCAGCCACGACAAGACCTTCGAAATCCAGGCTCCCGGCAAGGTGCAGATCGTGGACGGCTCCGGTGCTGTCCTGATCGAACACGAAGTGGCGCCCGGCGACATCTGGCGTGCCTGCCAGACCAAGGACCTGCCGATCCGCGACTGGGTCAAGCTGGCCGTCACCCGCGCCCGCGCCTCGAGGACACCCGCTGTGTTCTGGCTTGACGAGTCCCGCGCGCACGACGCCCAGCTGATCGAAAAGGTCCGCGAGTACCTCAAGGAACACGACACCGAGGGCCTGCAGATCGAAATCATGTCCCCGGAGAAGGCCACGGCATTCACCCTGGAGCGCATCCGCAAGGGCGAGGACACCATCTCCGTCACTGGCAACGTGCTCCGCGACTACCTGACGGACCTGTTCCCGATCCTGGAACTCGGCACCAGCGCCAAGATGCTGTCCATCGTTCCGCTGATCAACGGCGGCGGGCTCTTCGAGACCGGCGCCGGCGGATCCGCCCCCAAGCACGTCCAGCAGCTGCTGCAGGAAAACCACCTCCGCTGGGACAGCCTGGGCGAATTCCTGGCCCTCGCCGTCAGCTTCGAGCACCTCGCCAACACCACGGACAACGCCCGGGCCCAGGTCCTGGCCGACACCCTGGACCGCGCCACCGGCACCTTCCTGCTGGAAAACAAGTCCCCCAAGCGCAAGGTCGGCGAGCTCGACAACCGCGGCAGCCACTACTACCTGGCGCTCTACTGGGCCCAGGAGCTGGCCAAGCAGACCGAGGACGCCGAGCTGGCATCATCCTTCGCCGAGGTGGCCGAGGCTCTGGCATCCAACGAAGAGGCCATCGTTTCCGAGCTGCTCGAGGTCCAGGGCTCGCCCGTGGACGTCGGGGGCTACTACCGGCCCGACGCCGCGAAGGCCGCCGCTGTCATGCGGCCGTCGGCAACGCTCAACAAGGTTGTTTCCAGCCTGAACTGATCTCCAGGCAGTCTGCCCTGGGCTGACCACCGAAGCGCCCCGCCACTCGAACGAGTGGCGGGGCGCTTCGGTTTTTCGCCGTCGGCCCGGCCGGGAGGCTGGCTGCCCGGCCCGGACGCTGTTCCTAGCGGTCGGGGATCTCGTCGCGGCGGGTATCGGTATGCCTGCTGTCGGTCCGCGGGTCGCCTGTTTCCGTGTCCCCGTAGGGCGCGTCGACGGCGAGATCCGGGTCGGCGTCGACCGGCCGTTCGGTGGCGGCGGCGTCGTAGGCGTCGCCCGACTCGTAGGAGCGGCCGGGGACGGCATCCATGCCGGAGCCGTACGCGTAGCCGGTGCCGTCGTCGGCAGATCCGTAGCCGGCTTCCGTGCCGGCGGCACCCAGGCCCGCTCCCGCAGTGCCGGCGGACCCGGCTTGGCCCTCCACTTCGCCCTCGTGGATGCTTTCACGCCAGGCGCCGGTTTCGGAGCCGCGGCCCTCAATGAATTCCTTGAACTTCTTCAGGTCCGAGGCAACCTGGCGCGAGTCGAGGCCAACGGCGGCGCCGATTTTCTCCACCGCTGATTCCGGCTCCCACGTGAGCTCGACATTCACCTTGGTTTCGTCCGGCCCCAGGGACTCGAACCAAACGGTGCCGGCGTTGCGGGGCTCGTTCAGGCTTTCCCACGTCACGCGCTGGTCGGGTTCCTGAATGGTGATCTGGGCATCGTACTCACGCTTGACGCCGGCGATGCTGGTCTCGAAATGAACCGTGGTGTCATCGAGCTGGCGCACGGCGTCGACGCCGCTCATGAAACGTGGGAAGTCCTCGAACTGGGTCCATTGGTTGTAGGCCTGGCGAACCGGGACATTGACGTCGATGGATTCCTGAACAGTTGCCATGCGTAGTTCACTCCTTCAGCGTGCGGGCGGTTAGCCCGTGGTTCTGATAGCTGCGTGTTCGGGTGGAACACCTCCAACGTAGCGGGATCCAGGCAGCAATTGAAGAGAGAAAGTAAGGTTGCTGACTAAAAATCGGTGATGCCCGTGTAGCGAACTCCCTGCACCTCTGAAACTAGTCCTTGCCCTTGCCTGAACCCTTGCCGGAGCCGGCCCCGGACTCGTTCTCCCCGGAGCTACCCTGTCCTGATTTCCCGGGCGCCGGTGCGACAGCCTGCTGTGTGGTCGGAGGAGGCGTTGGTGTTGCCTGCTGCGCGGCGGCTGCCCTCTTGGCCGCGGCCGCGGCCGTGAGGTCGGCGCGCACGGCGGTGATGGCCACCGTGATGCTCTGGTGCCGCCGGAAGGAAACCTGGCCGGCGGCAGCGGCGGCGTCGAGCTCCGACGCCAGTCCGTCCAGCGACTTGAGGGCCAGGGCAGGGTCGCTGCCGGCGGCAGCACTCGTGACGGCGAGAACGCGCTGCTGGAGCTGGGCCGCAGCCTTGCCCTCCAGCTCCGGGGCTGGCCCCGCGCAGCCGGCGAGCCCCGCGGCGAGGAGGCAGCCCGCCAGCGCGGCCGACGCGCGGATCCCACGGGCGGGCCGCCGCCGTAGGCCGGCGCTCCGGCTCACGGCTCCACGCTCTTTTGCAGCTCCACGAGGTGGTCGCCCAGGGGTCCGGTCACGGTGGGGTAAGTGACGACGTCGGGCATTGTAGGTGATGTGACGGAGGCCGTCACCGCGGCCACTCCGCCAAGCAGCGCTGCTGCAACGAGGGCCGAAGCAAGCAGGATGCGCCGGCTGCGCCACTGCACGCCGGCCGGGCGCGGGCGGCTGGGCAGGTGAACCGCGGCGGGGTCATCGGCGGGCAGTTGCGCCGCGGCATAGCCGGCCGGAAGAAGGGACGACGGCGGCCGCGACGGCTGGGCGGGGAGGACCCTCGTATGTTCCTCGGCCAGTTCTGCCGGGGCTGATTCCGGTGAGACCAAAGCTTGGCGGAGGGCAATCTCCAGGTCGGCGGCTGTTGGCCTGTCCGCCGGATCGATGGCCGTCATGGCGGCAAGGAGATGCGCCCACTTCGCAGGGAGGTCCTCGGGAATTTCCGGCGCGCGGTGCAGGCGGGCCACTGCCGATTCCACAGCGCCGCCGGGATATTCGACCGTGCCCTTGATGCATTCCAGCAGCACGAGGCCCAGTGAGTAGATGTCCGTGGCCGGGGAGAGCGGCGAGCCCATGGCCTGTTCGGGGCTAAGGTACGCCGCGGTCCCCACCATGGTTCCGGTTGCGGTAAGCCGGGTGGCATCGACGATGCGGGCGATTCCGAAGTCGGTCAGCTTGGGGCGGAGGGGTTCCCCCGGCCGGACCTGAACGAGAAGGATGTTGGCCGGTTTGATGTCGCGGTGGATGATCCCCAGCCCGTGGACATAGGCGAGGGCGTCGGCGATTCCGGCGCCAATCACCGCCAGCTCTTCAAGGGGGACGCGGCTGTGCCGCAGGCGGCAGCGCAGGTCCTGCCCCTCCACGAGTTCCATGGTGAGGAACGGCCTCGGCTGGTCCGGGATGCGCGTGTCCACGCCGGCGTCGAACAGCGTCACCAGGCTTGGGTGGTTCAGCGTGGCCAGCAGCTGGATCTCGGCTTCCTGCCGCTTGAGTTCATCGGCCTCCGCCGCCTGGGGTGCGAACAGCTTCAGGGCCACATCCCTGCCGAGGTTCTCGTCCCGGGCCGTGTAGACCGAGGACATGCCTCCGCGGCCAATGACGTCTCCGAGCATGTAGCGCCCGCCCAGTACTTCAACTGTCACCCCGCCGGGCGAATCTTCCAACACTATGCCGTCCTTATCCGCAGTGGCTCCGGTTAAGGGTAATACGCGCATGCAAGTGCCCAGACCGCCGGACGATTCGCGGTGAACATGGCTGTGCCGGCGGCCCGGCTCCGGAGCGTCCAAAGACCAGTCGGAGCCGGACCGCCGATCACGGTCGGCGGGGATAGCCCGGACCTAAGGTCCGGGCTATCCCCGTGTGGCTAGGCCGTCTTCCTCCGGAGGACCATCAGCATGCCGACGGCGAGGAGGCCCAGTGCGAGAGGCAGCAGATCAGGGTTCGCACCGGTGTTGGCGAGCGACTGCTTGCCACCGGCCGTCTGGGCGGAGGTGGCAGCCTGTGCCGAGACGCCAGTTGTCACCGAACCTGCGAGCAGAATGGCGATTCCCGAGGCTGCCCCGGAAGCTGCGCCGGTGCCGGCATCCGTTCCGTCGGTGGTTTCGGTTCCATCAGTGCCGGTACCCGTTCCGTCCGTGGTTCCGGTTCCGTCGGTGGTTCCGTCACCGTCGGTCGTGCCGGTTCCGTCGGTGGTTCCGTCACCGTCGGTCGTGCCGGTTCCGTCGGTGGTTCCGTCACCGTCGGTCGTGCCGGTTCCGCCGGTGGTTCCGTCACCGTCGGTCGTGCCGGTTCCGCCGGTGGTTCCGTCACCGTCGGTCGTGCCGGTTCCGTCACCGGGGTCGGTGGCAGGAGGGGTGACTACGGACCCTACGCCGAGGCCGCCAACAAGATCGATACCGAGATTGACGGAAGAATCCGTACCGGTGCCGAGCCCCAGGTCGATTACACCTTCAGCAGCCGCACCCGCATCATCCGAGAGGCCCGAGCTCCCGAGGCTGACGTCCACAACGGCGGCCGCATCGGTTACCGGTGCCGTGGTGGTGCCCGCCCCCGTGGTGTTGCCGAGGTTGACGTCGACCAGTGCGTCCGCTGTGGTGCCGGTGCCTGTACCCGTGGTGTTGCCGAGGTTGACGTCGACGAGGGCGTCGGCGGTGGTGCCGGTGCCGGCCCCTGTGGTGTTGCCGAGGTTGACGTCCACGACGGCGGCCGCATCGGTTACCGGTGCTGTGGTGGTGCCGGTTCCTGTGGTGTTGCCGAGGTTTACGTCCACGACAGCGGCCGCATCGGTTACCGGTGCTGTGGTGGTGCCGGCGCCGGCCCCTGTGGTGTTGCCGAGGTTGGCGTCCACGACGGCGGCCGCATCGGTTACCGGTGCTGTGGTGGTGCCGGTTCCTGTGGTGTTGCCGAGGTTGGCGTCCACCACCGCGTTGGCCGTCGTGCCGGCCGTTCCTGTGGTGTTGCCGAGGTTGACGTCCACCACCGCGTTGGCCGTCGTGCCGGTCGTTCCGGTGGTGTTGCCGAGGTTGACGTCGACAAGTGCTGTCGCATCAGCACCAGCCTGGGAAGTATTCGACGGCGTTGAGCCACCCAGCAGGCCCAACGACGCCGAAGCAGTGAGGTCCGCCGTGGCGGATTCAGACGCTACTGTGACCGCGCCGGTGATGGATGTGTCCGCGTTTGCCGCGGTTGCGCCTAGGGCCAAGAGCCCGCCCGCAAACAGGGTGCCCAGAAGGCCCCTGCGAAGATTCTGATGCACTTTGATGTCTCCTGAAGAGTTGTTGTCAGGCGCTCAAGGCAGCCCGATTGGCCATATTTCTGCACAACGAAAGGCAGAAAAGGCCCAACTAGTCAGGAGAAGAGCCGGGGTCAATGGCCACCGGCGAAGGGACGTGCTGGAGGGTTCCGCTCACGGGAACAATGCCCGTAAGAGGGAGGTACTGATAAGGGCCGGACAGCCAGGCTGCCGAGGCGGCAGGGCCGCCCGATGACTGTCCGCTGCCAGAACCTGACGGCGAAGCCGGAAGCAGGGCTTCGGGAGACTGCGTGCCTCCGCCTGCTGGCGACCCTCCGCCGGCACGGAAAGCAGGGGCGAACCCCGGACTTCCGCCGGAGCCTGAAGAACCCGAAAACTCGGAATGAGTCGACGGCGATCCGATGGCACCCGTGGTGGCCAGAAGGGAAGCTGCCGGGGAGTGCGCCGTGCCAACACCTGTGGCGCCAGGCCCGGCCACTGGAGCGTTGCCGGGAGAGGGCAGCGCCGGTGCCGGCACGGCAAGTGCCACTACGTCATCGACGGCGTCCAGGACGTCGGTAATTGGCGTGACAACGGGAGTTATCAGGGGCGGCGCGCCTGTCAGGAGGTCTGAAACTGGCTCGACAGGCAGCTCAGCGGGCAGAGTGTCCGTCACAGGCTGAACAACGGTGTCGGCGATGTCCGCAACCGCTGTGTCAGCCAAAGCAACTACCGGGTCAGCTACGACAGCCACGGGGTCCGGAGGAAGGGTGTCAGGTACGGGCAGTTCGCCGAGGACTGCGTCCACCGGCCCGGTGATCCCGCCAACGACCGGTGCCAGCACGGTCTCAGACGGAGCCGTGACCGGCGCCGCCACGGGCTCGGATGCAACGGCGGCGGGTGCATCGGTGATGGGCTGGGACACAGGAACGCGTGCCGGTTGCTGAGCGGCGGGGGAGTGATCCGGAGCAAGGAACGCGGACGCTCCGCCGGCCGCGTTGCCCACGGAAGACACCGTCGAAGCAATGCCGCCAAGAAGGGAAGACTGATCATGCGGATTGTTCGCGTCGGCAGCCGGCGCGGAAAAAGCCAGCCAAGCCAAGGCAGCGGCTCCGGCGAGAAAGACCGGGCGCAGGGGACGGAGCACAGACCAGGACAAACCAGCATTGGCCATGCTCAACACCCCCCAGTCACCGAATAATCGACGATCCTTTACAGCCTAAGCCCGCCGCAAAGTGAGAGTCCAGACCCGGGGAACTAAATCGTTCGATTCGATAAAGTGCTTTCGAAGCCGGCGAAGAGATTCAGTGGGCATCATTCGGATAGCTGACGCCCAGCTGCGCGCGGACGCCGTCGAACAGCCGCATGGCGTTCAAGGAGTCTTCCAGCGGCATGACCGGGCTCTCTGTCAGGCCCTGCTGGATGCACCTCGTTACCTCACGAAGTTCGTAGGTGTAGCCCTGGCCGCCAACCTCAAAGTGCTCGGTTCGGAGAGGCTCCCGGCCAATGCCGATCACGAGCTGTTTGGGATTGTTGATGGAGCCGAGCGACTGGAGATAGCCCAGGCTGCCGGCCACGGTGGCGGCCCGGGGGCCGTACGCCAGCAGCGACGACGTGAGCTGCGCCTGTGCGCCGTCGTGGTAGCCGAGCGTCAGCGCGTTCTGGGCGTCGACGCCGTCGTCATTGAGCGTGCCCATGGCACTGACCGCCTGCGGGAACCCCAAGGTGCCCAGCGCCCACAGCAGCGGGTAGACGGTCAGGTCGAGGAGTGCCCCGCCGCCGTCCTTGACTGCCCACAGCCTGGCGGTCGGGGAGTACGGTGCGGGGAACCCCAGATCGGCGGTGACCCACTGCACGGTCCCGAGTTCGCCGGAACCGGCGATCTCGAAGGCCCGCTGCATGCTGGGGAGGAAGCGGCTCCATACGGCTTCCATCAGGAAAAGATTCTTCTCGCGGGCCACGGCAACCAGCTCGGCCGCCTCGCGGGCATTGATGGTGAAGGTCTTCTCGCAGAGGACGTGCTTCCCGGCGTGGAGGGCCGCCAGCACCATCTGGTGGTGCTGGGCATGAGGCGTGGCAACGTACACGACGTCCACCGAATCGTCGGCGAGGAGCCGCTCGTAACCTTCCTGCCCGCCGTCGTCCCCGTACGCCGTGGTGAAGCCGAACTCGGCGGCGAAAGCGTCCGCCGTGTGCTGCCCGCGGGAGCTGACGGCGTAGAGCTCAGCGTCCTCAAGCAGCGCCAGATCCCGGGCAACCAACGAGGCGATGCGCCCCGTGGCGATGACGCCCCACCGCAGCGGGGCCCCGGTGGCGGCGCTGGGATCCTGATTCGGCTGGCTGGACAGCCACGGCGTGGCAATGGGAGAGGTCATGACGCCATCCTCTCACCCGGGTGACAGAGCGTTGGGGAATTAGCTGCAGGAAGTGAGAGAGCGTTGGGGGAATTACCTGCGGGAAGTGAGAGAGCGTTGGGGGAATTACCTGCGGGAAGTGAGAGAGCGTTGGGGGAATTACCTGCGGGAAGTGAGAGAGCGTTGGGGGGGGAATTACCTGTGGGAAGTGAGAGAGCGTCCGAACTTCCGCCTGTTAGGTGAGAGTACCGGGGAAATCGCGGCGGGAGGTGCGGGAAGGGTGAAACCTCCCGCACCGCCCGCCGCGTGAACCTACACCGCCGCGTGAACCTACACCGCCGCCGGCACCGCAGGGCGGTTGCGGGCAGGCTCTTCGGTCAGTTTGCCCTGCTGCAGCCTGAACCGGCGGTCCGTCTTATTGGCGAGCGAACGGTCATGCGTGACCACAAGGATGGTGGTGTTGTGGTCCCGGCTGAGCGAACTGAGCAGCTCGATGATGTGCTCGCCGGTCTGCTCGTCCAGGTTGCCCGTGGGCTCATCGGCCAGGATCAGCTTGGGCTCATTGGCCAGAGCCCGGGCAATGGCGACCCGCTGCTGCTCGCCGCCCGAGAGCCGGTTGATGCGCCGCACGTGCTTGTCCGGGTCGAGCTGCACCTGCTCGAGCAATTCGCGCGCCCGCTGGGACCGTGCGGACTTCCGGATCCCGGCGAACTCCATCGGCAGCATCACGTTATCCAGCGCGGACAGGTTGGGGATCAGGTTGAACTGCTGGAACACGAAGCCGATGTCCCGGCGCCGGTATTCGGTCAGTTTGCCGTCCGGCATGCCGGCCAGGCTGACGCCGTTGACGACGACGTCTCCGCTGGTGGGTTTGTCCAGCGCGCCCAGGAGGGACAACAGCGTGCTTTTGCCGCTGCCGCTCTTCCCCACGATGGATGCCAGCGTGCCCTGTTCCAGCTCAAAGCTGACGTCATTGACGGGCTTGATGGTGCGGTCGCCGGACTTGAAGGCGCGGACGAGGTTCTTGACTTCAATCATGGCTATTCTCCTCGGAGGACTTCGATGGGACGGATGCGGGCGGTCAGCAGCGCCGGAACCAGCGCACCGATGATGGCGACGCCGAACACCGCCGCGATGCCCGCGGCAATGACGCCGGGGGACGCACTCGCCGTGACGGAGGTGAGCAGCTGCGAGGCGCCGCCGAAGGGTCCGCCCTGCCCTGGCACGCCGCCCGGGAAGCCGCCGGCAGCGCCCGCGAGTCCGGGGCCGCGCTGGCCGGCGGTCGCCGTCGTCGTGCCGGTGCTGGAACTGACCAGCGCGGAGGCGATGCTGCCGCTGGCGAAGGACGCGATCGCCGCGCCGACGACGCTGCCGAGCGCCACCAGAACCAGCGCCTCGAGCACGAACTGCAGGCCAATGGTCCGGTTCGGTGCTCCGATGGCCTTCAGCACGCCGATCTCGCGGCGGCGCTCGCGGACCAGCATGACCATGATCAGCAGGATGATCAGTCCGGCCGTGCCCAGCGCCGCAATGAAGGCAACCAGGGAGATGTTCTTGACGCTGTCCAGCGAGCTGACGGCGGTTTCGAGGTTGCGCTGGCCCTGGGTGACATCAGCCTTGTCGGTGCCGAGCGCGGACTGGAGCGCGGTCTTCGTGGAGTCGACGTTCTCCATGCTGTTGACCGTGACAATCATGGTGGAGAGCTCCCCGGGCAGCTCGGCCAGGGTTTGGGCCGCCGGGAGCGTGACGTACAGGGCGTTGTTGCCGAACGTCGTGCCGGCGTCAAACAGGCCGGCCACGGTGAAGGTCTTGCTGTTGATGGTGAACGTGGAGCCGACCTTGAGGTTGTTCTTTTCGGCGAGCGTGGTGCCGAGCAGGGCCTTGGCGGAGTCCGCGGCGTAGTCGCCGAGGCCGGTGCCCTCCATCAGTTCGAGGGCCTTTCCGGTGCTGTCCACTTCGGCGCCGATACCGGTGGCCGTGATCGGCAGGGTCCGCGCCGGCTGCGTGGCGCCGGTTGAACCGGTGGTTCCGTCGCCGGCCTGGTTGCGGTTGCCCAGGGATCCGGCGTCGACGGCGGCCGTGAGGCTGGTGGTGAGCGTCGTGGTGGACTGCCCGCCGGGACCGCCCTGGCCGCCGCCCGGGCCGCCGGTCTGGCCGGCTGCCGCCTGCGCGGCCGCTTCGGCGGCGTTGCGGAGGCGCAGGGCCTTTGTTCCGACGACGGCGGTCACGTTGGGTACGCCCGCTGCCGTCGCCGCCTGCTCGGACGTCAGCGGTTCGCCGCCGCCTTCGAATCCCTGGCCGCCGGCCGGGTTGACCGTCAGGACGGTCCCCACCGAAGCGTTCAGCTCCTGGACTTTGGCGCCCACGGCCTGGTTGGCCACCAGCATGGCCAGGGCCAGTCCGATCGCTACGGCCAGCACGGCCACAACGGCAGCCGTTCTGACCTTGTTTCTAAAGGCATTGCCTACACTTCGGGCGAGGACGCTCACTGCACTCCTTGGGATCACGTGCCGGCGGAATGGCCGGCTTCGGATCCCACATTGGTGCCTGCTGCTGTGTAGGAAACCGGCCAAAGCTATGTTTGCGCTGTGAAGGGCCCGGCCCCGGAGAACGGGGCCGGGGAACCGGACCGTGGGGATATGGACCGCAGACGCCAAAAACCCCGGCCCTCCCTCGTGGGGGAGCCGGGGCTCTTGGATGCAGCGTCTGGGACGTTACTTGGTGATCGGGCCGAGTACCGGATCGTCCACGTAGGCCGTCTTGACGTTTTCCTTGGTCACAATGACCGGCTCCAGCAGGTAGGCCGGAACGGTCTTGACCTTGTTGTTGTAGGACTTGTCGTCGTTGATCTCGGGCTTCTTGCCGGCCTGGATGTCCTTGACCATGACGATCGAGTGCTCAACGAGCTTGCGGGTGTCCTTGTTGATGGTGGAGTACTGCTCGCCGGCCATGATGGACTTGACGGACTCAACCTCGGAGTCCTGGCCGGTGACAACCGGAAGCGGCTTGCCGGCGGCCTTGACCGAGGTCAGGACTGCGCGGGCCAGGGTGTCGTTCGGGGACAGCACGCCGTCCAGCGAAGCGGAGGAGTAGCTGCCGGTCAGCAGCGTGTCAGCACGACGCTGGGCGTTTTCTGCCTTCCAGCCCTGCGTGACAGCCTGTTCAAAGGACTTCTGGCCGGAGAGCACCTTGAGCGTACCGTCGTCGATCTTCGGCTGGAGCACCTTCATGGCGCCGTCGAAGAAGACCTTTGCGTTGGCGTCATCCGGGGAACCGGCGAAGAGCTCGATGTTGTACGGACCCTCCGGCTTCTTGGCCTTCATGCCCTCAAGCAGTGCCTGGCCCTGAAGCTCGCCCACCTTGAAGTTGTCGTAGGCCACGTAGTAGTCCACGTTCTCGGTGTTCAGCAGGAGGCGGTCATACGCGATGATGGTCGCGCCGGCGTCCTTGGCCTGCTTGAGCTGGGTGCCGAGCTGGGCGCCGTCGATGGCACCCACGATGATCACCTTGGCACCCTTGGTGATCATGGCGCTGATCTGGTTCTGCTGCTCCGAGACGCCGCCGTTGGCGAATTGTACGTCCGCTTTGAAGCCGGCGCTGGTGAGTCCGTCGTTGAACAGCTTTTCCGCAAGGACCCAGTTCTCACTGGTCTTCTGCGGGAGCGCGACGCCGATCGAGGAGCCCTTGGGGAAAGCCTCGCCGCCCGCTGTGCCGCCGCCCGTTGTACCGGAGTCGGAACGGCCGCAGGCTGTCAGCGCCAGTGCCGCAATGGCAGCGATTGCTGCCGCCTTTCCTGCTTTACCAATCATTCGCATTGCTTGGTTCACTTTCTATAGGGGTGGGAAATGCATCCGGGAGCGGTGCGTGCTCAGGCTTCCCGGGAGATGGTTTCTTTGGTCGAGGTGACCTCGTCCGGCTGGAGCGGTGTGCCGCCGGTGGGGCGGTTGAAGCTCTGGGTCAGCATGCCGATGATGGACCTCTTGCCCTGGGACTTGTTGTAGACGTCGAAGGCCACGGCGATCAGCAGGACCAGGCCCTTGATGATCTGGGTGAGGTCGGCGCCGACGCCGAGCAGCTGCAGGCCGTTGTTCAGGACTGCCATCACCAGGCCGCCGACGATCGAGCCGATCACGGTGCCAACGCCGCCGGTCACTGCCGCGCCGCCGATGAACACGGCTGCGATCGCGTCCAGTTCCCAGCCGACGCCGTCGAACGGGCCGGAGGCAGTGGAGCGGCCAACGAAGATCATGCCCGCCAGGCCGGCCAGGATGGCCATGTTCATCATCACCAGGAAGTTGACCTTCTTGGACTGGACGCCGGAGAGCTCGGCTGCGTGGCGGTTGCCGCCCACGGCGTAGACGTGGCGGCCGACGACGGTCTTGGAGGAGATGAAGCCGTAGATCAGGACCAGTACGGCGAGGATCAGGCCGGGGATCGGGAAGGACGTGCCCGGGCGGCCCGTCGCGAACAGGTACGTGGCGTACAGGATGGCGCCGCAGACCAGCACCAGCTTGGTGACGACCACCCAGCCTTCGGGGACCTCGGCGCCGAGCGCCTTGGCGGTGCGGCGTGCGCGGAGTTCGCTGAAGACCACGAACGCGACACCGAGCAGGCCGAGCAGCAGGGTGAGGTTATTGAAGCCGGTGTTAGGGCCCACCTCGGGGAGGTAACCGGAGCCGATGTACTGGAAGTCCGCGGGGACCGGGATGGTGTTGGACTTGCCGACGAACTGGTTGAAACCGCGGAACAGCAGCATGCCGGCCAGGGTCACGATGAACGCGGGGATCCCCACGTAGGCGGTCCAGAACCCTTGCCAGGCGCCGATCAGGGCTCCCAGCGCGAGTCCGAGCAGGATGCCCAGGTACCAGGGGATGCCCCAGTCCCTGATGGCCAGCGCCACCGTGACGCCGACGAACGCCGCAACGGAGCCGACCGAGAGGTCGATGTGGCCGGCGATGATGACCAGCACCATGCCGATGGCCAGGATCAGGATGTAGGAGTTGCCGTTGAAGAGGTTGATGACGTTGCCGGGGGTGAGGGTGCGGCCCTCGGTGGCGAATTGGAAGAAAACGATCAGTGCAACCAGGGCGAAGATCATGCCGAATTGGCGGGTGTTGCCGCCAAAGAGCTTCTTGAGCGCGTTCATTGTGTCAGTCCTTGTTCTGGAAGGTTCTGGAGGATTCCAGAGGGTCAGGCGGTTTTCCGGGCGGAAGTCATAAGTTTCATGAGGCTTTCCTGGCTGGCGTCGTCTTTGTCCACGACGCCGGTGATGGCGCCTTCGAAGATGGTGTAGATACGGTCGGACAGGCCGAGAAGCTCAGGGAGTTCGGAGGAGATGACGATGACGGCCTTGCCCTGGTTGGCCAGTTGCTGGATGATGCCGTAGATCTCGTACTTGGCGCCGACGTCGATGCCGCGGGTGGGTTCGTCCAGGATCAACAGGTCGGGGTCGGTGAACATCCATTTGGCCAGGACCACCTTCTGCTGGTTGCCGCCGGAGAGCTTGGCCACGCCTTCCTCCACGGATGGCGTCTTGGTGCGCAGCGATTTGCGGTACTGCTCGGCCACGGTGAATTCCTTGTTGGTATCCACCACGAAGTGCTTGCTGATCTTGTGCAGGGCCGCCGAGACGGTGGTGGTCTTGATGTCATCCAGGAGGTTCAGGCCCAGGGACTTCCGGTCTTCTGTGACGTAGCCGAGGCCGGCGTCAATGGCCTGTTTGACGTTCTTGAGGTGGAGTTCCTTGCCGTTCTTGTAGATGCTGCCGGTGATGAAGCGGCCGTAGGAACGGCCGAACACCGACCGTGCCAGTTCGGTGCGGCCGGCTCCCATGAGGCCGGCGAAGCCCACGATCTCGCCGCGGCGGACGAAGAAGTTGGAGCCTTTGCAGACCATGCGGTCCTGGACCTGCGGGTGCCCGACGGTCCAGTTCTTGACCTCGAACAGGACCTCGCCGATCTTGGGCTCGTGGTCCGGGAAGCGGGATTCCAGCGTGCGGCCGACCATGCCCTTGATGATCCGGTCCTCGTCGACGCCGTCGGCCTTCACGTCCAGGGTCTCGATGGACTTCCCGTCGCGGATGATGGTGATGGAATCCGCGATCTGCTCGATCTCGTTGAGCTTGTGGGAAATGATGATCGACGTGATGCCGCGGCCCTTCAGGCCCAGGATCAGGTCCAGCAGGTGCTGGGAGTCGGATTCATTCAGCGCGGCGGTGGGTTCGTCGAGGATGAGCAGCTTCACGGACTTGTTCAGCGCCTTGGCGATCTCCACGAGCTGCTGCTTGCCGACGCCGATTTCCTTCACGGGGGTTTCCGGGTCCTCCCGCAACCCCACCCGGGCGAGCAGCTCGCGGGTCCGGGTCCGGGCCTCGGCCCAGTCGATCACGCCCCGCTTGACGGGCTCGTTGCCCAGGAAGATGTTCTCGGTGATGGACAGTTCCGGGATCAGCGCCAGTTCCTGGTGGATGATCACGATGCCCGCATGCTCGCTGGCGCGGATGTCCTTGAACTGCTGGACCTCGGCCTGGTACACGATGTCGCCCGTGTAGCTGCCGTACGGGTAGACACCGGAGAGCACCTTCATCAAGGTGGACTTTCCCGCGCCGTTCTCGCCGCAGATCGCGTGGATCTCGCCGGCCTTCACCCTGAGGTTCACATCGGCCAATGCTTTAACGCCGGGGAATTCCTTGGTGATGGTGCGCATCTCGAGGATTACCGGATCGCTATGCGTGTCGAGGGACGTCATTTGCCCTTACGCCTCCAATGCGTGACTTCGTTGTCTGCCCTGCAATCCGCAGGGCCGTCTGATGAAAAAGTAAACTGGATCACAACCCTTGTCGTCAAGTCTTTAACGCAACGGGCACATAACGAAACGCTTACGAGCGCCGGATTCCGGCATGTTGGAAGACCAGGGCTGCGGCGCCCAAGGCCTCGGCACGGTCGCCCAGGGAGGACATTGTCAGGGTTGTGGTTTCCCCGATGACGGGCACTGCGTGCCGCACAAGACCCCGGCGGACGGGGTCCAGCAGAAGCTCGCCCAGCCCGGCAAGCGGACCTCCCACCACAATCACTTCCGGGTTGATCAGGTTGGCCACATTGCCCAGCGCCCGGCCCACCGCCAGCCCGGCGTCATCCACGACGCGCAGGGTCGCGGAGTCCTTTGCCAGCGCCTTGCGGACAATGTCCGCGGGCGTCAGCGGCCGTTCCTCGCCCCGGCTCAGCAGTTCGATCATGGTGGTGGTTGACGCGATGGTCTCGAGGCAGCCCCTGTTGCCGCAGCGGCAGATCAGGCCGTGTTCATGGATGGTGGCGTGGCCGATTTCGCCCGTGATCCCCACGTTGCCGTAGTAGGGGCTGCCGTTGAGGATCAGGCCGGCGCCGATGCCCGAACCGATCTTGAGGAACATCAGGTTGCTGACGCCGCTGTGCGGGCCCCAGGTGACCTCGGAGAGCGCCCCCAGATTGGCGTCATTGTCAATGAATACCGGGAACTTCAGGGTGTTTTCGAGGTGCTCCAGGATGTTGATGCCCACCCACTCGGGGAGGATGGCGCCCTGCGCCACGGTGCCCGTCCGGCGGTCGATGGGCCCGGGGATTCCGACGCCGGCACCCACCACCGCGCTGCGCTCCACGCCGCTGTCGGAGAGCAGTTTGGCCAGCAGCGTGAGGGCTGCCTCGATGCCCTGGTCGGCATGGTGCCCGAGGGGAAGCAGGACGGATTCCTCGGCGATGACGTGGTAGCTGAGCGAGGCGAGCACCACGCGCAGGTGCCTGCGGCCGAAGTCGATTCCGACGGCCACGGCGCCGTTGCTGTTCAGGCGGACGTTGAGCGCCCGCCGCCCGGAACTGGTGATCGGCTCGGTGGACGCCAGGCCGGAGTCCTGCATGATTTTGACGATGTTGGACACCGTTGCAGTGGACAATCCGGTTTGGCGGGCGAGCTCCGCCTGGGTGGAGGGGCCGTTCAGGAGGCATTCGATGATCCGCTGCTGGTTAAGGTGTCTCAGAGCGGACTGCGATCCGGGGTTTTTGGTTCGGCTCCTCGTTGAGCGCGATGTTGAGGGCATGCTATGAAGATTGCACCATCGGCTCCTTGTAGTCAAGAAGTTAACGCAATGCCGGCATGCCTGCGGTTTTGGGCTCCCCGGACGATCCGTCCCGAGGGCCGGTCTGGCAGGTGCAAATACACCGGCGCGCCCGGCGGGCACCGCGGATACGCTGAGGAGAAAGACGGCCCGGTGTGGGGCGGGCGTTCACGAAGACTTGAGGTGATCATGGTGCTGCTGGCGCTGTTGCAGGCAAATGCCGTTGTTTTGGACATCGAACGGAACTGCCGGGCCGTTGACGAGGCTGCCCGGAAGGCAGCGGAAGCCGGAGCCGGCGTACTGCTGACTCCCGAACTCTTCCCCGTGGGGTATGCGCCGCTGCGGATCCGCGCCGAGCTGGATCCGGCGGTCATTCCGGATATCCGCAGCACTTTGGCGGAAATCGCCGCCCGCCACCGGATCGCGCTGGTCTACAGCCTGCCGGGGCTCACGCCCGACGGGCAGTGGCAGATCACCGCGACGCTTCTCGGCGATCGGGGGGAGGAACTCCTCACCTACGCCAAGGTCCACCTGTTCGGGCCGGAGGAGCGCAAGGCGTTCAGCGCCGCACAAGCAGCCCCCGCCGTCGTCGATCTGGCCGGCATCAGGGCATCGCTGGCCATCTGCTATGACGTGGAATTTCCCGAGATCGTGCGTGCGGCCGCGGCCCGCGGCGCGGAACTGCTCCTGGTTCCCACCGCGCTGGCGCACGGATTCGACGCCGTTCCCCAGGTCCTGCTCCGCGCCCGGGCGCTGGAGAGCCAGCTGACGGTGGCCTACGCCAACCATTCGGGCGCGGAGGACGGCTGCGAGTTCCTGGGCGGAAGCGTCATCGCCGCTCCGGACGGGTCGCTGCTGGCGGCGGGCACCGGCCCGGAGCTGCTGTTCGCCGAGGTCAGCGCGGACGCTGCCCGGAACGCGAGGGCGGTTGTGCCGTACCTCAACGACCGGCGTCCCGCTGTTTACCGGTCCTGGGAAGACGGCCTGGCCGGTGACGGCTCCATCGGGGGCTGAGGCGTCGCCGGCAGCTCATCCACGTACTGCAGCGCAATCCACAGCTCGGCCCGCACCTGTGCCTCGTTGAGGTCCATGTCCAGCAGCTCCGCCACCGCGTTGATCTGGCGCCGGACACTGTTGCGGTGCAGCCCGAGCACCTTCGCAGTGGCGTCCCAGTTGCCGTTTTCACCCAGCCAGGATCTGAGCACGGCGAGCTGGGCGCGGCGGCGGTCGGCGTCCTGGCTGAGCAGCGGCTCCAGGAGCCGGCCCGCCAGCATGGTGCCGGCCTCGCGTCCCAGCAGCCCTGTCACGGTCCAGCTGACTTCGCCCACCCGCGCACTCTTGCCGGTGCTCTGGACGCGGGAGCGGAGCGACGTCACGCGTTGGTAGGCGCCGCTCAGGCCCGCCAATTCGGTGGCATCGCCGATCACCAGGCGCCAGCCGAGCTTTTCGACTTCGGCCAGCAACGCATCATCCACTTTCAGGCGGGTGATGGCCGCGAAACCGTAGTCGGTGATCTCCACGAGCTTGGTATCGAACAGCCGCCGCCACTGCAGCAGCTCGCGCACCGGGCTGTCGCCGGCGGGCCACGTTGCCTGGTCCGCCTTGATGCCCTGGACCACGCGAAGCGGGGCCGAGCGGGTGGACGAGGTGCTCTGGGCCAGCAGGTCCCGGAGCCCGTTGATGTGCCGCGTTCCACCGCTGGCCAGACTGTCCGGGTGCAGCAGCAGTGCCGTGGCCAGCTGGCTCGGCGCCAGGGAACCGCTGGTCCGCTGCCGGACCAGGAGTTCCAGGAGGCCGACGGCGGATGACACCACGCTGTTCTGCGACGGAGTTAGCGGGGCGTCAGTACCCAGGACCAGGGCCCCAAGGTTGGCGTCGCGGGTGCTGCGCAGAGGATGCCCGAAAACCAGCGCCGACCCTGCGACGTCGAAGGAGTCCATTTCCACCCGGGGCCCGCTCCCGCCCAGAAGGCGGTCCAGGATCGGCTGCAGCGCGGGAAGTTCGACGCCGGAGCCCGCCCGGGCGCGGACCCGTCCGTCCGCGCCCACCAGCACGGCCCACACAGGGACCCGCTGGGTCAGAGCTGCCAGGAGTTCGTGCTCGGGCCGGGCGGAAAGGACGGCACGCATCAGCTGCCTGTTGGTGTCCGCCAGGTGCCGGAACAGTTTGGCGTTGTCCGACTCCAGGAGCTGGGAGAACTCGAGCCCGATCGCCGCGAACGGAACGGTGCTGGGCACCTCCACGAGGGTCAGGTTGTGCCGGACACAGGCTTCCACCACGGTGTCCGGGACGGCGTCGAAGTACGGTTCCAGCCCGAATCCCAGGGCCCCGACCCGGGCGTGCACGAGGCGCCGCACATAGGCGTCGACCCGGGCCGCGTCGCCCGCCTCGCCCACGAAGGGCAGGCCGGCCGTCAGGAGGAACTCGCCGTCGAGCAGGTAGGGGGTGGGGTCCTCCAGCTCACTGGGCTCCACCCACCGCAGCAGGCCGGAACCGTTGCCGCCGTCGTGAAGCACCTTCAACTCCGGCGGCAACTTCGCCAGGAACTGTTCCAGCGTGACGACGCTCAGCCGCTCGGCGCCGGAAGTGGCCTCAGGCGACATGCGGCACACCGTCCCGGGGGTCCTCGTAATCCGGGCACTCGTAGGTCCGGGGGAGTCGCGGGGCAATCCTGTTGATGATCTCGTCACCGTGGCTTCCGATCGCCGCGCCCCATTCGTCCGCGCTGGCCGCACCGGTGCCCGGATCACCAAACAGGACGGCCGTGTCGCCAACGCAGACGCCGCCGGATTCCGGGCCAAGGTCCACCATGAACTGGTCCATGCACACCTTGCCGATCACGGGAACCCGCCTGCCCCCGAGCCGGACGATGCTGCGGCCGGAAATGCCCTTCGGGATGCCGTCCGCATAGCCGAGCGGGATCAGCCCCAGGAACCGCGCCTCGTGGGTGATGGCCTGGTGCTCATAGCTCACCCCGGTGCCCGCCGGGACCTTCTTCACCAGCACCACGGGAGCCGTCACGGTCAGGGCCGGGCGAAGCCCGTAATCCGCCGGATCAAGGTGGTCGGCCGGGGCCAGGCCGTAGATGGCCAGGCCGGCCCGGACCATGTCGAACGCAAATTCGGGGCGGTCCAGGATGTTGGCGGAACTGGAAACATGCCTCAGCTGCGGGTCCAGTCCGGCCTCCCTGGCCTGGCGGACGGCTTCCTCGAAGGCGGCCACGGCCGCGGCGTTGCCCGGATGGGCCGGAACGTCGGCCCAGGCCAGGTGGGTCCAGACGCCCCTTACCGTCAGGGTTCCGGCAACCTCGGCCGCGCGTGCGGCGGCCACCAGGTCCGGCCAGTCCTCGGCCCGTGCGCCGCCCCGGCTCAGGCCGCTGTCCAGCTCGAGGTGGACAGCGGCCGGCCGTCCCAGCGACCGGGCAATGCCCGCCACCACGTCCAGCTGGGCGGTGCTGCCGAGCGACATGTCGACGTCGTTGTCCACCGCTTCGCGAATCATGTCGCTGGACGCCGTGGCGAGGTACAGCCAGGAAAGGACCGGGGCGGTGATGCCGGCGCGGCGCAGCGCGAGGGCCTCGGTGAGCTGGGCAGTCCCGAGCCAGTCGGCGCCGGCCGCAAGGGCTGCCTGCGCCACGTCAACGAGCCCGTGGCCGTAGGCGTTGCCCTTCACCACCGCCATGAAATGCGCTGCGGAGGTGAGGGCCCGGAGGGCCCGGACATTGTCGGAAATCGCGGACAGATCAACGCTGACCTGGCCGGAAAGCACCGCGTTCTGGGTGCCTGTCTGTTGTGCATTACGTCTCATGCCAGAACACTATAGGTCATTTTGCACACCGGTGAGAGTTGTCTCACACACCTACGCTGAGGTGAGGGGAATCGACAACTACTCACGAACGGACGTCAACGATGACTGTGCCCACTTACACAGAACAGCGGCCGGCAGCGCCGGCCGGCCGCCCCGGCCTGGCAGCCCAGCTGCTGCGCCGCAAGCCGATCGGACAGATGGTCAATGAAGCCGAAACAGGCCATGGCGGAACCCGACTGGTCCGCAGCTTCGGCGTCCTGCAGCTGACGATGATCAGCGTGGGCGCAACCCTGGGGACCGGCATCCTGGTGATCCTGGGCGAATCGGTTCCGCTGGCCGGGCCCGCCATCTGGATCTCCTTCGCCATCGCCGGCGTGGCCGCCCTGCTGTCCGCCGTGTCGTACGCCGAAATGGCCGGCCTGGTGCCGGTGGCCGGCTCCAGCTATTCCTACAGCTACGCCACCCTGGGTGAGGGCATGGCCTGGATCTGCGGCTGGTGCCTCGTGCTGGAATACGCCGTCTCGGTGGCCGCCGTTGCAGTGGGCGCCGGCCAGTACGTGAACGAGACCCTGGCGGTCTTCGGCCAGGTCCTGCCGGACGCCATCTCCCAGCCGCCCGGTGACGGCGGCATCATGAACATCCCGGCCATGGTCATTGTTCTCCTGGCCATGATCCTGCTGGTCCGGGGCGCCAAGGAAAGCGCCTGGATCAACACGGCCATCGTGGTTATCAAGGTGGCCATCCTGCTCTTCTTCTGCGCCGTGGCCTTCACAGCCTTCAACGCCGGCAACTTCGAGCCCCTCATGCCCATGGGTGCCGCCGGTGTGTCCGCCGCGGCTTCCAGCGTTTTCTTCTCCTACATCGGCTTCGACGCCGCATCCACTGCCGGCGAGGAAGCCCGCAACCCCAAGCGCGACCTGCCCCGCGCCATCATGCTCTCCATGCTGATCGTCACCACCATCTACGTCCTGGTCGCCGTGGCCGCCGTCGGCGCCCGGCCCTGGGGCTGGTTCGACGGCAATGAAGCCGCGCTGGTCAAGATCCTCGAGGAGACCACCGGGCAGCCGTGGATCGCCCTGGTCTTCGCCGTGGGTGCCGTCCTTGCCATCGCCAGCATCGTGCTGACCGTCCTCTACGGACAGACCCGCATTCTGCTCTCCATGGCCCGCGACGGACTCATGCCCAAGGTCTTCGGCAGGGTCTCCCCGAAGACCGGCACTCCGGTTGCCGGCACCCTGATCGTAGGCACCCTGGTGGCCCTCACCGCCGGGCTGGTTCCGCTCGGTGCCCTGGCCGACGCCACGAGCATCGGTACCCTCTTCGCCTTCGCCCTGGTGAACGTGGCCGTCATCTACCTGCGCCGCACCCGGCCAGAGCTCAAGCGCACCTTCCGGGTTCCGCTGTTCCCGCTCACCCCGATCCTCGGTGCGCTCATGTGCGCCTACCTGATGGCCAACCTGGGCGTCGATACCTGGGTGACCTTCGGGATCTGGATGCTGGTAGGACTGGCTGCCTACTTCGGCTACGGCCGCCGCAATTCAAGGGTGGCTTCCTTGAGTCACGAGGAATACCGTGAACTATCCAGCCGTGAACTTTCGAGCACTGAACTTTCCAGCACTCCGTCAATCCACGAACCGTCAAAGGCAGACCTTTCATGACCATCGCTACCGAACTGCCGGCCTTCGATCCGTCCAGCACCTCCACCGGGCCTTCACCGGCGGCGGCCGACAGGGCGGACCGTGCCCCCGTCACCATGCTGAATCCGGACTTCCCGTTCAGCTATGACCATTACCTCTCCCACCCGGACGGACTAGGTTCCCTTCCGCCGGAACTGTGTGGAACGGAAGTCGCTGTAGTCGGCGCGGGGCTGTCCGGCCTGGTCACGGCCTACGAGCTCATGAAGCTCGGGCTGCGGCCTGTGGTCTACGAGGCTGACCAGATCGGCGGCCGCCTGCGCACGGCCAGCTTCCCGTCGGCCCCGGGCGTGGTGGCAGACCTGGGCGGGATGCGTTTCCCGGTATCCGGGAAGGCCTTCTACCACTACGTGGACCTGCTGGGCCTCGACACCCAGGAGTTCCCCAACCCGCTGGCGCCCGCAACGTCCAGCACGGTGATCGAGCTGGCCGGGCAGAAGCATTACGCGACCACACCGGCCGACCTTCCCCCGTTCTTCCGCGAAGTGGCGGACGCCTGGAAAGCTGCCGTGAACGACGGCGCCCGGTTCAGCGAGATGCAGGACGCCATCCGGGCACGCGACACCGCCCGGATCAAGGAACTCTGGAATGAGCTCCTGCCGCTGCTGGACGAGCAGACGTTCTACGGCTTCATCGCCGGCAGCGAGTCGTTCAAGGAGGCGGGCTTTGCCCACCGCGAGGCGTTCGGCCAGGTGGGGTTCGGCACCGGCGGCTGGGACACGGACTTCCCCAACTCCATCCTCGAGATCCTGCGCGTCGTATATACCGATGCCGATGACCAGCACCGACTCATCGCCGGGGGAGCGCAGCGCCTCCCGGAGGCACTGTGGCACCACGCGCCGTCGGGCATGGCCCACTGGCCGGAAGGGACGTCGCTGGCGTCCCTGCACTCCGGCTCCCCGCGGGGAGCCGTGGACCGGATCAGCCGGGACGCCAACGGCGACCTCCGTCTCCGGGAGCGGTGGGGCCGCGAATCGTCCTACCCAGCCGTGGTCACCACCTGCCAGTCATGGCTGCTGTCCACGCGAATCCACACCGAGGAGGCGCTGTTCCCCGCGGAGCTCTGGACGGCGATCGAACGCTCCCACTACATGCAGTCCTCCAAGACGTTCGTCATGGTGGACCGTCCGTTCTGGAAGGACATCGACCCGGAAACCGGCCGCGAGGTGCTGTCCATGACCCTGACCGACCGGCTCAACCGCGCCACCTACCTCCTGGACAACGGCCCCGACCAGCCCGCGGTGATCCTGCTGTCCTACACGTGGAACGATGACGCGCTGAAGTGGCTCGCCCTCGACGCCGACCAGCGGGTGGAGCTCATGCTGCACTCGCTCGAGCAGATCTATCCTGGCGTGGACATCGCCAGCCACATCGTGGGCCAGCCCATCACGGTTTCATGGGAAGCGGATCCCAATTTCATGGGCGCCTTCAAGGCAAACCTGCCCGGGCACTACCGCTACCAGCAGCGCCTCTTCACGCACTTCAAGCAGGACGGCCTGCCGGAAAGCCAGCGCGGGATCTTCCTCGCCGGCGACGACGTCTCCTTCACCGCCGGCTGGGCCGAGGGCGCCGTGACCACCGGGCTGAACGCGGTGTGGGGCGTCGTGAACCACCTCGGCGGATCGTCCGCCGCCGGGAACCCCGGTCCTGGTGACCTGCTCGACGCGCTGGGACCCATCAGCCTGGACTAGGGTCCGGTGGTTGGGCTTGTCGGAACCTTGATCTCGACAAGCTTGGTCAGCGGTTCGGCTCGATCAGCTGTTCCCTGCGTGGATTTCGCGGTGAGCCTGCGCGAGCTCGCGGTAGTGTGCCGCGTTGCGCTTCACGCCGTCGAACTCCTCATCCGTGAGTTCGCGGCGCACCTTGGCGGGAACCCCGGCCACGAGGGAGCGCGGCGGGACCACCGTGCCCTCCAGGACGACGGCGCCGGCCGCCACGAGCGAGCCGGCGCCGATCACCGCGCCGTTGAGGATGGTGGCGCTCATGCCGATGAGGCAGTCATCCTCGACGGTGCAGCCGTGCACGACGGCGCTGTGCCCGACGCTGACCCGCGCCCCGACGCTGCACGGGAAGCCCGGATCGGCATGCAGCACCACGTTGTCCTGCAGGTTGCTGCCGGCGCCGACGCTGATCGCTGCCGTGTCCGCCCGCACCGAGACGCCGTAAAAGGCGCTCGCGTCCTCGGCGAGCGTGGCACGGCCGATGACGGACGCCGTCGGCGCCACGAAAACTGAGGGATGGATGTCCGGGGTGTCGCCGGCGAAGGAGTAGATGGGAGCCATGTCCCCAAGCCTAGGACACCGGCGCGCCCGGAACCCGCAGCGGGCGCCTCGGGCGGACTTTGTGCCTAGTGACTCCGCCGGCCGGGCAAATTAGCATGGGGCAATGGAACGTCGGAGCCGGGACCTTTTGGAATTGGAACTTCGCGCACCCCGCGTGCGGAGGAACGGCGGAGGCGGCCTGTTCCGCCGACTAATGGGTAAGCTTGAGCGGGCAGAGTCCCTCGACGGTGCCGTCCGCGCCATAAGTCCGCTGGCGCAGCGGCTCGTTGCCAACGGCCGGCTGCGTAGCGTCCTCCACGGTGATGCCACTGGACTACCCCTTCACGTCATCCTGACCGACGTGCCGTTCGGCGCCTGGTTCATGGCCCAGTACCTCGACCTGTTCCCGGACGAAGGATCACAACGGGCCGCCACGCGCCTGGTGGGATTGGGGGTAGTGGCAGCCGCGCCGACGGCGCTCTCGGGCTGGGCCGAGTGGGCGCTGGCGGATCGTGCCACGCGGCGGGTGGGGATAGTCCACGCCGGGGCCAACGGCGTGGCCGTCCTGATCTTCCTTGGCTCGTGGACCGCACGCCGGCGCGGCAGGCGCCGGCTGGGTGTCAGACTGGCGCGAGTGGGTGGACTGGTACTGATTGTTGGCGGGTTCCTGGGCGGCTACATGGGCAGCAGCCGCAGGGGTCCCAGGTGGATTGACCACGGACGTTAGGACACCTCCACCCCCAAATATGTAGCAGCTCGCGTCGTTTTCAACGCTCGGAACAGCGCGAGCTGCTACCTAGTGGTGTGTCTCCAAAATAGTTTTAGATTTGCTTGTTAAGCTTGTGGTATGGCGAATGTTGCTCCTGCTTTGGTGGTATCT
>NZ_LMSB01000023.1:0-319300 GCF_001428005.1 Arthrobacter sp. Soil736
CCCCTGGTCTGGACCGCGACCGCAGACTCAATCCTCAAAAAAGTAGCCCGCGGCCGCGTCGCCCTCGAATCCATCAAACAAAACTGAGACACACCACTAGCTGGGTGATGCGGACGTCATGGGAGGACGACGGCGATCGGCGCGCCTGGCGCCGCCACGCGCTCGAGTTCACGCACGACGTCGTCCGCCTCCTCGGCGGTGAGCCCCGCCAATGCCTGCACCGCCCACACGGCCGGAAAGACACTGTCCGCAAACGGCAGGCGTGCGGGTTCCGCCACCGAGACGCTCAGACGGCGGGAAACGGCATAACGGACGTTCCCGTCGAAAGGATCCACGCCTGTGTAGTGGATACCCGCCCGGACGAACCTGATTCCGTCGTCGCCCGGGCCGCAGCACACGTCCAAGACTGCGTGCCGCCCCTGGGCCTTGAGCAGGGCGATGAAGGGTTCCAGTGAGGTTTCGGTTAACAGAGGCATCGTGTTAACCAGTCTCAGTTAAATCACGACCGGTGTGAACCGCAGGCCGTTTCTGTCAGGCCACAGTCAGTTGAAAACGACGGTCCGGTTGCCGCCCAGGAGCACGCGGTGCTCGGTGAGCCACTGCACTGCCTGGGCGAGGGTGCGGTCCTCAACATCGCGGCCCATCTGCACGAACTGCTCGGGAGTGCGGGCATGGTCCACGCGGATCACTTCCTGCTCGCTTGGCGCCCTTGAAGGACGGCAGGAACATGGGCAGCGGTCGCCGCGATCGCAACCAGGTAGCAGCAGGCGTCGTTATAAGCGCTCAAAACGACACCTGCTGCTACCTAGCGGTCAGGCGGAGCGCGGAGGATCAGGAACTGGTAATGCTGCGTCCAGTGGCCGGCGCCAGGGCCGGACTCGGCGCCGGTGCCTTCCGGCCACGTGACGAATTCCTCAATCTCGCCGTGACGGCCGAAGATCTGCCGCAGCGCGGCGTCGCTTCGACGGCTGAAAAAGCGCCGCGGCAGGATCCGGTCTTCGGGGTTGAGTACCTCTTCGTCCTCCCCGGACCAGAGGCCGACGGCGATCGGCGCACCCGGCGCGGCCACCCGCACGAGTTCACGGACGACGTCGTCGATGTCCCGGTTGGGGATGTGCAGCAGTGTGCTCATGCTCCACAGCGCAGGGAACACGCCGTCGGCGAAGGGAAGGTTGCGGGCGCTGGCAACCGAGACGTTCAGGCCCTTGGCTGTGGCGATCCGCGCGTGCTCTTCGGACAGGTCAACGCCGGTGTAGTGTATACCCGCCTGGACGAACTTCAGCCCGTCGAGCCCCGGGCCAGTGCCGATTTCCAGCACGGCGTGCCTGCCCTCGGCCTTCAGCCGGGCGATGAATCGCTCCCGCTGCTCCGCACGCTGTGGGGTCAGCGGATGCTCCGGGTGCAGGACCGCGCGCTGGTTGTAGAACGCGGCCAGCCTGTCCTCGCCGCTGTCCTGCGGAGCGGGGTCCTCCCCGGCCGGCGCCACGTCCTGCTCCCCGGATCCTGGTTACACGGGCGCTAGTTAAAGACCACGGTCCGGTTGCCGTCCAGCAGCACCCGGTGCTCGGCGTGCCACTGCACCGCCTGGGCGAGCGTTCGCCCCTCCACGTCCCGGCCCATCTGCACAAACTGCTCCGGAGTGCGCGCGTGGTCCACGCGGATCACTTCCTGCTCGATGATGGGGCCTTCGTCCAGCGCCGCGGTGACGTAGTGCGCGGTGGCGCCGATCAGCTTCACGCCGCGGGCGTGGGCCTGGTGGTAGGGCTTGGCGCCTTTAAAGGACGGCAGGAAGGAATGGTGGATGTTGATGGCTTTGCCGGTCAATTCCGTGCACAGTTCGTCGGAGATGATCTGCATGTACCGCGCCAGCACGGTCAGTTCGATGCCTTCCTCAGCGATGATCTTCCGCAGCTGGTCCTCGGCCTGCACCTTGGTGTCCGCGGTGACCGGGATGTAGTGGAAGGGAATGCCGTAGAACTCGGCCAACCCGGCGAGGTCGCGGTGGTTGGAGACGATCGCGGGGACCTCGATGGGGAGGGTGCCGGAGCGCTGCAGGAACAGGAGGTCGTTGAGGCAGTGGGCGGACTTGCTTGCCATGAGCAGCGTGCGGACCTTCTGGCCCACCGGGTGGAGGCTCCACTGCATGCCGAATGCCTCGGCAACAGGCTCCAGCGCGGCCTGGACCTCGGCCCGGGAGGCGGCAGTGGTGGCTTCCACGCGCATGAAGAACGTGCCGGTGGACTGGCTGCCGTACTGCTGCGAGTCCGTAATATTGCAGCCGGCCACCAGAAGGGCGCCGGCCACGGCGTGCACGATCCCGGGGCGGTCGGGGCAGGACAGGGTTACTACGTATGCTTTGGCGAGCTGGTCATCAATCACGAAGAACAGCCTACCCGCGCGGACGCCCGGCATTTGGTAGTCTGATGGGGTCGCAACTGGCGTTGGGTGGCTAACCACCAGGGAGCGGCATTCACGAAGACCACGGATCGTACGCCTGGGCCGAGGGTCATGTTATGCCGGCAAAGCGCCGCGCTTCCCCAAGTGCGCGTTTCCCCGGAGCGTTGCAGCGCCCATGCGGACAAGTGTCCGGGACGGGTCCTTTGGGCTTGTCATCAAAGGGCGCAGCAACGCCCCAGCCGGTAGCCTGACCTTAGCAGTGCCCATCCCTAGCCAGGAGTTCCTCGTGACTACTTCACCGACTTCCGTCAGCACTTCCTCCACCGTCAGCAACCAGCCGCTGGCTGAGCTCGATCCCGAGATCGCCGCAGTCCTGGACCAGGAGCTCGGCCGCCAGCGCGGCACCCTGGAAATGATCGCCTCCGAAAACTTCGCGCCGCGCGCCGTGATGGAAGCCCAGGGCTCCGTCCTCACCAACAAGTACGCAGAGGGCTACCCGGGCCGCCGCTACTACGGCGGCTGCGAGTACGTCGACATCGCCGAGCAGTTGGCAATCGACCGTGTCAAGGAACTGTTCGGCGCGGAATACGCCAACGTCCAGCCGCACTCCGGCGCGCAGGCCAACGCCGCGGCACTCTCGGCCATGATCACCCCCGGTGACAAGATCCTGGGCCTGTCCCTCGCGCACGGCGGCCACCTCACCCACGGCATGAAGCTCAACTTCTCCGGCAAGCTCTACAACGTGGCTGCCTACCAGGTTGAGCCGGACAACTTCCGCATCGACATGGACAAGCTGCGCGAGCAGGCCATCGCCGAAAAGCCGCAGGTGATCATTGCCGGCTGGTCCGCCTACCCGCGCCACCTCGACTTCGCCGCCTTCCGCTCCATCGCCGATGAAGTGGGCGCCCTCCTCTGGACCGACATGGCGCACTTCGCCGGTCTCGTTGCCGCCGGCCTGCACCCGAGCCCGGTGCCGCACTCCGACGTCGTCACCTCCACCGTGCACAAGACCCTCGCCGGCCCGCGCTCCGGCGTGATCCTGGCCAAGAAGGAGTGGGCCAAGAAGCTCAACTCCAGCGTCTTCCCGGGACAGCAGGGCGGCCCGCTCATGCACGTCATCGCTGCGAAGGCCGTGGCCTTTAAGATCGCCGGCACCGCGGAGTTCAAGGAGCGCCAGGAGCGCGTCCTCGAAGGCGCCAAGATCATCGCCGACCGCCTCAACCAGTCCGATGTTGCCGAGGCCGGCGTCTCAGTCCTCACCGGCGGCACCGACGTGCACCTGGTCCTGGTGGACCTGCGCAACTCGCAGCTGGACGGCCAGCAGGCCGAAGACCTCCTGCACTCCGTGGGCATCACCGTCAACCGCAACGCTGTACCGTTCGACCCCCGCCCGCCGATGGTCACCTCCGGCCTGCGCATCGGCACCCCGGCACTGGCAACCCGCGGCTTCGGCGCGCAGGAATTCACCGAGGTCGCGGAGATCATCGCCACCGCGCTGAAGGCCGGCTCGGGCACCGATGTCGAGGCCCTGCAGGCCCGCGTGGACAAGCTCGCCGCCGACTTCCCGCTGTACCCGCAGCACGAGCAGTGGTGACCCCGTCCATGGCGCAGACCGCGAAGATCCTTGACGGCAAGGCAGCCGCTGCCGCCATCAAATCCGAGCTGGCTGAGCGTGTCGCGGCCCTGAAGGCCCGCGGTGTAACCCCGGGCATTGCCACTGTGCTCGTGGGCGCGGACCCGGCGTCGCAGCTGTACGTGTCCATGAAGCACAAGCAGTCTGTGGAGATCGGGATGAACTCGATCCAGCGTGAGCTTCCGGCGGATGCCACGCAGGCCCAGGTTGAGGCCCTCATTGACGAACTCAATGCGGACCCCACCTGCCATGGTTACATCGTGCAGCTGCCGCTGCCCAAACATCTGGACACCGACGCCATCCTCGAGCGGATCGACCCCGCCAAGGATGCCGACGGCCTGCACCCGACCAATCTTGGCCGGCTGGTGCTCAATGTGAACGGCGAGATCACCTCGCCGCTGCCGTGCACGCCCCGCGGCGTTATCGAGCTCCTGGAGCGCAACGGCTACAGCCTCTCGGGCAAGCACGTCGTGGTGGTCGGCCGCGGCGTCACGATCGGCCGCTCGATCGGCCTGCTGCTAACCCGGCGGGCCGTGAACGCCACCGTGACGCTGACGCACACCGGCACCAAGAACCTCTCGGAGCTGCTGCGGCAGGCGGACGTCATTGTGGGCGCGGCTGGTGCCAAGCACATCGTCAAGGCTGCGGACGTCAAGCCGGGCGCGGCCGTGCTCGACGTCGGTGTCACCCGTGAAACCGACCCCGAGACGGGCAAGAGCAAGGTCCATGGCGACGTCGATCCCGCCGTTGCCGAGGTAGCCGGCTGGATTTCGCCGAACCCCGGCGGCGTCGGTCCCATGACCGTGGCGCTGCTCATGACCAACGTGGTCGAAGCCGCGGAACGCCACGCGGGTCTCGCTTAGCTGCTGCTGATCGAGCCCGGGGCCACGCCAGCCTGGTTACCCGGCGGTCGTGGCCCCAGGCTCAACCAGCGGGACCGTAGGGCGCCTACTCCTCCGGGAGTAGGCGCCCTGCGCCGTTAAGCAGACGACGATCAGCACCTCCGCGGCTAGGCTCGGACTATGCAGCGCCGTTTCCGTGGACCGCCCACCGCCGTCATCGTGATCGTGGTGGCAGTGGTCCAGGTTGTCGGCACGGTCTTCGCCTCCGCGAGGCAGCCGGACCACCGGCCCCTGGACGCGCTCGCCTTCGGCCTGCTGCTGCTGGGGCCCGCCGCATTGTCGCTGCGGCGGCGTGCCCCGCTGGTCATGCTTCCCGCCGCAGCAGCCGCCGTGGCGGCGTATCTGGCGATCGGTTACGCATGGGGTCCGGTGTTCCTGTCGCTGGCACTGGCCATCGTGTTCTCCGCGGCAGCGGGCAAGCGCTGGCAAACCTGGGCCGTGGCCGGAGCCTGCGGCGCGGCGCTGGTGGCCGTGTCGCTGTCGCGCGGTGATGATGCCGCCCTGCTCCGGGCCTTCGCCGGCACCGCGTGGCTGGCAATCCTGGTGCTCCTGGGGGAGGGCGCCAGGCTCCGGGGCGAACGCGTGGCCGAACGGCGCAGGCAGCGGGAGGCCCGGGAACAGGCGGCCCGCGACGAGTACCGCCTCACCCTCGCCCGCGACATCCATGACGTCGTGGCTCATTCGCTGTCCCTCATCAATGTCCGGGCTTCGGTGGCACTGCATCTGGGCGAGAAGGATCCCGAACAGTTCCGCCCTGCGCTCGAAGCAATCAAGGCCGCGAGCAAGGATTCGCTCGCCGAGATCCGCCAGCTCCTCGGCGTCCTGCGCGACGACGCACCGCTCCGCCCGGCGCCTCCGCCGCGGCTGTCGCAGATCCCGACGCTCGCGGACAACGCCCGGCGAACAGGCCTGGACGTGAGGCTGAGCCAGCCGGATCCGGACCTCGCCTCGCAGCTGCCCGACGCGGTCCAGGAGGCGGCCTACCGGATTGTCCAGGAGGCGCTGACGAACGTGGTGCGGCACGCCGGAGCCCGGCAGGCCGCCGTCGTCCTCGCCGTTCAGGCTGCCGGCACAGCGGCCGGCACCGGTGCCGGACTGCTTACCGTCACCATTGACGACGACGGCGCCGGCGCGGCCGGAGTGCCGGACGGCAACGGCGTGACGGGGATGCGCGAGCGGGCGGCAGCTTTGGGCAGCACGCTGGAGCTGGCTCCCCTGGATCCGGGCTGGCGTGTCCGGGCCGCGATCCCGGTGCCGGACGCGGACGCCTCCGGCTCCCGGACCGTGGACGGCCGGCCATGATCCGCATCCTGCTGGCTGACGATCAGACCCTCATCCGCGCGGGGTTCCGCGCCCTGCTGAACGCCGAACAGGACATGACGGTGGTGGCCGAGTGCGGCACCGGCCGTGATGCCGTGCGCCTGGCGTCCCGCGAACATCCCGACGTGGTGCTGATGGATATCCGCATGCCGGACGGCGACGGGCTCGAGGCCACCCGGCAGATCATGGCCGGCAAGGACCTTGCCGGCACACGGATCATCATCCTGACCACCTTCGAACTGGACGAATACATCGCCGAGGCCGTTCGCGCCGGCGCGGCCGGGTTCCTGGTGAAGGACACCGAGCCGGAGGAGCTGCTCCGTGCCGTGCGCGTGGTCCACGACGGCGACGCCCTGCTTTCGCCGTCGGTCACCCGCCGCATCATGGCCCAGCTCGCCGTGCAGTCACGGGCGGCGGCACCGCCTGCCTCCCTGGACCAGATCACGGAGCGCGAACGCGAGGTCCTGCGGCTGGTGGGCGAAGGCCTGAACAACGCCGAGATCGCCGAGCGGCTGTTCATCACACCGCTCACGGCAAAGACCCACGTCTCCCGCATCATGACCAAGCTGCTGGTCCGGGACCGGGCACAGCTGGTGGTGCTGGCCTACGAATCCGGGCTGGTGCGTCCGGGCTGGGCCGGCTGACGTCGGCCCGGCCTGACGACGCGGCCTCCTGACGGCGCAGCCGCGGGCATCCCGCCGGAGTACGCCGGCCGCCGAAGGTGACTCCCGACGGCGGACGCCAGGCGGGCGAAGCACGGCCAGACTCGATACAGAGCCGAAATACGGCCCGGTATTGAGAGTTTGGACGATTGAAATGCTCACCGACCTTGCCACCACCGTTACGGCAGCGGCCTCCCAGGTTCCTGCCGACCTCGCAGCCCATGGACCTTGGGACGGCGGCGGATTCTCGCCGTGGTTCCTGCTGTTCCCGCTGTTCTGGATCCTGGTCATCGGGCTGTTCATCTTCGTCGCCCGGCGTACCTGGCGGCGGAACCACGAATGGGCTACCACCCGCGGCGGGGAAAGCGTCCTGCGGGAGCGTTACGCACGCGGCGAAATCAACGAATCGGAGTACCGCGAGCGGCTTAAGGTGCTGCGCGGCGACCAAAAATAAGGCCGGTCCAGACACGCCTGCCAGGGCTACGGACAACGAATGGATTTTTCGAGACCGGGCTATTCCTTTGACCTCCTGCGCGTACTAGCTTAGGGGGGTGCCCGAACTCCATTCCGCTCAAGAAACGTCCAAGAAGCCTGTGCCCGCCAAAGCCGCCGGAGCCGCTCCGCCGCAGTACGTGATCACCGCGGAAAACCTGACCAAAACCTACGGCGACGTCACCGCCGTCGACGGTATTTCCTTCAGCGTTTCCGCGGGGGAGTCGTTCGGGCTGCTCGGCCCGAACGGTGCCGGCAAGTCCACCACCATGAAGATGATCGGCGGGGTGGCCCAGCGCACCTCGGGCAGCCTGACCATCATGGGCCTGGACCCCGAACAGCACGGGCCGGAGGTCCGCGCCCACCTGGGCGTGGTGCCGCAGCAGGACAACCTGGACGAGGAACTCAAGGTCCGGGACAACCTCCTGGTCTACGGGCGCTATTTCGGCCTGCCGATGAGCTACCTCAGGCCCAAGGCGGACGAGCTCCTGGAATTCGCGCAGCTCACGGACAAGGCCAAATCCAAGGTGGACGCGCTGTCCGGCGGCATGAAACGCCGCCTGACCATCGCGCGTTCGCTCATCAACGAGCCCCGCATCCTCCTTCTTGACGAACCCACCACAGGCCTTGATCCGCAGGCACGGCACATCCTCTGGGACCGCCTTTTCAGGCTCAAGGAACAGGGCGTCACCCTGATCCTCACCACGCACTACATGGACGAGGCCGAGCAGCTCTGCGACCGGCTCATCGTGGTGGACAAAGGCAGGATCATGGCGGAAGGATCGCCGGCCAGCCTGATCCGCGAGTACTCCACCCGCGAGGTCCTCGAGCTGAGGTTCGGCTCCGAGCGCAACGCCAGCATCGCCGCGGAACTCGAAGGCATCGGCGAACGTCTGGAGACACTTCCCGACCGTGTCCTTATCTACACGAACGACGGCGAGGGGGCACTGGAGGAAGTCTCCGGCCGCGGCCTGCGCCCGCTCACCTCGCTGGTGCGCAGGTCGTCGCTGGAGGACGTCTTCCTCCGGCTCACCGGCAGGAGCCTCGTTGACTGAGCCGTCTTTTACCGAGGACATGACGGGAAGTCCGACGGCGGCACCTCCTTTGCGTGCCCACTCGCCGGAGGTTTCCGCTGCCAAGGCCCGCCGGTGGGGCGCGTTCTACTACGCCGAGCAGGTCCTGCGCGTCATGAAGGGATACGGCTGGTCCATCTTCCTCTACAGCGTGGGGCAGCCCGCGGCCTACCTGTTTGCCATGGGCGTCGGCCTGGCCACCCTCGTGGACACCAACACAACCTCGGTATTCTTCGGCGGCGTGAGCTACATCGCCTTCATTGCCCCCGCGCTGCTCATCTCCGCCGCCGTCATGACGGCGGCCACTGAGTTCACCTTCCCGGTGATGGACGGCTTCAGATGGCGCCGGGTCTTCTACGGGCCCCATGCCTCCCCGCTGACCCCGGAGCAGATAGCGGGCGGACAGATCATTGCCGTGACCTGCCGCTTCCTGCTGCAGTCCGTCATCTACTTCGTCATCGTGGCGATGTTCGGCGCATCGCCGAGCGGCTGGGGCTGGGGATCCGTGCTGGTGGCAACGCTCGCCGGGCTGTCGTTCGGGCTGCCCCTGATGGCCTACGCCGCCTCCATCAAGGAGGACAAAGGCCAGTTCGCCATGGTCATGAGATTCATCGTGATGCCGCTGTTCCTGTTCTCCGGGACCTTTTTCCCGCTGGACACGCTGCCCGTGCTGGTCCGCTGGATCGGCTGGATCTCGCCCATCTGGCACGGCACCGAGCTGGGCCGTGTCATGACCTACGGCTACGGGGAATCCCCGGTGCTGACCATCATCCACGTCGTTTTCCTGCTCGGGCTCGCCTGGCTGGGGTGGGTCCTTACCAAACGCCAGTTCGTCAGGAGGATGGGGCAGTGACAGTCCTGACCCAGGGCCACAGCGTCACCGAAGAGGCGCGGAACCGGCGCTTCGGCCCGCTGTATTCCCGAAACGCCAGGGCAGTGATCGGTCGCGGGCTGATGGCCACCAAGAGCAGCAACTGGATGGTCATGCTGTCCGGGTTCTTCGAGCCCGTGCTGTTCCTCCTCTCCATGGGAGTCGGCATGGGCGCCGTGGTGGGCTCCGTCCAGGGCCCGGGCGGCCAGGAGATCAGCTACGCGGCCTACATTGCGCCCGCCCTCCTCGCCGTCTCCGCGATGAACGGGGCGGCGTACGACTCGACCTGGAACGTCTTCTTCAAGATGAACTTCGCCAAGCTCTACCAGGGCATGCTCTACACCTCGCTGGGACCTCTGGACGTGGCGATGGGAGAGATCTTCCTGGCGCTGCTGCGCGGGCTGTTGTACGCCACAGGGTTCACCGCCGTCATGGGCCTCATGGGACTGATCACCACGCCGTGGGCCCTCCTGATGGTTCCCGCCTCGGTCCTCATCGCCTTCGGCTTTGCCAGCTTCGGCATGGGCATCACCAGCTTCATGAAGACGTTCCAGCAAATGGACTGGATCAACTTCATCATGCTTCCCATGTTCCTGTTCAGCGCCACCTTCTATCCGCTCAGCGTGTACCCGGAGTACATCCAGTGGCTGATCCAGGCGATGCCCCTGTGGCACGGCGTTGAGCTGCTGCGCGAGATCAACTCGGCCACCTTTACCTCGGCAACCGCCATCCACATCGGCTACTACGTGGTGATGATCGTGCTCGGGCTCATGCTGACCACCGGCAGGCTGAGGAGCCTGTTCCTCAAGTAGCTGTCCTCTCGTTGTCCGCGACCCGCTGTTCGCCGGGGGTGGAAGCGTGCGGAGCCGGGTCCGCGGGTTTGAGACAATAGCTGCATGCAATCTCTTGGCAGCCCCAAATCTTCGTCCAACCCGGCCAAGGGCGGATTCTCCATGTTCCGCATCAGCGGCCCCGGCCTGATGGTCCTGGTCACGGCGTTCGTGGTGGCCGTCATCTTTGCCGCCAACCAGAACGACGTCGTGGGCTGGGTCGTGGCCGTCATCGCACTGTTCTGGCTGCTGCTGGCAACCTTCGTGGTTTTCAGTATCCAGAAGGCCGCCAGGAGGGCGGGGGCGAAGCTCAACGAGGCGCACAACGCGTTCAACGCGGCTGCCGGGCGCGCGCCGTCGTCGGGCAGTGCGGACCATGGGGGCACCCGCCTGGTGAAGTCGCGCAGCGAAGCCGACGAAGTCCGCGACATGAAACTGGACCACTCCTTCAAGATCGTGCAGGTCCAGGTGCGCGTGGTGGAGCAGGAACGTGCCAAGGGCGCCGCCGCGGACCAGGACACCATCCGCCGTGCCCTCGAGACCATCGAGATCACAGCCACCAACGCCCGTGACATGATCAAGTCCTCCGGCGACTCCGGTGAGCCCGTGACCGGAACCATCATCGACTAGAGTGGAACGGGTGAGCTCGGCATTGAAGAAGGACCACCTTCGCATCGCAACAGTCAACGTAAACGGCCTTCGCGCTGCCTATAAGAAGGGCATGGCCGAGTGGCTGGCACCCCGCGAGGTGGACATCCTTACCCTGCAGGAGGTCCGCGCGCCTGACGCGATCGTCCACCAGCTCATCGGCGAAGGCTGGCACATCCTGCACGCCGAGGCCGAGGCCAAGGGCCGCGCCGGCGTCGCCATTGCCTCCCGGGCCGAGCCGGTGGCCACGCGCACGCACATCGGCGATGACTACTTCGCTACGGCGGGACGCTGGGTGGAAGCGGATTTCCGGGTCACTGACGCTGCGGGCAATCCTGCCCAGCTGACCGTGGTGAGCGCCTACGTCCACTCCGGCGAGGCAGACACCCCGAAGCAGGTGGACAAGTACCGTTTCCTGGACGTCATGACCAGCCGCCTGACCGAACTGTCCAAGCACAGCGACCACGCGCTGGTCACGGGGGACCTGAACGTCGGCCACACCGAGCTGGACATCAAGAACTGGAAGGGCAACGTCAAGCGTGCGGGCTTCCTTCCGGAGGAGCGTGCCTACTTCGACCGATTCTTCGGCGAGGAAATCGGCTGGAAGGATGTTCACAGGGGCCTGGCGGGTAACGTCAACGGCCCCTACACTTGGTGGTCGCAGCGCGGCCAGGCCTTCGACAACGACTCGGGCTGGCGCATCGACTACCACATGGCCACCCCGGGCCTCGCCGCCGCAGCAGTTTCGGCCGTCGTGGACCGGGCTCCCTCGTGGGACACACGTTTCTCTGACCATGCACCGCTGGTAGTGGACTACCAGCTCTAGTCTTAAGGCCTCGACGAATGACCTCCAGCCCAACCGTGACTGACGCCGCAGCTTCCGAGCAGCCCGTTGCCGGAATCCAGCAGGACGCCGGAATCCGGCACCGCATCCTGTCGGGAATGCAGCCTTCCGCTGACTCGCTGCACCTCGGCAACTACCTGGGCGCCCTCGTGAACTGGGTGCGGATGCAGGACGAGTACGACGCCATCTTCTTCATCCCGGACCTGCACGCCATCACCGTCCCGCAGGACCCCGCCGAACTTGCCCGCCGCACCCGAGTCACGGCGGCCCAGTACATTGCCGGCGGCGTGGACGTGGACAAATGCACGTTGTTCGTCCAGTCCCAGGTGCCCGAACACGCCCAGCTTGCCTGGGTCCTGAACTGCATCACGGGCTTCGGCGAGGCCTCCCGCATGACGCAGTTCAAGGACAAGGCGCTCAGGCAGGGCTCGGACCATGCGAGCGTGGGGCTGTTCACCTACCCCGTTCTCCAGGCCGCGGATATCCTGCTTTACCAGCCGCACGGTGTGCCTGTGGGCGAGGACCAGCGGCAGCACGTGGAGCTCAGCCGCGACCTCGCCGCCCGGTTCAACACCCGGTTCGGCAAGACGTTCACTGTTCCCGAGCCCTTCATCCAGAAGGAATCGGCGAAGATCTACGACCTGCAGCTCCCCACCGCCAAGATGTCCAAGTCCTCGGAGTCTCCGGCTGGCCTGATCAACCTGCTCGATGACCCCAAAGTCACCGCCAAGCGGATCAAATCGGCCGTGACCGACGCCGAGACCGAGATCCGGTTCGACCGCGAGGCCAAGCCGGGCATCTCCAACCTGCTGACCATCTACTCCGCCATCACCGGCCAGAGCGTGGAGCAGCTGGTCAAGGCCTACGAAGGCAAGATGTACGGCCACCTCAAGGTGGACCTGGCCGAGGTGGTGACCGAGCACCTGACACCGATCCGCAGCCGCGCCAACGAACTGCTCGCAGACCCCGCAGAACTGGACCGTCTCCTTGCACTCGGGGCGGACAAAGCGCGCGGGATTGCGTCGGCCACCCTGCAGGACGTCTATGCCAAGGTCGGATTCCTTCCATATGCCGGAGCCCGCTAGACCGATGCCCGCTCCCACGCCCGCCAACAGCGGAGTCAGCAACGGAATGAGCCTCGGGGTCATTCTGGGCTTCCCCCCTGAGATCGCGGAGGAACTGCAGCGATGGCGGGCGTCCTTCGGGGACCCCATGGCCACGGTCATTCCGGCCCACATCACCCTCGTCACCACCACACCCACGCAGGACTGGGAGACGGCCCGGGACCACGTCCGCGAGGTGGCCCGCACGCAGGCCCCGTTCATGGTCACCATCGCCGGAACGGGCTCCTTCAGGCCCGTTTCGCCTGTCGTGTTCATCAACGTGGAGGAAGGCTTCGGAGCCTGCGTCGAACTCCACGAAAAGCTGCAGACCGGGCCGCTGGAACGCGAGCTGCCGTTTGCCTACCACCCGCATGTGACCATTGCCCACGACGTCGCTCCGGAGAGCCTCGACGAGGCCGAAACCGTGCTGAAGGAGTACAGGGCGACCTTCCCCGTGGTTAGCATGGGACTCTACGAGCACGACACAGACGGTATTTGGCAGCTACGGGAAGAGCTTGACTTTGGTACCGAACCAGACGGCGAACGAGACACCCTCCGGGCTGCGGACGCCGACGGAGCAGCCGCTACCCACTGAACGTGCCCGCCTCAAGCTCGAAGTCAGCCGCAAGCAGATGGAGTGGGGCAAGACGCGCAGGTCAGGCGCCGGCCCCATGGCCCAGGCGATGGCAATGTTCCAGTGGCTGCTCGCCCGGCTGAACGCGTTCCGGCCCATGCGGGCCTGGCAGCATTACACGCTCCAGCACGGCCCGCTGATGAGCGCCGGCATCGGGTTCAACATGTTCTTCTCCATCACCGGCCTGCTGACCACCGGATTTTCCATCGCCGGGCTGGTGCTCCGCGGCCAGCCGGTACTTTTGGACCGGATCATCGCCAGCGTCTCGGAAAGCGCGCCGGGCCTGCTCAAGGTCAACGGCGGCGACGGGCTGGTGGATCCGAAGGACCTCCTCAACCCTGATGGCCTCGGCTGGACCGCAGTGATCGCCGCCGCCGTCACGGTGATCACGTCATTGGGCTGGATCGCCGGACTCCGCGAGGGCCTCCGCGGCGTCATGGTTCTGGGGCCGCTGAAACTCAACCCGGTGGTCATGAAACTGCACGACGCCGGAACCCTGTTGCTGCTCGGCGTCGCACTCGTCATCAGCTCCGGGGCATCGCTCGTCTTCGGAACCGCCGCCGGCTGGGTGATCGAGCAGCTCCGGATGGACCCTGCCGTGGCCGGGCCGCTGGCGGCGTTGATCAAGATCGCCGTGCCGCTGGTGCTCAACTGGATCACGGCAATCATCATGTTCAGGCTGGCAGGGGGTCTCAAGCTCTCCCGCCGGGCACTGCTGGAGGGAACCATCCTCGCCGGAGTCGGCACCGCCGTCCTGCAGGTGTTCAGCACGGAACTGCTGGCCGGCGCCGGACGCAATCCCATCCTGGCGCCGTTCGCGATCATCATCGGGCTGCTGATCTGGTTCAACCTCGTCAGCCAGGTGTACCTCGTGGCCGCGGCGTGGTCCGCCATCCGCGAGGAGGACCTGAAAGCCGCTCCGGCTGCCAAGGCAACAGGCTGGGGATCACGCCAGGTGCAGCCCGGAAAGACGCCCGTGGAGCGGAACCACCCGGCCGAGCACCCGCGCCCGGTGGGCGTTACCGCCCGGCGTCGAGGTACTGATCGGCCCACGCCGCGATAATCTTCGCGGCCCGGGCCGCCTGCCCCTTGCCGGTCAGCAGGTGGTCGCTGCCCTCGAGGGAGACGAAGCTGCGCGGGTGGCGTGCCGTCTGGAAGATGGTGCTGGCGTTCTCGATGCCCACAGTGTTGTCCGTGGGGGAGTGCAGCACCATCAGGGGCTTGTGCAGCCGCTTGATGCAGTCGGTGAGGTCGGCGTTTTCCAGGTCCTCCACGAAGTGCCGGCGGATCTCCACCCGCTTGCCGCCCAGGTCTACCTCGGCACTGCCTTCGCTGAGGATCTTGTCCAGCGCGGCGTCAAAAACGTGAGCCACGTGTTTCGGCGAAAACGGCGCCCCAACGGTTGCCACGGCGTCAAGTTCAGGGATCTCCGAGGCCGCCGCGAGGACGGCGGCACCGCCGAAGGAGTGGCCCACCAGCAGCGAAATCTGCCGGCCCCCGGCGCGCATGAATTCCGCGGCCCGGACGGTGTCCGCCACCTTGTGGCTGAAGGAGCCCTCGGACCACAGGCCCGCGGAATCTCCCAGCCCCAGGTTGTCGAAGCGGAGCATGCCGATCCCGCTGTCAGCCAGTGCCTTGCACATGCGCGACGCCGCGGGGCTGTCCTTGCCCAGCGTGAAGCCGTGCGAGAACACGCCCCAGCCCTTCACCGGCCCGTCGGGCAGGTCGAGGAGGCCGGAGAGCGCCTCGCCGGTGGAACCTTCGAAGGTGACTTTTTCGGAGCGTGACATGACGCACCCTTTCGTTGGACGGGCTCTCTTGCGCTTTTCCGGAAACGACGACGGCGCCCCTCACCGTACGTTTTCCGTACGTGGTGAGAGACGCCGTCGTCCGCGGTGCCTTGAGCTAGATCTTGCGGGCGAGGATCGCCTGCTTGACTTCGGCAATCGCCTGCGTGACCTGGATGCCTCGCGGGCATGCTTCGGAGCAGTTGAAGGTGGTGCGGCAGCGCCACACGCCTTCCTTGTCGTTCAGGATCTCCAGGCGCATGTCGCCGGCGTCGTCACGGGAATCGAAGATGAACCGGTGGGCGTTGACGATCGCGGCCGGGCCGAAGTACTGGCCGTCGGTCCAGAACACCGGGCAGGACGACGTGCACGCGGCGCAGAGGATGCACTTGGTGGTGTCGTCGAACCGCTCACGGTCCTCCGCGGACTGCAGGCGCTCCTTGGTGGGCTCGTGGCCCCTGTTGATCAGGAAGGGCATGACCTCGCGGAAGGACTGGAAGAACGGTTCCATGTCCACGATCAGGTCCTTTTCCACCGGCAGGCCCTTGATGGGCTCAACGGTGATGGGCTTGGTCGTGTCCAGGTCCTTCAGGAGGGTCTTGCAGGCAAGGCGGTTGCGGCCGTTGATGCGCATGGCATCGGAGCCGCAGACGCCGTGGGCGCAGGAACGGCGGAAGGAGACGCTGCCGTCCACTTCCCACTTGATCTTGTGCAGGGCGTCCAGCACGCGATCCGTGCCGTACATGGTCAGCTTGAAGTCATCCCAGCGGGCTTCTTCGGAAACCTCGGGGTCGTAGCGGCGGACGCGCAGGGTGATGTCGAAGGTGGGGATTTCTCCGCCGCCTCCCACATGGGCAGGCAGCTCGATCTTTGAGGCTGGCTCAGCAAGTTCAGCGGACATATTAGTACTTCCTCACCATCGGCTCGTAGCGCGTAAATACAACCGGCTTGGTGCCAAGCCGAATCCCGGCAATGCTTTCCGCGGACCCGTCCGCGGGAGCGTGCTCGTCCTTGTACGCCATGGAGTGCTTCATGAATTTTTCGTCGTCGCGTTCCGGGAAGTCCTCGCGGAAGTGGCCGCCGCGCGATTCCTCGCGGTGCAGGGCAGCAACCGTCATGACCTTCGCCAGTTCCAGCAGGAAGCCGAGTTCAACCGCCTCAAGGAGGTCCAGGTTGAAGCGCTTGCCCTTGTCCTGGACGTTGATGCGCTTGTAGCGCTCCTCGAACGAGGCGATGTCCTTCAGGACCTGGTTGAGGGTTTCGGCCGTGCGGAACACCTGCATGTTGGCGTCCATGGTGTCCTGGAGTTCCTTGCGGATCTGGGCCACCTTCTCCTCACCGTTGCCGTTGCGGGCGATGTTGAGGAGCTCAATCGTGTAGGCCTCCGGGTCCTCCGGCAGTTCCACGAAGTCCGCCGTCTTGGCGTACTCGGCGGCGGCGATGCCGGCGCGCTTGCCGAACACGTTGATGTCCAGCAGGGAGTTGGTGCCCAGACGGTTGGAGCCGTGCACCGAAACACAGGCCACCTCACCGGCTGCGTAGAGGCCCGGCACCACGGTGTCGTTGTCCTGCAGCACTTCGGTGGTGATGTTGGTGGGGATGCCGCCCATGGCGTAGTGGGCCGTCGGGAACACCGGTACCGGCTCCGTGTAGGGCTCGACGCCGAGGTACGTGCGGGCGAACTCGGTGATGTCCGGCAGCTTTGCGTCGATGTGCGCGGGCTCAAGGTGGGTCAGGTCCAGGAGGACGTAGTCCTTGTTCGGTCCGCAGCCGCGGCCTTCGCGGACTTCGTTGGCCATGGAGCGGGCCACGATGTCACGCGGTGCGAGGTCCTTGATGGTGGGGGCGTAGCGCTCCATGAAGCGTTCGCCCTCGGAGTTGCGCAGGATGGCGCCTTCGCCACGCGCAGCCTCGGAAAGCAGGATGCCCAGGCCGGCAAGGCCTGTCGGGTGGAACTGGAAGAACTCCATGTCCTCCAGGGGGATGCCGCGGCGGAACGCGATGCCCATGCCGTCACCGGTCAGGGTGTGGGCGTTGGACGTGGTCTTGAAGACCTTGCCGGCGCCGCCGGAGGCGAACACCACGGACTTGGCCTGGAAAACGTGCAGTTCACCGGAGGCGAGGTCGTAGGAGACCACGCCGGCAACGCGCTTCTGCTTGTACGGCGTGCCGTCCTCGCGCACGGCGTCTTCCTCGACGGTGAGGAGGTCCAGGACGTAGTACTCGTTGTAGAACTCGACGTTGTGCTTGACGCAGTTTTGGTACAGCGTCTGCAGGATCATGTGGCCGGTGCGGTCGGCTGCATAGCAGGCGCGGCGGACGGGAGCCTTGCCGTGATCGCGGGTGTGGCCGCCGAAGCGGCGCTGGTCGATGCGGCCCTCGGGCGTGCGGTTGAACGGCAGGCCCATCTTTTCGAGGTCCAGCACTGCGTCGATGGCCTCCTTGGCCATGACTTCGGCGGCATCCTGGTCAACCAGGTAGTCGCCGCCCTTGATGGTGTCGAACGTGTGCCATTCCCAGTTGTCTTCTTCGACGTTGGCCAATGCCGCACACATGCCGCCCTGCGCCGCACCCGTGTGGGAGCGGGTGGGGTAGAGCTTGGTCAGTACTGCTGTTCGCGCGCGCTGACCGGATTCGATCGCGGCGCGCATGCCAGCGCCACCGGCACCGACGATGACGACGTCGTACTTATGGACCTGCATACCAGACGCTCTTTCTCTCAAAATTCGCAATAAAACAACGGGCGGGCTGAAGCCGGCTCCGCAAAACAGATGCCCGCCGGACGGGGCGGGCAGCCGCGGTTTGCTACGCGGGGCAGAAGCCGCCGGGGAGCTGGACGCCGTTCACGACCGGGCACGGGTTGAAGGTGAAGATCACCAGGGTGCCAAGGATGATGATCACGGCAGCGGCGGTGAAGAGGACCATCTTGAGCCAGAAGCGGGTGGAGTCCTTCTCGGCGTAGTCGTTGATGATGGTGCGGACGCCGTTGGTGCCGTGCAGCATGGCGAGCCAGAGCATGGCGAGGTCCCAGAACTGCCAGAACGGGTCAGCCCACTTGCCGGCCACGAAGCCGAAGTCGATGGCGTGAATGCCCTCGCCCACCAGGAGGTTCACGAAAAGGTGGCCGAAGATCAGGACAACCAGCACCACGCCGGAGAGCCGCATGAAGAGCCACGCCAGCATTTCGAAGTTGCTGCGGGAGCTGCCGCCGCGGCGGTACTTCGGAGCGATGGTGCTGCCGCTGCGCGGGGACTGGATCTGCGTTGCAGTCATGGCTTAGTGACCTCCGAGTGCGAGGGACAGGTGGCGGATGGCGAAGGCCACGATGGTGACGATCCAGAGGCCCAGCACTACCCAGAGCATCTGGCGCTGGTATTTGGCACCCTTCTTCCAGAAGTCGACGGCGATGATCCGCAGGCCGTTGAAGGCGTGGAACACAATCGCTGCGACGAGGCCCGTTTCACCCAGGGCCATCAGCGGGTTCTTGTAGGCACCGATCACAGCGGTGTAGGCCTCCGGCGACACCCTCACGAGGGAGGTGTCCAGCACATGGACCAACAAGAAGAAAAAGATCACAACACCGGTAATACGGTGTCCAACCCAGGACCACATGCCTTCACGGCCGCGGTACAAGGTGCCAGCTGGTTTCGTCGGCACTGAATAAACCTCCCTGCAACACAGCGGCGCTGGCGTGGGATCCACGCGGGGGGAACGCCTACTGCGAGAGCACTCGTAGCTCAGGCCTAAATCTAGGCTTCGCTCACAGCTTATTCAATTCAGGCGGTCCTACGTGACCACGTACTGTACGGTTTTTGGCGAAATTTGAGACGAACGCCACATCCGGTTCCCACTGTGTCCGCGGCGCCGGTGGCGTCGCGGGGGTCTGGCCGGGGTCGTCGGCTAAAGTAGGCCGTGATGAGTAAAGACAAAGTGACAAGCCAGGATTCACCGCTCAGCCGCTTTATTGCTGTGATTCCTGCAGGTGGTGTGGGGACCCGCCTCTGGCCTCTGTCACGTGCAGCAGCTCCCAAATTCCTTCATGACCTCACCGGCTCGGGGAGCACGCTTCTGCGTGCCACCTACGACCGGCTCGAGCCCCTTGCGGGCAATCGCGTCCTGGTTGTCACCGGAACTGCGCACCGGGCGGCCGTCTGCCGTCAGCTGCCGGAGGTCCAGGACGGCGACCTCGTGCTGGAGAGCGAGCCGAAAGACTCCGGGGCGGCCATCGGCCTGGCCGCAGCCATCCTGCACCAGCGCGATCCGGACATCATCATGGGCTCCTTCGCCGCCGACCAGGTGATCAGCCCGGACGAGCTCTTCCAGGATGCCGTCCGCGAAGCCATTCACACGGCGGCGGCAGGCAAGATCGTCACCATCGGCATCAAGCCGACGCACCCGTCCACGGGATTCGGCTACATCCGGTCCGGCGCGTCGCTTCACATTCCCGGAGCGCCCAGCGCCCAGGCGGTGGTGGAGTTCGTCGAAAAGCCGGACGAGGACGTCGCCCAGCAGTATGTGGACAGCGGCGAATATGTATGGAACGCCGGCATGTTCGTGGCTCCCGTTGCCCTCATGCTCAAGCACCTGGAAGCAAACCAGCCCGAACTGTTCAACGGCCTGCAGGAAATCGCCGAGGCCTGGGACACGCCGCATCGCGACGAAGTCACCGCCCGCATCTGGCCCACGCTGCCCAAGATCGCGATCGACTATGCGGTGGCCGAGCCCGCGGCGGCCGCCGGGGACGTCGCCGTCGTGCCCGGAACGTTCCGCTGGGACGACGTCGGCGACTTCGCCTCCGTTGGCCGGCTCAACAGCGCCAAGGAAGTGGACGAGGTGACTGTCCTCGGCGAGGGCGCGCGCGTCTTCACCGAAAACGCCAGCGGCGTGGTGGTCTCGGACACCAAGCGGGTCATTGCGCTGATCGGGATCAAGGACGTGGTCATCGTGGATACCCCTGATGCGCTGCTGGTCACCACCAAGCAGCACGCCCAGCGGGTGAAGCAGGCCGTGGACGCGCTGAAGGCCAGCGGCGACACCGACGTCCTCTAGCAGTCCGTAACGCGGCGAAGGCGATGCCGCTATTCTTTCGGCCCTCGCTACAGTTGAGGTGTGCGCAATTACACTACTGAAGCTGAGCCCACCGCGCTGGTGGGGCCGTGGCTCGAACCGCTCCTGCCGGAACTGATCGACTTTCGCCGGGATTTGCATGCGCACCCCGAACTGTCATTCAAGGAGTTCCGGACCACCGACAAGCTCGTGGAACGGCTGGAGGCCGCAGGCCTCGAGCCCCGCCGGCTCGACGGCACCGGCCTGACCGTCGACGTCGGCGAGGGCCCCATCGCCACCGCGCTGCGCGGCGACATCGACGCGCTGCCCATCATTGAGGAAACGGGCCTGCCCTTCGCCTCGAAGAACCACGGCGTCACCCATGCCTGCGGTCACGACGTCCACACCACCACCATGCTGGGCATCGCCCTGGTGCTGCACCGCATGCACCAGGAAGCCCCTCTGGGCGGTTCTGTCCGGATCATTTTCCAGCCGGCCGAGGAGACCATGCCGGGCGGCGCACACGCCTGCATCGAGCAGGGCGTCCTTGACGGCGTGCCGCGTATCCTGGCCCTGCACTGCGACCCGCGAATCAACGTCGGCAAGATCGGGACGCGCATCGGCGCCATCACCTCGGCATCGGACACCATCAGGATCGAGCTTTCCGGCCGCGGCGGCCACACGTCGCGCCCGCATCTGACCGAGGACCTCGTCTTCGCGCTGGCGCAGATCGCCGTCAACGTGCCGGCCGTCCTTTCGCGCCGAGTGGATGTCCGCAGCGGCGTCTCTGTCGTGTGGGGCCATATCTCCGCCGGTTCGGCGCCCAACGCCATTCCGGGCATCGGCTACATGGCCGGGACCATGCGGTGCCTGGACCGCGACGCCTGGCACAGCGCCGGCGAACTCCTGGACGAAGTAGTCCATCAGGTGGCCGAGCCCTATGGCGTGGACGTCCGGCTGGAGCACACCCGCGGTGTTCCGCCGGTGGTCAACTCGGAGCACGAGACCGCACTCATCGAGGCCGCGGCCCGCGCTGAGATCGGCGAAGGCGCCGTGGTCCTCACCCCGCAGTCCATGGGCGGCGAGGACTTCGCCTGGTTCCTCGCCGAGCTGCCCGGTGCCATGATGCGCCTGGGCACCAAGACTCCCGGCGGCGAGGAATACGACCTCCACCGCGGCGACTACATCCTGGACGAGCGTGCCCTGGGCTACGGCATCCAGGTGCTCACGGCCGCGGCCCTCCGCACGATCCGCGACCTCTAAGCCCCTCCGCGCGAGCGCGAACGGACACTTAAGCCCCCTTTTCCCACGACTCAAGGGGCCTCAACTGTTCGTTCGCGCTTATCTTTCGCCTAGGTAAGTTGTGCACAATTGAATTGTGGGCTAACGTTACGGTCATGACCGACGCTCCCCGCCTTGACCGCCAAGTGTGCTTTGCGCTCTATTCCGCGTCCCGGGCGGCCACCGCCGTCTACCGGCCGCTGCTGGACGGGCTCGGCCTGACCTACCCGCAGTACCTCGTGATGCTGGTGCTGTGGGAAAACGAACCGCGCGGCGTGCGGGAACTGGGGGAGGAGCTGGGGCTCGATTCCGGCACCCTGTCACCCCTGCTCAAGCGGCTCGAAGCCATGGGCCTGGTGGAACGCCGCCGTTCCGCAGAGGATGAGCGGCGGGTCGCTGTGCATCTGACCGCGGACGGCATGGCCCTCAGCAGCAAGGCTTCCGGCATTCCCCAGCGCCTCGCCGAAGCCGCCGGCCTGAGTCCCCGGGAGCTTGACCAGCTCCGCGAAACCCTCGGCAAGCTCACTGCCGCCCTGCACGATTCGCACTGACGCCCCACTCCGGCCTCAACACCAACCCCTATTGACACCGCATAACACCCGGACTTCCGAAACCATCAGAACGGACCGTATTTTGAAGACTCTCTACACTGCCGAGGCCCTCGCTTCCGGCGAAGGCCGCGACGGCTCCGCGCGCACCAAGGACGGCAAGCTGGACGTGACCCTGGCCAGCCCCGTGGAGCTCGGCGGAAGCGGTCAGGGCACCAACCCGGAACAGCTCTTCGCTGCCGGCTACGCCGCCTGCTTCCACTCCGCCCTCCGGGTGGTGGGCCGCAAGGAACGCGCCGATCTCACCGATTCCGCCGTGGCGGCGAAGATCCACTTTGGCGCCCTCGACGGCGGTGACGGCTACGGCCTGGCGGCCGAACTTGAGATCGCCCTGCCGGCGCTCGACCGGGCTTCCGCCGAGGCGCTCATGGCCAAGGCGCACCGGATCTGCCCCTACTCAAACGTGACCCGCGGCAACATGGATGTGGCGCTGACCCTCGTGGAGTTCGCAGCATGAGCGGCAGCCAGGACCGGGCCCTGCCCGCAGTAACCCGCGAGATCCAGCTGGCCTCCCGCCCCGTGGGCCGCCCGGCGCCGGAGAACTTCCGGCTCGCCGAAAGTCCGCTTCCGGAGCTCCGGGACGGGCAGGTGCTGGTCCGAAACCAATTCATCTCGGTGGATCCGTACATGCGCGGCCGGATGAACGACGCCAAATCCTACTCAGCGCCGTTTGCGCTGGATAAAGCGCTCGACGGCGGGGCCGTGGGTGAGGTGATCGCGTCCCGGGCCGCCGACCGCAAGGTGGGGGACGCCGTCGTGCATCATCTCGGCTGGCGGGAGTATGCCGTGGTGGACGTCAGCGCAACCACGCCTGCGCGCACCGATCTGGCACCGGCGTCCGCCTTCCTCGGCGCGCTGGGCATGACCGGTCTCACTGCCTACGCCGGCCTGCTGAAGGTAGCCGGGTTCAAGGCCGGGGACGCCGTGTTCGTCTCCGGTGCTGCCGGGGCCGTCGGTTCGCTCGTGGGGCAGATCGCCAAGGCCATGGGCGCATCCCGGGTGATCGGCAGCGCCGGCTCTCCGGAGAAGGTGGCCCGCCTCCTGGAGCTCGGCTTTGACGCGGCTTTCAACTACCGCGACGCGCCGGTCCGGGATCAGCTCAAGGCCGCCGCCGGGGAAACCGGGATTGACGTCTACTTCGACAACGTGGGCGGGGACCACCTCGAGGCCGCGTTGTCCGTCCTGAACGTTGGCGGCCGCGTGGCCATGTGCGGCGCCATCGCGCAGTACAACTCGACGGAGCCGCCGGCCGCTCCGCGCAACCTTGCCCTGGCGATCGGCAAGCAGCTGACGCTGAGGGGATTCCTCGTGGGCAGCTACCGGCAGTACGCGGGTGAGTTTGCCGAGCACATGGCCGGCTGGCTGGCCGACGGCTCCGTCTCCTACGACGAAACCGTGGTGGACGGCCTCGAGAACGCGCCGCAGGCCTTCATTGACCTTCTGGACGGTGCAAACACCGGAAAGATGCTGGTCCGCATCTAGCGGAACCAACAGCGCGAACGAACACTTGAGGCCCCGAAGATTCGGGGCCTCAAGTGTCCGTTCGCGCCGTATTTGGCGGGCTGCTGACCGGCTCCGCCGACCACGTGCAGGTGCCCGGCTACTGATAGGTAACAAGTTCTCAACAATCTTCGTTTTCCGCCGCCGATGTGTTATCCGGACGTGGCGCAGGCCACTACAGTGGCTTTCATAAGTGCGCTTCGGCGCAGTGCTGCGAAACCATCAGTGAAAACAGAATTTCAGTGTGGAGCATTAGAAACGGACACTCATTGAATCTCCGTCGTGGCGCCTATCTCTTTCTTCCTGGAGGAAATTTGAAGAACTCACTGCGTGCAAACGTCAAGCGCGGTTCCCTCGCCGGCGTGGCTTCCGTCGGCGCGGCAGCCCTGCTCCTGACCGGCTGCGGCCCCGCACCCCAAGCAGGCACTCCGACCGCCACCGCCAGCGACTACACGGGTTGCATCGTGTCCGACTCCGGCGGATTCGACGACCAGTCGTTCAACCAGTCCTCCTACGAGGGCCTCAAGAAGTCTGAGAAGGACCTTGGCATCAAGGTCAACCAGGTCGAGTCCAAGACCAACAATGACTTCGAACCGAACCTTCGGGCCATGGTGTCCGCGGGCTGCAACCTCACAGTGACGGTCGGCTTCCTCCTCGGTGACGCCACGAAGAAGCAGGCCGAGGCCAACCCGGACCTCCACTTCGCCATCATCGACTTCGGCTACGCCAAGCCGATTGCCAACGTCAAGCCCATCATCTACGACACGGCCCAGGCTGCCTTCATGGCCGGCTACCTGGCCGCCGCCTCAACGAAGACCGGCACGGTGGCTACCTTCGGCGGCATCAAGATCCCCACGGTCACCATCTTCATGGACGGCTACGCGGACGGCGTGAAGTACTACAACGAGAAGAAGGGCAAGGACGTCAAGCTCCTCGGCTGGGACAAGGCCAAGCAGGACGGCAGCTTCACCGGCGACTTCGAAAAGCAGGACAAGGGTAAGCAGCTGACCCAGAACTTCCTGGACCAGGGTGCCGACGTGGTCATGCCCGTTGCCGGCCCGGTGGGCAAGGGCGCCGGTGCAGCTCTCAAGGAAGCCAAGGCCGCAGGCAAGGACGTCAAGCTCATCTGGGTCGACTCCGACGGCTTCCTCACCGCGCCCGACTACAAGGGGATCATGCTGTCCTCGGTCATGAAGCAGATGGGCTCCGCCGTTGAGACCGTCGTCAAGGAAGACAAGGACGGGAAGTTCACCAACGAGCCGTACATCGGCACGCTCGCCAACGAGGGCGTCCAGCTGGCCCCGTTCCACGACCTCGATTCGGCTGTTCCGGCCGAGGTAAAGACGGAGCTGGACCAGATCAAGAAGGACATCGTCGACGGCAAGCTGAAGGTTGAGTCCGCAGCCAGCCCCAAGGCGTAACCTCCTCCGCTAAGCGCCACCGCCCGGATGGTCATTGACTGCACGGGAGGTGGCGCTTTTCGTTGGGCGCTTCCGGCTCACCCATGACTGCAGGCACTAGGCTGGTGCTGCAGCCACATATCCCGTCCGGCCAGCAGTTCCGGACGCAACGAGATTGGTCAGAGTTTTGAAACTTGAACTCAAGGGGATCACCAAAAGCTTCGGCTCCCTGCTCGCCAATGATCACATAGACGTGGTTGTTGAACCCGGTCAGATTCATTGTCTGTTGGGCGAAAACGGGGCCGGCAAGTCCACCCTGATGAATGTTCTCTACGGGCTGTACGAGCCCACCGACGGCGAAATCCTCATCGACGACGAACCGGTCAGCTTCCGGGGACCCGGGGACGCCATGGCTGCCGGGATCGGCATGGTGCACCAGCACTTCATGCTGGTGCCCGTGTTCACCGTGGCGGAAAACGTGGCGCTCGGCGCCGAGTCCACCAAAGCGGGCGGCTTCCTGAACCTGGATAACACCCGCCGCAAGATCCAGGAGATCTCGGACCGCTACGGGTTCGACGTCGATCCCGACGCCCTCGTGGAAGACCTCCCGGTTGGTGTCCAGCAGCGCGTTGAAATCATCAAGGCGCTCGTGCGCGAGGCCAAGGTGCTGATCCTGGATGAGCCAACTGCGGTGCTGACGCCCCAGGAGACCGACGAGTTGCTGGACATCATGCGCCAGCTCAAAAGCAGCGGCACATCCATCGTTTTCATCTCCCACAAGCTGCGGGAGGTGAAGGCCGTCTCGGACATCATCACTGTCATCCGGCGCGGCAAGGTGGTGGGGAGTGCCGATCCCGGCGCACCAACCACCGAACTGGCGTCGATGATGGTGGGCCGCGCGGTGAGCCTCACGCTGGACAAGGCCCCGGCACAGCCGCAGGAAACCACGTTCGAGGTCAAGGACCTTACCGTCATTGCCCCGAACGGCCACCACACCGTGGATGGCGTCAGCTTCAGCATTGCCCGCGGTGAAATCCTCGCCGTCGCCGGCGTCCAGGGCAACGGCCAGACGGAACTCACCGAGGCGATCCTCGGGTTGCAGGAGCGCGTCAGCGGTTCCGTCCTGCTCGACGGAAAGGAACTCCTGGGCCGCAGTGTGAAGGAAGTGCTGCAGGCCGGCGTTGGCTTCGTTCCTGAAGACAGGTCAGTCGACGGACTCATCGGTACCTTCTCGATTGCGGAGAATCTGGTGCTTGACCTGTACGACCAGCCGCCGTTCGCCAAGGGCATCAGCATGAGCCCCGCCAAGATCTTGGAGAATGCCAAATCCCGGATTGACGAATTCGACGTCCGTACTCCCTCCGGGTCGTTGGCCGCGGGAACGCTCTCAGGCGGCAACCAGCAGAAGGTGGTGATGGCACGGGAGCTCTCCCGGCCGCTCCGCCTGTTCATGGCCTCCCAACCCACCCGCGGCGTGGACGTGGGATCCATCGAGTTCCTGCACAAGCGCATCGTGGCTGAGCGGGACCAGGGCACACCGGTAATGATCGTGTCCACCGAACTCGACGAAGTCATGGAGCTCGCCGACCGTATCGCCGTGCTTTACAAGGGCAAGCTCGTGGGCATCGTGCCCGCCGGGACCGGCCGTGACGTCCTGGGCCTCATGATGGCAGGGCTTTCACCCGGCGAGGCGCATGCGGACACCGTCCACCACCGCCCTGTTCTTCACAGCGACCAGGATCCGACGTCCACCTCCCACGCCGAAGGAGGCGACCATGACTGACCAGAACGAGCCGCAGTACCCCGGCGGCACGCCAGCGGGCCCCGATGCTGGCAAAGACCACGCTGACAAGCGTCACCCTGACAAACACCACGTGCCCACGCCCGCCGAAGAGGAGACTGCCGCGGTGGTGTCCCTGGACACCGCCGGCGGAGCCATGGAGCCTTCCGCGGTTCCGGCAACGGCCCAGAGCGGCAAGATCCCGGGTGGGCCGGAAACCCTCGCACGCAGGATCTTCACCGGCAGCGGCATGGTCTCCGTCCTGGCGGTTCTGCTCGCGCTGATCCTGGGCGGACTGCTCATCGTCAGCACGGACAAGCAGGTGGGAGCCACGGCAGGCTACCTCTTCGCGCGTCCCTCGGATTTCCTCTCGGCTGTCTGGACCGCTGCGACGCGCTCCTATGTCGCGCTGTTCCAGGGTTCGGTGTTCAACCCCCGCGGCTCCAGCGTTGCGGTGCAGTTCGCTCCGCTCATGGAGACCCTCACCATCGCCACCCCGCTGATCACCGCCGGTCTGGGCGTGGCCCTCGCCTTCCGGGCAGGCCTGTTCAACATCGGCGCCCAGGGCCAGATCATCATGGCCGGCATCCTTGCCGCCTGGGTTGGCTTCGCGCTCCACCTTCCCGTCGGACTGCACCTGCTGCTGGTCCTTATCGCGGGCATCGTTGGGGGCGCTATCTGGGGCGGTCTGGTTGGCTTGCTGAAGGCTCGTACCGGCGCCCATGAGGTCATCCTGACCATCATGTTCAACTACATCGCCCTGTACTTCCTGCGGTACCTGCTTAACACCCCCGCGTTCCAGCGGCCGGGGGAGTCCAACCCGATTTCTCCGATCCTGGATCCCAACGCCGTGTACCCGCAGATCTTCGGCACCCAGTACCGGCTGCACCTGGGCTTCATCCTGGCCATCGCGGCCACGGTGTTCGTGTGGTGGCTGCTTAACCGCTCCACTGTAGGGTTCGAATTCCGGGCTGTCGGCGCGAATGCCAAGGCTTCCCTGACTGCCGGTATCAACGTTCCCCGGGCCACCGTCCTGGTCATGGCCATTGCCGGCGCCCTCGCCGGCATGTCCGGCGTGGCGCAGGTGGCCGGCACGGAAAAGGTCCTCACTGACGGCGTTGCGGCAACGTACGGTTTTGACGCCATCACGGTGGCCCTCCTGGGACGTTCGACGCCGTGGGGCACGTTCGCCGCGGGCCTGCTGTTCGGCGCCTTCCGCGCCGGCGCCGTCCAGATGCAAATCCAGACAGGCACGCCGATCGACATTGTGCTGGTGGTCCAGTCCCTCATCGTCCTGTTCATCGCGGCCCCGCCGCTGGTGCGCGCGGTGTTCGGACTCAACCCGCGCAAGAAGAAGGCCGTGACCGCCGGCAAATCCAAGAAGGCAGCAACCACCGGAGGTGCAGCATGAGCACAACAGCAACGTCGCCCCTGCCGGGAAAAGGGGAGCCCGGAACGCCGCAGCCGGCTACGGACAACGCCCCCGCAATTTCGGCCAAGCCCGTCACCTGGAAAGTCCCTGTGCTGCTGACCGTCCTGGGCGTTGCGGCTTTTGTGTTCTTCGGCATCATGGGACCCAACCAGACAGCCAGGTTCGGGATTTCCTCGAGCGGTGATTTGTTCCAGCTCCCGGCCATTGAGGTGCCGGCGTTCCTTGGCGGCATCATCCTGTCGGTCCTCATGCTTGGCCTGGCCGGCTATGCCGTGTATCTCAAGACGAAGGACCAGGCCCCGCCCCGCTGGCTGCCAGTCACGTTCATCGTCCTCTTCGTCGCGGCTTTCCTTATCTGGGTTGTCGGCGGCGCACGCACGCCCAGTATCTCGCTGGCCGGCCTCATCGCGGGTTCGGTGACGCTTGCCGTTCCACTCGTGTTCGGATCCCTTTCCGGGGTGCTCTGTGAACGCGCCGGCGTGGTGAACATCGCCATCGAGGGTCAGTTGCTCGGCGGTGCGTTTACGGCTGCCCTGGTGGCCTCGATGACCAAGAGCCCGTTCATCGGGCTGCTGGCGGCGGCTGTCGCCGGTGCCGTCGTCTCCATGGTGCTGGCGCTGTTCAGCATCAAGTACCTGGTCAACCAGATCATCGTCGGCGTGGTGCTCAACGTCCTGGTGTCCGGCCTGACCGGCTTCCTGTTTAGCAYGGTAATGCAGGCGAACAAGGCGCAGTTCAATTCCCCGGGCAGGCTGCCCATCATCGACATCCCAGTGCTTTCCAGCATCCCGTTGGTCGGCCCCATCCTGTTCAAGCAGTCCGTGGTCGGTTACCTCATGTACGTGGCGGTCATCGTGGTGTGGGTGGGCCTCTTCAAGACCAAATGGGGGCTCCGCGTCCGGGCCGTGGGCGAGCACCCGCAGGCCGCGGACACCCTGGGGATCAAGGTCAATGCCACCCGCTTCTGGAACGTCACCCTCGGCGGTGCCGTTGCGGGCATCGGTGGTTCCTTCTTCACCCTGGTGGCCATCGACAGCTTCACCGAGGAGATCTCCGGCGGGCGCGGCTTTATTGCCATCGCGGCGCTGATCTTCGGGCGCTGGAACCCGATCGGTGCGTTCTTTGCCGCGCTGCTGTTCGGCTTTGCCGACAACCTGCAGAGCATCGTGACCATCATCGGAACACCGGTACCCAGCCAGTTCATGGCTATGCTGCCGTACCTGGTGACGGTGCTGGCGGTGGCCGGGCTCGTGGGACGGTCACGGCCGCCTGCGGCCGACGGCATTCCGTACGTCAAGGGGTGACCGCCGTGGACCACAACCCCGTCCCTGCCGTCCCGGCCACCGGCACGGTCGACTGGGAGGCCCTCAAGGCTGCCGCCGTCGCCGCCATGAAAAATGCCTATGCGCCGTATTCCAGGTTCCCGGTGGGGGCAGCCGCCCTCACCGCGGACGGCCGGATCGTCAGCGGCTGCAATGTCGAAAATGCCAGCTACGGGCTGACGCTGTGCGCCGAATGCGCTTTGGTGGGCAACCTGCAGATGACAGGAGGCGGCCTGCTTCGTGCTTTCTACTGTGTGGATGCAGGCGGCAACATCCTGATGCCGTGCGGGCGCTGCCGCCAGTTGCTGTACGAGTTCCGCGACCCCGGCATGGAACTCATGACCACACACGGAATCAAGACCATGGACCAGGTGCTCCCCGACGCATTTGGCCCCCAACATCTGGAGGAACCCCGGTGACACAGACCACAAGAAACACAGAGGCGTTCGACGCCGTCGACATCATCCGAACGAAGCGGGACAAGGGCACCCTGAGTCCCGAACAGATCGACTGGACGATCGATGCCTACACCCGCGGGGTCATTGCGGACGAGCAGATGGCCGCACTGAACATGGCCATCCTGCTCAACGGCATGGACCGCTCGGAAATCTCGCGCTGGACGGCGGCGATGATCGCCTCCGGGGAACGGATGGACTTCTCCAGCCTCAGGCGGCCCGACGGCGGCGTCAAGGCCACGAGCGACAAGCACTCCACGGGCGGCGTGGGGGACAAGATCACCCTCCCGCTGGCGCCCCTCGTGGCCGTCTTCGGAGTGGCGGTTCCGCAGCTGTCCGGGCGCGGGCTCGGCCACACCGGCGGCACGCTCGACAAGCTGGAGTCCATCCCGGGCTGGCGGGCCGCATTGAGCAACGACGAGATGATGGCCCAGCTTCAGGACGTCGGCGCCGTGATCTGTGCTGCCGGTGCCGGCCTTGCCCCGGCGGACAAGAAGCTCTACTCACTCCGCGATGTCACGGGAACCGTCGAGGCCATACCGCTGATCGCGTCGTCGATCATGAGCAAGAAAATTGCCGAGGGCACGGGCTCGCTCGTGCTCGACGTCAAGGTGGGCAGCGGCGCGTTCATGAAGGACGAGGCCCGCGCACGGGAGCTGGCCGAGACCATGGTGGCCCTCGGCAAGGACGCCGGCGTGAACACGGTGGCGCTCCTGACCAACATGAACACGCCCCTGGGACTGACCGCGGGGAACGCCATCGAGGTGGAGGAATCCGTCGAGGTCCTGGCCGGCGGCGGCCCGGAGGACGTCGTTGAACTGACGGTCCGGCTCGCGGAAGAGATGCTGGCGTGCGCCGGGATCAGCGACGCCGACCCGGCGGCCGCCCTCAAGGACGGCCGTGCCATGGACGTCTGGAACCGGATGATCGAGGCGCAGGGCGGGGACCCGAGGGCGAAGCTGCCCGCCGCCAAGGAATCGGAGACCATCTACGCCCCGGCCGACGGCGTCCTGGTGGAACTCGATGCGATGGCAGTCGGCGTGGCCGCCTGGCGGCTGGGGGCAGGCCGTGCCCGCAAGGAGGACGCGGTTCAGGCAGGCGCGGGAGTCCGCATGCACGCCAAGCCCGGGGCCGCCGTGCGGGCAGGAGAGCCGCTCATGACCCTGCTCACGGACACCCCCGAGAAGTTCGCCCGGGCGAAGGAGGCGCTCGAAAACGCCGTCACCATCGCGCCGGAAGGCTCGCGCCCGGCACAGCAGCTCATCATTGACCGCATAGCCTAAGCCCGTGCAGGCCATCAACGACTTCATCCTTGCTGCCGCCGGGCAGCCCTGGGTGCTCATCCTCGTCCTGGCCTGCTGCGTTATCGACGGCTTTTTTCCGCCCATTCCCAGCGAATCCGTCGTGGTGGGGCTGGCCGCCGTCGCCGCGACGGCGGACGTCCCCAATCCGTTGCTCCTCATCGCAGTTGCGGCCCTGGGGGCGTTCACGGGGGACAACACCGCCTACCTGATCGGACGCAGCGTCGGCACGAAACGGTGGCGCTGGATGCGGGGGCCGCGCATGCAGCGGGCGTTTCGGTGGGCCGGAGGGGAACTCCGGAAGCGGCCGGCGTCACTGATCCTCGTGGCCCGGTTTGTCCCGATCGGCCGGGTCGCAGTCAACCTGACCGCCGGCGCCACGCACTTCTCCCGGCCCCGGTTCATCGGGATGACCGTGCTGTCCGCCACTCTGTGGGCCTCGTACTCCGTGGCCATCGGGCTATTTTTCGGGCAGTGGTTCGAGCACAACCATCTGCTCGGGGCCGCCATCGCCATAGTCTGCGCCATCGTCCTGGGGATACTGGTGGACATTGCGATCACCCGGTTGCGGGGGCGGGTGCCGGATCCGTTCAGTGAGGGGTAATTTCCTGAGCCGGGCGTAGCGGACTATGCTTCGGCCATGGGACACTAAAGAGCGATTTGCGTCACTAATTGTTTTAGTCATTTTCCGCTAGGAGCAATACCCGCGTGGAGTTTATTAATGAGGCCGTGCTCCATGCAGCGGGTCAGTGGTGGATTTACCCTGTTTTGCTCGTGTTCTTTTTCGTGGACGGCTTCGCAATGGTCGTTCCCAGCGAGACGCTCATTGTCGCGCTGGCGGCATTCTCCCGTCACAGCGGCGAACCCAATCTCCTGATCCTGGGACTGACGGCGCTCGTGGGTGCCATGGCCGGCGACAACATGGCCTACCTCCTGGGACGGAAGATCGGCCTGGGCCGCTGGAAGTGGATGCGCCGGCCGAAAGTGCAGAAGGCCTTCGGCTGGGCGCGCTACGAGTTGGAGAAGCGCGGAGCCGTGCTGATCTTCACGGCACGCTACATCCCCTGGGGGCGCGTGGCGGTCAACTACGTGGCGGGAACCACGGGCTACCCGCACCGCAGGTTCTTCCTGCTGGACGGGTTCGCGTGCTTCACCTGGGTGGGGTATTCGATCGGCATCGGAATTGTCGCGAGCTCGTTTCCGTGGCTGCACCACAATCCGCTCCTTGGCGCCGGCATTGCGGTCGTCTTTGCCATCGTCCTGGGAATCTTCATCGACCACATGCTCCGCTGGTGGCACAAGAGGCTCGGCCGCAACGACGCCGTGACGGCGCCGGAGATCCTGGCAGAGGAGCCGGAAAGGGACGCTGAAGCCACCGTTGACGAAACGGACGACGCCGGCCGCCTGGCCCGTGTCGCGGCTGCGGCGGACGCCGAATCCGGGCGCTGAACCGGGCACGTGGGTGGGCCGCTGGCATTGCAGGCGGTCCAACCCTAGAGTTGGTACGTGACTGAGCCAATCGTTGACGCTGCCCCTGCCCTTGACTTCGACCTGAAGAGCCTTCCCAAGGTCTCCCTTCACGACCACCTGGACGGGGGACTCCGCCCGGCCACCATCATTGAGCTGGCGGAGGCCGCTGGCCGCACGCTCCCTTCGACCGATCCCATTGCGCTCGGCGAGTGGTTTCGCGAGTCCGCGGACTCCGGTTCCCTGGTCCGCTACCTCGAGACCTTCGACCACACCGTCGCCGTGATGCAGACCAAGGAAAGCCTGGCCCGGGTGGCCAAGGAATTCGTGGAGGACCTGGCGGACGACGGCGTCGTGTACGGCGAGGTCCGCTGGGCGCCGGAGCAGCACCTGCAGAAGGGACTGACCCTCGACGAAGCCGTCGAGGCCGTCCAGGAAGGCATCGAGGCCGGAGTGGACGCCGTTGCCGAGACCGGACGTGAGATCCAGGTCGGCCAGCTGATCACCGCCATGCGCCATGCTGACCGCGGCCAGGAAATCGCCGAGCTCGCCGTCCGCCACCGTGACAAGGGTGCGGTGGGCTTCGACATCGCCGGCGCCGAAGACGGCTTCCTTCCCTCCCGTTTCCGCGAGGCATTCACGTTCCTGGCCGAGAACAACTTCCCCGCCACCGTCCACGCGGGCGAGGCAGCCGGCCTTGAGAGCATCCAGTCGGCGCTCGTGGATGGCCGGGCACTGCGCCTTGGCCACGGGGTCCGCATCGCCGAAGACATCATGGTGGAGTTCGAGGACACCGAAGACATCGATGACGACGCCGATGACAACGTCGGCCTCGTGACGCTGGGCAATCTGTCCAGCTGGGTCCGCGACCGTGGCATCGCCCTGGAAATCTGCCCCTCCTCCAACCTGCAGACGGGCGCCATCGCCGGCTTCGGCGAGGGCATCGAAAGCCACCCGCTGGACATGCTCTACCAGCTCGGCTTCAACGTCACGATCAACACGGACAACCGCCTCATGAGCGGTGTGACGCTCACCGACGAGTTCGAGCTGCTCGTGGAGACGTTCGACTACGACCTTGACGACCTGCTGGAGCTCACGCTCAACGCCGCTGAGGCCTCCTTCCTGCCGCTGGAGGAAAGGGAAGCCCTGGTGGAGTACATCAACGACGCCTACGCCAACCTTGGCTGAAGCCCCTTCCGAGGTGTCCCCGGAGGGGCCGGTGGGGGAGCTGCTCCGTGTGATCGCCGCCCTCCGCGAGCACTGCCCGTGGATGGGGGCGCTCACCCACGGGTCGCTCGTCGAGTACCTCCTTGAGGAGGCCTATGAAGTGGCCGAGACCATCGAAACAGGTGCCGATGAAGCGGAACTCAAAGGCGAGCTGGGTGATGTGCTGCTCCAGGTGGTGCTGCACGCCCGGCTCGCCGAGGAGCGCGGCACCTTCGACTTCGGCGACGTCGCCCGCGGTATCACCGACAAGATGATCCGCCGCAACCCCCATGTCTTCCGGCCGGACGGCTCCCTGCAGGATGTTTTCCCCGCTACGGTGGAGGAGATTGTGCTCAACTGGGATGCGGTCAAGAAAGCCGAAAGGCCCGAACGGCTCAACCATTTTGAGGGCATCCCGGACGCGTTGCCTGCGCTTGCCCGGGCGCAGAAGACCCTGGATCGGGCAGAAAGGGCAGGTCTGACACTGAAGGTTGAGCTTGCCCGTCCGCTGGTTGAGCTTGTCGAAACCTGTGACTCCGAGAACCAAATCGGGGAGCTGCTGCTCGCCGTCGTCGGTTCCGCCCGGAGCAGGGGATTCGACGCCGAACGCGCCCTCCGCGGGGCCGTGCGGCGGTACCAGAACACGGAATCACCGGGATCATGACGTCCGGGTGATGGATAGGTTTCCGTTACGTGCACCACTCTCGACTACGCTAGTCCCTGACGAGAACGTCGAGATTTTCCGCTAGTTTCCCAGTAAATCGCTTCACCATAAGGAGCAAATTCATGGCGCTTATCGATGCCATCCACGCCCGCGAGATCCTCGATTCCCGTGGCAACCCGACCGTAGAAGTTGAAGTTCTGCTTTCCGACGGCCAGATCGGCCGCGCAGCAGTACCTTCCGGCGCTTCCACCGGCGAGCACGAGGCCGTTGAACTCCGCGACGGAGACAAGGGCCGTTACCTCGGCAAGGGTGTCCAGAAGGCCGTTGACGCCGTCATCGACCAGATCGCACCGGCACTGACCGGCTTCGACGCCACGGACCAGCGCAGCATCGACCAGGCCATGATCGACCTGGACGGCACCCCCAACAAGGGCAAGCTCGGCGCCAACGCCATCCTGGGTGTTTCGCTTGCCGTGGCCAACGCCGCCGCAGCGTCCGCCGACCTGCCGCTTTACAAGTACCTGGGCGGCCCCAACGCGCACGTCCTGCCTGTTCCGCTGATGAACATCCTCAACGGCGGCTCGCACGCCGACTCCGATGTGGACATCCAGGAATTCATGATTGTCCCGATCGGCGCCGAGACCTTCTCCGAGGGCCTGCGCTGGGGCGTTGAGGTTTACCACAACCTCAAGTCCGTCCTGCAGGCCAAGGGCCTCTCCACCGGTCTCGGCGACGAGGGCGGCTTCGCGCCGAACCTGCCGTCCAACCGTGCCGCGCTGGACCTGATCCAGGAAGCCATCAAGAACGCCGGCTACACCCCGGGCAAGGACATCGCCCTGGCCCTGGACGTCGCCTCCTCCGAGTTCTACAAGGACGGCGCCTACCAGTTCGAAGGCAAGGCACTTTCCGCCACCGAGATGAGCGCCTACTACGCCGAGCTCGTTGCCGACTACCCGCTGGTTTCCATCGAGGACCCGCTGGACGAGAACGACTGGGAAGGCTGGAAGACCCTCACCGACACCATCGGCGACAAGGTCCAGCTGGTGGGCGATGACCTCTTCGTGACCAACCCGGCCATCCTGCAGCGCGGCATCGACACCAAGACCGCCAACTCGCTGCTGGTCAAGGTCAACCAGATCGGTTCACTGACGGAGACGCTCGACGCCGTGTCCCTCGCCCAGCGCGCCGGTTACACCACCATCACCTCGCACCGCTCCGGCGAAACCGAGGACACCACCATTGCTGACATCTCCGTTGCCACCAACGCGGGACAGATCAAGACCGGTGCCCCCGCACGCTCCGAGCGTGTTGCCAAGTACAACCAGCTGCTGCGCATCGAAGAGGAACTCGACGACGCCGCACGCTACGCCGGCCGCAGCGCCTTCCCGCGTTTCAAGGGCTAGTAGCCCGATAAACAACTGACCGGTGGCTATGGTGGAAAGACCATAGCCACCGGTCGTCGTTTAAGGTGGCTGCCCGTCCAGGCCACAGACAAGCGCCACACGTTTACAGGAGTGTCATGGCTACCCGCCGTCCCAAAGTTCCCCGGGTGACCCCAGCAGCACCGCAGTCCCACGCCGGATCCGCCGGCGGCGATGTCATCCAGGCGGACTTCGGCGGCCACCGTCCGGGAGACGCGCACGGTCCGGCGGAAACAGCCCGGGCCAGGGACGCCGTTACGAAATCTGCCGGCCCAGCGAACTCAAAGGGCACGGCGAAGACAAAAAGCACCTCCGGCACTGCGGGGCCGGGTAAAGCACAGGCGAAGGACACCGCCGGGAACGGCCGCGGGAAGTCCGGCTCCGCCGGGGCGGCAGCGCGCGACGAGACCCTCGACCCGGTCCCGGCAAAGGCCTTTTCGGGGCGCATGCTGGCGCTGGCCGTTGTCATGATTGCCATCACCATCATGCTGGCGCCCACCGTGAAGATCTTCATCGACAAGCGCGCTGAAATTGCGGCGCTGGAAGCGGACATCGCCGCCAGCAAGGCGGACCAGGACAACCTCAAACGGCAGGTCTCGCGGTGGCAGGATCCGAACTATGTCAAACAGCAGGCCCGTGACCGCATTAACATGGTTATGCCGGGAGAGACCGGCTACTGGGTGTTCGGCAGCGATCTGCCGGCCGGCGCGTCAGCAGGCCAGCCCGGTGCAGCAGCAGCACAAGACCCCGCCAACTTGCCGTGGGTGGATTCCCTGTGGGAGTCCATCAGGCGTTCGGCAACAGACTAGGAGCGGCGCCCGCCGCCGGACTGCCTCAAAGGAGACAGCCAGAACCGGGCAGGAAGGACGGCCGCGCCAGTGGACGAGAACACGGCAACCGCGCCGGAGGAATCCAGCCAGCCATCGGCACACGACCTTGATGTGCTCAGCCGCCAGCTCGGGAGGCCCGTCCGCGACGTCGTTGAGATCCCGGCGCGCTGCGTCTGCGGCAACCCGCTTGTGGCCGCTACGGCTCCGCGCCTCAGCAACGGGACGCCTTTCCCCACCACGTTCTACCTGACGCACCCCGTCATTACGTCCGCCGTGTCCCGGCTTGAAGCCGCCGGCCTCATGAACGAGATGAATGACCGGCTGACGGCCGACGAGTCACTGGCAGCCGCCTACCGGGCTGCCCACGAGGCTTACCTGGCGGCCCGCGCTGAGATCGGGGCCCGCTCCGGCATCGGTGCGGTCCCCGAGATCGACGGCGTCTCGGCCGGAGGGATGCCCACCCGCGTCAAGTGCCTGCACGTCCTCGTGGGGCACTCGCTCGCGGCCGGCCACGGCGTCAACCCCCTCGGCGACGAGGCCATCGCCGCCATCGCCGAGTGGTGGACGGCAGACCGCTGCTACTGTGACGGTGCCTGGGACACCGCCGGCGAAGCGCCGTCCCGTGACCTCAGCCGCCACGGGCCCCAGGGCCTGCCGGCAATCGTCGGCCGGCCGGCCCCAATCCGGAAGACCACGACGGAGGCAGGCGAATGACCACCGTGGCAGCCATCGACTGCGGCACCAACTCCATCCGCCTGCTGATCGCCGACGTCGACCGCAGCAACGGAACCACGAAACTCACGGACCTCGTGCGGGAAATGCGTGTGGTGCGGCTGGGCCAGGGCGTGGATGCCACCGGAGAACTGGCGCCCGAGGCGCTGGAGCGCACGTTTGCGGCCACGGCCGAGTACGCAGAGCTGATCCGCCAGTACCGGGCCGAGAAAGTCCGCTTCGTGGCAACCTCCGCCAGCCGGGACGCCCGCAACCGCCAGGTCTTCGTGGACGGTATCCGCAGCCTCCTGGGCGTCGAGCCTGAAGTGATCTCCGGAGACGAGGAGGCCGCCCTGTCCTTCGCCGGAGCCAGCAGTGTCCTGCCGATCGCCAGCGATGACCGCGTGCTGGTTGTGGACCTGGGCGGCGGCAGCACGGAGTTCGTGCTGGGCGACGCAGGCGGCGTCATCGCCGCCAGGTCCGTGGACATCGGCTGCGTCAGGCTGACCGAACGCCATCTCAAGTCCGATCCGCCCACGGCCGAACAGATCGCCGCAGCGGAGGCCGACGTCGACGCCGCGATCACCGAAGCCGGACTGGACGTTCCGCTGGAACGCAGCACCGCCGTCGTCGGGGTCGCCGGTTCCATCACCACCATCACCGCTCATGCGCTGAAGCTTCCCGAATACCTGCCGGCCGCCATTCACGGAGCCGAACTGTCCATCGGAACCATCCGGGCGGCAGCCACGGACCTGCTGGAGATGACCAGGGCGCAGCGGGCGGAACTGCCTTACATGCACCCCGGCCGGGTTGACGTGATCGGCGCCGGCGCCCTGGTCTGGCGGCGGATCCTCACCAGGATGGGGGAGCTAAGCGGCGGCCGCATCATTACGGCCACCGCCAGCGAGCACGATATTCTTGACGGAATTGCCCTGAGTGTCAGCTAGTCAGGCACCAGCCAACCGAGTATTGGATCTTGAATGACCAGAGCAACAGCCCGGCTCCGCCGGACGGTCTCGGCTCTCCTGTCGGCGACGCTCGCCGGGGGCATCGCTGCCACGGCGATCGCAACAGCCCCTGCGGCGCAGGCCGACACCTGGCGCGACAAGCAGTATTGGCTCAAGGAAGCAGGCATCACCAAGGCGTGGGAGGTCTCCAAGGGAGCCAACGTCAAGGTGGCCGTGATCGACAGCGGGGTGGACGGCAACCACCCGGACCTCAAGGGCGTCCTGGCCGGCGGGCATGACGTCTCCGGCGCGGGATCGAGCGACGGTCGGAAGAGCATCGGTGCCAAGCCCGAACACGGCACGCTCGTGGCCACCATGCTCGCCGGCCGCGGGCACCAGCCCAAGAAGGCCGCCAGCGCAAAACCCAGCCCCAGCGCTACGCCGTCCAAAGTCATGCCCGACGGCATCATGGGTGTGGCGCCCGAAGCCCAGATCCTCTCTGTTTCAACGTGGCTCGGCTCAGCCAATCCCGGCGGTAAAAGCGATCAGGACCAGATCCCCGAGGCCGTCCGCTGGGCAGTGGACAACGGTGCGAAGGTCATCAACATTTCGCTGGGCAGCACGTCTCCGGAATGGCCGCAGAGCTGGGACGCCGCATTCCTGTACGCCGAACAGAAAGACGTGGTGATCGTTGCGGCGGCCGGCAACCGGGTCGGCGGAAACGTGCAGGTGGGGGCACCTGCCACCATCCCGGGCGTGCTCACCGTGGCCGGTCTGGACCTCAGCGGCGCCGCGAGCACGGACTCCTCCTCCCAAGGCATCAGCATCGGGGTAGCGGCTCCGGCGGAGAAACTCGTCGGAGGGCTTCCGGGCGGCAGCTACGCCGAATGGGCCGGAACATCAGGCGCCACCCCCATCGTGTCCGGCGTGGCCGCCCTGATCCGGTCCAAATGGCCGCAGATGAGTGCCAAGCAGGTCATCAACCGGATCGTCTCCACGGCCAAGGATGCGGGCGCACCGGGCAAGGATCCGCTCTACGGCTTCGGTGTGCTCAACGCTGAGGCGGCGCTGAAGGACGACGTCGCCGAGACGCAAAGCAATCCGCTGGGGTCAATCTCAGACTGGATCCGCGTCCACCGCCGCGGAAACCTCGCCACGCCCACTCCTGTTCCTCCGGCCGAGGCGCCGAGCGCCGAGGCCACGCTGCCCGAGGCGACGGTACCTGTGGCCGAGCCTCCGTCCCAGCTGGACGGTGCCCTCCCCGCCGCCGTGGTCATTGGTTTCGGCGGCCTCTTCCTGGCCATCATTGCGGGCGCCGCCATCCAGCTGCGCCGGGTGTACCGGGGCTCAGGCGGGAGCCGGGACGACCCCGAAACAGGCGTGCTGCACAAGGTGGATCCGGGCGGGCCGACCAGTTAGTGAAGATTTTCACAAACTCATGTATTCTTGAAGCATGGCAACCACCCCCCAGCTCCAGGACCGTCCCCGGGTGCTCGTCGTCGGCGGCGGGTACGTCGGCCTGTACGTAGCACTGAAACTGCAGAAGAAGATCGCGAACGCCGGTGGCATCGTCACCGTCGTCGATCCACTGCCCTACATGACCTACCAGCCCTTCCTGCCGGAAGTTGCCGGCGGAAACATTGAGGCCCGCCACGCGGTGGTGTCCCACCGCCAGCACCTCAAGCAGACCGAGCTCATCCAGGGCCGCGTCACCTCGATCGACCACGCCAACCGCACGGCCGTGGTTGCCCCGGCTGACGGCGGCGAAAACTTCGAGGTGCCCTACTTCGACGTCGTCCTTGCAGCGGGAGCCATCACCCGCACGTTCCCCATCAAGGGCCTGGCGGACAAGGGCATCGGCCTGAAGACCATCGAGGAAGCGGTTGCGCTGCGCAACAAGGTCCTCGATCGCATCGAGGTGGGCTCCCTCATCACCGATCCCGCCGAGCGGGCCAAGGCCCTGACCTTCGTGGTTGTTGGCGGCGGCTTCGCCGGCATCGAGTGCATCACCGAGATGGAAGACCTCGCCCGCGCGGCGGTCAAGAACAACCCGCGCGTCAAGCAGGAGGAAGTCCGCTTCGTCCTCGTCGAGGCCATGGGCCGCATCATGCCCGAGGTCACCGAGAAGCAGGCAGTCTGGGTTGTCGAACACCTCCGCAGCCGCGGCATCGAGGTCCTGCTCAACACCTCGCTGGACAACGCCGAGGGTGCCCTCAAGCTCATCAACCTGCCGGACAAGTCGGTGGCCCAGGAATTCGAAGCCGACACCCTGGTGTGGACTGCCGGTGTCCAGGCCAACCCGATGGTCCGTTCCACCGACTTCCCCCTCGAACCGCGCGGACGCGTCCGTGCCCTTCCCGACCTGCGCATCGCCGGCGACGAAGGCATCATCGAGAACGCCTGGGCCGCCGGTGACATTGCCGCTGTCCCGGACCTCACGGGCGGTGGCCTGCCGGACGGCACCTGCGTCCCCAACGCCCAGCACGCGCTGCGCCAGGCCAAGCGCCTCGCCAAGAACCTGTGGGCCTCCCGCTGGGACAAGCCGCTGGTCGACTACAAGCACAAGAACCTTGGTGCTGTAGCCGGCTTCGGCGAGTGGAAGGGCGTTGCCAACATCAACCTCCTGGGCCGCATCGGCCTCAAGGGCGGTCTCGCCTGGCTGGCACACCGCGGCTACCATGGCATGGCCATCCCCACGGTGGAGCGCAAGATCCGCGTGATCATGGGCTGGATCCTGGCCTTCTTCATGGGCCGCGACACCACGCAGCTTGAAGACCTGGACAACCCGCGCGGCGCCTTCGTGGCCGCCGCCACCCCGGCTCCCAAGCCGGCTGCTGCCCCCGTTGCTGCGGCGCCCGCGGACAAGCCCGCAGCCGCTCCGCAGGGCGGTTCGAAGGACCCTGTTGCGGCGGAAGCCAAGTAGCGCGCACTAATTGACGACGGCGGCCGTTCCCTTTCGGGGGAACGGCCGCTTCGTCGTTTTGGCCGACTTCCGCCTGACCTGTGCGTCGCGGCGGGGTCCCGGGCAGCGGCGGCCGGGAAGCTTAGACTGGCTGCATGACGGGTGAAAAGAACCTCCAGACACTGCTGGCCGCGATGCATCCCGCCCTGCGCAAAGGAGAGTACGTTTACGTGCTCTGGCCGCACGGAAAACCGCTGGCGGGCGGCATTGAGGCGGCTGTCCGGGAGGCCGAGGGGCTGACAGTAGTGTTGCCTCGCGCGGAGGCTGACGGGCTGGAGCTCCCTTACGACTTTGTGGCTGCCTGGATCACTCTCGAGGTCCATTCGGAACTGGAAGCGGTGGGGCTGACAGCGGCGGTAAGCAGGGCACTGACGCAGGCCTGGATCAGCTGCAATGTGCTGGCGGGCTTCCATCACGATCACCTGCTCGTGCCGGTGGGGGACGCCGCGAGGGCCCTGGAGGTCCTGGCGGAGCTCTCGGCCGCCAACGCCCCGGACCCTGAGCCCGTTCGGGAACTGGTGCTGCGGAACGAGAACCCCGAAGACCGCGCAGCAATCCTCAGCCTGACGGCCGAAGCCTTCGCTGTGTCCCCGGAGACAGGGCTGCCCGTGGAAGGCCAGCCGGTGGAGGTGGAGTTGCTGCGGCAGCTCTTCGACTCCGAGGAATACCTGCCGGAGTTCAGCGTCGTGGCGGAGCTCGACGGTGAAATCGTCGGGCACGTCATCAGCACGCGGGCGTGGGTGGATGGCCTGGAACTGCTGGGGCTCGGCCCCATCGGGGTGACTCCCAGGCTGCAGCGCCACGGCATCGGGTCGGCGCTGATGCGCGAAACCGTGGTCCGGGCCAACGCGGCGGGGGAGCGCGGCATCGCACTGCTCGGAAGCACGGAATACTATCCGCGCTTCGGCTTTGTGCCGTCGTCGTCGCTGGGCATCGAGGCCCCGGACAAGAACTGGGGCGACAACTTCCAGTTTCTTCCCCTCGCGCTCTGGCCCGGCGGCGTCCACGGCATCTTCCAGTACGCCGGACCGTTTGCCGCCGCGGAAGGCGATACCATTGACCGGGCGCCCCAGTAGCCCAATTGGCAGAGGCAGCGGACTTAAAATCCGCGTGTTGTGGGTTCGAGTCCCACCTGGGGTACAAATTTCCTGAGCCGCCTGGTACCGTACGGCATCCGATCCGGCCCTTCGCCGGCCCCGCTTCGCCCTGCGGCGGGCCCCATCGTCCTCCCCCTCCGCCTCCGTTTGCGCTGCCGTTCTCCAGCCGCTTCCGGCGCTCGGGGCGCGGGAATCCGCAGGTGTCCCATATGCAACGAGTGTTATAAGGATGTGACCTTACTCACTTATGTTCGGGCCTGATTTGCATTAGCTTGAAGTTAACTCAGGAACACCTGACCAATCGCATCAAAGGCCGTTCGCACCTTTCGATCGAGGAGACTCTCAATGATTTCACTCCCCCAGGCGGCGCCCCGAGTTGCTAAGCTCACAGCGCTTAGCATCGGCGTCGCCCTTCTGGCTTCGGCTTGTGGTGGCAGCTCCACCCCAACCTCGACCACCTCGGCGGCCGGCGCGGCCGGAGGTATCGCGTGCCCTGCCGCCAGCGCGACCGCTGGTGCCACCAGTACCGCGGCCGAGACCGGCTCCGTGCCGCCTTCGACAACCACCACCCCCACACCGTTGAAAATTGGATCGCTTCTGCCGACAACGGGGTCGCTGGCGTTCCTCGGGCCGCCCGAAATTGCCGGCGTTAACCTTGGCATCAAGGAGATCAACGCCGCTGGCGGCGTACTGGGTAAGCCCGTTGAGGTAATCCACCGCGACTCCGGCGACACCAAGACCGACATCGCCACGCAGTCCACCACTGCGCTGCTGGGAAGCGGCGTCAGCGCCATCATCGGTGCGGCATCCTCCGGCGTCTCGAAGACAGTCATCAACCAGATCACCGGAGCCGGTGTCCTGGAATTTTCGCCGGCCAACACCTCCCCGGACTTCACCACCTGGGACGACAAGGGCCTGTACTGGCGTACGGCTCCCTCTGACGTCCTGCAGGGCAAGGTCCTGGGTAACTACATGGCCACTTGTGGAGCCCAGACCTTGGGCATGATGGTCCTGAACGACGCCTACGGCACGGGCCTGCAGAAGAACGTGAAGCAAGCCTTCACCGCGGCCGGCGGCCAGGTCGTGGCTGAGCAGCTTTTCAACACAGGCGATTCGCAGTTCAGCAGCCAGGTCGATGCGCTGGTCGCGGCCAAGCCCGACGCCATTGCACTGATCACGTTCGACGAAGCCAAGAGCATCATTCCGCTGCTGACCGGCAAGGGAATCAAGCCGGAACAGCTGTTCCTGGTTGACGGTAACCTCTTCGATTACAGCAAGGACTTCAAGACAGGAACCCTCAAGGGATCCCGCGGCACGCAGCCGGGAACCTTTGCCAAGGAAGACTTCAAGAAGTCCCTTCTCGCGATTGATCCTGCTCTCCGGACGTTCAACTATGCAGGCGAGTCATACGACGCAGTCAACATGACCGCACTTGCAGCAGAGGCAGCCAAGAGCACGAAGGGCACGGACATTGCCAAGCAGCTCAAGGCAGTCTCTGAAGGCGGCGAGAAGTGCAGTACCTTCCCGTCCTGCGTCACCCTGCTCCGCAACGGCAAGGACATCGACTACGACGGCCAGTCCGGTCCGATCACGTTCTCTGACGCCGGTGACCCCACGGAAGCCTACATCGGCATCTACGAGTACGACGACACCAACAAGCCACAGCCTGTGAAGGAAGAATTCGGCAAGCTGTAAGCCGTTTTCTCCCAGCCACTCCGGAAGCCCCCGTCCAGCAGGACGGGGGCTTCTGCGTGCCCGCAGGCGCCGAGCCTGGACCTGCGGAGGCAACCGGAGGCCACCCCGGAGGTTGCGGGTGCCGGCACTAACCAGGCATGCAGAAGGGCCGCCACCGGATCGGTGACGGCCCTGGTCAAGGTTGCTTGCCCTGTGGGTGGCCTACTTTTCGTGTTCGTCGGCGAGCGTTCCGAGGTACAGCTGGATGACCTTGGGATCCCTCATGAGCTCCCGGCCGGTGCCCGTGTATGCGTCCTTGCCCTGGTCCAGGACGTAGCCGCGGTCGCAGATCTGCAGGCAGCGGCGCGCGTTCTGCTCCACCATGATGACGGACACGCCCGCGCGGTTGATCTCGTGCACGCGAAGGAAGGTTTCATCCTGCTTCACGGGGGAGAGGCCAGCCGAGGGCTCGTCCAGCAGCAGCACGGCGGGATCCATCATCAGGGCACGGCCCATGGCCACCATCTGGCGCTCACCGCCGGACAGCGAACCGGCGCGCTGGGCACGGCGCTTGCCGAGCTCGGGGAACAGGCTGGCGACAAAGTCGAACCGTTCGGCGAACGCCTTGGGCCGCTGGAACATGCCCATCTGCATGTTCTCCTCGATGGTGAGGGTGGCGAACACGTTGTTGTTCTGCGGGACGAATCCCACGCCCTGGGTCACCAGCTTGTTGGCCTTGAGGCCGGTCAGGTCCTGGCCGCGGACGACGACGGATCCCGAGTGCACCTTAACGAGGCCGAACATCGCCTTCAGGAGCGTCGATTTGCCCGCACCGTTAGGCCCGATGATACCGATCAACTCGCCTTTGCGGGCCTCGATGCTGCAGCCATTGAGGATGTTGACCCCGGGCAAGTAACCGGCAACCAGATTCGTGACCTTGACGACCGATTCATCCGCTGCTGCCGTGCTTGCGGCCGGGGCGGCACTCGTGGCACTCATTCTTTGTCCTTGTCTGTGCTGGCCTGATCTGGGCGCACCTGTTCTGTGCGGGTGTCGTCATCGCTGAGGATCAGTTCCGGTGCCACGACGTCCACGGCGATGATGCCTGCGTTTTCCGTGCCGACGATCGATTCCTCGTCCGCGACCAGTTCCTTCTCGAGCTCCCTGATGCCTTCAGCGGCGCCAAGGTCGACGTCGTGGTGGGCGCCCAGGTAGGCGTCGATCACGGCAGGGTTCTTCATGACTTCGCCGGGCGGTCCCTCAGCCACGATCTTTCCCTCGGCCATGACAACCACCCAGTCTGCGATGTGGCGCACCATGTTCATGTCGTGCTCCACGAAGAGGACCGTCATGCCTTCTGCCTTCAGGTTCTTGATGTGGTCCAGCAGGGACTGGGTCAGCGCCGGATTGACGCCGGCCATGGGCTCGTCCAGCATGACCAGCTTGGGCCTGACCATGAGGGAGCGGGCCATTTCCAGGAGCTTGCGTTGGCCGCCGGAGAGTGATGCCGCGTAGTCGTCCTTCTTCGTGTCCAGCTTGAATTTCTCCAGCAGGACGTTTGCCTGGTCCGTGATCTCCTTTTCGCGGCCGCCCCAGACGCCCTTGAACAGTGCCCTGGACAGTCGTTCGCCGGGCTGGTTGGAGCCACCGAGCCGCATGTTTTCCATCACCGTCAGCTTGCCCATGACCTTCGTGAGCTGGAAAGTGCGGACCATGCCCATGCGCGCCACCTTGTAGGAGGAAACACCGGCGATGCTTTGCCCTTCGAACTGCCATTTGCCGGAGTTCGGAATGTCGAATCCGGTGAGCAGGTTGAAGAGCGTGGTCTTGCCGGCGCCGTTGGGGCCGATCAGCGCGGTGATCTTGTGGCGCGGGATCTCAAGGTAATCGACATCGACCGCGTTGATGCCGCCGAAACTGCGGGTCACGTTCTCGGCGACGACGATCGGGTCCCGTTTTTTGCAGCCCGGGGTGTTCTCCCCGACGGCTATGGCGCGGGCGTCCGTCATGTAGTCGACGCCGGCTTCAGTTGATTCTTCGCTGTGCTTGCTCATGCGAACGCCAGCTCCTTCTTATTGCCAAAGACGCCCTGCGGCCTGAAGATCATCAACAGCATCAGGGCTATGCCCACCAGGATGTAGCGCAGCTGGCCCGCCTGGACTGTGGTCAGCCACGTCACTGCGCCGGACTCGATGAGTCCGTAAAGGATCCCTTGGGTGAGGGACAGGACCACCCAGAAGATCATGGCGCCGATAACCGGCCCCAGGACCGTGGCCATGCCGCCGAGCAGGAGGCAGGTCCACAGGAAGAACGTCAGCTCGGTGCCGTAGTTGGCAGGCTGGACCGCGCCGCGGGGGAGCGTAAACACCATGCCGGCCAGCGCTCCGACGATGCCGCCGATGACCAGCGCCTGCATCTTGTACGCATAGACGTTCTTGCCGAGCGAGCGCACCGCGTTCTCGTCCTCGCGGATGCCCTTCAATACCCGCCCCCAGGGGCTGCGCATCAGCAGCCAGACGATGACGCAGCAGACAACCACCAGACCCCATCCGATGACCCGGATGAAGAAGTCCCTGTTATTCATGCCGAGGTAGTTGCCCTCGGGGAACGGGTTCATCGAATAGAACCCGCCTTCGAAGGCGGCGAGTCCGTTGGCTGAACCGGTCACGGAGGTGAGCTGGTTGGTGGTGACGACGTAGCGGACAATCTCTGCCGCCGCAATTGTGACGATGGCCAGGTAGTCGGCCCGCAGGCGGAGCGTGGGTATACCGAGGATCAGCGCAAAGAGCACCGAACAGACGACGGCGATCAGGAGCCCCGCAAAGAAGGGAACGCCGAAGCTGAGGGTAGAGATGGCGAAGCCATAGGCTCCCACCGCCATGAAGCCGGCCTGGCCGAAGTTCAGCAGGCCCGAGTAGCCGAAGTGGACCGCCAGGCCGAGGGCGGCAAGTGCGTATGCGGCCGTCGTCGGGCTGAAGATTTCGCCGGCTGCGCTGGAAAGAATGAATCCGAAGTCCATGGCAGTCTCCTAACCCACGCGCTCGCGTCGGCCCAGGATGCCCTGCGGCCGGAACAAGAGGACAACAATCATGATGAACAGTGCTCCCACGTATTTGAGGTCGGCCGCGAGGCCGAAAACGGTGGTCAGTTCGACGAAGATGCCGACGATGACGGATCCGATGAGGGCGCCGAAGACGGTGCCGAGGCCGCCGAGCGTGACGCCGGCGAAGATAAGCAGCAGGATCTGCGAGCCCATGTCGAACGTGACGCCGGGACGGTAGTAGGCCCAGAGGATGCCGCCAAGGGAGGCCAGGACGCCGCCCACGATCCAGACAATCCGGATGACGGAGTCGACGTCGATGCCGGAGGCTGCTGCCAGCGCCGGGTTGTCCGCCACTGCGCGGGTGGCCTTGCCGAGCCGTGTCTTGAGAAGGACGATGCCGATCAGGCCGATCACGATTGCGCTGATCACCAGCGACCACAGGTTGTTGGGTGAGATGGAGACCGGCCCGATCTGGATTTCCGCGCTCTGGGCAAAGGGCAACTGCTGGGTGGCGCCGCCAAAGTAGAACTGGATGATGTAGCGGATTGCAAGGGCCAGGCCGATGCTGACGATCATCATGGGCACCAGCCCGCTGCCGCGGCGGCGCAGGGGCCGCCAGAGGCCGGCGTCCTGGGCCCATCCGAACAGTCCTCCGCCAAGGAGGGCCAGGAGGATGGCCAGCCAGAACGGCAGGTCCATGGCATTGAAGGTGAATACGAGAACGGCGCCGAGCGTCACCATCTCGCCGTGGGCGAAGTTCGTCAGTCCGGTGGTGCCGAAAATCAGGGACAGCCCCACGGATGCGAGGGCGAGCAGGAGGCCGAAGCTGAGGCCTGCCACGAGCCTGTTAAGCAGGTTTTGGCCGAAGTCCTGCTGTTGGACGACGATGCCCTTGCCGAAGGCGAAGATCACTGAGACGTTAGACGTCTGGCTGAACGTGACGTTGCGGGGGTTAGTCTGGCCCTCCGCCAGCTTGATGCCCTTCGGCAGGGTGGACTCGTCCAGTTGGACCTCGTAGGTGCCCTGCGACGGTACTCCGATGTTCCAGGATCCGTTGGCACCCGAGGTTGCTGTTCCAGTGAAGGCACCGCTTTTGGCGGTGATCTTGACACCTTCGAGCGGAGCGCGTGTGTCATCGCGGAGGAAGCCGCTGATGCTGTTCTGGAACTGCTGGTTCGACGGGGGTGGTGTCGGAGAAGGAGTGGCGGCCTGCGATGCTGGTGCGGCGACAAGCAGGATCGCCACGACTGCGGAGGCAATTGCCCCCATGGCCTTGAGCAATCCGGCTGGCCGCCGGCGGGGCAGGCCTCTCGGTGTGCGTCTCAAATTGAAAACCTCCACATGGGGATGGTCTGGGTTGCGTCGTTGCAACCGCTGCGAACGGAGAAGGTGACGGACGGTGGAGCGGGCGGTGCAAATGGTGCGATGCGATGCTGATGGCTTGACTTCTTGTGATATCCGTCACCCTACTTCGCCCCATGTTACAGCGAGAGCAGTACAAACTTTGCCGGTGAAGGCGGCCGCCAGATAGCGATCCGGTAACAACTGTGAAGCTGGCCGCAAACGTTAATTTAGGCGAGCTGATGAAAACTTTTGTTGTATGCGAGTATTCCTTAACTGTCTGTCGGCGCCGCTCTGACATTGCTCGCAGGAAGTGCGTCCGCCCATGTCACGATTCCGTGTCGACGGGACGGTCCGCGGAACTTTACTCACCGCTGGCGCGTGGAAATTGGTAGTTTGAACTTAGGAAATCCATTACTCACCCTTTATTTGGAGGACACCCGCAATGGCACTTGGCGGAAACCCGATCTTCAACGGAAAGAATTTCCGTGAAGCCACCCAGGCACCGCCTGTCCCGCAGGCGTACGGCCAGAACCCCTACGGCCAGAACCCCTATGGCCAGAACCAGTACGGCCAGGCGCCCGTCATGGACGCCCCCAGGGGCTGGGGTTCCCAGCAGCCGAACATGACGGATGACCAGCTGCAGCAGATGTACAACCGGCCGGCCGCCGGGCCGGTCGAAACCGGGCGGATGTCCTACGACGACGTCATCGTCAGGACCGCAGCCTGCCTCGGCGTCTTGGTGGCCGGAGCTGCCGTCACGTTGTTCCTCAGCATGTCGCTGGCCGGCCTGCTGATGATCGTCGGCGCGCTGGGCGGGTTCGTCCTGGCAATGGTCAACACGTTCAAGAAGCAGCCCTCGCCCGCACTTATCCTGGCTTATGCCGGTCTTGAGGGGCTCTTCCTCGGCGGACTGACACGCATCCTTGACGCCTTGTACCCGGGTGTCGGGCTGCAGGCCGTGATCGGCACACTCTCCGTCTTCGCGGTGACCCTCCTGCTCTTCAGGAGCGGCAAGGTCCGCGCCACACCCAAGGCCATGCGCTTCTTCATGATCGCCATGATCGGCTACGCCGTGTTCGCCCTCGTCAACATGGCGATGGTCTGGACCGGCGCGGTGCAGTCCCCGTTCGGCCTCAGCACGAGCTTCGAGATCTTCGGCATTCCGCTGGGCGTTTTCATCGGCATCCTGGCCATTGGCCTGGCCGCTTTCTCGCTGATCATGGACTTCACGAGCATTGAAGCCGGCGTCCGGGCCGGCGCACCCGAGCGCTTCGCCTGGACGGCAGCCTTCGGGCTCACCGTCACCCTGGTCTGGCTGTACGTGGAAATCATCCGCCTGCTGTCCATCCTCCGCGGCGAAGAATAGAACCAAAGCCGGCATACGCCGTCGTGAATTGATCAGCCGTGATTTGATCACAGGAGAGGGCCCCGCTTCCGGCGGGGCCCTCTTTGCGTTTCCCTCAGGCGCCCCCTCACGCGCCCGGAGGCGACGGACCGGGTTAGCTGAGGCGTTCCAGAACGACGGCCATGCCCTGTCCGCCGCCCACGCACAGGGTGGCCAGTCCAAGTGATCCGTCCGTCTCGCGAAGGCCGTTGAGCAGCGTGGCGGTCATGCGCGCCCCGGTCATACCGAAAGGGTGGCCCAGGGCGATGGCGCCGCCGTGGACGTTGAGTTTCGCAGAGTCGATCCCCAGTTCGCGGGCGCAGGCCACTACCTGGACCGCGAAGGCCTCGTTGAGCTCCACGAGGTCGATGTCACCGATGCCCAGGCCGGCCGAAGCCAGGGCCCGCCGCGTGGATTCCACGGGGCCCATCCCCATCAGCTCCGGTGAGAGCGCACTGACACCGGTTGAGACGATGCGCGCAAGCGGCTCCAGCCCCAGTTCTTTGGCCCGCGAGTCGCTCATGATGACGACGGCGGCCGCGCCGTCGTTGAGGGGGCAGGCGTTTCCGGCCGTGACGGTGCCCTCTCGCCGGAAGACGGGCTCCAGGGCGCTGACGCCTTCGAGGGTGACGCCGGCGCGCGGCGAGTCGTCCCGGTCCACCACGGTGCCGTCGCGCCGTTGATAGGGCGTGATTTCCCGGGCATAGAAGCCTGAGGCGATGGCCGCCTCCGTGCGGTTCTGGCTCAGCACGGCCCATGCGTCCTGATCGGCGCGGCTGATGCCGTACATCGTGGCAACGTTCTCGGCCGTCTGTCCCATGGCGATGTAGATGTCCGGCATTCGGCCGCCGAGCCTCGGGTCCGTCCAGGGGGTGTTGGACGCGGCACGTGCGGCGGTGCGCAGGCGTGCCGGTTCGAAGAGCGGGTTGTGGTTGCCGGAGTCGGTTTCGCCTGCCCCGGCCCAGTTCTGGTACCGCGACACTGCTTCGACGCCGGCAGCCACGAAGGCCTGCCCCTCGCCGGCCCGGATGGCGTGGAAGGCCATGCGGACGGTCTGCAGGCTCGAGGCGCAGAACCTGTTGATGGTGGCGGCGGGCACAGGGTCCAGGCCGGCCAGGATGGTGACCACGCGGGCCATGTTGGAACCGGCCTCGCCGCTGGGCTCGGCACACCCGAGATACAGGTCATCCAGCCCCGGCCCGCTGTCCCCGGTGGGGTCGAACGACGGCAGCTTGGCCAGCGCCGCACCCACCATGGCCGCGGCGAGGTCGTCCGGCCGCTCGTCCTTCAGTGACCCCTTGAAGGCTCGTCCGATCGGGCTCCTGGCGGTTGAAACAATGACTGCTTCCGGCATGCGCCCAGCCTACGCCGGTGCTATGCCAGCCGCATCGCCCCGGCAGCGGGGGTGACAGTGAAGATGTCAGGCGCGGTGTAGCCTGCGCGGGCAAAGGCCTGTTCGACGGCGGCGCGCACCTGCTGCTCCGCTGTCACCGGTGTGAGCGCGATGGCCGCGCCGCCGAAGCCGCCGCCGGTCATCCTGGCGCCGATGGCCCCGTTAGCCCGGGAGGTTTCGACCGCAAGGTCCAGTTCTGCGCACGAGATTTCAAAGTCGTCGCGCATTGAGGCGTGGCTGGCGTCCAGGAGCCCTCCGATCGCTGCGGGGCCCTGCCGGCCGAGGAGCTCCACGGTCTGCAGCACGCGGTCATTTTCCGTGACGATGTGCCGGACCCTGCGGAACGTGACTTCGTCCAGGAGCCCGCTGGCCTCCTCCAAGTCATCCGGTCCGACGTCGCGCAGTGCCCTGACCCCGAGCACCTCGGCGCCCAGCTCGCAGGAAGCGCGGCGCGAGGCGTAACCGCCGTCGGCATGGGAGTGGGACACCTTGGTGTCGATCACGAGCATGACCAGTCCCGCGTTCTCCGCCTCGAACGGCACCAGCTGCACGCTTTGGTCGCGGCAGTCCAGGAACACGGCATGGCCCTTGGATCCGCGCAGCGACGCGGACTGGTCCATGATGCCGGTGGGGGCGCCCACGAAGTCGTTCTCGGCGCGTTGCGTGGCCAGGACCATTTCCTCGGGGCTGAGTCCGGCGCCGGTGATGTCGTTCAAAGCGGAGATAACGGCGCATTCGATGGCGTGGGACGAGGAGAGACCGGCACCCAGCGGGACGTCGGAGTCCAGCAGCAGGTCCAGGCCCGGAACGTCGATCCCGCGTTGCTGCAGGGACCAGATGACGCCGAGCGGGTACTTGGTCCACCCCTTGGCCGCCCGGCGATCCAGCGAGGCGGTGTCCGCCGTCGTCAGGCCCTGGTCCCCATAGGTCGACAGGAGCCTGACGGCTGAGCCGGGACGCACGCCGACGGCGACGCGCGCCGTCTTGTCGATGGCGAACGGGAGCACGAAGCCCTCGTTGTAGTCCGTGTGCTCGCCGATCAGGTTAACCCGGCCGGGGGCCTGCCAGACACCGTCCGGCAGGCGGCCGAAGGCGGTTTGGAACTGTTCCGCGAGGTGCGTGGTGCTGACGGCGGGGGTCATGCGTGGGCTCCTTCGGTAAGTCCAGGGGCGGACGGGGCGAGTGCGGGGGCCGGTGAGGCGGGATCAATTGCCGGTGAGGCGGGATCAATCGCCGTCGAGGCGGGAACCGTGACAGCGCGGAGCCTCTCAGCCACAAGCTCGGGGGTGGTGTCGTTGATGAAGGCCCCCATGGCCGCTTCCGATCCTGCCAGGTACTTCAGCTTGTCGGCAGCGCGCCGGGGGGACGTGAGCTGCAGGTGCAGGTAGCCCGCCGGGCGGAGCAGGTCGTCCACCGGCGCCTGGTGCCACGCGGAGATGTACGGGGTCGGCGTCGGGTAGAGGGCGTCCAGGCGTTTGAGAAGGTCGAGGTACACGTGAGCCAGCTCGTCTTTCTCCTCGCCGCTCAGGGCGGCCAGATCGGGGACCTGGCGGTTCGGCACCAGATGGATTTCCAGCGGCCACCGTGCGGCAAACGGTACGTAGGCGCTGAAGTTCCCGCTTTCCATGATCATGCGGCTGCCGTCCTCGCGTTCCGCGCGCAGCAGCGAGCCGGTCAGCGTCTGCAGGCCGCCGGCGTCGTCATAGAACTTGCGCGCAGCCGCCCCCATCACCGCGGCCCGGGGCGTGACATAGGGGTAGGCATAGATCTGGCCGTGCGGGTGGTGCAGCGTGACGCCAATTTCGGCGCCGCGGTTTTCGAACGGGAAGACCTGCTTGATGCCGGGCAGTGCGCTGAGTGCTGCGGTGCGGTGTGCCCAGGCCTCCACCACCGTGCGTGCGCGGGTTTCGCTCAGGCCGCTGAACGAGCCCGTGTGCTCGGGCGTGAAGGTCACCACCTCGCACCGGCCGAAGGCGGGTCCCGTGGTTCCCCAGCCCGGGTTGTCCGGAACGGGACCCAGTGCGGGCCCGAGGGAGGGGAAGCGGTTTTCGAACACGGCGACGTCGTAGTCCGGCGCCGGGATCTCCGAGGGGTTGGCGTCAGTGGTGGGGCAGATCGGGCATTGGTCCGCCGGCGGCAGGTGCGTGCGGGTCTGGCGGTGCGCTGCCACGGCCACCCATTCGCCGGTGAGGGCATCGAACCGGACTTCACCGGGTTCGCCCCTGGGCGGCAGGTCCCGGTGGTCCCGGGTGGTTTCCACAGATCGGGGCCGGGTGGAGCCGGCGTCGTCGAAATAAAGCAGTTCGCGGCCGTCGGCTAGCTGTGTGCTGGTGATGTGGTTCATGCGTCGTGTCCTTTGTGCGCGGTAACCTGCGGCGTCCGGCCGGCAGGGAGATGGGAATGGGGTTGCGCTGCGGAGGCCGGGAGGGCGGCCTGTTCGGCGCGGGCAGGGACGGTCGCTATGCGCAGATCGCCGACAGCTTGTGTGAGCACGTCAGCGGCCGCGTTCCCGGAGCCACGGGTGGTGATTCCGGAGTCGGTAATGAGCGTGCCGATGGACGACAGCGGCGCGATTCCCGCCAGGCCGACGACGCCGTACTTCGACGCATCGGCGAGAACCACAAGCGCTCCCGAAGCCGCAATCATGGCGGCGTTGACCTCGGCTTCCAGAAGATTCGGTGAGGTGATGCCGGCCTCAGGGTCAATGCCGTGGACTCCCATGAAGCAGAGGTCCGCATGAAGGTTTTCCATGGCGTGCATGGTGACCGGTCCCACGAGCGCCTCGGAGGGCGTGCGCTGCCCGCCCAGCACCAGCGTCCGGATGCCGCCGTGCGCCCCGGGGCCCGGGGCGCCGGGGACCAGGGCTTTGGCCACCATGATGGAGTTCGTGGCCACCGTCAGCCCGAGGCCCCGGGGGAGGAGGCGGGCAAACTCGTAAGTGGTGGTGCCGCCCGAAATGAGCAGGATCATGTCCGGCCGGAGCAGGCTCAGCGCTTCGGCTGCAATGGCCCGCTTCGCTTCGGTTTCCTGTGCCGACTTGCTGACAAATTCGGGTTCGATGGCGCTGAATGTGCCGGTCCGGGTGGCCCCGCCGTGCACGCGAAGCAGCTGGCCTTCGGCATCGAGGGTGTCGATGTCCCGCCGCACTGTCATTTCCGAGACCCCGAACACGCTGGCAAGATCCGCCACGCGGACGGTCCCGCTGGCTTGGAGCTCCTGGAGGATCCGGTGCCGCCGCTGGGTTGCGAGCAAGGGGCTCCTCCTTTCCTGACATGTCCGGCATCCGGTACCGGTTCGGTGCGTGCCGGGTGCGGCCGTGCGTGTGACTGGTGCATCCGCGCCTCTGTGGGGCGTATCACCATTGTGGCACAAAACGATCAAAAACAAATACTTTCTAACAAAAGATAACAATGGAGTCTGCCAGCCGCACGGCCCCGGAGCGTTGTACGGTAGGTTCCATGACTCCCGCCGCCGCTCCCGATTCCAGCGAAAACCACTCGGAACCCAGGCGTTATGCCTCCGGCAGGCAGTACGAGCTGAGGCGGGGCGACGCGCTCGCGGTGGTCACCGAACTCGCCGCGGGACTCCGTTGGTACAGCCGCGCCGGCATCCAGCTGACCGAGACGTACGGCGATTCGGACATCCCGCCCGGAGCCACCGGAATCACGCTGGCACCCTGGGCCAACAGGGTTGAGGACGGCGTCTGGCACCTTGACGGCAAGAAGCAGCAGCTGGACATCACTGAGGTCTCGCGGAACAACGCCAGCCACGGGCTCCTGCGCAATGCGTCGTACGCGCTGGTCACGGAATCCGAGTTCTCGGTGACCCTTGAAGCCCCGGTGTTCCCCCAGCACGGATATCCGTTCCTGGTGCGGCACCGCGTGGAGTACTCGCTGGCCGAAGACCTGGGGCTCGAGGTCCGGCAGACGCTGATCAACGATTCCCAGGCGGACGCGCCCTTCGTGCTGGGCGCGCATCCGTACCTCCGCCTCGGTGAAACGCCCAGCGAAGAGCTCACCCTGACAGTCAGCGCCGCGACGCGTTTGGTGGCGGATGACAGGCTGATTCCCCGCAGCTCCGAACCCGTCAGCGCCGACAGCGACCTGCGGCACGGGCGGAAGGTGGGGGACCTCGACGTCGACGTCGCCCTCACTGATCTGCAGTTCGACGGCGGGATCGCCCGCCACACGCTGTCTGCGGCGGACGGCCGCAGCGTCAGCCTGTGGCAGGACGAAACGTGCCCGTTCGTCCACGTGTTTGTGACCCGCCAATTTCCGGGCCGGCCCAAGGCCGTGGCCATCGAACCGATGACCGGCCCGGCGAACGCCTTCAACTCCGGCGACAGCCTGCGCTGGCTGGCGCCGGGCGAATCCTTCACCATGACGTGGGGGATCGGCGCCGCCGTGGACGCCGCCGACTAGCGCGTTCCCTGGCCACGTGGCAGCACCCCGTTTCCCATTGCCGCGAGGCTAGGGAATTATTGGGCTATGACGCCAGCCAAGGACGCCGCACCAGAAGAATTCCCCACTGCAACGAGAGTGCCGCCGCCCGTCCTGGCCGGGCAGCCCGTCAGGTCGGACCGGGACCTGGAGCAGGACATTCCCTACGGCGTCCGCATAGCGGCCGCGTGGGCATGGCGCGTTGGCCTGATCCTGCTGATCAGCGGTGCCCTCATGTGGCTGCTGGCCAAGGTCAGCTTCCTCATCATCCCTGTCATGGTGGCGGCGCTGCTGGCCGGCCTGCTCAGCCCGGTGACAAAGTGGCTGCGGAAGCGGCGCCTTCCGAACGGGGCAGCCGTTGCCGCGACCGTCCTTGGTTTCATCGGACTGATCGCCGGATCGCTCGCACTCGTAGGGCGGCAGCTTGCGCTGGGCTTCGAGGAACTGTGGACCGAAGCGCTGACCGGCGTCCAGCAGGTCCAGGACTGGCTTGCCGAAGGACCGCTGCATCTCACCGCCGCGCAGATCGACAAATACATCCAGGAAGCAACGGCTGCGCTGCAGAACAACAGCAGCAGCATCCTGAGCGGGGCGTTGTCGTTCGGCAGCACCGCCGGACATTTCGCGGCAGGGCTGGTGCTGGCGCTCTTCATCCTGATCTTCTTCCTCCTGGAAGGGGACCGCATCTGGGGCTTCCTGGTCCGGCTCCTGCCCAGGCGTGCGAGGATTCCGGCCTACGGCGCAGGCCGGCGCGGGTGGGCGTCGATGGTCAGCTACGCCCGGATCCAGATGTTCGTGGCCTTCGTGGATGCCGTGGGAATCGGAGTGGGCGCGGCCATCATCGGCGTCCCGTTGGCGCTGCCCCTGGGTGTGCTGGTCTTCATCGGCTCGTTCATTCCGGTGGTCGGTGCGCTCGTGACGGGCGCCATCGCGGTGCTGCTGGCGCTGGTTGCCAACGGCCCCGTGAACGCGCTGATCATGCTGGGGATCGTCCTCCTGGTCCAGCAGCTCGAAAGCCACATCCTCCAGCCGCTGGTGATGGGCAGGGCCGTTGCGCTGCATCCGGTGGCCGTGATCCTGTCCGTCGCCGCCGGTTCGTACCTCGCCGGAATCCCCGGTGCGCTGTTCTCAGTCCCCATCCTGGCCGTAGCAAACTCGGCGATTCGGTATATTGCCGGTAGAACGTGGGAACATGAACTTGTGCCGGCTGCCGCGGATGGCAGTGCCATTGCGGGTTCTGCCGGTGCCGGGCTGGACAACACGTTCAAGGAAGTCCGGCTGCCGGGTGCGCATCCCGGCCACGGCAAAGATGCCGATCGTACAACGGGGGCTCCGGGCAGCAGTGCCGCTCCGGGCTCCGACGTCGAATCCCCCAAAGGAGAATAGTTCGTGAACACCCCCGAAAGCCTTCCCGTCACGCTGGACGATGTCCTTGAGGCGCAGAAGCTGCTTGACGGGATTATTACCCGGACACCGGTGGAATCCTCCAGGGCACTGGGCAGCATGGTCGGCGGCGACGTCTTCTTCAAGTGCGAGAATCTCCAGCGCGCGGGTTCCTTCAAGGTGCGCGGTGCCTACGTCCGGATGGCGCGGCTCTCCGAGGCGGAGAAGAGGCGCGGCGTGGTGGCCGCCTCCGCCGGCAACCACGCCCAGGGCGTGGCCGTCGCGGCCAAGAGCCTGGGCATCAAAGCGCGGATCTACATGCCGCTCGGTGTGGCACTTCCGAAGCTCGCAGCCACCCGGAGCCACGGCGCCGAGGTTGTTCTTCACGGTCACAACGTGGACGAGGCCCTCGCGGAGGCGCAGCGGTACGCGGACGAGACCGGCGCCGTCTTCGTCCACCCGTTCGATAACGTGGACGTCGTGGCCGGCCAGGGCACGGTGGGCCTTGAAATCCTCGAACAGGTCCCTGACGTTGACACCGTCCTCATGGGCGTCGGCGGCGGTGGCCTGCTCGCCGGAGTGGCGGTCGCCATCAAGGCCAGGGCCAAGGAGCTGGGCCGGGAGATCCGGATCATCGGGGTCCAGGCCGAAAACGCTGCCGCGTACCCGCCGTCGCTGGCGGCTGACGCACTGGTGCCGCTGAAAAAGGTTTCCACCATGGCCGACGGCATCGCCGTTGGCCGTCCCGGGCAGCTGCCGTTCAGCATCATCCGCGAACTCGTGGATGACGTGGTCACCGTCAGCGAGGATTCCCTCGCCAGGGCACTCATCTTCCTGCTGGAGCGGGCCAAGATGGTGGTGGAACCGGCCGGCGCCGTGGGGGTCGCCGCGCTCATGGACGGCAAGATCGAAAACCCCGGAACGACGGTGGTGGTCCTTTCGGGCGGCAACATCGATCCCATGCTGATGCTCAAGGTTATTCAGCGCGGTCTGTCCGCGGCCGGCCGCTACATGACCGTCCGGATGATGCTCGATGACCGGCCGGGTTCGCTGGCCACCATCGCCCGCATCATCGCCGAGAACGACGCCAATGTGACCGGCCTTGACCACACGCGGGTGGGCGGTTCCATCAGCATGGGGGACGTCTCCATCACGGTGAACCTGGAAACCAAGGGCCACGAGCACTGCGAACAGGTCCTGGCCGCCCTGCGTGCCGAGGGATTCCAGCCGATCGTGGTGCACTAGGAACCGGCATGCTGGACACTCCGGGGGACGTTCCGGCAACGCGGGAAACCCCTGCGGCGCGGGCCAAGGGCGGGTTGCTCGTAGTCGGATCCTTCGTGGCGCTGCTGTTCGCCATTGAGCTGGTGAACATGGTGACGCTGCACGCACTGAACGGAGTGTTCGGCCTGAGGCCCCGCAGCGCTGACGGCGTCCTGGACATCTTTACCTTCCCCCTGCTGCACGCAAACCTGAACCATGTCCTCTCCAACGCGCTTCCCCTGGTTATTTTCGGATTCCTGGTCTTCATGTCCGGGTTGCGTGTCTTCCTCACCGCCGTCGCCTGCAGCTGGCTGGGTTCCGGCGCCGCCGTCTGGCTGATCGGCAACGGGGGAGTCACGGTTGGCGCCTCCGGTTTGGTCTTCGGACTGTTCGCGTTCCTCCTGGTACGGGGCTTCTTCAACCGCAACTGGTGGCAGATCCTGCTGTCCGTGGTGCTCTTCATGGCCTACGGCAGCATCCTCTTCGGGCTGATTCCCAGCGTGGCAGGCTACGTTTCCTGGCAGGCACACCTCGGCGGCGCCGCCGGCGGCGTCTTTGCGGCCGTAGTGCTGAAGGCACGGGGCGCTGCCCGCCGCCGCTAACGAGGCTGCCGTCAGCGGGCCAGCAGCTAAAGAGGCTTAACGCACGACGCCGGCCGTCCCCGCGGAGGGGAAGCCAGCGTCGTGCGTTGTTCAGTACCGCCGGAAATGGCGGGAGGGCCGCTTAGCCCGCGTAGGGCTTGGCGGACAGGATCTCAACGGCAATGACCTTGCCGTTGGGGGCGGTGTAGCTGAGCTTGTCGCCCTCCGTGTGGCCCATGATGGCCGCACCGAGCGGGGACTTTTCGCTGAAGACATCCAGATCGGAGTCCCCGGCGATTTCACGCGAACCAAGCAGGAAAGTCTCTTTGTCCCCGGCAATCCGGGCAACGACGAGCATGCCCGGCTCGACGATTCCGTCATCTGCGGGGGCTTCGCCGACGTGGGCGTCGCGGAGCAGTGCGGTGAGCTGGCGGATGCGGGCCTCGATCTTGCCCTGTTCCTCCTTGGCAGCGTGGTAACCGCCGTTTTCCTTGAGGTCTCCCTCTTGGCGCGCGGCTTCGATTTTCTGGACGATTTCCGACCGGCCGGCGCTGGAAAGGTGGTCCAGCTCTGCCTTCAGGCGGTCAAAAGCTTCCTGGGTAAGCCAAGCTGCAGGCGCGCTGTTGGTGGTAGACACGGACTTCTCCTCTAGTGGTCAAAACAAGCAGTCATACAAGCAAAGACCCCGCCACGGTGGCCACTTGTGGAACTCAGTAACCAACTCGGCGGGGTAAAGGTATTGATCCATTGTAGTCAATCCTGTGGACAAAACCCAACGACCGAGCGGCGTGGGTCACATTCCTTCGCTACTTTGCCGCGTCCTTCGCGGCGTCGGGGATCCAGCAGTTGTCCACGATTCCGGACACGGACAGCGATTCGGTCCGCAGGACGGCCCGCTGGGCTGTGGTGCGGCCGCCGTCGGCGCCCTGGTCCTGCCGGGATTCCGGCTGTGCAGGGGGAATATCAATAACCTTCCAGCCCACGACGGCGAATTTGGAATCGAGGGCCTTAACGGCGCACTTCACGGCAGTGCCGGGTTCCCGCGTGACCTGGAAGTCCACCTGGGCCTGGGTGGCATCAACGGTGCTGTAGCCGATGTCCTTAAACGTGACGGACGACGTGGCCGAGGACGTGGAAACCCATGCCATGAAGCCGATCCCGGCCGCCAGGGCAGCAATTCCCGCCCGGCGTTTGTTTTTTGCGGACAGCCCGCGCTTTGGACCGCCATAGCGATTGGCTAGGCTAATGTCTGCAGGCTGGGGAGTGCCCGACTTGTCCTCGGTAGTCACTACTCCAGTTTAGTAGTGATCCGCAGGGGAATTATCCGGCGACAGACACTGCAACCGGCAGCAACAGTAGAAAGAGGAGCAGTCCCAGATGACAGCGTCCACCAGCCAGTCACCTTCGCTTCGCCTTTTGGCCGTCCACGCGCACCCTGATGATGAATCCAGCAAGGGTGCGGCGACCATGGCCATGTACGCGGCCAACGGGGTGGACGTCATGGTTGCGACCTGCACGGACGGCTCCCGCGGCGATATCCAGAATCCTGCGATGGAGGGCGAACCGCACCCGAAGCGCGACATGGCCGGTGCCCGCAGGCTCGAAATGAACCGGGCCGCCCGGATCCTGGGCGTCCGGCAGCGTTGGCTCGGCTTTGTGGATTCCGGGCTGCCTGAAGGCGATCCGCTGCCGCCGCTTCCCGCCGGATCCTTTGCCCTGCAGCCACTGGAACGGGCCGCCGCGCCCCTGGTGCGGCTGGTCCGCGACTTCAAGCCGCACGTGATCGTCAGCTATGACGAAAACGGCGGCTACCCGCATCCCGACCACATCATGGCCCACCGTGTAGCGGTCGAGGCCTTCGACGCGGCGGGGGACCCCGGCAGGTATCCGGGCACCGGGGAGGCATGGGAGCCCAGCAAGCTCTACTACGACCGCGCCTTCAGCCCCCAGCGCTTCCGCGCCCTGCACTTCGCCCTCGAGGAGGCAGGCCTCCAGTCGCCCTATGCCGAGCGCCTGGCCGCGTGGCTCGAGGCGGATGCCGAGGGGCACACCCCGCCCCAGCCGGTCCATGAGACCACCACGCAGGTGGACTGCGGTGACTACTTCGAAGCACGCGACGACGCCCTTCGCGCCCACCGCACGCAGGTGGATCCGCTGGGGTTCTTTTTCGCGGTGTCGGCCGACATGCAGCGGCGCGCCTGGCCGTGGGAGGACTACACGCTGATCCGCTCCCGGGTGCCGGCCGAACTCCCCGAGAAGGACCTGTTCGCGGGGCTAAGATAGAGACAAGAGATCATTTCTATCCCGCGTAGAAATGCGTAGGGTAGAAAAGCGCGGGCGTAGAAGCTGCGGGCGCAAACCTGCTAGGGCAGGAAATGCCCGCGTAGAAATTCAGCCCCGCGCACTTGTCCAGTGACAGGCAGTTGTCGAGTGACAGGCTGCGCGGCCAACAAGGCCAGGCGTCCCGCGCCCGGCCCCTGAGAAGGTTCCAACAGTGCACCACTTGCTCATCGCCCTGGCTTCGTCCCCGGCACCCTCGCCGTCGCTGCGTCCTGGTATCTCCGAGGACCAGGTGACCCCTGGCCTGCTCGGGTTCCTGCTGACGGCGTTCATTGTGGTGCTCACGGCACTGCTGATCGTGGACATGGTGCGGCGCATCCGGCGCGTGCGGTACCGCGCCCAGGTGGAGGAAGATCGCATGGCAGCGGCCGAAGCCGCCGACATCGCCCACGACGACGCCGCCGACGGCAATGCAGGCCGAACAGACACCTGACCCCGGCACGGGTGGCAACGGCCAGGGGACCAGCCAGCCCGGGGAAACCCGGCTGCGCGGACACAACGCGCTGGGCGGGGAACCGTCGGCCTACCTGCGCCAGCACGCCCACAACCCGGTGCACTGGCAGCCGTTCGGCGACCACGCCTTTGCTGACGCCGCCGCCCGGGACGTCCCGGTGTTCCTCTCCGTCGGGTATGCCGCGTGCCACTGGTGCCACGTCATGGCCCACGAGTCCTTCGAGGACCAGGCAACTGCCGACTACCTGAACAGCCACTTTGTCGCGGTCAAGGTGGACCGGGAGGAGCGTCCGGACGTCGACGCCGTCTACATGACCGCCACGCAGGCGATCAGCGGCCAGGGCGGCTGGCCCATGTCCGTGTTCCTGACCCCCGACGGCCTTGCGTTTCACGCCGGAACGTACTTTCCGCCCCGGCCGATGCCCGGCCGCCCGTCGTTCCGCCAGGTTCTCGAGGCAGTGCACGACGCCTGGACCGAGCGCCGGGGCGCGGTGCAACAGAATGCCCGCTCGCTCGCGCGCAACATGGGCGAGGCGCAATTGTCCGCCGCGGTTGACGTCTCCGGCCCGCCGGAACTGATCGACGCCGGGCTGCTGTCTGCCGCCGTGCGCTCCCTGGCCGCCGAGGAGGATTCCGACGGCGGCTTCGGCAGCGCCCCCAAGTTCCCGCCGTCGGCGGTACTGGAGTTCCTGGTCAGGCACGCGGCGGTCCCCTCGGAAACGGCGGCGGAGGCCCGGGACATGGCGGGCCGCACCCTCGCGGCCATGGCCCGTTCGGCGCTGTTCGACCAGCTCGACGGCGGGTTTGCGCGGTATTCGGTGACCCGCGACTGGTCCGTTCCGCATTTCGAGAAGATGCTCTATGACAACGCGCAGTTGCTGAGGGTCTACGTGCACTGGGTCCGGCTCGGCGGAACCGCAGGTTTCCCCGCGGCCGAAGCTGCCGACGTCGCCGGGCGCACCGCCGACTGGATGCTGGCGTCGCTGGGGCTGCCGCCCGCGGGCGCCCACGAATCTGACACGCACGCGGCGGGGGCCGGCCGGACTGCGGAGGCCGAATGCGTCGCGCTGGCGTCCTCGCTGGATGCCGATTCGGTGGTGAACGGGGAACACCACGAAGGCGCCAGCTACCTTTGGACGATCGGCGGCCTGGAGCAGGTGCTCGGCGCCGCCGGCGCTGCCGCTGTGGCCTGGATGATGAACGTTGGCGCCGCCGGAACCGTCTCCGAACTGGGCTCGCCGCTTCATCCCGGACGGGCGCTGGCCGGCGAAGAAGCCGACGCCTGGGCCCGCGCGCAGCCCCGGCTTCGGGCGGCCAGGGCGTCCCGTCCCCAGCCGGACCGCGATGACAAGGTGGTGGCCGGATGGAACGGCCTGGCCGTGGCGGCACTCGCCGAAGCCGGGGCGGTCTTGGGGCGCCCGGACCTCGTGGCTGCCGCGGAGCGGATCGCGGCGTACATCGAGCAGGTCCACTGGCGGGCTGCGGCCGGGAACCCCGCGGAGGGGGAGCTCATACGCGTTTCGCACGACGGTGAAGCCCGGGGGATCGGCGGCCTGCTCGAGGACTACGCGTTCTGCGCGGACGGCTTCCTGGCGCTGTACTCAGTCTCGGGAGATGCCCGCTGGTACGGGCTGTCAGAGGCAGTGGTTTCCGCGGCCTGCAGGCGGTTCGCGGCCGGCGGCAGGCTCGCCGATTCCGCCGGGGAGTCAGAACAGGTTTCAAACGCCCAGGGCGGCCAACCGGGACTGGACCCCTTCGACAACGCCACGCCCAGCGGTTCCGCCGCCTTCGCGGGGGTGTTGCTGAGCTACGCCGCCCTGTCAGGGTCCGCCGAACACCGGCTCATGGCAGGAAACATCCTGTCGCTCCTGCCGCAGATCGCAGCCCGTGCGCCCCGTGTGGCCGGGTGGCTGCTGGCCACCGCGCAAGCGGCGCTGGCGGGCCCGGTGGAGGCCGCCGTCGTCGGTCCTTCCGGTCCCGAAAGGGACTCGCTTCACCGGGCGCTGCTACTGGCCCCGAGTCCCGGGCTGGTGGTGGCGGTATCCGGCGCCGGCGCGGCGGCAGGTGCCCCGGAACCGCGGGAGACCGTGCCGCTGTTGCGCGGCCGGACGGCAGGCGCCGACGGGGCTCCGCTGGTGTACGTGTGCCGTGACATGGTCTGTGACCGGCCCGTGGCAACAGTGTCCGACGTGCTGGAACGGATCAGCTCAGCACGGCAATGACAATCGCCACAAAGTGGGCCGCGAAGGCGAGCACGGTGAAGGCGTGGAACAGTTCATGGAAGCCGAAATGTTCGAAGCTGAAGTTCGGCTTCTTGAGGGCGTAGAACACCGCGCCGGCGATGTACAGCGCCCCGCCGACACAGATGAGCAGGGCGGCCGGGACGCTTGCCGCGAAGAAATCAGGCAGGTAGAAGAGCGAACCGCAGCCCAGGGCAATGTAGATGGGCACATAGAGCCAGCGGGGCGCATTGGTCCACAGGAGCCGGAACAGCACCCCGAGGATGGCGCCGGACCAGATCAGCCACAGCAGCAGCACCGCGGTGGGCCGCTCAAGTAGGCTCCAGGCCAGCGGCGTGTAGCTGCCGGCGATCACCAGCATGATGTTGGTGTGGTCCAGGCGCTTGAGGACGATCCTCACGCCCGGGGACCAGTTGCCGCGGTGGTACACGGCGCTGATGCCGAACAGCAGGACGCCCGTGAGGGCGTAGATGGCGGACGTGACCTTGCGGTCCGGCGTGGGTGCCAGAACAACCAGGATGATCCCCGCGGCGAGGGCCGGCGGCGCTGTGACCGTGTGGATCCAGCCGCGCCACTTGGGCTTGATCATCAGCAGTTCGGCAATGCGGACAGCGGCGCCGTCCACGGCGCTCGGATGTGGTTCCGGGGCGCCGGAGCTTCCGTCCGGGGCGTTGCTCTTCATGCCTCCAGAGTAACCTACGCCTCAGTAAGTTACCCGCTGGTAACATGCCGGGGGCCGGAAGGCCGCCCCGAAACGGCGCCCGGCGATCCGATGTGTGCACGCGGCCGCCTCCTCCGGACGGTAGCCTAGGATGTGCATTAAGTCATTGAGCCAGGAAGTCAGGTGAATCTCCGGATGGAATTGCCCGGGTTCCTCTATGGCTTCTATGAGCGCCGGCTGCTCCGCTCGCTGGAGCCGGAACGCATTCCCAGACACATCGGCGTCATGGTGGACGGCAACCGGCGCTGGGCCAGGCAGTTCAACGCGCCCACCAGCCAGGGGCACCAGGCCGGCGCGGACAAGATCCACGAATTCCTCGGCTGGTGCCAGGAGCTGGGGGTCAGGGTGGTCACCCTCTACATGCTTTCGACGGACAACATGAACCGCTCCGGCGAAGAGCTGGACCTGCTCATGGGGATCATCGCGAACACGCTGGACCGCCTGGATGATGACGCCGACATCTCGGTCCATGCCATGGGCGCGCCGGAGCTCCTGCCTGACTACCTGGCTGACCGGCTCACGTCGTTGACCGCCCGGACGCCGGTGCGTGAGAAGCTCCACGTCAACGTGGCAGTCGGTTACGGCGGCCGCCGCGAAATCGTGGACGCCGTGCGCGAGCTGCTCCATGATGCCGTGGCGCGCAAGGCCGATATCAGCGAGCTCGCGGACAGCCTGTCGGTGGATGACATCTCCCGGTTCCTCTACACCCGGGGCCAGCCGGACCCGGACCTGGTGATCAGGACCTCCGGCGAACAGCGGCTGTCGGGCTTCCTGATGTGGCAAAGCGCCTACAGCGAGTTCTACTTCTGCGAGGCCCTCTGGCCCGCGTTCCGCAAGGTCGATTTCCTCCGTGCGCTGCGGGACTACGCCGGCAGGCAGCGGCGCTTCGGAGCCTAGCCTCCCGCCGGGTCCGCAGCGCCAGCGCGCGTGCCCCGGGGAGCGCCGGGAGCGCTCCGTTAATCTTGAATTCACATGACGGCAACAGGAATCGCCGGTCGAAGACTTTGGAAATTAGTTCGGGGAGATTTACGTTAAAACCATCAGCAGGCAAACCGCCGGCTGATCGGGGAGGCCAGTACATGGAGCGATTCTTCGCACCGGTTGTATGGGAGGCCGAGCCCGGCCTCCAGGCCGAGCCGCCTCACCAATAACAATTCCGGGCATGCGCCCCGGGGCTGGAGTCGATGTGGCTATTTCTGAACAACTGCCCGAAGTCATCACGGACCAGGGTGAGAAGGCTACCTCTCGCGCCAAGCGAGCTATTTCAAAGACCGGTGCGGCCACGAAAGACGCCGCAGCCGGTCTTGCTGTTTCCGGCCCAAGGTCTGAATCCCAGCCAGCCGTCTCCACCTTTGTCATAGATACCTCGGTGTTGCTCTCCGATCCCCGCGCGCTGCTGCGCTTTGCAGAGCACGAGGTCATTGTGCCCATCGTGGTGATCACCGAACTTGAAGGGAAGCGGCACGACCCCGAGCTGGGGTACTTCGCCCGGAAGGCCCTCCGGCTCCTTGATGACCTGCGCATCCAGCACGGCGGCCTCAACCGGCCCATTCCGCTGGGAGACGCCGGCGGAACCCTCATGATCGAGATGAACCACATCTCGGCGGAGGTGCTCCCGGCCGGATTCCGGGCCGGCGACAATGACAGCCGCATCCTTGCCGTGGCCAAGAACCTCTCCAACGAGGGCCGCAACGTCACCGTGGTGTCCAAGGACCTCCCCATGCGGGTCAAGGCCTCGGCCATGGGCCTGCTGGCCGACGAATACCGCAACGAGCTCGTCAAGGACTCCGGCTGGACCGGCGTCGCCGAAATCGACGCCAGCGAGGAGGAGATCGCCACGCTCTACGGCCACGAGCCGGTCTTCATCCCCGCAGCTGCCGAGATGCCCGTCAACACCGGTCTCGTGCTGCTCTCCAACCGGGGATCCGCCCTGGGACGCGTCGGCGCAGACAAGCAGGTCCGCTTGGTCAAGGGGGACCGTGATGTCTTCGGCCTCCACGGGCGCTCCGCCGAACAGCGGCTCGCCATTGACCTGCTGATGGACCCGGCGGTGGGCATTGTGTCCATGGGCGGCCGGGCGGGCACCGGCAAGTCGGCCCTTGCCCTGTGTGCCGGGCTGGAGGCAGTGCTGGAGCGGCGCGAACACCGCAAAGTGATCGTCTTCCGCCCGCTCTACGCCGTCGGCGGCCAGGAACTGGGCTACCTGCCGGGCTCGGAGTCGGAAAAGATGAATCCCTGGGCGCAGGCAGTCTTCGACACCCTGGGCGCACTCGTGAGCCAGGAAGTCGTGGAAGAGGTCATGGACCGCGGCATGCTGGAAGTCATGCCGCTGACCCACATCCGCGGCCGCTCCCTGCACGACGCTTTCGTGATCGTGGACGAGGCCCAGTCTCTCGAAAAGAACGTCCTGCTCACCGTCATGAGCCGCATCGGACAGAACTCGAAGATCGTCCTCACCCACGACATCGCCCAGCGCGACAACCTCCGGGTCGGCCGGTACGACGGCATCGCCGCCGTCGTGGAGACCCTCAAGGGCCACCCGCTCTTCGGCCACATCACCCTCACCCGGTCCGAGCGCTCGCCGATCGCCGCACTGGTGACGGACCTGCTGGAAGGGGCATAGATCTGGTTTCGGCGTTCCGTTCGCAGCCGCGCGGGGTCACCCTCGCGCGGCTGCGGCGTTCCGCCGTCGGGCCGTGGCCGGGTTCGCCGGGCCACGGCCCTTCGCCGTCGCTTAGACACGACGCATGTGGACCCGCTTCGGTCGCTGGGCGACCTCCGTGGGTCCGATGCGCCGCGATGCGCTCCTACGCGAAGAACCGCGTCCCGGCGTGTGCCGCTGGTTGAGCTTGTCGAAACCCGCGTGCCCGCCGGGCTAGAGGCCCAGGAACCTGGCCGTGGGTTCGTGGCCGTCCACCTTTAGCTGCCAGTCAGGGCGATTGAAGGTTTCCGGGGTTAGGCGGACGCGCTGCACCGTCTCCTGCTTGCCGCCCCACGACATGCGGGTCACGCCGTTCAGTTCGTAGCCCAGGGACCGCGATACGCCCAGGGACTGTGCGTTCCAGGCCGCTGCTTCGGACTCCGCCACTTCTGCGTTGAGCCAGTCAACGCATAAAGCGCGACGGCGGCGCGCATCTCCTTGCCGAACCCCCGGCCGTGCGCGCTAATCCTCAGCCACGATCCGGTGGCGACTGTCCGCAGGGTGGCGAAATCCTTGGCCTCCACGTCCTGGCAGCCGAGGAAGGTGTCCCCCTGCCAGATGCCCAGGATGAGTGTCCAGGCCTCCGGCGAGGTGTTGGCCCGGCACCGCCAGTACCACCGGGCCATGTTGGGCCCCAGATCCGCGGCAGCGGCCTCGGCCCACGGCGTGCTGAACGGGCTGCGGCCGCGTTCGTGGATGCCGCTGGCCGCAGCTTCCACCGCCGAAGGAATGTCTTCGTCACGGAGCGGCCGAAGGCTCAGCCGGGGCGTCGTCAGGGTGAGGGCGAAGGGAGGCCAAACGGAGGTCAGCTCAGTCATTCCGGAAGCCTAGCCGATGGCCGGGCCGCTAGCCGCCCGTGTGGTGCGAAACGCCCAGGGACAGCCGGGTGCCGTCCGGGCCCTTCAGGACCAGGGCAATGGCCTTGTCCGGAAGTTCGAAGACCATGGTGGCATCGAGCGACTCACCCTGGCGAATCTCCGCCTTGGCGGGGGACGCCCACAGCGGCCGAAGGTCGCTGCCGCCCAGGCCGCTGACGACGAACCCGGACGTATCCAGCAAGATTCCGCCGGCTTCCAGCGCAGTGAACTGTGCGAGTACGCGGACCCGGTGGGTGCCTGCGGACAGGCCCTCTTCCAGGACCTGCACATGCTCAGGCGGCAGTCAGCCGTCATCCTCCAAGGGAACGATTCCCTTGACCCTCGCCGTTCCGCCCGGCACCGCGGCACTCGCCCCGAGCGGCACGCCGGGCTCCGGCTTGGCGTTGAGGAAAAGATAGCCGAGAACCAGGCCCAGCGCACACACCAGGGCAAGGGGGATCACCATCAGCCGGCGGCGCCTGTTTCGTGGAGTGGCCAGTGCCGTGCCTGCTGTCGATTCTTCCGGGGCAATCGTAGGCATGGCTCGAGTCTGGACGGGCCAGCTTGGGAAAACCCTGTTTCGTCAGGCGGGGTTGGGCCGCAGCGGCCACTGGATGTGGGCGCGCACATCCGTGAGGTTCATCGGCTCCGCCACGAACAGGTCATCCAGCATGTATTCGTCCACAGCCAGAATGCGGATCCAGTGCCCCGTATGCCCCGATTCGGGGTCGAAGGGTTCGCTGGCCACGCAGACCCCGGTTCCGGCGTCAATCCGGACCCGGGTCCGGACGGGACCGCACAGCGGGGCCTCTGGATCGAGCGGACGGTAGCTGAGGTTTGGTGAAACCACTGTCTCCAGCGCCCGCCGACCCTCGTGGTCCACCTCGTGCACCGGCTCGAGTATCTCCACCGCGTTGGCGTTGGGGAACTCCAGCGGCACGGGCGCGTTTCCCGCCAGTTCCACGGGATCGAGGGCTGCCGCGAAGCGGCCGTTTCCGAACGACGGTTCCCCGTACGCAGCCTCCGGGCGGCGCCTGACCAGCCCGCCGTCGTCGTACACGGGGGTGACCAGGTGAGCGGGAAGCAGCCACGACCGCCTGGTGGCGCTGATGTACAGGCCGTCGCGTGAATCGTTGATGCCCGTGGTGCTGTTGAGCAGCGCTCCGTCGGCGGACTCGAGGCGGAGTGCCCCGGGGCGTCGCAGCCAGGCGCGTACCGGGCCCGTGCCGCTGACGGCTGAATCGGCGTATTCGAAGCGGAGGGACTGCCATTTCCACGGGGACGAACGGCAGAGGTTCCGGAAGGATGCGGCCGAATCCGCGGGCGTGACGGCCCCGCCGTGTTCCTGCCGGTGCTTGGCGTCCCAGGTCCCCATATCCACAGTTTACGCGCGGGTCCAGCCGCAGGCCTGGCAAATCCAGTAGCATCCGAGAGTGATCCAACGACTTGGCGGACTATGGGAAGCAGCTCCGTTCGCATTCTGGCTGGTGCTGGCGGCGTGCGCATATTTTGTGGTGATGGCCGTGAGGCTCACGGTGATCGATGTGCGGCACCATCTCCTGCCGAACCGGATCGTATTTCCGTCGTATGCCGTTGCCGGTGTGCTGCTGCTGGGCGCCGTGGCCAGCCTGGCGGTGTGGGGCCCGGCCGGTGCGGGCGTTCCCGACGGCGGGGCGCAGCTGTTCGGCGTTCCTGCGCTGAGGATCGCGGCCGGGGGAGCCGTCCTGTGGCTTTTCTATTTTGTCCTGCGGCTGGTCTATCCGCCGGGGATGGGGTTCGGCGACGTCAAACTGGCCGGGGTGCTGGGCATGTATCTGGGCTACCTGGGGTGGCCGCACGTCTTCGCCGGCACCTTTGCCGCCTTCCTGCTGGGCGGCCTGTGGAGCATTGGACTGCTGGCGTTCCGGCGCGGAACGCTGAAATCGGCCATCCCCTTTGGGCCGTTCATGCTCGCCGGTGCCGCTGCGGCGATGATGCTGCTGCCGGCCTGAGCAGGGCCGGACACTTAAGCGCGAACGGACACTTGAGTACCCCACCCCAAGCGCGAACGGACACTTGAGTACCCCACCCGAAGCGCGAACGGACACTTGAGTACCCCCCCGAAGCGCGAACGGACACTTGAGTACCCCCCCGAAGCGCGAACGGACACTTGAGTACCCCCCGCCGCAGCTCCGTTAACGCCAGCGGCCGCCCGCCTTCGCTCGGAAGGTGGGCGGCCGCCGTCGTACGTAAGCGGGGCCTCCGCCGCCTGGGCCCACGCTACCGAGGGCCCCAAACGAGCGTGCGAGTTTGGGGAGGTAGCGGGGAGGGTTCCCTGGCTGAGCGGAGCGAAGAAGCAAGGGAGGCGGTGGGAAACTATGCCTTGTGCGGCGGGCGGGTCATGGACATGACGTCCAGGGCCGTGTCCAGCTGTTCTTCGGTCAGCTCACTGCGCTCCAGGAAGCCCATGGCGACGACTGTCTCGCGGATGGTGAGGCCCTCGGCCACTGCCTTCTTGGCGATCTTCGCCGCGTTCTCGTAGCCGATGTACTTGTTCAGCGGGGTAACGATCGACGGCGACGCCTCGGCGAGGAAACGGGCGCGGTCGACGTTGGCGGTGATGCCGTCGATCATCTTGTCCGCCATGACACGGCTGGTGTTGGCCAGCAGGCGAACGGACTCGAGCAGGTTCGCGGCCATGACCGGGATGCCCACATTCAGCTCGAAGGCGCCGTTGGTGCCGGACCAGGCGATGGCGGTGTCGTTGCCGATCACCTGGGCGCACACCATGATGGACGCCTCGCAGATGACGGGGTTGACCTTGCCCGGCATGATCGAGGAGCCCGGCTGCAGGTCCGGGATGGCGATTTCGCCGAGGCCGGTGTTGGGGCCGGAGCCCATCCAGCGCAGGTCGTTGTTGATCTTCATGAAGGAGATCGCGATGTTCCGCAGCTGGCTGGAGGCTTCGATGAGGCCGTCGCGGTTGGCCTGGGCCTCGAAGTGGTCGCGTGCCTCGGTCAGCGGCAGGCCGGTGTCGGTGGCGAGCAGTTCGATGACGCGCTCCGGGAAGCCTGCAGGCGTGTTGATGCCGGTGCCCACGGCGGTGCCGCCCAGGGGAACCTCAGCCACGCGGGGGAGGGAGGCGTTGATGCGCTCGACGCCGTAGCGGACCTGCGCGGCGTAGCCGCCGAATTCCTGGCCCAGGGTGACGGGAGTGGCGTCCATGAGGTGGGTGCGGCCGGACTTGACCACGTCCTTGAACTCCACGGCCTTGCGGTCCAGCGAATCGGCGAGGTAGCCGAGGGCCGGGATGAGGTCGTTGATCAGGGCTGATGTGGCTGCAACGTGCACCGACGTGGGGAACACGTCGTTGGAGGACTGCGAGGCGTTGACGTGGTCGTTGGGGTGGACAACCTTGTCGCTGCCGGCGGCCTTCAGGGCGCGGGAGGCCAGTTCGGCGATGACCTCGTTGGTGTTCATGTTCGAGGACGTGCCGGAACCGGTCTGGAAAACGTCGATGGGGAAGTCGCCGTCGTACTTGCCCGCGGCTACCTCGTCGGCAGCGTCTGCGATCGCCTTGGCCAGCTCGCCGTCGAGCACACCCAGTTCTGCGTTGGCCTGGGCAGCGGCCTTCTTTACCCGCGCCAGGGCCTCGATGTGGGCACGTTCAAGGGTCTTGCCGGAGATGGGGAAGTTCTCGACTGCACGTTGCGTCTGCGCGCGGTACAGGGCGTTCACGGGGACGCGGACTTCGCCCATCGTGTCATGTTCAATGCGGAACTCTTCAGTGGAAGTCATGGGGCAAGCTTAGGGCGATCAGGGGCCGCACCGAAAACCGTGAACCGCTTGCTACGGGGCTCCTGGCGGGGCCGCGGGAACGCCGGTCTAGAGCTCGCCGATTCCGGAAACCAAGTCCGCGCGGCCCTCTGCAAGGCTGTAGGAAAGCCCGATCACGGCCGCCCGCCCGGTTTCGATTGCGTCGGAAATCACACGTGAGCTGTCCACGAGGCGCTGCGACGTCTGCTTGACGTGCTCCACCACCATGTCGTTGACCTCGGTTTCGTCGTTGCGCAGGGAGGTCAGGACGGACGGCGTGATCCGCTCCACGAGGTCACGCATGAACCCGACCGGCATCTGGCCCGTTTCCACGGCGAACTTGGTGGCGCTGACCGCGCCGCAGCTGTCGTGACCCAGCACCACGATCAGCGGCACGGCGAGGACACTGATGCTGTACTCGAGGGAGCCGAGCACGGCGTCGTCGATCACCTGGCCGGCGGTGCGCACCACGAAGGCGTCACCAAGGCCCAGGTCGAAGATGATCTCGGCGGCGAGCCGGGAGTCCGAGCAGCCGAAGATCACGGCGAAAGGGTGCTGGTTTTCCACCAGGGAGGACCTTCGTGAGGCGTCCTGGTTGGGGTGCGAGGATTCACCGTTGACGAAGCGTTCGTTGCCTTCGCGGAGACGGCGCCAGGCCAGAGCAGGGGTGAGATAGGTTGCCACGGCCCCTACCTTACGGTGCGGGGCTCGCCGAAGGGGAAACCGTTACTGCCGGGTGACTGTCCAGGGACTTTACGACGGCGGCGGCCAGCACCGCGAATTCGTCCAGTTGGGCCTCGCCGCTCAAGACAACGGTGGTGCCGCGGTGGTTCAGCACCATGCTCTTCTCACCCTTGCCGGTGTCGCGCAGTTCCCACTCCTGCCCTCCGGCGTTCCGGGTTCCGGTCACCGGCGCACTCTTGGTCTGCTGCAGGAGCCAGGTGGGATTGGCCTTCCGGGTCTGGACCAGGCCGATGAACGCCTCCTTCGGAGTGAGGTAGCCAACTTCCCAGGTGGGCACGCCGGTGCCGGTGCCGGCCTCCCAGCGGGCGTAATTGGGGCGGAATGTGTCGCCCGCCGCGGGGGTCACCGGTGTGAATCCCGCCACATCAGCGGCGTTGCGGGCCACGGCCGTCACATCGATGTTGGGATGGAAACCGTCGGACTTCGGTGCGGGGTTCATCAGGACGATCGGCAGGAAGGCGGCGATGCTGACCACCAGCGCGATGATCATGCCGATCACCGAGGCGTTGGCCCGCTTGGCGGCAGCGGCGGGGATTACCGGCTTGACTGGCGGCGCTGCCATGGCAGGGGAGGTGCCTTGGCCGGCTTCCGGGGTCGTGGGGGTGGACTTGTCCTGCGTTTCACTCACACCTCTATAGTCGCCCATGCGGGGGCCGAACTCACATTCCGCGGGCGCACCGTGAGGGAAACCGTGCGTTACGCGGGTGGGTCATCCCATGACCTTGGTGGTCCACCGCGACTATGATCAGTTACAGAGGAATCACCGCGATGGCCGCCTCAGGCCTTGCGGGTTCAATGATCGCCACTCGAAGAAGAGGTTCACGTGTCACCAGCGTCCATGACCCAGAAGTACTCCACGCTTTCCCCGTCGCTTGCCGTCGGCATCGACGAGCCGGACCGCAACCTTGCACTTGAGCTTGTCCGCGTCACCGAGGCCGCGGCGATTGCCGGCGGCCACTGGGTGGGTTTCGGTGACAAGAACAAGGCCGACGGCGCCGCCGTCGACGCCATGCGCTCGTTCCTCCAGACCGTCCACTTCAACGGCGTTGTGGTCATCGGTGAAGGCGAAAAAGACGAAGCCCCCATGCTCTTCAATGGCGAGCAGGTGGGTGACGGCACCGGCCCCGAGTGCGACGTCGCCGTCGACCCGATCGACGGAACCCGCCTGACGGCGCTGGGCATCAACAACGCCCTGGCTGTCCTGGCGGTGGCCGAGCGCGGTTCCATGTTCGACCCCTCGGCGGTGTTCTACATGGAGAAGCTTGTCACCGGTCCCGAGGCTGCCGACATGGTGGACCTGCGCCTGCCCGTCAAGCAGAACCTGCACCTGATCGCCAAGGCCAAGGGCGTCAAGGTGAACCAGCTCAACGTGATGATCCTCGACCGGGACCGCCACCGTGGGCTCGTGGAGGAAATCCGCGAAGCCGGCGCGCGCACCAAGTTCATCATGGACGGTGACGTCGCCGGCGCCATTGCGGCGGCCCGCGCCGGCACCGGTGTGGATGCACTGATGGGCATCGGCGGAACGCCCGAAGGCATCGTCGCCGCGTGTGCCATCAAGTCCCTCGGCGGCGTCATCCAGGGCCGGCTGTGGCCCACGAGCGACGACGAGAAGCAGAAGGCCATCGACGCCGGACACGACCTCGAGCGGGTCCTCTCCACGAACGACCTCGTCAAGAGCGACAACTGCTACTTCGCCGCCACCGGCATCACCGACGGCGACCTCCTCAAGGGCGTGCGCTATGCCAAGGACAAGGTGCTGACGCAGTCGATCGTCATGCGTTCCAAGTCCGGCACCATCCGGTTTGTGGACGGCGAGCACCAGGCCAGCAAGTGGGAAGGCTACGCCCGCCGCTAGCCCACCCGCCTCCCGGCGCGAACGAACACTTGTGGCCCCTCATCCGACCGGATGCGGGGCCACAAGTGTTCGTTCGCGCTTTTCTCTTAGCCGAGGGAATCGGCGGGAACGACTGGGAGACGCCGCTGCCGGGCCTCAAGTACCGCCCGGACCTTCTCGATGAGGAAGGGCTTCTCGCCCTCAAGGTCCTCTTTGAAAACCCTGACTTCGGTCCAGCCCAGTCGCTGGGTCACGGCCCTCCGCTTGCTGTCCAGCTGGCACTGGTGCGGATCCGAGTGGTGGGCGCCGTCGTACTGGAGTGCCAACCGACGCTCGGGGTAAGCGGCGTCCGGCCACACGGCAGGCTGGCCCCAGCTGTTCAGGATCACATGATTCAGAACTGGCTCGCCGAGCTTTGTGCGGGAAAGCAAGAGGCGCATTTTCGTTTCCTGAGGTGAATCGGAGCCGACGCGGATCTCTGAGAGGGCAAGCCGCGCCGTTTTCATGCCGCGCATGCCCGGATGGGACGCCACCATTCGCCGCAGATCCTCAATCGTGGCCAGCGGAGTCTTCGGCCGCGGGAAGTCCGGACCGTGTGCCGCGACGATGGAGTCACCAGCGGAGATCAGTTCATCGACGGTGAGCAAGCTTGCGAGATCCAGCCACGTCCTGGCGGGCGAGGTGACCCGAACGCCGTCGTGCATCACAACCTCACCTGGCTTGAAGGTCAGGCGGTGTCCTACGACATTACGGCGCCTCGGCTTGCTGGAGTTCCGGTCGCGCGCAATGTGGATCCTCCAGTCCTCCTGCATCCAGGCCGGCAGGCCGGCGCACCAGATACGTGCTCCGGAGTGATGGGTCAGGACCGACGCCTCATCCAGTGCCGTGTAGGCGTGCAGGTTTGCGGGCGCGTCGGCGCTGCCGGCCAGGGGGATCCGGATGCCGCGCGAGGGAATGGCGATGTCAGACTGGCGCTGCCGCTTGCGCGACATTCCGGCGGATGCTGCGGCAGCGGAGGTGAAGGATCCGGCGAGGAATTCTTCCGGGAGCGGTTTTCGGGCCATGATTCAGTGTGAGTGGACTGAAAGGCTCCGAGGACGTTATCCACAGGCCGGATCCCTCCGAGCAGCGCGAACGGACACTTGGGGCCCTTTCCCATCGCGGACGTGGGGGCTTAAGTGTTCGTTCGCGCTCGGAGCGGGGGCTTAAGTGTTCGTTCGCGCTCGGGGGGTGGGGCGTTTCAGGGCGGAGCGCACCGTGTCGCGGAGTTTGCGGGCCACCTGGTACGCCGCGTAGCGGGGCTTGTTCACCGGCAGGTCCCAGGTTCCGGGGTAGGCGATTTCGCGGCCGCCGAAGGACTTCTTGAACGCCGTGAAGCCCGCCCACTTGTGATCGGGCTGGTCGGCCGGGGCAACGCCCCAGAGGTCCACGTGCTTGAGGCCCTTGTCCTGGGCATCGGCCATCAGCGTCACCAGCAGCGGAATGCCGGCGCTCAGCTTCCGGTGCGTGTCGTCCATGGCCGCGTGGGCGTAGGTCCGGGTGTCTGCGGAGTCGTAGGCCAGGGCAGCCGCGATGGGCCCGCCGTGAAGCTCGGCGATGTACAGCGTGGCCGCGCCGGCGGGCATCAGGGCGGCGGCAACCTGGCTCAGGTACTCGTCGCTCTGCGGCTTGAAGCCGTTGCGCCTGGCCGTCATGTGCAGGAAGTTCAGGAGCACGCGGATGTCCTCCGGATCCTGCGACGAGCGGAAGGTGACGCCCTTCTTGTGGATGTTCCGGTAGAGGTTGCGGTTGACCGGTTTCATGTCGGCCAGCACGTCTTTGAAGTCCCGGTCGAGGTCCACAATCCAGCTGAGCTCCGGCTGCTGGTTGACCGGGGCAGGCTGCAGCCCGCGGCTCCGCAGCGCCGCCGGGGCCGTCGTCGGGTCCAGTCCGGCCGCCGCGGGCTCGATCCGGACGAAGACGGCGCCGCAGGACTTCGCCACGTCCCGAAGGGCCGCCAGCGCGGCGTCAAATGCCTCGACGGACTCGGCCACGGGACCGTAGGGCGCGTACAGCACCTTGCCGGCCGGGTTCTTTTCCTCGACCGCGAGGAAGCTCCAGCCCGGGCCGGAGTGCCGGTGAACTGTCCGGCCCAGCGACGTCTGGAAGTCAGCCCATGCCTGGGTCTGCAGGAAGTATTCCACCGGGCTCAGGCCTTCATCGAGGTGGTCACGGCGAAGGCCACGGCGGTGTCTCTTGAGCCGGAGACAGGGTGGACGTTGACGGGCGCGTCAGCGGCCGGCAGGAAGGCGCTTCCGCCGCGGCCCAGCTGAAGGTCACCCTTGGGCGAGTCAAGGTAGACGGACCCCTCAACCACGATGATCACCGCCGCGCCTGATTGCGCGAGCGGCACGGGGGCGCCCTCCGGCAGCAGCTCGATCCGTTGGAGCTGGAATTCGCGGAAAGGCGGCTGGTACAGCTCCTGGCCGAGGTCCGAGACTTCCGCGCGGAGCATGGGGACGCCCACGGATTCGAAGGCAATGGTGTTCAGCAGCTCGGGAACGTCGATGAACTTCGGCGTCAGGCCGCCCCTGAGCACGTTGTCGGAGGAGGCCATGACCTCGACGCCGAGGCCGTACAGGTACGCATGCACGTTGCCCGCGGGCAGATAGACGGCTTCGCCGGGCTCCAGCGAGAGCCGGTTCAGCAGCAGGGAAATAAGCACACCCGGGTCCCCGGGGTACTCGCTGTTGAGGCTGAGCACGGTGGACAGTTCCAGCTGGTAGGGCGTCATCGGGGCGCCGGACGTCAGCGCCTCCACAACCCTCGACGTCGCCTCCTGGACGCCGTCTCCGCCCGCGATCAGCCGCTGGAACGCTGCCCGCAGGGCGGCGTCCTCCTCCGGCAGGGAGAGATCATCGATCACCTCGGTCAGGATGTGCGGTACGCCGGAGCCGGAGAGCTCCAGGCACCCTGCCAGGTGAAGGAAGACATCGCGTGACTTCGCCGTGTCACGGAAACCGCACAGCGCATCGAACGGCGTGAGCGCGAAGATCATTTCAGGCTTGTGGTTGTCGTCCCGGTAGTTGCGGTGCGGGGCGTCGGCCGGGACGCCGTCGGCCTTCTCGCGGGCAAAACCGGCCCTGGCCTGTTCAAGGCTGGGATGGACCTGCAGCGAGAGCGGCCTGGCTGCAGCAAGAACCTTGGTGAGGAAAGGAAGGCGGGGGCCGAATTCAGCCACCGATGCCTCGCCGAGGAAATGGTCCGGATCCTCGGAAATCAGCTCGTTCAGGGGCGCCGTAGTGCCGTCCGGACGGGTGGCCACCGACGGGGAGTCAGGGTGCGCTCCGATCCACAGCTCCGCTTCCGGGCCGCCCGACTCCGGCCTGCCGAGCAGTCCGGCGATCGCCGTCGTCGATCCCCAGGCGTACGGCCTGAGGACATTGTCGATTTCGTACACTGCCGGGTGTCCTTCTCTCTTGAAGCAGGTGTGACCTAAAGGGGAGCGCACTGGCCGTTGGTGGCCACGAGATCGCGGATGGCCTGCTCGTTCCCCTCGCGCTTGAGCTGGTTCAACATCTTTTCGGTAATGGGTTCACCTGCCGGCGTGGTGGTCACCGGCGTGAAGTCCGACGACGACGACGGCGACGGCGCGGGCGTGGTGGCGGGCACGCCCAGCGGGGGACCGGCCGCCGTCAGCCCGCTGCCGCCGGCCGCGCTCCGCGGCTGGAGGATGGCGTCGTCAGAACCTGCCGCGGCCGGTGACGAGGAACTCTGCGACTGGAGGAGTTTCCGGACCCGTTCGTGGATGACGTCGAAGTCGGGCACCGTGGAGAATGACGCATCGAAGTCCGGCGGACCAATGGTGAGGCGGCCGATCTCCTTGCCCTTGGCCTTCATGGCCAGGTCAACGAAGCTTCCCAGCTGGCTGGCGGAGATGTTGGACTCGACCACCTTGGTGCCGGCGTTGGCAATGTCCTCGAACTTCGAAAGGAGTGTCGCCGGGTCCAGCTGCCTCAGCATGGCCTGCTGGACGCACTGCTGCCGCTGGATCCGTGCGTAGTCGTCAACGAACTCGCGGGAACGCCCGTACCACAGTGCATGGTAGCCATCCAGCTTCTGTTCGCCGGCGGGGATCCACCCCAGGGGCATGCCGTGGATGCCGTTGGCCTCGTCGATCATGTCGCCGCTGATGGGCACCCAGCCGCCGGCCTTGATCCGGATTCCGCCCATGGCATCGATGAGCTTGGCGAAGCCGTCCATGTCCACCAGGACGTACGCCTGGACGGTGATCCCGAGGGTTCCGGACACGGCTTCCAGCGTCGCCTGCGCGCCGGGATCGGCAACGCCGGGGTAGAGGTCCTTGTGTTCGTTGGTGACCTCGGTGTTGATGGCGTTGATGAGGCAATCATTGCCGCAGTCGTAGCCGTCCGGATAGATCTGCCGCATGGGGGAGCCCTCGCTGAACCGTGCGTTCTGCAGGTTGCGGGGAATCGAGATGATTGCGGTCTTGCCGCTCTCTGCATCCACGCTGAGCACGGACAGGCTGTCCGGGCGCCGGCCCGTGCGGTCGGCCCCCGCGTCGCCGCCCATCATCAGGAAGTTGTACCGGCCATCCACAGGATCGATGGCCGGGCCGTTGGCGTTGAAGATGCTGCCGATCGCGTTGCGGCTCACATTGAGCAGATAGGCCGCGTAACCGAGCGAGCCGCTGCTCACCACCATGGCGAGGGCCAGTGCGATGCCGACCGCAGGCCGCATGCGCTGCGGCAGCAGAACGGGCCGGATCAGCCGAAGCGTGTTAACGAACAACACCAACCAGCCGACGGCCAGGGCCGAAAGGATCAGGACGATCAGCAGCGAGGCGATCGGGTTGGTGACAATGTTGATGAGCAGGGTCCGGTTGGTGAACAGCAACACCAGGGCCAGGATCACCAGCACCCAGACGCTGAGCGTGACACGCAGCGCAATGCGGCCAAGCCTGCGGTCTCCGGCCACGACCTGGGCGCTCCCCGGCACGAAGAGCGTGAGGAGGATCAGCAGGAAGGCGCGCTTCGTACGGACCGGCTCAGGCGCACTCGCCGGATTCCGGACGGGGTCCGTGAGCAGGCCCTTGGATGGCAGTTCGGTGTTGGACATGACAGTTCCCTAACGGCTACCCCGGAGACCGACGTTGTTGTCGGAGAAGACTTCATTGACTTTCTGCCGGAGGTTGGCGCCCTTCCGGCTGGCCACATCGTTGAGCTCCTGCGCGAAGTCCAGGAGTTCGGCGCGGAGGCGCACGGCGAGGTCGTCCGTCCCGGCGGCCAGCATCCGCACGGCCAGCAGGCCGGCGTTCCGGGCGCCTGCGATGGAGACTGTGGCCACCGGGACTCCGGCGGGCATCTGCACGATGGAGAGCAGCGAATCCATGCCGTCGAGGGTCTTGAGCGGGACAGGCACGCCGATGACGGGCAACGGAGTGACCGAAGCCAGCATGCCCGGCAGGTGGGCGGCGCCGCCCGCGCCGGCGATGATGACGCGGAGACCGCGCTCATGGGCCGTCTGTCCGTACCGGATCATTTCGGTGGGCATGCGGTGCGCGGAGACAACGTCGGCCTCGAAGGGGATGCCGAACTCTGCCAGGGCATCAGCGGCGGCCTCCATGACGGGCCAGTCCGAATCCGACCCCATGACGAGGCCGACCAGTGGGGCGGGGGCTGTTTCGGGGCTCATGCGTTCTCCTCGGTTATTGCTGGTCCCGCGTCGGCCGGCAGCCTGCCGTCACGGATGATGCTGGCCACGGCGGTGGCCCGTTGCCGCAGGGATCCGACGTCCGCCACGGATGCGCCTACCAGGTTGACGTGACCTATCTTCCTGCCTGGCCGCACGGATTTCCCGTAGCAGTGGACTTTTGCGGCGGGTTCAGCCGCCAGCGCCGCCGGATAGGCGGAGAACAGATCCTGGTTGTCGCCGCCCAGGAAGTTCTTCATCACCACAACCTGGCCGAGAACGTCCGTGGCGCCCAGCGGCAGGTTGAGGACCGCCCGGAGATGCTGTTCGAACTGGCTGGTGACGGAGCCGTCCTGGGTCCAGTGCCCGGTGTTGTGCGGACGCATCGCCAGTTCGTTGATGAGGAATCCAGCCCCTGTTCCGGGCGTCTCGAAGAGCTCAACAGCCATGACTCCGGTGACGCCGAGTTCGTTGGCGATCCGCAGGGCCGCCTCTTCGGCCGCCGCGGCAACCTCGAGGGGGATGTCCTGGGCGGGCGCGATCACTTCATCGCAGACGCCGTCCACCTGGATGGTGTGGACCACAGGCCAGGCCCGGGACGCGCCGTCCGGCGTTCGTGCCACGAGGGCAGACAGTTCACGGCTGAACTCCACCTTGGCCTCGGCGAGGAGCGGGCTCATGGCCTCGAACCAGTCCGCCGTTTCTGCGGCGTCCTCTGCGGAGCTGACCATGCGGACGCCCTTGCCGTCATATCCGCCGCGCGGCATTTTGAGCACCACGGGCCACCCGGTCCTGTCGCCGAAGCCGATGAGCCCGGCCACATCGTCCACGGAAGCCCATACCGGGTTGGGAAGCTCCAGGCGGTCGATCGCGGCACGCATGACGAGTTTGTCCTGGGCGTTGATGAGGGCGTCGGGCCCCGGCTGGACATTCACTCCGGCTTCGATCAGGGCGTAGAGGTGCTCGCCGGGAACGTGCTCGTGGTCGAAGGTCAGCACGTCCAGGCCCTTGGAGAACTCCAGGAGCGCAGCGAGGTCCTTGTAGTCGCCCACCGGCGCGTTCGCGACGGCTGAGACTGCGGATACGTCCTCGCCTTCCGCCAGGACGCGGAGTTCGAAGCCCAATGCGGTGGCGGCTGGGGCCATCATGCGCGCAAGCTGGCCGCCGCCAACCACGCCGATTACTGGAAAAGTCACATATGCCAGCCTACAGAAAAGGAGCGCGGTTACCGGCTTCCACGGCGGTGAAGCTCCCTAAATTGCACAATATCCATGCCGCCGCCCGCTGCAGGAGCACCAGGGGCGGTGCCCCCGTTGAGGTTACTCACAGCAAACCGGGCTAAAATGGGAGCTTGGCCCAACGGCCCCCAGTATTCAGACGGCCACGGAGGGTCATGATTAACACACTTGCAGAGCGCATCCGGGGACTCGCCTCGCTATTTTGGCGCGAGGTGGCGAAATTCGGTGCCGTGGGCGGTGTGGCGTTCGTCATTGACAACGGACTGACCTACTACCTGATGCATGGCCCCATGACGGACAGCGAGGCCAAGGCCCGGTTCGTGGGAGCCACCGTGGCCACCGTGTTTTCCTGGATCGCCAACCGCCTCTGGACCTTCCGCCACCGCCGCCAGGCCAACGTTTTGCGTGAGTTCCTGATGTTCGTCCTGATCAACGGCATCGGCATTGGCATTTCCACCGGCTTTACCGCCCTGGCCAAGTATTCGATGGGCGTCACGGACAAAAACATGCTCTTCGCTGCCGGCATCGTGGGCATCCTGGTGGCTACCGTCGTCCGCTTCTTTGCCTACCGATTCCTCGTGTTCAACCAGGAACTGGACCAGGAACCGGAATTTTCCCACGACCACGAACTCATCGAGCACCACCATGCTGCCAAGCCGGTGGCCCGCCTGGCGGAGCCGGCAGCGGAGGACCCGGAAGTTCCCGCACGCCGGGAGTGACGCGGCGGGCGTTTGCCGCCGGTGTCGGCGCGGGACGTCAGTCGCCGTCGATGCGCTCCGCCGCGAGCAGTTTGTCCGTGAGCTCCACGTCGCCGTGGACCAGCACCACTGACCCGTCGTTCCTCCACACACCGAGGGCGTTGGCCAGTGCTGCCTCAAGCCCGTCAGCCGCCTTGACCAGCAGCCTCGCGCCGCCCTCGTGCCCTGCGGCGAACCCGTCCAGCAGGTCCGCATGGCGCACGGCTGTCCCGCCGGAGCGTCGGACGGCCGGCTGGCCGGGATCCGGATCGTTGTGGGCCATGAAGACGTCACCGTGCGAGCGGACCTCGGCCGCGTAGTCGATAACGCCGGCGGGCAGTTCACCCGGCCACCGCATGGCAAGGGCCGGCAGCGGTACCGCAATGACGGCGTCGAACCCGTCCCCGGCCTGCGTGGGCTCGGAGGTCGCCAACAGCTCCGCGTCGTCGCCGTCCAGGATCACCTCCATGCCGAGCTGCCATGCCGCAAGGGCCCAGATCATGGATTTCCAGTGTGCCGGAAGGTCAAGCCGCAGCCGCGTTCCGGGGCCGGCGTCGAGTTCATCCTGCAAAAGGTTGCTCGTCTTCGCCACCCAGTTATCAAGCACCCGGCCGGAGAGCTCCACACGTTCCGAGTCGGGTCCGTACCAGGTGAGGCGGGGGGAAGTGGAGTGGCCCGAGCGCAGGGCCGTCATCAGATCAATGGCCGGGATGTTCATGGCTACATCTTGCCACGCACGGAAGTGGTGTCTACGGGCACTTTGCCTTCCTGCTGAAGCACGTGATCTCCGACACAACGTTTTTCTAACGTCATTTGCGTAAAGGTGCCGGATTCCTGCGGTTTCCGCGGAATTGCGGCGGAATCTAACGAAACAGTAAGGTTGCTGTCAAGTTAAGTGACCTCCGGATCCGCCCCGCGAAAAAATTCCCGGGCGTGGCGTGGCCGATGATCAACTCAGGCATTGATTATTATCCGGTCGACGGCTTGACTCCCCTTACTTACACGCGTGTAATTAGTTATCAAAGCCACTGCGAAGCCCGGGCACACAAATCTAGTGTCCTGAGCGTCCGGGAAAAAGGCTGCACTATTTGGGGAGGGGACGCCATGGGGCAAGTTGAGCGTATCCATGAGGAAGCCGTTGTGGCCGGCCAGGCCACGGCAAAATACCGCTCACGCGGCGTGCCGGGTGACTGGTACGTAGATCCGGCTGATCCGGATGCCGCCGAGCGGTACAACCTGGACACCTCTGCGTCATTGCAGGACCAGGCCACCGCTTTCCTGGCAGAGCATGAAGCGCTGCTGGGCGGCCAGCCGGAACTGGACGAAGACCTTAGCGATCCGCCGATGGAACTGCGGACCCCCGGCGCGGGCACTCTGGTCCAGCCGGTGTGGATCGGGTTGCCGCGAGAGCAGGACTTCGACGACGAAGGCGAGCTCAGCTGGCAGACTGATGCTTTGTGCGCGCAGACTGATCCCGAGGCGTTCTTCCCCGAAAAGGGAGGGTCCACACGGGACGCCAAGAAGGTCTGCGGAGCGTGCAACGTCCGGTCCCAGTGCCTGGAATACGCTTTGGCGAACGATGAACGATTCGGTATTTGGGGAGGCCTCTCCGAGCGTGAGCGCCGTCGGCTGAGGAAGCGAGCAGTCTAATTCTTCAGGAAGTACACGTCACTGCCGTTGTGGTTGCCCATAACGGCAGTGACTATCTCCCCAGGACCCTTGCGGCATTGGCGGGCCAGACCCGGCCGGTGGACGTTGCGATCGGGGTGGATACAGGTTCACAGGACAATTCCGCTGCCCTGCTGGAAGGCGCGCTCGGCAGAGCCAGCGTCACCCGCATCAGTGCCGGCAGAACAGGGATGGGCGCTGCCGTAACCGCAGGACTTTCCGCCCTGGCCCCGTGGAACCCCAAAGCCCAGGAGACAGCCTCCGAGTGGATCTGGCTCCTGCACGATGATGCAGCCCCTGCCCCGGAGGCGTTGGCGGAACTGCTTCAGGCCGTGGAGCGTGCGCCGTCAGTCACAGTGGCCGGTTGCAAGCAACTGGACTGGGACGTCAAGCGGCGGCTGATCGACGTCGGACTTTCCACGAGCCGCTGGGCCGAGCGGCTCACCCTGATCGAGGCGGATGAGCTCGATCAGGGCCAGTATGACGGCCGCTCCGACACGTTCGCGGTCAACTCTGCAGGAATGCTGGTCCGGCGCGACGTCTGGGAGCACCTCAAAGGGTTTGATCCGGCGCTCCCCGGCACCGGAGACGATGTCGACTTCTGCTGGCGGAACCGGCTCGCCGGGCACCGCGTAGTGGTGGTGCCCAGCGCCAAAATGTTCCACGTTGCGCACCGGCCGCATGCCCTGGGCACCGCCTCGGCCGCGCGCCGGGCCCAGGTGCACCTCCGGCTCAAGCATGCACCGCTCTGGATGGTCCCGCTGCACGCCGTGGGAGCGCTGCTGGGGAGCATCTTCAAACTGGTCTTCAGCATCGCCGTGAAGGACCCGGGGCACGGTTTCTCCCAGCTTCTGGCAACACTGGCGGCCCTTGGCAGGCCCGGCGCCGTTTTCCGCGGGCGCCGGAATGCCGCCCGCACCCGCCGCGTGCGGCGCTCGGTGGTCAACGCCCTCCAGACCGAACGGCGTGAAGTGTGGGGCCACCGGCGTTCCCTTATGGAATCCCTGGGCGCGGACGACGCACAGTCCGGGGACAGCGGGAACGATTCGCTGGCGGATCAGCCCAGCGGCGACTCCACGAACGACTTCGCCGCACTCTCCACCAGCGAACGCGGCTGGGTGGGCAACGGCGCCCTCGTCGCCGTGATTCTTGCCTCGGCGGCTTCGATCGCCGGCTTGGCCGCACTCTTCCAGGCAGGCGCCGCCGCCGGAGGCGCACTCCTGCCGGCCTCTGCCAGGATTGGGGACATTTGGCATCACGCCTCCAGCTGGTGGATCGGACTCGGCGCCGGCTTGCCGGGCCACGGTGATCCGTTCGGCTACGTCCTCTGGGTTTTGGGCGTGCTGGGCGGCGGCAACGCAAACGGCGCCCTGATTTGGCTGCTCCTGCTCGCCATGCCATTGGCCGGGCTGGCGGCCTGGTTCGCCTCGGGCGCCTTGACTTCCCGCCGCCGGTTCCGCCTCGCTGCGGCGATGGTATGGGCTGGGGCGCCTGCCCTACAGATCGCCGTAAACCAAGGACGCGTGGGCGCCCTCGTGGCACACATCATGATGCCGCTCGTCGTGCTCGCGCTGCTGCGCGCCACAGGCTCGGCTATCGGGCGCGGCCGCTTTGCCATGCCCGCTCAGGGCCAACGTCATCAGGCCGACAGGCTGCCGGTGAAGCCCGGTGTCAACGGGACGCCGTCCTGGACAGCCGCAGCTGCGGCAGGGCTCGCCCTCGCCGTGGTCACTGCCGCCGCCCCGTCGCTGCTGGTGCCGTCCGCCGTCGTCGTCATCCTTTGCGGCCTGCTGCTGCGGGGGAGGGGACGCACCCTGTGGTGGGCCCTCCTGCCGAGCGCCGCGCTGTTCGTCCCCTTCGCCCTGTCCACCCTGGACCGTCCCCGGGCACTTCTTGCGGATCCGGGCCTTCCGCTGGACTTCGCTGCCGCTCCGCTCTGGCAGCAGATTCTGGGCCAGCCCCTCAGCTTCGATCCAGCCGGCGGGCTTTCCGGACTGGCACTTTTCGCGGGCGGCCCCGTGCCGTGGGCGCTGGTCCTGGCGCTCTTGATCGGCGCGCCGGTGCTCGCACTGGCCGTGGCTGCGCTGTTGATTCCCGCACGGCGCGTCCGCGTTGCCAGGGCCCTGTGGGTGGGCGCCCTCGTTGCGCTGGCCGGCGGCTGGCTGGCCGGGCACGTCGCCACGGGAGCCACTGAGCAGGCCCTGGTGGCGCCGTTCGCCGGACCCGCGGTATCCGCCGCCGTGTTCGCGTTGCTCGGGGCGGCACTCATCGGCGGTGACGGCCTGCTTTCCCTTGCCGACGCCGGCGCCGTCGTTTCAGCCGGCAAGGATCCTGAAAATGGACGGCGCGGCAGACGGGATGTCGTGATCCGTTCCGCTGCGGCGCTCGCCGTAGCGCTCCTCCTGGCCGGTCCCGCGGCGGGGCTCGCCGCCTGGGCGGCCCAGAACGTTCTCCAGCCGGCCGCTACCGCCGGGGCCGCCGCCGACACGCCGGCCCTGGGAACCCCCCGTCTGGTGGCTGCCACGAATCCGCGAAGCCTCCCTGCCACGGCAATCGACCGCGGCGAGGGTCCGGAGCAGTCGCGCACCCTGCTGATCGGCACCGGTGAGGACGAGACGTACGATGCCTCGCTGATGCGCGGTGCCGGCACAACGCTTGACGGCCTTTCCGCCATCGCCTCGGCCCGCGATATCCGGGGGAATCCGGGCAGCGAATCGGTGCGCGAGGACGACGAAGTCACGGCAGCCCTTCGCAAAACCGTGGCCACGCTCGTCGCGGGCCAGGGCGTTGACCCGCGGCCCGAACTCGAGCAGCTCGGTGCCGGCTTCGTGGTGCTCCGCGCGTCGGACACCGCGGCGCAGCTGACGGCGAGCCGCATGGACGCAGTGCCCGGACTCGTGGCCGTGGGCCAGACGGACTCCGGCTGGCTGTGGCGGGTCAGCCCGCTGAACCAGACCGTCCTGCAGCCCGCCGACGTCGCCCACCGCGTGCGCATCGTTGACGGCAAGGGCACCACGATCAACCTCCTTCCGTCGGGTCTGACCAACGTGGAAACCGCCGTGCCCAAGGGGCCCGAAGGCAGGCTCCTGGTGCTCGCGGAGCGCGCGGATCCGGGATGGACCGCCTGGCTCGACGGACGCAAGCTCACGTCCACCACATCCGGCTGGTCCCAGGCCTTCACGCTGCCTACGCAGGCGGGGCAGGTCACTGTCCGCTACGAGAGCCCCTGGGCGCCGTGGACGGGAATCATCCAGGCGGCGGTGATCGGCCTGACAGTCCTCTTGGCGCTGCCCATGCCGACACGGCGCCCCAACACCGGCCTGTCCAGGGACGAAGGCTCCCTGCGTAAGGAATACCAGAATGCATAAGGAAGAGAACGACGGCGGGACGCCGGCAGCGGCGAAGCCTGCGAAAAAGGGCAGGCGTCCCGCGCGCCGCGGCATGGTCACCGGCCTGCTGTCGTCGGCAGCGATTCTGGTGGCCGGGGGAGGGATGGTGGCAGCAGCCTCCCTCGCCACGCAGCCCTCCACTGGCCGGCAGCTCGAGATCCCGCTGGCCTCCGTCCCCGCAGGAAGCAGCCAGGATGTGTGCCCCGGCCCGGCGAAACTGCTCGAGGGAACGCCGGTGGGGACGGACCCGCAGTTCAGCCCGGAATCGGCCACGGCCAAGAGCTGGGTCTCCGCGGCAGTCATCAGCGCGGCCGGCGGTTCGCTGCCGGGCAGCAGGCTGTCAGCACTGGGCGGCTCGGAACTCCTGCGCATCGCCGACGTTCCCGGCGCCGCCACTGCCCCGGCTGGCGCCTCCGGCCAGCTCGCCGGGATCATCGCCCAGCGGAGCGTCAAGGACGTCAGCGTCCTCAGTGCCGACGCGCTGGGCAACCGGCAGCCGGCCGCAGCCGCCGTCATGAACTACACGGCAACGGACGGGGACCTTCAAGGATTGGCCGCCGCTGCCTGCCAAGCGCCCTCGAACGACGCCTGGCTCACGGGGGCCAACACGGCAGTGGGCCGCACCAGCCTCCTGAACCTGACCAACGCCTCAACCACGCCCGCCACGGTGAGCCTGGAGCTCTACGGCAAGAACGGCCAGATCAAGGCCCCCGGCAGCAGGGGGCTGCTGGTCGCCCCGAAATCCACGCGCTCCATTGTGCTGGCGGGCCTGGCCCCCGGCGAAGAGCGGCTGAGCGTCCACGCCCGCAGCACGGGCGGACCGGTGAGCGCTTTCATCCAGCAGAGCGTGCTGCGCGGGCTGACACCCGGCGGCATCGATTTCATTGCACCGGGGACCGCGCCCGCACCACGCCAGGTCATAACCGGAATCGACATCCAGGACCCGGAGGGGCTGGCAGCACTCACCGCCGCGCCAGGCTTCCGCGACGCCGCACCTTCCCTGCAGATCACCGTTCCGGGGCCGATTGATGCCGTGGTGGAAGTCAAGGTCTTCGGGAGCGCCGGGCAGAAGGCACTGCCCGGCGGGGGCGTCGTCACCGCCAAGGCCGGGACTGTGACAGAAGTTCCGCTGGCCGGCGTTCCGGCCGGCCAGTACACCGTTTCAGCGATGTCGGATGTGACCATCGTGGCCGGCGCCCGCGTGAGCCGGGGCCTCAAGGCCAGTCAAAGCTCGGACTTCGGCTGGGCGCCGTCGACGGCCCAGCTCGGTAGCCAGCACGTTGTGCCGGTTCCGCAGGACGGCGAACGGTTGCTGGTCTTCGGGGCGCTGGATGACAGGGCCACCATTTCCTACACCCCCATCACGGCGGACGGGAAGCTCCGCCCGGCCGCCAGCGCGAACATCGCCGGGGGCACCACGACGTCCCTGAAGGTGCCGGCGAAGATCGGAAAGTCGCCGGTCGTCGCCTACCTGGTGTCCGCCTCCGGCGGCGCGGCGTACGGTACGGTCCTCCTTGAGCGGGAGGGCCGCAATGACGTCTCCATCGTCGCCATTGCACCGGGCGCCGAGGGACAGGAAAAGGTGCGGGTGACGCTGGGCCAGTAGGTCAGCTAGTAGCGGCGCCGGTAAACAGGGTCCAGGGTCTCCGGCGCCACGCCAAGCATTTCAGCGGTATGTTCGACCACGACGTCGTGCACCAGGTCCTGAAGCTCTTCCGGGACCGGGCACGCCTGTTCCACCACCCTGCGGTACAGGGTAATGATGGGTCCCTCGTCCTCGGTGGGGGGCGTGTAGGAGCCCAGGGGAGCCGGCGAGCGGTCAGCCACGAGCTGCTCCAGGTTCGGCGGAATCTCCTCGACGGCGAACCGCACGCCGTCGAGCGGCTTGCCCCAGATGTCGTGAAGGCGCTCGGCGGAGTCCATGACGAATTCGTCAAACCGGTCCGAACGGGTGCGGTAAGCAGGCAGCGTGGGCAGCATCAGTTCTCCGCGGAGGCCGCGTCCGTGCCGGTTGCGCCTGCGCTGCGCAAAGCTACGCGCGGGAACTGAGCCTGTGGCGTCCCGGGGAGCGTCGGGGTCAGCCAACCGGACCGTAAAACCCGAATCATGGTGCGATGACTGCATATACAGACTCTAAACCCGCCGGATGATTTGCGCGACATAATCCGTGCCGCGGGGCACGGCCGCGGCGCGGGCCGGCGTCAATGTCGGAAAATGTTCCCCACCCGGAGTAGTCTGTGATGTCGTGGGTGCTATCCGTCAATGTTCCAGGTCAGCCTGCCGCCAGTCCGCGGTGGCAACTTTGACGTACGTTTACGCTGATTCCACGGCGGTCCTTGGGCCGCTGGCCACCTACGCCGAGCCGCATTGTTACGACCTCTGCGAGCAGCACGCCGGCTCCCTAACCGTGCCGCGGGGTTGGGAAGTCCTGCGCCTGGCCATGCCGTCGCAGCCGCCACAGCCCGGCCCGGACGACCTGCTGGCGTTGGCCGACGCCGTACGTGAGGCGGCCTCCCGGCCGTCGGCGTCAGCCCCGGCCCAAGGGCAGCGCGGCACGCATTCGGCGCTCGAGGCGCCGGCCGGCACGGAGGGTGCCCGCCGCGGCCATCTGCGTGTCCTGCGCGAACCGTCCTGACGCCGAACTGGCGGTAGGCTGGGAGCTGCAAATCCGTCAGCCACAGCGCGCCGCGCCCAGCAGGGAGCATCCATCATGCCAAAGATCAGTCCTGAACTGTTGTCCGTCCTGCGGTGCCCGGTCACCGGATCGGCCCTGACCCAGGAAGGCGAGGAGCTCGTCTCAACGGCCCCGGCAGAGGGCGGCGAACCGATGCGCTACGCCATTGAAGACGGCATCCCCCTGCTCCTTCCCCCCGAACTCCTCGCGGCGGCCAACGCTGCACGTTCGGACCAGCACGACGGCCCCGCAGCGGCCGCGCCCACACCCTAAACTCCAGCCCGCACCGCAGAAGGCAAGACGCCGGATACAGCAAAGGATTCCCATGACTCTCGATTACAAGGTTGCCGACATCTCCCTGGCCGAGGCCGGGCGCCACCAGATCCGCCTCGCCGAGCACGAAATGCCGGGGCTGATGTCCCTTCGCCGGGAATTCGGGCCTAGCCAGCCGCTGAAGGGCGCACGCATCGCGGGTTCACTGCACATGACGGTGCAGACGGCCGTCCTGATCGAGACCCTGACTGCGCTCGGGGCCGAGGTCCGCTGGGCATCCTGCAACATCTTCTCCACCCAGGACGAGGCCGCGGCCGCCGTCGTCGTCGGCACGGGGACCGTGGAGGACCCCCAGGGTGTTCCGGTCTTTGCCTGGAAGGGCGAGACCCTCGAGGAATACTGGTGGACTGCCGAGCGGATCCTCACCTGGCCGGGCGCCGACGCGAACCCCGAACTGGGGCCGAACATGATTCTCGACGACGGCGGCGACGCCACGCTGCTGGTGCACCGCGGTGTCGAGTTCGAGGCAGCCGGCGCCGTTCCGGCCGCCGGCGCGAACGATCCCGAGGAATATGCCATCGTCCTTGACGTCCTGCGCCGGACCCTGGCCGAGGACCCGAAGAAGTGGACGCGGCTCGCCGCCGGAATCCACGGCGTCAGCGAGGAAACCACCACCGGCGTGCACCGCCTCTACCAGCTGGCGGAGCAGGGCAAGCTGCTCTTCCCCGCCATCAACGTCAACGACTCCGTGACCAAGAGCAAGTTCGACAACAAATACGGGATCCGCCACTCCCTGCCGGATGGCCTCAACCGGGCCACCGACGTCCTGATCGGCGGCAAGGTCGCCGTCGTCTGCGGTTACGGTGACGTCGGAAAGGGCGCCGCCGAGGCGCTCCGCGGCCAGGGCGCCCGGGTGATCGTCACCGAGATCGATCCCATCTGCGCACTGCAGGCAGCCATGGACGGCTACCAGGTGGCCAAGCTGGAGACTGTGCTCGCGCAGGGTGACATTTTCATCACCACTACGGGCAACAAGGACGTCATCATGGCCGAGCACATGGTCGGGATGAAGAACAAGGCCATCGTGGGCAACATCGGCCATTTCGACAACGAGATCGACATGGCCGGCCTCGGCCGGGTTCCCGGCATCAGGAAGGTCGAAATCAAGCCGCAGGTCCACGAGTGGGTCTTCGAAGGCGACGCAGCGGACGGCGCCGATGCGCGGTCCATCATCGTCCTCTCCGAGGGACGGCTCCTGAACCTGGGCAACGCGACCGGCCACCCGTCGTTCGTCATGAGCAACTCCTTCGCGAACCAGACGATCGCGCAGATCGAGCTGTTCACGAAGAAGGACCAGCCCGAGGGCGCGAGGGAGTACGACAACCAGGTCTATGTCCTGCCGAAGATCCTCGACGAGAAGGTGGCCCGACTCCACCTCGGTGCGCTGGGCGTGGAACTGACCGAGCTGTCCAAGGACCAGGCTGACTACCTGGACGTGGACGTGGCCGGTCCGTACAAGCCGGAGCACTACCGCTACTAGGCAGCCGGCACGCCGGGTGCCCCGGAGGGCGGCGCCCGGCCTCATGTCCCGCCCGCATGGCGCGGGCGGGTGTTGCCGTGCCGTGCGATAAAATTGACTGGTCAGCGTTACCGCTGGGCATACGGACGGACGCCGACTGGCGGCCCGGCGGGGGACATGGAGATTCAGTCATGACGGATAAGAGCACGCGGAAGATCGGCAAGATCCTCGCCGTCGTGGCGATCTGCGCTGCGGTTGCCGCAGGAGGAATCGGCGTAGCCACCGCGCCGGGCTGGGCCAACCCCGCGCCTGAATCCGAGGCTTCCACGCCCGTCCGCAATGAGCCCGGACTTGCCGCCCCTGTGGTCAAGGCCGTCGAACTGGGCGTAACGCCCACGGACGGCGCAAAGGGCGTCAATCCGGCGGTGGCACCGTCGGTGAAGGCTGTCAACGGCCTCGTCAAAGACGTCGTGCTGGCGCCGACCGCGGGCGGCGAGCCCGTCAAGGGCACGGTGAGTGCCGACGGCACTACGTGGACCACCATGGACCCGCTGCTCTTCAACACGGCCTACAACTACAGCTTCACGATTGTTGACGAAGCAGGCCGCGAGACCAAGAAAACACAGACCTTCACCACGGTGGAGAGCGCCAACGAGGCGGACGCCGCCGTCTATCCGGAGAACGGTTCCACCGTCGGGGCCGGGCAGCCCATCGACATCGTCTTCAGCGAGCCTGTTGCCAACAAAGCCGCCGTGGAGAAGGCAGTGAAGATCACCGTTTCCTCCAAGCAGCCCGTGGCCTGGCACTGGTACTCGGACCAGCGCGTGCGCATCCGGCCGGAGAAGTTCTGGGCTTCCAACAGCCAGGTCATTTTGGACATGAAGCTTTTCGGCGTCGACTTCGGCAACAAGATGATCGGCAACTTCAATGCCAAAGTGCAGTTTAAGGTTGGCACGCAGCGCCTGGCCGTCGTGGACGACATCACGAAGACCATGAAGGTCTATTTTGACGGCAAGCTCGTCAAGACTGCTCCCGTGACCCTCGGCAATCCCGAATGGCGGTCGCCCACGGGTTACGCCGTGATCATGGAGCAGGAACGGCGTTCCAAGTTCAACGCCGGCAGCATCGGCCTCAAGCCGGGGGACAAGGGCTACTACCCGCCGCTCACCGTGGAGTACGCCAACAGGCTCACGTCGTCCGGCGTCTACGTCCATCAGGCCCTTGAATCTGCGTGGGGCTACGTGGGGGTCTCCAACGTGTCGCACGGCTGCGTGGGGCTGCTGCCCGCAGACGCCGTGTGGTTCTTCAACAACATGAAGACAGGGGACGTGGTCCAGGTCCTCAACACCGGCGCCCCGGCGGTCGAACCGCTGGAGGGCTACGGTGACTGGAACATTCCCTGGGCACAGTACGCCAAACGCTAGTCCGCGGGGGTGTCCCGGCCGGCGCTGAACGGGAGGCGGTGGAGGCGTTCGCCGATCCGCCCGCTCTGTTTCCTGGCTTCCCCGAGGCGCCGGAGCTCGCGGCTGCGGCGCTCGGCCAGGACTGCCGCAAGGTAATCGTCGGGAGTCGTCCCGGGCGGCGGAGCCGGGGCCACGAAGCCCGCCATCTCCGAGGCAAGGGACGCGGCCATTCCGTTGCGTGACAGCGGGGACATCCGGGGTGCCTGCCGGATGAACTGCGCCGCGCGGCGGCCCAGGGAATCCGGGATCCGGCCGATGTCCGCCGCGGCCGCCCAGGCGTGAAGATACCGCGGGGTGACCGCCACGACCGGCGGTTCCAGCGGGACGCGCCTGCGCAGCGAATATGTTCCGGCCACAATGTCACCGAGCCGCCGCGACCTGTCATCGAACAGGGCAACGGCGATGGCGATTCCGCCGAAGGTCAGGTAGATCTCCAGGAAGCCAATCAACGCCCGGATGACCGCGTGGCGGAAGCGGATGGCCCCGCCGTCGTCCCGCACGATCCGCAGCCCGGCGGCCAGCTTCCCGAGCGAGAGGCCCCTGGTCAGCGTCTCGACGGCCGCAGGAACCATGACGAGGCAGAACACCACGCTGACCAGGACCAGCGCCTGCACCGCAGCTTCGTCCAGCTCATCGCCCGAGGCGGCCACTGCCAGAAGGATCAGCACCAGCAGCGCGGCATTCACCAGGACGTCCAGCAGCAGTCCCAGGGCGCGGGCCGCAAAGGACGCCGGGCGCAGTTCAAGGACAACTGCCTCGCCTGTGATGAGTCGACTCAATTCCTGCCCCGTACCTCGTGCGGCCTACCGGTCGACTAAAGTCTAGTTCGGGCAGGCTAGGGTAGTGGCGTGGACATGGATGCCTTCTCCGCCGTCAATTCGGACACGTGGTCGAGACTGCATTTCCTCGCGCACAAGCGGCGCCTCAGCGGCGCTGATGCTGACGAACTGTTGCGCCTCTACCAGGCGACTTCCGCGCATCTGTCCCTGCTGCGCTCCACGGGCGCGGAAAGCGGGCTCTCGGCGTCGTTGTCGGCCACGCTCGCTCAGGCGCGCACGCGATTCACCGGCGCACGGTCGAACTTTTTGGAGGACCTTGCGACATTCTTCGTGGTTGCACTGCCCGCCGCCTTGTTCCGTATCCGCTGGCTGACGCTTGCCTGCGGGGTCGTGTTCTGCATCATCGGCTGCGCCTATGCCTGGTGGATAGGAACGTCTCCCGAGGCCCTGCGGGCCGTTGCGTCGGAGGCAGAGGTCCGGCGGTATGTGGAGGAGGACTTCATCGACTACTACTCGGAGAACCCGGCGGCCTCGTTCGCGGGGGCCGTGTGGACCAACAACGCCTGGATCAGTGCGCAGGCGGTGGCTCTGGGCATCACAGGGTTCTGGGTCCCCATGATCCTGCTGTCCAATGCGCAGGGAGTGGGGGTGGCCGCCGGAATTTTCGCCGCCGTGGGAAAGGCGGACGTCTTCTTCAGTTACATCCTGCCGCACGGACTGATGGAGCTGACGGCTGTCTTCGTGGCGTGCGCCGCGGGGCTCAGGATCTTCTGGGCGATGGTATCGCCGGGGGCGCGGACCAGGTCCCGCGCGGTGGCCGCTGAGGGGCGGTCCATGATTACTGTTGCCCTGGGGCTGGTCCTGGTGCTGTTCGTATCAGGCCTGGTGGAGGGTTTCGTTACGCCCAGCGCACTGCCGGTGTGGGCGAAAATCAGCATCGGCGGGGCCGTGCTGGCCGCGTTCTGGGCGTACGTGCTCGTCTGCGGCGGCAGGGCATACCGTGCCGGGGCGCGGGGCGACCTTGACACCCGGGACGCCGGCTACGGAGAAATAGCTGCGTGATTCCAGCCGGACGCGGGGTGGCATCTCGCGGTGCCGGAGCGCCTGACGGTAGGCTCTTCAGGAGATACACAGCGCTGCCTGGCCCCAGACCCGGAGCGCGGACGCCTACGGAAGTGAAGCTGCAGTGAACGACAATACTCCGACCCCGTCCAGACGGCTCGATCCGCAGCTGGATCCGGCCAATGAGCCGGCCATTGACCCTGCCGACGATTCAAGCGAGCCCGCGTTTGACTGGATGAAGCCGGCCCCCGCAGCCCGGACCGCCGCAGGCACGGATGGCGCCTCTGTTGGCGGCGATTCCGCAGGCGTTGGCGCGGCTGCCCAGCCCGGCAGCCGTGCCGACCGCAAGGCGGCGGAGGCGGCCGCTGCGGACACCGCCGAGGATTCGGATGCCGCCGAGTCGGCAGATGCCACAGACTCCTCCGTGCCCGCCCGCGGCGCCCACATCAGCGAACCGCTGCCCACCTCCGCGCTGCAGGTGCGTCCGCCCCGCGAGGACGTGGAGCGACGCAACGCCGAACGCGAACAGGCAGCGAACGCCAAGCCCGTGCTGCCGCGGATCCTGCAGGTCCTGTTGGCCGTCTTCTATCCGGTGATCCTCCTTGTCCTGGCCGTGCGCGCCGTGACCAGCCCGCTTTTCCTGTGGGTCGAGTACCACCGGCCGGGCTTCCCGGGCGACGGCTATGGCTTCAACGCCGACGACCGCATGACCTACGGTTCCTACGCCGTGGACTACCTGAGCAACTGGTCTGGCCCGCGCTACCTGGGCGAGCTGGTCAACCGCAGCGGCGACAAGCTCTTCATGGACGGCGAGGTCAGCCACATGGCCGACGTCAAGCTCGTGATCCTCGCGGCTTTCGGCGCCGGAGCACTTCTGGCCCTCATCAGCATCGCGGCCGTCATCTACCTGCGGCGCCGCACCCCGGGCGGAGTCCGCCGGGGGCTGTTCGCCGGTTCCATCGCCACCCTGGTCATCATCATCGGCCTCGGCACACTGGCTGCCCTTGGCTGGCAGCAGTTCTTCACGGAATTCCACCACATCTTCTTCGCCAACGGGTCCTGGACGTTTGCCTTGGAAGACACGCTGATCCGGCTCTTCCCGGGGCAGTTCTGGATCGATGCCGGCATCGTCATCGCGGCACTCGTCCTCGTCACTGCTGTCGTCACCCTTGTGCTGACCTGGCCCACGCGCCGACGCCGCGGACTGGCCAAGGCCGTCAAGAAGGACCGCGAGGAAGACGCCGGCACCGAAGCAGCCACCGGAGCCGGTGCGGACCAGCCTTCCCGGCTGTAAACCGCGCCGGCTGTAGACGGCGCCGGCCATAGACGGCGCCCGCGGGATCGTGCCTCAGATCCAGGAGGGCATCCACATCCTGACCCGCCACTCCTGGTACGGGATGATCTCCGCTGTCCAGACCGGATAGAAGAAGGCCGAGATCAGGACCGCGCCCACAACGAACAGGGCAACCCCGTACAGCCCTGACCGCCTGCGCCACAGCGGGTCCGTCCTGCGCCCCAGCACCAGGCCCAGGCAGTACACGAGGGCGAGGATCAGGTACGGCTCAAAGGACACTGCGTAGAAGAAGAACATGGTGCGTTCCGGGTACAGGAACCAGGGCAGGTAGCCGGACCCGACGGCCGCCAGTACGGCACCGGCCCGCCAGTCGCGGCGGCCCGCCCACCAGAACAGCAGGACCACCAGGGAGACTGCCGCGCTCCACCAGATCAGCGGGTTCCCCACGGACAGGATGGCCGACGTGCAGCTGGAAAAATCGCAGCCTGGGGTGCCCTGCTTCGGGGATTCATAGAAGAAGGACGTTGGCCTGCCCATGACGAGCCAGCTCCAGGCGCTTGCCTCGTACGGGTGCTCCGAGCTGAGCCCCTGATGGAACTTGAAGGCCTCGAGGTGGTAGTGCGCCAGCGACCGGACCGAGTCCGGCAGCCAGCCCCATTCCGCGCTCGGATTCGAGGCTGCCCACTGCCGGTAGTAGGCATCCGTGGACCGGAACCAGCCGGTCCAGGTGGCGGCGTACGTCACCGCGGCCACGGGGACGATACTCCCGAACGCCAGCAGGCCGTCCTTGATGATGCCGCCGCTGATCCAGCCGCGGATGCCGGCGATCCGGCGGGCACTCAGGTCCCAGAAGACCGTCAGGAGGCCGAAGCCCGCCACGAAGAAGAGCGCCGACCACTTGGTTCCCACGGCGAGGCCAAGGCACACGCCCGCAGCGACCCGCCACCACCGGATGCCAAGCCAGGGGCCGGACAGCAACTGGAGCGGGGACGGCCGCGCGGCCGGCGTGGCGGCTGCCTGCCGGGCGAGCCGGAGGGCCAGCCGGCGCCGGCCGTCGTCGCGGTCCATCAGCAGCGCCCCGAAGGCGGCCAGGATCCAGAACGTCAGGAAGATGTCCAGCAGCGAGGTGCGTGACATCACCAGGTGATGCCCGTCGACGGCAAGCAGCAGCCCTGCCAGCGCCCCCAGAATGAGGGAACTGAAGAGCTTCTGGGCGATCAGGGCGAGCAGCGCAATGGACAGCGTTCCCGTCAGCGCCGCTCCAAAGCGCCAGCCCACAGGGTTGTCCGGCCCGAACAGCCACATGCCCGCGGCGATCATCCATTTGCCCACGGGAGGGTGGACCACGTACTCGGGCGTGTTCAGCAGCACTCCGGGATTACCCGCGATGAACGAGTCGTTCGCCTTGTCCGGCCAGCTCCGCTCGTAGCCGCTCACCAGCAGGGAATAGGCGTCCTTGACGTAGTACGTTTCATCGAACACCAGGCTGCGGGGGACGTCCAGGCGGACGAACCGGAGGACGCCGCCCACAGCGGCGGTCAGGGCAGGAACCAGCCAGAACCAGAGCCTGAGCGACGGCGGGTAGTCCCGCCAGCTGCGGATGCCGCCGAGCAGCCGTTGGGCAAGGGCTTCAGCGGTGAAGGCTTCCGCGGGGCGGCTGATCCAGCGGGCACCTCCCGGCTTGCCGCCCGGGGGTGCCGGGGCTGAATCCGGTGTGCTGGCTGTTCCGGCCCCGTCAGGCCGCACGGAGGTCTGCGTCACCTGCCCATGCTACCTTTCGCCCCATGGAGTCAGCTGACACCCAGCCGTGTGCCCCCTTGAAGCGCGAACGAACAGTTGAGGCCCGCTCTCTGAGGGCCTCAACTGTTCGTTCGCGCTGTGAGCCGTGATCCTGTGCCGTGATGGTTCCGGCCGGCAGTAGGCTGGACCTGTGGACCAAGACCCGAACGACGCCCAGACCAGCAGCTCCGAACCGCCAGCAAGCTCGGGGCAGGACGTCTCCGCCGGGGGTCCCGGACGAATTGTGCTGGCGGCCACGCCCATCGGCAACGTCGGCGACGCGTCAGCGCGGCTCATCGAGCTGCTGTCCTCCGCGGACATCGTCGCCGCCGAGGACACCAGGCGCCTGCACCGTCTGGTCCAGAGCCTGGACGTCACCGTTGCCGGACGCGTCATCAGCTACCACGAGCACAACGAGGCCACCAAGACAGCGGAGCTGCTGGACCAGGTCCGCGCGGGCAAAACGCTTGTCATGGTCACCGACGCCGGAATGCCCTCGGTTTCCGATCCCGGCTTCCGGCTCGTCGAAGGGGCCGTAGCCGCGGGGCTCACCGTCACGGCCGTTCCCGGCCCCTCCGCCGTGCTCACCGCACTGGCGCTGTCCGGACTTCCCACCGACCGGTTCTGCTTCGAAGGATTCCTTCCGCGGAAGGCCGGTGAACGCGCATCGCGCCTGGCGGATCTCGACGCCGAACGCCGCACCATGGTCTTCTTCGAGGCGCCGCACCGGCTCGAGGCCATGCTCCGGGCCCTGCACGAGCGCTTCGGACCGGACCGCAAGGCGGCGGTGTGCCGTGAGCTGACCAAGACCTACGAGGAGGTCATCCGGGGCACGCTGCGCGAACTGCTGCAGTGGGCGGAAACCAACGAGGTCCGCGGCGAGATTGCCGTCGTCGTGGGAGGCGCGCCGGAACGGGCCCCGGGGACCCCGGAGGATAGCGTGGCGGCCGTCAACGAGCTTGTTTCGCAGGGCATCCGGCTCAAGGATGCCGTGGCAGCCGTGGCCGAAGAGGTGCGGGTCAGCAAGCGCGAGCTCTATGCCGCCGTGCTCGCGGCCCGGTAATTTCCCCTCCGTTTCGGGCCGGCCAGCGGCTGTGCAGTTGCACAGCGGATGGTGGCATGTGTAGTGCGTGCATGCGTAGACACTGGTGAGACGCGGGCAGTAGCGTGGCATTAAACCAGCCAAGCAAGCAGCAGGCTGCAGGCGGCCCGATGCCGGATGCAAGAGCTGCACATAAACCGCAAACCCGAATTGCTGACGAGGGAGTCACCGTGTCTGTTACTACACAGTCCACTGTTACCGCAGAACGTGAAAGCGAACTGCTCGCATCTGTTCCCACCGGCCTGCTCATCAACGGTGAGTGGCGTCCGGCGGCGTCAGGCAAGACCTTCGACGTCGAAGACCCCTCAACCGGCAAGGTGCTGCTGAGCATCGCCGATGCCGGGGCCGAAGACGGCATGGCCGCCCTTGATGCTGCCGCTGCCGCCCAGGACTCCTGGGCCAAGGTGCCCCCGCGCGAGCGCGGCGAAATCCTGCGCCGGGCATTCGAGCTGGTCACCGAGCGCGCCGAAGACTTTGCCCTGCTGATGACCCTGGAAATGGGCAAGCCGCTGGCCGAGGCCCGCGGCGAGGTCGCCTACGGCGCCGAATTCCTGCGCTGGTTCTCCGAGGAAGCAGTCCGTGCCTTCGGCCGCTACTCGGTGTCCCCGGAGGGCAAGACCCGCCTGCTCGTGCAGAAGAAGCCCGTTGGACCCTCGCTGCTGATCACCCCGTGGAACTTCCCGCTGGCCATGGCCACGCGCAAGGTCGCCCCCGCTGTCGCAGCCGGCTGCACCATGGTGCTCAAGTCGGCCAACCTCACGCCGCTGACCTCCCAGCTGTTCGCAGCCGTCATGCAGGAAGCCGGCCTGCCCGCCGGTGTCCTGAACGTCATCCCCACGTCCACGGCCGGCGCCACCACCGGGCCGCTGATCAAGGACGCCCGGCTGCGCAAACTGTCCTTCACCGGCTCCACCGAGGTGGGCCGCCGGCTGCTCACCGATGCCTCCGAGAATGTGCTGCGGACCTCGATGGAGCTCGGCGGCAACGCCCCGTTCGTCGTGTTCGAGGACGCCGACGTCGACGCTGCAGTCGCCGGGGCCATGATCGCAAAGCTGCGCAACATGGGCGAGGCCTGCACCGCGGCCAACCGGTTCATCGTGCACGAATCGGTCGCCGATGAGTTCGCCGAGAAGTTCGCAGCCAAGATGGCGGACATGACCACCGCCCGCGGCACCGAGCCCGAGTCCAAGGTGGGCCCGCTGATCGACGCCAAGAGCCGGGACAAGGTCCACGAACTGGTCAGCGACGCCCTCGCCTCCGGCGCTACGGCCGTGGTCGGCGGCGCCCCGGTGGACGGGCCGGGCTACTTCTACCAGCCCACCATCCTCAAGGGCGTCACCGAGGGAACCCGGATCCTGTCCGAGGAAATCTTCGGACCCGTCGCACCGATCATCACCTTCGACACCGAGGACGAGGCCATCCGCCTGGCCAACAACACCGAATACGGCCTGGTCGCCTACGTCTTCACGAGGGACCTCAACCGCGGCATCCGGATGGGCGAACGCCTCGAAACCGGCATGCTCGGCCTGAACGCCGGCGTCGTCTCCAATGCCGCGGCACCGTTCGGCGGCGTCAAGCAGTCCGGGCTGGGACGTGAAGGCGGTCTCGAGGGCATCGAGGAATACCTCTACACGCAGTACATCGGCATCGCCGACCCGTACGCGGGCTAGCCTTCGCGCAGCCGCCGTACGCCGTCGCGGGCTTTGTCCCAGAGTCCCGCGACGGCGCGGCGGACGCGTGCAGCGACGCCGCGCACCGTGCGGAAGGGCGATCCGGCGATCCAACCCCAGCGGGACATCACGGACGGCGGCAGCCAGTCCGCGCGGAGCCGCGCCATGAGTCCCGCGTTTCGGCGCAGCGCCTCCCGCACAAGGGCGATCTGCTGCGCACGTGTTTGTTCCCCCTTGCCGCCCGATTCAGCCTGGCCGGTGCCTGGCCGGCCGTACTCGTGCCGCTCGAAGTCTCCGGTCAGGGTGATCACCGCGCGGCGCCCGGCGTCCACGCTCCCGGCGGATACGGCACCTTCCGGCTTCCCGCCGTCGTCCCGGTTCAGGGCCGGCGACCGGCGTAGCCGCGCTGAAAAACTCCGCGGCGTTTCACTGGCCACCGGCGGCACGCCGTAATCCGCGGCCAGATCCAGCAACTCTGCCCAGGCGAGCGGCACCGCGGCCTTGCCGTTCCTCCCGGAGGCCGGCCTCCGGAGGCGGCGGGCACGGATGCTGCCCCGCACAAGCCGCGGGGAAGCGGCAACCAAAACCAGCACCAGAACCGCGGCAGCGCCGTAGAGCAGAGGCGCCAGCTGGTTGCCGGCGGCGTCCCCCGTTCCCGGCAGGGGGAGAGGCGGGGTTTCGGGTGTAGCAGGCGGTGTTGCGCCGCCGGTCGGCAGCAGGCCGTCGTTGTTCCCCTCATGGGTGCTGGCGCCGCCGGACGACGGATCCTGGGCGTAAGGCGGCACCACGCCGCGTGAAGGCGTGGGCTCGAACGGAACCCAGCCCAGGCCCTGGAAGTACAGCTCCGGCCACGCGTGGGCGTCCCTGGCATCGACCTCGAACTCAGGGAGTGCGCCCTGGCCGGCGACGGACACCGTTGCCCCGGTCAGCCGGCCCGGGGCGTAGCCCACGGCGATCCTGCTGGGGATGCCCTCGACCCGGGCCATCACGGCCATGGCCGAGGCGAAGTGGATGCAGTAGCCGCTCTTCTGGGTCAGGAAGTCGGCCAGCACGGACAGTCCGTTTCCGTCATAGCCTCCCTGGACCGGTGATTCCAGCGAATAGGTGAAGTCACCCGCACGCAGGTACCGCTGGATTGCCATCGCCTTTGCGTAGGCTGTCCCGCTGTTTTGGGTCACCGAATCGGCAGTAGACCGGACGATGTCCGGCAGGTTGGCCGGTGGCCTGATGAACTCCTCCGGAATCCCCCGGACCGGCGCGGAGGACTCGTTCAGCAGCTCCGTTGTCAGCTTGGGGGAGGACGACAGGACGAGGTACTGCTGGTTCCTGGAGTTGGTGTCGGTGCCTTTGATGGTCAGGGTGGCCGGGTCCCAGCTCCACCGGCCGGTGAGGCCGTTGACGGCTTCGGGCGCGTAAGGCGCGGGGAGATAGGGGCTGGTGAAGTCTCCGGTGTTGACCGCCGTTATTTGCCGCACCTGCTCCGGAGCGAGAATCTCATGCCCCACGTCCATCCGGCCGGCACCTGCCCGGCGCGTGGACTCGCGGTCGTCCGGGGACCAGGACTCGCCGTCGAACCGGTCCACCGTGACGGAGCGCAGATACAGGGGCGTGGTGGCATTGGTGGCGTAGGTGATCCGGCCGTCACCTGACGGGCTGCGCAGGCTGTTGCCCAGGCTGATCATGGGATTCAGCCCGTTGGATGAGCCCCAGGGGTTCAGCCGGGACCCCTGGGGGAAGGTGCCCTGGTCGAAGCCCGGAATGACAAGCTGCAGCAGCAGGGCCGCCACCAAGGCCACGGATCCCGTGAGGGCCGCGCGTTTGATCTGTCCGGGATTCCGGGCGGTGTCCGCCTGCGTGCGCGCATCGGGGGCGAACCACTGGCTGCAGGCGAGAATGACGAGATATCCGGCCGCTGTCCCCACGAATCCCGCAAGCCCCACGCTTTGCGGCTTGATCATGGCGGGCACCACAAGCACCGCCAGGAGGCCCAGGCCACTCGTGGCAGGCATACCCAAGGGCAGGGCCAAAGCGTCCACCAGGATGACCACGAGGCCCAACGCGGCGCACGTGACCAGAACGATGCCGGCGTTCGGTGCCACCGGAGAGCTTTCGGCCAGCACCGTTTCGCTGGCCCGCCGGAGAAGCCGGCCCAGCGCGGCCAGCGTCTTGTCGGAAGGAATGAACCCGGCGATGCTGTCCCGCCGGAAGAAGGTGAAGGTCAGGATGAGCACCAGCGATGCCAGGCCGCCCAAAGGCACCAGCACGGGCTGCGCCCTGACGCTGCGCAGGACGGCCATGGCCAGGGACACCACGATGACGGTGGTGAGGACCGGCAAGTACCAGGCCCATCCCCTGAGGACGCCGTTGAGGGACAGCGCTGCGCCGCAGACCGAGACCGCAACGGCGCCCGCCATGACCCACGGATAGGCGCCGGCGCCGCCGTGTGTGGGGCCGCGGGAAGGCTCAGCCTGAGGTGGCCGTGCGGCGCTGACCTGGCGCTGGGGCGTGAGCGTCACCGGGCCACCCCCGCGCCGCGGCGAACGTCGGCGGCCGCCGTCCCGAGTGCTGCATCGCCTTCATCGAAGTACGTCCAGGCGGCGGGCAGCGATGTGGCCGCCTCCACCGCCACCGCACGCCAGCCGCCGAGGCGCAAGGCCTCGAGGACGTCGTGGCACTCCCCGGGCCTGTCAGCGATCACCAAGGCGAACGCGTTCGCCGCGTAACCGGCCGCCGGCGACAGCGCCCGGGCCTCCGCCAATGAGATTTTTCCGAGGACCGCCACCACCGGACCGCGCATCCGGTGCGCGGCGAGCTTGTCCATGAGCCTGTCGTCGAAAACGGACTGTCCGGAGTCAGAGCCCCCCGCGTGCTCGCGGCGGGCCGTGTCGTGGTCACGGCGCAGGTGGTGGGGGCCGGAAAGCTGGATGGCGGCAAGGCTCTCTGCAACGGACTGCAGACCGCCTGCGCCGCTGTACTCCTCAGCGTCAGGTTCCGGCGCGGACTGCGAGCGGTGGAAGGCAGGATCGCCCGCCGCGTCAAGGAACCTGAGGGAGTAATTACGTTCGGCGAGATGGGCGCTGACGGATATGACTGCAGTGACGGCCCACTCGAAGGTGTCGCTCGTGACAAGGTCTTCGCCGTCGTCGCTGCCGAAGACCGCGCCGAAGCCCGTGGCGAAGGAGACGAAGCGCTGGTCCAGGATGATGGTGGCCTCAGGCGTGGTGACCGATTCCTCCTGCCTGACCATCAGCGCGCCGTGGCGGGCTGTGGCCGGCCAGTGGACCCGGCGCATCGGGTCGCCATGCCGGTACTCGCGCGTCATGACGTCGTCGTCGCTGGGATTGGCCCGGGTGCGGGTCGCCGTGATTCCGTCGTTTCCGCGGGCGCCGGCCAGTCCCGTGGCGGGCAGTTCGACGGCGGCCGGCGTCACGGTGAGCGTGTCGCCATCGTCGATGCAGTGCCTGTGCAGCGAAAGCCCGAACGGATCAGTGAACTCAGCCGTGACGGGGCCGATGGTGAACTGCCCCCGTTTTCCTGAACGCAGGTGGTACTCGTAACGGCTGGTGCCGCCTGAGGCGGACCGCGCGGGGAAGCGGAACGCCGGGGACTCGCCGAACCTCGGCGGCAGGCGCTCCTCCATGATGACCCTGCCGACGCCGATCCCGGTCCGCGCAACGGCCAGCCGCACGGTCGTGATGGAGGCGGTTTCGACCGTGGAGGGGCTGAACTCGCGGTACACCCGGAACCGCGGCTTGACCACCCGGATGCCGGCGAGCGAAATGAGCGGGAGGACAATCAGCAGCAAGCCGAGCACCAGGAGGTCCCGGCGGCCCATTACTTGGGCGAAGAGCAGCGAAATGACACCGGCGGCCAGTAGGCCCCAGCCGCGAGTGCTGAAGAGGTGGCGGGGAAGGCTGTCCAACAGGGCCACGGCAACGATCCTGACTAGCGGCTATGGCGCAGTTCGGGCGCCTGCCGCCCGGAGCGGGGTACCGGCTGCCCGGAGCCTGCTGCCTGCCGGTGGGCTCTGGCTGAGTCAGCCATCTCCTGGCTGATGGGCAGCTTGGCCAGTACCCCGCGGATGACGCTCTGCGGGGTCTCACCGGTGCTGGCCGCCTTGCGGTCCAGGATGATCCGGTGCGCCAGCACCGATTCGGCAACGGCAACGACGTCGTCCGGCAAGACGAAATCCCTGCCGTCCAGCGCCGCCGTTGCTTTGGCTGCACGGAGCAGCTGCAGCATGGAGCGCGGGCTGGCGCCGAGGCGGAGCATGGCGCTGTCCCGGGTAGCCCGGCCCACGGCGACGGTGTATTCCTTGACGGCTTCAGAGACGAACACCTGCTGGACCGTGGCGATCATTGCCGCAACGTCTGCCGAGGTGACCACCGCCGTGACACGCTCCAGGGGAGAGGTGGCCTGGTGCGTTTCCAGCATCTCGATCTCCGAGTCCTTGTCCGGGTAGCCCATGGAGATCCGGGCCATGAAACGGTCCCGCTGCGCTTCCGGCAGCGGGTACGTCCCCTCCATCTCGATGGGGTTCTGTGTGGCCACCACCATGAACGGCTCGGCGAGCCCGTAGGAGTGCCCGTCCACCGTCACCTGGTGTTCCTCCATGCATTCGAGGAGGGCGGACTGGGTCTTTGCCGAGGCGCGGTTGATTTCGTCCCCGATCACGATGTTCGCAAACACGGCGCCGGGCCTGAACTCGAACTGTCGCGAGGACTGGTTGTAGATGGAGACGCCAGTGACGTCCGAGGGGAGCAGATCAGGGGTGAACTGGATGCGGCTGACGGAACAGTCGATAGTTCGGGCCAGGGTCTTGGCGAGGAGCGTCTTACCCACGCCGGGCACGTCTTCGAGGAGCAGATGGCCCTGGGCGAGCAGGACCGTCAGCGCCAGCTTCGCGGCTTCCGCCTTGCCGTCGATGACGGTGTTGATGGCTGTCAGGATGCGTTCGCTTGCAGCGCGGAAAGCCACGGCATCCAATGGGGCCGTCTTGCGGCCGTTGAGCTGGTGTCCGCCCTGCGCAGCAACCCCTGCGAAGCCGTGCCCGCCCGGGAGTACTTCGTTGATCGCGGTGCGTCGGTGCGGTTCCATCGGCAACCTTTCAACCCTGAGTGACGCCCGGAACGGTGCGGCGGAAGTCTGCCGATGCCCGTTGGCGGGCGTTCACATCTATCCGTACCAGCGTACTAAGACAACTGCCGTGGCTAACAGAGAGTTCCGGGTAATTCTGCGGGCGGCGCCAGGACGGCACGCCGGGCCCTTCGGCCGGCTGTCCGCCGCCCACTGTCCGCCCCATGGACGACGGCGGGGCTGCCGCCGCTAGGCTGGAGGGATGCGCCATTCCCTTACCCCCAGCCCCTATCGAGCGCCCGGAAGCGACGGGTCCGGCAAGCAAGGCTACCCGCCGGCGCCCGAGCCCCTGCCGGTGCCCGTGATGGACAACCACACCCACCTCGATTTCCCCGGCGACGACGTCCGCGTGGAGATTGCCGCCGCCCTGGACGCCGCGGAGGCCGTAGGCGTGCGCGGCGCAGTCCAGGTTGGCTGCGACCTCGAATCGTCCCGGTTCACGGTGCGGGCCGTTGATTTGGATGACCGGCTGCTCGGAGCGGTGGCAATCCACCCCAACGACGCACCCCGTTACGCCCAGCGCGGTGAGCTGGAGGCAGCACTGGCCGAAATAGAGAACCTGGCGGCCCATCCCCGGATCCGCGCCATCGGCGAAACCGGCCTGGACTTCTTCCGCACCCAGGGAGACGGGCTGGCCCACCAGCGGTACTCCTTCCGGCGGCACATCGACATCGCTAAGCGGCTGGACCTGACCCTTCAGATCCATGACCGCGACGCCCACACCGACATAGTCCAGGTCCTGCGGGAGGAGGGCACTCCGGAACGGGTGGTGTTCCACTGTTTTTCCGGCGATGAGGACCTCGCCCGGATCTGCAACAGCGAAGGCTGGTTCATGTCGTTCGCCGGCACGCTCACCTTCAAGAACGCCGCCAACCTCCGTGCGGCACTGGCCGTGGCGGACCCGGAACTGGTGCTGGTGGAAACCGACTCCCCGTTCCTGACACCGCATCCCCACCGCGGCCGCCCCAACGCGAGTTACATGGTTCCGTACACAGTGCGGGCCATGGCCGAATTGACAGGATCCGACCTTGCCGGCCTGTGCACCGCAATCAGCAGCAATACCGTGCGGGCGTACGGATCCTGGGACTGAACGGTGCCGTAGCAGCCCCATCGCCGTGCATACCAGGTAGGCAATAATTTTGGCGGCTTTATAACGCTTCGGTTACAGTGAAAAACTATTAGCCGGGGTCGGGGAAGGCCTCCGGATGATGTCACTCACTTCTTTCAGGCAGGGCGCCTTCGGATGTCCTGCCATGTGAGTGTGGCGGCGCACATGCCTGCTGCAGGCTCCGGAACGGTCCGGATCCCACCCCTAGGGTGATTGCCTCAGGTTCCTCTGTGCGTTTTTCCCCGTGCCCGGACAGCTCAACAGTTACGGGCAATCGTGGTCAACTTCTTCAAGTCGGACGGCAAGTTCAGTTTCGTCAAGGTCGGCACCCAGCTGCTAGTGCTCTCGGCACTCGTGCTCGGGCTCGTCGCCTTCGTGGGCAACAACAAGACAGTCACCCTGAATGTTGACGGCAAAGTCAGCTCCGTCCAGACTTTCGGCGGCACAGTGGGCCAGGTGGTCAAGAGCGCCAAAGTGGACCTGCAGGCAGCCGACCGCGTCTCGCCCTCGGTGGACGCCCACGTTGACAACGGCTCCGTTATCAACGTGAACCTGGCCAAGGCCGTGAAGGTCAGCCTGGACGGGGCGGAGAAGACCGTCAGCACCACGGCACCGGACGTGGGCGGGCTCGTGACGCAGCTTGGCGTGGCCAGCGCCTCCGAGCTTTCCGTGCCGAAGGACGCCCAGCTGTCCGTCGATGGATCATTCGTGTCCATCTCGACCCCCAAGACGGTGAGCATCCTCGCCGACGGCAAGGCAGCCAAGACCACCACTACGGCCCCCAACGTCGGAGAGGTCCTCAAGGACGCCGGGGTCAAGCTGGCTGCGGCAGACCGGGCCTCGCAGCCTGCGAACGCACCGGTGGTCAACAACATGGTGATCAAGGTTTCCCGGGTTGAGACCGGCAAGACCGCGACCACCACTGAAGAAGTTCCGTTCGAGACGCTGTCCACGGACAGCGCCCAGCTGCCCAAGGGCGAGGAGAAAGTCACCCAGGCCGGCGTCCCGGGCGCGGTGACGAAGACCTACAAGCTGGTGCTCGTTGACGGCCGCGAAGCCTCCCGGACACTGGTCTCCACTACGGCCACCCGGGAGCCGGTGACCGAGAAGGTCACCGTGGGCACCAAGGAAGAGCCGGAAGCCGCGAACACCGGCGCTGCTGCACCCGCCATGATGAACGTGGCGATGTGGGACAAGATCGCGCAATGCGAATCGGGCGGAAACTGGTCCATTAACAGCGGCAACGGCTACTACGGCGGCCTGCAGTTCGACGTCCAGACCTGGATCGGCGCCGGCGGCGGAGCCTACGCCCCGAACGCCAGCCAGGCTACGAAGGCGCAGCAGATCGACATCGCCAACCGGATCTACGCGGAGCGCGGCCTTCAGCCGTGGGGCTGCGGCTGGGCTGCAAGCAGCTAACCGGAAACATCAAAGCCACCTGGCGCCGCGGCAGCTGACCACAGCTGCGGAGCCGCGACAGGCCGGGTCCGGAACCTCCGGGCCCGGCCTTTGCCGTGCCGCCGTCGCCGTGCCCGCCGTTTCCAAACGGTGCCGCCCGCCGGGATAGGATACCTAGGTGACTGACCCGATTCCCCCCGCCTCCGGTACTGCGCCAGCCCCGCTGTTTGGCGCCTCCGATATCCGCAGGCTGGCCGAGGAAATCGGCGTCCGCCCCACCAAGACCTTGGGCCAGAACTTCGTGATCGACGGCAACACCATCCGCCGGATCGTGGCCGCGGCGGGCATCGGCGCGGAGGAAACCGTCCTTGAGATCGGCCCCGGTCTCGGTTCCCTGACGCTCGGCCTGCTGGACGCGGCAAAGTCCGTGGTCGCCGTCGAGATTGATCCCGTCCTGGCCGCCAAGCTGCCGGAAACGGTCCGGCAGTGGCGCCCCGACGCCGCCGGGGAATTCCACCTGGTGCGTGCCGACGCCATGAAAGTCACGGAGCTCCCGGCGGAGCCCACGGCGCTGGTGGCAAACCTGCCGTATAACGTGGCCGTGCCCGTGGTGCTCCACCTCCTGCAGCACTTCCCGTCGATCCGGCACGGCCTTGTGATGGTGCAGGACGAAGTGGCGGACCGGCTCGCCGCCGGCCCCGGCTCCAAGATCTACGGCGTGCCCTCGGTCAAGGCCGCGTGGTACAGCAGCATGCGCAAGGCGGGTGTCATCGGAATGAACGTGTTCTGGCCGGCACCCAAGATCCAGTCCGGACTGGTGGCCTTTACGCGCCGCGAACCGCCGGCCACCACAGCCAGCCGCGAGCAGGTTTTCGCCGTGATCGACGCGGCCTTTGCCCAGCGCCGAAAAACGCTTCGCGCCGCCCTCGCAGGGTGGGCGGGGAGCGCCGCCGAAGCGGAGCGCTGCCTCGTGGCGGCGGGCGTGGACCCCACCGCGCGCGGCGAAGTCATCGACATCGCCGCGTTCGCCCGGATCGCCGAAGCCCGCCAGGCCGCAGGCGCCTGATGCGGCGAAGCCGGACCCCGGCAACAGTGTCCCAGGACCACGCCGCGCTGCCGGGCCCTTCTTGGAGCCCGGCACCACCATGCCCTAGCTTGGACTCATGAACGCAGTGAGAGGGCGCTTTGCGGCAAGGACCGTCCGGGTCAAGGCTCCGGGCAAAGTGAACGTCTCACTGGATGTGGGCCCTCTGCGTCCGGACGGCTACCATTCCGTGGCCAGCGTGTACCTGGCCGTCTCCTTGTACGAGGAAGTGGCTGCCACCAGCACTCCGACCGACGGCATCACCGTCAGCATCAGTCCCGCCAGCACCCTGGACCTGGACGGCGTTGATATTCCGCTCGATGAGCGCAACCTCGCCTACAGGGCGGCCGCCATCATGGCTGATGTTTCGGAACACCCCACGGGCGTGCACCTGGAAATCACCAAACGGGTGCCGGTGGCCGGCGGCATGGGCGGGGGATCGGCGGACGCCGCCGCCACCCTGCTGGCCTGCGACGCGTTATGGAACAGCGGCCTGTCCCGGGATGAACTGGCCCACCTCGCCGCCGAGCTTGGTGCGGACGTGCCGTTTGCGCTGCTGGGCGGTACGGCAGTGGGGCTGGGCGTGGGCGATGACCTGTCGCCAGCCCTGGCCAGGGCGCAGATGGACTGGGTGCTGGTCACTGCCGAATTCGGGCTCCCCACCCCGGAGGTCTTCCGGACGCTGGACAGGCTGCGTGATGCCGAGGGGCTCGACGTCGCGGAGCCCACAGCCGTGGACCCGCAGGTCCTGCAGGCACTGCGGAGCGGCGACGCCGACGCCCTGAGCCGGGTCCTCGTCAACGACCTCCAACGGGCATCCATCGAACTTGCGCCGAGCCTCCGGGACACCCTGGGCCTTGGCGAGTCATCCGGAGCCATTGCCGGGATCGTCTCCGGCTCCGGCCCCACCGTTGCGTTGCTGGCCCACAGCCCCGAGGCCGCGGAAGGGCTCGCCGAGGAGCTCTTGCACAAGGGCCTCAGCGCGATTGCCGTCCACGGCCCGGTGCCCGGCGCCCGCATCATCTCCGATACCCTCCTTTAATACCCTTCCAACTTTCAGATTCCCCGTTTGCAGAAGAAAGCAGTTCCCCGTGGCACACCTGCTCGGCGGCGAGAACCTCTCGGTCTCGTACGCAACCCGCACCGTTCTCGATGGCGTAACCCTCGGACTCGAGGAGGGCGACCGGATCGGCATGGTGGGCCGGAACGGCGACGGCAAGTCCACGCTGATGCGCCTGCTTGCACTGCGGTCCACCCCTGATTCCGGCCGGGTCACCAAGCGCGGGGACGTCAACGTCGGATATCTGGACCAGAGTGACGTGCTCGACGGCGACCTCACCGTCGGTGCCGCCATCGTCGGCGACCAGGCGGACTACGAATGGGCCCGAAACCCGCAGATCCGCGAGGTCATGGGCGGACTGGTGTCCGACGTCGACTGGCACGCCAACGTGCACGCCCTGTCCGGCGGCCAGAAGCGCCGCGTTGCGCTGGCCAAGCTCCTCATCGAAGACCACGACGTCATCATGCTCGACGAGCCCACCAACCACCTCGACGTCGAAGGCGTGGCCTGGCTGTCCCGGCACCTGAACACCCGGTGGCGGGCCAACCAGGGCGCGTTCCTGGTAGTCACCCACGACCGCTGGTTCCTCGACGAAGTCTGCAACAAGACCTGGGAAATCCACGACGGCATCATGGACCCGTTTGAAGGCGGCTACGCGGCCTACGTCCTGGCCCGCGCCGAACGCGACCGCGCCGCATCGGTGATGGAAGGCAAGCGCCAGCAGCTCGTCAAGAAGGAACTCGCCTGGCTGCGTCGCGGCGCCCCCGCACGCACCGCCAAGCCCAAGTTCCGCATCGAGGCGGCCAATGCCCTGATCGCCGACGTCCCGGAGCCGCGCGACTCGATGGCGCTGAGCAAGATGGCCACGGCGCGCCTCGGCAAGGACGTGCTGGACCTCGAGCACGTCTCGCTGGACTTCCTGGGCGGCGATCCCGGACAGAAACTCTTCGACAACATCACCCTCCGCCTCGCGCCGGGGGAGCGGCTGGGGCTCGTCGGCGTCAACGGCGCCGGCAAGACCACCCTGCTGAAGCTCCTCAACGGAGAAATCCAGCCCACCTCGGGCAAGGTCAAACGCGGCAAGACGGTTGTCACCGCCGTGCTGACCCAGGAGGTCAAAGAGCTCGACGACGTGTCGGACCTGCGCGTCATCGAAGTGATCGAGCGCGAAAAGCGTTCCTTCAACGTCGGCGGTAAGGAATTCAGTGCCGGCCAGCTCGTGGAACAGCTTGGCTTCACCAACGAAAAGCAGTGGACACCGGTCAGGGACCTCTCCGGCGGCGAGCGTCGCCGCCTCCAGCTCCTGCGCCTCCTCGTGGGCGAGCCGAACGTGCTGATGCTCGACGAGCCCACCAACGACCTCGACACCGACACGCTCGCCGCCGTCGAAGACGTCCTGGACGGCTGGCCGGGCACCCTCGTTGTGGTCAGCCACGACCGCTACCTGCTGGAGCGCGTGACTGACCACCAGATGGCGCTCCTTGGTGACGGCAAGATCCGCGCCCTGCCGCGCGGCGTGGACCAGTACCTCGAACTGCGCGAGTCGGCGCTGGCCGGTTCCACCATTACCGGCGGCGGAAACCCGGTCATCTCCGCCAGCTCAGGTCCGGCACAGGCCGTCTCTGGAGCCTCGGAAGCGGAGAAGCGCGACGCCCGCAAGGCCAAGAACCGCATCGAGCGGCAGCTGGGCAAGCTCGAACAGCAGGAGAAGAAGCTCCACGAGCAAATGGTGAAAAGTACCGCGGACTCCGACTTCGACGCCCTCGCCGAGCAGAACAAAAAGCTGAAGACCCTGGCCGAAGAACGCGAAGCCCTGGAACTCGAATGGCTCGAAGCCCTGGAAGTCCTGGGCGAGTAGCGCCGTCGGGTGCCGGAAGCGGCCCTTCCGCGTCGCTTAGACACAGGGCAAAAAGGGACGCTCCGGTCGCTGGGCGACCTCCACGTCCCGATGCCCTGCGATGCGCTCCTTTCGGAAGAACCGCCTCCGGCGGTCGCACGCGGCAGACTCTCAGAGGATGCGCCGCCCCGAACGGAACGATCGGCAATAGCGGTGCGGGGGACCTTCGCGTAGGAGCGCATCGCGGCGCATCGGGCTCCGAAGGTCGCTCAGCGACCGTAGGGGCCCTTTTGCGTCGTGTCTAAGCGACGGCGAAGGGCCGTTGCGCCGCGGACGTGACCACGGGCGACGGCGAAGGGCCGTTGCGCCGCGGACGTGACCACGGGCGACGGCGAAGGGCCGTTGCGCCGCGTAGGTGACCACAGAGGGCGATGGGCGGCGGGCTTAGGACTCGCTGCGCAGCTCAGGTTCCTTCTTGAGGCCGGTCAGCCCGTTCCAGGCGAGGTTGACGAGGTGCGCGGCTACGGCGCGTTTGTCGGGCTTGCGGCTGTCCTGCCACCACTGGCCGGTCATCGCCACCATCCCCACGAGCATCTGGGCGTACATGGCGCCGTCGGCTGCACTGAAGCCGCGGCGGGCGAATTCGTCGGACAGTATGTGCTCCACCCGGGCCGTGACGTGCGAGAGCAGGGTGGAAAAGGCGCCTTCGGGCTGGGACGGGGGAGCGTCACGCATGAGGATGCGGAAGCCGTCGGTGCGGTCCTCGATGTACGTCAGCAGGGCCAGGGCGGCACGTTCAACCAGGACCCTCGGTTTGGCTTCGTCGGCCAGGGCGTCGTTGATGGAGGCCAACAGGATCTTGAACTCGAATTCCACCACCTGGGTGTACAGGCCCTCCTTCGAGCCAAAGTGTTCATAGATCACGGGCTTTGAGACGCCGGCCGCGGCGGCGATCTCCTCGATGGTGGTGCCGTCCAGGCCGCGCACCGCGAAGAGGCCCCGCCCCACTTCCACCAGCTGGGAACGCCGCTGCGGCCCGGTCATCCGGGACCGCGGGATGCGCGCGGGGACCGCCTCCGGCTTTGCTGTCCGGTTCCCCGCACCGTCAGTCGTCCCTGTGCTGTTGCTCACCGTCCCATCATGCCTTACGCCAAGCGGTGCCCAGCGGTCCGTGGTAAGTCCGGGCGCGCTGTCCGCGCCGGTCCGGCGGCCCGGCAGGCCGAGGTCGCACGAGCATCAACGTTCGTGGCAGAATTGGTTCTCGTGCCTCGGCCTTTGGGCCTAGGCGTGGTCCGCCCTGGTGTAATGGCAGCACCCCGGCCTTTGGAGCCGTGGAGTATAGGTTCGAATCCTATGGGCGGAACTGCTGCATCAGAGGTGTCCAGTAGGATAAAGCCTGTTGCCGGTTCCGGGCACACGCTCGGACGCCGCGCATGTAGTACCGCGCAACCGAGCAAGGAGAGCCCGTACGTGAGCCCCGAGAAGTCCGGCCCAGCCGCCGTAATCGTCCTAGCTGCAGGTGCCGGTACCCGGATGAAGTCCCGTACCCCCAAGATCCTCCACGAAATCGGAGGCCGCTCCATGGTCGGCCACGCCTTGCTGGCCGCGCGCAGCATCAACCCCCAGCGGCTCGCCCTTGTGGTCCGCCACGAACGGGACCGCGTGGCAGCCCACCTCAAGGGGCTCGATCCCGAGGCCCTCATCGTGGACCAGGATGAGGTTCCCGGCACCGGACGGGCCGTTGAAGTGGCGCTCGAGGCACTCGACGCCGACGCCCCGGTGGCCGGCACCGTGGTCGTGACCTACGGCGATGTCCCGCTGCTGACCGGCGAGATGCTCGCCGAACTCGTCAACACCCACGAATTCGAGGGCAACGCCGTCACGGTGCTGACCGCGCTCCTCGAGGATGCCGCGGGCTACGGCCGCATCCTGCGCGGAGAAGACGGAACGGTCACCGGCATCCGCGAGCACAAGGACGCCACCGACGCCGAGCGTGAAATCCGCGAAATCAACTCAGGAATCTACGCTTTCGACGCTTCCGTGCTGAGGGACGCCCTCCGGCACGTCACCACCGACAACTCGCAGGGCGAGAAGTACCTGACCGACGTCCTGGGGCTGGCCCGCGAAGCCGGCGGCCGGGTCGCCGCCGTCGTCACCGCCGACCGCTGGCAGGTCGAGGGTGCCAATGACCGCGTGCAGCTCGCCGCCCTCGGCGCCGAACACAACCGCCGGATCGTGGAGTCGTGGATGCGCGCAGGGGTCACCGTGGTGGACCCCGCCACCACGTGGATCGACTCCACCGTCACGCTCGCCGAGGACGTCCGGATCCTGCCCAACACCCAGCTGCACGGCGGCACCACAGTGGCGAGGGACGCCGTCGTCGGCCCCGACTCCACCCTGACCGATGTCCGCATCGGCGAGGGCGCCAAAGTGACGCGCACCCACGGTTCGGGTGCGGAGATCGGCGCGGGCGCGAGCGTCGGGCCGTTCACCTACCTGCGCCCGGGCACCATCCTGGGGGAGACCGGCAAGATCGGCGCCTTCTACGAAACCAAGAACGTGAAAATCGGCCGCGGCTCCAAACTGTCGCACCTGGGCTACGCCGGGGACGCCGAAATCGGCGAGGACACCAACATCGGCTGCGGCAACATCACCGCCAATTACGACGGCGAGAAGAAGCACCGCACGGTGATCGGCTCGGGCGTCCGCACCGGTTCCAACACAGTATTCGTCGCACCGGTCACGGTGGGGGACGGTGCCTACAGCGGCGCCGGAGCCGTGATCCGCAAGGACGTACCCGCAGGAGCCCTGGCGCTGTCCATGGCCGCGCAGCGCAACGACGAGGGCTGGGTCAAGGCAAACCGCCCTGGCACGCTGTCCGCGGAACTGGCAGAAGCCGCAGCGGCCCGCGAAGCCCGCAAAGATTCCCCAAATTCCCCGGCATCTACAGAAGAGGGCACGCAACCATGACCGAAATTACGGCTCGCGGCGAGAAGAAGCTGGTGCTCGCCGCAGGGCGTGCCCACCCGGAGCTTGCCCGGGAAATCGCCAAGGAGCTGGGCACGGAGCTGCTGCCGGTCGACGCCTATGATTTCGCCAACGGCGAGATCTACGTCCGCGCCGGCGAGAGCGTCCGCGGAACCGACGCCTTCGTCATCCAGGCCCACCCGGCACCGCTGAACAACTGGCTCATGGAACAGCTGATCATGATCGATTCGCTGAAGCGGGCCTCGGCCAAGCGGATCACTGTCGTCTCGCCGTTCTACCCCTATGCGCGCCAGGACAAGAAGGGCCGCGGCCGCGAGCCCATCTCGGCCCGCCTGGTGGCGGACATGTACAAGACAGCCGGCGCCGACCGCATCATGAGCGTGGACCTGCACACCTCCCAGATCCAGGGCTTCTTTGACGGCCCCGTGGACCACCTCATGGCCATCCCGCTGCTCGCGGACTACATCCGCACCAGGGTCGAAGCCGAAAACATCACCGTGGTCTCCCCGGACACCGGACGAGTCCGCGTGGCGGAGCAGTGGGCGGAGCGCCTCGGCGGCGCGCCGCTGGCCTTCGTGCACAAGAGCCGTGACCTCACGGTGCCCAACCAAGCCGTGTCCAAGACCGTCGTGGGCCAGATCGAAGGACGGACCTGCGTCCTCATCGACGACATGATCGACACCGGCGGAACCATCTCCGGCGCCGTCCAGGTGCTCAAGAACGCCGGCGCCAAGGATGTCATCATCGCTGCCACGCACGCGGTCTTCTCCGATCCCGCCGCGCGGCGGCTCTCCGAGTCCGGCGCCCGTGAAGTGGTGGTCACCAACACGCTGCCCATCACGCCGGACAAGCGCTTCCCCGAACTCACGGTCCTCTCCATCGCACCGCTCATTGCGCGTGCCATCCGTGAAGTGTTCGACGACGGTTCGGTCACCAGCCTGTTCGACGGCAACGCCTGACATAGCTGACTGAACGTCGCCGGCCGGCGTTGTGCCCGTTTTCAGTAATCGGGCACAACGCTGGTAGGATTTTTCCCGATACCTTGGCGAGGGAGAGCACCTCCGGAAATCCGGACTGCTGGTCTCCGTTATCGACTGGGTCTGAAACTCCCTTCTGGAAGGGCCGGCCCCCGGCCGCCCGGCGTTGAAGGTCGCTGCAGACCTCCGCCCTTGCTGAACACAGTTTTGTTGAACACAGCCTTGTTGAACACAGCCTTGTTGAACGCAGTTTTGATCAACACAGCCTTGTTCAACACAGTAAAGCCACCAGGAGAAACACATGTCTGAGCAGAAGCTCGCAGCAGAAGTACGCGCCGAATTCGGCAAGGGCTACGCCCGCCGCGCCCGCATGGACGGCAAGATCCCGGCTGTCATCTACGGCCACGGCGCAGAGCCCATCCACATCACCCTCCCCGCCAAGGCCACCACGCTGGCCGCGCGCACCGCGAACGCCCTGCTGTCCCTGGACATCAACGGCGAGGCACACCTTGCCCTTGTCAAGGACATCCAGCGCAACCCGATCAAGCAGATCATCGAGCACATTGACCTCCTGACCGTCCGCCAGGGCGAGAAGGTCACCGTGGATGTTCCCGTTCACCTGTCCGGCGAAACCGCCCCGGGCACCGTCCACAACCTGGAGCTCACCGTTGTCTCCCTCGAGGCCGAGGCAACCCACCTGCCCACCGCCGTCGAGGTAGACATTGAAGGCCGCGCGGCCGGCGAGCACATCCACGCCTCCGACCTGGTCCTCCCGAAGGGCTCCGTGCTGCTGACCGACGCCGAGTCCCTCGTCGTCAACATCTCCGAAGCCATCGAGGCTGCCGAAGAAGAAGGCGAAGAAGCGGCTGCCGCCGCAGAAGCAGCTCCGGCCGAAGCTTCCGCCGAGTAAATACCACGCTTCAATAAGCGGTGCGGTCACGCACCGTGTAACAGTGGCCGGGTCCCGTTCGGGCCCGGCCACTGGCGTACCGGCGGTGAGCCGCCGGGCGTTGAACCACTCCCTCCCGCACTGTTGCTGGCCCGCTTCTGTTGCCCGCGCTGCTCTCCCGGCCCGCCGGATGACCACTTTAGGATTGATGCATGACTGACACCTGGCTGATCGTAGGCCTCGGAAACCCCGGACCCGAGTACAGCCGCAACCGGCACAACGTGGGCCAGATGGTCCTCGACGAACTGGCCGCGCGCATCGGCGGGAACTTCAAGGCCCACAAGTCCAGGGCCCAGATCCTTGAAGGCCGGCTCGGAATCGGAGGCCCGCGCCTCGTGCTGGCGAAACCCAGCACGTACATGAACGTCTCCGGCGGCCCCGTGTCCGCCCTGGCCAGGTTCTACGACGTTGACCCGTCCCGGGTGGTGGCGGTCCATGACGAAATCGATATTCCCTTTAACACGGTGAAACTCAAGATCGGCGGCGGCGAAGGAGGCCACAACGGGCTTCGGGACATTTCCAAGGCGCTTGCCACCAAGGACTACCTTCGCGTCCGTGTGGGGGTCGGCCGGCCGCCGGGCCGGATGGACGCGGCAGATTACGTCCTGCGGGACTTCGCTCCTGCCGAAAAAAAGGAGCTGCCTTTCCTGCTGGACGATGCCTCAGACGCCGTGGAACTGCTGATCAGGGAGGGCCTGACCGCTGCACAACAGAGGTTTCATCCCGCGAAAGTCTGAGCGGCAAATTCATATTCCGCCCGGGGAATATCAAGGTCACCTCAAGGTCTGCGAAAAGTGATTCAATGCCCTGTTTTACGGCAGGGGTAACGGGGTAGTCTTCTTCTAAGCGGGGGAGGCGATGGGGCCTTAATCCTGCCAAGCGGGATGTAAGGAAAAGTTCATGTCAATTGAGCCACTGAGCTGGGGACGTGGGTCTACGGCGGGCGTGCTGGCCGGGCCAGCGGCTGCCGGCGGAACGGACCTTCAACGATGGTCGGTGCCGGCGCGCAGTGCAGACCTCGAAGCCATCCGCAATGCGCTGACGGATCCCGAGTCCCTGGGGGTAGTAATTACGGGTGCCCGGGGCGTGGGCAAATCCTCGCTCGCACGCACCGCGGTGGCAGAACTTGGCCCTGACGTTTGGGCGATTCAGCTCCGCAGCCCCCTGACCGGTTCACCGACCTCATACGGTTGCCTCGCTTTCCTGCTCGCCAGGCTTCCGCAATCGGCGATGGGTTCACCCACGGCCATCCTCCAAGGGATCACGTCCCTCATCCGCAGCGATGCCGCAGGCAGGGACTGCGTCATCACCCTGGACACCACCGGCATGATCGACGACATGAGCGCCGGCGTCCTCCTGAACATCATGCTCACGCGCACCGCCAGGGTGATCGCCATTGCCCCCGGTACCAGCGACCTTCCCGCAGATTTCCACTGGCTGCTCACAGACCGCCGGCTCACCGAAGTGCGGCTGGAGAACCTTAACGAACTGCAGACCCGGCAGGTGCTGCTGACCCTGCTTGGCCACCGCGTGTCAGCCTCGCTCGTGAGTACCTACCACGCCATCGTCGGCGGTAACCCGTTGCTGCTCAAAGCGCTCGTTACGGAGCAGCAGCAGTCAGGAAACCTCGTCCTGTCCGATTCCGTATGGACTTTGCGGGACAAGGTGGTGCTCGACGGCGCCACCGGCCTCGATGACATAGTCCGCTCCCGCTGGTCCCGTGAAACCCCGGAAACCCGCGAGGTCATCGAAATGCTGTCCTGTGCCCGCAGGGTGGCCCTGGCCCGGCTGACCGAGATCTACGGCACCGCCACCGTGGCCGACATGGAGGATGCCGGCCTGCTCACCGTGGGCGACACCGAGGCCCGCTGGGTATCCCTAAGGGAACAGTACCTGGGGGACGTCGTCCGTTCCTGGTTGAGCATTTCGCGGCGGCGGGAACTCCGGGACCAGCTGCTGAACGGGGCGGAACCCGAGCTGTCCAACCTGTCCATGGAAGAGCGCATCGAATTCGCTGCCTGGACGCGGGAATGCCAGGCAGAACTCAGCCCGGCTTTGGCAGTTGCCGCTGCCGAGGCGGCCGTGCAGCTGTTCGACCCTCGGTTTGCGCTCAGCTGCCTCGAGAGCCTCAAGAGGACCGACGCCGAATGGGTCGTCGGGCAGCAGCACTCGGCCTCCGCCTACCTGCTGCTCGATCTGCCGCTGCAGGCCATGGCCGCCCTCGACGACATTTCGCAGGCGCAACTGGACCAGCTCGGCGTGGAGGAATTCGCCAACGCTGTGGCACACAAGTGCCGGGTCATGGTCTGGCTGCCGGAACTGACCGACAAAGTCCCGGCGGAGCTGGAAAAGGCGCGCGCGCGCCTGGGGGTGTCTCCCGGCATGGCCACCACCTGGCCCGAACCGCTGGGTGCCGCCCTGAACCGCCTCACGCTGACAGAGTTCGAATACAAGACCTTCATCGGCGACTATGCCCCCATGATCGAGGCGCTTGAGGAAGCTGCGGACCCGGCCACCAACAAGGACACGGGGTTCCGCATCCAAGCCTCCATGATCCTCATGCAGGCCCTCTCCGCCGTCGGCAGGGAAATGGACGCCCTCCAGCTGATGAGGCGGGTTGGCGGCCAGCTTTCCGACGCCGGCCCCATGACCGGCCTCCGCGAGAGGTTCTCGATGACGGCCTTCGGTGTGCTGTTGCAGGCCGGCGAGTGGCAGCGTTGCCTGGACCTGGTCGGCCCGCCGAAAGGCCAGACGGAGCGCCGCCTAGCCCACCGGACGTCAGCCACCGAGCTGGCCACCGGAATCGCCTACGTCTATTCCGGCCGCGGTGCCGTTGCGCTTGATTCGCTGCTGTCCGCTGTGGCCCAGCTGGAGCTGCGCCCGGTCCTGAACATGCTCCAGGCAGCCTATGCAGCCACGGCCTTCGCGTACGCGCAGATCGGCAACGCGGGACAGTCCCGCAAGTACCTCGACAAACTGCGCGGCGCGAGGGGCCCCTGCAACTTCGGCACTCAGACCATCACCGATTTCTGCGCCGACATGGCCGGGAGGTGGCTTGGAGACACCGACGCCGTCAAGCGCCTGCTGGAGACAGCCCGGCGCGACATTGCCGCGGGCCGGTACACCCTCGCGGGGATCAGCCTGCTGGGTGCCACGGTCAACGGCACCGACGACGACTTCCGGCTGCTGGAGGAGGTCGCCGGCCATCGCCAGGGAAAGCTGGCCGAGATCTCCCGCCTGATCGCCGTGGGCAGCCGCACCAAGGACGCCAAAGTACTCCTGGAAGGAGCGCACCTCGCTGCGGAGCTCGAACTCGATGCGGTGGAGGCGCGGTGCGTTGCGCTTGCCGTGGACTTTGCGCGGCACTCCGGCGATTCCGCCTCCGCCCGCATAGCGCAGGCCCGGCTGGACAACCTCACCGCCACAGTGCCCAGCCTGCCGATCATCCCGAGCAGCGGCAGCCCCCTCCTGACCGCCCGTGAGCGGCAGATTTCCCGGCTGGCAGGAAAGGGCGTCTCCAACCGCGATATTGCCTTGGAGATGGGCGTCTCCGTCCGCACCGTAGAAGGTCACCTGTACCAGGTCTTCACGAAGCTCGGCGTGACTTCCAGGGGTGATCTGCCTGGACTCGTCTAATGGCCGCGTGAAGGCGGAATCCGACCAGAGGCAGCTCACGGGCCGCCGGGAAGCGATCGAGCACGTCTGCAGCATTATCCGCAGCCGGGCGAGCCAGGCTGTCTACCTCATGGCGGGGCCCGGCATCGGGAAGTCCTCGGTCACGGACGCCGTCAGCGAGAGGATGGCTGCGGAAATGACCATCCTGCGCATCCATGGCAGCTCCTCCCTCGCCAAGGTCCCCTACGGTGTGCTGGCCCCTTACACGGCTGAACTCCCCGCAGAAGAGGCGGACTCCCCGGTGGCCGTCCTCAGGGCGGTCTGGACTTATTTTCAGCAGCTCAAGGGGGTCAACGACGTTCCCCTGCTCCTTGTCGTGGACGACGCCCACCACCTTGACGACGCCACCGCAAGCCTGGTGGTGGACATGATGTCGGCCGGGTGGGCCAGCGTGCTGGCCGCCGGCCGTCCACGTCCCGGACTGCCGCAGGCACTGAACCAGCTGTGGTACGACGGCCTCGCTGAGCGCGTCGACCTCCGGCCCCTCACCGGGGACCAGGTGACAGAGGTAGTGGAACACACCCTGCAGGGGACTGTCCCGGCCAGCACCGTGCAATCGCTGTGGTCGGCTTCGGGCGGGAACCCCCTGCTCCTGAACTGCCTGCTCAGCGATGCGGTCGCGGACGGGACCCTCGTCAAACGCAACGGGATCTGGCTGCTCCTGGGACCTCTGCCGGCCGACGGGCCCAGGCTCTCTGACGTCGTCGTCAAGGATCTCCTCCGCAGAACTCCGGAGGAACAGGATGCCCTGCGGGTCATCGCGCTCGCCGAACCCGTGCAGCGCAGCCTGATCGAAGACGTGTGCGGAGCCGCCGTTGTGCGGTCCCTCCTGGATAACCAGATCGTGAGCGAATCCACCGGCCGGCAAAGCGAACTGCGGCTGTGGCATCCCATCCTGGGCCAATCCATGCGGCACCAGGTGTCAGTCTCCAGGAGCCTGCAGCTGCGACAAAAACTGAACGGGTACCTTGACACCCGGAATGCCGGAGCCGAAGGCAGACTGCGGATGGTCGAGTGGTCACTGGAGTGCGGCATGGACGTGCCTGATCCGGACCTGCTGGACGCCGCGCTGCTGGCCGTGACCATGTTCAACAATGCCGGTGCCCGCCTCATGACGGCACACGTCCGGACCCCGGAACTGCTGGCGCATGGACAGTCCATCACCGCGAGGGCACTCTTCAACGAAGGCAAGTACCGGGAAGCCGCGTCCCTTCTGGACGGGTGCTGGCTTGAGCTCGCCGGAGATCCTGAAGCTCCGCACATTCTCATGCTCAGGGCGTCGGCCCATTTGGCGCTGGGCAAGTCCGCCCAGCTCCTTCGCGCCGAATCCCGGCACCAACTCGAAGGCGCCGGACTCGAGGCGGCGGATTCCTGGCAGGACCGGATCCACGGGCTGCTCGAGCTGGCTGACGCCGGCGATCACGAGGGGATACACAAAGTCATTGCCGCACTCGGGTACGCGGGCGTTGCCGGCGCCGGATCCGGGGCGGCGGGCACCACCGGGGAGACCACAGGTGGGCCGGGCAGTGAACGGTCCAGGGCAGACCTCCGTGCCGCGTCTGTCAGCGAGACCACCCACGCGGTGGCTCAGGCCCTGCTGGCCCAAACCCTGGTGTCGGCCGGGCTGGCACACCAGGGTCACGCAGCCGCCCTGGCAGCGGCACCTTCGTTGCCGGCACTGCACGGAGGCCTGTATTTCTTCAATGAGTTTCTCCTGACCCGCCTTGTCACGGCGTCGCTGGCTGCCGGCAACTGGGAGAATGCGGAGCATGAGCTGTCGACGTACCCGCCGGAGCGGGCCGAGGGGGCAGCCACATTTGGCGGCGGAATCCAGGTGCTGCGCGGCCTGGGGTTCCTGCGGCAGGGGCAGCTGGAACGCGGCTATCAGGTTCTCCTGCCTGCAGTCGAGGCCCTTCGCGTCAACGATCCACTCCAGGAGTTCAGGTTCGGCTCGGCGCTGGCCTTCTACGCGGCAGCGCGGCTGGGGGATACCGCCCAGGCCAAGCGGCTCGAACAGGACTTCATCGCCGCAAGGCATGCCAGCGGCCCGGGATGCGATCTCCTGGCGGAGGCGTATGCGGCCGCGGCAGCCGAGTATCTGGACCGGAAGGGCAGCGGGCTGGACAAACTCCGGGAGCTCGCGGCGTCAGACCCTGTTGCGGCCCAGCCGGGCATCAGGATGGAATGCCTGATCCTATGTTCCGATCTGGGCGACCGGTCGGTCATCCAGGAGATTGCTTCGCTGGCCGGTGCCGTTGAAGGCCGCTGGGCGGCCGGGTGGAGGCAGCTGGCCCAGGCGTGGGCCTCGGAGGACGCTGACGTCCTCATGGAGACCGCCGCGGGACTGGAAGAAGCCGGCCTGATCAACCTGGCGCGTGAGGGATACGCCCGGGCAGGTGCCCTGCTGGACGGCGCCGGGGAGCGGCGGCGCGCCCGCCAGGCCGTGGCCCACCGGGAGAAGTGCGACGAGGAGCTGGGCGAGCGATTCAGGGAGAGCCCGTTCATCGCCTCGGTCCCGAGTGTCCACCTGACCCGCCGCGAGCGGGACATCGTGGAGCTGGCAGTGCAGGGGCTGTCCGACCGTGAGATCGCCCAGCAGCTCATGGTGTCGGTCAGGACCGTCGAAGGCCACCTGTACAGGAGCTACGTCAAACTTGGCGTCCGCCGGCGGGATGAGCTCGCCCTGGCCCTGCCGAAAAAATAGCCCTGCCGAAGAAGTAGCTGCGCGGCCACGAAGTCGCTCTGCCCAAGAAGTAGCCCCTGCCACCGAAGCACCCCCAGCCGCCTGCGCTGCCTGTCGCGCCTGCGTAGCGCCGACTATCCTGCCGCGAACCCGTACACAGACGTGCCCGGTTTCCGCGCCGTCCCGGGAGCCGCAGGGCCGCCTGCGCGGACCAGTAGTCGATTCCCCGAAAAAACGAGTACACATTACTCGTGCCGGAAATGGCTGTGCGCGATTAACTAAGAGAGGCAGCAGAAGCGGTGATTAAGTGCACCGCCTCAGCTGCCGCCAGGCAGTGCAGGTCTCGATCCGCATACTTCCCGCCGCAGCAGTGCTCCGGGTGAAGACGGGGCCGGCGACGTCAGAGCCTTCTGAGACCGAGGCTCTCCCCCCAGCCGTCGCCGGCCCTTATACGTAGTAGGCGTGCCGGAGGATTCCGGCGCAGTCAGGGCGGCCTTTCCCGGGGAAGGGCCGCCTTTACTGTGCTGTGGGACAATTGAGAGGTACCTCAAGGCACCCCAAGGAGTCCCATTGGCCGTCGTATCAACGCCACCCACGCTCTCGCGTGCCCTTCCCGCCATGGACAACGCGGAAGTCCTGCGGATCCGGAACGACTTTCCCGTACTGGACCAGCTGGTCAATGGCCGTCCGCTGATCTATCTGGACTCCGGTGCCACATCACAGAATCCGCTGAGCGTCATCGAGGCCGAGCAGGAGTTCTACGAGCAGCGGAACGCCGCCGTGCACCGCGGCGCCCACCACCTTGCCGTTGAGGCCACGGAAGTATTCGAAGACGCCCGGCAGACTGTGGCCGACTTCGTCGGCGCGCAGTTCGAGGAAACAGTCTGGACGTCCAACGCCACCGAGGGCCTGAACCTCATCAGCTACGCGCTCTCCAACGCCAGCCTGTGGGCGGCCCAGGGACGCGGGGACGCGCGGCTGCGGGAACTGGCCCTTGGGCCGGGCGACGAGATCGTGGTCACCGAAATGGAACACCACGCAAACCTGATTCCATGGCAGGAACTGGCCTACCGGACCGGCGCCACGCTGCGGTACATCCCGATCGACGACTCAGGGTCGCTGCGCATGGACCAGGCCGCGGAAATCGTGGGGGAGCGCACCAAGCTGCTGGCCTTCACGCACGCCTCCAACGTGCTCGGCACGATCAATCCGGTCAGTGAACTCGTGGCCCTGGCGCGCCGCGCCGGTGCCTTGGTGGTGCTGGATGCGTGCCAGTCGGCGCCGCACCTGTCCCTGGACGTCAAAAAGCTGGACGTCGACTTTGCCGTATTTTCGGGCCACAAGATGCTCGGCCCCACCGGCATCGGCGTGCTGTACGGCAAGCAGGAGCTCCTGGACCTGCTGCCGCCCTACCAGACCGGCGGGTCCATGATCACCACCGTGACCATGGAACGGGCCGAATACCTTCCCTCGCCGCAGAGGTTCGAGGCAGGGACACAGAAGATCTCCCAGGCGGTGGCACTTGCGGCCGCGGTCAATTACCTGACGGAAACCGGAATCGACCGCGTACACCGCTGGGAGTCAGAACTCGGCCAGCGCATGGTGGCTGGCCTCGAAGGCATCGACGGTGTCCGCGTTCTGGGCCCGGCCGCGGGCCAGGACCGCATTGGCCTGGCAGCGTTCGACGTTGCCGGCGTCCACGCCCATGACGTCGGCCAGTTCCTGGACGCACGCGGAATCGCTGTCCGCGTGGGCCACCACTGCGCCCAGCCACTGCACCGGCGCCTTGGCCTGACGGCCACCACGCGGGCAAGTGCCTACTTGTACAACACCACCGACGACGTCGACGAATTCCTGGATGCAGTGTCCGGGGTCCGCGCCTACTTCCGGGCCTAGCGCCCGGCTATACGAAGACAGGTACTTGAGCATGAGCCTCGACCAGCTTTACCAGCAGATCATCCTGGACCATTCCAAGGCCAGGCATGGCAGCGGCCTGTCGGAGACGCCAGCTCCCGACGGCGCGTCCACCGGCCAGTCGCACCAGCTGAATCCCGTCTGCGGCGACGAGGTCACCCTGCGTGTTGCGGTGGACCACGGGACCGTTGCCCAGCTGGCGTGGGACGGTGCCGGCTGCTCGATCTCGATGGCGTCCGCGTCCGTGCTGAGCGAGATGGCTGAAGGCATGTCCGTGGATGAACTGCGCTCGGTGATCGGCAACTTCCGCGAGGTCCTGCGCTCGCGCGGAAAAGTCCACGCCGATCCCGAAGTCCTGGGCGATGCCGCCGCGTTTGAGGGCGTGGCCCGCTACGCAGCGCGGGTGAAGTGCGCCATGATCTCCTGGGTTGCCGCGGAGGACGCCCTGAACCAGGCGGCGTAGCAGTTCAGTTGTTGGCCGCTCCGGTCAGCCCTGTCTTTCCGGTCAGCCCTGTCTTTCCGGTCAGCCCTGTCCAGTCCGCTCGAAAACATCCGGCACGCCGTCGCCGTCGTCGTCCCGCTTTTCCTCAAGCTCCACCCGGCGGTAGTGCCGGTTTCGGGCCTTAAGCACGACGGCGGCAATCGCCGACGCCGTCAGCGAGCCGGCCAGGATGGCCACCTTCGCGTGATCGTCGTGCACCGAACCGGGTCCGAAGCTCAGTTCAGCGATGAGCAGGGACACCGTGAAGCCCACCCCCGCGAGGAGCGAAAGTCCGGCAACGTCGATCCACTTCAGCCCGTCGTCGAGCTTTGCCCGCGTGGTTTTGGTGACGGCGTAGGTGGCACCGAAGACGCCGATCGCCTTGCCCGCGACCAGAGCGGCCACGATTCCCAGCGCCACGGGGTCGGCGAGGGCGGAGGCGATCCCCGCGGCTCCGCCGATCGCGACCCCGGCGGAGAAGAAGGCGAAGACGGGCACCGCAAAGCCGGCGGAGACCGGCCGCAGCACGTGCTCCAGTCGTTCGGCCATGCCCTGGGCCGGGCCGCCGCCATGGCCTTGGCCGGCGGCCCCTGCCCGCACCGGGCGGCGGTCCTGCCTCGAAACGAGAACCGGGACGGTGAACCCGAGCAGGACGCCGGCCACGGTGGCGTGGATCCCCGAGGCATGCACAAGGGCCCAGGTGGCCGCCGCCAGCGGTACCAGCAGGTACCAATGGCTGATGCGTTTCTGCACCAGCAAGGCAAAGAGCGCCAGCGGGACCAGGGCGGCCAGCAGGAAAACGGGCTGCAGGCCGGCGGAGTAGAAGAATGCGATGATGGCGATGGCGATCAGGTCATCCACCACGGCCAGCGTCAGCAGGAAAGTCCTGAGCGCGGCCGGGAGGTGGGTATTGATGACGGCCAGCACGGCCAAGGCGAACGCGATGTCCGTGGCTGTGGGGATCGCCCAGCCCCTGAGGGCCTCGGCACCCTGGCTCCAGGTCACCGCGGAGTAAATGATGGCCGGCACGGCCACTCCGCCCGCGGCCGCGGTCACGGGAACGACTGCCCTGGAGGGTCTGCGGAGTTCGCCGGAAACAAACTCCCGCTTCAGTTCCAGTCCGGCAATGAAGAAGAAGATTGCGAGCAGGCCGTCCGAGGCCCAGTGGCCCACGCTTAGCCGCAGATGCCACGGCTCAAAGCCCAGTTCCAGGTCCCGCAGGCCGAAATAGGCGCCTGCTGCAGGGGAATTGGCCCAGATCAGGGCGGCGGCCGTGGCTGCGAGGAGCAGGGCCCCGCCCACCGTCTCCAGCCGGAGGATGGCTGTTATCCGGAGGTATTCCCTATAGGTGGAGCGGCTAAAGACCGGGCGTGCACGGGAAGGAAGGGGCGGCTTGGCCACTGGGGCTCCTTGCTCAGGGGGTCGGCAAACGTATTGCCGACCAGACTTCCCGGCGCACCTTTGTTGCCAGCTTAGCGGAGGCAGCCCGGCCGCGACAGGCAGGCCGGTCGCGACAGTCGACCTGGCGGCCGGGACAGCAGAACCCCCGGCCGCGTCAGCAGGCCGGGGTTCTGTCCATAGCGGCGCCGCTCAGCCGAGCAGCGCCGCGATGCCGATTCCGGCCGTGGCGGCACCCAGAACCATGGATACCGCCACGAGCACCACGTGGACTGTGAGGAACTTCGTGGCCTTTCCGGCGGCGTCCCGCGCCCGCGGGTCCTTCATCACCCGGCGCAGGAACTGCGGCCACACCACGAGCGACCAGAAGCCGGAGATGATCAGGATCCAGGCCAGTACGGCGGGGACGTCCATGGCGTTAGTGGCTTTCGAGCCAGGCCTGGGCCTGCTGGGACTGGATGTTCAGCGCCTTGCCCACCATGGGCTCGGCTGCTTCGGCAATCTTGCCGCCCAGGAACGGGACGGAGGACGTGACGCTGCCCTCAAGCTCCACGCGGGTGCTGCCGCCGTCAGCCACGAGGCGCTGGACTGCCGTGACATCGAGGGGGGCTCCCGCGATCTTGAGGGAGATGTTGCTCTGGCGGGAGCCGTCGGCGGCCGGGGCGTCCCAGTTCTCCACCTGGGTCACCTTGAGTGTTTCACCCACGAACTTGCGGGCGATTTCCGGCAGGCGGGTGGTGGGGAGGGTGCGTACCGAGGTGGTGCTGAAGGCGCCGGCAACATCACCGTCCACGGTGAAGGACTCGAGGCTGCCGCCCACGAATTCGCTGGTGTGGCGCTGGAAGTCCTCGTTGGCGAAGACTTCAGCGACCTTGTCGACGCCGTGGGGAAGGGTAGTGGATGCACTCAGTGCCATGGATCCTCCATTGTTGTGGGGTCAGAACGCTTTTTGCTCCCAACATCCTACGGGGTTGCCTGGGTCTCCTTGTCACCGGGCGTCTTGTCACCGGACTTTTCCGCACCTGCGATCTTCCGCGCCGCGGCGGTGATGTTGCGCGACATCGCCGGAAAGATCAGGCTGTGGAACGGAAGGACGGCCAGCCAGTAGAGCCGGCCGCTGAGTCCCTTGGGGAAGAAAATGGCCCGCTGGCGGTAGCGGCTGCCGGCTCCGTCAGGCTCCACGGACAGCTCAAGCCAGGCTCGTCCCGGCGCGCGCATCTCGGCCCGCAGCCGGAGCAGCCGGCCGCGCTCGATCCGCTCCACGCGCCACCAGTCCACCACCTCGCCCGAGACCAGGTGGTGGGGGTGCCGCCGGCCCCTCAGCAGGCCGGCGCCGCCCGAAAGCTTGTCCAGCCAGCCGCGGACGCTCCACGCGAGCGGCAGGGAATACCAGCCGTTCTTGCCGCCGATGCCCTCGACGATGGTCCAGACATGCGCGGGGTCAACATCGCCGTGGAACGTCCGCTCATCCACGTAGACTTTGTGCCCCGCCCAATGGGGGTCGCTGGGCAGCGGATCGGCGTCAGCGCCGGCGTTGGCCCACGTGGTTTCCACCTGGCCGCCGCGTTCCTTGCCGAGCGCAAGGGCCACGGCCTTGCGGTAGCCGGTCAGGCCGCCGTCGGGCTGTTTGATGTAGTTGTCGATGTCATGTTCGGCGGAGACGGCGTCATGCTGCAGCGACTGCACCAGCGGGACGGACATGGACAGCGGAATCGGGGTCACCAGTGCCACCCACAGGCCGGCGAGCCGGGGCGCCGGGATGGGCAGTGCCAGGACCGGGCACCGCGGCAGGCCCGCCTCGGCGGCATACTCCTGCATCATGCCGGCGTAGCTCAGGACGTCCCTGGAACCGATGTCGAAGGTCCGGTTGAGCCGTTCCTGCAGTGAGGCGGCGCCCACCAGGTAATGCAGGACGTCCCGGACGGCGATGGCCTCAATCCGGTTCCGCACCCAGCTGGGGGCGGGCATGAGGGGAAGCGTTTCGGCGAGGTGCCGGATCATCTCGAACGAGGCCGAGCCGGAGCCGATCACCACGCCGGCCTGGAACACGATGGCGTCCACGGGGCCGGACAGGAAGACCTCGCCCACGGCCTCCCGGGAGCGCATGTGCGTGGACAGTTTCGTGTTGCGGGACCAGCCGCCCGCCGATATAGCCCGTGGCGCCCGTGACCAGCACAGTCCTGCGGTCATTTCCGGGGTGGTCGCTCATGGAGTCTCCTTAGGATGGCTGTGGTGCCGGGCCCAACTTCATCTGCCAAGCAAGCTTAGCAACGGGCCCGCAGGCGCCCGGATGCCGCCCCGCGGTCGGCGGGGGTAGGCTGGGAACACCCGGCATTCTCGCGAATTTCGGGTTTTCGTGTTGCCTGCGTTCGAAGTGAAAAACCACAGGAGATCCTGCCATGAGCCCCACCGGCCCGTCCCTCACCGGCCTGCGCCGCGTCCTCGCCGCAGACAAGACTTTCGCCCGCGTTCAGGCCGAGGCAGCCAGGAGCTTCGGCGTCCGCAGCGAGGACTACCAGATCAGCGCCCCCGCGGGCCTGCGCGCCGTGCTGCTGGCGGAGATGGCGGACGGGCTCGCGCAGGCTCCGGGCGGGGATGCCGCACCCGGCGTGGTCCTGGCCGTCACGGCCACGGGACGCGAGGCGGAGGACCTGACGGCAGCCTTGCGGGCCTACCTGCCGGCTGACGCCGTGGCGGAGTTCCCCAGCTGGGAAACGCTCCCGCACGAGCGGTTGTCGCCGCGATCTGACACCGTGGGGCGCCGGCTTTCGGTGCTGCGCCGGCTGGCGCACCCGGAAAGTACGACGGCGGGACCCCTGCGGGTGGTGGTGGCTCCCGTTCGCGCCGTGGTCCAGCCGATTGTGGCCGGCCTGGGCGAACTGGTGCCCGTGACCCTGAAGGTCGGCCAGGAGGCCCCCTTCAGCAGTGTCGTAAAGAGCCTCGCCGACGCCGCCTATGCCCGGGTGGACATGGTGACCCGCCGCGGCGAGTTCGCCGTCCGCGGCGGCATGCTGGACGTCTTCCCGCCCACCGAGGACCACCCCATCCGGGTGGATTTCTTCGGCGACGAGGTGGACCAGATGCGCTGGTTCGCCGTCGCCGACCAGCGCTCGCTGACCGCGCCCGGGCTTCACCACCCGACCGAACTGCATGCCCCGCCGTGCCGCGAAATCCTCATCACCCCCTCGGTGATGTCCCGCGCAGCCACCCTGAAGTCGCAGCTCCCCGCCGCCGCGGACATGCTGGAAAAGATCGCCGGCGGCATCGCCGTGGAGGGCATGGAATCCCTGGCCCCCGTGCTGGTGGACGCGATGGTTCCGTTCATGGAGCAGCTCCCCGCCGGGTCCATTTCGGTGGTGGTTGAGCCGGAGAAGGTCCGGACCCGGGCGCACGACCTCGCGGCAACGAATGAGGAGTTCCTGGAGGCGGCGTGGTCCACGGCGTCCGACGGCGGGACTGCACCTTTGGACTTGAGCTCACAGGCCTCCGCGGCCCTGCACTCCGCCAGCTTCCGCTCGCTGACCGAGACCCGTTCCGCGGCCTTGGGCCATGAGGTGTCCTGGTGGTCCATCACCTCGCTGGCCACTGACGAGGAACTCACCCAGGACATCAACGTGCTCAACCTCCATGCCCGCGAACCCCGGGGCTACCAGGGCGACGTAGCCGAAATGATGGACTTCATCGGTTCCCACGTGCGGGACCAGTGGCGCATCGTGGTGGCCACGGAAGGGCCCGGGCCGGCGCAGCGCCTGGCTGAGCTGTTCCACGACGCCGACATTCCGTGCGCCCGGGTGGACTCCCTGGACCACGAACCCCAGGCGGGGATCATCGAGGTGACCACGGCCGCCGTCGGACGCGGTTTTGTCCTGGACGGGCTGAAAACCGGGCTGCTGACGGAGGCCGACCTGCTGGGACGTACGTCGGCGGGCTCCACGAAGGACATGCGCCGCATGCCGTCCAAGCGGCGCAACGCCGTGGACCCGCTGCAGCTGCTGGCAGGGGACCACGTGGTCCACGAACAGCACGGCATCGGCAGGTTCGTGGAACTCATCCAGCGCAAGGTCGCCGGCGGCGGGGACGGCGTCCGCGAGTATCTGGTGCTGGAGTACGCGCCCTCCAAGCGCGGGGCGCCGGGGGACAGGCTCTTCGTCCCCACGGACCAGCTGGACCAGGTGACGCGCTACGTGGGCGGCGACACTCCCGTGCTGAGCAAGATGGGAGGCTCTGACTGGGCCAGCACCAAGTCCAAGGCGCGCAAGGCGGTCAAGGAAATCGCCGGCGAGCTCATCCGGCTCTATTCCGCCAGGATGGCGTCCCGAGGCCATGCGTTCGGCCCGGACACCCCCTGGCAGCGTGAGCTCGAGGAGGCCTTCCCCTACGTGGAGACGCCGGACCAGCTCACCACCATCAACGAGGTCAAAGCGGACATGGAGCGCGAGATCCCCATGGACCGCCTGGTGTCCGGCGACGTCGGCTACGGCAAGACCGAAATTGCCGTGCGCGCCGCGTTCAAGGCCGTACAGGACGGCAAGCAGGTGGCCGTGCTGGTGCCCACCACCCTGCTCGCGCAGCAGCACTACGAGACGTTCACGGAGCGGTTCTCCGGTTTCCCGCTGAAAGTGAAGCCGCTGTCCCGGTTCCAGGCGTCGAAGGAGGCGAAGGAAACGGCGGAGGGCGTGAAGAACGGGACCGTGGACGTGGTGATCGGCACGCACCGGCTGCTCTCCAAGGACTTCGCCTTCAAGGACCTGGGCCTCGTGATCGTGGACGAGGAGCAGCGCTTCGGCGTGGAGCACAAGGAAGCGCTGAAGAAGATGCGTACCAACGTGGATGTGCTCGCCATGAGCGCCACCCCGATTCCCCGGACCCTGGAGATGTCCCTGACGGGCATCCGGGAAACCTCCACCCTCGCCACGCCGCCCGAGGAACGGCATCCGGTGCTGACCTACGTGGGGCCGTACACCGACAAGCAGACCTCCGCCGCGGTCCGGCGCGAGCTCATGCGCGAGGGCCAGGTGTTCTTCGTGCACAACCGCGTCGCCACGATTGAACGGACCGCCGCCAAGATCCGCGAGCTGGTGCCCGAGGCCAGGGTTGAAGTGGCGCACGGGCAGATGTCGGAGAGCCGGCTCGAGCAGATCATCGTGGACTTCTGGGAGAAGCGATTCGACGTGCTGGTCTGCACCACCATCATCGAAACCGGGCTCGATATTTCCAACGCCAACACGCTGATCGTGGACGGCGCCGACAAATACGGGCTTTCGCAGCTTCACCAGCTGCGCGGCCGCGTGGGCCGCGGACGCGAGCGGGCCTACGCCTACTTCCTGTATCCCTCGGAGAAGCCCCTGGGCGAAGTGGCGCTCGAACGCCTGAAGGCGGTGGCCACGCACAACGAGCTCGGCGCCGGCATGCAGCTGGCCATGAAGGACCTCGAAATCCGCGGCGCCGGCAACCTGCTGGGCGGTGAACAGTCCGGCCACATCCAGGGCGTCGGCTTCGATCTCTACATCCGGCTTGTGGGCGAGGCCGTGGCGGACTACCGCGGCGAAGCCGAGGAAAAGCCCGCCGAGATGAAGATCGAGCTTCCGGTCAACGCGCACCTGCCGCACGACTACGTTCCGGGCGAGCGCCTCCGGCTGGAGGCCTACCGCAAGCTGGCGGCGGCGATCACGCACGAGGCAATCGACGAAGTGCTCGCCGAGCTCGTGGACCGCTACGGCGAGCCGCCGCTGCCCGCGCAGAACCTGGTGGCGGTGGCACGCTTCCGGGTGGGAGCCCGGGAAGCCGGACTGTCCGACGTCGCGCTGCAGGGCAACTTCATCAAGTTCTCGCCCGCGCAGCTTCCGGAGTCCAAGACCATGCGCCTTAACCGCATGTATCCGGGCGCCCAGTCGAAGCCGGCGCTCGACGCCGTGCTGATCCCCAAGCCGAAGACGGCGAAGATCGGCGGACGGGACCTCCAGGACGCCGAAATCCTGGAGTGGGCCAACGGCGTGATCCGCAACATCTTCTCCGACGCGCCTCTTGCCGCACCGGCAGTAGGCGGCTGAGCCGTGATGGGAGGACACCACGCCGCTTCAGGGGCCGCGGCGTGGGTAGCTGTTGCCTCGACGGGGCCGTACACCCTGGGCTGGTATCCGCTGGATGCCACGGGCGTGCTGATCGGCGGAATGGCGACGGCGGGCACTGCCCTGGTCTGTGACTGGGACCACCGCTCCAGCACCATCGCGCATTCGCTGCCGCCGCTGTCCAACGTGATCGCCGTCGGCATTGAGAACGCCAGCGGCGGTCACCGCCAGGGCACGCACTCGCTGCTCGGGGCCGCGTTTTTCGTCCTGCTGGCCGCTATGGCCGGGCAGATCCAGGTACAGACCGAGTGGGGTCTGCTGTCCGTGGGCGCCGGGCTTCTGTGCATGTTCATGATCAACATTGCCGCCAAGGCGCTGAAGCTGTTCCCGAAGTCGGGCTTCATCAGCAACTGGATCTTTGCCCTGGCCATGGCCGGCCTCGTGACCTGGTTCGCGCCTGACCAGTGGACCTGGCTGCCGGTGTCCATGCTGATCGGCGTCGTGGTCCACATTGTGGGCGACATGGTGACCACCGGGGGAGTGCCCCTCCTCTGGCCGCTGGTGATCAGGCCGCCCAAGTTCCTGCGCCGGCTGCCGGTGCTGAGGACGTTCTGGCGGCCCAACGGCGCGCTGTCCATCCCGATCCTGGGCCGGGCCGGCTCGCGGCGGGAATGGCTCGTGCTGATTCCGGTGAGCAGCTACGCCATGGTGGGCATGTGCGTGGCGGCCTGGTCGCTGGCAGGCACCCACTTTCCTGCCGCACTGGCGCTGGCCGCCCGGCTGGCCAACAGCCTGCCGGGCATGCCCTGAGAGCTGAATCCGCGCTTAAACAGCTGAAGCTCCGGACGTGGTCCGGAGCTTCAGCTGCTCTTACGTTTCTATTATGACTACGCTCTGACTGCGAATGCAGCCTGCGGGTCAGTACTCGCCGGCGGAATCCGAGCGGCCAAGGATGGTCTGCGGGATCCAGAACGCGAGGGCGAACAGGCCCAGGCACACAGCCATCGGCCAGGGGTTTTCCAGCGTCAGGAAGGACAGCGAGTAGATGGATCCCAGGAACAGGGCCATCATCACTGCGAAGAGAACAATGCTGGTGACCAGGCTGTTCTCGTTCTGGGGTGTCTTCGTGGCGGTCTTGCTGGACATTCGTTCCTCCTCGGCCCCGCGGGGCTCAAACTGTGGCGGCTGCGGCGGATCAGTACGCGGACGAACCCTGTTCGCCCTTGACGATCGCAATGCCGGAGCTGGCACCAATACGTGTTGCACCTGCAGCAATCATAGCCTGTGCGTCCGCCAGGGAACGCACCCCGCCGGAGGCCTTGACGCCCAGGTCGGGGCCCACGGTGCGCCGCATGAGGGCGATGTCTTCGGCGGTGGCGCCGCCGCCGTTGAAGCCCGTTGAGGTCTTGACGAAGTCGGCACCGGCTTCCACGGCCGCCTCGCAGGCGAGGACCTTCTGGTCGTCGTTCAGCAGGGCGGTCTCGATGATGACCTTAAGGATTGCCTCACCGGCGTGGACGGCGTCTGCCACAGCCTTGATGTCATCGACAAGCGCGCCCTTGTCGGAGGCGCGGGCCGCGGCGATGTCGATGACCATGTCGACTTCGTCCGCCCCGTCGAGCACGGCGCCGCGCGCTTCGAAGGCCTTGACGTCGCTGGGGGTGGCGCCCAGCGGGAAACCGACCACCGAGCACGTCAGCACGCCCGAGCCCTTGAGGGCCTTTTTCACGGTCTTGACCCAGACGGGATTCACACAGACCGATTTGAACTTGTATTCGGCGGCCTCGGCGCAGACTTTGAGGATTTCCGCCTCGCTCGCCTCCGGCTTGAGCAGCGTGTGGTCGATGAAGGAAGCGATATTGGACGCTTGGGCACCGGTAGCGGGGGTCCCTGTGGGGCTTGTCGCGGCGCCCGCTCCTGGGCTGGCTTCGTTGCTCATGCTGGTCCTTTCCGTTGGCCTCGTGGGCCGCAGTTGCCGCGGTGGTCGCGGTCCTTGCGTGACCATCTTGCCACAGCGCCTGGACCACAGCGCCGGGTTGCCGCCGCAGGTTAGGCGGCAGCGGCCAGCCTCGCGGCGGGTGCCGCCGCCATGAGCTGCGCGGCGCAGGCTCCGGCAGCGGAACCGGAGGCCACCAGCAGCCCCAGCCGTACGCCGTCGAACGACGCCGCGTCACCGATGGCCCAGATGCCCGGCACGGAGGAGCGGAAGTCCCGGCCGACGACGACACCGCCGGATTCGGCGGTCCTTACCCCCGCGCTGGCGGCGAGGCTGTCCCGCGGAACCCTGTCTTCTGCGAGGACCACGAGGTCGCCGTTCATCCGGCTGCCGTCCTCGAATTCGACGCCGGCAGCCGGCAGTACGGAGCCGGCCAGGGTGGGCACCACCGCTGCGGGACGGGCGGTGGTGCGCACCGGACGGACGCCCCTGGCGCGCAGCACGGCCTCGGCCTGACCGGCGGCGGGGCCGGTGCCGACGAGGATTCCCAATGGCCGGCGTCCGAGGACCCGGGTGACCTCCTTGATGGCGTCGCCGATCTTCGCGGCGTCATCGATCGTGGAATAGCTGAGGCAGCGGCTGGAGCCGTCAACGGGGGAGTGGACGGGGGCGGAGCCCGTGGCGATGACCAGCTGGTCGTAGCTGAACTCCATGCCGTCGGCCGTCGTCACCACGCGGGCGTCGGCGTCGATGTGGCTGGCAGGCTGGCCGAAGCGCACGGAGACAAACGGCAGCGCGGCGAGTTCGAGCAGCTCCGCCGGGGCGTCGTCCCGGCTGCTCAGGACGGTGACGGTTCCGGCGAATCTCGAGGCGGCGAGCTGGCTGACCAGGGCCTGCGCGGCGGGGCCCGCCCCGGCGATGAGGATTTTCGGTGCTGCCTCCGGTGCCGGTTCGGAGGTGCGTGCGGTGGCGACGACGGGAAACTGTGCCGGAGCGGACATGTGCGGGCCCTTTCAAAATGCTGCACCAGGCGGGCCGGATCTCGGGCCCTGTTGTGCTGATGGGACCACTGTAGGCGGGCGGCTTTTCGCGCTTGTTTCCCGTCTGTTGCGGAATTATCCCTGCCTGTTCGCCAGTTTTTACCCGCCGGTAATACAACCAACGCGGGGTCACTTCGCGCCTATTCCACAAGCCGGGATGGGCGCGAGGTGACCCCGCGTTGCTTAGGCTGTCCGTGGACTAGACGGTGGACTAGACGCGGATCCTGTAACCGCGCTTGACCACGGTCTCCACCAGGCTGCCGTCCGGCAGCGACGACCGTAGCCGGCTCACTGTCATGTCCAGCGCGTGCACGGAGCCGCGCAGTTCAAGGAGTTCGGAGAGCGACTCCCGGGAGAGCACCGCCCCGCCGGCGCCCAGGAGCGCGCGCAGGAGCAGCAGGGGTGCCGGAGCCACTTCCACCAGCTCGCCGTCGATCCGCAGCGAGCGGCCCCGCAGCTCCACAGTGCCGGAGCGGGTGTCCAGGCGGCGGACGTGGTTGAGGGCGAGGTGTTCGCACACCAGCCGGATCAGCGCGCCCATCCGGAACCGCTCAGGAACCAGGGGATGGATCCCGGCATCCAGCAGCGGCTGCGCGGTCACGGGGCCCACGACGGCGGTGGTGACGGTGGTCTTCAGGCTCTCCACGAGCTGTTTGTACAGTCCCATCTCGTGGGCCGTGCTCCACATGGCGTCCACTGCGGGGGCGCTCGTGAACGTCAGGACGTCCAGGTTGCCGCTGCAGGCGGCCTCGATCAGCCGCGGAAGGCGATCGGCGCCGTCGGGCTTGACCCAGCGGTACGGGGTGACCGTCAGGACGGTGGCGCCGGACATCCGGAGCCGCTCGAGCTGGCGGACGTCCGTGTAGCCGTGCAGCTGCACCGCCACGGTCTTGCCGCGCACGCCCTCGGCCAGCAGCATGTCCACCAGTGTCGCTGTGGTTTCGTCGCTGCTGATTCCGACGTCGGCAAGGCCGGCCGCGCGAACCGCGCCGCGGGCCTTGGGGCCGCGGACGAACATCCGGCAGGCACCCAGGGTTTCGAGCAGCTCCTCGCCGATGCCGGAGGCGTCCGCCGCCTCGCACCAGCGCCGCATGCCGTACGCCGTGGTGGCGATGCACAGATCGGGCTTCGCGGCGATGATCGCCTTGGTGTCCTCAATGAGGCTGATGTCCTCGTTCACCGGCGCGATCTTGAGCGCCGGAGCGTGCAGCACCTCAGCGCCGCGGCGCTCCAGTGCCTCGATGAGGTCGCGGGAACGGCGGTGCGAAGTTACGCCGATCCGGAATCCTTCCAAGGGAGCCTCGGCAGCCTCCGGGGCGGCTGCCTCCTGCGGCTCCGAGCCGGCGCGTCCCGGCGCTGAGGATGACAATGCTGAGGATGCCGGCGCGGCCGGTCCCGCTGTGGGGCCCGTTGCGGGGGCAAGGGCGTTCAGTGCGCTCATGTCGATCACGAACCCAGCAGCGAGGCCGCCAGGCGGTCAAGATCCGCGGCGGCCTCGGCATGCCCGCGGTTGGCCTCAGCCACGCGCACCACCTCGCCGATCACCAGGACGGCAGGGTTGCTGCAGCCGGCGGCGGCGCTGGCAATGGTGCCCAGCTCCGCGATGGTGGTCCGCTGCCCGGGCCGGTAGCCCCGCTCGACCACGGCCATGGGCATGTCGGCGCGCATGCCGGCCCGGCGCAGGCCGGCGGCAAGGTGGTGCAGCGTGCCGATGCCCATCAGGACCACGATCGTGCCGCCCAGGCCGGCCAGGTGGGTGAGTTCCTTTTCAGTCAGCGGCGCGTGGCCGGACACCACGGTGAACATGTGGCTGACTTCGCGGTGCGTCACCGGGATACCGGCCGCGGCCGGAACCGAGATGGCACTCGTAACGCCGGAGACCACACGGACGGGAACGCCAGCTGCGACGCAGGAGGCAACTTCCTCGCCGCCGCGGCCGAAGACGTACGGGTCCCCGCCCTTGAGGCGGACCACGTTGTTTCCGGCGAGGGCGCTCTCCACCATCAGCTTCTCGATGTCGCCCTGGCTGACCTTGTGGTGTCCCGGGCGCTTGCCCACGTCCACGAGTTCGGCTGACGTCAGGGACGCCAGCTCCTGGTACGGCGCCAGGCGGTCGTAGAACACGACGTCGGCGTCACGCAGGGCCTTGACTGCCGCCACGGTCAGCAGTTCGGCCGTGCCCGGGCCGCCGCCGACTAGCGTGACGTGCCCGATCGGGCCGGCTGCCGGTTCGGCTGCCACCGGAATGCCGGTTGCGCGGCACCTGTCCAGCAGGGCCTCCCAGCCGGGCTGGCCGTCGTCGACTGCTGCGACGAGGAACGGGCGTTCGGGCAACGGGCCGTCGTGCCCTGCTCCCTGCGGGGTGCTGAGGCGGTAGACGACGGCGCCGGCGGCTTCGTAGCGGCGGACGGCCTGGCGGGCGGCGTGGTCCGAGCCGGTGACCAGGACCTCGCGTCCGGTGAGATCAATGCTGAGCTGCATGCTTATACCTCGTTCTCATCGCGGGGCCTCATGGGGATGGAAGCGCCGATCAGGACCGGCTGCTGGCTGGCGCGTTCTTTTTCCTCTGCCGTGGCCGGGCGCATCTGGCCGCGCTCGTCCGAGACGAAGGTGATGGAGTCGTCCTTCTGGTCGGGAGCGTTGACGAAGGAGCGGAAGCGGCGCAGGCGCTCCGGATCCTTCAGCGTGTCTGCCCACTCGTCGACGTACGTGTCAACGTGCTTGGCCATGGCCGCCTCGAGCTCCTCGGCAATGCCCAGGGTGTCGTTGACCACCACGTCCTCGACGTGCTTGATGCCGCCGTCGAGCTCTTCCTGCCACCGTGCGGTGCGCTGCAGGCGGTCGGCGGTGCGGATGTAGTACATGAAGTAGCGGTCGATGTACTTGATCAGCGTCTCGTCGTCGAGGTCCTTGGCCAGCAGCTGGGCGTGGGCCGGGGTGGCACCGCCGTTGCCGCCGACGTACAGGTTCCAGCCGTCCGCGGTGGCGATCACGCCGACGTCCTTGCCGCGGGCCTCGGCGCATTCGCGGGCACAGCCCGAGACGCCCATTTTGAGCTTGTGCGGGCTGCGGAGGCCGCGGTAGCGCAGTTCCAGCTGGATGGCCATGGCCACCGAGTCCTGGACGCCGAAGCGGCACCAGGTGGAACCGACGCAGGACTTCACCGTGCGCAGGCTCTTGCCGTAGGCCTGGCCGGATTCGAAGCCGGCGTCCACGAGTTCCTTCCAGATTTCCGGCAGCTGCTCCAGCCGGGCACCGAACATGTCGATCCGCTGGCCGCCGGTGATCTTGGTGTACAGGCTGTACTTCTCGGCCACGGCAGCGATGACGCCGAGCTTCTTCGGCGTGATTTCACCGCCGGCGATGCGCGGAACCACCGAGTAGGTGCCGTCCTTCTGCATGTTGGCCAGCGCGCGGTCGTTGGTGTCCTGCAGGGTTCCGCGGCCGGCGTCGAGGACGTAGGCGCTGTTCTGGCTGGCCAGGATGTTGGCGATGGTCGGCTTGCAGATGTCGCAGCCTGCACCGGTGCCGTACTTGGCCATGATCTCTTCGAAGGAGGTCAGTTCCAGGACGCGGATCGCGTCGAACAGTTCCTGGCGGGACAGCTCGATGTGTTCGCACAGCGCCTTCGAAACTTCGACGCCGGACTTGGTCAGTTCGGTTTCCAGCAGCTTCTTAAGCATCGGCACGCAGGAGCCGCAGCTGGTTCCGGCGCGGGTGCAGCCCTTCAGCTCGCCGAGTTCCTGGACGGGAGCGTTGCCGTCGCAGGCCCCGCAGCCGTTGACGGTGTCGCGGATGGTTCCGGCCGACACGTTGTTGCAGGAACACAGGATGGCGTCGTCCGGGAGTTCGGTGTCCGGGGCGTCGCCGCCGCCGGCCGCCGTCAGGTACGCGCCGGGTTCGGCGCTGAGTTCGCGGCCCAGGAGCGGGCGCAGGCTGGTGTAGGGGGTGGCGTCGCCCACGAAGATGCCGCCCAGGAGGGTCTTGGCATCGTCGGTGGTGACGATCTTCTGGTAAACGCCGCGGGCGGGGTCAGCGTAGACGATTTCGAGGGAGTGCTCTGTCTTGGCGAACCCGTCCCCGAAGCTGGCGACGTCCACGCCCGAGAGCTTGAGCTTGGTGGCGGTGTCGAAGCCGGGGAAGGTGGCCTCGCCGCCGTGCAAGCGGTCGGCCACGATCTCTGCCATGGTGTTGGCGGGGGCAACCAGGCCGAGGCACATGCCGCCGAAGTTGGCGACCTCGCCGATGGCCCAGATTCCGTCGACCTCGGTGGCGCAGTAGTCGTTGATGACAACGCCGCCGCGCTGGCCCAGGCTGAATAGCTGTTCTTCGCCTTCGGCTGCGCGGAAGAGTTCATCGCGCGGCCGGACGCCGATGGCGACGATCACGAGGTCAGCGTCGATAATACGGCCGTCTGCCATCAGGACACCGGTGACCTGGCCGTCGTCGTCGGACAATACTTCCGAAGGGAACACGCCGCCGTGGACTTCGAAGCCTTCGGCCTTGATGAGCCGGCCCATTGCCTGACCCGCGCCTTCATCCAGCTGTGTGGCCATTAGCCACTGCGAACCGTCGATGACGATCGGGTTGGCGCCCAGCTGCTCCGTGCCGGCGGCCGATTCGAGCCCGAGGAGGCCTCCACCGATAGTGACGGCGTTGACCTTGCGGCCGAGCTTCTCCGTGAGCGCGGTAATGGCCTCGTTGATGGCCCAGACGTCTTCGAGCGTGCGGTAGACGTGCGTGTGCTCGGCGCCGGGGATGGGCAGCCGGGCGGCATTCGAACCCGTGGCAACCACCAGGTCGTCGTAGCCATAGATGCCGCCGGCTGTGGTTTCCACCGTCTTGGCCTCGGCGTTGATCTTGACGACGCGCTCGCCGGTCTTCAGGTTGAGTGCGTCGTGGTCCCACATGGATGCAGCGCCAAGCGTGAGGTCAACGGTGCTGTCCGTGAGGGCTTTGCTCAGTGCAACGCGATCATAGGGCAGGTGCGCTTCTTCAGTGAGGACCGTGACATGCCAGCCATCGAGGCCGCGGGCATGCATCGCGTCCGCAAAACGGTGGGCCGCGGGGCCGCCGCCGGCGACGACGATGCGGCGCGGATTCTCTGTGCTTGAAGTCTGTTCGGTCACTGTGGGCCTTTCGCATGGGCCGCAGACGGTGCTCTGCAGCTTGTCCATCCAGACTAGGCAGCCGCAGTTTCGCTTCAGTTTCCCTTATGTTTCGTGAACTTAACTTCTGCATCACGAACACATTTCGGGACAGGTGAGGTGTCTTTTACGTTCCGGACACATTGACTGCACGCCTCTGAAACACCTGCCGCCTAGCTTGGATATACGGCCGCACTGGCGGCTGAAGCAGGCGGAAATACGCCTCGCAGGAACCGGCCTACCGCCGGGAAGCGGGCAAAGGGAGAGGAGCCGACATGACGGCAACACTGGAACTTGAGGATCTGGCTACCGGGCACGCCACTGGCTGGCACCAGGTCTGCGCCGTGGATGACCTGGAGATCGCCTGGGGCGAAGCGGCACTCGTTGCCGGCCTTCAGGTGGCGCTTTTCCGCACCGCCCCCGGTGAGGTTTTCGCCGTGGCACAGGAGGACCCGGCCACGGGATCCTTCGTCATGGCACGCGGCATCCTCGGGTCACGCGGCACGCGTCCCACCATCGCATCGCCGCTGCATAAGGAGGTCTACGACCTCGAGACCGGCGAGTGCTTCGGCAACCCCGAGCTGCGGCTGGCCACGTTCAACACGCGCGTCGCAGATGGCGTCCTCGAGGTTGAGCTGTAGGACTGCCCTGATTCACTAGATCTGCAGCTCACAGGCCCAAGGCCTCGCGGACGTCGCCCAGCACCTGGTCCAGGGCGGCCCGCGCGGCCAGCCGGGCCTCGGGCAGTTCGGCTGCCGTTCCCACGCTCCGGATAACCTCCAGGTAGCACTTGAGCTTCGGCTCGGTGCCGCTGGGCCGGATGATCACCCGGCTGAGATCGCGGGTCAGGTAGAGCAGCCCGTCAGTCGGCGGCAGCTGTTCGCTGCCCTCGGCCAGGTCAACGAACGTTTCGACGGCGGAACCGCCGAATGATTCGGGCGGGCTCACCCGTAGCCGGTTCATCATGGCATCCAGCAGGCCCAGGTCCGCAACGCGGATGCTCAGCTGGTCGCTCGCGTGCAGCCCGTGGACCAGATATAGCTCGTCCAGGGTGTCGAAGATGGTTTTGCCGTCCGCCTTGGCCGTGGCGGCGAGTTCCGCGATCAGCACGGCAGCGGAGATGCCGTCCTTGTCCCGGACCAGGTCCGGGGCCACGCAGTAGCCCAGCGCTTCCTCGTAGCCGTACAGCAGGCCCGGCACCCGGGAAATCCACTTGAATCCGGTCAGGGTTTCCTCGTGCGCATAGCCGGCCGCGGCCGCGATGCGTGAGAGCAGCCGCGAGGAAACGATCGAATTGGCGAATACGCCGTCGGGCCTTTCCTCACCGGTTGCGGACAGCCGCGCCACCACATGCGCCCCGAGCAGGGCGCCCACTTCATCGCCCCGGAGCATCCGCCACGCGCCCGTATCCGGGTCCTTCGCGGCGACTGCGGCGCGGTCGGCGTCGGGGTCATTGGCCAGGACGATGTCGGCGTCCGCCTGCATTGCAGCCCCGAGCGCGAGGTCAAGGGCCCCGGGTTCCTCGGGGTTGGGGAAACTGACGGTGGGGAAGTCCGGATCCGGTTCGGCCTGCTCACTGACCACCGTGACGTCAGTGAAGCCGGCAGCGTTGAGTACCGACACCGCGGTTTCGCCGCCCACGCCGTGCATCGGCGTCAGCACGATCTTGAGGTCGCGGGCCGGAAAGAGGTCACGGTTGGCCAGGGCCGCAGTGGCTGACTCGTAGTCCCGGGCGATGCCGGCATCCAGTACCGTCCATCCGTCGCCGGCCAGCGGGATGGAATCCAGGGCGCCAACTTTGGCGATCTCCGCGGCGATGAGGGCGTCGTACGGGGCCACGATCTGCGCGCCGCGGCCGCTTTCCTCGACCGCGTGGCGGCCCAGGTAGACCTTGTAGCCGTTGTCCTGCGGCGGGTTATGGCTGGCCGTGACCATCACCCCGCCGTCGCAATCCAGCGCCCGCACGGCGTACGCCAGCAACGGCGTGGGCAGCGCGCCCGGCATCAGGAAGGTGTCGAATCCGGCCGCGGTGAAGATCGCGGCGGTCTCTTCGGCGAAGATGTCGGAGTTGTAGCGGGCGTCATAACCGACGACGGCGCGCGGCCGGGTTCCCGGGGACGCCTGCGCCACCGCTCCGGCCAGGAAGCTCGCGAAGCCTGCCGCTGCGCGGCGGACCACCACACGGTTCATCCGGTTGGGCCCGGGGCCGAGGGCGGCCCGGAGGCCGGCGGTGCCGAACTCCAGCGTTCCGTTGAAACTGTCCGCCAGCTCCTGCCGCGCCGCCGGCGTGCCGCCTTCGGTGAGCTTGACGAGCTCCGTCAGCGTGGCGGCGGTTACGGGATCCGGATCCTGCGCGGCCCAGGCACGGGCGTCGTTGAGCAGCTGGAAATCGGCATCGGAAGACGTCATAGGAACCAAACTATCGTCAAAGCAGCGGGGAGCGGTGCCGGACGAGCCATCGGTCCGGTCACAACTTCGCAGGGCGCCGTTCCCTGACAGTACGAAATTGCCATTCCTTGACAGCAAAAATTCCGGACACGTACGGTCTCGGAATGAAGATGAACCAGGGCGTGGAGTGGGCGCTGCACTGCTGCGTGAACATGGCCTGGTTGCCCGGCGATGAGCCGATCAGCAGTGCGCGGCTGGCGGAGCTGTACAAGCTGCCGCCCGCCTACCTGAACAAGCAGCTCCAGGCACTGGTGCGGGCAGGTGTCCTGGACTCCGCTTCCGGCCCTAAAGGCGGATTCCAGCCGGCGCGCAGGCCGGACAGGATCACCGTGCTGGACGTCGTGCTGGCCATCGAAGGCAGGGAGATGGCCTTCCGCTGCGACGGCATCCTGAAGAACGGGCCGGGCGGGGAGATGGATGAGGACTATGCCCGGAGCTGCCTGATCTCCCAGTCCATGCGCCAGGCCGAGCTGGCCTGGCGGACCGAACTTGCCCGGCAGACCGTGGCGGGCATCGCGCAGTCCATTGAGCGGCGCTTCCCTGAGGCGCGCCCCAACACCGTCGCCCGCCTCCTGGGATCGGGCAGTTAGAGCCTGGCGATGATTTCCGCGAGGAGCTTGGAGATCCGCGGACCGGCGGCCTGGCCGGATTCGATCACTTCCTGGTGGCTCAGGGGCACGGGGCTGATGCCGGCGGCGAGGTTGGTGACCAGCGAAATACCGAACACCTCCATGCCCGCGTGGCGCGCGGCGATGGCCTCCAGCGCCGTGGACATGCCGACGAGGTCGGCGCCTATCCGCTTGGCGTACTGCACTTCGGCGGGGGTCTCGTAGTGGGGTCCGGTGAACTGGGCGTACACGCCCTCGTCCAGGGAAGGATCAACCTCACGGGCCAGGCCGCGGATCCGGGACGAGTAGAGATCTGTCAGATCCACGAAGGTGGCGCCTTCGAGCGGTGACGCCGCGGTGAGGTTGATGTGATCTTTGATGAGCACGGGCGTGCCCGGCGTCCAGTTTTCGTTGAGCCCGCCGCAGCCGTTCGTGACCACGAGGGTCTTGCAGCCGGCGGCGGCCGCCGTGCGCACGCCGTGGACAACCGCGCGGACGCCTTTGCCCTCGTAGTAGTGCGTGCGGGCGCCGAGCACCAGCGCACGCTTGCCTTCCCTCGTCAGGACCGAGCGGATGGTGCCCACGTGGCCCTCCACGGCCGGAGCGGAAAAGCCCGGCACTTCCGAGGCGGTGAGGGTGGCCGTGGTCTCGCCGATGAGTTCCGCGGCCTCGCCCCAGCCGGAGCCCAGGACCAGGGCGATGTCGTGCGAATCGACGCCGGTCTCGGCGGCGATGTAGTCGGCGGCGGTGCGGGCAGCCTCGAAGGGGTCAGTGTTCAGGAATTCTGTATTACTCACTGGTACACGCTATCGTGCGGGCGCCGGTGTGCACAGCGGAAAACGGCTGTGGAGGGCGCGCCGGCCGGGGTGCCGGAGCGGGCCCTGTTTGTTGGTGGTGCGGCAAGGATGCGAGAGAATGGTTGATTGTGACTATGCATCCTGATTTCAGCGCCCCCCGAATCGCGATTCTCGGCGGAGGCCCGGGCGGTTACGAAGCCGCCATGGTGGCCGCCTCCCTGGGGGCGCAAGTCACCATCATTGAGCGCGCCGGCCTCGGCGGCTCCGCCGTGCTGACCGACGTCGTGCCTTCCAAAACGCTGATCGCGACGGCGGATCTGATGACCCGCGTCGGTGAGGCGGGGGAGCTGGGAGTCAAGTTCGACGTCGACGGCGGCGACTTCGTTCCGGTCATGCGCGCGGACCTGAAGCACATCAACGACCGCCTGCTGGGCCTCGCCCGCCAGCAGTCGAGGGATATCACGGCCGGCCTTGAGCACCAGAATGTCCGCATTCTGATCGGCTCCGGCAAGCTGGTGGACAACCACACCATCGAGGTCCTGACGGCCGACGGCACCGAAACCGTTGAGGCCGACGCCATCCTGCTGACCGTGGGCGCCCACCCGCGCGAACTGCCCACCGCCCGGCCCGACGGCCAGCGGATCCTTAACTGGGCCCAGATCTACAACCTGGACGAGCTGCCCGAGGAACTGATCGTGGTGGGCTCCGGCGTCACCGGCGCAGAGTTCGCCTCCGCCTACAACGGCCTGGGTTCCAAGGTCACCCTGATTTCCAGCCGCGACCGCGTTCTTCCCGGCTCGGACACCGACGCCGCGGAGGTGCTGGAGGAAGTCTTCGAACGCCGCGGCGTCAAGGTGCTTGCCCGCTCCCGTGCCGAGACCGTGGAGCGCACCGAGGACGGCGTGGTGGTCACCCTGGGCGACGGCTCCCAGGTGACCGGCAGCCACTGCCTGGTCTGCGTGGGCTCCATCCCCAACACGGACGGGATCGGACTCGAGGAGGCGGGCGTGGCGCTGACCGAGAGCGGCCACATCAAGGTGGACGGCGTCTCCCGCACCACCGCCCCCAACATCTACGCCGCCGGCGACTGCACCGGCGTCCTCGCGCTCGCGTCCGTTGCGGCCATGCAGGGCAGGATCGCCATTGCGCACTTCCTGGGTGACGGCGTGACTCCCATCAAGCTGCACCAGGTGGCGTCCAACATCTTCACGTCGCCGGAAATCGCGTCCGTGGGCGTGTCCGAGGCCGAGATCGACTCCGGCAAGTACCAGGGCGACATCGTCAAGCTCTCCCTGAAGAGCAATGCCCGCGCCAAGATGCGCAACCACAAGGACGGCTTCGTCAAGATCTTCGCCCGCAAGGGATCGGGCACCGTGATCGGCGGCGTCGTGGTGGGACCGAACGCGTCCGAGCTGATTTTCGCGATTTCCATCGCGGTGACCCAGAAGCTTCACGTCGACGACGTCGCCAGCACATTCACCGTGTACCCGTCACTGAGCGGCTCCATCTCCGAAGCGGCAAGGCGCCTGCACGTCCACATGTAGGGGAGTGCCGGTCGGGCTTGTCGAGACCGTGATTTCGACAGGCTCTATCAGCGGTTGCGGTCAGGTTTTAGGCGGCTGCCGCCTGGAAGTGTTTTTCGATGAGCCCCTTGATGTCCTCGTGGCAGCCGCCGCAGCCGGTGCCGGCACGGGTTGCTGAGGAGACCTCGGCCACCGTGGAGCAGCCGCCCGTCACAGCCTCCGTGATCTTGCCGCCGCTAACACCGGCACACCGGCACACGGTGCTTTCCGGGTCGTTGGACGCGCCGGACGGGGCCAGCTGGTCGGGTCCGTCCAGCCGCAGGAGCAGGGAACGGTCCGCGGGCAGTTCCGCGCCGCGCTCGAAGAGCTGCACCAGCTCGCCGGCGGTGCGGGGCATGCCCACGCTGACCAGGCCCTCGAGCACGCCGCCGCGGGTGGTCATCTTCACGTAGCGGCCGTGCTCCGGATCGGCCCACTGGGCGATCTGGAGCCGGGGCCGGCCGTTGACCGCTCCGGCGGTCAGGATTTCCTCGTCCCAGGGCTCCGCCGCGTTGTCCCCGGCCACGGCCATGTTCAGGCCGCGGGCCTTGAGCACAATCACGCCGGGCTTCTCCTGGGGGAGCGCGGGCAGCGAATCAGCGTCCTCCTGCGATCCCTCGTTCAGGAGCAGCAGGTACTCGGCGAGCCATTCGGCCTGCCGCCAGCCCGGGCCCACCAGGCCGGACGGTCCCCGCGCGGTGCGGCACTCGATGCAGTCCGGTTCCGGGCAACGGACCTCGGCGCAGTCGCCAATGGCGAAGATGTGCGGTTCGTGGTGCGCGCGCAGCCGGTGATCCACCAGGATGCCCGTCGACGTGGACAGCCCGCAGCCTTCGGCCAGTTCGGTCCGCGGCCGGACACCGCACGACAGGACCAGAAGGTCGCCGTCGATCGCCGAACCGTCGTCGAGCAGCAGGGCCGAGAACCCGCCGTCGGGAGCGTTGTGTTCCACGCCCGTGGAACGCGCGTTGCCGGCGACGCGCACGCCACAGTTGCGCAGGCTGGCGGCGAGCACCGCGCCGCCGCCGCGGTCGATGTTCCGGCCCAGCGGGTGGGGTCCGTTGTGCACCACGGTGACGGTGGCGCCTTCTTCGGCGGCGGCCAGGGCCGTCTCCAGCCCCAGCACGCCGCCGCCGAGAACCACCACGCGCTTGCGGCCGGCTACGGCCTTGCGGAGGACCTCGGCGTCGCGGACGTCGCGCAGCGCAGTGACGCCCGCTGGCAGGACGGGTGCGGCGGGGTCCGGGTTGAGCCCGGTGAGGTTGGGGATGACAGGACGGGAGCCGGTGGCGAAGACCAGCCGGTCGTAGTGGGCCGAAGTGCCGTCGGCGAGGAGGACCTGCTGCCGTGCCCGGTCCACGCGCTTGACGTTGACGCCGAGCCGGACGTCAACGCCTTCCGCCGTGAGGGCGGCGGCGTCGGCCAGGGCCAGTGCCTCGGCGGTGGTGCGGCCGACGCCCAGATCGGCGACGAGCACACGGTTATAGGCGGCGTCGGCTTCCTGGCCGATGACCGTCAGCCGCACCTGCCCGCCGCGAACAGCCGGCAGCAGTTCGTCGACCAGCCGTGCCGCCACCGGACCGAATCCGACAATTACAATCTGCTCGCTCATGAGGCCTCCGAGGTCTGAAGAACACTGTTGCTTGGTACGTCCGCGGCCAGCCGGACCCATACTTTGTTGAATTTGAATTCGGGCATCCCCGAGATGGGGTCCGTGGCGGCTTCCGTCAGCCGGTTCGCGCTTTCCAGTTCCGGGAAGTGGAAGGGCAGGAACACGGTCTCTGTGCGGATGGCCGTGCTGAGCTCCGCCCGGCAGACCACCTCGCCCCGCTCATTTGCCACCGACACGCGTGCACCGTCCGTGATGCCCATGGCGGCCGCGGCTGCCGGGTGGATCTGCAGCTTGGCCTCGGGCTGGGACGCAAGGAGTTCGGAGACGCGGCGCGTCTGGGCTCCGGACTGGTAGTGCTCCAGCAGGCGGCCGGTGATCAGGGTCATCGGTTTGGCGGCCGGGTCAGGGTTCGCCATGGGGGTACGACGACGACGGGGCGTCACCGGGGTCATGACGGCCTTGCCGTCGGCGTGCGCAAACGCGTCCAGGAACATCCTTGGGGTGCCGGTGCTGCCCGCGGGGTACGGCCAGTAGGCGGCTTCGCCGCGGTCCAGCATGGCGTAGTCGATGCCGGAGTAGTCCGCTGCGCCGCCGGCGGATGCCAGTCGAAGCTCCTCGAAAACCGTCTCGGGGTCATCGCTGTACGTGGACGGCGCCTCGAGTGCTTCGGCCAGCCGCGCCATGATCCACAGTTCGCTGCGGGCCCCGGCGGGCGGCTGGATGGCCTTGCGGCGGCGCAGTACACGGCCTTCGAGGTTCGTCAGGGTGCCCTCCTCCTCGGCCCACTGAAGGACTGGCAGGACGAGGTCGGCCTCGGCGGCAGTTTCGGACATGAAGAAGTCGCAGACCACGAGGAAATCCAGGCTGCGGAGTCCGGCGATGACGGCGTTCGCATCGGGGGACGCGACGGCGATATTGGAGGCGTGCACGAAGAAGCAGCGGACGCCGTCGGGCTGTCCGAGCGATTTGAGCAGCTGGACGGCCGGCAGGCCGGGGCCGGGGATCAGCGACTCGGGCACATCCCAGACCTTGGCCATGTGGGCGCGTGCCGCGGGATCGGTGATTTTGCGGTAGCCCGGCAGCTGGTCGGCCTTCTGTCCGTGTTCGCGCCCGCCCTGGCCGTTGCCCTGGCCGGTGAGTGTGCCGTAGCCGCTGCGGGCGGAGCCGGGCAGGCCGAGCAGGAGGCTGAGGTTGATGGCGGCCGTGGCGGTGTCGGTGCCGTCGACGTGCTGTTCGACGCCGCGTCCGGTCAGGATGTAGCTGCCGCCCTTGCGTGCGCCGTCGGCCAGCCTGCGGGCCGTCTCGCGGATGAGTTCGGCGGGCACTCCGGTGAGGGACTGGACGCGTTCCGGCCAGAAGGCGTTGACGCTGCGGACCACGGCGTCGTAGCCGGTGGTGCGCTCCTGGACGTATGCGGCGTCGACGAGTCCTTCGTGGATGACCACGTGCGACAGGCCGAGCAGGAGGGCGAGGTCGGTGCCCGGCAGGGGCTGGAGGTGGAGGCCGCCGCCGTCGGACGTGAAGGCCGCCGTGGCCGAACGGCGGGGGTCCACCACAATCAGGCCACCGGCTTCACGGACACCCTGCAGGTGCTGGACGAAGGGCGGCATGGTCTCGGCGACGTTGGAGCCGAGCATCAGAATGGTGCTGGCACTGTCCAGTGCCTCAAGGGGGAACGGCAGGCCGCGGTCCAGGCCGAAGGCCCGCATGCCCGCGGCGGCAGCCGATGACATGCAGAACCGGCCGTTGTAGTCGATGCGGGAGGTGCCCAGTGCGAGGCGGGCGAACTTTCCGAGCTGGTAGGCCTTCTCGTTGGTGAGGCCGCCACCGCCGAAAACGCCGACGGCGTCGGCTCCGTACTTAGCCCGGGTGTCCTTGACGGCGGTGGTGATGCGGGCCAGCGCCTCGTCCCAGGTGATGGGGCGGTGAACGCCGTCGGACCCCTTCAGCAGGGGCTCGGTAACGCGGCCGGGGTGCTGCAGGAGCGAGGCCGAGGTCCACCCCTTGCGGCAGAGGCCGCCGCGGTTGGTGGGGAAGTCGCGGCCGCTGACCTCCAGGGCCGGCGCTGCCGGCACGGGGTCTGACCCCGGCTGGACAGCCGGGGTCAGAGCCGCTGGGGACTTGAGCGTCATGGCGCACTGCAAGGCGCAGTAAGGGCAGTGCGTGTCGGCGCTTTTGGTCATGTTAGACGTGTCCCATCGCATTTCGGTTGGCGTTGCGGATGTAGAAGAACCAGCAGACTGCCAGCATCACAACGTAGGCTCCGACGAAGCCGTAGAACGCCGGGGTGTAGGAGCCGCTGGCCGTGTTGGAAGCGTTCAGCACCTGCGGGATCACGAACCCGCCGTAGGCGCCGATCGCCGAGATCAGGCCGAGGGCCGAGGAAGCCAGCCGCTGGGTTGTCACCGAGCTGGCACCCGAGCGGGCGGCCCGGCTGGAGATTGCGAAGATAACCGGGATCATGCGGTAGGTGGCGCCGTTTCCGAAGCCGCTGGCGGTGAAGAGCATCAGGAAGAGGACCAGGAAGAGCCAGAAGTTCTTCAGCGGCAGGGTCCAGATCATGGTCAGCGTGATCACGGCCATCGCGGCGAACGCGGAGACGGTCATCCGGGCGCCGCCAAGGCGGTCAGCCATGCGTCCGCCGTAGGGGCGGGCCAGTGAGCCGACCAGCGGGCCGAGGAAGGCCAGCGAAAGGGCCACCGTGCCGACGCCGATGGAGGAGAAGGCGGGGAAGTAGTCCTTGATGAGCTTGGGGAAGACGCCGGCGAAGCCGATGAAGGAGCCGAACGTGCCGATGTACAGCAGGGCCATGATCCACAGGTGCGGTTCCTTGAGCGCGGCCAGCGAGCCGGCCACGTCACCCTTGGCGCTGGTGAGGTTGTCCATGTACTTCCAGGCACCGAAGGCGGCGATCAGGATGAAGGGGACCCACATCCAGCCGGCCATGGGCAGGTTGACGCTTCCTACTGCCACCAGCGTGATGGCGATCGGAACGGCGAGCTGCGCGACGGCGGCACCGAGGTTTCCGCCGGCCGCGTTCAGTCCCAGGGCCCAGCCCTTTTCGCGGGCCGGGTAGAAGAAGGTGATGTTCGCCATCGAGCTGGCGAAGTTTCCGCCGCCGAAGCCGGCCAGGGCGGCCACGAACAGCATGACGCCGAACGGTGTTTCCGGGTTGGAGACGCACATGGCGAGTCCGACCGACGGAATCAGGAGGAGCAGCGCCGAGACGATTGTCCAGTTCCGGCCACCGAAGCGCGGGACCATGAACGTGTAGGGGATCCGGAGCGTGGCGCCTACCAGGCTCGGCATGGAGATGAGCCAGAAAATCTCCGAGGTGCTGAAGGTGAAGCCTGCGCCGGGGAGCTGGACCACCACGATGGACCAGAGCTGCCAGACGACGAAACCGAGGAACTCGGCGAAGATGGACCAGTTGAGGTTCCGGCGCGCAATCGTGCGGCCTTGGGTTTCCCACTGGTGTTTGTTCTCGGCGTCCCAGTTGGCGATCCAGCGGCCAGGACGGACTTCAAGGGCGGGTGCGTCGGTAGTGGTCACGGAAGCGGAGACGCTTCCGTGCCGCGGCTCGGTGGCAAGATCGAGGGAATTGCCGGTGCCGGTTTCTGCGGGGCGGTCAGCAGTCACGGTGTACCTCCTTGGGGGATGTTGTCCTTCCAAGGTAGGCAAGCCGCGTTTCATGGACGGTCGCCCATTGTTAACGTGCTGTGACATTTGCCTATCAGCGTGTTTCCGGCGGCGTTAGGCTGCACGGAGCACAGTTTTTTGAGACAGCCGAAATAGTCCGCATTCTGGACCTTTTGTCCATTGAGTGGACTTCGCTAAGTAGTATTGAAGTCTCTGTATCCTTCTGCCGGGCAGCCTTTTGGGGGCACCGGCCCGGTTCTCACGAAAGCGCTACTACATGTCATCCACTGCCACAACACCGCAGCCGGGGTCAGCCAAGCTAGTGAACTCGCGCGGGCGCGTGATCGTCGCCAGCCTGATCGGCACCACAGTCGAGTTCTACGACTTCTACGTCTACGCCACGGCCGCGGTACTCGTTTTCCCCCGGCTGTTCTTCCCCGGCCAGAACGAAACCACCCAGCTGCTGAGTTCCTTTGCTGTTTTCGGCGTCGCTTTCATCGCCCGGCCGCTTGGGTCGATCGTCTTCGGACACTTCGGTGACAAGTTCGGACGCAAGGGCACCCTGGTGGCGTCGCTGCTGACCATGGGTATTGCCACCTTCCTCATCGGCTGCCTGCCCACGGCCCTCGTTCCGGGATGGGAATTCTGGGCACCGGCACTGCTGGTGGTCATGCGGTTCGCCCAGGGCCTTGCCCTCGGCGGCGAATGGAGCGGTGCAGCCCTGCTGGCCACCGAGAACGCCCCGGCGAACAAGCGCGCCGTCTACGGCACGTTCCCGCAGCTGGGTGCGCCGATCGGTTTCATCATCGCCAACGTGATCTTCCTGGTCTTCAGCTACGCCCTGACCCCGGAGGCCTTCATGGCCTGGGGCTGGCGCGTGCCGTTCCTGCTCAGCGCCGTGATGGTGATCATCGGTCTGTATGTCCGCCTCAAGCTGATCGAAACGCCCGCGTTCACCAAGGTGCTCGAATCCAACGAGGTAGCCAAGCTGCCGCTCGCCCGGGTCTTCAAGACCAGCTGGCGTCCGCTGATCCTGGGCACGTTCATCATGCTGGCCACCTACGTACTCTTCTACCTGATGACCACGTTCACGCTGACCTACGGCACCCGGGCCTCCAGCCTGGACGCGGCCAAGGCCGCAGCCGAAAAGGCCGGCAAGCCGATGACCGAGGCCGCTGCGGCCGCGTTTGTGCCGGGCCTGGGATACACCCGTAACGACTTCCTCTGGATGCTGATCGCCGGCGTCGTGTTCTTCGGCATTTTCACCCTCGTCTCCGGCCCCATGGCCGAGAAGTGGGGCCGGCGCAAGATGCTGATCGCCGTGACGGCAGGCATCTTCGTCTTCGGCCTGCTGTTCGTCCCGCTGTTCAGCGGCGGCTTCGTCGGCACCATGGCGCTGCTGATCATCGGCTTCTCCCTCATGGGCCTCACTTTCGGACCGATGGGCGCATTGCTGCCGGAGCTGTTCCCGACGAACGTCCGGTACACCGGCTCAGCCGTCAGCTACAACGTCTCCAGCATCCTGGGTGCAGCAGTGGCACCGTTCATCGCCGTCTGGCTCTGGGAACTGGCGAAGGGCAGCCCCGTGCTGGTCGGCGTCTACCTCACCGTCATGTCGGTGCTCACGCTCATCGCGCTGTTCCTGAGCAAGGAAACCCGCGACCTGGACTACGAAAACAACGTGGCCTAGCTCCTTAGCTCTTCCGGACCGCTGGTCCGGCAGATGAAAATGCCCGGTGTGATTGGCGGGTTCTAGCGGTCGTTGCAACGCCCAGATCTTTTGGGAGTTGCAACGACCGTGTCGTCTTTAAGGGGAAAAGCAGAGTCTGGTGCAAGGGAAGAATCGAGTTCCCTGAGGGGCCGGAGAGCACCCTCGCAGGAGGAGAAGGATGCATTTTTCTCCGCGCTCGACCGGCTGGGGAGTGTGAGCTCGGCTGCTGCCGAGCCTGGGTTGAACCGCCACACGTGTTTCGGGTGGGCACGGAAGGCCGGGGTTGCTCCGAAGAAGCGATTGACCAGATCGGTTCCAAAGCGGAAGTACACGCCGGAAGAGAAAGACCGGTTCTTCGCCGTGCTCGATCGCGTGGGCAATGTAACGGTGGCTGCCGCGGAGCTCGGATTCAACCGGATGACGTGCTACCAGTGGGCTTACAAGGCCGGAATCGCCAACATTCGCTTGGGCGCCGGCAGACGCGAGGAATTTCTTCGGCTCCGCAAGGCCGGAACGAGCCGGCGCGAGGCTGCCAAGGCCGTGAGCGTCCTCCTGAGCACCGCGCAGGAGTGGGACCACGGCATCAGGAAGGTCGGTAGTCGACGTATTTACCCGGATGGCCGCACGATCGACTACAAACGGGGAGTGACCACCCTGAACACCCTTCCCGGCATGGCCAAGCCAACAACTGGCTCGTCGCTCGGATTGTCCGCGCTGGAGAAGCCCGTGGACCCGAGGTTCCTCTCGCTCCAGGAGCGGGAAAGGATTAGGGACATGCGGGCCGCCGGTTCCTCCGTGCGGGCGGTCGCGACGGCCCTGAGCAGGCCTGCATCGACGGTCAGCCGGGAGCTCGCCCGCAACAGCCAGCCAGCGCTGGGCTACCAGCCCTATGCAGCCCAACGGAAGTCCGTAGCCCGACGGGCACGGCCCAAGACGGCCAAGCTCGCTGGCGAGTCGGACCTGCGCGACTACGTGAAGGACAAACTGCTCATACGCTGGTCTCCGGAGCAGATCAGCCACACCCTGATCGAGGAGTTCCCCGACAAACCGGAGATGCGTGTGAGCACTGAGACGATTTATCAAGCCCTCTACGTCCAGGCAAGAGGCGGACTCAAACGCGAGATACAGGCAGCCCTGCGCACCGGGCGGACCCGCCGCAAACCCCAGCAAGCCGGGGAACAGCGTCAATCCCGGTTCGTGGACCCGATGGTCATGATCTCTGAACGGCCGCCCGAGATCGAGGACCGTGCCGTCCCCGGGCATTGGGAGGGCGACCTCATCACCGGGACACTGAACCAGTCCGCGATCCGTACGCTGGTCGAACGCACCACGCGGTACGTGATGCTCGTCCACCTACCCGGTGACCACACCGCCGAAACCGTCCGGGACGGCCTCGTCTCGGCCATGAGCACCCTCCCGGCGCACCTGCGGGGCTCCCTGACGTGGGACCAGGGAGCGGAGATGGCTGCCCACCGCTCATTCACCATGGCCACCGACATGCCGGTCTACTTCTGCGACCCCGCCAGCCCCTGGCAACGCGGCTCCAATGAAAACACCAACGGACTGCTGCGCCAATACTTCCCCAAAGGCACCGACCTCTCGGCCTACGGACCCGAAGACCTCGAACACGTCGCCCAGGAACTCAACGGACGCCCACGCAAAACGCTCGGCTGGGATACTCCAGCCGAGCGTTTACGTGATCTACTCTTGACTACCTAGCCGCCAGCGGTGTTGCAACGACCCTTAGAATTCGCCATTCACACCGGGCATTTTCATGCGTTCTTAGTCCCCGATCGACTCAATCCTCGATCGTTGCGATGACGGCGCCCGCGGCCACAGTCTGGCCTGCGGCGGCCAACAGGCCGGTGACGGTGCCCGCACGGTGCGCGGTCAGCGGCTGCTCCATTTTCATCGCTTCAAGCACGACGACGAGATCGCCTTCAGCGACGACGTCGCCGTCGGCCACGGCCACCTTGACGATGGTTCCCTGCATGGGGGAGGTCAGCGAATTTCCGCCGGCCGCCGCGGTGGCGCCGCCCGAGCGGCTGCGCTTCTTGGACTTGGCCGGCTTCGCAGCGGCGCTGGAGGCTGCCCCGCTGAATCCGAGGGAGGCGGGGAGTGCCACTTCAAGGCGCTTGCCGCCCACCTCGACCACCACGGTGCGGCGTTCGCCGGCTTCCTCGGCGTCGGGAGCGGCGCCGTCGGGCGTCCAGGCGGGAAGGTCGTTGACGAACTCGGTCTCGATCCAGCGCGTGTGGACGCTGAAGGGCCCTTCGGCGGGGGCGAAGGCGGGGTCGCTGACCACGGCAAGGTCGAACGGGATGACGGTGGGGATGCCTTCCACCACCATCTCCTCGAGGGCGCGGCGCGAGCGCTCCAGGGCCTGGGGGCGGCTGGCGCCGGTGACGATCAGCTTGGACAGCATGGAATCGAAGTTTCCGCTGATGACGTCGCCCTGCTCAACGCCCGAGTCGATCCGGATGCCGGGGCCCGTGGGGTTCTTCAGCGTGGTGATGGTGCCCGGGGCGGGCATGAAGTTCCGGCCCGGGTCCTCGCCCGTGATGCGGAATTCGATCGAGTGGCCGCGGACCTCGGGATCGCTGTAGCCCAGTTCCTCGCCGCGGGCAAGCCGGAACTGCTCGCGGACGAGGTCGATTCCGGTGACTTCCTCGGATACGCAGTGCTCCACCTGCAGGCGCGTGTTGACCTCGAGGAAGGAGATGGTGCCGTCCTGGCCGACCAGGAACTCGCACGTTCCGGCGCCGAGGTACCCGGCTTCCTTGAGGATGGCCTTGGAGGACTCGTACAGGCGGTGGTTCTGCTCTTCGGTGAGGAAGGGTGCCGGTGCTTCCTCGATGAGTTTCTGGTTCCGGCGCTGCAGGGAGCAGTCGCGGGTGGAAACCACCACGACGTTGCCGTAGGCGTCCGCGAGGCACTGGGTTTCGACGTGGCGGGGGGAATCCAGGAAGCGCTCGATGAAGCATTCGCCGCGGCCGAAGGCAGCGACAGCTTCGCGGACGGCGGAGTCGTAGAGCTCCGGAATTTCCTCGCGGGTGCGCGCCACCTTGATGCCGCGTCCGCCGCCGCCAAAGGCAGCCTTGATGGCCACGGGCAGGCCGAACTTGTCCACGAATTCGAGGATCTCTTCGGCGGACTCCACCGGATCCGCGGTGCCGGGAACCTGCGGTGCGCCCACCTTCTCGGCGATGTGGCGGGCCTGGACCTTGTCGCCGAGGGCGGTGATTGCCTCCGGGGACGGGCCGATCCACGTGATGCCGGCGTCGATGACCTTCGCGGCAAACTGGGCGTTCTCGGCCAGGAAGCCGTAGCCGGGGTGGATGGCGTCGGCGCCGGACTGGCGGGCCACTTCGATCAGCTTGTCCATCACGAGGTATGACTCGGCGGCGGTGTTGCCGCCCAGGGAGTAGGCCTCGTCGGCCAGCCGGACGTGCAGGGCGTCGCGGTCGGGGTCGGCGTAGACGGCGACGGAGGCGATGCCTTCGTCGCGGGCTGCACGGATGATGCGGACTGCGATCTCACCGCGGTTCGCGATCAGGACCTTCGTGAGGTTTGCGTGCACTGGACCTGCGGACTGCTCCGGCTTAACTGACAAGGCGTCTCCTTCTTTCCTTCAGGGAGCCTAGCTTGATTTTGAGGATTCCGCCGATATTACTGGCGGAATCCGCGCGTAGGAAGCCTCTCCTTTGTAGGGTTGCTACAAGAAGCCTCCATCTCGCTCATTCGGCCCGGACCTCGGCGGGATCGATGGCGCCGCCCGTCCAAAGCTCGGTGACGTCCACATTCGCCTGGCCCAGCAGCCCGCGCAGGGTGGAGATGGAGAGCCCGACGACGGTGTGGGGGTCGCCGTCGACCTTGCGGATGAAGGCCCCGCCGTAGCCGTCGATCGTGAAGGACCCGGCGCACTGGAGCGGCTCGCCGGTGGCGATGTACGTGTCGATCTCAGCTTCGCTCATGTCCATGAAGTGGACTTCGGCGGAGGAGACGGAACCGAGGGTCGCGCCGGAGCCGGGGCGGCCGCCGTCGTCGGAGTCGTCGGTGTCCCGGCAGTCCACCAGCCAGTGGCCGGTGTGCAGCACGCCCATGCTGCCGCTCATCCGGAGCATCCGTTCCTTGGCCACCTCGGCGGTGTACGGCTTGCCGTGGGCCTCGCCGTCGAACTCGAAGACCGAATCGCAGCCGATCACCAGGGCGCCGTCGGCCTCGGGCAGGGAGGCCACGGCCTCGGCCTTCGCGCGCGCCAGCAGGAGGGCGGTGTCGTGCGGGTCGGTCACGCCGTAGTGGGCCTGGACGGCGTCCTCGTCCACATCGGAGACGAGGACCTCGTGGGCGATGCCGGCGTTGCTGAGCAGTTTGGTGCGGGCGGGGGACTGGGAGGCAAGAATGAGGCGGGTCACCGCTCCAGCCTAGTTGTTAATACATCTAGCCGCGGAAGCCGTTTCGGGTCCTCTGCAAAGGGTGACCCTTAAATGTCACAGCCCACAGGGACACTTGCATCATCGACGGAATCAGGGACCGGAAGGGGCCTCAGCAATGGCCGGACGCGATGATTACGACCTCCGTGGCTTGCTCACGATCGGCAACCGCGCGCTTCGGGAAATGACTTTGCCCGAGGATTATGCCGCGCTGATCGAACACTGCCGGGGGCTGGACGAGCTGAGCTCTGCACTGAGCACTGTTAGGACGCGTCTTGAAGTGGCGGTTGTCCTCAACCGTGTGCCGGTAGCTACGTCCGGGATGGGGACCTCCCCGATGGCAGCCGAAGCGGTTGACCGGCTTCGGCGGGCCCTCATTTACGTGATCGCCCTTAATGTCAGAGCCCACCGGGACACTTGAGCTATGGACGGTAATTGGGGGTCCGACCCGGCTCCGGCTGCAGCCGGGTGCGGTTGCGGCTGCAGCTGCGGTCAGGGGCCGGCCACGGACGATGCAGCCTTAGCCCTGAGCGGAGGCACGGCCGAGCAGGACGGTGCCCGCCTGATTGATGAGATCCGGACACTGGAAGACAGAAAGTCTGCCTTGGCTGCCCGTCAGGCCCGGCTGTCCGTCACATTTGACCAGCTGCAGCGCCGGCAGCAGTCCGACGCCGGCATCCCCGCTGACCGGCTCGGGGAAGGCATTGGAGCACAGATTGCCCTCGCGCGTCGCGAATCCCCGGCCAAGGGAAACCGGTTGTTGGGCCTGGCCAAGGCCTTGGTGATTGAGATGCCGCACACGCTCGCTGCCTTGGAGGCGGGGCAGCTGAACGAGTGGCGGGCCACGTTGCTGGTGCGCGAAACGGCGTGTCTGTCCTCCGCGGACCGGTGTAGCGTCGATGAGGAACTCGCGCCCGACGCAGGGACGCTGACCGGTGTAGGAGACCGGGCACTGGTGGCCGCCGCCCGTACCGCCGCCTATCGCCGCGACCCGCGCTCCGTCACGCAGCGCGCCGCCCACGCCGCCACCGAACGGCACGTCAGTCTCCGTCCCGCTCCGGACACCATGTGCTACCTGACCGCCCTATTGCCCGTCTCGGCCGGTGTGGCCGTGCACGCAGCGCTCAGCCGCCACGCGGACTCCCTCCGCTCCGACGGGGATGAACGGTCCCGGGGCCAGATCATGGCCGACGCCCTGGTCGAACGGACCACCGGCACCCCCGGCGGGATCACGGGGATCGAGATCCAGCTCATCATGACCGACCGCACGCTGTTCCAGGGCGACTCCGAGCCTGCCCGGCTCCCCGGTTACGGTGTGGTTCCGGCAGGCTGGGCAAGGGGTGCCGTCCGCGGAGCCGCTGCAATGGAAAGCGGGACCGCCGCTTCCGACGACGTTGACGCCTGGGTGCGACGGCTTTACACGGCGCCGGGTGCCGGGGAGCTCGTCGCGATGGACTCCCGCGCCAGGCTATTCCCCGCCGGGCTGCGCCGCTTCATCCAGGCCCGCGACGACACCTGCCGCACCCCGTACTGCGATGCTCCGGTCCGCCACTACGACCACATCGTTCCCTGGTACCGCGGCGGCACCACCACCGACGGGAACGGTGCCGGGCTCTGCGAAGCGTGCAACCACACCAAAGAGACCCCCGGTTGGACGGTGAAGCCCCGCCCCGGACCCGTTGGGGCGGGGCAGGTTCGGCACACTCTCGAGATCCGGACTCCGACAGGCCACAGTTACCGCTCCACTGCACCCCCGCTGCCGGGAACGCAGGGTGACACTTCGGATGCAGAGGCCTGCCGGCGTGAATTACGGCGGCATGCGAAGGTTCGCAAGCGTGCCCGGCGACGCGAGGCGGCGCCGCGCGAAAGTGCGCTCGCGGCCTGAGCCGGCAACGCAGCCGTGGCGGTTTCTAACCATCGTCGCTGACGCACAGGCCGGTGCGACGGAAGTTCTGTGGGTCCCGCAGAGGCGCCCTGAAACTGGCTCTAAGAATGAATCATTTGGCTTTTAGGTTGAGATTGCAGTGATCCGGACGAGACAGGATGATTGCCGTGGATATGGTGACAGGCATGGAACCAGTTCTGAAATTTGCACGGCGTTGGGGCGCCCCCGTGGCGGCCGTCATCTTCTTCTCCCTCTGGTGCGTGGCCGAGGCAGGCAGGATGGGAGGGTCCTGGCTGACATGGTCAGGGAACTGGCCACTGGCCCTGATGACGTTGGCTGTTGCCACGGCCTCGTGGAAACCGCTGGTCTCTCTGGGGTTCACGGCCGCGCTGCTCGCCGGGCAGTTGAGCTATTCCATCCCGGCAATGGCTTCCAATCACTGGGCCATCTACGTCGGCTCATTCGTCGCTCTGGGCTTCATCCTGTGGACGGCCCCACCCAAGATGCGTTACATCGCTGCCGGCGCCAATTTGGCGTTCGTGGCCCTGATGACCGTCCTGATGCTCTCGTGGAGATACGGCGGGGGCGTCGGCTGGTTCATTCCCCTGTATTACGGTGACAGGCCGATGTTCATGACGTATGGCTGGCAGTTGTTCGCGCTCCTCTTAGTGATCGCGGGAGCCTGTGCCGTCGTCGGCCTTCTACTGGCCCTCTACCAGGAACGGGGCAACCTGTTCCGGGCCCGTGAGCTTGCCCAGAACAGTCTGAAGGAAACCGAGATCGACCTGATCGTGGAGCAGGAGCGGACACGCATCGCCAGGGATCTCCACGACGTCCTCGCCCATTCCTTGGCTGTCATCGCGGCGCAGGCAGACGGAACCCGCTACCTGAGCAAGGGCCAGCCCGCGGCCGTCCTCAATGCCCTTGACACCATCGCCCGGTCAGCCCGCAGCGCACTCGTGGATGCTCAACGCGTGATCGAGGGAGTCCGTGATGACGGCCTGGTGACGCCCCAGCCCCGGCTGAGCGATGTCAAGCCGTTGATCGAAGGCATGCAGCGCGGCAGTTTGAACATCCACTCCAGCGAGTCCGGGACTCCCGTGGAGCTCTCGACGGGCCAGCAGGTGGCGGTTTTCCGGATCGTCCAGGAATGCCTGACCAATGCCCTCAAGCACGGCGGCCGCGGCACGGATGTGCGGCTCCACTTTGACTGGACCGGGCCCGGCCTCACCCTGCACGTCGCCTCGGAAATAGCACCCATCGACCAGGAAACCGCCGATGATCCAGTCCTGCCCCGGGTCGGGCGGGGACTTCCGGGCATGCGTGAACGCGCCCACCTCGCCGGGGGCTGGCTGACGGCCGGACCGGACGGCGAGCATTTCCGGGTGACGGTCTTCATCCCCTACGGAACCCGGGAAACCCGCCCTGGCAACGACACATCCCTCACCGATGCCGAGGGCTCCCTCACCGAGATTGCCGGCGCGGAAGCCCATACAGTGCCGGCCGGATCAGGCCTGGCGCGGCAGACAGCGACTGGACCGGAAGCGGGCGACCGTGGCTGATGCAGGCGCACGCGTCACCGTTGCCTTAGTGGATGACCAGCCCCTGTTCCGTGCGGGCATCCGCATGCTCATAGAGAGTCAAGAGGACATGGAGATCTCGGGCGAGGCGGGCGACGGGGAACAGGCCGTCACCCTGGCAGCCGAATGGCGCCCGGACGTCATGCTGATGGACCTGCGCATGCCTGTCCTTGACGGCGTCGAAGCCACCCGGAGGATCGTGCAGCACGCCGAGGCAGCCGGCACGGACAAGCCCAGAATCATCGCATTGACCACATTCAACCGGGATCAGGCCGTGGTGCAGGCGGTCCAAGCCGGGGCCAGCGGGTATCTGCTCAAGAGCGCGGAACCGGAATTCCTGCTGGCAGCCATCCGCACCGTTCACTCCGGATACTCCGTCGTCGCGCCAGGATCCATCCACTCACTCTTTGAACATGCCGCCCGCAGCGCTCCCGTCATGGGGCCGGACTTGTCCGTCCTCGACGTTTTGTCCGTGCGGGAGCGGGACGTCTTTCTACTTGCGGCCAAAGGCCTGAGCAACGGCGAAATGGCGGAGAGCCTGTTCGTCTCCGAAGCCACCGTCAAGACTCATCTGCGCAGCGTGCTGGACAAGCTGAAACTCCGTACCCGGCTCCAGCTAGTCGCGTTCGCCTACGAACGCCGTCTGCTAGGCAACTGAACCGGCACACGGCAACGTCGCGCCCCGCAGCCAGGCTGCGGTTCAGCGGCTGCGGCTACTGGCCGGCCCGGACCTCGGCGGGTTCGGGCGCGGAGGCGCCGGCCGCCGTCGTGCTTGGTTTGCGGAGTCTCGCGCCTTCCACATCCACGTCGGGCAGGATGCGGTCCAGCCAGCGCGGCAGCCACCAGGCCTTGTCGCCGAGCAGGTACATCACGGCCGGGACAATCGTCATGCGCACCACGAACGCGTCCACCAGGACGCCGAAAGCCATCGCGAAGCCGAGCGGGCGGACCATGTTCAGGTGGGAGAAGATGAAGCCGGAGAACACGCTGACCATGATGATGGCGGCCGCGGTGACCACGGCAGCGGCGTGGCTGAAGCCCGAGCGGACCGCGTGCCTGGCCGATTCGCCGTGCATGAATGCCTCGCGCATGCCCGAGGCAATGAACACCTGGTAGTCCATGGCCAGGCCGAACAGCACACCGATCAGGATGATGGGCAGGAAGCTGAGCACGGCACCCGGGTTATCGACGCCGAACATAGTCCCGAGCCAGCCCCACTGGTAGACCGCCACCACGGCCCCGAAGGCGGCGGCCAGTGAGAGCAGGAACCCGCCCGTAGCAAGCAGCGGCACCACAACAGAGCGGAACACCAGGAGCAGCAGGATCAGCGAGAGCCCCACCACGATCCCCAGGTAGGGCGGCAGGGCGTCGCCGAGCTTGGTGGAGACGTCGATGTTGCCCGCAGTCTGGCCCGTCAGGCCGATGCTGACTCCGGTGGATTCCTCGATTGCGGCCTTCTCGGCGCGGAGCTCGGAGACCACCTCAACCGTGCTGGCGCTGGCCGGTCCCTCCTTGGGGATGACCTGGAACACGGCGGTGCGGCGGTCCTCGCTCAAGGCTACCGGGATAGCGGCGGTCACGTTCTCCGTGCTGCGGAGGACGTCCGCGACGTCGAGCCGCTTTGCCTGTGCCTCGGCTTCGCTGAGGCCCCCGGGGAGGTCGCCGACGACGACGATCGGGCCGGTTGCGCCTTCGCCGAAGCTGCGGCTGGTCACGTCGTAGGCCTTGAAGGCCTGGGAATCGACGGGTTCAGAACCGCCGTCCGGCAGGGCGAGCCTCAACTGGCTGGCCGGCAAGGCGACGATGCCGAGCAGCAGGACGCCGGCCAGCGTGGCCATCACGGGGTGTTTGGTGACGAGTCCGCCCCAGCCGTGGCTGCTGCGGTGTTCGTCCTTGGCGCGGTCCGCGGTCTCGTGGTCGGGGTCGGCGTTGTGCTTCTCAGCCTTGGCCCAGGCCCGTTTTGAGATCAGCTTCCGGCCGACGAGCGAGAGCACCGCGGGGGTCAGGGTCAGGGCGACGACGACGGCGACGGCCACCGTTGCGGCGGCGGACAGGCCCATCACCGCCAGGAACGGCAGCCCCGGAACGACGAGGGCCGCGAGGGCGATGATGACCGTCAGGCCCGCAAAGAGCACCGCGTTGCCGGAGGTTCCGGTGGCAAGGGCCACGGATTCTTCGCCGTCCATGCCGGCCAGCAGCTGGCTGCGGTGGCGGTTGACGATGAACAGGCAGTAGTCGATGCCGACGGCGAGGCCGAGCATGAGCGCCAGCATCGGGGAGATGGAGCTCATGTCGACAACCCCGCTCAGCGCAAACGTGCCGCCAACGCCGGCGGCCACGCCCAGCAGCGCCATGAGGAGGGGCAGACCGGCGGCGACAAGGGTGCCGAGCATGAGGATCAGGACGAGGGCCGCGACGGCGATGCCGATGATCTCGGCAATGCCGAAGATCTCGGAGACGTCCTCGCTGATTTCCTTGCTGGGCAGGGCAGTTACCCCGGCCGAGGAGACTTCCTTGGCGATGTCCTGGACTTGCTGGCGGACCTCAGGTTTCAGGCCGTTGATGGACGTCTTGAACTGGACCTGGGCGATCGCGGCCTTGCCGTCCTCGGAGACGAAGCGCATGCCCCGGGAGGCGTCCAGCTGGCGCTTGCCGAGGGCGAGCTTGTCATTGCCGGCCTCGAGTTCCTTGGTTCCGGCGTCGAGCTTTTCCTGACCGGCGGCGAGGGCGGCCTTCTGCTGCCCGAGCTGGGAGTCGATGGCTTCCGGCGGAAGTCCCGCAGCGGCCATTTGCTGTTCGGCAGCCTCCAGCTGGGCCTTGCCGGCGGCGAGTTCTGCGGCGGCCTTGTCCAGCTGGGTCTTGCCTGCAGCCGCCTTCTGTTCGCCGGCTGTGACGTCGGCGGCAGCCTGGTCCAGCTGGGCCTGCGTGGCGAACGGGTCCACCGTCCCCTGGACGTCAGGGAGGCGAGAGAGCTTTGTCAGTGCGGCGGACACGGCATCCTTGCCGGCCTGGCTGAACCGGGCGTCATTGGCTTCGAAGACGATCCCGGCGGAGCCGCCCGATGCTGAGGGCAGTTCCTCCTTGAGCTTGTCCGCCATCTGCTGGGTTTCTGTGCCAGGGATCTGGAAATTGTTGGACATGGTTCCGTGGAATGCGGCTGCGGAACCGCCGACGGCCACGAGGACCGCCAGCCACAGCGAGATGACGAGCCACCGGTGGCGGTAGGAAAACTTGCCGAGGCGGTAGAGGAGAAGTGCCATGTCAGGACCGTTCTGAGGAGTGCGGGGCGGAGGAGGCGGATGCTTGGAACCGGGAGGACGGGGAGTCCTGGAGCGTCGTGGACGGGCCATTCCGCGACGGAGCGGCGAAGCCGGATCCCAGCAGGCCCATCGAATCGATCAGCAGCTGCCGGAGGATGGACAGGGATTCCGCCGAGAGGTCCGTGCCGCAGCGGCTGAACCAGACTTCCATGGCGGCCTTGCCGCAGGAGATGACAGAGCCTGCAAGTGCGCGGAGGTAGAGCTCGTCCATCTCCGCGGCAGGGTTTTGGGCGGCGCGCTCGCGGGCAGCAGCGATGATCTGCTCCGTGCAGTGGTCCCAGGCCTCGAGCTCGGAGCGCGCCAGCAGGGGACTGGCCTGCGTCAGGCTGAAGAGCTCGGCCATCGGTGCGACCGTCATGGGGTCGGCCAGCTCAACCAGCGCAGCGCGGGCCGACTCCAGGATGGGTTCGTCGGCCGGGCGGAGGCGGAACTGCTCCAGGGCGGTGTCGAGAAAGCCGTGAGTGACTGACGCGATGGCGGCCTCGGTGCTGCTGAAGTAGTTGAAGAACGTGCGTCGCGAGATGCCTGCCGATTCGGCGATGTCCTCCACCGTGAAATTGCCGGGCCCCTGGCTGCGCAGAAGTTCGAGGGTGGAGTCCGAGATGGCCTGTCGAGTTGCGGCCTTATTGAGTTCACGCCGGGACGGAGGAACGGCGGATGGCACGGCGTCGGGAGAAGTGGAAGTTGGCACGCACTTACACTACGTGCATGTTTGCACTCTGCGCAAGAATATTCCGCAGGGACTGGCTCACAGGTTCGCGGCCGGATTCACATGTAGTTCACAGCCCCCTCATAGGCCCGGTTTATGTCCGCGGTGCAAGCTGGTCCCATGGCCGGCACGGCCAGCGAGGACGGCGCCGTCACGGTACGGCAGATCCAGGAGAAAGATCATGAAGCGTGCAAAGAAACTGGCTCTCGGCCTCGGTGCGGCGGCCGTGGCGCTTGGTGCCGGGTTCGGCGTAACGGGGATGGCGGCGGCAACGACGGCCACTCCGACCCCCACGCCCAGTGCCAGCAGCCCTTCCGGCACTCCAGCTCCCGACGGGCATTGGCCGGACGGCGGCAGGCATGGACACGGCCACGGTGATCGCGGTGCGCAGGCTGCCGCGCTCGCGGCCAAGCTGGGTGTCGGCGAAGCCAAGGTGGCGGACGCTTTGAGGGCGTTCCGCGAGGCCAACCGGCTCACGGCACCCCGAACGGAGGGACAAGAGCCGGACCTCGCGGCGAGGGAGGCGGCGCTTGCCGCGTCCCTGGCAAAGTCCCTCGGAATTGACGAGGCCAAGGTGAAGGCCGCACTGGAAGAACTGCGCACGGAGGCACTGAAGAGCCGGGCGGCGGAGCTGAAGCCGCGGCTGGATCAGGCAGTAACGGACGGCACCCTGACGCAGGCTGAGGCGGACGCCGTGGCCAAGGCAGTGGAAAAGGGCGTGATCGGCGGCGGGCACTAACGCTGCGGCGGGCTTGCCGGCCTGTAACTACGCCCGTCTAACCAAGCCCGTCGCCGGGCGTGGTTCAGGCGGCGCGGTCAACCGCGGCGAGGATGGCCGCACCGAGCTCGGCGGGCTTGGTGAATTGGGGCCAGTGCCCTGTGGGCAGGTCCACGAATTCGACGTCGTTGATGCGTGCCAGTTCCGCCACGTACGGGTGGCTGGCATCGATCCATTCCGTGAGCAGCGAGGACGGGAACTCGCACGCGATGACCGTGGCCGGGACGTCGTAACGCCGGACGTCGTGCAGGCGTTGCTGATCCTGGGCCACGCCCCGCGGTTGCGGGATGGCCCGTGCTCGGAACGCGGCCCGCAGCCCGTCATCCAGATCCGTCAGGTCGGCCTCCTCGAAGCCTTCCCACGGCGGCAGCGGCACATCGTCCCCCTCGGCCGGCAGTTCGTCATTGATGACTCCGCCCTCGCCGAGCGGGCCACTGTCCACATACACGGCGCGGGCAACGCGGTCCGGACGTGCGTCGACGGCACCGTGGATGATGGCGCCTCCGCCGGAATGGCCGACGAGGACCACCGGGCCGTCGATGGCGTCGACGGCCGCCACGACTGCGTCAATGTGGCTGCGCAGTCCGATGCCCGCCCGCGGTGCATCGACAGACTCCAGCCCCGGCAGCGTGAGCGGGTGAACGCGATGTCCGGCCGCAACCAGTGGCGGCGTGACCTCCGACCACGATGACGCATCCAGCCAGAACCCGGGAACCAGAATGATGTCCATGGCCGTACCCTACCCCGCCCCGCCGGCTATTTGGGGTTAACGAACCGTTCCCCGGGGGATTCCCGGGGAACGGTTCTCGTGAAGGGTGGCTGACGGCTACCCGCGGCTAGGCTTTGGACGCGGCCAGCTCACGACCTTCCGGCGCTGCGTCTGAGGGTGCTGCTTCCGGGGATTCGGCCGCGGAGGCAGCGGCCGGGGAGTCGTCCGTGAACGGGTCGCCGGTGCGGGGCGCGTTGTAGAGCGTCTCGTCGAGGATGCCCTGGCGCTTGGCCACGATGGTGGGGATCAGCGCCTGTCCTGCCACGTTGACCGCCGTGCGGCCCATGTCCAGGATGGGGTCGATCGCCAGCAGGAGTCCGACGCCGGCCAGCGGCAGTCCCAGCGTGGACAGCGTCAGGGTCAGCATGACTACGGCACCGGTGGTTCCGGCCGTGGCCGCCGATCCGAGGACCGACACGAGCGCGATGAGCAGGTACTGGCTGACGTCCAGCTGGATGCCGAAGAACTGGGCCACAAAGATGGCAGCGATGGCGGGGTAGATCGCAGCGCAGCCGTCCATCTTGGTGGTGGCGCCCAGCGGAACGGCGAAGGAGGCGTAACCGCGGGGAACGCCGAGGTTCCGTTCGGTAATGCGCTGGGTCAGCGGCAGAGTGCCGATGGAAGAGCGGGACACAAATGCGAGCTGCACGGCCGGCCACACGCCGGAGAAGTACTGCTTGACGGAGAGCCCGTGGGAGCGCACCAGCACGGGGTACACGCCGAAGATCACCAAGGCCAGGCCGATGTAGATCGCAACGGTGAACTTGCCCAGGGAACCGATGGTGTCCCAGCCGTAGACTGCGACCGCGTTGCCGATCAGGCCCACGGTGCCCAGGGGAGCGATGCGGATGATCCACCACAGCACCTTCTGGATGACGGCCAGCGCCGAAGCGTTGAGTGCCAGGAACGGTTCGGCCTGCTTGCCCACCTTGAGGGCGGCGATGCCGACGGCGATCGCGATCACCAGGATCTGGAGCACGTTGAAGCTGACGGCGGTAGTCACGGCGCCGGACTCGGCAACCGTGGTGCTTGCGCCGAGGCCCAGGAAGTTCTTGGGGAAGACGCCGGTCAGGAACGCCCACCAGTCGCCCGACTTGCCTGCATACTCCTTCGCCTCGCCGGAAATGCCGGTGCTGGCGCCGGGCTGCAGCAGCACGCCGAGGCCGATGCCGATCACCACGGAGACCAGCGCGGTGATGGCAAACCACAACAGGGTGTTCCAGGCCAGCCTCGCCGCGTTCGAAACCTCACGGAGGTTGGAGATTGAGCTGACCACGGCGGTGAAGATCAGGGGGACGACGGCGGTCTGCAGCAGCGAGACGTAGCTCGAGCCGATGGTCTGCAGCGTGGCGCCGAGCCCGTTCGGGCTGGCCTTGGTGCTGCCCGTGTACTTGGCCAAGAGGCCAAGCCCGAGCCCGACAATCAGGGCGGCGATGATCTGGAAGCCGAAGGAGCCTGCCCACCGGGGCAGCTGGAAGCCGGTCTGTCCGGCCGAGGAAGAAGTGCTGATTTGATTGCTCACCCGAACAACCTAGGCCGCACAAAATACAGCTTCCACCCGGTATTGAGAAATATTACGCACCCCTGGCGGCCAGTTATGGTCCAGATGCCCGGTATATCGGCGCCAGACCAGCCTTTTATGAAGTTATTCCCGCTGCGCCTGTGGCAAAGATCTCCCGCGCCCCGGATTTCGACAAGCTCAATCAGCGGGGGTGCGGCTCACTCAGCGGGGCCCAGCATCGCGTGCTTGAGCGTGTCGAGCCCTACGGAGCCGATGTTCAGGGCCTTGGTGTGGAACGCCTTGAGATCGAAGCCGGGGCGGGCTTCGAGTTCGGTGCGGATCTGCTCCCAGAGCCGCTGGCCAACCTTGTAGGACGGAGCCTGGCCCGGCCAGCCCAGGTAGCGCGCGAATTCGAACTGGAGCTGCCCTTCGCTGATGTCCAGGTTGGCCTTGAGGAAGTCGAGGCCCTTTTCCGGCGTCCAGGCGCCCGACCCCCAGCGCTGCGGTACCTCGAGTTCGAGGTGAACGCCGATGTCGAACACCACCCGGGCTGCCCGCATCCGCTGCATGTCGAGCATCCCCATGTGGTCGCCGGGATCCTTGAGGTAGCCGAGTTCCTCCATGAGCTTCTCGGCGTACAGCGCCCAGCCCTCGCCGTGGCCGGAGGTCCAGCAGACGTTCCGCCGCCAGCTGTTGAGGAGCTCGCGCCGGTAGACGGCAGTGGCGATCTGGAGGTGGTGCCCGGGCACGCCCTCGTGGAACACCGTGGTGGTCTCGGCCCAGGTGGTGAACGTGTCCTCGCCCTCCGGCACGGACCACCACATCCGCCCCGGCCTGCTGAAGTCGTCCGAGGGGCCGGTGTAGTAGATGCCGCCGTCGGCCGTTGGAGCGATCCGGCACTCGAGGGTTTTCATGACGTCCGGGATCTCAAAATGGACTCCGGCCAGCTCCGCCACGGCGCGGTCCGAAAGCCCCTGCATCCATGCCGTCAGGGCGTCGGTGCCCTTGAGCTGGCGTGAGGGATCGTTGTTCAGGATTTCCTTGGCTTCCGCAACGGTGGCTCCGGCCCGGATCTCCCCGGCCACGGCTTCCTGCGCGGCGATGATCCGATCGAGTTCGCCCACGCCCCACGCGTACGTTTCCTCCAGGTCCACCGTGGCTCCGAGGAAGGACCGCGACGCGAGGGCGTACCGTTCCCGCCCCACGGCGTCCTTGTCCGGCGCAACCGGCAGCAGTTCATCCTGGAGGAACGCGGCAAACTCGGCATACGCTGCCCGGGCGGCGGCAGCGCCGTCGTCGAGGTTTTTCTGCAGTGCCGCCGGCAGCGGGCCGTCCGCGGTCCTGGCTCCGGCCGCCAGCTGCGCGAAGAAGCCGTCCTCAGCGGCGTACCTGGTGGTCTGGTCAACCACGATGCCCACCTGGCGCGAGGCGGAGACCCGGCCGGCCGCCTTGGCCGCGCGGAGGGACTCGATGTAACCGCGGAGCGCGCCGGGAACGTTGTGGGCGCGGTCGGCGATATGCTCCCAGTGCTCCTGGGTGTCCGTCGGCATGAGGTCAAAGATGGAGCGGATGTTCTGCGCCGGAGATTCGATGTTGTTCAGCGCGGCGGCGTCCCAGCCCGATTCGTGGATCTCCAGCTGGAGACCGAGCCGCTCGCGCATGGCGTCCAGCGTGACGGCATCCACGTCGTCGGCAGGAGCCAGTCCCGCAAGTGCGTCGAGGGTTCCGCGCGCCGCCGTAGCGAATTCCGCGATCCCGGCAGGGGAGAAGTCCTGGAATTCCGTGTCGTGGCCCGGCACGCCCAAAATCGTGGCGAAGCTCGGATTGAGCCGGATCAGGGTGTCCGTATACGCGTCGGCGACGGCGTCGATGGCGGTCTTGGGGCGCGCTGGGGCTGAGGTTTCACTAGTCACCCCACGAGACTAACGGCGCCAGCCCAGTTATGAAAGACTTACTGAACTTTTGCGGACTCCTGCGGCGCCGGCCGGAATTCAGCCGCCGCTGCGCTTCCACGCGCCGGGACCGGGCGTCGGGCCGAGCCGAAGCTGCTGCCGCCGGACCCAGTGGCGGACGCTGGGCTTCTCCAGGGCGGCCGCTTCGGCTGACTCCAGGGAAAGGACGACGGCGGTCAGCGCCGCCAGCTCCACGGGCGTCGGTTCTCCTTTGATAACGGAGAAGAGCGGGGTTTCGACAGGCTCAACCAGCGGGGCGTCGACCGGCGGATCTTTCGGGCTCACAGCGGGATGTTTCCGTGCTTCTTGGTGGGGAGGCTGGCGCGCTTGTCGCGCAGCGCCCGGAGTCCCTTGATGATCTGCAGCCTCGTGTCCGAGGGGGCGATGACGGCGTCCACGTAGCCAAGCTCAGCAGCCTGGTAGGGGTTCAGCAACTCCTCCTCATACTGGCGGATGACGTCGGCGCGCTTGGCCTCGACGTCGCCGCCGGCCTCGGCGACGGCAGCCAGGTCGCGGCGGTAAAGGATGTTGACGGCACCCTGCGCACCCATCACGCCGATCTGCGCGGTGGGCCAGGCGAGGTTCAGGTCGGCGCCGAGCTTCTTGGAGCCCATGACGATGTACGCGCCGCCGTAGGCCTTACGCGTGATCACGGTCAGCTTGGGCACGGTGGCTTCCGCATACGCGTACAGGAGCTTGGCGCCGCGGCGGATGATGCCCTGGAACTCCTGGTCCTTGCCCGGCAGGAAGCCCGGAACATCCACCAGCGTGATGATGGGAACGTTGAAGGCATCGCAGTGCCGCACGAACCGGGCCGCCTTCTCGGAGGCCGAGATGTCCAGGGTGCCGGCGAACTGCATGGGCTGGTTGGCCACGATGCCCACCGTGTGGCCCTCGACCCGGCCGTAGCCGATGATCACGTTCGGGGCGTACAGCGACTGCATCTCCAGGAAGTGGGCATCGTCGACGACCTGCTCGATGACCTTGCGCATGTCGTACGGCTGGTTGGCGGAGTCGGGGATCAGCGTGTCCAGGGCGTGGTCGTCGTCGTCGAGCTCCAGTTCCTGCTGGTGCTCCAGGACCGGCGCCTCGGAAAGGTTGTTGGAAGGCAGGAAGTCCAGCAGTTCCCGCACGAACTCGATCGCGTCGGCTTCGTCCGACGCCAGGTAGGTGGAGGTTCCGGTGGTCGCGTTGTGCTGCCGGGCCCCGCCCAGGGTCTCCATGTCCACGTCCTCGCCCGTGACGGTCTTGATGACGTCCGGGCCGGTGATGAACATGTGCGAGGTCTTGTCCACCATCACCACGTAGTCGGTCAGGGCGGGGGAGTAGGCCGCGCCGCCGGCGCAGGGGCCCATGATCAGGGAGATCTGGGGGACGACGCCGGATGCGTGCACGTTGTTGCGGAAGATGTCCGCAAACATCGCCAGCGACGCCACGCCCTCCTGGATGCGGGCGCCGCCGCCGTCGTTGATGCCCACCACCGGGCAGCCGTTGCGCAGCGCGAATTCCTGGACCTTGACGATCTTTTCGCCGTTGACCTGGCTCAGCGAACCGCCGTAGACGCTGAAATCCTGGCTGTAGAGCGCCACGAGCCGTCCGTCCACCGTGCCGTAGCCGGACACCACGCCGTCGCCGAGCGGCTTCTTCTTCTCCATGCCGAAGGCCGTGGAGCGGTGCACCGCCAGGGCGTCGAACTCCACGAAGGATCCTTCGTCCACGAGAAGGTCGATGCGCTCGCGGGCCGTGTTCTTGCCGCGGGCATGCTGCTTCTCGATCGCTTCCGGTCCGGAGGGCTGCTCTGCACTGGCCTGGCGGTCGCGGAAATCGGCAATCTTTCCCGCCGTCGTGGTCAGATCGTGGCTCATGAATGTCTCCGGCTCTGTAGCTGATCGGTGCTGTAGCAGCGTAACGCGGGGCGCCTGGTGCAGGCTTAAGTAGCTTCTGCACAAATCCAAGGCCCTGATGGCTAGTCTAATGACGCTTATTCACCGCACCGTTGTAGGGATCCTACAATTTTCGTCCGCGGCGTCGGCGAGATGGCCAATGTTACTCGCCGGTAACATAAAACGGCTAGAGTGTCCCTATGACTTCAAGCGACGATGCTTCCCGCGCCCCCGCAACGCCCTACCGCGCCGCCGGTTCCCTTCAAGGCCGCACCATCCTGATGTCCGGCGGCAGCCGCGGGATCGGCCTCGCCATCGCCCTCCGCGCTGCCCGAGACGGCGCCAACGTGGTGCTGCTCGCCAAGACGGGACAGCCCCACGCCAAGCTCCAGGGCACGGTCTTCACCGCCGCCGAAGCGCTGGAAGCCGCCGGCGGCAGGGCACTGCCGCTCGTCGGGGACGTCCGCAATGACGAGGACGTCGCGCACGCGGTGGCGGCCGTCGTCGAGCACTTCGGCGGGATCGACATCGTCATCAACAACGCATCAGCGATCGACCTGTCGACCACGGATGCCGTGGACATGAAGCGGTACGACCTCATGCAGGACATCAACGTCCGCGGCACCTTCCTGCTGTCCAAGCTGGCCCTGCCCGCCCTGCGGAAGTCCGACGGCGGGCACATCCTCACGCTCTCGCCGCCGCTGAACCTTGATCCCAAATGGGCAGGCAAGCACCTGGCCTACACGATGGCCAAGTACGGCATGAGCCTGACCACGCTGGGCCTGGCGGAGGAACTCAAGTCCGACGGCATCCGCGTCAACTCGCTGTGGCCCTGCACCCTGATCGATACCGCGGCCATCAGGAACATGCCGGGAGGGGACTCGATCGTCCGGGCGGCGCGCCGGCCGGAAATCATGGCGGACGCGGCGCATGCCGTGCTCACCGGCGGCAACCTCGCAGAGGGGACGGGCAGCCCCACCGGAAACTTCTACACGGATGAACAGGTGCTGTCCGCGGCCGGAGTGGCCGACTTCCGGCCCTACAGCCTGGGCGCCGCCGAGGACCGCCTCGTTCCTGACATCTTCCTCTGAATCCTCTGACCGCCTTCCGGATCAGGCCGCTCCTGCCCGGCAACTCGATAGGATTCAACTATGGAAGCCGCACGCCCTGACGATAGCCGTGAACCGCAGGAGAACCTGGCCGGAGCGAAGGGGCTGCCCGAGCGGCCCGCACTGGACCGTGACGCCCTGTCCAGCACTGAATTCCTGTCCGCCAACGGAATCCCGCAACTGACGGTCGTGGACACCACAGGTTCCACCAACGCAGACCTCCTGCGTGCCGTCACCGTGGACCCCAAGGCCTGGCCGGACCTGGCGGTCCTGACCGCGGAACACCAGACGGCGGCCCGCGGACGGCTGGACCGGTCATGGGAGGCGCCCGCCCGCAGCTCGGTCCTGGTGTCGGTGGTGCTGCGGCCCGTCAACGCCGACGGCCGGCCGCTGCCCACCCAGACCTACTCGTGGCTCTCACTCCTGGCCGCGCTGGCACTCCGCGATGCACTGCTGGATACGGCGGGAATCCCCGCTGAGCTCAAGTGGCCGAACGACGTCCTGGTCCGCGGCAGGAAGGTCGCCGGCATCCTGGCCCAGCTGGGGCCGATGGGGGACGGCTCGGTGCCGCCGGTCATTCTGGGCACGGGGCTGAACGTCACGCTGACGGACTCCGAGCTTCCGGTTCCCACGGCCACGTCCGTGCAGCTTGAAGGCGCCGGGACCGTGAACCGCACCGTGCTCCTGAAGAGCTACCTGTCCCGGTTCTGCGTGCTCTACCGCAGCTTCTGCAACGCCGACGGCGACCCCACGTCGGGGCTGGCCGGCGGGCCGTCACTTCACAAGCGCGTGGAGGCCGTCATGGTGACACTGGGCAAGCAGGTCCGTGCCCAACTGCCGGGCGATCACGAAATCATCGGCCATGCCACCCGGCTCGATGACTCCGGCTCGCTGCTGGTGGTTGATGCAGCGTCCCACGAGCACGTGGTGACCGCCGGAGACGTGGTTCACCTGCGTGCCTGGACCCCGCCGGGGCAGTCCGCGGAAAGCGGCTATGCGTAAAGAACTCCTGCCGGGTGAGCAGGTCATTGTGGTGACCCGCCCGCAGCCCAGGATGCTGTTTGTCCCGGCGGTGGTGTTCGTGCTGATGCCTGCCCTTGCCGCCTTTGCCAGCGCCTGGATCATCCGCGGCGGACTGTCCGGGCTGGTCCCGGCCGTTTCCGGCGAGTGGACGTTCTGGCTGGTTGCGGCCTGCGTGCTGGCGGCCGCGTGGGTCCTGTGCGGCTACTGCCTGCCGAGGCTGATGCGGTGGCACGCAACCCGCTACTTCCTGACCAGCCAGCGGATACTGGCCCGCTATGGCGTGCTGCGGCGGCGGGACCAGCAGGTGTTCCTGGCCTCAGTGCGTAATGTCACGGTGAGCCAGACGATGCTCCAGCGGATGTTGCGCTCCGGGAATATATCCTTGGATGCCGGGCACCAATTTAGCGCCGAGCTGCGGGACGTGCCGGAAGTCGCCACGTTCCACAGGTTCTTGCTGGATGCTATTGATGAGCTCCCGGATGAAGAAATTTTTGGATTGGATGATGCGCCGAAGGATTTCGACGCCGGTTTTCCGCGGGACATGAGAGAAGGTGGAAGAGATGAACGATGATGATCCGCGCAGCAGCCAGGAAACGGGCACCGGCGAGGTGACCGACGCCGTCGTCGAAGCTCCGCACACCGGAACCCTCTCCGCGGAACGAATCGCGGCAAAAACCCTGGAGGCGCGTCTCCTGGGCGGTGAGCGCAAGTTGCGCCGCCGTGAAGTGGCGGCCGGCGCCGGGCTGTCGCTGCTGTCGGCCCGGAAACTGTGGCGCGCCCTGGGCTTTCCCAACCTGGGCGACGACGACGTTGCCTTCACTGAGCGCGACCAGGCCGCCCTGAACACCGTGGTGGACCTGGTCCGGTCAGGAAATCTCACCGAAGAGGCCGCCATCTCGGTCACCCGGGCCATCGGCCAGATGACGGACCGCATGGTGGTGTGGCAGATCGAGGCGCTCGTCGAGGACATGGTCCATGAGCAGGGGCTCACGGACGCCCAGGCGCGCAAGCGCCTGGTGCATGAACTTCCCGCGCTCGTGGATCCGCTCGAGCAGATGCTGGTCTACTCGTGGCGGCGCCAGCTCAACGCCGGTGTCCAACGTCTGGCCGTCCGGGCTGAGGCCGGTCTGCAGGCCAGCGAGGAAGGCCGCGAAGGCGACGAGGACGACGCTCCGCTGCCGCTGGCGCGGGCCGTGGGCTTCGCTGACCTGGTGTCCTACACGAGCCTGTCCCGGTGGATGAACGAAAAAACCCTGGCCAAGCTGGTGCAGCGGTTCGAAAACAAATGCGCCGAAATCATCTCCGTTGGCGGTGGCCGCCTCGTGAAGACGGTGGGCGACGAAGTCCTCTACATCGCCGAGACCCCTGCTGCCGGCGCGGAAATTTCCCTGGCACTGGCCGAGGCGTTCACCAGGGACGAAATCCTCCCCGAGGCACGGGTGGCCATGGTGTGGGGACGGATTCTGTCCCGCTTGGGCGACATTTACGGGCCGACCGTCAACCTTGCCGCCCGGCTCACCACCCTGGCCGATCCGGGAACCGTGCTGGTGGATTCGATGACCGCGGCCGCCCTGGACCAGGACGAGCGGTTCGTGCTGATCCCGCAGGAAGTGGAGAACGTCCGCGGGTTCGGCGAGATCCAGCCGGTGGTGCTGGCCCGGGGCCAGGGCAAGGGCCTGGTCCTGGACTAGGTGCTACAGCGGGGGAGTCCTCCCCATCGCGGATCCGGCCCGCCGTAGGTAGGCTTGCCCGGGTAACGGAGAGTCCCGCACCGGGCTCTCCTTGGACAACCCGCCAGCGCCCATGTAATAGTCGAAACTCAGAATTGTTCCGGCGTCTCGATGGGGGAGTGGCGGAATGTCACGGCTCCTGATGCACATCAGTGGCCAGTAAGCTGCGCTCAGGCGGCTGTGATTTCGGGGGAATAATAACGCTGTGTCAACTTTGTTCGGCAGGCTGGGGCTCAGGAACCGCCGCAACAAGCTCATCACCGGTACCGTTTTTTCCGCAGCCGCTGCAGCGCTCGTAGCCGGCGCCGTGATCTACCCGGGGTTCAAGACCGCCGAGGTGGACCTGAACGACGGCGGCGTGTGGGTGGTCAGCAAGGCACGCAACGCCGTCGGCCGGCTGAATTACCCCTCACGGGTCCTTGACGGAGCGGTAACCCCGGCGAGCACCACCTTTGACGTCCTGCAGAACGCCGGCAAGGTGTTCGTGGATGACGAGTCCGGCTCAACCCTGAACCAGGTGTCGGCCGCCAACATGAGGCTCGGCGGGGACAAACAGCTCCCGGGCTCGGCGCAGGTCAGCTTCGGCACCGAGGTCATTTCCGTCACGGACCCCGCCGCCGGCAAGATGTGGGCGATGTCGCCCTCCACGGTTAATGCCTTCGATGAGGAATCCAGCGAGCCGGCAGTAGCCGGCTCCCAGGGGCTGGTGTCGGCGGTCGGCTCCGACGACCGGATCTATTCGGCGGATCCGAAAACGGGGCAGGTGACCGTCACCGCCGTGGACGCCAACGGCGAGCCCGCCGACGCGGAGTCCAGCACATGGGCAGGCCTCAAGGGCGCGGGCGACCTCCAACTGGCCGTGGTGGGGGACCAGCCTGTTGTCCTGGATGCCGCCGCCGGCCGGCTGTTCCTCCCGGGCGGCCGCGAGCTGGTGTTGGCGGACGCGGCGGAAGCGAAACTCCAGCAGTCGGGTCCGGCGTCGGACTCCGTGGCCCTGGCCACGCCGAAGGCGCTCCTGAAGCAGCCGCTGGACGGCTCGGCGGCGAAGACCGTCACCACGGGCGGGCAGGGCGTGCCGGCGGCGCCGGTGCAGCTGGGCGGCTGCGTTCACGCGGCGTGGTCCGGCGTGAACAAGTACGTCCGGGACTGCGCCAACGATGCCGACGACAAGAACGTCGCTGTCCCCAAGGCCAGTGCGTCGCCGAGCTACGTGTTCCGCGTCAACCGGGACGTCGTGGTGCTGAACGACGTGAATTCGGGGAACGTCTGGCTCGTCAACCAGAACATGCAGCTCGTCAACAACTGGGACGACGTGGTTCCGCCGAAGAACCAGGCCGATGACCAGGATGAGGAATCAGCCGACGACAACACCATCAATGTCCTGCCGGACCGCACCAAACCGAACCGCCCGCCGGAAACCAAGCCCGACGTCGTCGGGGTCCGGCCCGGCCGCACCACGGTCCTGAGCGTGCTGGACAACGACTCGGACCCCGACGGCGACGTCCTCACCGCTTCGGTGGGGAGCAACGGCCCTGAGGCGGGCAGCCTCGAGGGCATTCACGGCGGATCGGCATTCCAGATCACCGTCCCCGCGGACGCCGCGCCCGGCACCGAGACGTTCGACTACAGCGCAGCGGACGGTCGCGGCCTTTCTGCCGGCGGCAAGGTGACCCTGAACGTGGTGGGCCCCGACGAGAACAGGCCGCCGGCCTTCAAGCGGAGCGATCCCACCACCCTGCTCGTGGAGCAGGGGAAGACGGTCAGCCAGAACATCCTGACGGATTGGGCGGATCCCGACGGCGACGACCTCGTCCTCATGTCCGCCACCGCCGACAATGAACAGGACCAGGTGAAGGTCCGGCGCGACGGGCTGCTCACCTACCAGGACTCGGGAGCCTCGGCCGGCAAGAAAAGCGTCACGGTGTCCGTGTGGGACGGGCAGGCCACCTCCACCGGAAAAGTCCTGGTGAACGTGCAGCCGCCGGGCGCGCTGGCCCCGGTGGTCAACGCCGACCACGTGACCGCCGTCGTCGGCCAGGACCTGGTCATCGCGCCGCTGAAGAACGACGTCGACCCCAACGGCGGCGCCCTGCGCCTCGCCCAGGTGGAAGCCGGCGGGCCCGCCGAACTCGGTCCCGTCACCGACGGCGGCACGTTCACCTTCCGCAGCCGCACGCCCGGTCCCGTCTACCTGACGTACATTGCGAGCAACGGTCCCCAGAGCAGCCAGGGCCTCATCCGGGTGGACGTCGAATCCGGCAAGGACACGGGAAAGCCTGTGGCCGTCCATGACGTGGCACTGCTGCCGGTGGGTGGCAGCGTGCTCCTGGACCCGCTGGCCAACGATTCCGACCCGTCCGGCGGCGTCCTGGTGCTGCAGTCCGTCTCGCTGCCGGAAAATGCCACCGCCTCGGTCAGTGTCATTGACCACAGCGTCCTGCGGATCACCGACATCGCGGGCACCAAGGATCCCTTCGTGTTCCGCTACACCATGTCCAACGGCAGGGATTCAGCCACCGGAAGCGTCTCCGTGGTGCCGGTTCCGGCCCCGGCCGTGGTGGAGGCTCCGCAGCCCAAACCCGATGAAGTCAACGTCCGCGTCAATGACGTCGTGACCATCCCCGTGCTGGACAACGATACGCACCCGCAGGGCGAGAAGCTGAGCGTTGATCCGGTGCTCCCGCAGTCCGTGCCCGCCGAGGACGGCAGGAGCTTCGTTTCGGAAAACACCCTCCGGTTCATCGCCGGCAGCCAGCCGAAGACCGTCCGCGCGATCTACAACGCCGTCGATCCCCAGGGCCAGAAGAGCGCGGCGGCCGTCACCATCCACATCCTTCCGCTCGAGGGCGCCGAGAACTCGCGCCCGCAGCCCAGGAACCTTACGGCCAGGGTTGTTGCGGCCGGCACGGTCCGGATCCCGGTGCCGCTGGACGGCATGGATCCCGACGGCGACTCCGTCCAGCTGACCGGAATCGACAGCACGCCTGCCATGGGCACCGCGACCGCCGGAAGCAACTTCATCGACTTTGTTGCGGCCGGGGACGGAGCCGGAACCGATTCCTTCCGCTACAAGGTGGTGGACCGTCAGGGTGCCGTGAACACCGGCACGGTGACCGTGGGCATCGCGCCCCGCGGCGACACGAACCAGAAGCCCACGCCCGTGGATGACGAGGTCAAGGTGCGCCCCGGCCGGCAGATCGCCGTCGACGCGACCGGAAACGACACCGACCCCGACGGCGACCTGATCCGCATCCTCAGCGACGGCATCGAAGCGGACGCCGCGCTGAAGGCGGAGGTCAGCAAGCAAAGCGGGCGCATCATCCTGCAGGCCCCGGCCGCCGAAGGCACCGTCAACGTCCGGTACACCGTTGCCGACGAGCGGGGCGCCTCCGCGCAGGCTGCCATCCGGATGGTGGTGGACAGCAAGGTCCCGCTGCAGGGGCCCATCGCCCGGGATGACCGGGTGACCTCGGCCCAGACCCTGGGCAAGACCGCCGTCGACGTTCCCGTCCTCAAAAACGACGAGGATCCGGACGGCGTGGGCGAGAACCTGAAAGTGACCAGCGGAACCGAAACGGCCCGCCCGGGTCCGGACGGCAACGTGCTCGTCGAACTGACCGAGCAGCCGCAGCTGGTGCCTTACACGGTTGAGGACGTGGACGGCAAGACGTCCACGGCCATTATCTGGGTGCCGGGCATCGGGCAGCAGGTGCCGACCCTCGCCAAGGACGATGTGCTCGAGGTCGTCGCGGGCCATTCCGTCACCGCCGACCTGGCCGAGTGGGTGAAAGTGCGCGAAGGCCGCTCGCCCCGCCTGACCCAGATTGACCGGATCAAGCTTATCGGAGGGGACGGCGCCGACCCGGTGGCGAACGGCGGCACCGCCATCAAGTACACCGCAGGCAAGGATTATGTGGGCCCGGGGTCCATCAGCTTTGAAGTGACGGACGGCACCGGTCCCGATGACCCCGCCGGGCTCAAGTCCACCCTGAGCATCCGCACCAAGGTCCTGCCTGACCCCGGCCGGAACAACCCGCCCACGCTGCTGGGCGGCGCGGTGGACGTGCCGCTGGGCGACTCCGCCGCCACCGACCTGGCGAAACTGACATCCGACCCCGACGCCGACGACGTCCGGAACATGAAGTACGAGGTGCTCGGCGCAGTTCCCCAGGGCTTCACCGCGGACATTGACGGCGCATCCCTCAATGTCTCGGCGAAGGACGGCGTGCGGCCCGGTGAGGGCGGCGCTGTGCAGGTCAAGGCGAAGGACCCGCGCGGGCTGGAATCCGTCGCCACCTTCCGCCTTTCCGTCACTGCTTCCAACCGTGCCAAGGCTGTGGCCAACGACGACGTCGAGGCCGACGCGGCGGCCGGCAAGCCCGTGACGGTGAAGGTGCTGGCGAACGACTCCAACCCCTTCCCGGACGTGCCCCTCAAGATCCTTGGCGTGGCGACGGAAACGGGCCAGGGCACGGCCGCCATCGCGGGGGACTCGGTGACGGTCACGCCGTCGGCCGGTTTTTCCGGAACGCTCATAGTGTCCTACACCGTGGCGGACAAGACCGACGAAGCCTCCCGCTACGCCACGGCCCGGATCCGGCTGACGGTCAAGGACAAGCCGCTGGCGCCCACCACCCCGCAGGCCCAGAGCGTCGGCGACCAGACAGCCCTGCTGAACTGGACCGCGCCCGCGGACCGCGGCTCACCCATCACCAAGTACACGGTCTACGGCGAGGGCGGCTACCGGCAGGACTGCCCGGCCAACTCGTGCACCCTGAACAACCTGGTGAACAACACCAAATACCATTTCCAGGTGACGGCCACGAACGACGTCGGCGAGTCCGAGCGTTCGCCGGTTTCGGCTGAGGTCCGCCCCGACGTCAAGCCCGACACTCCGCTTGCTCCGGCGATGAAGTTCGGCGACAAGCAGCTCAGCATCACGTGGACGGCACCGGCCAGCAAGGGCTCGCCGGTCAAGTCCTACGATCTTGAGATCTCGCCGGCGCCCAGCGGGCAGAACGCGCAGATCCAGAACCTCACGGCCGCCAGCTACGTCTGGAAGGGCCTCGAAAACGGCGTTGCCTACAAAGTGCGCGTCCTGGCCCGGAACGACGCCAGGGAACCCTCCGAATGGAGCCCTTACTCCGCTGCGGAAACTCCAGCCGGAGTTCCCGTGACACCCGCCGCGCCGACAGTTTCCGGCGCCGGATCCGTGGGCAACCAAAGCCAGCTGCAGGTGAACTGGACCGCACCAAACAACAACGGCGACGCCGTCTCCGCCTACACGCTGACAACGCTGCGCGGAGGGACCGCCGTCAAGCGCCAGCAGGTGGCCTCCGGAACGTCCCTGAACGTGACGGTGGCGAACTCCGAAACCGACTACACCTTCACCGTGTCGGCCACCAACAAGGCCGGAACCTCCGGGACGAGCGCCCAGTCGGCGGCCATCCGTGCTGCCGGGAAGCCGGGGACAGTGAACAGCGGCACTGTGCGCGCGACGGGCAACAGCGGAGAGCTGGACGTGACATTCACGCCGCTGACCGAAGCCCAGCGCAACGGGTCACAGCCCGACGAAATCCGCTACCGCTGGTCCACCGCGTACGGTTCGGGCCCGATCAATGCCGGCGGGGGAACCATCACGAACCAGCCCAACGGCAGGGACGTGACGGTCAACATCATCGCCACATCGATCAAGAACAACGTCTCCGGTGACGCCAAAGCCATCGGCTCGGACGTTCCGTACGGTGCGCCCGGAACGCCGAGCGTCACCGGCGAAACGTCTCCCAAGGGAGACCCCCAGGTGCACTGGACGTGGACCGCGCCCAACAGCAACGGGCGGCCCATCAACCGGTATGAGGTCAGTTTTGACGGCACCGGCTTCAAGTCTGTGGGCATGAACCGGCAGTACAGCCAGTCCGGCGGCGGCTGGGGTCAGCGGCATACCCTGGCGGTCCGCGCCTGCAACGGAACCGACGGGATCAAGGACTGCGGCCAGGCCGACTCCGCAACCTCAACTTCGGGGGCCGATCCCACGCCCCCGCTGACAGAAGTCAGGGTCAAGCAGAGCGACAACAACAGCTGCCCGGGCAAGCCCGGTGTCCCGGACCGGTACGACGCTGCGACGCGCAGCTGCGGTGGCAGCGACGCCAACTGGGTGTCTTATTCAGACGGCTGGATCGCCACGCCGTGCTGGGCGGACATCTATAACAACAACGGCCGCTGGTACCTGATGAACGGCGGGCCGCACCAGGGCTGGTACGTCAAGGCCGTCACGGTGGACGTCAGGGGCCCTGGCGTGGGCCAGTGCTGAATCTGGGAAGCCATCCCATGACGAACGAATGAATCGCTCCGGAATTGCCGGAAATTATGTGCCACACAGAAGAGGAACCATCTCATGACCATGACAACCGAGCAGGCCGACTGGTTTGCAGGCACGTTCGAAAAGCTCGTCGCCAACGTGGGCCAGGCCGTCCTGGGCAAGGCACACGTCATCCGCCTGACGTTCACCGCCATGCTGGCCGAAGGCCACGTGCTGTTCGAGGACGCACCGGGAACCGGGAAGACATCGCTGGCCCGCGCGCTGGCCGCCACCGTCCGGGGGTCCAACAACCGCATCCAGTTCACGCCGGACCTGCTGCCCTCCGACGTCACCGGCGTGACCATCTATGACCAGAAGACCCAGAAGTTCGAATTCCACAAGGGCCCGATCTTCAACAACATCGTCCTCGCCGACGAAATCAACCGCGCCTCGCCCAAGACGCAGTCTGCGCTCCTGGAAGTCATGGAGGAATCCCGCGTCACCGTGGACGGCACCACCTACGAGGCGGGACGCCCCTTCATGGTGATGGCCACCCAGAACCCGATCGAGCAGGCCGGCACGTACCGGCTGCCCGAAGCCCAGCTGGACCGGTTCCTGATCAAGACGTCCATCGGCTACCCGGACCACGCCTCCACCGTCCAGTTGCTCGGCGGCACCAACCTGAAGGACCGGTCCCGCGACCTGCAGCCTGTCATCACCACGCAGGCCGTGGCGGACCTGGCCGACCTCGCGGCCACCACGCACGTGGACACCGCGGTGCTCGAGTACATCTCCCGGCTCTGCGAGGAGACGCGAAACGCCCCGGAGACGCGGCTGGGCGTGTCCGTCCGCGGCGCCCTGGCCATGGTCCGGGCGGCCAAGGTCTGGGCAGCCAGCCAGGGGCGCAACTTCGTCCTGCCGGACGACATCAAGGACCTCGCGGGGGTTGTCTGGACCCACCGGTTCGTGATGGATCCCGAGGCCGAGTTCTCCGGTGCCACGGCTGACGCCGTGCTCTCCCGGGTGCTGGCGGACGTCGCCGCCCCTCAGCAGCGCGCGGCCGTCTGATACGCGGGTTCCGGCCCGCCCCCACCGATCCGACACCACTGAAGCATCGCTAACAAAGGTTCCAACATGTCCACCGGCACTCCGCTCACCAGGCTTGCTGCCCGCTTCCGGCCGCCCTTCCGCAAGGACGGCACGCCCTCCGCTAAAGCCAGCCGTCTCCACCGCCCGGACGTGTGGCGCGAGGCCGGCAGCACAGCCGGCCAGGCGCTGGCACCGGCCTGGGGCGCCGTCCGCCGCGTCTGGGCCCGCCGCGTCCGGCCCGTGCTGTCCGTGGTGAGCGTCCTGGGCTGGTCCGTGCTGGGGGCGTCAGCCTTCCTTTGGACTGCGGGACAGGCCTACGGCTGGCAGGAAGCCAAGGCCGCGGCGGTCGCTGCGCTGGTGCTCTTCCTCATCGCGGTCGGCTTCATCCTCGGACGGTCTTCGTATGGCGTCTTGCTGGACCTGGCCCGGACCAGGGTGGCTGTGGGGGACAGCGCCGTGGGAAGCATCGCCGTCTCCAACACGTCCGCACGGCCGCTCCTGCCCGCTGACCTGGAGTTGCCGGTGGGCGGAGCGACGGCCGTCTTCCACCTCCCGCGCATGAAGCCGCAGCAGGTGCACGAGGACCTTTTCACCATTCCCACGGCACGCCGGGCCGTCATTGTGGTGGGACCCGTGCGTTCCGTCCGGGCCGATCCGCTGCATCTCCTGCGCCGCCAGGTGCTCTGGACCGAGCCGGAAGACCTCTACGTCCACCCCCGGACGGTGGCCCTGGCAGGTTCCGCCGCCGGATTCATCCGCGACCTGGAGGGCATGCCCACCACCGATCTTTCCAGTGCGGACGTCTCCTTCCACGCCCTGCGCGACTACGTACCCGGTGATGACCGGCGGCACATCCACTGGAAAACCACGGCCAGGACCAACAAGCTCATGGTGCGCCAGTTCGAAGAAACACGCCGGGCCCACCTTGCCATTTCGCTGTCCATCAACACTGACGAATACGCCTCCGAGCACGAGTTCGAGATGGCCATTTCCACGGCCGCCTCCATCGGCCGCCAGGCCATCCGCGAGCAGCGCGAACTGGACGTCCTGACCCAGGCGGGCCCGCTTCGCTGCGAAACCGGCCGCAACATGCTCGATGACATGACCCGGATCGTGGGCGCCCCGCTGCGGAAGACCGCCGTCGACCTTGCCCGGACGCTTGCCGACACGGTCCCCAACGCCTCCGTCGTCTTTTTCGTGGTGGGCAGCCAGGTGATGCCCGCCCAGCTCCGCTCTGCAGCGGCCTCGGTGCCGCCCGGCGTGCGCAGCATCGCCGTGCGGCTCGACGCCGGTGCGGCGCCGGCCCGTGCCAACATCGCCGACCTCACGGTGCTGACCCTCGGCGACCTCTCCGACCTTCCCGCCGTCCTCCGAAAGGCTGCCGCATGAGCCAGGCACCCGGCCTCCGCCCGCGGCGGCAGGCTCCGTCCGCGCCGCCGTCCGCCTTCGCCACCGGCCAGCCGCGGTGGCATTTCCTGCTCGACGGCGGCGCACTCACCGTCCTGCTGGGGCTGGGCGTCCTCGGGTTCAGCCTGAGCTTCGGCGGCGACCCGTACTACCTCGTGGCGGGGTTCGGCGGGATCATCCTCGGCCTCGCCATCGCCGCCTGCAACGCGCATTTCCGGCTTGGCCTCCTGATCACCACGGCCTTGGCGCTCGGTGCCTACCTGGTCCTCGGCACCGCCCTGGCGGTGCCCGGAGCCGCCATCGCGGCCGTCATCCCGAGCCTGGAATCGCTCCGCACACTCCTGCTCGGCGTGGTGTTCTCCTGGAAGGACATGCTCACGGTCGGGGTCCCCGTGGGAACCGCCGGCGGGGTGCTGATCGTCCCCTTCCTGAGTTCGCTCATCGCCGCGGTGGTTGCGGGCGTACTGACCTGGCGGATCCGGAGCCCGTACTGGCCCCTCCTGCCGGTGCTGGCCCTGTTCGTCACCGGCATCGCGTTCAGCACCAATGCAGGGTTCCTCACCGTGGAAAGGGGCATCGCCCTGACGGTGGTGGGCATTGCCTGGGCAACGTTCCGCCGGGACTGCCTGCGCCGCACCGACACCCGCAAGGTCTCGGTCAACCGTCCCCAGCACGACGCCGATACCGCCGGCCGGGCGCGAATGCGGCGCCTGACGGCGGGGGCCGCCGTCATTGCCGCGACAGTGGGCATCACGGCCGTCGTGTCGCCACTGTTCGCCGCCGGCGACGAACGCCAGGTCCTGCGGAACGTCGTCGTGCCGCCGTTCGATCCCAAGGATTACGTCACGCCGCTGGCGAGCTTCCGCAACTTCGTCAAGGACAAGAAGGACGACGCCCTTTTCGTCGTCAAGGGGCTCCCCAAGGACGCCCGGGTCAGGCTGGGGGCCCTGGACGCCTTCAACGGCACCAACTACACCATGGATCCGAACGGCTCCGGCAATTTCAGCAAGGTGGGCGACGCAAAGTCGATCAACACCCTCGCCGATAGCGCGGCATCAGTGCCCACAAACGACTACACGCTGGACATCACGGTCGAGGACTATCAGGGGTACTTCGTTCCGGGCGGCAGGAAGACCACCGGACTCAGCTTCGCCCCGGGCTCGTCCAACGCGGCCTCGGGACTGTACTTCAATTCCGGAACCGACACGGCAGTGACCACCAAGGGCCTGGCCCAGGGGGATTCGTACAGCGTCCAGGTCTCGGACCCCGTGAAGCTTGAGCATGGCCAGCTGACGCAGTACGACTTTGCCAAGCTCACGCTCCCGGATGCCGCGGAGGTCCCGCCGGTGGTGGGCGCCCAGGCCAACGACCTTGCGGCCGACGCGCCGACGGCCATTGACCGGGTCCGGCAGATCGAGGCCCATTTCCAGAAGAAGGGCGCCTTCAGCAACGGGCTCATCGCCGACGGGCAGCTCCCCAGCGTGTCCGGCCACGGCGCGGCGCGCATCCGGGACCTGCTGACGGCCAAGCAGATGCTGGGCGACGACGAACAGTATGCCGTGGCCATGTCCCTTATGCTGCGGCATCTGGGCATCCCCTCCCGCGTGGTGATGGGCTTCTACCCGGATCCGAAGAGCCCGGAGAACGGCGCAGGCGAAATCAAGATCCTGGGCAAGGATGTCCACGCGTGGGTCGAAGTGGCCTTCGACCGGGTCGGCTGGGTCACGTTCGATCCCACGCCGCCCAAGGACAACATCCCCATTCCGCCGGACCCCGAAAGCAAGTCCAAGCCCAAGCCCCAGGTCCTGCAGCCGCCGCCCCCGCCGCAGGAACCGGCCGACCTCCCGCCGGACTCCTCTCCGGACGCGCTGGACGCAGACGAGAAGAAGAACAATCCGTGGCTGTTCTGGGGTCCCATCCTCAGCGCCATCGGCATCGGCCTGATTCCGGTCGGAATCCTGGCCCTGCCGCTGCTGCTCATAGCCCTGCTCAAGACACGGCGGAGGAAGTCCCGGTTCGCTGACGGACACCCGGCACAGCGGGTGGGAGGCGGATGGAATGAGGTCCTCAGCCTGGCCACCGACATGGGCGCGGCTGTTGACGGCCGCGCCACCCGGCGGGAGACGGCCGCCGTGGTTGCCGAGGCGTTTCCGGCGACCGGTACCACCACCACGATGCTGGCACATCGGGCGGACGCTTCCATCTTCGGGGCGGGCCAGCCCAGCGAGGACGACGTCCGGGAGTACTGGACGATCGTGGACGGGTCGCTCAAGGAAATGACCGGCACGGTCGGGTTCTGGCGGCGCCAACAGGCACGGTTCTCGCCGCGGTCCCTGCTGGCCGATGCACGGGCCGCCCTGAATTCCCGCGGCGGCGTGAATTCCCGCGGCGCCCTGAGTGCACGGACTGCCCTTCGGGAACGCTTCCAAGGACGGAACGCTTCCAAGGACGGAACCGGCCATGAGTGACAGGGCGGAGCGGTGCGTGCACTGCCGTCAGCCGGTCCGGGCCGGGGCAACCTTCTGCGGTGCGTGCGGGGCGCCCCTGGCCAACCGTGCGGCCCGGTCCAACCGTGCGGCCCGGTCCAGCCTGGCGGGCGGAGGCGCAGGGAGCAGAGGCTTGGCGAGCCGAGGCGCCGAAACTCAGGGCGCGCCACACGCCGGTCCGATTCCCGGTAGCATCCCGGTAGGGCCGGGGGAAGGAACAGGAATGGGAGGCACACTCGTGCTGGTGCCGGCTTCGCCGGGCAAGCGTCTCGGCGCCGCCGTGCTTGACTGGCTGGCGCCGGCAGTGGTCCTGGTGGTCCTTCTCTCCCTCGGATTTGCGAGCGTCACCAGCACCAGGAGTTCCGGCTTCATCGTGTACGACACCGGCAGGCTGGTCCTCCTCGGGAGCGTCGCTGTAGGACTGACCCTCATCTACACGCTTGTCATTGCAGGAATCGAGGGCCGCTCCGGCAGCACCATCGGCAACCGCCTCATGGGCATCCGCAGCGCAGACAATGACGGCTGCGCACCGGGCGCCGGTGCTGTTTTCCTCCGTGGCATCGTCACCGGTGCAGGAATGCTTCTGGCCGTTCTCGCCGCCGCACTCGTGGCCATCTTCAAGTGGTTTGACGCCGCGCCGTGGATCCTGGCCCCCGTCGTGCTCCTCGGGATTGCCTGGGCCTTCGTGGTGGTGCTGTCCAGCACCTGGGACCGGAACGGCGGGCTCCGGGGGTGGAATGACTTCGCCGCCAAGACCCTCGTGTTCGACGTCAGCGCCGGCCGCAACCCGGTGACCACGGGCGGCATCGAGGGTCCGTACAGCTTCGCGCCACTGGACCTTCCGCCCGTGCAGCAGGTGGCCTCGCCGGTCGCCTCGCCTCTTGTTTCGCGGGCTGTCCCGCCGGCGGCCGGGGGGAGTAGCGCCGGCAACCACCCCGACGACGGCCTGGACCGTACGCAGCTGCGCGGCGACGCCGGCCAGGACGCGCCCGTGGCGGTGCTGCGCATACAGCTCGACGACGGCCGCGACTTCCGGCTGGACCGGAATGTGCTCATCGGGCGCAATCCCGCCGCCAACGCCGGCGAGTCCCAGGCCCAGCTGCTGGCGGTTCCGGACTCCGGGCGGACCATCTCCAAGACCCACCTTCACCTGCTCACGGACGGCGCGGGTGTGTGGGTGACGGACCGCAACTCCACGAACGGCAGCGCCGTCACCACGCCCGACGGCGTCCGCACGCCGCTGCAGCCAGGCGTGCCATCATTTGTCAGCCCCGGAACCACGGTTCATTTCGGGGACCGCACTTTCACCGTAGGACAGGCATGAACTCACAGCAGGCGGCCCGCACTCCAAGGGCCGGCCGCGAGCCGGGCCTCAGCCTGAGCTACGGCTACGGCACAGACCGCGGCCTTCGCCGCGAGCTCAACGAGGACTCCTTCATCGCCTCCGATCCCGTCTTCGCCGTTGCGGACGGCATGGGCGGGCATGAAGCCGGCGAAGTTGCGAGCGGCATGTGCGTCCGCGCACTGGCAGGAATGCCGCAGCTGGCCACGGGGGAGCGGACCGCCACGGCTTCCGTGGTGCAGCATTTCCTGGCCTCCGCGGATGACTCCATCCGGGCCGCTACAGGCTCGCGTGCGGGCACCACGCTGAGCGGCGTGGTGGTGGTGGAGCAAATGGGCGTTCCCTACTGGCTGGTCATGAATATCGGCGACTCCCGGACGTACCGGCTGAGCCAGGGCCAGTTCGCCCAGGTCAGCGTGGACCATTCCGAAGTCCAGGAGCTCGTGGACACCGGAGAGATCACGGCCGAACAGGCCACGGTCCACCCCCGCCGGCACGTCGTGACCCGAGCGCTCGGCACGGGCGACGACACGGAAGCCGACTACTGGCTGCTTCCGATCGAGGAGGGCGACCGCGTCATGGTCTGCTCGGACGGGCTCAACGGGGAGCTGAGCGACGACCGGATGCTGGGCATCCTGAGCGCGGTGGAGGATCCGCAGGAGGCTGTGGATGCGCTCATCCAGGCAGCACTGAGAAGCGGCGGCAGGGACAACATCACCGTGATCGTCATCGACGCCAGGAACGTCCTGAATGATGCAGGCATGGCCACCACGGCACCGAGGACTGCGTCCGCCGCCGAGGACGAGGACACCCTGCCGCGTGCAGCCGCGAGCGAGGACTGCCCATGACCGCAGCTAGCTACGTTCCGGGCGGCTGGTTGGGGCTGGTCCGCTCCGGAACCGCGGTCATCCTTGGCCCCGATACGCCGGCGCCGCTGGTCAGCACCGTGTGGGGCCTGTTGGGCGACGGCCCCGAAGTCCATGACGTGCTCCACGCCGTGACGAGCGGGTTCGGCGTGCCGCTGAACCGTACACCCTGGTTCGGCATCATTGGTTTCCGGGAATCGCTGAGGGTTTTCCTCCGCGGTGACCTGGACCTGACCGTTCACCTTTCGGGCGGCCCGGTGGTGCTAGACGGCCGGAATGTCACCACCTGGACCGAACGGTGGCTGGACGCGCCGGAGTGGTTCAGCCTGACGGTTCCGGGCCAGTCCTCGGCCTTGGAGCTGCCGGTGACGGAAGGCGCCGTCCTCCTTAAAACCCTCCGGGTGGAGGTCGCCGGAGGCGGCAGCCCGGCAGCGAAACCCCAAGAGACTGAGAAACCCCAAGAGACTGACTCCGCGAGTGAAGCGTCCGCCGACGTCGTTGTTGAACCCGTACTGGAAGCCTCGGCCGAGACCGTGGCGGGGATGAGTGAGGAAACGTCTGCGGGCATGCCTGGGGAGGGGCCGGATGAAGGCGGGCTTGAAGAGACGCGCCTGCCCGAGACGGGCCTGACGGTCACCGGCGCCGCTGACTTGGCGGACCGGCACGACGAAGGACCGCAGGTGCCTGCACCGGCCACCGAACTCACCGGTTCGTACGACCACCTGTGGGACAAGACCGTCATGCGCAGCATCGAGGATGCGGCCGTCCGTGACGGCCAGGACGACGACGGCCAGGACGGTGAGGGCCATGACGACGGCGGCGCCCCGCCCGCGGCCAGCCAGGAAACAGGGAGCCAGGAATCAGCAGGTCCGGAATCAGCGAGCCCGGAATCAGCGAGCCACTCCACACCCGGCCCGGACGCTCACTACCCCGGCACGCCCGCCCGGGACGCCGAGCCCGCCGAGCCCGGGCCGGCCAACCAGACCCCGGTGCCCGGCGGACTGATTGATTCGGTGCCGTGGGCCACCAGCGGCGACCGTGCCCCGCGCCCCCAGGCCCCGCCGTCGTTCATTTCCCTGTCTGACGCCCGCCCGGGAGTGGACGAGCAGCTGCCCGAGCAGGAGCTGCCCCCACAGGAGCTGCAGGAACGGCTCGCTGACGGCGACCACGACGGGCAGACCATACTCAAGAGTGACCTGTCAGCCGCACCCCAGCCTGCCTCCGCCCCTGCCGCCGGCCGGGAGCCGGGCGGCGGTCCGCTGGGCGGCGGTCCGCTGGTTTTGGCCCGCGTGTGCGCACGCGGCCACGCCAACCCGCCCACCAGCGCGCAGTGCCCCACCTGCGGTTCCCCGCTCCCGGACGTCGCCGTGCAGGTGCCGCGACCCCGGCTCGGCCGGCTGCGGCTGTCCACTGGAGAACTGATCGACCTCGATGAGTCGCTGGTCATAGGACGGCAGCCGTCGGTGTCGCGCGTCCAGGGCGGCGTCATGCCGCGGCTGGTCCAGGTGGCGAGCCCCGGAGGCGACATTTCACGGTCCCACGTCGAGGTGCGGCTGGAGGGCTGGCACGTGATGCTCTGCGACCTGAAGGCCACCAACGGCACCGTCCTGGTCCGTGAGGGGCAGCCGCCGCGACGCCTGGCCCAGAACGAGATGGCCATTGTCCTGGACGGTGACATCGCCGAACTCGGCGATGACGTTTCCTTGCGCTTTGAGGAGATCCTGTGAGTTCCAAGCGGCCCGTAGCTCCGCCGCCCCGCATCCCCGGTTTCACGTACGTCAGCCTGCTCGGATCGGGCGGGTTCTCCGATGTCTACCTTTATGAGCAGGACCGGCCCCGCCGCAAGGTGGCCGTGAAGGTCCTCCTCTCGGGGCTGAAAACGGAGGGCGCGCGGCGCCGGTTCGAGTCAGAGGCCAACCTCATGGCCCAACTGTCGTCGCATCCGTTCATCGTCACCATCTTCGAGGCCGAGGTCACGGAGGACGGGCACTCCTACCTGGCCATGGAATACTGCTCCCGGCCCAGCCTGGACGTCCGGTACCGGCGGCAGCGCTTCAGCGTGGACGAGGTCCTGGCCGTGGGCATCCAAGTAGCGTCCGCCGTCGAAACGGCCCACCGTGCCGGCATCGCGCACCGTGACATCAAACCGGCCAACATCCTGGTCACGGACTACAACCGGCCGGCGCTGACCGACTTCGGCATCTCCGGAACCCTCGGCGGCGATGCCGATGAAGACGCCGGGATGTCCATTCCGTGGTCCCCGCCGGAACAGTTCCAGGGAGGAAAGGTCGACGGCGTCATGGTGGACGTGTGGGCACTCGGCGCCACGCTGTACACGCTGCTCGCCGGACGCTCGCCGTTTGTCCTGCCGGGGGCGGACAACTCCCAGCGGGAACTGATCTCCCGCATCACCGGCACGCCCGTCCCGCGGCTCGGCCGGGCCGACGTCCCCGAATCGCTGGAACAGGCGCTGGCCACGGCCATGGCGAAGTCGGCGTCCTCCCGCTATTCATCGGCTCACGCCTTCGCGCTGGCACTCCAGCGCATCCAGGCCGAGCTCAACCTGTCGGTCACGCCCTTCGAGGTCCTGGAGGAGCGCCACCAGGAGGACGTCCACACCGACGACGGGTTCGAGGAAACCCGGGTACGCAACATCGCCGCCATCGACCCCGACAGGACGGGCAGTGCCCCGACCTTCCCTGCGCGGACCTGGCCGCTGGACCGCGGACGGTCCGCGCCGTCGTCCGCGCCTTCGCCCGGGGCGCAGGCCGCGCCCGGCCCCCGCCCGGGCGGCCCCGCAGCGCCGTCGGCAGTGCCGTCCGCGCCGGCTGGGGCGCCGGCCGCCGGTGACGACTGGGCACAGGCAACGGTCCTCCGGAGCAGCCAGCCCAAGGCTCCGGACGGGCCCGCGTCAGACCCGCTGCCCGAGGACCACGGGAAGCGCAACCTCTGGCTCGCCATCTCCGGCGGAACACTCCTGGCGCTCGCGGTCACCGTGGGCATCGTGGTGGCGTCATCGGCGCCGCAGCCCCAGGTGCTGGCCAGCGAACAGGTCAGCAAGCCGCCGGCAGATGCCCTGGATGACGGGTCCGTGCCGGACGTCGCGAAGCTCGCGGGCACGCCGGGAGCCGCCGGGAAGGTCCGGTTCACGTGGACCAACCCGCAGCCGAAGCCGGGAGACACCTACAAATGGCGGATCAAGACCGTCAAGGGCGGCGGGGGCTACCTCTCAACGTCCGCGGCGCGCGTGGATGTGGCCGCCAACCCCGCTGAACCCACCTGCGTGCAGGTGATCATCGTCCGCAGTGACGGCTCCGCGTCCCCGGCGGGCGAGGACTCCATCGCGTGCGTCTGACAAAACAGCCCAATGAGGAGACACTGAAAATGGGAGACCTGGCCATAGATTTCTGCGGCGAATGGTATGAGCCGACGGACGAGGACATCTTCAGCATCGGCCGCGAAGGCGACCTGGAAGTGGATGACAACCCGTACCTGCACCGGCGCTTCCTGCAGATCGCCCGGTACGACGGCATCTGGTGGCTCAGCAATGTGGGCAGCATGCTCTCCGCAACCGTGGCCGACGGCTCCGGCGGAATGCAGGCCTGGCTGTCCCCGGGCGCCCGCCTGCCGCTGGTGTTCAGCCACACCACCATCATCTTCACGGCCGGGCCCACCACGTACGAATTCGCCGTCCACCTGAAGACGCCGTCGTTCCGGCAGGAGGCTCCCGGCGATTCCAGCGCCGGAGACACCACCATTGGTCCCGTGGTCTTCACGGACTCCCAAAAGGCGCTGATCGTGGCGCTGGCCGAGCCAATGCTCCGGCGGGAGGGGACCGGATTCAGTGCCATTCCGTCCTCCGCGGCCGCGGCCAAGACCCTCGGCTGGGCGCTCACCCGGTTCAACAGGAAGCTGGACAACGTGTGCGACAAGCTGGACCGCGTGGGTGTCGCCGGCCTCCGGGGAGGCGGGGGAAAGCTTGCCACCAACCGGCGTGCCCGGCTCGTGGAGCACGCGGTCACGTCCCACCTGGTGACCGCCGATGACCTGTACCTGATTGAAAAAATGAGAGGGACCGACGAAGGATGAGAATCCGACTGACGCTTCGCCGGGACCCCGCGGACGCCAAGGACCTCGCCGTCACCGTGGACGGACTCGCCACCGTGGCGGACATCGCCACGGAACTCTGGACCGCAGACCCCGGCCGGCGGGATGAGCCCGCCCCGCCGAACCTCTCGCTCCGGATCGACGAGGCGTTCGTGGCCGGCGGGATGCGCGGCATCGTCCTCAACCGCACGGACAACCTCCTGGAATCGGGACTGCGGCCGGGATCGGTTGTTTCGCTAACCCAGGTCAGCGAGCAGTTCGGAGTTCCCGGAACCGGCAGCGGTCCTGCCGCCGGCCGCGGACCCGCGGTCGCCACCCTCCGCATTCTTTCCGGGCCCGACGTCGGGCGGGAGTTTTCGCTGCCCTCCGGCACCAGCTACATCGGCCGGGACCGCGACGTCGACGTCAGGCTCACCGACCCGCTGACATCGAAACGGCACGCACGCATCACCGTGGGTGAGAGCGTCGAGATCGTTGACACCAATTCGGCCAACGGTCTTCAGATGGACGGGCTGCCCGTCACCCGGGCCACCCTGAATTCTTCGGACACCGTGACGTTGGGCGACACCGAGCTCACCGTGGTGCCGCTGGCCCGCAGCGGCGCGGCCGCTCCGACGTCGCCCCTTGTTGACTTCAACCGTTCCCCGCGCGTGGTTCCCCGGTTCAGCCCGTCAAAGCGGGTGCCGCCGGCGGGGCCAAAGCGGCAGGACCACCACGCCTTCCCGTACATCATGCTGATAGCCCCGCTGATGATGGGGGCCGTCCTCTTCGCAGTCACGCAAAGCCTGATTTCCATGCTTTTCATGCTGATGATGCCGCTGTTCATCGTGGGGCATTACGTGGACCAGAAACTGCAGGCCAAGCGGGAGCGCAAGGAGCAGCTCAAGGAGTTCCGGGAATCGATGGCCGCGTTCCGGCTGGACATCACCGAGCTGCAGCGGGTGGAACGGGCGGTCCGGCTGCAGGAGGCGCCGTCCGTCAGCGACACCGTCGATTCGATCTACAAGCTTGGCCCCCTGCTCTGGACCCACCGGCCCGAGCACCAGGGGTTCCTGGGGCTCCGGTTCGGACTCGGCACGGTGCCGTCGCGGGTGCCGCTCGAGGAACCGAACTTCAGCGAAACCGAAACGGAGTTCCGGCGCGAAATCGAGGACTGCCTGGCCCGGTTCCGGGAGATCGAAGGCGTGCCGGTCGTCTCCCAGCTGCGGTCTTCCGGCTCGTTCGGCCTCGCTGGCTCCCGCGGCCTCGTCGACGACGTGGCCAGGGGCATGGTGCTGCAGCTCGTCGGCCTGCACTCGCCGGCCGAGGTCGCGGTGGCAGCCATCACGTCCACCAGGTCGAGGGAACGCTGGAACTGGCTGCAGTGGCTGCCGCACGTCGGGTCGAGCCACAGCCCGCTCGCCGGCGACCACCTTGCGGCCGGTTCCGCCAGCGGTGCCAGCCTCCTGGCCCGGCTGGAGGACCTCCTGGAGCTCCGCGAAGCAGCGCTGCAGTCGCCCGGCCCCGTCCACCGGCCCGGCATCCACGAGGAAACCGGGGACGTGCCCGCCCCGGTGCTGCCCTCGGTCCTGGTCATCATTGAGGACGACGCCCCGGTGGACCGGGGGAGGCTCACCCGGCTCGTGGAACGCGGGCCGGACTCCGGCGTGCACGTTCTGTGGGTGGCCACCGGCGTTGAGGCCCTCCCGGCCGCATGCCGCGACTTCATGGCGGTCGACGGCGAACACGGCACCACCACCGGGCAGGTGAGGCTGGGACGCCACACCTACCCCGTGAGCTGTGAAAGCCTCGACGCCGAACTCGCCGGCCAGCTGGCACGCATGCTGTCGCCCGTGGTGGACGCCGGAAAGCCCCTGGAAGACGACTCGAACCTGCCCCGCGCCGTTTCCTACGCGGCGCTCATCGGCAAGGACTTCCTGGACAATCCGCAGGCCGTCGCGGAACGGTGGCAGGAAAACAACTCGGTCCGCACCACCGCCGTCGCGAACCGCAAGGACAACGGGTCGCTGCGGGCGCTGGTGGGGTCCAAGGGCGTCGAGCCGCTGTACCTGGACCTCAAGAATGAGGGCCCCCACGCGCTCGTCGGCGGCACCACGGGCGCCGGCAAGTCCGAGTTCCTGCAGTCCTGGGTCATGGGCATGGCCACCGCCTACAGCCCGGACCGGGTCAGCTTCCTCTTCGTCGACTACAAGGGCGGCGCCGCGTTTGCCGACTGCCTGCACCTCCCGCACACGGTGGGGCTCGTCACGGATCTTTCGCCGCACCTCGTGCGCCGCGCCCTGACCTCGCTGCGCGCCGAACTTCACTACCGGGAGCGGCTGCTGAACCGGAAGAAGGCCAAGGACCTGCTGGCCCTGCAGCGCGAGGCGGACCCCGACGCGCCGCCGTACCTGGTGATCGTGGTGGATGAGTTCGCCGCGCTCGCCACCGAGGTGCCCGAATTCGTGGACGGAGTGGTCGACGTCGCCGCCCGCGGCCGGTCCCTCGGGCTCCACCTGATCCTCGCCACCCAGCGCCCCGCCGGCGTCATCAAGGAGAGCCTGCGCGCCAACACCAACCTCCGCGTGGCGCTGCGCATGGCCGACGAGGACGACGCAACCGACATCCTCGGCGTGCCGGATGCCGCCTACTTCGACCCCTCCATCCCGGGCCGTGGCGCGGCAAAAACCGGACCTGGCCGCATTCAGGGGTTCCAGACCGGATACGCCGGCGGCTGGACCACCGAGCGGCCGCAGCGCCCGCAGATCGACATCGTGGAAATGGCGTTCGGTTCCGGTCCCGCCTGGGCGACGCCGGCTCCGGAATCTCCGGTCAAGGACGAGCCCTCCGGTCCTAACGACATCGCCCGGATGACGTCCAACGTCATCCGGGCGGCGGACCTCCTGGCCATCGGTCCGCCCCGCAAGCCGTGGCTGAACGAACTGGCCATGACCTACGATTTCTCCCTGCTGCCGAACCCGCGCACGGACGAACGGCTTCTGCTCGGCGTTGCCGACGATCCCGCCCGCCAGGACCAGCCCACCGTCTTCTACGAGCCGGACAGGGACGGCAACATGGCCATCTACGGCACGGGAGGCTCGGGCAAGTCCGCCGCGCTCCGCGGGATCGCCATTGCAGCCGCTGTCACCCCGCGCGGCGGCCCGGTGCACATCTACGGGATCGACTGCGGTTCCGCCGGGCTGAAAATGCTCGAAGAGCTCCCGCATGTCGGCGAGATCATCGACGGCGACGACGTCGAGCGGGTGGGCCGGCTCCTGCGCTGGCTCCGCGACCTGGCGGAGGACCGGTCGGCACGCTTTGCCGAGGTCCGGGCGTCCACGATCGTGGAGTACCGGAAGCTCGCCGCCATGCCCGACGAGAAACGCATCTTCGTGCTCGTGGACGGCATGTCAGCCCTCCGCGAAACGTACGAATACAGCCGCCTGTCCGCCTTGTGGGACCTCTTCCTGCAGTTGGCAACCGACGGCCGTCCCCTTGGCATCCACCTCGTGGTCACCGGTGACCGCCCCAACTCCGTGCCGCCGTCGTTGCTTGCGTCCATCCAGCGCCGGCTGGTGCTGCGCCTGTCGTCCGAGGACGACTACATGACGATGGACGTCCCCAAGGACGTCCTGGGCAAGGCGTCGCCTCCGGGGCGCGGCCTGCTCGGCAGCCATGAGGTGCAGCTCGCCGTCCTGGGCGGCAACTCCAACCTGGCGCTGCAGGCGCGGGAGGTCCACAAGCTCAGCGAGGCCATGCTGCGCCAGGGCGTCGAGAAGGCCCCGCAGATCGAGCGGCTGCCGGAGCAGGTGGACCTGGACATCCTTCCGGCCGGCCGGCCGGACCTGCCCGTGATCGGCGTCGACGACGAAACGCTCCAGCCTGCCGCGATCATGGCCAAGGGCCCGCTCCTGCTGGCCGGGCCGCCGGGCGCCGGCCGGACCGTGGCGCTCGTGACGCTCGCCTATGCGCTGCGCCGCTCCAACCCCGGGACGGAACTGGTCTACATCGCGTCGCGGAAATCGGCCGTGGCGTCACTGCCCGTCTGGGACCGTTCGCTGGTGGGGCCGGACGACGTCGAGGAAGCGGTGGAGGCACTGACCGATCATTCTTCGGCCAACCCCGGAAAGCTCGCCATCTTCATCGAGGGCCTCACCGAGTTCACGGGGACCCTTGCGGAGTCCGGCGTGGAGCGGCTCGTGGCGGCCTCCATCAAGGCCGATCAGTGGGTGGTCGGGGAGTCCGAGACGTCCACATGGTCCTCGGCCTGGTCGCTGGCCCAGCCCTTCAAGTCCGGCAGGCGGGGGCTGCTCATCAATCCGGGCGATATCGAAGGCGACAGCCTGCTCAATACGTCGCTCGGACGGGTCAGCACGGACTTCATTCCGGGCCGGGGCTACATCGTTGGCAGGGGCAAAGTGCGCAAACTCCAGATCGCCCTGCCTCCGGAGAGCCGGACGTAAGGGATTTGCTACCCCGCGCTGCCCTGTAGGAAGATACCCGGGACAAGACTCGGTGCGGGACTGTCCTGCGCGGCTGCAAAGGTAACCAATGATCCGACCCCATTTCCTGCGGACCACGCTGGTGCCCGGACTCGCTGCCACCGCGCTGGCCTTCGCCGCGGCGGCAGGCGTCGCGGGGGCCGCGCACGCCGATCCGCTGTGCCTGCCCACGCAGCAGTGCCCGTCCGGTTCGCCCACGCCGACGGACCCTTCCTCCGGTTCGCCGGCGCCCACGGCTGAGCCTTCGACGGCACCGCCGCCTGCACAGAAGGCGCCGGTGGCTCCGGCCCAGCCTCCCGTGGAACCCGCTCCGGTTGCGGCCACCACGGCACCCGCTCCCACCGCGACGGCCACGGGGCGAATGACGGCGACGCCGGCTCCGTCCGCGACTGCCACCGGCACGACGGCCGCCAGTGCCTCGCCGAGCCCATCGGATTCCGGCCCGACGGCCGAGTCCAACTGGAACAAGCCGATTGAAAAGCCCGTGAAGGCGAGCCACGCAGCGGCCGTCAGCGCCGGTGACGAGGGCCCGGGCGGATACCTGGGCGTCTTCGCCATCATGGGAGGCGTTTTGCTGGTGGGCTTCGCCGGACTCGTGTTCGCCCTGTGGAGCAGGAACCGCCTCGCGGGCCACTGGTGACACAGCCCAAGGTCCAGTCGGCACAATGTCGGGGCCGTAAGGCAAGATAGGTCTGTGAGCACAGCATCAGGCCCCGCAGACAATGCCGCTACCGGAACTGACCAGCTCGAGCCGGAAGTGATTCCGTCGGAGTCGGTCCGTGAAGAATACGAGAACCTGGCGGACCTCGTCCGTAAATACCGGTTCGCGTATTACCAGGAAGACGAGCCGCTCGTCTCGGATGCCGAGTTCGACACCCTCTTCCGCCGGCTCGAGGAACTCGAGGCGCTACACCCCGAGCTGGTGTCCAATGATTCACCCACCCAGGAGGTGGGCGGGGAAGTATCTGCGGCGTTTGCCGCCGTCGAACATCTCCAGCGCATGTACAGCCTCGAGGACGTCTTCTCCCTTGGGGAGCTGGAGGCCTGGATAGCCAAGGCCGAGGCCGGCATTGCCAAAGTCGGCGACCACCAGGTGTCCTGGCTGACCGAACTGAAGATTGACGGCCTTGCGGTGAACCTGCTGTACCGGGACGGAAAGCTGGTCCGGGCGGCCACGCGCGGCGACGGCACCACCGGTGAGGACATCACCCACAATGTGCTCACCATCAAGGAAATCCCGCAGGAGCTTAGCGGCGGCGGGTTTCCCGCCGAAATGGAGATCCGCGGCGAGGTGTTCATCCCGTCCAAGGCCTTCGCAGAGTTCAACGAGGCGCTGATCGAGGCAGGAAAGGCGCCGCTGGCCAACCCGCGGAACGCCGCGGCGGGTTCGCTCCGCCAGAAGGATCCCGCCGAGACCGCCAAGCGCCCCCTGAAGATGTTCGTCCACGGGATCGGCGCCCGCGAAGGCCTCGCAGCGGCCAGCCAGTCCGAAACCTACAAACAGCTGGAGGCATGGGGGCTGCCCGTCAGCCCGTACTTCGAAGTGCTGGGCGGCCTGACCGACGTCCTGAAGTTCATCTCCCGGTACGGGGACAAGCGGCACAGCCTGCTGCATGAGATCGACGGCATCGTGGTGAAGGTCGATGACTTCGCCACCCAGCGCGCCCTCGGTTACACCACCCGCGTCCCGCGGTGGGCCGTCGCCTACAAGTACCCGCCCGAGGAAGTGCACACCAAGCTGCTGGACATCGCGGTGAACGTCGGACGCACCGGCCGGGTCACGCCCTTCGGCGTGATGGTGCCGGTAAAGGTGGCAGGCTCCACCGTGGAAATGGCCACCCTCCACAACCAGGATGTGGTCAAGGCCAAGGGCGTGAAGATCGGCGACATCGTGGTCCTGCGCAAGGCCGGCGACGTCATTCCGGAGATCGTGGGGCCCGTCCTGGCACTGCGGGACCAGCAGGATCCGCCCGTGCGCGACTTCGTCATGCCCACGGAATGCCCGTCCTGCGGCACCCCGCTCTCGCCCGCGAAGGAGGGCGACGTCGACATCCGGTGCCCCAACGCGCGGTCCTGCCCCTCGCAGCTGCGCGAACGCGTGTTCCATCTGGCCGGACGCGGCGGCTTCGACATCGAGGCCCTGGGCTGGGAAGCCGCCATTGCCCTCACGCAGCCAGCCGAACCGGAGGTTCCGCCGCTGACCACCGAGGCCGCCCTCTTCGACCTCACGCCGGAGGATCTCGCCCCGGTGAAGATCCGCCGGGAGAAGCGCACCAAGGGCGTGGCCACCGGCGAGTTCGAGCTCGTGCCGTACTTCTACAGCAAGGGCACCGCCAAGACGCCGTCCAAACCGACGGCCACCACGGAAAAACTCTTCAAGGAACTTGAAAAGGCCAAGACCCAGCCGCTCTGGCGGGTGCTGGTGGCGCTGTCCATCCGGCACGTCGGGCCGCGGGCGTCGCGCGCCCTGGCCACGCACTTCGCCACCATGGACGCCATCCGGCAGGCCTCCGAGGAGGAGCTCGCCGGCGTGGACGGGGTGGGCCCCACCATTGCCGCGGCGCTCAAGGAGTGGTTTGCCGAGGACTGGCACCGGGAAATCATCGACCGGTGGGCCGCCGCCGGGGTCCGGATGGCGGACGAGCGGGACGAATCCACGCCGCGCACCCTCGAAGGGCTGACCATCGTGGTCACCGGAAGCCTGCCCGGCTTCAGCCGGGACGAGGCCAAGGAGGCGATCCTGATCCGCGGCGGCAAGGCTGCCGGTTCGGTGTCGAAGAACACGAGCTACCTGGTGGCCGGCGAGAATGCCGGCACCAAGCTGGACAAGGCCGAGCAGCTGGGCGTTCCGGTCCTCGATGAGGACGGGTTCCGGGAGCTGCTGGCCAACGGTCCGGCTGCCGGCGTTGCCGACGAAGAAGGCGCTCCGCAGGGTCCGGACGACGACGGGAACGGCTCGGAATGAGCACGGATCCGACTGAACTGCTCGGCGTGGCCAAGGCGGCCGCCGCGGCCGGCGCCGCAGTGCTGTCCGCCCGGAGCAGCGGTTCGCTGGCGGACGGCACCGTCAGCAACAAGGGCGAGGCGGGGGACTGGGTCACCGCGTTTGACGTCGCTGCCGAGAACGCCGTCCGCAGCGCCATCCGCGGCGCCCGCCCGCAGGACACCATCACCGGTGAGGAGCACGGGACCACCCGGCCCGAGAATCCCACCGGGCTCCGCTGGTCCATTGACCCGCTGGACGGCACCACCAACTTCATCCGCAACATCGTCTACTACGCCACCTCCGTCGCAGTTGCCGACGCCGACGGCGTGTGGCTGGCCGGCGTCGTCAACGCCCCGGCCCTGGGGCGGGTGTACTACGCCGCCAGGGGCCACGGCGCCTGGCTCGAACAGGACGGCCGCCGCGTCCAGCTCACCGGTCCCGTGTCCGGCCGTGCCGGCCAGATCCTGGCCACCGGATTCAGCTACGATCCCGCGGTCCGTGCGGAGCAGGCCGCGGCGCTGGGCGGCTTCATGGAGGGGTTCGCGGATGTGCGGCGGCTCGGTTCGGCGGCCCTGGACCTTTGCCTGGTGGCCGATGGCACGCACGATGCCTTCGGCGAGCGGGGCCTCAACGAACATGACTTTGCCGCCGGAGCCCTGATCGCCGAGGAAGCCGGCTGCTGGGTACGGCGTCCCCGGCTCACCAGCCCGCTGAACGGCGGGCCAACGGACGACGAACGCCTCGCCGCGTGGACGTGCGCGGGAACGCTGGAGATGTCCGGCAGGTTTCCGCTCTGACCTGGCCCCCGGAGCTGGTGATAGTTCAGTCACGGAAACAGCTGTTTCGCACTGCGCATCCACCCTCTGGAACTAGCATTGACGGGTGCAGCCGCAGATCATTGTCCGTCCAGCCGTCCCCGCCGATTATGAGGCGATAGCCCGGATCACCCGCGATTCCTATCTGGCGGCGGGATACTTCGACAGTGCCGACCACCCCTACATGAAGCAGATCCAGGACGTGGCCAGGCGGGCGGAGCAGGCCACCATCTGGGTGGCCGAACGGGATGGCCGGATTGTGGGGTCCGTGACGCTGGCTGTTGCGGGCGAGCCGTATGCGGACATCGCCCTGGACGACGAACTCGAATTCCGGATGCTGGTTGTGGACCCGGCCGTGCAGCGCAGCGGCGCCGGGCTGGCCCTGGTCGAAGCGATCATCGCATACGCCAAGTCGCTGGACGGCATCAGCGCCGTGGCACTGACGACCGGCGGGACATGGGAGAGCGCCCACGGCCTCTACCGGAAGACCGGCTTCCGGCGGGTCCCTGAGCGCGACTGGTTCGTGCCGGACACCGACATAAAGCTGCTGGTTTTCCGGCTGGACATCTAGCCGCCCTAGAGTGGTGCCGACTCATTCCCCCGGCCCCATTCCCCGGCTGCCCAAGCGTCGGCTGGCATGCGGCCCCAGTGAAAGGCGCACCATGCGCAAGACGTTCGGCACCGGTTCCGTCTGGGAACAGACCCTTGGCTATTCCCGCGCAGTCCAGGTGGACAACACGCTGTACATTTCCGCCACCGCCGCCAGCGGTGAGGACGGCATCGTCGGCAGCGACTTCTACGAGCAGACCAAGTACATCCTCCAGAAGCTGGAGACAGTCCTGGCCGACGCCGGCTTCGGCTTAGCCGACGTCGTGCAGTCCAAGCTGTACCTGACGGACATCACCAAGTGGGAAGACGCCGGCCGCGCCCACGGCGAGGTGTTCGGCGAGATCCGGCCCACGCTGTCCCTCGTGCACGTGCTGCCGTTCCTGGACCCGAAGATGCTCGTGGAGATCGAGCTTGTCGCCCAGAAGAGCGCCAGCTAGCTAAGCGCGAACGAACACTTGAGGCCCCTTTCCAGTCGCGATTCAGGGGCCTCAAGTGTTCGTTCGCGCCCTTAGGAAGCCGGGAGGCCGTAGCGGTGTTCGGGCCGGCCCGTGGTTCCGTAGCGGAGCTGGATCTCGACGGCGCCGTCGTCCGCCAGCGAGGACAGGTACCGCTGGGCGGTGGCCCGGGAAACGCCCACCCGCCCGGCCACCTCGGCGGCGGAATACTGCTCGCCGGGCACCAGGGATTCCAGCACCGCCGCTTCCGTGGCGGACCGAGGCCTGGCCGACGGCGAGACGTCGCCGGGGATGAGGGCCCGCTTGGCCCGCTCCACGGTGTCCTGGTCCAGCGACCCCGGCTGGGCCAGGATCCGCCGGTACCGGGCATAGGACCGCAGCTGCTGGGACAGGGACTCGGCCGTGAACGGCTTCAGTAGGTAGCCCAGGGCGCCGCGCCGGAACGCCGTCCGCAGCGAGGCGGCATCCGATGCCGCGCTCAGGATCATGGTGTCCACGTCCAGCTGGTGCAGCAGGTCCAGGCCGGAGGCGTCCGGCAGGTACACGTCCAGCAGGACCAGGTCCGGCCGAAGGCTGTGGATGGACTGCAGCGCCAGTGACGCCGAACCCGCCGGGGGCAGGGCAAGGAACCCCGCCACCGAGTCCACGTAGGCCGCGTGGAGTTTGGCCACGTGGAAATCGTCGTCCACAATCAGCACCCTGAAATCCTCAGACATCATCGTCCCATCTTCGTCAGTCACTCAGTCTTTGCGCGCCGTGGTGGTGCCCGGCAGCGTGGCCATGAAAACGGCGCCCGGCCCGCCCGCGCCGCCGGGCTCCAGCACCCTGACATCGCCGCCGCGGCGCCGCGCAAGCTGCCGCGCGAGGGCCAGCCCCAGGCCCTGGCCGCCTGCGGAGCGGACGGGGCCGGCGGCCGTCGTGAATCCTTCGGCGAACACCGCCTCCGGGTCGGCGGCGACGGGCAGACCATCGCCGGAATCGGCGACGACGATGTGCAGGGTCCCGCCGTCGTCCGTCGGTTCGTCCAGCAGCTCCAGCTCCACCCAGCGCTCCCCGGCCGAGCCGGCCACCGCCGCGTTGACGGCGTTGTCGATCAGGTTACCGAGGACTGTGGTGACATCCTGCGGATCCGTCACCTGGCCGCGCACCAGGGTCTCGGGCCCGATCCGCAGGGTGACGCCGCGTTCGTCGGCCTCCACGCCCTTGGCCCCGATGAACGCCTGGAGGTACGGGTCCTGGAGCAGTTCGGCCTGGTCCACCGGGAACTTCAGCGGCCCGGTGGCGGCGAGCCGCGCCAGGTACTCACGCGCCTGCTGGTGCTGGCCGATGCTCATGAAACCCGCAATCGTGTGCAGCTGGTTGGCGAACTCGTGCCGCTGCGCCCGCAGGGCCGTGGACATGGTTCCGACGGCGTCGAGCTGGCGCGTCAGCTGCTGCAGCTCGGTGCGGTCGCGCAGCATGACCACCCAGCCAAGGTCCTCCTGGCGGTGCAGGGCCTTGCGGGCACTCGCCACCAGGACCTGGCCGCCGGCGATCAGCTCCACGGCCTCGCCTTCCCTGGCGTCAGCCTGCGTGAGCGCTTTGAGCTTCGGCGGGACCGGCGCCGCGGCCCAGAGGCTTCCGGACAGGTCCGGCTGGCCGAGGAGCCGCTGGGCTGCGGCATTGAAGACGCTGATGCGGCCCTCCGCGGAAATGCCCACTACGCCCTCATCCACGCCCTCCAGCACCGCCACCTGGTCGTGGACCAGCGTGCTGATTTCCTCGGGTTCGAGGCCGAGGGTGAGCCGCTGCAGCCTGCGCCGGAGCAGGAACGAGGCCAGGACACCCGCCAGGAGTGAGCCGGCCGCCGTCAGGACGATGGGCCCGATGTCCCGGCGCAGGCTCTGGCCGATGGTCTCCGTGGAATAGCCGACGCTCACCTCGCCCACCACCTTGGGGGACGCGCCGCCGGAACCGGTGCCGGAGCCCGAGCCGGAACCGGTGCCGGGCGCGAAGACCGGCACCTTAGCGCCGGCCGACGGCCCCAGCGTGCCCGTGTTCCGGGTGGTGACCTCGCGGCCGGCCAGCGCCTCGGACGGATCCGTGCTGACCCGCTCGCCCAGCCGCTCGGCGTCGGGATGGGCCAGCCGGAGTCCCGTTTCGTCGGTGATCACCACGAAGAGGGCGCCGGTGCGCGTGCGCGCCCCCTCGGCCGCCGCCATGAGCGGGCCGGCCAGCAGTTCGGCCGGCGGGGGAGTGCCGGCCTGCCGGCTGATGGCCTGCACCTCGGCCCGAACGGACGGGTCCGACGCCACCGTCCGGGCGAGCGTCAGCGCCTGGTTTTCGGCCTCGCGGCCCAGACGTTCGTACGTGAGCCACGCGTGCACGGCGCCGCTCAGGAGCACCACCAGCAGCACCACGCCGAGCTGCAGGAGCAGCGTCTGCGTGGAGAACCTGAGTGGCAGCCTGCGGGCGGGGCTCGTCATTGGACTCCTTGGACGATATGTGGGCGGGGCTTGTGCGCAGCCGCCGGCGGGACGTGAGCAGAATGAGCAAAATGCTCCCAATAAGCAGTATGCCAATCAATTGAGCCAAAGGCACTGCCGTGACGCGGGCCACTCTAACGTCTGTAGTACGCATCACACCGGGGTGGTGCTGGACACACAAAGGAGCCGGCTGTGCTGGTATTACTAGGATTCGCCATGATCGCGGTATTCATGGTGCTGATCATGACGAAGAAGTTGACGCCAGTGCTGGCGCTGATCATTGTCCCCACCGTTTTCGGTCTCTTTGCAGGAGCCGGCCTCGGCATCGGTGACATGGTGATGGACTCGATGAAGTCCATGACCTCCACCGCCGCGTTGCTGATGTTCGCCATCATCTACTTCGGCCTGATGATCGACGTCGGGCTGTTCGATCCGCTGGTCCGGTTCATCCTGCGCAAGCTCGGCAATGACCCGGCCAAGGTGGTCCTCGGCACCGCGATCCTGGCGGCCGCCGTATCCCTCGACGGCGACGGCTCGACCACCTTCATCCTCACCACGGCCGCCATGCTGCCCATCTACCTCCGGCTGAAGATGAGCCCCGTGGTCCTCACCTGCGTTGCCGGCCTGGCCAACGGCACCATGAACATCCTGCCGTGGGGCGGCCCCACCGCCCGCGCCGCCACCGCGCTCAAGATCGACGTCAACGACGTCTTCGTTCCCATGATCCCGTCGCTGATCGCCGGCCTGGTTGTTGTCTTCGTTTTCTCCTGGCTGCTCGGCCTGCAGGAACGCAACCGCCTCCGCGCCACGGCGCCGGAAATCTGGGGCGTGCCTGACTCTGCCGAAGCGTTCGACGGCGGAACGGCCGGCGGCGGTTCGGGAACCGGCCGCGGACGCACGGGTTCCGGCACTGCACCTGTTCCCGCAACGGGAGGCCCCGCCGTCGGCGGCTCTTCCGTGGCCGTCCTGGAGCGCACCGAGACGCTCGCGGATGTCAGCGACACAGGTCTCACGGACACCGCCCTGGACCCCAACCGCAAGACCCTCCGGCCCAAACTGCAGTGGTTCAACCTGGGCCTCACTGTCGCCGTGATGGTCATGCTCGTGGCCGACCTCGTGCCGCTGCCGTTCGTCTTCATGGTGGGCTCCGCCATCGCCCTCCTGGTGAACTTCCCCAAGGTCAAGGACCAGGGCGCCCAGCTCGTGGCCCACGCTCCGTCCATCGTTGCAGTGGTCAGCATGGTCATGGCCGCCGCCGTCCTGACCGGCGTTCTCAAGGGCACCGGCATGGTCGAGGCGATGTCTGCCTGGCTCGTGGCCATCATCCCCTCGGACATGGGCCCGTTCATGGCCGTCATCACCGGCATCCTCAGCATCCCCATGACGTTCTTCATGAGCAATGACGCCTTCTACTTCGGCGTGCTCCCCGTCCTGAGCGAGACCGCGGCACACTACGGCGTCAGCGCAGCGGAAATGGCCCGGGCCTCCATCACGGGCCAGCCCTTCCACCTGCAAAGCCCGCTGGTTCCGGCCATCCTGCTGCTGGTTTCGCTCGCCAAGGTTGACCTCGGCGACCACCACAAGAAGGTGCTCTGGCGGACCGCAGTGATCTCCCTCGTAATGCTCGGCGTAGGAATGCTGACCGGAGCCATCGGCATCGGGTAACCAGCCAAGGAGCACCACAGGAGATAACAAGAGAAAGCAGAGTGCGGAAGATTTTCCGCACTCTGCTTTCTTGTGTTGTGCTGGTGAACTCCGCCGCCGCGATAGGTGGGCAGGGGCACCTCGGCGACGGGACGGGCATCCGGAAGCGTGCGTCTAAGCGGGGGCCCACACCGTCAGGGTTCCCTGCCCGAGCTTGCGAGGGGAGGGGGACGGTGGGGAGAACGAGCGAGCACGCGGAGGATCGTCTGGCCTGCCGCCGTAAGGCGACTGCAACTGCCGCCAAAGAGTGCGGAGACACAACACCAACCCACGTAGACTGGTTCGGAAAACAATCCGAACTTGCAGGGGAGATCCATGGCTGCGATCAACCGTGACGACGTCGCGCATCTCGCGCGTCTCGCTCACATTGAGATGAGTGCTGAAGAGCTGGACAGGATGGCGGGCGAACTTGCCGTCATCGTGGATGCGGTGAAATCGGTAAGTGAAGCCGCCGGCGACGATGTTCCGGCCACCTCGCACCCGATTCCGCTGAGCAACGTGTTCCGCGAAGACGTGGTGGGCCACACCTTCACCGCCGAGCAGGCACTGTCCGGCGCTCCGGATTCCGATGAGAACCGATTCAAGGTCCCGGCCATCCTGGATGAGGCGTAGAACATGACTGACACCAACAGCAACCAGCTCATCCGTTTCTCCGCAGCCCAGCTGGCCGAGAAACTCGCCGCCCGCGAAATCACCTCCGTCGAGGTTGTGCAGGCCCACCTGGACCGCATCGCCGCCGTGGACGGCGGGGACCGTGGCGTGCACGCGTTCCTGCACGTCAACGCGGAAGAAGCGCTCGCCGTCGCCGCCGAGGTGGACGCCATCCGCGCCGCCGGCGGAGCTGCCGCCGAGGAACTGCACGAGCTCGCCGGCGTTCCGATCGCCGTCAAGGACCTCATCGTCACGGTCGGCCAGCCCACCACCGCCGGGTCGAAGATCCTCGAAGGCTGGCACAGCCCGTACGACGCCACTGTGGTGCAGAAGCTGCGCGCCGCGAAGATGCCCATCCTGGGCAAGACCAACCTTGACGAATTCGCCATGGGCTCCTCCACGGAGCACTCCGCCTACGGCCCCACCCGCAACCCGTGGGACCTGGACCGCATCCCCGGCGGTTCCGGGGGCGGATCGGCTGCCGCCGTCGCCGCTTTCGAGGCGCCGCTGGCCCTGGGCACGGACACCGGCGGATCCATCCGCCAGCCGGGCGCCGTCACCGGCACCGTGGGCGTCAAGCCCACCTATGGCAGCGTGTCCCGCTACGGTGCCATTGCCATGGCCTCCTCGCTGGACCAGATCGGGCCGGTGTCCCGCACCGTCCTGGACTCTGCTCTCCTGCACCAGGTGATCGGCGGCCACGATCCGTTCGATTCCACCTCCCTGCCGGACCCGCTCGGCGACCTCGTGGCCGCTGCACGGCTGGGCAACGTGGACGGCATGAAGATCGGCATCGTCAAGGAACTCCACGGCGAGGGCTACCAGGCCGGTGTGGAGAACCGCTTCAACGAGTCCCTCGAGCTGCTCAAGCAGGCGGGCGCGGAAATCGTTGAGGTGTCCTGCCCCAACTTCAAGTACGCCCTGGGCGCCTACTACCTGATCATGCCGTCCGAGGCTTCCTCCAACCTGGCCAAGTTCGACGGCGTCCGGTACGGCCTGCGCGTCCTCCCCGAGGAGCCGCCGCTGACCATCGAACGTGTCATGGGGGCCACCCGCGCCGCCGGCTTCGGCGACGAAGTCAAGCGCCGCATCATCCTCGGCACCTATGCGCTGTCCGCAGGCTATTACGACGCCTACTACGGCTCCGCGCAGAAGGTCCGCACGCTGATCCAGCGTGACTTCGAGGCCGCCTTCGCGAAGGCCGACGTTCTCATTTCCCCGACGGCCCCCACCACGGCCTTCAAGCTGGGCGAGAAGCTGAACGACCCCCTGGCCATGTACCTCAACGACGTCGCCACCATCCCGGCCAACATGGCCGGCGTTCCGGGCCTGTCCCTGCCGGGCGGCCTGGCCGACGAGGACGGACTTCCCGTGGGCATCCAGCTCCTGGCACCCGCCCGCGAGGACGCCCGCCTGTACCGCGTGGGCGCTGTCCTGGAATCGCTGCTCGAGGCGAAGTGGGGCGGACCGCTCCTGGACCGTGCCCCGGAATTGGCCGCCTCACCGGTGGTCGAGCCTGTGGAGACCCTTGTCGACGCCCAGGAGGCAAAATAATGAGCACTGACGCAACCCTGAGCTTCGAAGAGGCCATGGAGAAGTACGATCCCGTCCTGGGGTTCGAGGTCCATGTTGAGCTGAACACCAAGACCAAGATGTTCTCCTCCGCGCCGAACGTCTTCGGCGACGAGCCGAACACCAACGTCAACGAGGTGGACCTCGGCATGCCCGGCGTCCTGCCGGTGCTGAACAAGACGGCCGTGGAATCGTCCATCAAGATCGGCCTGGCGCTGAACTGCAAGATCGCCGAGACCTGCCGCTTCGCCCGGAAGAACTACTTCTACCCGGACACCCCGAAGAACTTCCAGACGTCCCAGTACGACGAGCCCATCGCCTATGACGGCTACCTGGACATCGAGCTCTCCGACGGCACCGTGTTCCGCGTCGAGATCGAACGCGCGCACATGGAAGAGGACGCCGGCAAGCTGACCCACCTCGGTGGCTCGGCCGGCCGCATCCAGGGCGCCGACTACTCGCTGGTTGACTACAACCGCGCCGGCGTCCCGCTCGTGGAGATCGTCACCAAGCCGATCGAGGGCGCCGGTTCCCGCGCTCCCGAGCTTGCCAAGGCGTACGTCGCCGCGGTGCGGGAAATCGTCAAGAACCTGGGCGTGTCCGACGCCAAGATGGAACGCGGCAACGTCCGCTGCGACGCCAACGTCTCGCTGCGCCCGCACGGCCGCGAACGCTTCGGCATCCGCTCAGAGACGAAGAACGTCAACTCGCTGCGCGCCGTCGAGCATGCCGTCCGTTACGAGATCCAGCGGCACGCCGCCGTCCTGGACTCCGGTGAGCCGGTCATCCAGGAAACTCGCCACTGGCACGAGGACACGCGCACGACGACGTCGGGCCGGGAAAAGTCCGACGCCGACGACTACCGCTACTTCCCGGAGCCCGACCTCGTCCCCGTGGTCGCCTCCCGCGAATGGGTGGAGGAGCTGCGCGCCACGCTGCCCGAACCGCCGGCCGCCCGCCGGAAGCGGCTCCAGGCAGACTGGGGCTACTCGGACCTGGAGTTCCGCGACGTGGTCAACGCCGGCGTCATGGACGAGATCGAGGAGACCATCGCCGCCGGCGCCACCCCCACCGTGGCCCGCAAATGGTGGATGGGTGAGATCGTCGGCCGCGCCAAGAACGCCGACGTCGATCCCGGCCAGTTGGGCGTCGAGCCGGCCACCATCGTTGAGCTCAACAAGATGGTGGAAGACGGCAAGATCAACAACAAGATGGCCTCCGAGGTGCTGGACGGCGTGCTCGCCGGCGAAGGCACCCCGGCCGAGATCGTCGAGAAGCGCGGCCTGGCCGTGGTGTCCGACGACGGCCCGCTTCTGGAAGCCATCGATGCAGCGCTGGCCGCGCAGCCCGACGTCGCGGACAAGATCCGCGCCGGCAAGCTCCAGGCCATCGGCGCGATCGTCGGCGGCGTCATGAAGGCCACCCGCGGCCAGGCCGACGCCGGCCGCGTCAAGGAGCTGATCCTGGAGAAGCTGGGCGTCAACGCCTGACGCTCTCCGCCTCCCAACCGGGTCGCAGTTAACGCCGTTCTGAACGCTCAGAACGGCGCGAGCTGCGACCCAGATGGGTTAACCGGCAGGGCGCCGTTCCATGCTCTCCATAGGGTCCGGGCCATAAACTGCGGATTCAGGGCGCCGGAGTCCCGCCGGTGCGGCGGAAGGAAATGCCATGCCGGTCAACTATCCGGGCAAACGACGCAGCACCGCGCTGGCGGTCGCAATCGTCTTCGGGCTCAGCGGAGCAGGGGTGGCCGTCGCATGGGCGGCCAGCGAGCCTACGGCACAGTCCCGGGACGCGGCCACGCAGCCGGTCCTGCCGCAGGCTGCGGCGACGCCGTCGCCCTCGGCGCCAGGCGGTCCCGACAAATCCCAGGGCAAGGGCAAGGCGCGTGAGCTTCACAGCGAAAGCGTGGCCAAGAAGGCCGACGGCAGCTTCGAAAAGCGGGTGGCGCAAATCGGCACTGTGGAGTCGGTCAGCGACAAAGCCATCACGGTCAAGAGCGAGGACGGCTTCAGCCAGGAGTACGTCATCAACGCCGAGACGCGGATCAGGAAGGTGCCCAAGCCCTCGGCCGACAGTACTGCTCCGAAGGACGGCACCGCTCCAAAGGACGACGCCGGCAAGCGGCTTAAGCCCTCCGCTGCCACCCCGGCGGACCTCAAGCAGGGGGACACCGTGCGCATCAGGGGCGTCCGGGACGGCTCCGCGGTCACGGCGACGATGATCGTTGAAGGCGCCGCCAACGGAAAAGGACTGGGCAAGGGACTCGGCCAGGACCGGGGACTGGGCAACGGGCCGGGCCGGGCTAACGGCCAAGGCAAAGGTCAAGGCCAGGGCAAAGCCGAAGACCAGGACAAGACCGAAGACTGAACTCAGGCCGGGAACAGCCCAGGTGCGTTAGTCGTGGGCGAGGCGGGCCATGATGTCCTGCAGCGCCTCGCAGACCACCCGGACCGACGCACGTTTGAGGTTTTCCGGCCGCGCCAGGATGTCGATCCTGCGGCGCGTGCTGATGCCCTTCAGCGGGCGCAGCACGATGTCCGGGTTCAGCACGGGCCGCGCCGTGTGCCGGGGCAGCAGCCCGATCACGCCTCCCGCCGCCACGAGGGCGGCCACCGTGGAGTAGTCGTTGATCCGGTGGACAATGTTCAGTTCGCGGCTGGAGACGGCGGCGACGGCGGAGAGCACATCGGCGGGGGAGTAGCCGGTGCGGCTGGTCACCCACGGTTCGCCGACGACGTCGGCCGCTTCCAGCGTTGCCTGGGCAGCCAGCCGGTGCCCGGCCGGAAGCGCGACGTCGAGGGGCTCATGCGCCAGCGGGATCACCGCCACCCGTTCTTCCGGCCAGCGCGGGCTGTGGTCCATCCGGTGCGCAATGACCAGGTCGTAGCGCGCCGTCAGCGCGGGGAAGTCCTGCTGCGCCACGTCCTCGTCGGAGAGCAGCACCTTCGGCTTGTCCGGCCCGTCCAGGAGCCGCGCCAGCGGCGCGAAGAGCGCCTGCCCGGCACTGTGGAACCCGCTCACGGTCACGGGCGCCACGGTTGAGCCGTGATAGGCGCCGATCGCCATGCGGGCGTCCGCCATGGCGCTGACGACGGCGGCACCGGCGTCCGCGAGGACCTGGCCGGCCTCCGTGAGGACGAGGTTGCGGCCCTCCTTGCGCGTCAGCGGAACCTCGACGCTCTTTTGTAGCTGGGCCAGCTGCTGCGACACGGCAGACGGCGTGACGAGCAGTGTTTCGGCCACGGCCTTGACGCTTCCGAGCGCGCCGAGTTCGCGCAGCATCTCGAGCTGGTGGATTTCCATGGCCACCATCTTATGCCTTAGCAATTGCTAAATCGTCGATTGAGAAAATTCCCCTTGTGCTAATGCGTTGGAGTGGCTCTAATGAAGGAAGATTCCCCCGCATGACGCTGCCGCTCATGCCAAAAAGTTAGGAAGCCAATGAAGGCCCTCTACAAAGCCGGCGCGCACGCCGGGTTCGAGCTGGTTGACCGCCCGGAGCCCGAGGCGGGCCCCGATGACGTCAAGATCCGCGTGATGACCACGGGCATCTGCGGAACGGACCTGCACATCCAGTCCTGGGACGCCTGGGCCCAGGGCATCATCCAGGCACCGCTGATCGCCGGGCACGAGTTCTACGGCGAGGTCGTGGAGACCGGTGCCGACGTGCGGGACGTCAAGGTGGGGGACCGCGTCTCCGGCGAGGGCCACATCGTCTGCGGCATCTGCCGCAACTGCCGCGCGGGCCGCCGCCAGATGTGCATCCACACCGTGAGCGTGGGCGTGCAGCGGGACGGCGCATTCGCCGAATACGTGGTCATCCCGGAAACCAACGTCTGGGTCCACCAGGATCCCTCCGTCACCCCGGAGCTCGGCGCCATCTTCGATCCCTTCGGCAACGCCGTGCACACCGCCCTGAGCTTCCCGCTCGTGGGCGAGGACGTGCTGATCACCGGGGCCGGGCCCATCGGGCTCATGGCCATCGCCGTGGCCCGCCACGCCGGCGCACGCAAGATCGCCATCACCGACATCTCGGCTCCCCGCCTGGAGCTGGCCCGCCAGCTCGGCGTGGACCTTGCCATCGACGTCTCCAAAACGCGGGTCCGGGAAGCGCAGCGGGAACTGGGCATGCGCGAAGGCTTCGACATCGGCCTGGAGATGTCCGGCCACCCCACGGCGTTGCCGGAAATGATCGACAACATGAACCACGGCGGCCGCATCGCCATGCTGGGCCTTCCCAGCCAGTCCATCGAGATCGACTGGGGCAAGGTGGTCACGCACATGCTGACCCTGAAGGGCATCTACGGCCGCGAAATGTTCGAGACCTGGTACGCCATGAGCGCCATGCTGTCATCCAACCCGGCCCTGCACGCCAGCATCTCCGCCGTGGTGACGGACGTGCTGCCGGCTTCCCAGTGGGAGAAGGGCTTCGAAATCGCCCGCGCGGGCGTCGGCGGCAAGGTTGTGCTCGACTGGTCTGAATTCTAAGCAGCACCTGACCCCAAGCACTGACCCCACCAGCGCCAGACACCCAGCATCAAGAACCCCAAGACTTTCCCAGCCGAGGAGCCCCCCATGTATTCAGCCATCAAGGACCAGCTGCGCAGCGAACTGGACGAGATCCGCGCCGCCGGACTCTACAAGACCGAGCGCCACATCGACTCGCCCCAGGCAAGCCACATCACCGCCGGCCAGATCGGGCAGTCCGGCCAGGCCGTCCTGAACTTCTGCGCCAACAACTACCTGGGCCTGGCCGACCACCCGGACATCATCGCCGCGGCCAAGTCCGCCATGGATGAGCGCGGCTTCGGCATGGCCAGCGTCCGGTTCATCTGCGGCACGCAGGACCTGCACCTGGAGCTCGAGGCCCGGGTGTCCAAGTTCCTCGGCACGGAGGACACCATCCTGTTCTCCAGCTGCTTCGACGCCAACGGCGGCGTGTTCGAGTCCCTGTTCGGCCCGGAGGACGCCGTCATCTCCGATGCGCTGAACCACGCCTCGATCATCGACGGCATCCGGCTCTGCAAGGCCCAGCGGTTCCGCTACGCCAACCAGGACATGGCCGACCTCGAGGCGAAACTCCTCGAGGCAAAGGATGCCCGGCGCAAGATCATCGTCACGGACGGCGTCTTTTCCATGGACGGCTACCTGGCCCCGCTGGAGGCCATCTGCGACCTCGCCGAAAAGCACGACGCCCTGGTGATGGTGGATGACTCCCACGCCGTGGGCTTCATGGGCGCCACCGGCGCCGGAACCCCGGAACACGCCGGCGTGTCCCACCGCGTGGACATCTACACCGGAACGTTCGGCAAGGCCCTTGGCGGGGCTTCCGGCGGCTACGTTTCGGGCCGCAGCGAGGTGGTGGCCATGCTCCGGCAGAAGGCCCGCCCCTACCTCTTCTCCAACTCCCTCGCGCCGGCCATCGTGGCGGCAACCATCAAGGCCCTGGACCTCGTGGAGACCTCCGGAGAGCTGAGGGCGCGGCTGTTCGAGAACGCCGAACTGTTCCGCCGCCGGATGACCGAGGAAGGGTTCGAACTGCTCGACGGCGAACACGCGATCGTTCCGGTGATGTTCGGTGACGCCGTCCTGGCCGCGAAGATCGCCGACCAGATGCTCCAGCACGGAGTCTTCGTCACGGCCTTCAGCTTCCCGGTGGTGCCGCGGGGCGCCGCCCGGATCCGCGTGCAGCTGTCCGCGGCGCACAGCGCCGACGACGTCGAAACGTGCGTCCAGGCGTTCGTCAAGAGCCGGAACGCGGTGGCCGGCTAGCCGCTCGCAGCCACAGCACATCTGCAAGGATGGAGCCATGGCAGCAACTTATGACGTGGTGATTGTCGGCGGGGGGATCGCCGGCCTGTCCCTGGCCTCCGCGCTGGCCGGCCGATGCAGGGTGGCGCTGGTGGAGGCGGAACAGCAGCTGGCGTACCACACGTCCGGACGCTCGGCCCGGCAGCTCATCCCCAGCTTCGGCCCGCCGGTGGTCCAGGAGCTCACCATCCGCACGCTTGAGCTGATGGCGGCCAGGGATGCCGAACTGCCTGAACCCGTGCTGACCCCGCGGAGCTTCATGCTGATCGGCGACGAGGAAACCGTACGGGCGGAAGCCAGCGGCCACATGCGGACCATCAGCCACGCGGAGGCCCTCGCGCTGTGCCCCGTCCTGGAACCGGGAGCCTTCTCCGCTGCCGGCCTGGACACGGGTTCCTTCGGCTGCAACGCGCCGGTCCTGCTCGAAGACCACCGGGTGCGGGCCGAGGCCGCGGGCGTGGACATCATCACCGGCGCCCGGGTCCATTCGGCGCAGCGGCTCGGGACGGGCTGGCAGGTGGGCGCGGGGCAGGAAGCTTTCCAGGCCGGCGTCGTAGTCAATGCCGCCGGCGCCTGGGCGGACGAACTGGCAGTCATCAGCGGCGTCGAGAAGCTCGGGCTGCAGCCGTACCGGCGGACGGCGGCGATTGTCGCCGTCGAACATTCCCTTCCTGACGCGTGCCCCATGGTGGCTGCCGCTGATGACTCCTTCTACTTCCGCAGCGACGGGGCCGACGTGCTGATTTCTCCGTCGGAACACGTCCCCAGCGGGGCGGGAGATGCGCGCCCGTTCCCCGGCGACGTGGAGCGGCTGATCGCCAGGCTCAACACCGTGACTTCGCTCGGCATCGGCGCGGTCCGCTCGGCCTGGACCGGCCTGCGCACCGAAGCCGCCGACGGCGTCCCCGTCGTGGGGTTCGACGCCGAGGCCCCCGGATTCTTCTGGCTCGCCGGCCAGGGCGGTTACGGTTTCCAGACGTCCTCCGGGATCGCCGAGCTCGCGGCCGCCCAAATCCTCGCCGGGTCCCAAAATCCGCCTGCGGAGGGGATCAGTCCGGAATCCCGGACAGCGGAAGCGCTTGCCGCGACGCGCTGGTCCATCCGGCGCTGAAGAATGGGTTCATGACTACCCTCATCACCAACCTCGGCGAACTCATGACACAGGACAACGAGCACCGGGTCCTTCGGGATGCCGCGGTGGTGGTCGACGGCGAGCGGATCGCATGGATCGGTGCGGCGTCCGATGCCCCCGCAGCGGACGAGTCGGTGGACGCCGGCGGCCGGGCACTGCTCCCCGGCTGGGTGGATTCGCACACCCACCTGATTTTTGCCGGTGATCGGACGGCGGAGTTTGAAGCCAGGATGGCAGGGGAGACGTACAGTGCCGGCGGCATTGCCGTCACCACCGGCGCCACCCGGAGCACCGGGGACTACGACCTCACCCGGCTCGCGATGGGCCGCGTGGCGGAGGCGGTCTCGCAGGGCACCACGTACGTGGAGACCAAGACCGGGTACGGCCTGGACGTGGAGCAGGAGGCGAGGAGCGCGCGGATCGCCGCCGGCGTGGCCGATGAGGTCACCTACCTCGGCGCGCACCTGGTCCCTGCGGGAATGGACGCCGACGACTACACGGCCCTCGTGTGCGGCCCGATGCTGAATGCCGTGCGCCCCTATGTGGCGTGGGCCGACGTGTTCTGCGAGCGCGGCGCCTTTTCCGAGGAGCAGTCCCGCCAGGTGCTGCAGGCCTGCCGCGATGCCGGGCTGGGCCTGCGCGTCCACGGCAACCAGCTGGGCCATGGGCCCGGCGTGCAGCTCGCCGTCGAGTTCGGCGCCGCGAGCGTGGACCACGTGAACTACCTGGCCGGGCAGGACGTCGACGCGCTGGCCGGCAGCTGGTCCGGCTGGGATCCCGCAACGGGCTCGGACCGGCGGGGAACGGTGGCCACCTGCCTCCCCGCGTGCGATCTCTCCACCCGCCAGCCGCTGGCACCGGCGCGCCAGCTCCTGGACGCCGGCGTGCCCGTTGCGCTCGCCTCCAACTGCAACCCCGGAACGTCGTACACCAGCTCCATGGCGTTCTGCGTCACCACCGCCGTGCTGCAGATGAGGCTGAGCGTCCACGAGGCCGTCCGCGCGGCGACGTACGGCGGCGCCCTGGCGCTCGGGCGTGAGTCCGGGAACGACGTCGACGGCGAACGGGCGGTGGGGTCGATCGCCGTCGGGCACCGCGCGGACCTGCACCTGCTGAATGCGCCGTCGGCCACGCATCTGGCCTACCGCCCGGGGATGCCGCTGACACATGCCGTGTGGCGTGCCGGAGAGCGGGTACGGTAGGAGCCCGGCTGAGCCGAAAGCCGCCTAGCAGATGACGGAAGATGATCATTTGGCATCTGTTAGAATCAACAAACGTCACTTTCCGGTGGCGCCTGGTTCCCTGAGAGGCTAGCATGACCCGCACCGACCGATTGACGGCAATCCTGGATCTCCTTGCCGAAACCGGGCAGGTGGAGGTCGATGAAATCGTCTCGCGGCTCGGCGTCTCGCCGGCCACGGCCCGGCGTGACCTCGACAGCCTTGCGAAGCGGAGGCTGCTGAGCCGGACGCGCGGCGGGGCCACCACCGGCGCCCTGGCGTACGACCTTCCCGGCCGGTACAACCGGGACGACCACGCCGCAGCCAAGCAGCAGATTGCCCTGGCGGCCTCGGCCCTCATCGCTCCCGGCATGGTGATCGGACTCTGCGGGGGCACCACCAGCACCGCGCTGGCCCAGATCCTGGCAACCCGGGAGGACCTCAACTCGCCGTCCAACCAGCCGACGCTGACGGTGGTCACCAACGCGATCAACATCGCTTCGCAGCTGGCCGTGCGGCCCAACATCAAGGTCATGGTGACCGGCGGCATCCTCAACCCGCGCTCCTACGAGCTCGTGGGGCCGTACACGGACATCATCATGCAGAAGGTGGTGCTGGACATCGCGTTCATCGGCGTCAACGGCATTGATGCCGAGGTGGGCCCCACCAACACCGGCGAAGGCGAGGCCTCCGTCAATGCGCTGCTGGCCAGCCGCGCCAGCGAGTCCTACGTCATCGCGGATTCCTCCAAGGTGGGCCGCCGGGCCTTCGCCACCATGGACGGCTACGAGTTCACCCGGCTGATTACCGATTCCGGCATTTCCGCGGCGGACAAGGCGGCCTTCGAGGCCAGGGGCACCGAAGTGATCGTGGCGCCCGAGACGCCCCGGGCCCGGGCGCTCTGAAATAGGTCGCTCTGACCCGGTTCGCTAGAAGACCAAGTTCGCTAGAAGACCACGGGCGGGGCGTCGAGCACCGTCTCGTCCACCCGGCGCTCAACCCACTGGGTGAAGGGTTGGTCCAGTTCGTATTTGCCCAGCTCAGTGCGGACCAGCATGCGGACCTCCGCGTTCTCCGGGTTGTTCAGCGACTCGAAGTATTCAACGGACCAGTGGAACCACCGCATGCAGAACAGGCGCATGGTCAGGCCGTGCGTTACCAGCAGGGTGTTGGGGGAGTAGTTGGGCTTTGACCAGTGGCGGTAGAGCGTCTCCATGAACGACGAAATGCGGTCATAGACGTCCGAGCCGGATTCGCCCTCCCGGAAACGGTAGAAGAAGTGCCCGTAGGCGTTGCGCAGCTCCTTCTGGTCTTCAATGTCGCCGGAGATCTGGAAGTTGGCCCAGTCCTGCTCGCGGAGGCGGGGCTCTTCGATCACCCGTTCCGTGAGGGAGCCCAGGTTCAGCGCCTCAAGGGTCTGGTACGCCCGCAGGTACGGCGAGACGTAGACGGACACCTCGCGGCCGTCCAGTTCGCGCCGGATGCGCTCGCCTGCCGCCTTGGCCTGTTCGAAGCCCAGGTCCGTCAGCGGGATCCGGTAGTCGGGCACCCTGTTGTAAATGGAGGTGTCGGCATTGGCGGCGGACTGGCCGTGCCGGATCATGATGATTTTCCCGGGCGCACTCATAGTTCCCCAGCATAGGGCCCCGGCACAGGGCCGGGCCGGACCCAAACAGGAAAGTACCAGCAACTGCAGGCAAGATAGGAACATGTTGGTTCCTTCCCGCCGTCGCCTGCGGATCGAAGTCTGGATAGTCCTGGGGCTGTCACTGGGGCAGTCGGCCGTGTACTCGGTGGTCCAGTTGCTGGACAAGATGAGGCGCGCCCCGCTTGCCCAGGGCACGTCCACGCTGAACCGTTCGCAAAGCACGCGCGAATATTTCGACCTGACGTACCAGTTGCTGGACATCATCTTTGCCCTCGTGCCGGTCCTGCTCGTCATCTACTTCATGACGGAGCACCGCCAGACGAAAGCCGGGGCAGGCTATGACACCGGCTCGGCCTTCCAAAAGCTCGGCTTCAACTTTGCCCGCCCGGGAAGGGACCTGCTGCAGGGCCTAGGCCTGGCCGCCCTGATCGGCGTCCCCTCGCTGGGACTCTACGCTGCCGGACGGGCGCTGGGCATTACGACGGAGATAATCCCCAGCGCACTGGACGCCTACTGGTGGACCATCCCCGTCTTGATCCTCTCCGCCATGCGCCACGCCATCGTGGAGGAAGTCATTGTAGTGGGCTACCTCCTGGACCGCTTCGGCAAGTTCGGCTGGTCCACGCCGCTGGCCATCTTTGCCAGCTCCATGCTCCGCGGCAGCTACCACCTATACCAGGGGTTCGGGCCGTTCATCGGAAACGCCGTCATGGGCGTGGTGTTTGCCTGGATCTACACCAAAACCCGCCGGGTGATGCCGCTCGTCATTGCCCATGCGCTGCTGGACATCGTGGCGTTCGTAGGATTCAGCCTCTTCGGCAAGGCCGTGGGCTTGGGATAAAAGAATTCGGCCGCCATCGGTGGGTGACGTCGTTGGCACCCGCTGATGGCGGCCGAAGTTTTGGTGGCAGCGCGCTGCCGAACCCGGCTTCGTTGCCGGGTAGGGCTTGCTGCCGGAGGTGAAGGGCGCGTCAGATGGTGACGGCGCCCGCTGCGGTTTCAAACGTGACGGACAGGATGCCCGGGGTTCCGTGCGGGGCCACCCAATTGACGGCGACATCCTCCAGGGGCTTCTCGACAGGCTCGCCGAGCCACTCGGTGACCCGTTCGGCGGATCCCGCGATGGTGAGGCTGGACATCTTGACATTGCTGTCATAGGCATTGGACGGGTGAAGGGAAGGGTCGCCCTCCCACTTCAGCATGTACGGAACCTGCGGATCGGCGATGAGTCCGAGGATGCCGATCTGCTTCCATACCAGCTCGCGGCCGTCCGGGAACTTGCGGTTGCCGTTGACGGCGGCCCGGCCCAGGCGCTCCTCGAACGGGGCGAGGTCGTCCACTTCGACGCACCAGCCCATCCAGCCGCCGCCGGCAGCGGACCGGGCGCGGACAGCCTGCCCGAACGGGGCCTTGTCCGACGCCGGGTGGTCCAGCACTTCCACAACTTCCAAATACTTGTGTCCCGCGAGCGGGATAATCATGTTCCGGGTTCCAAACCGGGGATGCACTCCACCCTTGACGGCTTCGACGCCGAGGGCAGAGGAAATACGTTCGGTGGTGGCAGCCAGGCCATCGTGTTCACAGGCGTAAGAGACGTGATCCATGCGCATGCCATCATCTTGGCATTTTGTGACCGGGCTCTCAGCTAAGGCCACCCTAACCGTCATGGGATGTCCGGTTTCTGACGAAGTTCGTCATAATGCCGGGCGCGTGCAGGGGCTGTTTCTGCCTCGAGCACATCGATGACATTCTGGCCGATCTCGACGCCGGCTTCCGCGCCGCCAAGGGCGTCTAAGTTGTGTGATTCCCGGCCGTGGCGCGGCCGGGAGTCACACAACCGTCACAATCTTTCCGTGGGCGGCGCCGTGTTTCGTAAACTTGGCCTAGGTCATGAGTGCCAGCAACAGCCCCGGCTTGCTGGCCGGCAACCCTCCTTTCGCGGCGGGGTGCCCCGGGTGAAGACCTGGCCTGCCGGTCAGTTGTCGGCGGGCAAGCGCGTAGAAGAGGTTTACCTATGACGATTTCCGTCACCCGCACAGAAGTCCCGGACGGAACTGTCCAGTACGTCAATATCGGCAGCCTTGAGCTTGAGGCCGGCGGGTTCCTTCCGGACGTGACCCTTGCCTATGAGACCTGGGGAACCCTGAACGAGGACGGCTCCAATGCCATCCTCGTCCAGCATGCCCTCACCGGGAGCACCCACGTCACACGGGGGAGCGGGAATGAAGAAGGCTGGTGGGAGCAGCTGGCCGGACCGGGTGCCCCGGCTGACACGGACCGGTTCTTTGTGGTTTCCATCAACATCGTCGGCGGCTGCTACGGATCCACGGGACCGTCGTCGGCTGCGCCGGACGGCAGGCCGTGGGGGTCGCGCTTCCCGCTCGTGACGCTGCGGGACTCCACCGCCGCCGAGGCACGCCTCGCGGACCAGCTGGGCATCAGCAGCTGGTTCGCGGTGCTGGGCGGATCCATGGGCGGGGCCCGGGCGCTCGAGTGGGCCGTCACCTACCCGGAGCGCGTGCGCCGCTGCGGCGTCATTGCGGTCGGCGCCAGCAGCACCGCCGAACAGATCGCCTTCGCCCAGGCGCAGACGCTTGCCATCAGGCAGGACCCCAACTTCAACGGCGGGGACTACTACGGCGGCCCGCTGCCCGAAGACGGGCTGGCATTGGCCCGGCGGATCGCACACATCACGTACCGTTCCGCTTACGAATTCGATTTCAGGTTCGGCAGGAACGCCCAGGCATCCGAAACTCCGCTCGAGGCGGAATCCCTGGGGGTCCGCGGCCGGTACCAGGTGGAAAGCTACCTGGACCACCAGGGGAGCAAGCTCGTGCGGCGTTTTGATGCCAACAGCTATATCGCCATCACCGAAACACTGATGAGCCACGACATCTGCCGCGGACGGGGGACCCTGAAGGAAGCGCTTTCCAGGACCACCGCCGATTTCTTCGTTGCCGCCGTGGACACGGACCGGCTGTACTTCCCGGCCCAGTCCCACGAGCTCGCCGAAGCGCTGCCCGGCGACGTCGATGTCCATCTGATCGAGGCGCCCATCGGCCACGACGGCTTCCTCACGGACATTGGGCAGCTTAACGCCCAGCTCAGGGCCTACTTCCTGGCCTAGGCGCCGCTGCGCACAGCGGCGCCTGCCGCCGCCGGAATGTGCATTTATGCAGATGCGTTCTGCACTTTTTGGCGTTGAGCTTGCACCAATGGCAGACCATACTCGTTGGAACCGGCGCTTCGTGGTGCACATCACACACGTACGCCACTGACTGGTCCCATGGGCGTCGAAGAAGACCCCGAAGGAGTTCACTAATGAGTACGGATAACTCCGCCGCAAGGCGCGTAGAGGAAACCGATGTCAAGGCATCTGGCCTGAAAAAAGTCGTCACGGCCTCCATGGCCGGCACCGTGGTTGAGTGGTACGAGTTCTTCCTCTACGCCTCGGCAGCCACCCTGGTGTTCGGCAAGATGTTCTTCCCCAATTCCGGCACGGAGCTGGACGGCATCATTGCCGCGTTCGTCACGTACGCCGTCGGCTTCGTGGCGCGCCCGATCGGCGGCATCGTCTTTGGCCACTTCGGCGACAAGTTCGGCCGCAAGCAGCTCCTGCAGCTCAGCATCGTCCTGGTGGGTGTCGCCACCTTCCTGATGGGCTGCCTGCCGACCTTCGCGCAGATCGGCTACTGGGCACCGGCCCTGCTGGTCTTCCTGCGCTTCGTGCAGGGCTTCGCCGTCGGCGGTGAATGGGGCGGCGCCGTCCTGCTCGTGGCCGAACACAGCCCGAGCAAGTCGCGCGGGTTCTGGTCCAGCTGGCCGCAGTCCGCCGTCCCGATGGGCAACCTGCTCGCCACCGGCGTGCTGTTCACCCTGTCCTCCACGCTGTCGCAGGCCGACTTCCTCGGCTGGGGCTGGCGCGTGGCCTTCTGGCTGTCGGCCGTAATCGTCATCATCGGCTACTACATCCGCACCAAGGTCCAGGATGCCCCGATCTTCCTCGAAGCGCGCAAGGAAGTCACGGTCGAAAAGAAGGGCTACGGCGTCGCCGAGGTCTTCCGCCGGTACCCCCGGGGCGTCTTCACCGCCATGGGCCTGCGCTTCGCGGAGAACATCCTCTACTACCTCGTGGTGACCTTCTCCATCACCTACCTGAAGGTTGTGGTCCAGACCGACACGTCGCGGATCCTGCTGCTCCTGCTGGTGGCGCACTTCATCCACTTCTGCGCCGTGCCGATGGTCGGCAAGCTCTCCGACTCCCTTGGCCGCAAGCCGGTCTACATGGCAGGCGCCATCCTCGGCGGAACCTGGGGCTTCTTCGCCTTCCCGATGATGGACACCAAGAACGACATGATCATCCTCGCCGCGATCACCATCGGGCTGCTGTTCCACGCCCTGATGTACGCGGGACAGCCGTCGATCATGGCGGAAATGTTCCCCACCCGGATGCGCTACTCCGGCGTTTCCCTCGGGTACCAGGTGACGTCCATTGTTGCCGGTTCGCTGGCGCCGATCATCGCCACGGCGCTGCTGGGCAGCTTCAAGTCCTCCGTTCCGGTGGCCCTGTACCTGCTGGCAGCCTGCGTCGTGACCGCTGTCTCGGTGTACTTCCTCAAGGAAACCCGCGGCATCTCGCTCCACGACGTTGACGCCGCCGACGCCCAGGGCACCGCCGATCTCCTGGCGGCCGGCAGGAAGTAGGCAGGATTCCCCATGCGAGCAGCAGTCCTCTATTCCACCGTCCCGTCCGGAACCAGCTACACCGAGGCGCAGCCCCTCGTGGTGCAGGACCTGGACCGGCCGGAGCCCCGCGCCGGCGAGCTGGGCATCGACATCACCTACTCCAGCCTGTGCCACTCGGACCTCTCCGTGGTGGACGGCTCCCGGGTCCGGCCCCTCCCCATGGCGCTGGGGCATGAGGCCGTGGGGCGGGTCGCGGCCGTGGGGGAGGGCGTTGCCGACATCTCCGTCGGCGACCACGTGGTGCTGGTCTTCGTGCCGAGCTGCGGTGACTGCCGGGCATGTAAGGCCGGCCGCCCCGCCCTCTGCCACCGGGCCGCGGAAGTCAACGGTTCCGGCGACCTCCTGCACGGTGAGGCATTGCTGCGGACGCCGTCCGGCGAGCGGATCAACCACCACCTGGGCGTATCGGCGTTCGCCGATTACGCCGTCGTGGCACGGGAGTCCGTGGTGGCCATTGACGACGACGTCCCCGACACCGTGGCGGCGATGTTCGGCTGCGCCGTGCTCACCGGCATGGGGGCCGTCCTCAACACTGCAGCGGTCGACGCCGGCCAGTCGGTTGCCGTCTTCGGGCTGGGTGCCGTGGGGCTCTCCGCCGTCATGGCGGCGTCGCTCGCCGGGGCTTCGGCCGTGATCGCCATCGACCCCAACACCAGCAAGCACCAGCTGGCCCTCGACTGCGGCGCGACGGCGGTGGGCACCCCGGATGATGCCGCCGGGCTGATAGCGGCGGCCACCGGAGACGGCGTGGACGTTGCCATCGAGGCCGTGGGTTCCGCCGGTGTGATCGCATCGTGCCTGGAGCGGGTGACGAGGGGCGGAGCCGTGGTCTCGGTGGGCCTGCCGAACCCGTCCGCCGAGCTGACCGTCCCGGCGCTGCAGTTCGCGGGTGCGGGCAAGCGGCTGCTGGGCTCCTACATGGGCGACGCCGTTCCCGGGCGCGATATCCCGCTCTATCTGGGCTACTGGCGCGACGGCCGGCTGCCGGTCGAGCTCCTGCACACCGACACCAGGCCGCTGGCCGAAATCAACGAAGGGCTGGACGCCCTCGCCGCCGGGCAAGTGGTCCGGCGGCTGTTCCAGGCGTGACGCCGGCCCGCCGTCGTGCGCTGTTCAGCCCTCATGCACAGTTCAGCCGGCCAGCAGCTCCTGGCGCGAGCGCACTTCCTCCTTGAGCGATGCGATCACGGCCTGCACCGGGGCTGACCGCAGCGATTCGGGGCGGGCCACCGCCCAGATGGGCAGCTGGCGCTGGAAGTCATCGGGCAGGACAGGAACGAACTCCGGGGTCCCCGCGACCATGAAATTCGGCAGCAGGCCGATTCCCGCGCCCCGGCGCACCGCCTCCACCTGGGCGAATACGCTGGTGGCCTGGAAGCTGGATTTCGGCATCGGGAGCTGTGCGGACCACCGGTGGCCCAGCTCGGCCACCTGCAGGGCCGATTCGACGTAGGACACAAAGCAGTGCTGCCCCACGCCGTCGAGCGTTTCCGGGAGCCCGAACTCGCCGGCGTACGCCGGGCTGGCGTACAGCCGGAGGTAGTAGTTGCTCAGGAAGATGGTCTGGGCGTTGCTGACGTCGGTCCTTCCCACCACGATTTCGAGGTCCACGCCGGACCGGTTCTGGCTGACCTTCCGCGTGGCGCTGAGCATCTCCACATTCAGCAGAGGGTGCTGCCGCTGGAGGCGGACCAGGGCGGGCGTAACGAATTCGGACCCGAAGCCGTCCGACGTGCTGATCCGCACCAGGCCGGAGAGGGCATGCTGATCCTGCCTGATGAGGCCGGACAGCGATCCCAGGGTCTCCTCGATGGTTTCGGCGGCTGTCACGGCCGACGCCCCGAGCTGGGTCAGCTCCCAGCCGTGCGGGCTGCGTTCGAGGGTCCTGCCGCCGAGCTGTTTGTCGAGGGCGAGAATCCTGCGGGAGATGGTGGTGTGGGTGGTGCCCAGCGTCTCCGCCACCGCGTTGAACCGGCCCAGGCGGGCCACGGTCAGCAGGATCAGCAGGTCATCCGGGCTCGGAAGCCGCCGCAAGTCCACTCGCATGCCTTTCGCTCGTATGTGCATCAATGCACATACCGTCTGTGTTTTTTCCCCTTGATTGCACTGTAGCAGGGTGTGATGGTTGACACAGAACCTTCGGCCCCAGCGGCCGGACCCAAAGCAAAGGGGCTTGCGCCATGGCAGTAATCGGTTGGATCGGTCTGGGGAACATGGGTGGTTCCATGTCGGCAAACCTGGCAAAGGCCGGGCACGACGTGCGGGGCTTTGACCTCAACCCCGCAGCGGTCGCAGCCGCCGAGGCCGGCGGCGTGAAGCCGGTGGCGAGCATTGCGGAGGCCGTGGACGGCGCCGACGTCGTGTTCACCATGCTGCCCAAGGGCGAGCACGCCAAGGCCGTTTACCTGGGCGAGGACGGGGTCCTCGCCCACGCCAGCACCCGCACGCTGCTGGTGGACTCCTCCACGATCGACATCGCGTCCGCACAGGAACTGCACGACGCCGCCGCTGCCGCCGGCTTCCGGTTCGTCGACGCCCCCGTTTCGGGCGGCATGAGCGGTGCCAAGGCCGGGTCGCTCACCTTCATGGTGGGCGGCGAGGCGGAAGCCGTGGCCGACGCCACCGGCTACATCGAGCCCATGGCTTCCAACATCATCCCCACCGGCGGGGCAACCACCGGGCAGGCGGCCAAGATCTGCAACAACCTGATGCTCTTCATCAACCTGGCGTCCACGGCAGAAGGAGCGGTGCTGGCCGACCGCCTCGGCCTGGACAAGCAGGTCTTCTGGGACATCGCGTCCGTCTCCTCGGGCGACAGCTGGGCGCTGCGCACCTGGTACCCCGTTCCGGGGGTGGTTTCCACTGCCGCCTCGAACAACGATTTTGCTCCCACCTTCACCACCGAACTGGCCAACAAGGACATCGGCCTGGCCATCAGCGCCGCCGAGGACACCGGCACACCCCTGGAAATCGGCAAGCACGTCCAGCAGCTGTTCCAGCAGCTCATCGACGCCGGCGAGTCGGGCAAGGACTGCTCCATGATCATCAAGCTCGTCGACGGTTCGCTGGACCCCGCAAGGTAGCCACGCGCTCCCATTCACCCCACGCTCCCATTCACCCCACTCCCATTCAATCCGCGGTCAACGCCGCCCGCCCGCGTCCGGAACAGCCTGTTGCCGGACCCGCAAGAAAAGAGACATCAATGGAAACCATTCCGCACTTCATCAACGGCAGCCGCGTCAGCGACGCCGACCGTTTCGGCCCCGTCTTCAACCCCGCAACAGGCGACCAGGAGAAGCAGGTCGCGCTTGCTTCAGCCGCCAGGGTCGAGGAGGCCATCTCAGCGGCCCGCGCGGCCCTGCCGGCCTGGCGGGCAACGAGCCTTGCCAAGCGCACGAACATCTTTTTCCGCGTCCGTGAAATCCTGACGCAGCGCAAATCCGAGCTCGCGGCCATCCTCACCAGCGAGCACGGCAAGGTCCTCTCCGACGCCGAAGGCGAGATCTCGCGCGGCCTCGAGAACATCGAGTTCGCCACCGGCCTTTCCCACATGCTCAAGGGCGAGCGGTCGGAACAGGTCTCCAGCGGCGTCGACGTGCACTCCGTCCGCCAGCCCGTTGGCGTGGTGGCGTGCATTACGCCGTTCAACTTCCCGGCCATGGTGCCGCTCTGGATGATCGGCAGCGCGCTGGCCTGCGGCAACACCGTGCTGCTGAAGCCGAGCGAGAAGGACCCGTCCTCGGCGGTGTTCATCGCCGAGGTCTTCGCCGAGGCGGGATTGCCGGCGGGCGTGCTGAACGTGGTCCAGGGCGACAAGGAGGCTGTGGACGTCCTGCTGGAACACCCTGACGTGAAGGCTGTCAGCTTCGTCGGGTCCACGCCGATCGCCCAGTCCATCTACAAGCGGGCAGCGGATCACGGCAAGCGCGTCCAGGCCCTCGGCGGCGCCAAGAACCACATGGTGGTCCTGCCGGACGCCGATCTGGACATGGCTGCGGACGCTGCGGTCTCCGCCGCCTACGGCTCGGCCGGTGAACGCTGCATGGCGGTCAGCGTGCTCGTCGCCGTCGGCAACATCGCCGACGACCTTGTGTCGGCAATCAGCAGCCGCATGGCGACGCTGAAGATCGGCCCCGGCACAGACTCGTCCTCGCAGATGGGGCCGCTGATCACCGCGGAACACCGCGACAAGGTTGCGTCCTACGTGGCCGGCGCCGAAGACGAAGGCGCCACCGTCGTCGTCGACGGCCGGTCACAGCAGTTCGACTCGAACGGCTTTTTCATCGGCGTCAGCCTGGTGGACCACGTCAAGCCCGGCATGAAGGTCTATGACGATGAAATCTTCGGCCCCGTCCTGTCGGTGGTGCGCGTTGACACGTACAACGACGCCGTCCGGCTGGTCAACGACAACGAGTTCGGCAACGGTGTTGCCATCTTCACCCGCGACGGCGGCGCCGCGCGGCAGTTCGAGTTCGACGTCGAGGTCGGGATGGTGGGCGTCAACGTGCCGATCCCGGTGCCGGTGGGCACCTTCTCCTTCGGCGGCTGGAAGAACTCCCTGTTCGGCGACACCCACATGTACGGACCGGACAGCATCCGTTTCTACACGCGGGGCAAGGTCGTAACCACCCGCTGGCCGGATCCGTCCACGTCCGTCATTGACCTCGGGTTCCCGCAGGTCGACTGAGCCTCAGGCCGACCAAACACCGGGCCTGCTGTAAGACAGCCCGTGTCCCCGCCGCCAAAAGCGGTGGGACACGGGCTGTTGCAGTTCTTGCCGCGGATTTGCTTCCGGGCGAACCCTCCATCAAATCGCGAGCCGCTTCGGGCGGGTGCCGTGCCTAGCCGTTGGTGATGTCGTTGCGGCGGGTCATGTACTCCTCCATGGAGATTTCCCCGTTGCTGTACTGCTGGTCGAGTTCGGCCAGTTTCCGTGCGCGGAAACCCTGCGGGGCCGACGGCAGCGGGGGAGCCGAGGGGGCAACGCCCCCCTGCTGAGACCCGGGCTGCTGCGACTGCTGCGGGTTGGCGCGGTACTCCGGGCTGTCGTCGTAGGGCACGGGTCCCTGCTGTCCTGAGGGATTGACACCAGTGCCCGGGGACCCCGGGTAGGGCGGGTATGCGTAAGGCTGGTCCAGCGGGGGAAGCTCCTGCCGGCCGCCCGGCGGAAGTCCAAAGCCACCGCTGAGGTAGTCCTGCTGGGTGTAGCCGTCCCGGGGCCCGTTGTCCCGCCGCCCCGGATTAGGGCCACCGAACCGGCCATCAAATTGTCCGGGGAAGCCCTGCCCCTGGTCTCGCCGTTGTACGGACCGCCGGTACATCCGCATCCCCACGGGAATCAGGAACGACAGAATGATGATCCAGAAAAACAGATTGTTCACAGTGGGGGGCCTCTCATGAGTGTTATTCCAGCTTAGTCCTCCCCGGATCACCTGTTCAGGAGCGGTCTGCGGACCCAAGGGCAGTCGGAACGCCAAGAAAATCCCCGTACCGCGCCACGCTCCGGTCGAGTGCCTGGTCCATCGCCTCATCGGATCCGGAGAACGCCGCGGACAGGCGGACGTCGAGCTGGCAGCGCGGCCCGGTGGATCCTGTCCGTACCAGCCAATGCCGCCACGAACCCGCCATGCGTCCATTCAGAAGAACCACGTGCATGGGAGCGTCGTGGAGCGGAAATGTTGGCGCCGTTCCGCCGAAGTAATGGCGGGAAACCGAGTACCCCATGATGTATTCGTCGTAGCACTGGACCAGATCTATCCGCGGCGATGGACGGCCAGGCAATTGATCATCGGGAGCTTGGAAATAGAAGGTGGCGCCGTCGATCGTTGATGTCTCCAGCGCCGCGGGGTCGGCTTCCAAACCCAGCGCCAACCCCAGCCGCACGTCGGCCATCGTCAGCCCGGACCAGTCGGCGCAGTCCCTTACCGTGGCAGGACCGCGGCTCCGGAAGTACCGCACTGCCAGCGCGGCCAGGGATTCCTCTTTGGACAGCGCGGGAACGCCGGATGGCATCGCCTGGGCGCGTTCGTCGAAGTCCGCGTAGGTCTGCCGGAGGGCGCCGCCGGCGCTGCGCACCGGGACTCCGCTCGCCAGGACGCCGCTGATTTCGGCATGCATGATCAGGTAGGCCAGGCCGAGCCCCCTGGCCGCAAACCCCGCACGCTGCAGTTCGGTTGCCAGCTGCTCCCGCGTCCGGTGTGCGCCGTCCGCCACCGCCGCAGCCAACACTGCGGCGCTCTTTGCCGCAACCTCGGAGTCGATCCCGGTCCTGCGGTAGGTCCCGGCATTGGCCTGGTGCAGGCGCGGCGCGGACAATACGCGCAGCCACGGCAGGTCATCCCGGTGCACAAAATGCCAGGTGGGCCGCAGGATGTGGGTCCGGAGGATCTTCCCGTCAGCGACTGCCTCCTCCACGTCGTCCGCGGTGGCGCCCTCAGTCCGCTGGGCCAGGGACCAGCGGGCATAGGGAAATTCCTGGGCCTGGACGGCGAGCAGGTTTTTCAGCGCGTCGTCAGCCGAGGCCGCCGCAGGAGCACGGAGCTGCTGGCTTCCCAGCCGGATCCGCACCACGTCATCCGGTTCCATCACCGCCGTCGCTCCTCACACCCAGCCCCGCTGCTACTGCCGGACCGCGTCCTCCGAGCCCACAGGGCCTTCGCCGGAACCCAGCGGGACTCCGGGACCGAACACCGGTCCCGGGGTGGGACGCTTCGGGGTGATGCCATCGCCGGAGGACCGGTGGCGGAGGCGCCGGACCACCCAGGGCACAAAGTACTCCCGTGCCCAGACGAGGTCCCCGGTGCGGGCCTCGCGCCAGCTGCGCGAGGGCAGCGGCTTGGGAGCCAGCGGCTCCAGGCTATGGGGGACGTTGAGGGACTCGAGCACCATCGCCGCAATGGTGTGGTGGCCCAGGGGCGAAAAGTGCAGGCGGTCCTCATCCCACATCTGCGGGTCCTTCAGCTGCCGGAGGGACCACATGTCGGCGATGATGGCGTCATGCCGGGCGGCGATGGTGCGAAGGTTCTCGTTGTAGATGGCCACTTTGCTGCGGATCCGGCCCAGCACGGACGAGCCGGTGTCGGGGCCGTTGAACAGGACCACCGTGGCGCCGCTTAACGTCAGGATCTGCACAACGGGGTCGAGCCGTTCGGCCAGGGCATCGGGGTCCCCTCCTGGGCGGATGAGGTCGTTGCCTCCGGCGGAGAGCGTCACGAGGTCCGGTTTGAGGGCCAGGCAAGGGGCCAGCTGCTGGTCGATGACCTGCTGGAGCAGCCGGCCCCGAACGGCCAGGTTGGCGTAGGCAAAGTCATCGCGGCCGCGTGCCAGTTCCTCCGCCACGCGGTCGGCCCACCCCCGGTGGCCGCCAGGGCTGCTCGGTTCGGGATCGCCGATTCCTTCGGTGAAGGAGTCTCCCATGGCGACATAGCGGCTCCACGGGTGGCGGCCGGGAGGCCCCTGGGGATTCTGCATCGATTCGGCTCCGCTCACCTTCACATCCTGCCTTGTCCCTGCCAAGCTACGCCACCGTAGGTTGTTACCGGCGGGTAACTGTAAGAATGGAGCCATGACTTTCGCCGACTCCTTTCCTGCCCCCGTCGTTCTGTGGTCCAAGCCCGAGGAGGCAAGGGCCGGCAAGCCCCTCCTCGTCCTGCTGCACGGCTACGGAGCGAACGAGCAGGACCTCCTCAGCCTGGCGGAAATGCTCCCGGAAGACTTCGCGGTGGCTTCCGTCCGCGCACCCATCGCCATGGGGCCGGGCTTTTCCTGGTTCCCGCTGACCGGCACAGCCGACTACTCCCTCGACGCGGTCAAGGCCGCGTCCGTTTACGTCCTCGACTGGCTCGACACCGTCAAGGAGAACCACCCGTCCGTCACGCTCCTGGGCTTCTCCATGGGGATGGCGATGGCCACCACCCTTCTGCGGCAGCGCCCCGCGGACTTCGCTGCCGTCGTCGGGCTTTCAGGCTTTGTGGTCAATGCAGGCGCCGACGGCGAGTTCCGCGACGCCGAGCTGGACGGCACCGTGCCCCTCTTCTGGGGCCGGGACCAGCAGGACCCGGTCATCACGCCGGACAAGATCGAGTACACGATGGGGTGGGTCCGGAACCACGTGAAGCTGACCAAGGTGCTCTACACAGGGATGTGGCACGGCATCAATGCCCAGGAGATCGGCCACGTGTCCGAGTTCCTCACCCACGAGGTGCTCAGCAAGTAGGCCTGCGCCGGCCACTGTGAGCCGGCGCAGCCCTCAACCCCCTTATGCGCTGCGTTATGCGGCGGGCGCGCTGACCCGGACGGTCCGTCCGTTGACGGTGACCGTGTCGCCGTCGTGCAGCTGCCGGCCGCGCCGGTCGTCGATCTCGCCGTTGACCTTGACCAGGCCGTTCTTGATGAGTTCTGCGGCCTCCACTCCGTCCTCCACGAGGTTGGCGAGCTTCAGGAGCTGGCCAAGACGGATCATGGCGTCGCGGATGGGGATCTCTTCGATTTCCTGGTTGCTCATACCAGTAATGATGCCTGACGTAAGGTGAATCCAATGACCCATGCACCCCGGCTTCCGCTTGCCGCGGGCCTTCCAATGGCCGTGGCCGCCGGCCTGGCCATCCCGCTCCAGGGACGGATCAACGGAGCCTTGGGTGCCCGCCTCGGAGACGGCATCGCCGCCGCCGTGGTCAGTTTCAGCACCGGCCTGGTCCTGATGATCCTTGTGTCCCTCGTCCTGCCGCGCGGACGGGCCGGCCTCGGCAGGATCCTGCCGGCCCTGCGCGAACGGCGGTTCCCGCCCTATTACGCCATGGCCGGAGGGATCGGCGCGTTATTCGTCTTCGCACAGTCGTTCACGATCGGCCTGCTGGGGGTCGCGCTGTTCACCGTGTCCACAGTCACCGGGCAGACGGTCAGCGGGCTGCTGGTGGACAGGCTGGGAATCGGCCCGGGGGGCAAGAAGGCCGTGACGGGCATCCGCATCATCGGCTGTGTCCTCACCATCGCCGCGGTTGCCTGGGCGGTGTCGCCGCGTTTTGGGGCCTCCGGCGGCGGGGCGGGAGGCCCCGCGGCGCGAGCGGCAGGCTCTGGAGCGGCAAGTGCCGCAGGTGACCCCGCCCAGCTCATCCTGCTGGTGCTCCTTCCCGTTTTGGCAGGCTTCCTGATGAGCTTCCAGCAGGCGATGAACGGGACTGCCACCGTGCACTACGGCACCCCCATCGCGGCAACCCTGGTGAACTTCATCGCAGGCGCCTGTGTGCTGTGGGCGGCCTGGCTCGTCAAGCTGGCGGTCGCCGGTGCGGGCAACCCGCTGCCGGGGGAGTGGTGGTATTACCTCGGTGGCCCCATGGGGTGCGTTTTCATCGGACTCGGGGCGCTCCTGGTGCGCAGCCTCGGGGTGCTGGTGACGGGGCTCGGCATGATCGCCGGCCAGCTCCTGGGCTCGCTGGGCCTTGATCTGCTGGTTCCAGCCCCCGGCACCGTGGTGGAAGTGCCCACGGTGCTCGGGACGCTGCTGACCCTGGCGGCCATCGTCGTCGCAACCCTGCCGTGGCCGCGGGGCGCCTTTCGGAGGTAGCGCCCGGTAGGCTAGGACACGCAGCTTTCTGCACATTCTTCCCTTCGCATACCCCCGCCCGGCAACCAGCCGGGGTTCCGGGGCCAGAAACCGCGGACCGCACCCAGCGGCCCTGTAGAAATTGGAGTTCCCATGGCAGCAAAATCCGTCCTCGACCAGGTCATCTCCCTCTCCAAGCGGAGGGGCTTCGTTTTCCAGGCCGGCGAGATCTACGGAGGCTCGCGCTCCGCCTGGGACTACGGCCCCCTCGGTGCCGAGCTGAAGGAAAACATCAAGCGCCAGTGGTGGCAGTCCGTGGTGCGCGGCCGCGAGGACGTGGTTGGGCTGGATTCCTCCGTGATCCTGCCGCGCCAGGTCTGGGAAGCGTCCGGCCACGTCGACGTCTTCTCCGACCCGCTGGTTGAGTGCCTCTCCTGCCACAAGCGCTACCGTGCCGACCACCTCGAAGAAGAATACGAGGAAAAGAAGGGCCGTCCGGCCGAAAACGGCCTCAAGGACATCGCCTGCGCCAACTGCGGCACCCGCGGCGAATGGACCGAACCGCACGAGTTCTCCGGGCTCCTGAAGACGTTCCTCGGCCCGGTGGCCAGCGAAGAGGGCCTGCACTACCTCCGCCCCGAGACGGCACAGGGCATCTTCGTGAACTTCAACAATGTGCTCACCACGTCCCGCAAGAAGCCCCCGTTCGGCATCGGCCAGATCGGCAAGTCCTTCCGCAACGAGATCACGCCCGGAAACTTCATCTTCCGCACCCGCGAGTTCGAGCAGATGGAGATGGAATTCTTCGTCGAGCCGGGCACGGATGAGGAATGGCACCAGTACTGGATGAAGGAGCGCATGGACTGGTACACCGGCCTGGGCATCCGCGAGGAGAACCTGCGCTTCTTCGAGCACCCGCTGGACAAGCTCAGCCACTATTCCAAGGGCACCACGGACATCGAGTACCGCTTCGGCTTCCAGGGCTCGGAGTGGGGCGAGCTCGAAGGCATCGCCAACCGCACGGACTTCGACCTCACCACGCACGCGAAGGCATCGGGCACTGACCTGAGCTACTTCAACCAGGCCACCAACGAGCGCTACACGCCTTACGTGATCGAGCCCGCCGCAGGCCTGACCCGCTCGTTCATGGCCTTCCTGATCGATGCCTACACCGAGGACGAGGCCCCCAACGCCAAGGGCGGCGTGGACGTCCGCACCGTGCTGAAGCTGGACCCGCGGCTCGCGCCGGTCAAGGCCGCCGTGCTTCCGCTCAGCCGCAACGAGGACCTCTCCCCGAAGGCCAAGGCCCTCGGCACCCAGCTCCGCAAGAACTGGAACATCGATTTCGACGACGCCGGCGCCATCGGCCGCCGTTACCGCCGCCAGGACGAAATCGGCACCCCGTTCTGCATCACGGTGGACTTCGACACCCTCGACGACCAGGCCGTCACCATCCGCGAGCGGGACACCATGAGCCAGGAACGCGTCTCCCTGGACAAGGTGGAGGGCTACCTGGCCGCACGGCTGATCGGCGCCTAGCCGTGGCGATCCAGTACCGTGAATGGCGCGAAGGCGACGACCTCGCGCTGCTGGAGATCTGGGGAGACCCGGAAACCGTCCAGGCCGGGCAGTTCCGCGGAACGCTGGCGCCGTCCGGTAGCTCTCCCTGGCGGCGCTGCGTCGTGGCCGAGGACGTTGTTGACGGCGTCGCCGTCCCGGTGGCCGCGGGAGTGGTCCACGAGGCATCCCTGCACCCGGAACGCCTCTGGGCCTACATCGAGGTGGCACGGGACCACCGCCGCTCCGGCGTCGGTTCCACCCTGCTTGCCATGCTCCGGCGCGAGGCCGAAGGGTCGCTGTCGGGCGTTTCCAGGCTGCGCTGCAAGGTGGAGCCGGGCACTCCCGGTGCGGCGTTCGCTGAGGCGGCCGGACTGGCCCCCATCCAGCGCTCGCAGCTCGTGGTGGTGGAGCCGGCAGCCCTGAAGCTCCCGGTCTTCGGGGACGGTTCCGAGGAAGCGGCGTCGGAGCGCATCGAGGATCTGGCCACCGGTTCGGTGGAGCTCTCCGACGTGGTGGGCAGGTACTACACGTCCGTGCACGGCTGGGACAGCCCGGGCGAGCTGAGCGTCGCCACGGTGCAGCGGCTGTTCCTGGACGACCTCAGCGGCGCCCACGGCGCGATCGTGCTGCGGGCCCCGAAGGCCAGCGCTTTCGGCCAGGGCGTGCCGGCGTCGAAGAAGGGCCGGCTGCAGGCATTCGCGGTCAGCTATGCGCAGGGCAGTTCGGACCATCCCTCGGATGTGTTCCTCGGCCATGAGCCGGAGCTGGACGCGGATGAGGCACAGGCCGCCGTCCGCGATCTCCTGGCCCTCATCGCGTACCAGTACCCGGTCCTGATGGAACTGGACGACTCCATGACAGCGGTGCGCGCCGTCGTCGAACCCCTGATGGAATCCGGCAAGGCCCGGCGCCAGGGATCCGAGACGTTCGTCGTTGCCGACCCGGCCTAGCGATTAACCCGGCTGGCCCGCAGCAGTTCCCGTTTCCAACGGCGACTACTGCGGGCCAGCTTGGTTTAAAGGCAGCTACTTGCCGCTGGGGATTACCGGGGGAACGAAGTCGAACGTCATCCCCAGCAGCCACACGAGCAGGAGCACCACCGGCAGATGGAACACGAACTGCAGGAACGTGAAGCCCACCAGGTCCCGGGCCCGCAGTTTCAGCACCGCGAGCAGCGGCAGCATGAGGAACGGATTAACCAGGTTGGGCAGGGCCTCGGCGATGTTGTAGATCTGGACGGTCCAGCCCAGGTTCATGTTCACATCCGTGGCCGCCTGCATCACGTACGGCGCCTCCACCAGCCATTTCCCGCCGCCCGAGGGAACAAACAGCCCCAGCACGGCCGTGTACAGGGCAATCACGACGGCGAACGCACCGCCGCCGCCGATGTCCGAGAAGAATTCGGCCAGGTGTGCCGAGAGGGACATGCCGCCGTGGCCGGTGGCCTTCGTGAGGATGGCGGCCATGGCCGCGTAGAGCGGAAACTGCACGAGGATGCCGGCAGTCGCCGGCACGGCCTTGGTCACGGCCTGCAGGAAGTTCCGCGGTGTCCGGTGCAGCACCAGGCCCAGGATGAGGAACACCAGCAGGTAGCCGTTGAGGCTGCTGACCACGGTCAGGAACGGCTTGGTCAGGAACTGCGACACCAGCCAGCCCAAGGTCAGGATCCCGGCGAGGACCGGCAGGATCATGCTGTATTCCAGCCATTCGCCGGGGCGGGACCGCGGCGCCGGTTCGCTGGGTTCGTCGTCGAGGTCCACACCGAGGTCCCCGGCCGTGCGTACGGCGGCACCGCGCGGTGCGGAGAAATGGGCGATGACAGTGGTGAGCGCCATGAGGATGGCCAGGGTGAGCAGCGACTGCCAGGTGAAGATGGTGGTCCCGAAATCCAGGATCCCGGTGATTTTCAGGAGGGCCGGCGGCAGCGGGGCAGCCGTGGCCTGCAACTGCGCGGCCGAGGATGACAGCCCCAGTGCCCACACTGCGCCGAGACCCATGAAGGCGGCCGCCCCGAGCGCGCGGTAGTCCACTGACAGGTCCTTGCGGCGCGCGATGGCACGCGCCAGCAGGCCGCCGAAAATGAGGCTGAGGCCCCAGTTCAGGAAGGACACGGACATGGAGAGCATCGCCACGAAGCTCACGGCAGTCCGTGCCGTCGACGGGACCAGCGCCAGCCGGTTGATGAGCCTTGCCACCGGCGGGGACGTTGCCACCACGTAGCCGGTGAGCACCACCATGGCCATCTGCAGGGTGAAGGCGGTGAGGTCCCAGAAGCCGTTGCCGAACGAATCGGCGATGGACTGGGGTGAGGCGCCGATGGCGAGGGCGGCCACGGCAATGAGGACCACCCCGGCCAGCGCGAAAATGTAGGCGTCCGGGAACCACTTTTCCGTCCACGCCGCGTGCCGAGCCGGATCCCCCAGATCCCCGTCAGGACCAGCAGCAGCAGCCGCCTCGCGTCATCTCCGGCGGCGGCCGACATCACGAAGGAGACCACGGCGACGGCAACGAATCCGGGCCCCCACGCCACGTCCATGACGAGTGCCGGCCCTGGGCCACGGCCGCCGCAAACGTCACGCCCAGCACCACGAGAACCGCGAGCGCCGTCCACGGCAGGCTGGCCAGGAACGCGTCCAGGGGGAACAGGCTCACAGCACCACCGGGAGGGTTCCGGCGGAGGACGGCACCAAACGGTCCAGCGCAGCGGCCGGGGCGGACGGCTTGGCCCCGGCCGTGCCGGTCCTGTCGCTGAAGGCCTTCATCAGGAAACCCGTGGCCAGCGTGTGCCAGAGCCGCACGCGCCGGAACATGAAGTGGCCGGCACCCCGGAGCGAGACGTACTGCACCACATCGGCCTCCTGCGCAGCGCGGCGCGAGAACCGCAGCGATGCCGCCGGGCTCGTCCAGCGGTCCTGGTCGCCGTGCACGATCAGGAGCTTCCGCCCGACCAGCGGGGTGGGCGGCGTTGCGTCATCGAGCCACGGAGCCAGTGCCACCACGGCGTCCACCTGGGGATCGTCCGCCGCGCAGATGGCGGTGAGGCCGCCCATGGAGTGCCCCAGCAGGTATACGGGGAGTCCGGGATGCTCTTCGCGGATCTTCGCCAGCGCCCAGCGGGCGTCCTTCAAGGGAGACATCTCGTCGCCGTTCCAGCCGCGCACGCGGTTCCGCAGGATCCACACCGCCAGGCCCCGGTTCTTCCCCGCCCGATGCAGGTGCCGGGCAAAGGGCACCATCCGGGCCGGGCTCAAATGGCGGGCCTCGACCGGTTCGAAACTGTGCGAGCGGCCGCCGTGGAGGACCAGCGCCACGCCCTGCGTGGTTCCGGCCGGGCGCAGGACGGTCAGGACCGCTTCCGACGGCGACGCCTCCGACGGCGTTCGCTCCGGCAGCGCTGCGTGTACCGTTTCGTGCCGGTCAGTTCTGCGCTGGCTCACTCCTGAGTCCTCCGACTTCCTGTGGTCCATTTATCAACACTATGGTGCCCGCCGTAGAGTTCAAGCATGAGGTCTAACTGCTGATGGGTTCCGGTCACTCCCACGGTCACACAGGTCATTTGGAGCCAACGGCCCAGTCGATTGCCGCCCGCCGGAAGGCAAACAGGATTCTTGCCGCGGTGCTGATTCCGCTGACCCTGCTGACGCTGGCGGCCATGGCGGCGCTTTGGCCGTCCGGCAACCGCGAGGGCCTGACCCTGGCCAACCCGTACGCCGCAGCCCCGGGTGTCACCTTTGATACCGGCCGGATCCAGCGAGTCGTCACGGAGAGCTGCAGCCCGGCGACGGCGCAGGATCCGCAACAAGGTTCCCAGGACGGCGCCCAGAACGGCGGCGGCTCACAGTGCACGTTCGCCTTCACGGAGCCGGACAAGGGCGGCAACCCGGTCAAGGTGGTGATCAACCCGGACATCGCCAAATCCCACGGCGTGCGCGTCGGTGACAACATCCGCTACCTCAACCTCTCCAACGCCCAGGGCGCGGCCGCCGCCCAGGGATCGCCGTCGTATATCTTCGTGGACTTTGTCCGGACCATGCCCATCATCCTGCTGGCTGTCCTCTACGCCCTGGTGGTGGTGGCGGTGGCGCGCTGGCGCGGGCTCCGCGCCCTGATCGGCCTCGTCGGCGCGTACTTCGTGCTGGTGAGCTTCATGCTGCCCGGGCTCGTCGAGGGAAAGCCGCCGCTGCTGCTGGCGCTCGTGGGATCCACGGTGATCATGATCGGGGTGCTGTACTTCGCGCACGGATTCTCGGCGCGGACGTCAACCGCCCTGTTGGGAACCATATTCGGACTGGGCATCACGGCGCTGCTGGCCGCCTGGGCAACGGATGCGGCGAACCTCGCCGGAGTGGGAAACCACGATGCAGCCACCCTGACCAATATCTCGGGCAGCATCTCCATCTCCGGCATCATCCTGTGCGGGCTCATCATTTCCGGGCTCGGCGTGCTGAACGACGTCACCATCACGCAGTCATCGGCGGTATGGGAACTGTACGAACTGGCGCCGGCCACCAGCGCCCGCAAGCTGTTCACGTCCGCGATGAGGATCGGCCGGGACCACATCGCCTCCACCGTGTACACCATTGCGTTCGCGTACGCCGGCGCGGCCCTGCCCGTCCTCATCATCGTGATGCTCTACGACCGTCCGCTCGGCGAGGCGCTCACCAGCGCCGAACTGTCCGAAGAGGTCATCCGCACGCTGGTGGGGTCGATCGGCCTGGTGCTGGCCATTCCCGTCACCACGCTCATCGCCGTGCTCGTGGTCAAGGCCACCGGCATCCGCACCGGCGGCCAGACTGCCGTGACGCCCGACGACGTCGACGACACCGGAGCGCTCGCGGCAGCGGCGGCAGTGGCCGGCGAAACCCCGACGGCGGACGGAGCCTTGGAGCCGCCGGCCGAGACCCGGCGGGGCAGGCGGGCCGCCCAGCGCGGCTGAACGCCGTCGTCGGCGCTTTCTGCTCGATTTGCCCGGCTTTGAGACAATGGACGGGTGACTGTTGTAGCAACGCCTCCCGCCCCCAAGCTGGAACTTCCGCCGCTGAAACTCGGCCCCATCACCGTGGACACCCCGGTGGTGCTGGCACCCATGGCCGGAATCACCAACACCGCCTTCCGCAGGCTCTGCCGTGAATACGGCGGCGGCATGTACGTGGCGGAGATGGTCACCTCCCGCGCACTGGTGGAACGCACGCCGGAGTCGCTGCGCATCATTTCCCACGACGACGACGAGAAAGTCCGCTCCGTCCAGCTCTACGGCGTGGACCCCGTCACGGTGGGACAGGCCGTGCGCATGCTTGTTGACGAGGACCGTGCGGACCACATCGACCTCAACTTCGGCTGCCCCGTGCCCAAGGTCACCCGGCGCGGCGGCGGCTCGGCCCTGCCCTGGAAGATCGACCTCTTCACCGCCATCGTGCAGACCGCGGTCAAGGAAGCGTCCAAGGGCGGCATCCCGCTGACCATCAAGATGCGCAAGGGCATCGACGACGACCACCTGACGTACCTCGACGCCGGCCGCATCGCCCGCGATGCCGGGGTTGCCGCAGTCGCGCTCCACGGCCGCACGGCCGCGCAGTTCTACTCCGGCCAGGCCGACTGGTCAGCGATCGCCCGCCTGCGTGAGGCGCTCCCCGACATCCCCGTCCTGGGCAACGGCGACATCTGGTCCGCGGAGGACGCCGTGCGCATGGTCCGCGAAACGGGCGTCGACGGCGTAGTGGTGGGCCGCGGCTGCCAGGGCCGCCCCTGGCTGTTCGGTGACCTGCAGGCCGCGTTCGAAGGAAGCGACGAGCGGCACCGCCCGGGACTGCGCCAAGTGGCCGAAGGCGTCTACCGCCACGCCGAGCTCATGGTCGAGACCTTCGGCAACGACGAATACAAGGCCCTGCGCGAAATCCGCAAGCACATGGCCTGGTACTTCAAGGGCTACGTGGTGGGCGGTGAGCTGCGCGCGAAGCTGGCCACCGTGCCCACCCTTGAGGTGCTGCGCGAACTGCTGGACCAGCTGGACATGGACGTGCCGTACCCGGGCGCCGATTCGGAGGGTCCGCGCGGCCGTGCCGGTTCGCCCAAGAGGCCGGCGCTGCCCAAGGACTGGCTGCTGAGCCGGCAGATGGACGCGGAGCAGACCCGCGACATCTCCGCCGCGGAACTGGACGTGTCTGGTGGGTGAAAGCCAGCTCGCCGAGAGCCAGTTAGTCCCCGCCCGCGGGCCGTCCCAGTCCCTGCCGGGCTACGGGCCGCACGACTCTGCCCGCTGGGTGGAGGAACCGCCCAAAAGCACCTACCGGTCCGATTTTGAGCGTGACCGGGCCCGCGTGCTGCACTCTTCGGCCCTGCGCCGGCTCGGTGCCAAGACCCAGGTGGTGGCGCCGGACACGGACGACTTTGTCCGCACCCGGCTGACGCACAGCCTTGAAGTGGCGCAGGTGGGCCGTGAGCTCGGACGTGCCCTGGGCTGCGACCCCGATGTGGTGGACACCGCCTGCCTCAGCCACGACCTCGGACACCCGCCGTTCGGCCATAACGGCGAGTCGGCGCTGAACGAGATGGCGCACGCAATCGGCGGCTTCGAAGGCAACGCGCAGACGCTCAGGCTGCTCACCCGGCTCGAGCCGAAGGTCCTGGACACGGAGGGCCGGCCTGCCGGCCTGAACCTTACGCGGGCGAGCCTCGACGCGGCGGCAAAGTACCCCTGGTCCGCCCTGGACGCCCCGGTGATCCATGGCCAGCGCACCAGCAAGTTCGGGGCCTACGAGGACGATCTGCCCATCTTCAACTGGATCCGGGCGGGGGCGCCGGAGCGGCGCTCGTGCCTCGAAGCCCAGGTCATGGACCTCGCGGACGATATTTCCTACTCTGTCCACGACGTCGAGGACGCCATTGTCGCCGGCCATTTCCAGCTGCGCTGGATGGACAACCCGGACCACCGGGCCCGTGTGGTGGGCTACGCCAAGCAGTGGTACCTGCCCCACAACGATCCCGCGGCCATCGACGCCGCCCTGGCCCGGCTGGAGGCCACGGACGTCTGGGTGCGCGAGGCCGACGGCAGCCGCAAGTCCATGGCGGCCCTGAAGGACATGACCAGCCAGCTGATCGGCCGGTTCTGCCAGAGCGCGCTGGAGACCACGCGGGCCGTCTACGGCCCGGAAAACCTGACACGCTACAGGGCCGAACTCATGGTCCCGGACGAGACCGTCATGGAAATCGCCGTGATGAAGGGCCTGGCCACCACGTTCGTGATGACCACGGACCACCGCCAGCCCATCTACGAACGGCAGCGTGAGGTCCTGCACGCGCTCGTGACGTCCCTGAACGCCTCCGGGGACCGCCACCTGGAACCGATGTTCGCTGCCGACTGGAGGGACGCTGCCGACGACGGCGCCCGGCTCCGCGTGGTCATCGACCAGGTGGCGTCGCTGACGGACGGCTCCGCGCTGGCCATGTACGAACGGCTGGTCGGCAGCCTGCCGTCCCTGTGGTGACTTTGCACGCAACTGCCCACATACGGCCGGAAGCGCTTCGGCTGGCTCTGAACCCCGGGACTAGGATGGCTCTGTGGCTGGGCTGATTAAACGCGAAGATATTGACGAAGTTCGCCAGCGCACGGATATCAAGGAAGTCGTCGACGGCTACGTCACGCTCAAGGGTGCCGGGCTGGGGACCTACAAAGGCCTGTGCCCCTTCCACGACGAGCGCTCGCCGTCGTTCACCGTCCGTCCCCAGGTGGGGCGCTACCACTGCTTCGGCTGCGGCGAGGACGGCGATGTCATCGCGTTCGTGCAGAAGCTGGACCACACCTCCTTCCACGAGGCCGTGGAGAAGCTGGCCGCCCGGATCGGCTACGAGCTGCGCTACGAGGACGGCGGCACCGGCCCCAACCGCGAAGAGGTAGGCCGGCGGCAGCGCCTCCTGGACGCGCACAAGATCGCCGACGAATTCTTCCGTGCCCAGCTGCTGACGCCGGGCGCCGCCGAGGGCCGCAACTTCCTGCACGGCCGCGGCTTCGACCGCGCCGCCGCGGAGCAGTTCGGTGTGGGCTATGCACCGCAGGGCTGGGATGCGCTCCTCAAGCACCTCCGCGGACGCGGCTTCACCGATCAGGAGCTCAAACTGACCGGGATGTTTTCCGAGGGCAACCGGGGGATCTACGACCGCTTCCGCGGCCGCCTCATCTGGCCCATCCGCGACATCGCCGGCGACACCATCGGCTTCGGCGCCCGCAAGCTGTACGAGGACGACCAAGGCCCCAAGTACCTCAACACCCCGGAAACCACCCTCTACAAGAAGTCCCAGGTGCTCTACGGGATCGACCTCGCCAAACGGAATATCGCCAAGGACCGTCAGCTGGTGGTGGTGGAGGGGTACACGGACGTGATGGCGTGCCACCTCGCGGGAATCCCGACGGCGGTGGCCACTTGCGGTACAGCGTTCGGCACCGAACACATCAAGATCGCCCGGCGGCTGCTGTCCGACGATGGCACCGGGGGAGAGGTCATCTTCACCTTCGACGGTGACGCCGCCGGCCAGAAGGCGGCCCTGCGGGCCTTCGAGGAGGACCAGCGCTTCGTCGCCCAGACGTACGTCGCGGTGGAACCGACCGGCGCCGACCCCTGCGACCTGCGCCAAAGCAAGGGTGACGACGCCGTGCACGCACTGGTGCGGTCACGCCGGCCGCTGTTTGAATTCGCCATCCGCACCACGTTGAAGCAGTTCAATCTGGACACAGTGGAAGGGCGCGTGCAAGGCCTGAAAGCCTCGGTGCCGGTGGTTGCCGCCATCCGGGACGCTTCCACGCGGACGGGCTACTGCCAGGCACTCACCGGCTGGTTGGGCATGCCGGACCCGAACGAGGTGCTGCGCATGGTTAGCGCCGCCGTGAAACGGGGCGACCAGGGACGGTCGTCTGGTTCCGGCGCCCAAACTCCGGCGGCTTCCGCGCAGGCGGGCGGACCGGGCGTGGCTGCCGGACGTGCGGCGGGCGTTGTCCCGTCCTTCAACAGGCCGGATCCGCGGGACCCGGTGGCGTCTATGGAGCGGCAGGCGCTGGAAGTGGCGCTTCAGGAGCCCTCGCTCCTGGGCGGAGGCATCTGGGAGCGTTTCTCGGCCGCACGGTTCGCTACACCGGCATTCCAGGCCGTCCACGACGCCATGCGTGCGTCCGGACTGGGACTCATCGGGGACCCGGTGAGGTGGGTGGAACAGGTGATGCAGGAGGTGCCCGAGCCCCTCCGGCCGCTGGTTTCGGAGCTTGCAGTGGTGCCGCTGCCGGCGAGCAACGCAGAGGGCGTGCTCAAATACTGTCGCGACATCCTGGCCAGGCTCTTCGAGCTGCAGATCACCCGCGTGAAGGCGGAGAAGATGGGCCAGCTCCAACGGCTGGATGCATCGGCACACCCCGAGGAATTCCAGCGGCTGAACCGCGAACTGATGATGCTGGAAATGGAGCGCCGCTCGCTCCGCTCCGACGCCTGAGGTGCCTTGCGGCGCCGTGCGGGGCGGCCCGTCCCGGCGCCGATTTCGCTTCCCGGCAGGGTCTTTGCTAGGCTTATACCCGCTTCATTCCTCCTTAGCTCAATTGGCAGAGCATTCGACTGTTAATCGAAGGGTTGCTGGTTCAAGTCCAGCAGGAGGAGCGCACAGTCCCCGTTCCGGGCTTCCGGAACGGGGACTTTTTTATACCCGGGCGGGGTATTTCGTTTCCCCGCTCTGCCGATTTCCCATAGCGGCAAAACCTTTGCTAATGTCATACCTGCTTCATTCCTCCTTAGCTCAATTGGCAGAGCATTCGACTGTTAATCGAAGGGTTGCTGGTTCAAGTCCAGCAGGAGGAGCAAGTAACAGCCCCCGGCCTCATGAAGCCGGGGGCTGTTGTCTTTGGATCAGCCATTCAGACGAAGTCCATCTCCACCTGGAGGAACCTCTCGGCCTCGGCCACGGCCTCGGCGAAGGCCTCCCGTTCGGTGGGCGACTTCCGTGGTTCCCGGGGGTGCCATTCGTGCGGGGAGGAATGGACGCGGGTGAACCCGCCGTCGGGCGGGGCGTAGAAGATGCCGAAGCGCTGCACCGGCCATTCGGGGGACGTTTCGGGGGCCACCAGCAGTGCCGCGTTGAATGCCGGGTTGAACCACTGGGCGATGGGCCGCCGTCGGTCTTCAGTGAAAAGTCCCGCCGCATAGAGAGCTGCCGACTGCGCACTGGTCTGTGTGCACAGCCGGTCCCACCACAACGGCAGTATGCCGGCGTCGCACCGCTGCCACGTGGCCGGAAGTGGAGGATGATCCTGCCAGTGGGGCACGTATCAACTTTATCGCGCACGGGGCCGCGCCGAACAGATGGCCGCCGCAGCTTGCCGTAAGGGATAGCAGGCGCTCAGTGCCGGATCCCTTGCCGGTTCTCAGCGCCGGTCAGGGGCAGTTCAGGGCCGGTTCAGGGCCGGTTCCACGGTCCCGGATTGATGCGGTACAGCAGCGCCGAACCCGCCACGGCACCGAGGATGATGCCCATCGCCGGGTTCCCCATGGCCCTGCCTGCGAAGTACCCTGCCACCGCTCCGAGGATCGCTCCAACGAACAGCCCGCGGCGGTTGCGGTGGGGTTTGCGAGTCATGCTGCCAGCCTACTGGCTGAGCACAACCCGGGGCCTAGTGGATGGACGGGACTGTCCTGGGCCGGACCACGATCCACAGGGCTGCGGCGGCGAGGAGGATGCAGCAGGCCTGGACGGCACCCATGGGAGTGGCGGAGCTGCCGCCCAGCCAGCCAACCACGGGCGAGATGATGCCGGCCATCATGAAGGTGGAGGCGCCCAGCAGAGAAGCGGCAGTGCCGGCCTGCGCGCCGTGGCTGGACAGTGCCAGGACCTGCACGCTCGGGAAGGTGAAGCCGGTACCGAGGATGTAGAACCACAGCGGCACCATCACGCCCCAGAGCCCGAAGCCCAGCTGGTCGAAGATGACGATCAGGGCAGCCATCAGAAACATCCAGGCGGTGGAGCCGGCGAGGATCCACTGCGGGGGCACCCGGCGGATGAGTCTGGAGCTGGTCTGGACTCCGGCCACGATGCCCAGGGAGTTCACGCCGAACAGCAGGCCGTACTGCTGCGGCGTGAATCCGTAGATGTCCTGGAACAGGAACGGTGACGCGGAGAGGTACGTGAACAGCCCGGCGAAGTTCATGCCGCCGAGCATGAGCAGGCCAACGAAGATCCGGTCGGAAAAGAGCGCACGGTACCGCTGCCTGGCCGTCAGGCCCGACTGGCCGCGCTTCTCTCGCGGCAGTGTCTCGCGGACCAGGAACATCGCGGCGACGATCACCACCGTGCCGTAGCACGCCAGGAACACGAAGATGCCCGGCCACGGCATGACCAGGAGAAGCTGCGATCCGATGACGGGCGCCAGGATGGGGGCCAGCCCGTTGACCAGGGCCATGCGTGAGAACATCCGGACCATGGCGTAGCCGCTGAAGAGGTCGCGCACCATGGCCATGGCCACCACGCCGCCGCCCGCTGCGCCAATGCCCATCAGCACACGGAAAAGGCCCAGCGTGGTTATGTCCGTGGAAAGCGCGGCCCCGACCGAGGCGGCGATATGCAGGGCGGTCGCCAGGATGAGGGGCATCCTGCGGCCGAACTTGTCGCTGAACGGCCCGACCACCAGCTGTCCCAGCGCAAAGCCGAGCGTTGTGCCGGTCAGGGTCAGCTGGACCGCGGCCTCTGATACTCCCAGACTCGACTCCAGCGCGGGGAAGGCGGGCAGATAGAGGTCCACGGTGAACGGACCCAGGGCCGTGAGGGCGCCAAGAAGGAGGATGTAGAGGAACTTCTGGCGGCGGCTTAGGGCATCGCCCGGGTTGATGGTGGTCACAGAGACCAATCCTAGGGTGCAAAGATCATACTTTTACAGCGTTGGAGGGCTCGCCGGACAGTAATTCCAGAAGTTGCGGATGACCCTGAATGATAGCTTTGTCAGCGGGGACGCGCTGAGCCACAGTCCGCCCCGGATAAGCCGAAGAAGAATCGATGATGGAACCAGTTAGGCGGAACCTATGAGCGGGCGTCACAGCGGGCGGGCCAACCAGGGATTGCGTATTACTGCGCTGCCAAAAACGTTGAAACTCATCTTCCAACTGGCGCCGCGCCAGCTCAACGACGAAATCGCCCTGGCCAAGGTCGAGGTCAAGCGCAAGGGCAAGCAGCTGGGCGTTGCAGGAGCGTTCTTCGGGGTAGCGGCCGTGTTCGCCGCCTTCCTGCTGACCGGACTGATCGTCGCCGCGATCATGGGACTTGCCACCATCATGCCCGCCTGGCTCGCGGCACTGCTCGTATGCGCCTTATTCCTGCTCATTGCCCTCATCGGCGGGCTCATCGGCCTCCGGAAGTTCAAGAAGGCCATGCCGCTCGTCCCGGAGGACACTATCCGCGGCCTCAAGCACGATCTTGGAATCGCCAAGGAAGGCTCGGACTTCGACCCCGCCGTGCTGGACCCGAACTCACCGCAGGCCAAGGCGGCCAAGGAAGCCAAGGAAGCGGCCAAGGCCAAGGAGAAGGCAGACAAGGAAGCCAAGGCAGCAGCCGAGGCGATTGAGCTGCCCGCGCCCACCGAGCCCGAACTCCGCCGCCGCCTGCACCAGCGCCGTGAACACCTCAAGGGCGTCCGTGACGAGCTTGGCGAGGAAGTCGACGTCAAGCCGCAGGCCCAGGCCCTGCTCGCCGTTGCCCGGCACCGCCTGGACAACGGCAGGGACAAGCTCCGGGAAGGCAAGGAGCGGGCGGCCGGGAAGCTTGCGTCCCTGTCATCATCGGACCGCTCCGGAGAAGCCTCAGGTTCCCTGCCCGGGCAGCTTGAAGCCCGGTGGAAGCCGCTGCTCGCCCTCGCCGCATCCGCCGCCGTCCTGCTCGCCCTGCTGCGCAAACTGTTCAAGAGCTGAGCGCCGCCCTGAACTTTGACAGGAAGACGCCGCCCGCCACGGAGAGGGGGACCGGATGAGGTTCATCGGCGCTGGTTCCCGACCCGGCCAGCCGCACGTCGACCGCGATCTGGTCTTCACTGTCCCTAACCTCCTCACCGTGCTGCGCTTCATGGGCGTGCCGCTCTTCATCTGGCTCGTGCTCGCCCGGAAGGAGTACGGACTCGCTGTTCTGGTGCTGGCCATCATGGGCAGCACCGACTGGGTGGACGGGTACGTCGCCCGGCGGTTCAACCAGGCCTCCAAGCTGGGCCGCGTCCTGGACCCCATTGCCGACCGGCTGGCGTTGATAGCCGTGGCGGTCACGCTGGTGATAGCAGGAGTGGTCCAGTGGTGGTACCTGGCCGCACTCGTGGTGCCGGATGCCGTGCTGCTCACCATGTCGCTGTTCTATTTCCACGGCCATCCGGATCTGCCTGTCAGCACGGTCGGCAAGGCCCGCACCGGACTGCTGCTGCTGGGCACTCCACTCCTGGTGCTCTCGAAGCTCTCCATCCCCTTTGCCGATGCCTACTTCGTTGCGGCGTGGATAGTGCTCGGCCTGGGGCTGATCGGCCACTGGGTGGCCGCTTACAACTACTTCTGGGCCATCCGCCGGAAGGGCGAAACACTTAAAGCCGACGACGGCGGGCACGGCTGATGGTGGGGGTTGCGGTTTTCCTTGCGGTGATGGGCGCATTTTGCCTGGCCTTCGGGGCCCAGCGGCAGGGGAGTGCGGTCAAAGCCGATACCGGCGGGTTAGCGCTCAGCTCCAACGGATTCCTGCGCCTTCTGCGGAATCCCCGGTGGGTCTTCGGGCTCCTGCTCTTGTGCATGGGAATGGCGATGAACTCCGTCGCCCTGGTGTCGGCCCCGCTGACGGTCGTGCAGCCGATCGGAGCCATCGCCCTGGTAATCACCACCGTGGTGAACGCCAAGGACCAGGGGCTGAGCATCAACCGGGCCACGGTGGTGGCGATCTCTGCGTGTGTCACGGGCTCTGCACTGTTCGTCCTCCTTGCCGTGAACGTTACGCAGGAAAACCACCATGTCAGTTCCGACGACGAACTCACCGTTGTTCTGCTGCTTGCCCTGGCCGTGAGCATCTTCGGCACCCTGGCGGCCATGTTCAAGCACCGCATGAGCGCCTTCATCTACATCCTTGGCGCCGGTGTCCTGTTCGGGTTCGTGGCGGTGCTGACCCGGATCATCGGCAAGCACCTCCTCGATCCGAACGGCCTGGGCCTGCTGAACGTGCAGTGGTACTCGGTGCTTGCCATTGCAGCGGCCGGCGGCCTGGGATCCTGGTTTGTGCAGAGCGCCTACTCCACCGGTCCGCCGGACCTCGTGATTGCCGGGCTGACGGTGATCGACCCCATCGTGGGCATCGCGATCGGCATCGCCATCCTGGGCGAGCTGCGTCCGGATGTCCACGCCGTCATGGCGATTGCCATGGGTACAGCCGCAACCCTTGCTATCGTGGGAGTGATAGCCCTCTCCAGGCACCATCCTGAGGTCACCAAGCGGAAGAAAGACGCTCGGAAGGCCGCAGGCAGGGCATCCCACTAGCCGATTTTTCACTGCGGGCCAGGCGCCAACGCGCCAGCGGCCACCAGGGACGGTCAGCCGAAGCCGACCGCACCGTGACCACCAGGAGCTCTCCACGTGACCATGCCCGATGCCCAGCGCCCACTGACCATCCTCATTGCGGCGGACACCTATCCGCCCCACGTCAACGGCGCCGCACAGTTCGGCTACAGGCTGGCCAAGGGAATGACGGGCCGCGGACACAACGTCCACGTCCTCGCCCCCCGCGCGGACACGGGCAGGAGCTTCACCGAATTCCGCAAGGAAGGCACCGTCCACCGGCTTCGCTCGCACGGTGTCTTCACACACGAGTACTTCCGGATCTGCTTCCCGTGGGAGATCAAGAAGGAGATCAGCCTGCTGTTCGACAAGGTTCAGCCGGACGTGGTGCACATCCAGAGCCACTACATGATCGGCGAGCACGTGCTGTACGAAGCCGAAAAGCGCGGCATCCGGATCGTTGCTACCAACCACTTCATGCCTGAGAACCTCAACCCGTTCCTGCCGTTCCCGCAGTGGTTCAAGGACATCATCGGGAAGATCTCCTGGAAGGACATGGGCAAGGTGATGGGCAAGGCGGACGTCGTGACCACGCCGACGCCGCTGGCCGCCAAGGCCATGCACCAGCACGCGTTCCTGCGCAAGGTCCTGCCGCTGTCCAACGGCATCGACTCCGCGGCCTACGAGCCCAGGCCGGACGAGGTCATTGAGCCGCACGCCAACCCCACGGTGCTTTTTGCGGGCCGGCTGGCGGAGGAGAAACACGTCGATGTGCTGATCAGGGCCGTGGCGGCCAGCCCCGCGGATCTGAACGTGCACCTGGAGATCGTGGGCGGCGGGGAAGTCCGCCCGGCCCTTGAGGCACTCGTGGAGCGGCTCGGGCTGCAGAACCGGGTGAAGTTCCTGGGCATGGCCAGCGACGAGGACCTGCGCGAGGCGTACATCAAGGCGGATATCTTCTGCATGCCGGGAACCGCGGAGCTGCAGTCGCTGGTGACCCTTGAGGCGATGTCCGCGTCCACGCCGGTGCTGCTGGCCGACGCCATGGCCCTTCCGCACCTGGTGCGGGACGGTGAGAACGGCTACCTGTTCACGCCCAATGACAGTGCTGACCTGACAGAGAAGCTGACGAGGATCCTGCGCCTGCCGGCCGAGGAGCGGAAGGCCATGGGGCACGCCAGCCGCTGCATGGTGGAGCCCCACAGCATCCAGGGGACCCTTCAGACATTCGAGGACCTGTACCGCGGCGCGAGCTACGACGACAAGGTGGTCTAAAGCGAAGGTGGTCTAAAGCCGGCCACCAGTTTGCTAGAGTGTTTCTGCCCTGCAGATGGCGGGCCCCGGTGATGCACCTGCGTCGGGGCACGCGGTAGCAGGGGCACGGGGCTATAGCTCAGCTGGTTAGAGCGCGGGACTCATAATCCTAAGGTCCTCGGTTCAAGTCCGAGTAGCCCTACCCGAAGAGAGCCCCCGACGCGAGGAAACGCGGATCGGGGGCTCTTTCATTTTTAAAGTTCTTGCTTCATGCCATTGGTCTTCGCCACCGCAGCCAGTCTTGTCCCTATGCTGGCGCCATGGATATCGATAGCGATGCTGCGGGCGTGCTGGCACAGGTCATTCCTGCACTGTTGGTTTTCCTGGCGCTTGAGGACAGGTTGTCTCCCGCCAATGTCCCCCGGCGGAAGGTGCGGAGGCGACTCTCCAGATGGCGTGAACTTGCAGTCGTCTTGAATCTGCTTGCCCTCTTTCTTTGCCTTGTAATCGTCGTGACTGGCATGGTGTACGGCCCTGCGAATTGGTTCATCGCGTTCAGCGTCAGCTACCTGGTATTCGTGTTGGCCCTCCTGTTCGCGGCCATGTTTGGAAAGGAAGAGGAGCGGGGAGTACGGACGGGATAGAAATCGCTTGCTGCGGCGGCTTTGTTTCTCTTCGCATCTGCGGTAAGTTACTCACCAGTAACATACTGCTGACGCAAGGCGTGCGGTTCTCAGGCCGCCGCTGATCACCCGCGAAGGAACATCATGTCCACAGCTGCAAGCGACATCAACGACCTGCCCTACGCCGACGGCGACTTCTTCGCCTTCGAACAGATGCTCAGCAACAAGGAGCAGGACAGGCTGGCCGAGATCCGCGCCTTCCTCGCCCGCGAAGTGAAACCGATTGCGGTGGACTGCTGGAACCGTGGCGAGTTTCCGATGGAGCTGATCCCGAAGCTCGCCGAGATCGACCTGGTCAGCCCGGTGCGCCGGCAGGGCCACTCCAACCTCTTCGCGGGCATCGTGCACGCCGAGGTCACGCGAGCGGACACATCCATTGCCACGTTCATGGGTGTCCACGACGGCCTCTTCACCGGGTCCATCGAGGCGCTCGCCTCCCGCGAGCAGCAGGACGCCTGGCTGCCGGACATCTACTCGCTCAGGAAGATCGGCGCCTTCGGCCTGACGGAACCCCTGGGCGGCTCCGACGTTGCGGGCGGTACGCGCACTACGGCCAGGCGCGAGGGTGACCACTGGATCCTCAATGGCGCCAAGCGCTGGATCGGGAACGCGACCTTTTCCGACTGGGTAGTCATCTACGCGAAAGACGTGGCCGACAACCAGGTGAAGGCTTTCCTCGTGGACACCACGCTGGCCGGGTTCAGCTCCGCCAAGATCGAAAACAAGATATCGCTGCGGACCGTGCAGAACGCGGACATCACGCTCACGGATGTGGCAGTTCCGGACTTCTTCAAACTCTCCCATGCCAACAGCTTCCGCGACACCAACAAAGTCCTGAAGGTCACCCGCYTCGCGGTCGCGTGGCAGGCCGTGGGACAGCAGCTTGCGGCCTTCGATGTCGCCCGGCGCTACTCCGTGGAGCGTCATCAGTTCGGACGCCCCCTCGCGTCGTTCCAGCTGGTGCAGAGCCAGCTGGTCCAGATCCTGGGCAACGCCGTCAGCTCCATGGGCATGATGGTCCGGCTTTCCCAGCTCGAAGACGCGGGCCAGGCCAAGGACGAGCAGTCCGCCCTGGCCAAGGCTTTCACCACGGCCCGGATGCGCGAGAGCGTGGCCATTGGCCGCAGCCTGCTCGGCGGAAACGGCATCGTGACCGACTTTGAGATGGCCAAGATCTTCGCCGACGCGGAGGCCATCTACTCGTACGAGGGCACCCATGAGATAAACACGCTTGTGACCGGACGGGCCATCACCGGCATCTCGGCCATCGTCTAGTCCCGACAGTAAGCCGCCCGTAATTCCGCCCGATCGCGGGTCAGCCGGACGGCCCTCCGTCCAGGGGCAGCAGTACCGACGGCCGCAGATCAAGGACGAATTCCAGCGGGTTGACGTACTCGTCTCCGCGGCGCACGCCCCAGTGAACGCAGGGCGTCGGACCGCAGTGCCCGGCGAGAAGCGTGCCCAGGATCTCGCCTTTGGCCACCGCATCGCCTTTCGCCAGGGTGCTCGCTACGGGTTCGAAGCTGCTCCGCAGGCCGTTGCCGTGGTCCACGGTGATGACGGGCCGGTCCACCACGACGCCCACAAAGCTCACGGTGCCCGACTCCGGTGCGGTGACCGGTCCGCCGTCGGACGCGGACTTCAGGTCCACGCCCCGGTGGCCGCTCAGCCACGGCTTGTCCGGCGGGTCGAAGGCGCGCAGGACCGCCGGCCGGGGAGTCAGCGGCCAGCTCCACGAGCCTGCCGACGGCGACGGCGAGGCGCTGAAGCTGACGGGGGCAGCCGGAGCGCCGGCGGCAGGGGCGGTTGAGGGTGCTGTTGCGGCAGCTGCCAGGAGGAGGAGTGCCACGAGCGCGGGAGCTTTCATTCAGCCAGCTTCGCCGCCTGGAGCGGCGGCCGGAACCCCGTCTTTGGCGTATGTGGAAAACGCCGCCGGCAGCCCCGGAACTGGTGCTTTTGCCGCGTGCCCCTGTAGTACACTTGGTGGAGCAGTTTGCTGTGCCCTCAACGTATTCCAGTCTCTTGGGTAGCGTCAGCACGCCCCATTCAGGAGTGCGGGGGAGCAGCAGCTGACTACGCGTATCCAGCCCTCCAAAACCGGAAGCCGATGCTTCCCGCCGAGGAGGATTGTGCCTCTTGCGGTCAGGCCCGGCAACGGTCCTGATGAGAAGCGCAATGGATGCCAGGAGCTTGGCCCGCCTGGGCGAAGCTAAATAACCGTCAACTATTGGCAGGGTAAGAGCGGCTTATGGGCTCTCTCATGAATGACCTGCCGGAAGGAGCGTCGGCATGCCCGTCGTAACTATGCGCCAGCTGCTTGACAGCGGCGTCCACTTTGGACACCAGACCCGTCGTTGGAACCCGAAGATGAAGCGCTTCATCTTCACGGAGCGCAACGGCATCTACATCATTGACCTGCAGCAGTCGCTGTCCTACATCGACCGCGCCTACGAGTTCGTGAAGGCCACCGTCGCGCACGGCGGAACCGTACTCTTCGTCGGCACCAAGAAGCAGGCTCAGGAAGCAATTGCCGAGCAGGCCACCCGTGTTGGCCAGCCGTACGTCAACCAGCGTTGGCTCGGCGGTATGCTGACCAACTTCCAGACGGTTGCCAAGCGTATCCAGCGCATGAAGGAACTCGAAGAGATCGACTTCGACGACGTCGCCGGTTCCGCTTACACGAAGAAGGAACTGCTGCTCCTTCGCCGCGAACTCACCAAGCTTGAGTCCAACCTCGGCGGTATCCGGAACCTGACCAAGGCACCCTCTGTGCTCTGGATCGTGGACACCAAGAAGGAACACCTCGCCGTTGACGAAGCCAAGAAGCTCAACATCCCCGTTGTGGCCATCCTGGACACCAACTGCGACCCCGATGAAGTCGACTTCCCGATCCCGGGCAACGACGACGCCATCCGCTCCGTGAACCTCCTGACCCGCGTTGTGGCTGACGCTGTTGCAGAGGGCCTCATCGCCCGCAACCAGCGCGCAACCGGCACGGCCGAGACCCCGGAAGAGCCGCTGGCCGAGTGGGAGCGCGAACTCCTCGAGGGCAGCAAGTCCGAGGAAGCCCCGGCAGCCGCCGAAGCGCCGGCCGCTGAAGCTGCTCCCACTGCAGAGGAAGCCCCGGCAGCTGCCGAGGCCACCGACGCCGAGAAGTAAACAACTCCACCGGGATTTCCCGGCGCTGTCCACAGTGCCGGGGTAACTGACAGGATGGCGGCTCACCAGGTGAGCTGCCGTCCTGTCGGTCCGTACACCACATAAATTTTCTAGACAGAGGGGTTCACATGGCGAACTACACTGCCGCTGATATCAAGGCTCTGCGCGAGCGCACCGGCGCCGGCATGATGGATGTCAAGAAGGCTCTCGACGAAGCCAACGGCGACGCCGAGAAGGCGATCGAGATCATCCGCATCAAGGGCCTCAAGGGCGCTACCAAGCGCGAAGGCCGCTCCACTGCTGAAGGCCTGGTTGCTGCCAAGGTCGACGGCGGCGTGGGCGTAATGATCGAGGTCAACTGCGAGACCGACTTCGTCGCCAAGGCTGACAAGTTCATCCAGCTGGCCGACAGGGTCCTCGCCATCGCCGTCGAATCCGGCGCAGCCGACCTCGAGACCCTGCTCGCCACCGACGTGGACGGCAAGCCGCTGTCCGAGGTTGTTGTCGAAGAGGGCGCTGTCCTCGGCGAGAAGGTAGTGGTCCGCCGCATCTCCCGCATCGAGGGCACCACGGTCGACGCTTACCTGCACAAGACCTCCAAGGACCTCCCGGCCCAGGTCGGCGTGCTGTTCGCTGTTGACGGCGAAGGCGAAGCGGCTGTTACCGCAGCGCACGACGTTGCAGTCCACATCGCAGCCATGGCTCCGAACTACCTCTCCCGCGAGGACGTTCCGGCTGAACTCGTTGAGTCCGAGCGCCGCATCGCCGAGGAGACCGCCAAGGCCGAAGGCAAGCCCGAAGCCGCCATGACCAAGATCGTGGAAGGCCGCGTTACGGGCTTCTACAAGGGTGAAGTCCTGGTTGACCAGGCTTTCGCCAAGGATGCCAAGAAGTCTGTTGCGCAGGTCCTCGAAGAGGCCGGCGTCAAGGGAACCGCCTTCACGCGTTTTCGCGTCGGCTCCTAGTCAGACACGCAAGGGGGTGGTCACTTCGGTGGCCGCCCCTTTTGCATGCACCGGCCAAGCGGGAATATGAGCTTTGGCCGTGCAGCACGATAATCTAGCTCAGAGTTCACCAACGGGAAGGCACCATGGAAGCCGTCAAAACTTCAGTCCAGCCAGAGAAGAACAGGCGCCGGGTCCTCCTGAAGCTGTCCGGCGAGGTCTTCGGAGGAGGCAAGCTGGGCGTTGACCCGGACACCGTCCGGGGAGTTGCCAAGCAGATAGCCGCAGCCGTTCCCGACGTCGAGGTTGCCATTGTGGTGGGTGGCGGTAACTTCTTCCGCGGAGCCGAGCTGTCCCAGAGCGGCATGGACCGGTCGCGCGCCGACTACATGGGCATGCTGGGAACCGTCATGAACTGCCTCGCCCTGCAGGACTTCCTTGAGCAGGCCGGCGTCGAGACCCGGGTCCAGAGCGCCATCACCATGGGCCAGGTGGCCGAGGCCTACATTCCCCGCCGCGCAATCCGGCACATGGAGAAGAACCGCGTCGTGATCTTCGGCGCCGGGGCAGGCCTGCCCTACTTCTCGACCGACACGGTGGCCGCCCAGCGCGCCCTCGAGGTCCACGCGGACGTGGTGCTGATGGCCAAGAGCGGTGTGGACGGCGTGTACACGGCCGATCCGAAGAAGGACCCGAGCGCCGAGAAGCTGGAAAAGCTCAGCTACGACGACGCCCTCCGCCGCGACATCCGGGTCATGGACCAGACCGCGATGACCATGTGCAAGGACAACAACCTGTCCATGGTGGTCTTCGGCATGGAAGGCGAAGGCAACGTCACCCGCGCCATCCGCGGCGAACAGATGGGAACCCTGGTCACCCCCTAGTTACAGCTAGGATATTTTAGGAAGGTTCCGTCCATCGGGCGGAACCTGGATTTCGAAATGCCCCGGTCCGCCGGGAACCAATTTCTGAGGAGAGATCGTGATCGAAGAAACCTTGCTCGAAGCCGGGGACAAGATGGACAAGGCGGTTGAGGTAGCCAAGGAAGACTTCGCCTCGATCCGGACCGGCCGGGCAACTCCGGGCCTGTACAACAAGGTGATGGTGGAGTACTACGGCACCCCCACGCCGCTCCAGCAGCTGGCTTCCTTCGCGGTCCCCGATGCCCGCACCATCCTCATCACCCCGTACGACAAGACGGCCCTGCGCGACATCGAACGGGCCCTCAGCGATTCGGAGGTCGGCGCCAACCCGTCCAACGACGGCAACGTCATCCGCATCACCATCCCGGAGCTCACGAAGGAACGCCGCAAGGAATACGTCAAGATCGTGAAGGCCAAGGGTGAGGACGCCAAGATCTCGATCCGCAACATCCGGCGCAAGGCCAAGGAAACCCTGGACAGGCTTGTCAAGGACGGCGAGGCGGGGGAGGACGAAGGCAGCCGCGGCGAAAAGGAACTCGACGCCATCACCAAGCAGCACGTCGACGGCATCGACGAGCTGCTCAAGCGCAAGGAAGCAGAGCTGCTCGAAGTCTGATGGGCCAGGCACAGCAGGCCCCCGGAGCGCGGGCGCGATCGCGGACCCGTCAGCCGAGGCCCAACCCGACCCCCGGGGCCGGGCGTAACCTGCCGGCGGCGACCGCCGTCGGATTGGCCATGCTCTTTGCCGTGCTGGGCGGCCTGCTGTTCCTGCCGCTGGGCTTCGTCGCCATCACCACGACCTTTGCCATTTTCGGCGTGTGGGAAGTCTTCCGTGCCCTCGAGGCCAACGGGACACGCCTGCCGATCGTCCCGGTCATGGTCGGCACCGTGGCCATGCCCTTCTCCGCCTACTTCGGCGGACCGGAAAGCCTGCTGTTCGCCATGCTGATCAGCAGCGTCGCCGTACTGCTGTGGCGGTCTGTCGAGAGCGCCACCGGCTCGGCCCGGAGCATCTTCGCCGGCGTCTTCACACTGGCCTGGGTTCCGTTCCTGATCAGTTTTGCGGCGCTGCCGCTCCATGTGGCGGGAGGCGTGACTCCGATAGGCCCCTGGCCCGGCGGGGTGGTGCCGGAGGGGGCGTGGCAGATCGTCATCCTGCTCCTGCTCGTGGTCTCCAACGACACTTTCGGCTACCTGGTGGGCGCATCCCTGGGCAAGCACCCCATGGCGCCCAAGATCAGCCCCAAGAAGTCATGGGAAGGCTTTGCCGGGTCCATCGCCGGTGCCATGCTGATCGGTGTCCTGGCCAGCATCTTCCTGCTGGGCAAGCCGTGGTGGGTGGGCGTGGTCCTGGCCGTCGGCATGGTTGCGTCGGCCACCGCAGGCGACCTTGCCGAGTCCATGGTGAAACGCGAACTGGGGATCAAGGACATGAGCAGCATCCTGCCCGGACACGGCGGGGTCATGGACCGGCTGGACTCGATCGTGTTCGCCTCCCCGGTGGCGTACATGCTGTTCGTTCTGGTGTCCGGCGCCTGACGCTCCGGGCCTGCCTGCTCCGCCGCGTCCGCGGCGGCTGACGCGACGCCCTAGAATATTGCGGTTACTACTGAGCTGAAAAGCATTGAAGGAAACATGGTGAGAGTGGACAGCAAGCGGCAGATCCCCGCGTCTTTCGAGCGCGTGTCACGGACCGATTACGGCTACAACGCCAAGCAGGTAGACCAGTTCCTGCAGCGGGCCCGTGTGTCCCTGGAGACGCCGGCGGCGGCCGTCCACCCCATCAGGAGCGCTGACGTCCGGTCGGTGTCCTTCGACCCCGTCAAGGGCGGATACTCCGCCACGGCCGTTGACGCGGCCCTCGACCGGCTCGAAGACGCCTTCGCCCGCCGTGAACGCGACGAACTCATCGCGGAGCGGGGGGAGGAAGCCTGGCTTCGGCAGATCGGGCAGCTTTCCGGAACGCTTCGGGGCCGCCTGCACCGGCCCGACGGCGAGAGGTTCCGCCGCCCGGTCAAGAAGAAGGCACGGAGCTACAACACCAGGGACGTGGACAGGCTCTGCAAGGACCTGATCGGCTACCTCGAGGAGGACAAGCCGCTTAGCGTCGACAACGTCCGGCGGGCCGTCTTCCGCCAGGCCGTCGGCAAGGACGGCTACGAGGAAACCCAGGTGGACGCTTTCCTGGACCGCGTCGTCGAACTGATGGCCGCCATCGACTGAACGGCGTCACGGGAGGCGCCCGGCGTCACCGGCCGCCGCTCGCAGCAGCTCAGCGTTCCGTGGCCAGCGGCCTTTCGGGCGTGTGCAGCCTGGTCATGACCTTGGTGATGGTCCGCGGCACGCGTGCACTGGTTGCCCGGGAGGTCAGGATCATGACGGCAAACGCGGCGGGCACCGTCCAGGCCGCCGGCTGGGCCAGCCAGAACGGCGTCCCGGCCGCCCCGAGCACCGTCCCGGCCACCATGGCCCCGCCGCACAGCGCGCCTCCCGTCACCATGCCCGCAATGGCGCCGGCATCGGTCAGGCCGCGCCACCAGATTCCCAGCAGCAGCACGGGGCAGATCGTGGAGGCCGTGAAGGCGAAGACCAGGCCCACGCTGCCGGCGAGGGCCAGCGAGTCCGTCGTGAACGCCAGGCCCAGCGGAACCACTGCTGAAACCAGCGCGGCAAGCCGGAAGCCGCGGACGCTGCCACCCAGCACATCCTGGCTGATCACGCCGGCCAGGGATACCACCAGCCCGGACGTCGTGGACAGGAATGCTGCGAAGGCTCCGGCCACCACGAGTGCGGAAAGCAGTTCGCCGGCCGGCCCGCCGATGAGGCGTCCCGGCAGCAGCAGCACCACGGCGTCGGCCTGCCCTGTGTGGGCGAGTTCCGGTGCAAAGACGCGCCCCAGCAGTCCGAAGGCCGTGGGGAACAGGTAGAACACGGACAGCAGGCCCAGCACAATCAGGGTGGTGCGCCGGGCGGAGTGCCCGTCCGGATTCGTGTAGAAGCGGACCAGGACATGCGGCAGGCCCAGGGTTCCGAACAACAGCGCCACCAAAAGCGAGATGTTTTGGTACGGGCCGGCCGGGGCCAGGCCCGTGGGGTTGGTGGCAGGGGCGGCCTGGCCGGGGAAGTCGTTTCCACCCAGGACAAGGACTATGAAGATGATGGGGACGGCCAGCGCGGTGAGTTTGAGCCAGTACTGGAATGCCTGCACAAAAGTGATTGAACGCATTCCGCCGGCAACCACCGTCAGGCACACCACCACAACCACCGCGGTGGACCCAACCCAGGGCGGCAGGCCTGTGGTGGTCCGGATCGTCAGGGCGGCGCCGTGCAGCTGGGGGACAATGTACAGCCAGCCCACGATGACCACTGCCAGGCTGGTCACCCGCCGCACGGCCTGGGAATCCAGCCGGGCCTCCGTGAAGTCCGGAATCGTGTAGGCCCCCGAGCGCCGGAGCGGGGCCGCCACAAACAGCAGGAGCATCAGGTAGCCGGCCGTGTACCCCGCGGGGTACCACAGGGCATCCGTGCCGGACAGCAGAATCAGGCCGGCCACGCCGAGGAAGCTCGCGGCAGACAGGTACTCGCCGCCGATCGCGGAGGCGTTCCACCAGGGCCGCACAGTGCGGGAAGCTACGTAGAAGTCTCCGGTGGTCCGGGAGATCCGGAGCCCGTAGAAACCGATCACCGCCGTGGCCACTGACACTGCGGCAATGGCGGCGATTCCCAGTGCCGGGCTCATCGGCTCACCACTTGTCCTCGGCGAGGTCCCGGTACCGGGCCTCGTTTCGCGTGGCGCTGCGGATGTACAGCCAGGCGCTGATCCCGGTCACGGGATAGATCCCGGCGCCGAGCAGGAGCCAGTCAAAGGGGATCCCCGCAATCCGGGTTTCCGCCAGCCCGGGGATGGCACCGAGCAGCAAGGGAAACGCGCCGAGGATCAACAGGAACCCGCCGGCCACCACCAGGGCAAGCCGGAGCTGGGATCGGATCAGGGACCGGACAAACACCTGTCCCATTGCCGATTCCTCGGCGGCCTCCCGGGGCTCGGTTGCCGGCCTGGCCGCCGAGCGGGGCGCCGTCACCCTGACGCGCGTCATGCCTGCGGCCGGATCCGGGTCGCCTCGAGCTTCTCCCGGACGGCGGGCAGGAGACGGCGGCTGATCGGCAGCTCGGCATCCTCCACGGTGACGCTGGGACGGACCGCGGCGAGCTTCAGGTGCGTGACGTGCGAGAGGGCAATGAGATAGGAGCGGTGCGTGCGGATGAAGCCTGCGTCCGCCCATTGCTGTTCAAGATCCGCCAGCGGAACGCGGATCAGGTAGCTGGCATCGGCTGTGTGCAGCCGCGCATAGTCTCCCTGCGCCTGCACGTAGGTGACGTCGTCGCGCCGGATCATTTTGGTGGTGCCGCCCTGGTCCACGGTGATCATCTCCGGTGCGGCGCCGCCGCCGTCGCGGATCAGCTCGCTGATCCGGCCCACCGAGCGGGCCAGCCGCTCCGCCCGGACGGGCTTCAGCAGGTAGTCCACCGCCGCCAGCTCGAATGCCTCGAGGGCGCAGTCCTCGTCAGCGGTGACAAATACGACGGCGGGCGGCCGGCTGCTGCGGGAAATGACCCTCGCGATGTCGAGGCCGGACACCGCCGGCATGTGGATGTCGAGGAAGACGGCGTCCACGGATTCGGTTTCCAGAGCCCGCAGCGCCTCAGCACCGGAGGACGCGCGAAGAATGGTGCCGATCCTCTCATCCCTGCCCAACAGGAAGGCGAGTTCTTCGATGGCGGGCAGCTCGTCGTCGGCGACGAGTACATTAATCATGGTTCTAGGTTATCTTCCGGCCAGGCCCGCCGTTCTCAGGCCCCGTTCTCAGGCGCCGTGCTCAGGCGTTGTGACCAGGCTGGGACTTGGGGACCCGCATCGTGATCAGCGTCCCCTCGCCGGGGGCCGTCTCGATCACCAGGCCATGATCGTCGCCGTACACCTGGCGAAGACGTGCGTCGACGTTCCGCAGCCCAACGTGTTCACCGTCCATGTGCCCGGCCAGCATGGACTGAAGCTGTACCGGATCCATCCCCACGCCGTCGTCCTCTATGGTGACCTCCGCGAAAGCGCCGGAATCGTTGGCGGAGATGGTGATGTGGCCCGGCCCGTCCTTCGCCTCCAGGCCGTGCCGGACGGCATTTTCCACGAGCGGCTGCAGGCTCAGGAACGGTATCACCGTGCTCAACACCTCCGGCGCGATCCGCAGGCTCACCTGCACCCGGTCACCGAAACGGGCCCGTTCCAGCAGGAGGTACCGGTCGATGCACCGCAGCTCCTCGGCGAGCGTGGTGAAATCCCCGTGCCGCCGGAACGAGTAGCGGGTGAAGTCCGCAAACTCCACCACCAGTTCGCGGGCGCGGGCCGGATCCGTGTTGATGAACGAGGCAATGGCGTTGAGCGAGTTGTAGATGAAGTGCGGGCTTATCTGTGCCCGCAGGGCACGCACCTCCGCTTCCATCAGGAGGGTCCTGGACGCGTCCAGCTCGGCCAGCTCCACCTGGGCGGCCACCCAGTCGGCCACTTCGGTGGTGGCACGCACCAGGCCGGCGCCGGCCGAGGGGGCAAAAGCCGCAACAACCCCCACCACGCGGGCGCCTGCCCGGATGGGCGCGATGACGGCGGCTGCAACGGAACCGGACTTCCGGGCCGGCAGCTGCAGATCGGCGGCATTGAACACCTGGGTCCTCCCGCCGGACAGCACGTCGGCGGCGAGCTCCATGAGCCGGGGCCGGAGTTCTTCGGCGGGCCCGTCCCACGCCAGAACACCGGACACATCGGTGATGGCCAAGGCGTCGCAGCCCAGCAGCGTCCGGAGCTGCCGGCTGGCCTTCGCTGCACCGGCCGGGTTCAGTCCCGTCCGCAGGTGCCGGCCGGCCTTCGACGCCGCGTGAAGGGTGTTGTACGTGGCACGTTCGGCGTCGGTGCCCAGCTCGCGGAAGGAGCGGAGCACCTTGAGGCCAACCCCGACGACGACGGCAATCGCCAGGGCAATCACCGCAACGGCGGCTGCGGCATAGAGAGGGGATTCCGGCATGCTGCCCAGCGTAGCGCGTGCCGCTTGTCGCAGCATCGCGACCGCTAGGCGACCGAATTCCCGCAAGTACTGGAACCCCGCCGGGGATCGGCGCACAGTGATGAGAGTCACACTGGTGTGGAGCGTGCAGGCCGGTGTGGGAGACAGTCTCAATGAGGAGGAACGATGGGTAACAGTGCCCGAACTCCGGACGTCGCGGCGTCCGCGGACTTCGAGGAAGTCCAAGCCACCGAGCAGTTCAAGGAACTGCGCAAGCGCCACCGCAGCTTTGTTTTTCCCATGGCCGCGGCGTTCCTGCTGTGGTACTTCGCGTACGTCCTGCTGGCTGACTATGCGGTCGACTTCATGTCCGCCAAGGTGTGGGGCAACATCAACGTGGGGCTGATCATGGGCCTGCTCCAGTTCGTCACCACGTTTGCCATCACGGGCTGGTATGTCAGCTACTGCAACAGGAAGCTGGACCCCATCGCAGCGGAAATCCGCCACGGTATTGAAGGACACGAATTCGACAAAGCGGGCAACCGCGTGGGTGGGGATACTCAATGATCAGCATCCCGGCAGCGGTTGACGTCGCCGCGCTCAAGGACACAACCCTCCTGAACATGGGGATCTTCGGCCTGTTCGTCGCGGTCACCATGGTGATCGTCCTGCGGGCGAGCCGGAACAACAAGACCGCGGCTGACTACTACGCCGCCGGCCGTTCCTTCACCGGATCGCAGAACGGAACGGCCATCGCAGGCGACTACCTGTCCGCGGCCTCGTTCCTGGGGATCACGGGCGCCATCGCCATTAACGGCTATGACGGCTTCATGTACTCCATCGGCTTCCTGGTCGCGTGGCTCGTGGCGCTCCTGCTGGTGGCGGAACTGCTCCGCAACACCGGCAAGTTCACCATGGCCGATGTCCTCTCCTTCCGCCTCAAACAGCGCCCGGTGCGTATCGCGGCCGCCATCTCCACTCTGGCCGTCTGCTTCTTCTACCTCCTCGCCCAGATGGCCGGCGCGGGCAGCCTGATCTCCCTGCTGCTGGGCATCAGCGACTGGGGCGGCCAGGCCCTCGTGATCATCGTCGTGGGCGCCCTCATGATCATGTACGTCCTCATCGGCGGCATGAAAGGAACCACGTGGGTGCAGATCATCAAGGCAATGCTGCTCATCGCGGGTGCTGCCGTCATGACCTTCTGGGTCCTGGCGATCTACGGCTTCAACCTCTCCGACCTGCTGGGCGGCGCGGTGGAAACCGCGAAGAACCCGGCAGTGCTGAACCCGGGCCTGCAGTACGGCAAGACCGAAACTTCCAAGCTGGACTTCATGTCCCTGGGTCTTGCCCTGGTCCTCGGCACGGCCGCCCTGCCGCACGTGCTGATGCGCTTCTACACTGTGCCCACGGCCAAGGAGGCCCGGAAGTCGGTGGTGTGGTCCATCGGGCTGATCGGCCTGTTCTACCTCTTCACCCTGGTCCTGGGCTATGGCGCTGCCGCACTGGTAGGTGCCGACACCATCAAGGCAGCCCCGGGCGGGGTCAACTCCGCTGCTCCGCTGCTTGCCTTCTACCTGGGCGGACCGCTGCTCCTGGGATTCATCTCTGCGGTGGCCTTCGCCACCATCCTCGCCGTGGTGGCCGGGCTGACCATCACTGCTGCGGCGTCCTTCGCCCATGACATCTATGCCAGCGTCATTGCCAAGGGAAAGGCCGACGCCGACACCGAGGTCAAGGTGGCGCGACGCACAGTGGTGGTCATCGGAATCATGGCGATCCTCGGCGGCATCTTCGCCAACGGGCAGAACGTGGCCTTCCTGGTGGCGCTCGCGTTTGCCGTAGCGGCCTCCGCCAACTTGCCGACCATCATCTACTCGCTGTTCTGGCGCCGGTTCACCACCCAGGGCGCGGTTTGGAGCATGTACGGCGGCCTCGCATCGGCGATTATCCTGATCGTGTTGTCCCCGGTGGTCTCCGGAGCCAAGACGTCCATGCTTCCGGGCGCCAACTTCGCCATCTTCCCGCTCAGCAACCCGGGCATCGTGTCCATCCCGCTGGCATTCCTTCTGGGCTGGCTCGGCACAGTCCTGGACAAGAAGAGGGAGGACACCGTCAAGCAGGCCGAGATGGAGGTCCGTTCACTGACCGGCGTCGGCGCCGAGAAGGCCGTTGACCACTGACCCTGTGACACGCGTTCTCTGTGGCCTACCCACCGGTGACGCTGTGGCATACGCTCCGGGCCGCTGACCGGCCAGCAACACAGAAGCCCCCGCGCGACGCGCGGAGGGCTTCTGTGTGTTTGGCTGCATGCTTTCAGGGACCGTGGTGTCCTGTCGCGTCGCCGGAATGGCTGCCGTGCGGGACGGCGAACTGTCCGGCCGTGGATGCCGCGAGTCCGGGCGTCGCGATGGCCGCGACGGCCAGGGCGCCGGCGAAGGCGGCGGCGAGGAGCCGTGCCGTGCCGGTTCCGCCGGGGGCGGGGCGGCCGCCGTCGTCCTCAGCGCCGCCGTCGCCATCACCGCTGGGCTGCCGGCCGAGCCAGGCTTTGGCGGCGATGATCACGAGGGTCAGCAGCAGGGCGGCGAGGTGGCTGAGGCTGAGGCCAGCCCTGTCGCCGCTTGCGCCCGTGACGATGGCCAGCACGTGGACGCCTGCGGCTGCCCGGAGCGCGGCGGCGGACGTGCGGGGCAACGGAAAGTTGCCGTTCCGCAGTGCCGCCACCGTCCAGGCGAGCAGGGTCGCCCCCCACAAGGCGGCAGCCAAGGCAAGGGAGGTCAGCCACGGGCGGCCGGTCCCGGCCGCGGCGAACAGGCTGGAGGAAACGGCGAGGTTGACGGAAGCGGCGCCGAAACCTGCGAAACCTGCGAACAGCCGCACAGTTGTCTTCCCGGGCGCCTCCGGCGGCGGAGCCTCCGCCGCCGGTGCCTGGCTTTTCATGGCCGCTGCCTGGCGTTGCATGGTCGCTGACTCTGCTGCCCGCTAGGCGTGAGCGGTAGCGGGGGACTTGTCCATGGACAGGCCGACGCCCAGCAGCAGAACGGCGCTGGCAAGGTGCAGCACGTTGTCCGCACCGTTGAGGGCAATGATGTTCAGCGGCGAGCTGAGGAGGAACAGGCCGAGGATGCCCACCAGGAGGTACACGGCACCCACGCCGGCATTGACGGTGCGGGCCAGCTGGACGTTCTTCAGGCCCGCATAGAGCAGGGCGGCGCCGATGGCGAGGTGGATCACGTTGTGCAGCGGGTTGACTTCGAAGATGATCAGGTTCGCGCCTTCGGTGGAGAAGAAGCTGATTCCCGCTGTCACGGCGAATCCGACGAGTCCCACGAGCAGATAGACAGCTCCGAAGACGGTGGCGATAAGGCGGTTCGGTGAGTTGCGCATGGCCGAATCCTTCCGGTTGGGCCGGGGTTCCTGCCCCGGCCGGACTGCGGAGCCCCGGGCGGGGCTCTCGGAAGCAATTCGGACCGCCGGGGCCCGTGGATGGGTGGGCGGCGGTCAGCCCTTCGGCTTGAGCCTGATGTTGACCATCTTCAGCTCGTCCTTGCCGGTGAAGCGGTAGACGAGTTCGATGTCCTTGCCCTCGCATTTGATGACCCCGGTCACGTCAGCGATGTTGGTTCCGCTTTCGGAGCTGACCTTGAGGTCGTCGTACGCCGTGGTGCAGGTCGGGTCAAGCTTGAGGCTCTCGACGCCGGAGGCAAAATCCTCCTTTGTCAGCTGCTCTTTGAGCGCCGGGTCCATGAAGTCGTTGTAGGCCTTGTCCGTCTCCCCGGCGATAACCAGCCTGGTGAAGTCGTCCGCAAGGTCAGAGGCTTTACGCGTGGCTCCGCCCACGAGATTCAGGATCAGCAGCACTCCGACGACCACCAGCAGCAGGACGCCTCCAACAATCCCCACGACAATACAGAGGCCCTTGCGGCTCCTGGCCGGAGGCTGGCCCGGCAGCCCGAACGGGGCGGGAGGGAGCGGCTGGCGGCTGCGGGACTGCTGGCCATATGGTTGCTGGCCGGGCTGATACGGGTCCTGAGGGTTGCTCAAGTGGAGCCTTTCCGGCAACCGACACACACCGGCGCGCCTGGGTACTGGGGCCACTGTGGGCGCCCGGTCATTTCACGAGTCATTTCACGTGGAATCACGTGGCAATATCCTATAGCGGTCGCTGAGCGGGCAGCGGCGGGCGGAAATCCGGCGTCATTCGGCTGCGGAACCACGGTCCAGGAGGGGCTGGATCCGGAACGGAATCAGTTCGCCCATGGCCAGGGCTGTATCCGTCCTGTCCACGCCGTCGCACGCGAGGATCTTTCCGTTGATCCGGAAGAGGTCTTCGGCGTCCAGTGCCACCACGCGGAGCAGAAGGTCCGCCGAGCCCGTCAGGCCATAGCCCTCCAGGATCTCGGGAACGCTCGCCAGCTCTTCGGCGAGCTGGCCCAGTTTCTGCTGTTGGACGTGCACCGAGATGAAGGCCATCAGGGGGTAGCCCAGTGACACCGGGTTGATGCGGCGTTCGAAGGAGAGGAAGACGTGTTTCTTCTCGAGTTGGGCCATCCGCGCCTGGACCGTGTTCCGTGACAGTCCCAGCTTTTGGGCCAGTGCCACCACCGTCCTGCGCGGATCGCGGGCCATGGCTGAAAGCAGGCGGGTGTCAGTGCCATCCAGAGGTTGCATAATGCGCAAGATTAGCACGGTATGCGAGGTCCAAACAGTGCATAATGCTCAAGATTTTTATTGGTAGTTGTACCCGATGAGCATTGTGAGTATGGTCACAATTATCCGGGGCAACGGCGCCCGGGCGGCTGGCGCGCCGCGGGATCACGAGTCCTGCGAGTTCCGGTCAGACGACGTCAGAAGGTGCGTACAACTGTGTTTACCGACGACGCGGGCAAAGGCGGCATTGCCGCCGGGGGCCCCGGAAACAGTGAGAATTCAGCGAGGCGGACGGGCGGCGATCTCGTCCAGCTCATCACTCCGGCGGGTGAGCGCATCAGCCATCCGGAGTTTGATCCCTGGCTCCAGGACGTCAGCGACGAGCAGCTTTGCTCGCTCTACGAGGACATGGTGGTCATCCGCCGTATCGATGCTGAAGCCACCGCCCTCCAGCGGCAGGGCGAGCTGGCACTCTGGCCGCCCCTGCTGGGCCAGGAAGCGGCGCAGATCGGCTCGGCACGAACGCTGCGTGAAGACGACTTTGTTTTCCCCAGCTACCGCGACAACGGTGTCGCCTACTGCCGGGGAGTGAAACCCGAGGACCTTGTCCGAGCCTGGCGGGGCAACGCCTCCGCCGGCTGGAACCCGTTCACTGTCAACGTCGCCACGCAGCAGATCATCATCGGTTCGCAGAGCCTGCACGCCACGGGCTATGCCATGGGCATCCAGAACGACGGCGCCGACTGCGTCGCCGTGGCCTACTTCGGCGACGGCGCCACGAGCGAGGGCGACGTCAACGAAGCCATGGTCTTCGCCGCGAGCTTCCAGGCCCCGGTGGTCTTCATCTGCCAGAACAACCACTGGGCCATCTCGGAGCCCGTCCGGCTGCAGTCCCACATCCACCTTGCGGACCGCGCCTCAGGCTTCGGCATCCCCAGCATGAGGGTCGATGGCAACGATGTCCTCGCCGTCATGGCGGCCACCCGCATTGCCCTGGACCGCGCCCGGCACGGCGGCGGGCCCACCTTTATCGAGGCCGTGACCTACCGGATGGGCCCGCACACGACGGCGGATGACCCCACCCGCTACCGGGATGCCAACGAGCTCGAAGACTGGGCCGCCAAGGACCCGATCAGCAGGATGAAGTCGCTGCTGGACCGCAAGGGACTGCTGACCGCGGACCTTGAGGCCGCCGTCGCCGCGAAAGCCGACGCCGTGGCCAAGGAACTCCGGGCCGGCACCATCAACATGCCCGAGCCGCAGCCGCTGGATATCTTCAAGCACGTTTACAGCACGCCTAACTCCTGGCTGGACCGCCAGCAGGACCATTACTCCCGCTACCTGGCTTCCTTCGGCGATCCCGCAGAAGCCGCTTCTGAAGAAGGTGCACGCTGATGACGCAGATGACCTTTGCCCGAGCCATCAATTCGGGCCTGCGCAAGTCCCTCGAAAACGATCCCAAGGTGATCCTGATGGGGGAGGACATCGGCGCCCTCGGCGGTGTCTTCCGTGTTACCGACGGTCTGCAGAAGGACTTTGGCAAGCACCGCGTTGTGGACACCCCGCTGGCCGAATCGGGCATCATGGGCACCGCCGTCGGCCTGGCGTACCGCGGCTACCGTCCGGTGGTGGAGATCCAGTTCGACGGCTTCATCTACCCGGCGTTCGACCAGATCGTCAGCCAGGTCGCCAAGACGCACTACCGCACCCAGGGCGCCGTCAAAATGCCGATCACCGTCCGCGTCCCGTTCGGCGGCGGAATCGGTTCACCCGAGCACCACTCCGAGTCTCCGGAGGCCTACTTCACGCACACCTCCGGCCTGCGGGTGGTCAGCCCCTCCAGCCCGCAGGACGCGTACACCATGATCCAGCAGGCCATCTCCTGCGATGACCCCGTGCTGTACTTCGAACCTAAACGCCGCTACCACGACAAAGGCGACGTCGATGAGACCCTGGACCCGGGCAGCGCGCTGCCCCTGGAAAAGGCCCGCGTCATCACGGACGGGCGGGATGTCACGCTGGTGGCGTACGGTCCGTTGGTCAAGACCGCCCGGGACGCCGCCATTGCCGCAGCGGATGAGGGAATTTCCATCGAAGTCATTGATCTTCGCTCCCTCGCACCGGTGGACTATGCGGCGGTGGAGGCCTCGGTCCGCAAGACCGGCAGGCTTGTCATCACCCACGAGGCGGGGCAGTCAGGAGGCTTGGGCGCCGAGGTCGCCGCCAGTATCACCGAGCGCTGCTTCTACTACCTGGAGGCTGCTCCTGTGCGCGTCACGGGTTTCGACGTGCCGTATCCGTATTCCAAGCTGGAGATGCACCACCTTCCGAGCCTGGACAGGATCCTCGACGGCGTTGACCGGGCGCTTGGCCGGCCGAACTCGCTGAGCGGGCTGGAAGGATGATCGCCACCATGATCAAGGAATTCCGGCTGCCCGATCTCGGCGAAGGCCTCACCGAATCCGAAATCGTCAGCTGGAAGGTGAATGTTGGCGATACCGTGAGCCTCAACCAGATCATTGCCGAAGTGGAAACGGCGAAGGCCGTCGTGGAGCTGCCCTCCCCGTTTGCCGGCGTGGTCACTGCCCTGCACGAGCAGCCGGGCACGGTGGTGGAGGTGGGCAAGCCGATCGTCTCCTTCGAAGTGGAGGGCGACGCCGGCGCGCAGACCGCCGCCGGCGGTGCGGCTGAGTCGCCCGCCGCCAAGCGGGAACCGAACCTCGTGGGGTATGGCGCCGTCGTCGAAGCAACCGGTCGGCCTGCCCGCCGGCCGCGCGCATTCGCCGCCGCGCCACCGGTTGAGCGTGTCGAAACGAAGCAAGCCGAACCGCTGGTTGAGCTTGTCGAAACCGCGCCCGCCGAACCACTGACCGGCGAGCGCCCCCGCTCCACTCCGCCTGTGCGGAAGCTGGCGAAGGACCTTGGTGTGGACCTGGAGCTTGTCACCGGCAGCGGCCCCGGCGGGCTGATTACCCGCGATGATGTGCGGAACTTCGTGGGCGGCGGCGAGCTTCCGGCTGCGGCCCAGGAGCTGGCGGGCGAAGCCGGTCAGGCGCAGGGTCAAGTTCCGTCCGCACGGCCGGGTGAACGCGAAGTGCGCACGCCCATCAAGGGGGTACGCAAGTTCACGGCGGCGGCCATGGTCTCCAGCGCGTTCACCGCGCCGCACGTCACGGAGTTCCTGACCGTGGACGTCACTCCGGCCATGGAGCTGCTGGCCAGGCTGAAGGCGAGCAAGGCCTTTGCCGGGCTGAAGCTGACGCCGCTGACCCTCGTGGCCAAGGCTGCCCTGATCGCCCTGCGACGCAATCCGACCCTCAATTCCAAGTGGGATGAAGCCAACCAGGAGATCGTGCAGTTCAACTACGTGAACCTGGGGATTGCGGCGGCCACCCCGCGCGGCCTGACGGTTCCCAACATCAAGGACGCGGACCGGATGACGCTGGCCGAGCTGTCCACGGCGCTGACCGGGCTGACAGAGACGGCCAGGGCTGGCAAGACCAGCCCGGCGGAGCTTTCCGGCGGCACCATCTCCATCACCAACATCGGTGTTTTCGGGATCGACGCCGGCACGCCCATCCTCAATCCGGGCGAGGCCGCCATCCTGGCCATGGGCGCGGTGCGGAAGATGCCATGGGAGTACCAGGACCAGGTCGCGCTGCGGCAGGTCATGACCCTGAGCCTGTCCTTCGATCACCGGTTGGTGGACGGCGAACAGGGGTCCCGGTTCCTGGCGGACATCGGAGCCCTCCTGGCCGACCCGGGCATGGCGCTCGCGATGGTCTAGCGTCTGCTGGTTGAGCCTGTCGAAGCCCGATTTCGGCGGGCTCAATCAGCGGCGGGCCGGCTCAGTCGGCGTCGGTCTCGGGAGCGCCGGGCGCCGTCAGGGCTGCCAGTGCCATGTTCTCCAGCAGCGGCCTTGCCGACTTGATGGCCATCCTCCGGCCGTGGCTGCGGACCGAGTGCGGCGTGGAGTTGATCAGTCCGAAGGTTGCATGGGCGCGCATCCGGAGGTCGGCCGTGTCCGTTGCGTCGTGGATCCCCGCCAGAACGTCCACCCAGAGCTCCACATAGCTGCGCTGCAGTGCCCGGACATGAGCCTGGTCCTCGTCGGTGAGGTTGCTGAAGTCCCTGTCCTGGACCCGGATCACGTCCGGATTGCTGAGCGCAAAGTCAACGTGGAACTGAACCAGCCGGCCCAGCGCTGCGAGGGGGTCGGCGGCGTCGGCAACAACGCGCCGGCCGCCGTCGAGCAGGTCCTGGCTGACCGTCAGGAGCAGGGCACCCAGCACTGCCTGCTTCCCGGGGAAATGGCGGTACACGGCAGGGCCGCTCACCCCCGCGGCGGCACCAAGGTCCTCAAGGGAGACGCGGTTGAAGCCGTTGGCGGCGAAGAGGGAGGCGGCCGCGGACAGCAGGGCCTGCCTGCGCGTCTCCTTGGCCCGGCTGCGCTGCGTCGCACGGTTGGGCGCGGCACCCTGGTCCGGCGGGGCGGGCAGGGCGGCGTCGCTGCTTTCCGCAAGCTGGCCATGCTCCGTGATCTGCACATTTCCTCCTCGAAACTGCAAACTCTAGCAACTCATCCATGTGTTGGACATCACAGTTAATAGAGACTAACCTAAATCTCAGTTACACGGCACTAACCGAAAGTGGCCGGGCCCGGCGGGGATTCGGGCCGGCCAAGGAATGGAAGCGGTCAATGGAGACACTCGCCAGCAAGCTGGACGCCACCAGCGAGGCCTTTACGGCCAACAGCCTCGCTCAGGAGGCGCTCGCAGGCGAACTGCGGAAGCGGCTCGCCACGGCGGCCCTGGGCGGGCCGGAGAAATCCCGCGAGCGCCACGTGGCACGGGGCAAGCTCCTTCCGAGGGAGCGGATCAACCAGCTCCTGGACGACGGCAGCCCCTTCCTTGAGATTGCCCCGCTGGCAGCCAACGGCATGTATAACGACGATTCGCCGGGCGCCGGCGTGATCGCGGGCATCGGGCTGGTCCACGGGCGCCAGGTCCTGGTCATCTCCAACGACGCCACCGTCAAGGGCGGCACCTACTATCCCATGACCGTGAAGAAGCACCTGCGGGCCCAGGAGATCGCGCTGGAAAACCGGCTGCCGTGCATCTACCTCGTGGATTCCGGCGGAGCCTTCCTCCCCAAGCAGGACGAGGTCTTCCCGGACAAGGAGCACTTCGGGCGGATCTTCTACAACCAGGCCAAGATGTCCGCGGCCAAGATTCCCCAGATTGCCTCCGTCATGGGCTCCTGCACCGCCGGCGGCGCCTACGTCCCGGCCATGAGCGACGAAACGGTCATCGTCCGCAACCAGGGAACGATCTTCCTGGGCGGGCCGCCGCTGGTGAAGGCCGCAATCGGCGAGATCGTCACGGCCGAGGAACTCGGCGGGGGAGACGTCCACTCCAGGATCTCCGGCGTCACGGACCACCTGGCGGAAAACGACGAACACGCCCTGCAGATCGTCCGGGACATCGTCTCCACCCTGCGCCGGCCCGCGGCGCCCGCCTGGGCCGTGGACACCGCCGTCGAGCCGGTAGTGGACCCCGCGGAGCTCTACGGCGCCGTCCCCACCGACGTCAACGCGCAGTATGACGTCCGCGAGGTCATCGCCCGCCTCGTTGACGGCAGCCGGTTCCACGAATTCAAGAAGAACTACGGCACCACCCTGGTGACAGGCTTCGCGAAGCTGCACGGGCATCCCGTGGGCATCGTGGCCAACAACGGCGTGCTCTTCAGCGAGTCCTCGCTCAAGGGTGCCCACTTCATCGAGCTCTGCGACCAGCGGGGCATCCCGCTGGTCTTCCTGCAGAACCTCTCCGGCTTCATGGTGGGCAAGGACTACGAACAGGGCGGCATCGCCAAGAACGGCGCCAAGATGGTGACCGCCGTCGCCACCGCCCGCGTGCCGAAACTGACCGTCGTGATCGGTGGATCCTTCGGTGCCGGAAACTATTCGATGTGCGGCAGGGCCTATTCCCCGCGGTTCCTGTGGATGTGGCCCGCGAGCCGCATCTCCGTGATGGGCGGCAACCAGGCCTCGAGCGTGCTGGCCACGGTGAAGCGCGACCAGTACGAGGCTGCGGGGCAGGAGTGGTCCGCAGCGGACGAGGAAGCCTTCAAGGCTCCCATCAGGCAGCAGTACGAGGATCAGGGGAGCCCCTACTATTCCACCGCCCGCATCTGGGACGACGGCGTCATCGATCCCGCGGACACCCGCACTGTCCTGGGGCTGGCGCTCGACGTCGTCTCCCGAAGCCCGCTGCCGGAGACCTCCTTCGGCCTCTTCCGGATGTGAGCCGGCCATGACCAATGCAACTGAGACCAATCCGGCCAATACCAATCTGTTCCACACGGTCCTCGTGGCCAACCGCGGCGAGATCGCCTGCCGGGTGATCAGGACGCTGCACGCCATGGGCATCCGTTCGGTTGCCGTCTACAGCGACGCCGACGCCGACGCCCGCCACGTGCGGGAGGCGGACCTCGCCGTGCGGATCGGTCCCGCCGCCGCGGCCGAAAGCTACCTGAAGATCGAGGCGATCATCAGGGCCTGCAAGGACACCGGCGCCCAGGCGGTGCACCCCGGCTACGGCTTCCTGAGCGAGAACGTCGAATTCGCCCGTGCCCTGGAGGCCGCCGGCATCGCCTTCATCGGCCCCGGCGTCGAATCCCTGGAGGTCATGGGAGACAAAATCCGCTCCAAGAACCACGTGGCCGGATACGGCGTCCCGGTGGTCCCGGGCATCGCCGAACCGGGGCTGACGGACGGCGACCTGATCGCCGCCGCCGCGGGCGTGGGGTACCCCCTGCTCATCAAGCCGTCCGCGGGCGGCGGCGGCAAGGGCATGCACGTGGTGGAACGGCCGGAGGACCTGCCGGCAACGCTGGCCACCGCCCGGCGCGTCGCGGCCAGTGCCTTCGGCGACGACACCCTCTTCCTGGAACGACTGGTCATGGCCCCGCGGCACATCGAAGTGCAGGTGCTCGCCGACACGCACGGGAACGTCATCCACCTGGGGGAGCGCGAGTGCTCCCTGCAGCGCAGGCACCAGAAGGTGATCGAGGAAGCGCCGTCGCCGCTCCTGGAATCACTGGCCGACAGCGGAGCCACCCGGGCACGGATCGGCGAGGCGGCATGCCAGGCGGCCCGCAGCGTCCACTACACGGGCGCCGGCACCGTGGAGTTCCTCGTCTCGGACAATGCCCCGGACGAGTTCTTCTTCATGGAGATGAACACGCGCCTGCAGGTGGAGCATCCGGTCACTGAAATGGTCACCGGGGTGGACCTCGTGGAGTGGCAGGTGCGCATCGCCGCCGGTGAGGTGCTCACCGTGGCGCAGGACGACGTCGTGCTTAACGGCCACGCCGCAGAAGCGCGCGTCTACGCGGAGGTCCCCGAGCGGAACTTCCTGCCGTCCTCCGGTGAGGTGGTCCTGCTCGACGAACGGGGCACCACCTTTACGGCCCTGGCCGACCTGGATTCCTTCGCCCCTGCCTCCGCGGACCCGCACATCCGCATCGACTCCTCGCTGCAGCCCGGCCTGGAAATTTCCAGCGACTACGATCCCATGCTCTCCAAGGTCATCGCGTGGGGTCCGGACCGCAAGGCGGCGCTCGACAAGCTTGACACGGCGCTGGAGCGGTACACCGTCCTGGGGGTCGGAACCAACGTGGAATACCTGCGGCTCCTGATCAACGACGACGACGTCCGCGCCGGCCGCCTCGACACGACCCTGATCGACCGCAAGATGCCGGACCTCACGTTCCGGAGCGCCGGCGACACCGAGTTCATCGCCGCGGCCCTCCCGTTCTGGGTCCTTCACGAGGCGCCGGCCGGCGTGGCGTCGCCCTGGAACACCGGCCGGGGCTGGCGGCTGGGCACTCCCGCACCCTGGCGGATGAGCTTCGGCCTTCCCGGCGGGGCCGTGGCCACCGTGGCCGTGACGTGGCTGAGCGACCAGGGCCTCGGCCACGCGCTGGTCCGCGTCAACGACGGACCGGACCACAAGGTCCTGGTCCTGGCTCTGGCCAGCCAGTCCATCGACTTTGACGTCGACGGGCAGGAACACACCTTCGCGCTGGGCTCCTACTGGGAGGACCACCCGCGGGAAGGGCGTCCGCAGCAGGTCTTCGTGGGGAACGGCGGATGGTCCTGCGGACTCGACGTCCTCACCAGGGAATCCCGCCTCGCTCGCGTGCTGGCCGCCATTGAGCGGGAAGAGGGTGTGGCCGATCCGGAAGTCCGCTCACCCATGCCCGGGACTGTCGTGTCAGTCTCCGTGCACAACGGCGACACCGTGGAAGCCGGGCAAGTGCTGCTCTCCGTGGAAGCGATGAAGATGGAGCACCAGCTCGTGGCCGAAGTGGCCGGAACCGTGCACATCAGCGCGAAGACCGGTGACCTGGTGAAAGCGGACCAGGTGCTCGCCACGATCCACGCCGAGCCGCCCGCCGGCTCTTCAGAATCCCCAATCCAAGATCCAACCAATGAACGTAAGGAAGCCTAGCTATGGCCGATTTTGAGCTCAGCGAGGAATACCAGGACCTCAGCAACACCGTCCGGGAATTTGCCGACGAGGTCGTCGCGCCCGTCTCGGCCAAGCACGACGAAGAGCACAGCTTCCCCTACGAGGTTGTCTCCCAGATGGCGGACATGGGCCTGTTCGGCTTGCCGTTCCCGGAAGAATCGGGCGGCATGGGCGGGGACTACTTCGCCCTGGCCCTCGCGCTGGAACAGCTCGGCAGGGTGGACCAGTCCGTGGCCATCACGCTGGAAGCGGGCGTTTCCCTGGGTGCCATGCCCGTCTTCCGCTTCGGCACCGAGGCCCAGAAGGAGGAATGGCTGCCGCTGCTTGCGTCCGGAAAGGCGCTCGCAGGCTTCGGGCTGACCGAACCAGAGGCGGGCTCGGACGCCGGCGGCACCAAGACCACCGCCAGGCTGGAAGACGGGCACTGGGTCATCAACGGCAACAAGGAATTCATCACCAACTCCGGGACGGACATCACCCGGCTGGTGACCGTGACCGCCGTGACCGGCCAGCGCGAACGCAAGGACGGCAGCGTCAAGAAGGAAATCTCCACCATCCTGGTGCCCACCGACACGCCCGGCTTCAAGGCCGAGAAGGCGTACAACAAGGTGGGCTGGAATGCCTCCGATACGCATCCCCTGACGCTGAAGGACGTCCGCGTTCCCGAGGCCAACCTCCTGGGTGAACGGGGACGGGGCTACGCCAACTTCCTGTCCATCCTTGACGAAGGCCGCATCGCCATCGCGGCGCTGGCCACCGGCGCGGCCCAGGGCTGCGTGGATCTTTCGGTCCGCTATGCCAAGGACCGGAGGGCCTTCGGCCACAACATCGGCAAGTACCAGGCCATCTCCTTCAAGATTGCCCGCATGCAGGCACGCGCCCACACCGCCCGGCTGGCCTACTACGATGCGGCCGCCAGGATGCTCGCCGGCAAGCCGTTCAAGACCCAGGCGGCCATCGCTAAGATGGTCGCAGGCGAGGCAGCCATGGACAACGCGCGGGACGCCACCCAGGTGTTCGGCGGCTATGGCTTCATCAACGAATTCACCGTGGCACGCCACTACCGGGACTCCAAGATCCTTGAAGTCGGTGAGGGCACCACGGAGGTCCAGCTGATGCTGATCGCCCGGGAACTCGGACTGTAGCCGGCCTGAAAGGATCAACGATGATTGACAAGGTTGTTGCCAGCGCTGCCGAAGCGGTCGCGGACATTCACGACGGCGCGTCGCTCGCCGTCGGGGGGTTCGGCCTGTGCGGGATCCCGGTGGCCCTCATTGACGCCCTGCACGACCGCGGCGCCAAGGACCTGGAAACCGTGAGCAACAATTGCGGCGTGGACGACTGGGGGCTCGGCATCCTGCTCAAGGACGGCCGGATCCGCCGCACCGTCAGCTCGTACGTCGGGGAGAACAAGGAGTTCGCCCGGCAGTACCTCTCCGGCGAGCTCGAAGTGGTCCTTACCCCGCAGGGCACGCTGGCGGAGAAGCTGCGCGCCGGCGGTGCCGGCATCCCGGCGTTCTACACGAAGGCGGGCGTGGGCACCCAGGTGTCTGACGGCGGACTGCCGCAGAAGTACGACGCCGACGGCAGCATCGCGATCGCCTCCGCTCCCAAGGAGGTGCGGAGCTTCGGCGGCGTGGACTACGTTCTCGAAGAGTCCCTGACGCCCGACTTCGGCCTGGTACACGCGTGGAAGGGCGACCGCCACGGCAACCTGGTCTTCCACGCCACGGCGATGAACTTCAACCCGCTCTGTGCCATGGCGGGCAAGGTCACCATCGCCGAGGTCGAGGAACTGGTGGAGCCGGGGGAGCTGGATCCCGAACACATCCACGTGCCCGGCATCTTCGTCCAGCGTGTCGTGCTCGCGCCCGAGATCGAGAAGCGCATCGAAAAGAGGACGGTCGCACTCTCGGCACAGTCCGCAGCCGGCACCACCGAACAGGCAGGAGCGTAGCCATGGAGTCGAACAGCTCGCAGGGGGCCCCGCCCCGCCCCGAAGCCGTCCGTCACGAGTACCGGCGTGCCGCCTCGTCCCATCCGGAGGGCAAGGGGTGGACGCGCAACGAGCTTGCGGCGCGTGTGGCCCAGGAACTCAGCAACGGCCAGTACGTCAACCTGGGCATCGGGATGCCCACGCTGATCCCGAACTACATCCCCGCCAGCGTGGAGGTGGTCCTGCATTCGGAGAACGGAATCCTGGGCGTCGGCCCCTACCCCGGCGAAGACGAAGTGGACCCGGACCTGATCAACGCCGGCAAGGAAACCGTCACGGTCAACAAGGGCGCGGCCTTCTTCGACTCGTCGCTGTCCTTCGGCATGATCCGGGGCGGCCATGTGGACGTGGCCGTGCTCGGCGCCATGGAGGTCGCCGCCAACGGGGACCTCGCCAACTGGATGATCCCGGGCAAGATGGTCAAGGGCATGGGCGGCGCCATGGACCTGGTCTTCGGTGCCAAGAAGGTGATCGTGATGATGGAGCACGTGGACCGGAACGGCCGGCCGAAGATCGTGGAGCGGTGCACGCTGCCGCTCACGGGCAAGGGCTGCGTGGACCGCATCATCACGGACCTCGCCGTGATCGACGTGACGCCGGACGGGCTGGTGCTGCGCGAGCTCGCGCCGAACGTCTCGATCGAGGACGTCGCCGCGGCCACCGGCGTCGAACTTCTCGAGGAAGACCAGGAACTGACCGTATGACGGCGAACCCTGAACAGAGCGCTGACGGGGTTTCGACAAGCTCAACCACCGGCAGCCCCCGCGTTGTTGAACAGCGCGGCCTGTACTTCGAGGAGCTCGAGGAAGGCGTGGTGTACGCGCACCGTCCGGGCCGGACGGTCACCGAGACCGACAACGTCCTCTTCACCACCATGACCATGAACACGCAGGGGCTGCACCTTGACGCGGCGTGGAGCGCGGGGCAGCCGTTCGGCCAGCGGCTGGTGAACTCCATGTTCACCCTGGCCACCGTCGTCGGGCAGTCCGTCACGCAGCTGACGCAGGGCACCATCATCGCGCAGCTGGGCCTGACCGATGTGTCCTTTCCCGCTCCGCTGTACCACGGCGACACCCTCTACACCGAGACCGTCATCACCGGCAAGCGGCTCTCCGGGTCGCGGCCCGGCCAGGGGGTCGTCACCATGAAGCACACCGGCCGCAACCAGGACGGTGCGGCGGTGGCCCTCGCGACGCGCAGCTGCCTGATGTGGACGCGGGAGGCGCATATGCAGGCGCAGACGGAAAAATAATCGGACAATAGCTGTATGACTTTCGTGATGGGCCCGGCCCTGCTCTTCTGCCCTGCTGACCGCCCCGAGCGTTTCCAGAAGGCCGCCGAGCGCTCGGACGCCGTGATCGTCGACCTCGAGGACGCGGTGGCGGCCCCGGACAAGAAACGGGCCCGGGGGGCCATCCTTGCCCAGCTCGGCAGCTCCGGCGAGGGGCCGGAGCTCGATCCCAGCCGGACCATCATCCGGATCAACCCGGCGGGCACGGAGGACTTCGAAATAGACCTGCACTGCCTGGCCCACACGCCCTACCGCACCGTGATGCTCGCCAAGACGGAAAGCGCCGAGCAGCTCCGGGCGCTGGACGGCTTCCACGTGATCGCGCTGTGCGAAACTGCGGCCGGCATCGTCAACGCGCCGGCCATCGCCGCCGCCCCGAACGTCGTGGCGCTCATGTGGGGCGCCGAGGACCTGCTCGCGTCCCTTGGCGGGACGTCCAGCCGCAAGGACGACGGCGGCTACCGCGCCGTGGCGCTGCACGCCCGCTCCTCGGTGCTCCTGGCTGCGGGCGCCTTCGGCAAGGAGGCGGTGGACGCCGTCTACGTCAACATCCCCGACCTTGACGGGCTGGGTGAGGAAGCAAGGGACGCCGTGGCGTCCGGCTTCAGTTCGAAAGCCTGCATCCATCCCAGCCAGGTGGCTGCCGTCCGTGCCGCCTATGCGCCGTCGGTGGATGAGGTGGCTGCGGCCAGGGAACTCCTGGAGGCCGCCCGCGCCGCCGGGACAGGCGTGTTCCAGTTCCACGGCAGGATGATTGACGGCCCCATCCTCAAGCACGCCGAAGCGACGCTCCGCAAGGCCCGCTAGCGCCGCCTTTTCCTCACACGACTGCCCGGTCAGCCCCCGCGCCGGAGGGAAAGGGGCGGGATGGCCTCATACAGCGGCGTCCGGATCCAGCGCTGGCCCGTTTCACGGAACTCGGCCCGGCTGGCGAAGCGGTACAGGTAGGTCCGGGCGCGCACCCAGCGGGGGCGCTCGCCGTCGAACGGATCCTCGCGCAGCAGGCGCAGTACCGTCCTGTCCGCCTTCAGCAGTTTTTCCAGGAACGCGTAGAACCACTCCTCGTGCACGGTGCGCAGGGGCAGGAACCACATCAGCCAGTCGAGCCGCAGGTGGTACGGGGCCCACTGGCGCGGCAGCCTGCGCACGTCCCCGGGCTTGCCCTTGAACTCGTACTCCCGCCAGTCCGCCGACTCGTCGGGATCGTCGTCCCTGGTGCCCTCCACGGCCACCTCGATCCGCTGCTTCGTGACCGTGCCAAACGCGCCGTACGTGTTGACGAGCTGCCAGCGGTTGAAGCTGGCGTTCATCAGCTGATGGTGTGAGAACAGGTTGCGGACCGGCCAGTAGCTGAGCACCAGGAGCAGCACCGTGACCGCGAGCGTGAGAATGAGCCACCACAGCGGCGTTTGCCCGCCGCCGGCCGCCTGCCAGTCCAGCGGAATGACCGGCAAAACTGCGTGGGCGACGGGATCGCTGACTGCGGCGAAGGCCAGCACAATCGCGATCCAGTTCAGCCACGCGAAATTGCCGCTGGCCACGAGCCACAGCTGCGTGAAGATGATGATGCCTGCTGCGGCACTTCCCACCGGCTGCGGAGCGAACAGGAAGAAGGGCACCACGAGCTGGGCGAAATGGTTGCCCAGCACCTCCAGCCGGTGAAAGGGCTTCGGCAGGAGATGCGCCTGCCGGCTCAGCGGACCCGGCATGGGCTGGGTCTCGTGGTGGTAATACAGGGCCGTAAGGTCCCGCCACTCCCGGCCGCCGCGGATCTTGATCATGCCCGCGCCGAACTCCAGCCGGAACACCAGCCACGCCACGAGGAGCAGGATGGTCCGGGGCGGATCTGTCTGGTCTGACCCCAGGAAAGCCACGGTGAAGCCCGCCTCGAGGATCAGCATCTCCCAGCCGAAGCCGTAAAACGTCTGCCCCACGTTGACGATCGACATGTACAGCAGCCACAGCGCCAGGAAAGCGATCATCGGCAGCCACGGGGGCCCCGTCTGCGGAAGTCCCGCAACCAGGACGGCGGAGATGGCAAGCCCCGTCCCGCAGACGGCGCGGAGCAGCCGGTCCGAGTAACGCCAGCGGAAGAGCGTGGGCCGCTGCAGCCTGCTGAACCCCTCCAGGTAGTCCGGGACGGGAAGGAGTCCGCGCTCGCCGAGCAGCGCAGGGAACTGGTTCAGGGTTGACAGGAACGCAACGAAATAGAGCGCGGCGACGCCGCGCTGCAATACCTGCCGGGCGAATTCGTAGTCCGGCGCGTCGAACCAGGAAGCCCAGTCCACGGTTCCACGTTACGCCTGCCGGTAAACCCGTCAAGGCAGCCCGGGGGAGGCCCCCGCGCCGGTGTGGGCTAAGTCCCGCGCGGCACTAGGATCGAACCATGTTTGCTCTGGTGCTCATCGTGGTTGTCGCGGGGGCGTTGGCGCAAAGACTGGCCGGACTGGGCTTCGGCCTCCTGGTGTCACCGGTCCTCGTGGTGCTCCTGGGGCCGTTCGACGGCGTGATGATCATCAACCTCTGCGGTGCGGCGTCATCGCTGCTGATCCTGTCGCGGGTCTGGCGGCACGTCGAGTGGCGGCGCTACTTCGGCCTTGCCGCTTCCGCGCTGACCGGGGTGGTGCCCGGCGCCTGGCTGGCCAGCCACGTCCCCGAGGCTCCGCTGGAGATCTGCATCGGAGTCCTGCTGATCCTGGGACTGATGGCTTCGCAGCGGCTGAACCGCAGCCCATGGCGGGCCAGCGGCCCGGCTCCGATGATGGCGCTGGGATTTTCCAGCGGGCTCATGAACGCGGCCGCCGGGGTCGGCGGTCCGGCCATCACGGCGTATGCCATCGTCACGCGCTGGGAGCAAAGAGGCTTCGGCGCCACCCTGCAGCCCTACTTCATCACCACGGGGCTGTCCTCGCTGCTGTGCAAATACCTGTTCTCCGGCGGCCACCTTCCGGCCCTGGAGGGTTGGCAGTGGCTGGGCATCCTTGCCGCCATGATCCTCGGAATCGTCGCCGGTGACCTGCTCTCGGGCAGGGTGCAGCCGGGCTTCGTCCGGAAGATCGTCGTCGTGATCGCGTACGCCGGCGCGGTATCCACCGTGTCCAAGGGCGTGCTGGAACTCACGGTGAGCTAGTCCGGATCCACCCCGCCCGTCCGGAGGCGGCCCGCGGTGCGGGATACTTAAGCCATGCAGACTTCGGGCTCCAGCCGTCCAGCCGGCCGTCCAGCGGCAGGCCAGCCGCGCAGAATCGTCCTCCTCGGATCCACCGGTTCCATCGGCACCCAGGCGATTGACGTCGTCGACGGCGCCCCGCACCTTTTCGAGGTAGTGGCGCTGAGCGCCGGCGGCGGCAACCCGGAACTCCTCGCGCGGCAGGCCGTGCACACGAAGGCCGCCGCGGTGGGCATGGCCCAGGGGGATCCCCGCCGTCTCCGGGACCTGATCGACGACGCCGCCCGGGCAGCCGGGCTGGCGGGGTACCGTCCGGAGATCATCACCGGCCCCGACGCCTCCACCCGAATCGCCGCCGTGGAAGCGGACGTGGTGCTCAACGGCATCACCGGATCCATCGGCCTGGCGCCGACGCTGGCGGCCCTGGAATCCGGGGCCACGCTGGCGCTGGCCAATAAGGAATCGCTGATCGTGGGCGGCACCCTCGTCAAGGCCGCTGCCGCTGAAGGGCAGATCGTGCCGGTGGATTCGGAGCATTCGGCCATTGCCCAGTGCCTGCGTTCAGGCTCCGCCTCCGAAGTGGACAGGCTCATCCTGACGGCGTCGGGCGGGCCGTTCCGCGGCCGGACCCGCGAGCAGTTGTCGGCCGTCACCCCGGCGGAAGCCCTCGCCCACCCCACCTGGGACATGGGCCTGATGGTCACCACCAACTCCGCCAGCCTGGTCAACAAGGGGCTCGAGGTGATCGAGGCCCACCTGCTCTTCGACATCCCGCTGGACAGGATCGACGTCGTGGTCCATCCGCAGTCCGTGGTCCATTCCATGGTCCAGTTTGTGGACGGCTCCATCATCGCCCAGGCCTCCCCGCCGGACATGCGGTTGCCCATCGCGCTCGGGCTGGGCTGGCCGGACCGCGTTCCGCAGGCGGCCACACCCTGCGACTGGACGCAGGCAACCAGCTGGACGTTCGAGCCGCTGGACGTCAGCGCTTTCCCGGCAGTCGGCCTTGCCAAGGATGCGGCGAAGCAGGGAAGCACCTACCCGGCCGTGTTCAATGCCGCCAACGAGGAGGCCGTGATGGCGTTCCATGCGGGCCGGATCCGGTTCACGGACATCGTGGACACTATCGAAGCCGTTCTCAGCGAACACCCGGGTTCCTCCGTGCTAACGGTCGAGTCCGTGCTGGATGCTGAAAAGTGGGCACGTGCACGCACGCACGAACGTTTAGCAGTGAGAAGTTTCTAGGAAGCAGCAGATCGAAAGCATGAGTCCCGTCATTCTCTTCATTATTGGTGTCGTCTTTGTGGCCGTCGGCATCGCGGTCTCCATCGCCCTGCACGAGGTGGGCCACCTGCTGCCGGCCAAGCTTTTCAAAGTGCGCGTCACCAAGTACATGATCGGCTTCGGCCCCACCGTCTGGTCCACGAAAAAGGGCGAGACTGAATACGGCTTCAAGGCGCTGCCGCTCGGCGGCTACGTGTCGATGATCGGCATGTACCCGCCCAACAAGGAGGACGGCTCCGTCCGTCCCTCCAGCACCGGCATGTTCCAGACGCTGGCCACCGAGGCCCGCTCCATGGCCCATGAGGAAGTGGGCCCCGGGGACGAGAACCGTGTGTTCTACCGGCTCCCGGTCTGGAAAAAGATCATTGTCATGCTCGGCGGTCCGGCGATGAACCTCCTGATCGGCCTGGTGCTGACCGCGGTGATGCTCATGGGCTTCGGCCTGGCCGAGCCCACAACCACCATCGCCGATGTCTCCAAGTGCCAGGTGAAGGCGGGGGAGACCGTCGATCCGGACTCGGCCGACTGCAAGCTGACTCCTGCCGCGGCCGCGCTACTCAAGCCCAACGACGTCATCACCTCCTTCGGCGGCAAGGCCGTGACCAGCTGGGATGAGCTGACAGGGTGGATCCGCGCCTCAGCCGGCAAGGAAGTCAGCATCACCGTGCAGCGGAACGGTTCGCCCGTCACCACCACCGTGACTCCCGTGCTTTCGGCGCGGCCGGTGGTCGGCGCCGACGGCCGCCAGGCCAGGGACGACGCCGGGAACCTGATGTACCAGGACGTCGGCTTCCTGGGCATCGGTGCGCAGACCGCGCTGGTGCCGCAGCCGGCGTCGACCGTCCTGCCCATGGCGGGGGAGAACATCAAGCAGGTTGCCGGCGTCATACTCAATCTCCCGGCCCGCGTGGCCGGGGTGGCGAAGGCTGCCTTCAGCGAGGAGCCCCGGGACCCGAACGGTCCCATCAGCGTGGTCGGCGTGGGCCGGGTGGCCGGCGAAGTTGCCGCCATGGAAGAGGTTCCTGCCCAGTCCAGGCTCGCAGCCCTGGTGGGCCTGCTGGCCGGCCTGAACTTCGCGCTGGCGGTCTTCAACCTGGTGCCCCTGCTGCCGCTCGACGGCGGACACATCGCCGGAGCGCTGTACGAAGCTGCCCGGCGGCGCGTGGCCAAGCTCTTCGGCAAACCGGATCCCGGCGCCTTTGACATCGCCAAGCTGCTGCCTGCGACGTATGTGGTGGCCGCGCTCCTGATGGGCATGGGCGCGCTGCTGATCTATGCGGACATCGTGAAACCGGTGAACCTCTTCGGTTAGCACCCGTCAGGCGCTGATATTAGAATTTCACCTCTTTTTGGCTGATTTTTAATAATCAGCTGAAAATGATTGATGTTAGAAGATGAGCCGCCTAAGGTTGATGCATGTACGTCATGACCATCGACCAGCGGGGCAGCAGCACAGACATTGACAGGGTGCCCGAATTCCTCGAGGGCCTGAAGCCGTTCTCCAGTGCACGCTTCGAGCGCTCGGTGGGCGACGAAGTCCAGGGCGTCCTGGACGAGCCTGCGGCTGTGGTGGACGTGGCCCTGCACGCCCTGCGAAGCGGCCTCTGGTACGTGGGCATCGGCGTCGGGCCGGTGAACCTGCCGTCGCCGGCCAGCCCCCGCGAAGGATCGGGAGCCGCCTTCGTTGCGGCACGCCAGGCCGTGGACCGCGCGAAGGCCGCGGCCGGCCATGTCCCCCTGGCGGTGGTCTCCGGGGGCGTCCAGCGCGGCCTGCCCGCCTCCGCGGGCGGTGTCGCCGGGAACCGTAATGCCGCCGGCCGTGATGCCGGGGTTAGGGCCTGCGCCAACGCGGAGGCTGTGCTGCGGCTCATCGGACGGTTGGTCCGGGAGCGGACCGAAGCCCAATGGAGGGTGGTGGATGCGCTCCGCGCCAAAAACGAGCGTGATCCCGGCCGGCACGGATTACAGAAACAAGTCGCCAGGGAGCTGGGAATCAGCGACCAGTCGGTGAGCCGGGCCATCCTCAGGTCCGGATGGCAGGAAGAATGGGCGGCGAGGCCCGCGGCGGAAATGCTGCTGGCAACCGCCCATGGGCTGATCCCCGACACCGTCAGCCCCGACGCAAGCAACCGAGGAGAACGTTGAACGCACTCTGGATCGCCGCAGCACTGCTGACGGCCGGTTTCGTAGGTTGGCCCGTGACAGCGCTGGTGTTCAGGCTGGCCCGGACCATCGACGACAAAGCCGACGCCGTCGCTGGCGGCGGGGACGCAGCCGATGATCCGTCGGCCGACGTCACTGTTGACCCTGAAAACGTGGACCCTGAACACGTGAACCGTGAAAGCGCGGGCCGTAAAAACACCGTCAACGGCGATATTACGGTGGACGGTGCAGCGACGGCGGCAGCGCCCACGGTGCGCATCCTCCGGGGCGGGGCGATCATCGGGGTGCTGGAGCGCCTGGCCGTATGTCTCGCCATTCTCGGAGGGCAGCCCGTCGCCATTGCCTACGTGGTGGCCATCAAGGGCCTGGGCCGCTTCGCCGAGCTGAAGGAGACCCCGGTTGCGGCCGAGCGCTTCATCATCGGGACCCTGGCCTCCATGCTGTGGGCGGCCGGTGTCGCCGCTTTCACGAAGGTCGTGCTCCTCGGGTAGGCCGGCTGCGGGATAGGGTATCTGTATGACTGTTTTTGCTGTTGAGTACGTATACGACGCCGAGTCCTCCGAAGCCCGCGACGCCAGCCGTCCGGCCCACCGCGAATGGACCGCCGGGCTGGCGGATGAGGGGACCATCCTGGCGAGCGGCCCCTACGGTGACGGCGCGGGCGCACTGCTCATCTTCAAGGCGGACGACGAGAACGCGCTGAACGAGATCCTCCGGCAGGACCCGTTCGCGGCAGCCGGCGTCATTTCCGGCACACGTACCACCGCGTGGGCGCCGCTGATCGGCCTCCTGGCCGAGCACGCAGCCTAGCCGCCCCGCCTACCGACCTTCGATACAAGGAGTCCACGTGACCTCGGTCAGCCTGGGAATGCCATCCGCACCGCCGCCCGTCCTTGCCCCCCGCCGCAAGACACGCCAGATCAAAGTCGGCTCCGTGGGCGTCGGTTCCGATTCGCCCATCAGTGTGCAGTCGATGACCACCACGCCCACCACGGACATCAACGCCACGCTGCAGCAGATCGCGGAACTGACGGCGTCCGGCTGCGACATTGTCCGCGTGGCCTGCCCGTCGGCAGATGACGCCGAGGCGCTGCCGATCATCGCCCGCAAATCCCAGATCCCGGTCATCGCGGACATCCACTTCCAGCCCAAGTACGTCTTCGCGGCCATCGAGGCCGGCTGCGCCGCCGTGCGCGTCAACCCCGGAAACATCCGCAAGTTCGATGACCAGGTCAAGGAAATCGCCAGGGCCGCCAAGGACCACGGCACGTCCATCCGCATCGGCGTCAACGCCGGGTCCCTCGAGCCGGGCATCCTGAAGAAGTACGGCAAGGCCACGCCGGAAGCCCTGGTTGAATCGGCCGTCTGGGAAGCTTCCCTCTTCGAGGAGCACGGCTTCCACGACTTCAAGATCTCGGTCAAGCACAATGACCCCGTCATCATGGTGGCAGCCTACGAGATGCTTGCCGAGAAGGGTGACTGGCCGCTGCACCTCGGTGTGACAGAGGCCGGTCCCGCCTTCCAGGGCACCATCAAGTCCGCAACGGCCTTCGGCGCGCTGCTCTCGCGCGGCATTGGCGACACCATCCGCGTCTCCCTGTCCGCCCCGCCGGTCGAGGAGATCAAGGTGGGCAACCAAATTCTCCAGTCGCTGAACCTGCGTCCGCGCAAGCTGGAAATCGTCTCCTGCCCGTCGTGCGGACGCGCGCAGGTGGACGTGTACACGCTGGCCGAACAGGTGACCGCCGGACTCGAGGGCATGGAGATCCCGTTGCGCGTCGCCGTCATGGGCTGCGTCGTCAACGGCCCGGGCGAAGCACGGGAAGCGGACCTGGGCGTTGCCTCCGGCAACGGCAAGGGCCAGATCTTTGTGAAGGGCCAGGTCATCAAGACTGTTCCCGAGAGCCAGATTGTTGAGACACTGATCGAAGAGGCCATGCGTATCGCGGAAGAGATGGGGGAGGCCGATGGCGAAGATGCTGTCAAGGGTAGCCCCGTGGTTAGCGTCTCATAAGGACGGAACCGACCCGGACGGTGTGACCGTCCGGGTACTCGGCGCCGCGGACACGGCCGGACTGCGCGAGCTGGCCGGCGCGGACCCCGTGGCGAATGTCTTCATCCTTGCGCACCTGGAATCCACCGGAACGGCCGCGCCGACTCCCGGCGGCGCCAACGTCCTGGGTGTCTTTGATGACGGCCTGCTCGTGGGTGCCTGCTGGGCGGGCGCCAACCTGGTTCCCGTCCAGCTTGATCCCGGGTTCACCGGGGCAGTGGCCGCCGCGGCCCACCGTTCCGGGCGCCGGTATGCCTCGATCTTCGGCCCGGCACACACGGTCCTTGCCCTGCACACTCATCTGGAGCAGCTCGGCCACGCGGCACACGAGGTGCGGCCGGACCAGCCGCTCATGACCATTGCCGGACCGCCGGCCGTTGAACCCAACTGGCAGCTGGGGTTCGGCCAATACGCCGACTTCGATACGATCCTCCCCGCCTGCGCGGCAATGTTCGAGGAGGAAGTGGGCTACTCGCCATACCTGGGCGGACGCGACTTCTACAGCCGAAGGGTGGCCGGGCTGATCCGCCAGGGGCATTCCCTGGTCCACCTGAGCGACGGCGAGGTGGTGTTCAAGGCCGAGCTCGGGGCAGTGACGTCGGAAGTCACCCAGGTCCAGGGCGTGTGGATGAACCCCAGCTACCGCGGGCTCGGCCTGAGTGCGGGCTACATGGCGGCCGTGGTGCTGCTGGCCCAGAAGATAGCGCCGATCACCAGCCTCTACGTCAACGACTACAACTCCCGCGCCCGCGCCACCTATGAACGGGTCGGCTTCCGCCAGGTCGGGACGTTCGCCACCGTTCTGTTCTGACCACCTTCAAAGCGTTCCCGTCAGGTAACGCTGGATGTTCGGCGCAACGAGCCGGACTACGTCGTCCTGCGACGCCGAGCCCAGCGGCTCGAGCCTGACCACGTAGCGGACCAGTACGAGCCCCACGAGCTGGCTGCCCATCAGGTTTCCACGCATGGCCACTTCCTCGGCCGTTCCGGGGACGCCGGCCAGGATCCGGGGCAGCACAGTTCGGGCCACCAGATCCCTGAGGAGCGCAGTCTTGGCCGTGGAACCGATGGTGCCGCGGACGAAGGCAAGCAGGCTGTGCTGTGCCGGGCTGTCCCAAAGGCGCAGCAGCGCACGGACAATGGCTTCGGCACGTTGGGCGGGTTCGAAGGCCGCCACTCCCGCGAAGACCTGCGCGGGATCGGCTGGCAGCCCCACGCTCTGGGCGAACAGCTCATCCTTGCCGCTGAAGAAGTGATGGACCATGGCGGGGTCCACGCCGGCTTTGCGGGCCACGTGCCTCAGGCTGGTGCCCTCGAAGCCCTGTTCGGCAAAGAGCCCGCGCGCAGCAGCCAGGATCTGGTCACGGGATCCTTCGCTGCCCGCGGAACGCCGTCCGCGCCGTTCCGTCACGGCGTGCTCCGCCGCAGGGTCAGCGCCGCCAGGACCAGCACCGTCAGGACCACGGACGCCATGACTCCGACGTCCTGCCACATTGCGGCCGTGGCCGTGCTGTTGCCGGCGATCTCGTGCAGCGCATCCACCGAGAACGTCAGCGGAAGCATGCTGGAGACGGCCTCCAGGAAGCCGTTCATCCGGCTGCGCGCCACAAAGAGTCCGCAGAGCAGGATCTGCGGCACCACCACCACGGGCATGAACTGCACGGCCTGGAACTCGGTCCGGGCAAAAGCCGAGCAGAACAGACCCAGTGCCACGCCCAGCACCGCGTTGACCACAGCCACCATCACCACCAGGCCAGGGCTGCCCTTGATGTCGAGACCGAAGATCCAGTAGGCAACCGCCGTGGCCACGAGTGACTGCAGTGCGGCCATGACCGAGAACGCCAAGGCGTAACCGAACAGCAGGTCCGCCTTGTGGATGGGAGTGGTCAGGAGCCGCTCAAGGGTCCCGGACGTGCGTTCCCTGAGCATGGTTATGGAGGTCACCAGGAACATCACCACGAACGGGAATATCGCCAGCATCATCAGTCCCACCCGGTCAAAGGTTCGCGGGACTCCGGCGGGCAGTGCTTCATTTTCGAAAAGGAAGTAGACGGCCGTCAGCAGCAACGCCGGAACCACGAGAATCAAGGCGATGCTCCTCCGGTCGTGCCGGAGCTGGTCCAGCACCCGGCCCGCCGTGGCCAGCATCATCCGGAAGTTCATGGCGCCACCCCACTCTTCGCGCTGCGGATGATGTTGAGGAATGCCCTCTCCAGGTCCTCGCTGCCGCCCCGCCTGCTGAGCTCGGCCGGCGTCAGCTGGGCAAGCAGCAGGCCCTCCCGGAGCAGCAGGAGCGAGGCGCAGTGGCTGGCTTCCTCCATGACATGGCTGGAAACCAACAGTGTGGTCCCGGCGTCGGCCATGACGCGGAAGCGGTCCCACAGCTCGGCGCGGAGCACCGGATCCAGGCCCACCGTGGGCTCATCAAGGATCAGCAGCCTGGGCCCCGATACCAGGGCGCACGCCAGGGACACCCGGCTGAACTCTCCGCCGGAAAGGTCGCCGGTCTTCCGCCCTGCCAATTGTTCCAGGCCGACGGCGGCAATCGCCTCGGCGGCGTCGCTGCGGTTCCGGCCGTGCATGGCGCCGAAGTAGCGCACGTTGGACTCGACGCTCAGGTCCGTGTACACGCTGGGGGACTGGGCGACGTAGCCAACCTCGTGCCTGAGGCGGGGATGGCCCGCTGGCCTGCCGAGCACATGAACAGTGCCGGCGGATATGCGCTGAACACCGACGAGGACCCGCATGAGCGTGGTCTTGCCGCTTCCCGAAGGGCCCAGCAGCCCGGTGATCCTGCCCGGTGGAATGGTGAAATCGAGGCCGCGCAGTATGTGGGTCCCGCTGCGGCGGACGTGGAGGCCCGCGGATTCCACGGAGGGGCCGGCGGTGCCGTTCCCAGAGCCGGAGGCCAGGCCCGAAGCCGGGCCCGGAGCGTTTTGACTACCCATGTTCCGCCTCCGGCCGCACCGGAAGGTTTCCGGCGAGTAATTCATCGGTTGATGAAATAAATCTAGATCTGCCCGCGGCGGAGATCAACGGTGGCGGATGCGTGAGGGGCCGCCAGCAGGCCCATCCGGGCATGCCTACTTGAATTGGTGACTACCATCACATAGGTTCTACCTAACCGTGTCCTTCGGGCACGGATGGTCTCAGAGAATTAGCGGCATGGCCGGCCGCGGAGCCACGCCGCCACAGGGATGACCAGCCGGAGACGGCCAGGGGCTTCTTCTGTGGGGCGTGGCTCTTCTGTGGCACGGCTCCGCCGCCCGGGACGCGGAAGCCGCGGGGCTGCCTTGCCGGTAGATTAGTACCCAGACAATCAGCACTTTCCCCAGAAACGGATACTTACCCGTGGTCCTTAGACTTTCCAAGCTGTTCCTGCGCACCCTGCGTGAAGATCCCGCCGACGCCGAGGTGGCCAGCCACAGGCTCCTTGTCCGCGCCGGCTACATCCGCCGCGCCGCGCCGGGCATCTACACGTGGCTGCCGCTCGGCCTGAGCGTGCTGCGTAAGGTCGAACGGATTATCCGCGAGGAGATGGACGCCATTGGCGCCCAGGAAGTGCACTTCCCCGCACTGCTGCCGAAGGAGCCCTACGAGGCCACCAACCGCTGGACCGAGTACGGCGAAGGACTCTTCCGGCTCAAGGACCGCAAGGGCGGGGACTACCTCCTGGCCCCCACCCACGAGGAAATGTTCACCCTCCTGGTCAAGGACCTTTACTCCTCGTACAAGGATCTGCCGTTGAGCATCTACCAGATCCAGAACAAGTACCGTGACGAGGCGCGCCCCCGCGCCGGCCTGCTGCGCGGCCGGGAGTTCATCATGAAGGACTCCTACTCGTTCGACGTCGACGACGCCGGGCTGGATGCCAGCTATGCCGCGCACCGCGCCGCCTACCTGAAGATCTTCGAGCGCCTGGGCCTGGCGGTCATTCCGGTGGCGGCCACGGCCGGGGCCATGGGCGGCTCAAGGAGTGAGGAATTCCTGCACCCCACCGAGATCGGCGAGGACACGTTCGTACGTTCGGCCGGCGGCTATGCTGCCAACGTTGAGGCTGTCACCACGGTGGTGCCTGCCGAGATTGACTTCACGGACGCTCCGGCCGCAGAGATCCGGGACACCCCCAACACGCCCACCATTGAGACCCTGGTGGACGCCGCCAACCAGCTCGTTCCCCGGAGCGAGGCCGACGGCGGCGCCTGGACCGCCGCCGACACGCTGAAGAACGTGGTCCTCGCCGTGACGCTGCCCACCGGTGAGCGCCAGATCGTGGTCATCGGCGTGCCGGGCGACCGCGGAGTCGACCTCAAGCGCGTCGAGGCCAACATCGGCGCCTACCTGCCCGTTGCCGGTGAGATCACCGTGGAAGCCGCAGGGGACGAGGACCTCGCCAGGAATCCCCTCATCGTTCGGGGATACCTCGGCCCGGGAATGTCCCTTGGCGCGCCCCTGCTCGGCCTGGAAGGGGCCGCCAAGCTCCTGTACCTGGTGGACCCGCGCATCGTGAGCGGCACGTCCTGGGTGACCGGCGCCAACATGGCCGGCAAGCACGTGTTCGGGCTCGTGGCCGGGCGCGACTTCGGCTGGGACGGCGCCATCGAATGCACCGAAGTCCGCGCCGGCGACGAGGCCCCGGACGGTTCCGGCCCGCTGGAGACCGCCCGCGGCATCGAAATGGGCCACATCTTCCAGCTCGGCCGCAAGTACGCCGAGGCCCTGGAACTGAAGGTCCTGGACCAGAACGGCAAGCAGGTCGTGGTGACCATGGGCTCCTACGGCGTTGGTGTCACGCGCGCCGTGGCTGCCCTGGCCGAAGCCAACCACGACGACAAGGGCCTGATCTGGCCCCGGTCCGTGGCCCCGGCGGACGTCCACGTCGTCGCCGTCGGCCGCGGCGAGGAGATCTTCGCCGCAGCGGAGCAGCTCTCCCTCGAACTGGAAGCCGCCGGCCTGGACGTCATCTACGATGACCGCCCCAAGGTGTCCCCGGGCGTGAAGTTCGGCGACGCCGAACTCGTCGGCGTGCCCACCATCCTGGCCGTCGGCCGCGGACTCGTGGACGGCGTGGTTGAGGTCAAGGACCGCCGCACCGGCGAGGCGGAAAACGTGGCCGTGGACAAGGCCGTTGACTTCGTGGTCAACGCCGTCCGCAGCAACTGACGCCCCTTAGCCGCCAGGGTGGTCTCGGGGTTCGAGTCGATCCAGCTCGCCACTCTCATCCTGATAGTGGTGGCCGGGTTCGCTGCAGGCTGGGTGGACGCGGTGGTGGGCGGCGGAGGGCTGCTACAGCTTCCGGCGCTGCTGCTCGTACCGGGCATCACGCCGGTGCAGGCGCTTGCCACCAACAAGATGGGGTCCATCTTCGGCACCACCACCAGCGCCGTCACGTACTACGGCCGCGTCCGGCCTGACCTCAGGACAGCGCTGCCCATGGCGGTCATTGCCTTGGCCGGCAGCTTCGGCGGCGCCTTGCTGGCGGCCAGGCTGCCGGCCGAAGTATTCAAGCCGATCATCGTTGTGGCGCTGGTCGCCGTCGCGCTTTTCACTGCCCTCAAACCCGACGCCGGCCACCTGACCGTGCTCAGGCACGACGGCGGCACCCACTACGTGGTGGCCTGCACCATCGGCGCGGTGATCGGCTTTTACGACGGACTGATCGGCCCGGGAACAGGCTCGTTCCTGGTGATCGCGCTGGTCTCGGCAATGGGCTATGCGTTCCTCGAAGCCAGCGCCAAGGCGAAAATCGTCAACATGGCCACCAACGCGGGCGCGCTGTTGTTCTTCCTGCCGCACGGGTCGCTGCTATGGGGAGTGGGACTGGTCCTCGGGCTGGCGAACATGGCCGGGGGGTACCTGGGCGCGCGCACGGCCGTGAAGCAGGGGAGCCGGTTTGTGCGCGTTGTGTTCTTGACGGTTGTTGCTGCCCTGATCATCAAACTCGGCGCCGACGTCTGGCTGGAAAACTTCTCCTGAAGGGCCGACCGCGTGACGCCACGGACGGGGTCAGGCGGACCCTCGCGGGCCGCCCGGGGAAGGCGTAGCATGCCCCTATGTCAGCCGGTGCGGAACCGTATGCGGAGGCCCTTGACGCGGCCGTAGGCCATGCCACGAGATGGCTCGCGAGCCAGCCGCACCGCCGGGTGGGGCCGGTGCAGGCGGCCGGCGAACTGGCGGCAGCCTTCGGCGGCGAACTTCCGCGCTCCGGAATGCCCGCGGCAGACGTCGTGGATTACCTGGCCCTGAACGCGGAACCGGGTCTCATGGCCATGCCGTCGGGCCGCTTTTTCGGCTGGGTCATCGGGGGCACCCTCCCGGCAGCCATGGCGGCGGACTGGCTTGTGAGCGCCTGGGACCAGAACTCGGTGCGCCGCTACGCCACGCCCGCCATTGCGGCCATTGAGGAAGCAGCAGGCGACTGGCTGCTCCAGTTGCTTGGCCTGCCGAAGGAGTCCGACGTCGGGTTCGTCACCGGCGCCACCATGGCGAATTTCACGGGCTTGGCCGCCGCGCGCTGGCGCCTGCTGACGGACGCGGGCTGGGACGTGGACCGCGACGGACTTTCGGGCGCACCGCGACTCCACTGCCTCGTCGGGGAGGAACGGCACGACACGATCGACCTCGCGCTGCGCTACCTCGGCCTGGGCAGCCCCACCGTGGTCCCTTCCGACAGCCAGGGACGCATCGACGCCGCGGAGCTGGACTGCGCCCTGGACCGCGCCCTTGGTTCGGGACCCGCACCGATACTGGTGTGTCTGCAGGCCGGAAACCTCCATTCCGGGGCCTTCGACCCCTTTGCCGCGGCTATCGCAGTCTCGAAGGCACACGGCGCCTGGGTGCACGTGGACGGGGCCTTCGGGCTTTGGGCTGCCGCCGTCCCGGAACTCGCCGGGCTGACCGCCGGCCTCGAACGGGCCGACTCATGGGCCACGGACGCCCACAAGAGCCTCAACGTCCCGTACGACTGCGGAGTCGCCGTCGTGAAGGACGCCCGGGCAATGCGGAGCGCAATGGGGGTCAGCGCCAGCTACCTGATCCAGGACGCGGACGGTGCGGGTGATCCGAGCCAGAAAGTCCCGGAACTCTCGCGCAGGGCCAGAGGCGTGCCGGTGTGGGCCGCACTGAAATCGCTGGGCCGCGACGGTGTGGCGGCGCAGATCCGCGGGCTTGCGGCCTCGGCGGCATTGCTCGCGGAAAAGCTTTCGGTCCTGGACGGCGTGGAGGTGCTCAACGACGTGGACTTTACCCAGATTTCCATCGCCTTCGGCGACGACGCCACCACCCGGGACGTGACGGCGAGAATCCTGGCTGACGGAAAGGTCTGGATGTCCGGATCCCGCTGGCATGGCAGGGACGTGCTGCGGATCTCGGTCAGCAACTGGACAACCGACGCGGACGACGTCGACACGGCGGCCGAAGCCGTCAAACAGGCTCTTGAAGCGGTCCGGGCCCGGTGACGGCCGGACCCCGCGCCGCCGCCATTGGTGCCGATCCCGCGGCCTGACCCGGTTCGGGCAGCGCGTGCGGGGCCGGAAGCCCGTCCAGGGTCCGGCCGGCCAGGGTGCTGGATACCCAGAGGGATCGGGCCAGATCGCCGCCGTGACCGGCCTTCGAGGCGTAGTGCAGGGCGTTGTCCACCTCCCGCGCGATGCTCCACTGGCGGGCGGCCTCGGGATCCAGGCCGGCAGCGACGCTGAAGTCGCGGCACCTGGCGAGCAGCCCTGCCGCGGGATCGGCGGCGGGCAGGTCCCGGATCCGGTTCCACAGCAGGGGCGCCACCGCGAACTCGGCCTCGCCCACCATCGGCTGCGGATCGATGGCGGCAAAACTCCCCGGCCCGGTCCGCTCCGGCGCGCCGGGGCGGGCCAGGATATTGAGGAAGTGGAAGTCCGTGTTGACGAGCACGTCGGAACCGGAGCGGCGGCCCACGGCACCCCTGGTCTGGCACACCTCAAGGGCGGCCTCCAGGAGCCACCGCGGGAAGGGCCTGCCGAGCTGTTCCCATTCGGCGGGCAGGTCGTCGCTCCACTGCTCCGCGCGGGCCGCAACATGGTCAAATTCCCGCCATTGGGGACGGCCGTCAGGCACCAGGCTCAGGTCCCGCATGAGTCCGCCCCACACCTCAACGGCCGTATCCATCGCCTCGGTCTGGAGCGACCTGCCGGCGTCCAGGCGCTCCAGCAGCATGGCGCAGGTTCCGGCGTCGGAGGCGAGCAGGCGAACGGCACCGTGCCCGTCCCAGAGGGCCAGCGCATGGCGCTCCACCATGGCCTCGTCATGGGGGAAGGCCACCTTCAGCGCCGCCGCGGTCCCGGCTGTCCGCACCGGAACAACGATTCCGCCGTGTCCGCTCCACGGCAGGGCACCCGGCCCGAGGTCCAGTTCCAGTTGCCACTGGTCCATGCGTCCGCGGATCATTCCGGGCAGGGAAGCCAGCCAGGCGCGGCCCGCGCTGTTGCCGGCGTAGCGGCGCGCCAGGTCCGGAGGAATGGGGATGTCTCGTGGCTGGCTCATCCGTCCCAGCGTAGTTGACAGGCCGTTCTTCCTCCGGGAACGCCCGGTCCAGGCGGGCTAGACGATGCCGCTGGCCCCCAGCAGGTTGCCGATGGTGAACGTGGCGGCCAGGGCAAGCCCGCCGCCCACCACCACCCGCGCCGCGGCCCGGAACTTGGATCCGCCGCCGATCCATGCCCCGAGGCCTCCGGTCAGGGCAAGCGCCACAAGGACGGCCCCGAACGTCACCGCGACCCTGATGTTCTCCGGCGGCAGCAGGATGGCCAGCATGGGCAGGATCGCGCCAAGGGTGAAGGCGATCGCCGAGGCAAAGGCGGCGTGCCAGGGGCTGACGATGTCCTCCTCATCGATATTCAGCTCGGCCGAAAGGTGTGCCGCCAGGGCATCGTGCTCGGTCAGTTCCCGGGCCACGTTCCTGGCCGTCTCTTCGCTCAGGCCCTTGCTGCGGTAGATGGCCGCGAGCTCATGGAGCTCCTCCTCGGGTTCCTCGGCGAGCTCGCGGCGCTCCTTTTCGATCATCGCCTTCTGGCTGTCGCTTTGGCTGCTGACGGACACGTACTCGCCCAGGGCCATGGATACGGCGCCGCCCACCAGCCCGGCAGCGCCTGCCGCGAGAATGGTCCCGTGTTCGCTCGTGGCGCCGGCAACGCCCACCACGATCGCCGCGACCGACACGATGCCGTCGTTCGCGCCGAGGACGCCCGCGCGCAGCCAGTTCAGGCGGTGGACGATGTCGTTGTTATGGGGCTCATTTTCGTGTTGCCCGTCAGGGGGCAATGCCGCATTGTCCGCTGAATCCATGCCTCCAGCAAACCACTCGGGGCGTCACGCTGCCAGAGGGCGGCCCCTCCGTGCTTAGGGGCGGGGTTAACCTTCCGGCAGTGCAGGCAACAGAGTGGTGTCCAGCACGATTCCCGGAACCGGACCGGGGTCGGACCCCCAGCGAATGGACCGTTGCGCGGCGGTGAGGAGCGAAGCGATGGCCCAGCGCCGGGTCGCGCCGTCGCTCAGGGCCACAAGGTCGCCGTACACCGGCAGCGTTCCGGCCTCCAGGCTGGCCAGGCCCGCGGCGGGCTTTTGCAGGAACGAGGTGCCGAGCGTATAGCCCGGATCCCGGGGCGGGATGGGCGCGCAATGGACGCGGCTGTACGCCTCGGCCTCATCCACGAGCGCCTCGTGGACGGCCAGCAGGCTTGAGGCCTGCTCGGCGGCGGGGCCTTCCAGCCTTGTTAGCGCCACCTGGTAACCGTAGACCGTCTCCACCTCGGTGCGGACCACCCTGTTCAGGGCGTCCGCCTGGGACGCCGACCCCGGTTTGGCGGAGGCCGCCCCCGCGTCGCCGGGTGCGGCCGCGGACGGGGAGGCCGGCACCGGGCAGGAGTCCGCCGCTGTGCGCTGCGGGGCGGGGGCGGCCGGCAGTGCCGGGACGGGTGTCCCGGACGCCTGGGCGAGGGCCCTCGCCTGAAGCAGCTGCGCGGTACCCACTGCGGCAAGCAGGCGGGCCATCCCGCCGTCGGCCTTTTCCGCTTGGACGAGGCGCTGTTTGCCGCTGGCGGACAGCCCGGCCACCAGCGCAGGAACGGTCACCGGGGCCGCGGTGGCCGCAGCCGAGCCGGTAGCCGAGCCGGTAGCCGAACCGGGCGACGAGGGGTCCGGCGCGCCGCCGGGTCCCTTTTCGGCCGGAAGAACCAAGGCTCTGGCCTGGGTAGTCAGCAAAGTCACAGTCCGCGAAAAAAGCTGGCGCTGGGCACCGGACGCGCCCTCGGCAAGCTCGTGGCTGGCGGCCCGCAGCCGCATGGTTTCAGCCAGCGCCGAGGCCCGGGCCTGCTCGGAAAAAGGCGGTACGGCAGGGGCCGGAGCTTCGCGCGGAATCAGCGCAAAACCGAGACTCAACACCAGGAATGCGGTGAAGGAGAGCAGGGCATACCGGAAATAGTTCCGCGGCCTGCTGTTTTCCCTGGTGTCGTCTTTCACAACAGACCATGTTGTCACGGCCGGAAGGAACTCGGTGCACCAAGCCGGTCGGAAAATGGCTACGCTAGTAGTCACAACATCATCTATCGGGAGGCGGCCGGCATCGTGAGCAATGCAGAAGCCACGACTTCATCAGACCGGACCGACGCGGGAAGGGCTGAGCCCGCGGCTGTCCACAATCCCGAGGCTGAACGCCTCCGGTCTTTGCTTGAGCCCGCGGTTTTGGCGCACCGGCTCTACCTGGAGGATGTTGCCATCAACATCGCAGGCTCCAACCGCGTGGTCAACGTGGTGGTGGACCTGCCCCAGGAAGAAACTGGCGGGGTCAGCCTTGATGTCATTGCCGACATCTCCAAGGAACTCTCCGACATCCTGGACGGCGACCCCAGCACCGACAGCCGCCCGTACGACCTTGAAGTCTCCTCGCCCGGCGTGGGGCGGCCCCTGACCGAGCCGCGGCACTGGCACCGCGCCCGCGGACGCATGGTGAGCGTCAAGGTCATCCAGGGCGAGGAGAACGTCACGGGACGGATCCAGTCAGTGGACGAATCCGGAGTGACCATCGTCCCCGAAATTGCAGTGAAAAAAGGCATGAAGCCGAAGCAGGGCGACCCCGTAAAACTTCCTTTCGACAAGATCCGCAGCGGAAAAGTCGAAATTGAGTTCAGCCACCTCGACGAGGCCGGTCTGGAAAATGAACACAATGGACCTTCTGAGGAGGCCTGATGGATATTGACATGAGCGCACTAAGACTCCTGGAGCGTGAGCGCGAAATCCCGCTGGATCTCCTCATCCCCACGATCGAGCAGGCGCTGCTGGTTGCCTACCACAAGTCGCCGGGCGCTTTTGAGAAGGCCCGCGCAGAGCTGGACCGCAAGAGCGGCCACGTGACCATCTGGGCCACCGAAATCGACGACGACGGCGCCCCCATCGGCGAGTTCGAGGACACGCCGGCCGGCTTCGGCCGCATCGCCGCCAGCACCGCCCGCCAGATCATCCTGCAGCGTCTGCGCGACGTCGAAGACGACAACGTCCTGGGCGAATTCAAGGGCCGCGAGGGCGAGCTTGTTGCCGGCACCATCCAGCAGGGCAACAACCCGCACATGATCCAGGTCAACCTCGGAACGGTGGAGGCGCTGCTTCCGCCGCCCGAGCAGGTACCGGGGGAGAAGTACATCCACGGGAACCGGCTGCGCGCGTTTGTGATTGACGTGCACCGCGGCACCAAGGGTCCGTCCATCACGCTGTCCCGGTCCCACCCGGGGCTGGTACGGAAGCTCTTCGAGCTGGAAGTCCCGGAGATCGCCGACCACTCGGTGGAGATCGTTGCCCTGGCCCGCGAGGCCGGGCACCGCACCAAGATCGCAGTGAAGGCCAACACGCCGGGCATCAACGCCAAGGGCGCGTGCATCGGCGAAATGGGATCCCGCGTGCGGGCTGTCATGACCGAGCTGAACGACGAAAAGATCGACATCGTGGACTTCAGCGAGGATCCGGCGACGTTTATCGCCAGCGCACTGTCGCCTTCACGTGTGAATTCAGTCACTATCACCGACGAAGCGACCCGATCGGCGCGGGTAGTGGTGCCGGACTACCAGCTTTCCCTGGCTATCGGCAAGGAGGGCCAGAACGCCCGCCTCGCTGCCAAGCTGACCGGCTGGCGGATCGACATCGTGTCCGACGCCGCGGCGCCGCGCGGTTAAAACAGCGTTTCGGCAGTTCGCCACGCGTGAACCGGCACCTGGAACTGCCCGCGATTGCAGCGGGCAGTTCCAGTCTGGGGCCCTCTGGGGGCTAGAATAGAACATGACCGTGCCTAGCAGCCGGCATCAGTGTGCCTGTGTGTGCCCGCGTTTCTGCCGAATGGCGGCAACCGGCCCCCGGGCAGGCAGATATGTACAGGCAGGAAGATACTCGTAAGTGGCAGCAGTGCAACACCTCGGGAATCAGCCGCAGCGTACCTGCATCGGATGCCGGAAAAAAGGATCACGGTCTGAGTTACTCCGGCTCGTCTCCGACGCCGGCGGGTCATCCGCCGTCGTAGTGGATGAACGACGCCGGATGGCTGGCAGGGGTGCATGGCTGCACCCCAGCGAAGCGTGCCTGGCCCTGGCGGTCAAGCGGCGTGCATTCGGAAGGGCCCTCAAGGGCGCAACCGAAACCGCCGCAGTCGAACGCCGGATCACGGCAGGCACGCACGCCGTGGACACCCCGGTGGCCGCAGCAACAACCGTCCAACCTGAAAGCGGGTCAGAAAACTGATGGAAACCCGATGAGTTCCCAGCGATGAGTGCGCAACGATGACAACTTTGTTGCGCTCTGCAATGGACCTTTCAGCTGCACTCGCGGCGGAGGTCCGCAGTAAGAAGTAGACGGTTCGTGCCTGGCTCGGTGCGGACCGAGACAGGAGAAATGTGGCCAAGGTCCGCGTACATGAGCTTGCTAAAGAGCTCGGTATTACTTCCAAAGATGCAGTAACCAAACTGCAGGAACTGGGCGAATTCGTTCGCTCTGCCTCTTCCACCATTGAGGCCCCCGTTGTGCGGAAACTCCGCAACGCCTTCCCGGCTGCGGCCGCTTCGAAGACCGAAGCACCCGCTGCCGCGCCGCAAGCGCCGGCCAAGGCGGCAGAATCACGTCCCGCACCGGCTCCCGGTCCCGCTGCCCCCAAGGCTGCGGCACCCGCTCCGGCACCGGCCGCCAAGGCTGAAGCCCCGGCCGCGCCTGCAGCACCTGCTGCTCCCGCCGCCGTTGCTCCGGCAGCTCCTTCCGCCAGCGCTCCCGCGGCACCGTCGACCGGCGCCAAGCCCGGCGCGCGCCCGGCACCGAAGGCTGAAGCTCCGGCCGCGCCGGCAGCACGCCAGGGTGGTTCGGCTCCGCGTCCGGGCGGTCCCCGCCCCGGCAACAACCCCTTCGCCACGTCCCAGGGCATGCCCCGCGGCCGTGGGGGCGACGGAGAACGTCCGCCGCGCCCGGGAAACAACCCGTTTGCAACATCCCAGGGCATGCCCCGTGGTGGCAGCCGCACTGACGGCGACCGCCCCGGTGGTCCCCGTCCCGCAGCAGGCGCCGGTGGCCCGCGTCCCGGTGCTCCCCGTCCGGCAGGCGCCGGCGGTGCCCGTCCGGCAGCAGGCGCTGGCGGCCCCCGTCCGGGCGCTCCCCGTCCGGCAGGCGCTGGCGGAAACCGTCCTACTCCCGGCATGATGCCGAACCGCACTGAGCGTCCCGCACCGGCCGGTGCAGGGCGTCCGGGCGGCGGCGGACGCGGTCCGGGTCGTCCCGGCGGTGCTCCCGGAACCGGTGCTCCCGGTGCCGGTGGCGGTGCTCCGGCCGGCGGTGGCTTCGGCAAGGGCGGCCGCGGTCGCGGCGGAACCCAGGGTGCGTTCGGTAAGGGCGGCGCAGGCCGTGGCAAGCAGCGCAAGTCGAAGCGCGCAAAGCGCCAGGAGCTTGAGCAGATGAGCGCCCCGTCGCTGGGTGGCGTGAGCGTACCCCGCGGCGACGGCAACACCGTAGTCCGGCTTCGCCGTGGCTCGTCCATCACGGACTTCGCCGACAAGATCGAGGCGAACCCCGCCGCGCTGGTGACCGTGCTCTTCCACCTTGGTGAGATGGCAACGGCTACCCAGTCGCTGGATGAGGAAACCTTCGCATTGCTTGGCGAGGAGCTTGGCTACAAGCTTCAGGTCGTTTCGCCGGAGGACGAGGAGCGCGAGCTGCTCAGCACCTTCGACATCGACTTCGACGCCGAGCTCGAAGCGGAAGGCGACGAAGACCTTGAGGCGCGTCCTCCGGTAGTCACCGTCATGGGTCACGTTGACCACGGTAAGACCCGACTGCTTGATGCCATCCGCAAGTCCGACGTCATGGCGGGCGAGCACGGCGGCATCACGCAGCACATTGGTGCCTACCAGGTCACGCACAACCACGAAGAGGTTGATCGGAAGATCACCTTCATCGACACCCCGGGCCACGAGGCGTTCACCGCCATGCGTGCCCGTGGTGCGAAGGTCACCGACATCGCCATCCTGGTGGTCGCAGCGGACGACGGCGTTATGCCCCAGACCGTTGAAGCCCTCAACCACGCCCAGGCGGCCAACGTGCCGATCGTCGTGGCCGTGAACAAGATCGACAAGGAAGGCGCCAACCCGGACAAGGTCCGCGGCCAGCTCACCGAGTACGGCCTGGTTCCGGAAGAGTACGGTGGCGACACCATGTTCGTGGAGGTCTCTGCACGCCAGAACCTCAACATCGACGAGCTGCTCGGCGCGGTCCTGCTCACCGCAGACGCCGCCCTGGATATGCGCGCCAACCCGAACAAGGACGCCCGCGGTATCGCGATTGAAGCCAACCTGGACAAGGGCCGCGGTTCCGTGGCCACCGTCCTGGTGCAGTCCGGTACGCTGCGCGTCGGCGACACGATCGTTGCGGGAACGGCCCACGGCCGCGTCCGTGCGATGTTCGACGACGACGGCAGCGCCCTGACCGAGGCCGGCCCGTCCCGCCCCGTTCAGGTGCTGGGTCTGTCCAACGTGCCGCGCGCCGGTGACACCTTCTTCGTGACTGCTGACGAGCGCACCGCCCGCCAGATCGCCGAGAAGCGTGAAGCAGCCGACCGCAACGCCGCCCTGGCCAAGCGCCGCAAGCGCATCAGCCTGGAAGACTTCGACCAGGCCGTCGCCGAAGGCAAGATCGACACCCTCAACCTCATCCTCAAGGGTGACGTTTCCGGTGCCGTGGAAGCCCTCGAAGACGCGCTGCTCAAGATCGACGTCGGCGAGGGTGTCCAGCTCCGCGTTATCCACCGCGGTGTCGGTGCGATCACGCAGAACGACGTCAACCTGGCAACGGTCGACAGCGCCGTCATCATCGGCTTCAACGTCAAGCCCGCCGAGCGTGTTGCCGAACTGGCAGACCGCGAAGGCGTGGACATGCGCTTCTACTCCGTCATCTACGCAGCAATTGATGACATTGAGATGGCCCTCAAGGGCATGCTCAAGCCGGAGTACGAAGAGGTCCAGCTTGGTACCGCCGAGGTCCGCGAAGTGTTCCGTTCCTCCAAGTTCGGCAACATTGCAGGCTCGATCGTCCGCTCCGGTGTTATCCGGCGCAACGCCAAGGCCCGCATCAGCCGCGACGGCAAGATCATCGGTGACAACCTCGCCGTTGAGACGCTCAAGCGCTTCAAGGACGACGCCACCGAGGTCCGCACGGACTTCGAGTGTGGTATCGGTCTTGGCTCGTACAACGACATCACCGAAGGCGACATCATCGAGACCTTCGAGATGCGCGAGAAGCCGCGCGTCTAGTCTGAGCTACACAGGGTCGGGGCCGTTGGATTTTTTCCGGCGGCCCCGCCCCTTCGCTGGGCGGCATAGGATCTGCGATCCTTTGCCGCCCAGCTTCGGCAGGCCCGATGCCACTCCCAGGCCGCCGGAAAAAACCCAACGGGAGTCCGTCGTAGACTCACCTTAGGCGCGTGGCAACTAACCAAACGTGTGTACGGAACTCGCTATCGCGCCGTCGTACATCCAAATATTTAGGAGTGGAAATGGCTGATCCGGCACGCGCTGCCAAGTTGGCGCAGCGGATTAAGGTTGTTGTTGCAGAGGCCCTGGGCCGGAAGGTCAAGGATCCGCGGCTTGAGGGCATTACTGTCACCGATGCCCGCGTGACCAATGACCTGCAGCATGCCACGATCTACTACACCGTGTTCGGCGACCAGGCCGTGCAGGCCGATGCTGCCAAGGGCCTGGAGAAGGCCAAGGGTGTGCTGCGGCAGGAGGTGGGCCGGAACATCACCGTCCGCCTGACTCCCACGCTGGAGTTCGTGGCAGACCAGATCCCCGTGAACGCCTCCAACCTGGAGGAACTGCTCCGTGCGGCGAAGAAGCGCGACGCCGAGGTGGCGGCCCTGGCCGAGAACGCCAAGCACGCGGGCGATGCCGATCCGTACAAGAGCGACATTCCCGAGGACGTGGAAATCGACGAAGACGACTTCGACGAAGAGGACCTTGACCTCAGCGCCGACGACGCAATCGACGAGGACCGGAACAAGTAACGTTCGGCTCGAGTTGCTGTCACTTAAATGGTGCGGCTGGATCCATTGGATCCGGCCGCACCATTTTTTATTCGTGCTCCAGGGGTGCGGTTACAACTTGCCCGTCCGGAGCCTTGTTCTGTTCCGGCAGTGCATTGACCGTGGCGTAGAGGGTTTCGCCCCTGACATCAACGTCTGCCGTGAGGACGCCGGGGAGGGCCACGCTCTGCTCGCCGGAGTCGGCAGAAAGCCTGAGCACGCCCTCGCCGAAGAGCGAGGCAACGTAGACGTTGCCGTCATCGTCCATGTCCAGGCCGGTGGGGGACATCACATCGTCGGCAAACAGCTTCACCCGGCCGTTGTCCGGATCGACCTTGAACACCGCGCCGCGGGCGCCCAACGCCGGATCTTCCGGTCCGCCCGGGAGCACCGTCACATACAGCCAGCCGTCCGGTCCCCGTTTGACGTCGGTGGGCACAGGTTCGAACTCGTATGTGTGGCCGGCAATGCAGCCCGGGAGCTTCAGCGCAGTCGCCTCTTCGGCCGTGAAGCGGTGGGGCCGGGAAGGCAGCACGGCCACGGTCTGGGCCTCACCGGTCTCCACATCCACGGAAACGATGCTGTTGGCTCCCGCATCGGCCACGTAGATGGTGCCGCCGTAGACATCGATGCCATACGGATGCGAATCGACTTGGCCCTTATAGGAGACTCCAACCTCCGGGGGCAACTGGGCCGCGCAGGCGCCGGGGAGGTCCCGGAACCCGTAGCTGGTGCCGCCGTCGGCGTTTTCTTTCGTCTCCAGGGCGGCAAGATCCCCGAAAGTGCGCTGCTTGCCGTCGGCGTCAATGCTGCGGAGATGCCCGGCCAGCGCTCTCGGATCCATGGGCCCGGCGCCCTGGCTCTCCACCAGATAGATGGTCCCGCCGCGCCGGTCGGTGCCGGCAACGTCCCAGGCTGCGTTCTCGTAGACCAAGGAGCTTGCACCGTTCCGGGCGAGCTGCGTCAGCCTGCCGGCGAATTCTTCGCTGACCAGGACGGACCCGTCCGGTCCGTCGCTGAGGTGGAGCGGAGTCAGCAGGCCTTTGGCGAGCACGGTTGCTGCCGCTGCCGCTGCCGTCGGGTCGGTTGCGTTCGGCTGCCCGGCGTTCGGGTCACCGGCGGCCTGGCCTGCAGGAGCGAAGGACACGAGAAGCGAGGCGGCGGCGATGGCCGCCACAAATGATCGCTGACTTTTCATGCTGTCTCCAATGTCAATGGTGGTCATCCAGAGCATTGAGACCGTTAGTTGGGCCCGGAATTCAGGGTTCCCCCGACGCGCGCATTTTAATCCCGCGGGTCCCGGGCTGTCGATGGGCGCCGCAAAACGGGCCGCAGCGGGCCTCGGAAAGACCCGCGTGCTGGCTATGATCAGATCATGCTTGCGCAACCTTCAGCTGCAGATGTCGTGAAGTACCTGAACGAGGCCGTGGCTTTGGCGGAACGGAATGTGGCCGCCGGCGGAGGGCCGTTCGGCGCCCTCGTGGTCACCGCTGACGGCACCGTCCACGAGGGAGTCAACCGGGTCACCCGGGACAACGATCCCACCGCGCACGCTGAAGTGGTGGCCATCCGGACTGCGGCCGCGGAATCAGGCAATTTCGATCTGAGCGGTGCGGTCCTCTACACCAGCTGCGAACCCTGCCCGCTCTGCCTTGCGGCGGCGCTCTGGGCCCGCATCGACCGTGTCTACTACGCGGCGGACCGGCACGGCGCGGCGGCCGCGGGGTTCGACGACGCAGTGTTCTACGAATACTTCGGAGGCACCCGGCCGGAACTGCTCCCGGTCAGCCACACTCCGGTTCCGACGTCGGACGCCCCCTTCGAGGCCTGGCGCAGCAACGCGGAACGCACCGATTACTGATCCGGCTGGCTGTCCCTGCCCGTGACCGGTGAACTGCCGGCGGTGGCCGGCTCCCTTGAGGGGAGCCTGCCCACGCCCTCCACAAGGTCGGCCTGGCTGGTGCACAGCGCTATGCGGATCCAGCCCTCGCCAATGGAACCAAAGGCAGTGCCGGGGGCAAACGAAACGCCGGACTCGGCGAGGAACTGGCGCACCCATGCCCGGACATTTCCGCCGCTCACATGCGAGACGTCAGCCCACAGATAGAACGCCCCCTGCGCGCTGAGGAACGGGATGCCCTTGGACGCCAGGATGGCTGACGCCGCGTCCCGGTTGGCGCGGTAGTGCGAACGGGCGTGCGCCACGTAGTCCTGCGGGCCCGTCAGGGCAGCGAGCGCCGCATACTGGGACGGGGAGGCCACGCACGAGACGATCGCCTCCATCACGTTGTTCATCCGCTGCTCGAGTCCGGGCGGGCAGACGAGGGCGCCGATCCGGAGCCCGGTCAGGCCGTAGGTCTTGGACAGCGTCAGCGACGTGAACACCCGCGCTTCGCCTGGCACGGCGCTGTCGAAGCGGGCCGGACTCACGTGCGGAACGTCGTAGGTGAAGGCCTCGTAGCATTCGTCTGAAATGATCCACAGGTCGTGCCGGCGGGCCAGTTCCACGAGCCGGCGGGTCAGGTCCTCGCCCAGCACGGCGCCGAGCGGGTTCGACGGCGAATTGAGCATGAGGACCCGGGTCCGCTCCGTGATGAGTGCTTCGATGTCCTCGATCCGGGGCTGGAAGTCGTGGGCGGGATACAGGGGATACCCGACCGGCACGGCGTGAAGCAGCCGGCTGGTCATGGCGAACGTGGGATAGCCGGGATTGGGGATCAGGATCTCGTCACCCGGAGCGAGCAGCAGGCTCATCGCGAAGTGCAGGCCCTGCTGGGCTCCGTCAACCACATACACGCGGTCGGCTCCGATGTCGGCACCGGACTGCTCACGGAACCTTGCCGCAAAGGCTTCCCGCAGTGCGGGGATCCCGGCGTTGGGCGTGTAGTTCGTCTCGTCGCGGTCAAGGCAGGCCATGCCTGCCTCCAGGACATGCCGGGGGAGGGGAAAGCCCGGCTCCCCGATGCTCAGCACCACAGCGCCCGGCGTGCGCCAGGCTGCCTCGGTGATCTCGCGGATCTGGTTGACGGGGACTTCGCGGACGTGCGCTGCAAGCTCGGGCATGACTGCCATCCTAGCCCTGCCGCCCTTGCCGGCCGCGATCCCATACACCCTCGGCGGGGAGACGGCCGGAGGGCGTGGAACCGGCGGCCCGGCTGGCCCCGATATACTGGGAGGCGTGCTTTCTGGACTGGTAATAGTGGACAAGCCGCAGGGATGGACCAGCCACGATGTGGTTGGCCGGATGCGGCGGATCGCCGGTACCCGGAAAGTGGGCCACGCTGGAACGCTGGATCCCATGGCAACCGGCGTGCTCGTCGTCGGAATCAACAAGGCCACACGGCTGCTCACCTACATTGTCGGCACCTCCAAGACCTACACGGCGACCATCCGGCTCGGTGAATCCACGGTCACGGACGACGCCGAGGGAGACATCGTCAGCAGCGCCAGCGCCGCGGACCTGACCGACGACGCCATCCGCACCGGGGTAACCGCCCTGACCGGCGAGATCCAGCAGGTGCCCAGCAGTGTCAGCGCCATCAAGGTCAACGGCGAACGGGCCTACGCCCGCGTCCGTTCCGGCGAGGACGTCAAGCTCGCGGCCAGGCCCGTGACCATCCACCGCTTCGAAGTCCACGGAATCAAGCGGGAACAGGGCAGTGAAGTGGTGGACGTGGATGTCACGGTGGAGTGCTCCTCCGGCACGTACATCCGTGCGCTGGCCCGCGACCTGGGCGATTCCCTGGGCGTCGGCGGGCACCTGACGGCGCTCCGCCGGACCCACGTGGGTCCGTACTCGCTGGACCAGGCCCGGACGCTCGAGCAGCTTGCCGAAGAGCTCCAGGTCCTGGAAATGTCCAAGGCCGCCCGTGCCCTCATGCCCAACCGTGAGCTCAGCGCCGAGGAAACCACCGAGATCTCCTTCGGCCGCCGCATCGCCGCCGGAGCCCCGGCCGGCTCGGCTGACGCAGCCACAGCGGAGCGTCCGGCGGCCGCGTTCGCGCCCGACGGTTCACTCGTGGCGCTGCTGGCGGACACCGGCAGTTTCGCGAAGCCCGTGCTCGTGTTCGCGCCGGGAACAGGCGGACCGGCCACCGGCGTATCGAATACCGGCGGGCAGGCCGGATAGCCTTGGACGCATATTTCTACATCATTCTGGGGGTCGGACTCCTGTCCACCATCATCTGCGTGGTGGCCGGCATCCTAAAGAAGGCCCCCAACGATGTCACCATCCTGTCGGTGGCCGCCGTCGAACTGGCCTTGCTGGTCTACCTGGTGGGTTCGATCGTCCGGGTCATCGCCGGGGAACGCATCGCGGGGGAGGCCTGGGAATTCTGGGGCTACATCGTCACCGCCCTCATGCTGCCCGTCGCAGCGGTGTACTGGTCCATCCTGGAGCGGACCCGCTGGAGCAACTTTGTCCTGGCCGCCGTCGGTGTGACCGCCCTGGTGATGGCCGCCCGAATGAACCAGATCTGGTACTGAAGTGGAAGAAGCACGCAACGTGACAGCTACGTCCTCCGAACATACGGCCAAGAAGCCGGCCGACACCCGGAACACGGGACCGGGCCGCCTCCTCATCGCCGTCTACGCCGTCTTCGCCATTTCGGCCACCGCCCGCGCCGGCTACCAGATTCTCACCAAGTTCTCCGAGGCACCGCTGGCTTACGTGCTGTCGGCTTTCGCCGCCCTCGTGTACGTCGTGGCCACGGTGTCGCTGGCGAAAGCCGGACGCACCTGGTTCAAGGTGTCCGTCATCGCCGTGCTGGTGGAACTGATCGGCGTGCTCGTCGTTGGCGCGCTCAGCGTGTTCGACGCCGTCCAGTTCCCGCACGAAACCGTGTGGTCATTGTTCGGGCGCGGCTACGCTTTCATCCCGCTGATCCTGCCCGTGCTCGGCCTGATCTGGCTCTACCGCCGGCGGCCGGCCCCGCGGTCCGCCTAGTCACTGCCGCGTGTCCGGGACTCCCGCAGCCGGTAGATCACCACGTGCGCAGGCTCCGGCGCGGTCCGTGACGCCGGACGAATGCGGGTAATCTTAGAGAGTTCCGGAGCCTGGAAGGGCACCCGGACGTGTTTCCTGTCAGGTAGTAAAAGGCGAGGTTGATGGTCCACATCTGGAACGATCCGACCGAGGTCCCCGACGACTTTGGTCCTTCCGTTGTCACTATCGGCAATTTCGACGGCGTCCACCGCGGCCACCAGCAGGTGCTGTCCCAGCTCATCCGGACCGCACGGATGAACCGCGCCAGGTCAGTCGCCGTGACCTTCGACCCCCACCCTTCGCAGGTCCACCGACCCGAGAGTGCCCCCGAGCTGATCATGGGGCTGGAGGACAAACTCCAGGCCCTCGGCGAGCTTGGCCTGGACGCCGTGCTGGTCATGAAGTATTCGCTCGAGCTTGCGAGCCTTACCCCCGAGGAGTTCGTGGGGTCCGTCCTGGTTGACAGCCTTCACGCCAGCCACGTGGTCATCGGCCACGATACCCGCTTTGGCCGGGGCAACTCCGGTGACCTGAACACCATGAAGCAGCTGGGCGAGCAGTTCGGCTTTCAGGTGCTGGTCATCAGCGAATTCGGTTCCGAGGGTTTCCCGCTGCACGACGACGGCGGCACGGACCGCCGCTGTTCGTCCACCTGGGTGCGTGAAGCACTGAACGACGGCGACGTCGCCACGGCTGCCGCGGTCCTCGGCCGCCCGCACCGGATGCGGGGAGAAGTGGTCCACGGGGCCGCCCGGGGCCGTGCCCTGGGATTCCCCACGGCCAACCTCGCCCACGAAGCGAGCGGCCTCATCCCCGCCGACGGCATCTACGCGGGCTGGCTCGTGGACCAGGATGGCACGCGCTGGCCGGCCGCCATCTCCGTTGGATCAAATCCGACGTTCGACGGCGTCAGCCGCCAGGTGGAAGCCCATGTGATCGACCGGCCGGAAGAGACCATCGAGGACTTCGATCTGTACGGCCAGACAGTAGTAGTTGAATTTGTTGCCAGGCTCCGCGGCATGGTGGCATACCGTGGGCCTGAAGCCCTCGTGGAGCAGATGCGCGAGGATGTGGTGCAGACGCACGGCATCCTCCTCAAGCGCTGAACCGTCCGCCCCACACAGTAACTTGGCAAGGAAGGCAACGCTGTGACCGTGGAGAAGAACACCAGAAAACTGGACAAGGGGATCGTCCGCGATTTCAGTTCGCGGATGAGCTACGCGTCCTACCTCCAGCTGCCCACGCTGCTCAGCGCCCAGCAGCCGGTCAGCCAGCCGGAACATCACGACGAACTGCTGTTCATCATCCAGCACCAGACCACGGAGCTGTGGCTCAAGCTGGTGCTCCATGAACTCCGGAGCGCCGCGGAACGGCTGCGGGCGGACGATCTCGGCACCGCGCTCAAAGGCATCGCGCGGGTCAAGCACATCCAGAAGACCCTGACGGAACAGTGGTCGGTGCTCGCCACGCTGACACCCACGGAATACTCGGAATTCCGCGGCTTCCTGGGCAACTCCTCCGGATTCCAGTCCAGCCAGTACAGGGCCGTGGAATTCGTGCTGGGCAACAAGAACAAGAAGATGCTGCCGGTGTTCGAATCCGATCCGGAGGCCCACGCGCTGCTGCAGGAAGTCCTCGAGGCCCCGAGCATCTACGACGAATTCCTGGCGTACCTCAAGCGGCAGGGCTTCGACGTACCCGATTCCGTGCTCAACCGGGATGTGACCAAGGCCCATGAGTTCGCGCCCGAACTGGTGCCGCTTTTCAAGTACATCTATGAAAACGCCTCCGCCAACTGGGGCGCCTATGAGGCTTGCGAGGAACTCGTGGACCTGGAGGACAACTTCCAGCTGTGGCGGTTCCGGCACCTGCGCACCGTGCAGCGGACCATCGGCATGAAGGCAGGGACCGGCGGCTCCAGCGGTGCGGCCTTCCTGCAGAAAGCCCTCGAACTGACGTTCTTCCCCGAGCTGTTCGCCGTCCGGACGGAGATCGGCCAGTGAGCGCCCCTAACCCGCACGCGACCAACCCGCAGGCGACGGGCACCTCAGACGCCCTGAGGCAGCGCGCCGTCGAACTCGACGCCGCCGACCCGCTGGCAGGCTACCGCAGCCACTTCATCGGCACGGAAACTGACCTGTCCTACCTGGACGGCAACTCCCTGGGCCGCCCGCTCAAGCGCACGCCCGGCGACATCAGCACATTCATCCACGAGGGCTGGGGCGGCCGCCTGATCCGCGGCTGGGACGAAGAATGGCTGGAGCTGCCCCAGGCCATCGGCGACCAGCTCGGCCGGGCGGTCCTCGGTGCCGCGCCGGGCCAGACCATCATCGCCGATTCCACCACCGTGGTCCTGTACAAGCTGATCCGCGCGGCGCTGGCAGCAGTGAAGGATCCCACGAGGACAGAAATCGTCCTGGACACGGACAATTTTCCCACCGACCGCTACCTCGTCGAGGGCATCGCGGGGGAGGAAGGGCTGACCCTGCGCTGGATCGACGCCGACCCTTCCTCCGGGGTGACCCTCGACCAGGTGAGGGAGGCCGTAGGGCCGGCCACCGCCGTCGTGCTTCTCAGCCATGTGGCGTACCGCTCGGGGTTCCTGGCCGACCTGCCCGGAATAACGGCGGCGGTTCACGACGCCGGCGCGCTGGTGGTGTGGGATCTGTGCCATTCCGCGGGGTCAGTGGAGCTGGAGCTGGACGCCTGCGGCGTCGATTTTGCCGCCGGCTGCACCTACAAGTACCTGAACGGCGGCCCCGGCTCGCCGGCCTTCGCCTACGTCAAGGCCCGGCACCTTGGCGGGCTGTCGCAGCCCATCTGGGGATGGATGGGCAGGAAGGATGCCTTCGAAATGGGGCCCGGCTACGAGGCGGCCCCGGGAATCCGCGGCTTCCTCAGCGGCACGCCCGCCATCTTCGGAATGATCGCGATGCGGGGCACACTGGACCTGATCGAGGAAGCCGGCATGCCTGCCATCCGGGAGAAATCGCGCCGGCTCACGGCATATGCGCTGGAGCTTCACGACGCGTGGCTCGCACCAGCCGGGGTGAGGCTAGCAACGCCGCGGGATCCGGAACTGCGCGGCAGCCACATCACCGTTGACCATCCGGCCTTCCGCGAGGTGACGGCGGCGCTGTGGGAGAAGGACGTCATCCCGGACTTCCGCGCACCGCAGGGCATCAGGATCGGGCTCTCCCCACTGAGCACGGGCTTCACGGAGGTGCACCGCGGCATGGACGCCATCCGGGCCCTGCTTCCGGCCGACTGACGGTTCTGCCGCGTTTCGACAAGATTGCAACAAGGCCGGTAAACTAAGCGGTGGATCCGGCTGCAGTCCGTGGTTGCTGGATCCTGCTGTGTGCGGGACTCTCTTGTCAAGGGGAAGATCCGCCCGGCACACCCGGCAGTGAAGTACTGACTCGGGCCTCACGGCACATCTCTAGGAGTTATTGTGGCACTTGACGCCGCTGTAAAGCAGTCCATCATCAAGGATTTCGCAACGTCCGAGGGCGACACCGGTTCGCCGGAGGTCCAGGTTGCGGTCCTGACTCAGCGGATCAAGGATCTCACTGAGCACATGAAGGAGCACAAGCACGACTTCCACACCCAGCGCGGTCTGCTGGCCATGGTTGGTCGTCGCAAGCGCATGCTCACCTACCTCAAGAACACGGACATTGCCCGCTACCGTGCGCTCATCGAGCGTCTCGGCCTGCGCCGCTAGTCTGAACCAGGGGGCGGCCCTTTCCTCTGATGGAACGGGCCGCCTTCTTCAGTAGAAAAACTAAACAGGAGGATCAACCGCATCACGCATTCGCGGTCCTCGGTAGTGATCCCCGGGAAGCTTCGTTGACTGAAGCCCGGCCCGTGGGTCTCGATCGATGACCGGGTGCAGTGCAGGCCAGTAGACAGATGCTGGACTGGGTTGATGCGGCTGGACTTCCGTTAAACAAGAAACGGAGGTGACTCTCTTGGAGGGTCCCGAAATCCAGTTCTCAGAAGCAGTCATTGACAATGGCCGCTTTGGCAAGCGTGTAATCCGCTTCGAAACCGGCCGCCTTGCCAAGCAGGCAGCCGGCGCAGCCATGGTGTACATCGACGAAGACACCGCGCTTCTGTCCGCCACCACGGCCGGCAAGCACCCCCGCGAAGGCTTCGACTTCTTCCCGCTGACGGTCGACGTCGAAGAGCGCATGTACGCCGCTGGCCGTATCCCGGGCTCGTTCTTCCGCCGTGAAGGCCGCCCGTCCACCGAGGCCATCCTGGCTTGCCGCCTGATGGACCGTCCGCTGCGTCCGGCCTTCGTCAAGGGCCTGCGCAACGAGGTCCAGATCGTCGTCACCGTCCTGGCCATCAACCCGGATGAGCTCTACGACGTCGTGGCCATCAACGCCTCCTCGATGTCCACCCAGCTGTCCGGACTTCCGTTCTCCGGCCCGATCGGCGGCGTCCGCGTTGCCCTCGTGGCAGACGAGCAGGGCTCGCAGTGGGTTGCCTTCCCGAAGCATTCCCAGCTGGAGAACTCCGTCTTCAACATGGTGGTTGCCGGCCGCGTAGCCGGTGACGACGTCGCGATCATGATGGTCGAGGCCGAAGCCACGGACAACTCCTGGAACCTCATCAAGGAACAGGGCGCCACTGCCCCCACCGAAGAGGTTGTTTCCGAAGGCCTCGAGGCCGCCAAGCCGTTCATCAAGGCCCTCTGCGAAGCTCAGCAGGACCTGGCAGCCCGCGCCGCCAAGCCCACGGTTGAGTTCCCGGTCTTCCTGGACTACCAGGACGACGTGTACGCCGCCGTCGAGGCCGCTGCAGCCGAGAAGCTGACCGCCGTGTTCCAGATCGCCGACAAGCAGGAACGCGACACCGCCGCCGACGAGCTGAAGGAAGAAGTCGTTGCTTCGCTGTCCGGCCAGTTCGAAGGCCGCGAGAAGGAACTGTCCGCAGCCTTCCGCTCCGTCACCAAGCACGTGGTGCGCCAGCGCATCCTGAAGGACCAGATCCGCATCGACGGCCGCGGCCTGACGGACATCCGCCAGCTGACCGCCGAGGTCGAGGTCCTGCCCCGCGTCCACGGCTCGGCAATCTTCGAGCGCGGCGAAACCCAGATCATGGGTGTCACCACGCTGAACATGCTCAAGATGGAACAGCAGATCGACTCGCTGTCGCCGGTGACGCGCAAGCGCTACATGCACAACTACAACTTCCCGCCGTACTCCACCGGTGAGACCGGCCGCGTCGGTTCGCCGAAGCGCCGCGAAATCGGCCACGGTGCCCTGGCCGAGCGTGCGCTCGTGCCGGTGCTCCCGTCCCGCGAGGAGTTCCCGTACGCCATCCGCCAGGTGTCCGAGGCCCTCAGCTCCAACGGATCGACGTCGATGGGCTCGGTCTGCGCCTCCACGCTGTCCATGCTCAACGCCGGTGTGCCGCTGAAGGCCGCCGTGGCCGGCATCGCCATGGGCCTGGTCTCCGACCAGGTTGACGGCCAGACCCGCTACGCGGCCCTGACCGACATCCTTGGCGCCGAAGACGCCTTCGGCGACATGGACTTCAAGGTCGCCGGTACGTCCGAGTTCGTCACGGCCATCCAGCTGGACACCAAGCTCGACGGCATCCCCGCCTCGGTGCTGGCAGCAGCGCTGAAGCAGGCCCGCGAAGCACGCCTGCACATCCTCGAGGTCATCAACGCCGCGATTGACACCCCGGACGAGCTCTCCGAGTTCGCACCGCGCGTCATCGCCGTCAAGATCCCCGTGGACAAGATCGGCGAGGTCATTGGCCCCAAGGGCAAGATGATCAACCAGATCCAGGAAGACACCGGCGCGGACATCTCCATCGAGGACGACGGCACGGTCTACATCGGCGCCACCAACGGTCCGTCTGCTGACGCAGCACGGTCCGCGATCAACGCCATCGCCAACCCGCAGGTTCCGGAAATCGGCGAGCGCTACCTGGGCACGGTCGTCAAGACCACCACGTTCGGCGCCTTCATTTCCCTGACCCCGGGCAAGGACGGCCTGCTGCACATCTCCGAGCTGCGCAAGATCGCCGGCGGCAAGCGCGTGGACAACGTCGAAGACGTGGTCTCCGTGGGCCAGAAGATCCAGGTCGAGATCACCAAGATCGACGACCGCGGAAAGCTGTCCCTGTCTCCCGTGGTGGCCGAAGAAGAAGGCGCCGGCGAAGCCGACCGCGTTCACGCCTCGGCAAACGCGGAGGGCTCCGACGCCGCCGAGTAGTTCCACGGCTCGGGCGGCGACACGCAGTCGTTGCTGAGCTGAAGACGGCGGGGCCGGTGGTTGATCCACCGGCCCCGCCGCCGTTAACCCGGGCTCCCGGGGAGACGCCGACCGCGGGGCCCGCTGGTACGATTGCAGGCAGATTTGGCTCCGCTTCCTGAAAGGCCTTGATGACTGTCGTACCCCTGCCCCTGGCGCAGAACCACCCCGGCGACACCCTGATCCACGGAGCCGACGGCGGCTCCGAAGTCCGCCGTTCCGTTCTCCCCGGCGGCGTGCGGGTGCTGACCGAGGCGATGCCGGGCCAGCGGTCCGCGACCATCGGTTTCTGGGTCGGCGTGGGCTCCCGCGATGAGGCACCGGGCCAGCACGGCTCCACGCATTTCCTGGAGCACCTGCTGTTCAAGGGCACCAAGCGGCGCACCGCGCTCGAAATCGCGTCGGCGTTCGACGAGGTGGGCGGGGAATCGAATGCCGCCACCGCCAAGGAGAGCACCTGCTACTTCGCCCGGGTCCTGGACACCGACCTGCCCATGGCCATTGACGTGATCGCGGACATGATCACCGGCGCCGTGCTGGATCCCGCTGAGATGGAGCAGGAACGGGACGTCATCCTGGAGGAAATCGCCATGGACAGCGATGACCCCACGGATGTTGCCCATGAGCATTTTGTCGCCGCGGTGCTCGGAACCCACCCGCTTGGGCGGCCCATCGGCGGCACACCGGACGCCATCCGGGCTGTGGCCCGCGATTCGGTGTGGGACCACTACCGGCGGTACTACCGTCCCGACGAGCTCGTGATCACCGCCGCCGGAGGCCTGGAGCACGACGTCGTCTGCCGCCTCGTGGTGGATGCCCTCCACGCTGCCGGCTGGCCGCTTGTGCCCGGCGCGGCGCCGGTGGACCGCCGGTCCACGGTACGCGCGGACATCACCGGGACGGCGGGCCTCCACGTGGTCAAGCGCCCGGTGGAGCAGGCCAACATCATCATGGGCTGCCCCACGATTGTGGCCACGGATGACCGCCGCTACGTCATGAGCGTGCTGAACGCCGTGCTGGGCGGCGGAATGTCCTCCCGACTGTTCCAGGAGATCCGCGAGAAGCGCGGACTGGTCTACTCCACCTATTCCTTCGCCTCCTCCTACGCCGACGCCGGCTATTTCGGGATGTACGCCGGCTGCACGCCCACCAAGGTCCGCCAGGTGGTGGAACTCCTCGGCGCGGAACTCGACAAGCTCGCGGACGGCGGTATTTCCGACGACGAACGCCGCAAAGCGGTCGGTCAGCTGTGCGGCGGAATCGTGCTGGCGCTGGAAGACACAGGGTCGCGCATGTCGCGCCTGGGCCGCGCGGAACTGGTGTCCGGCGAGTACCAGGACATCGACGAAACGCTCCGGCTCATTAAGGCCGTGACGGCCGGGCAGGTCCAGGAACTGGCCCGCGAACTTGCCGCGGCGCCCCGCACGGTAACGGTGGTCGGGCCCTTCGAGGAGAGCGAAACCTTCGGCCTCTGACGCGTGGGTGGCGTGTCTCTGGACACGCCCCGGGGGCGGGGCGATGATGGAGCCAACCCCACTCGGGAGGAAAGAATGGACCGTCCGCAACCGGGGTCAGCACACGAGGCGCTCGAGATTTTCGTCGGGCGCTGGCTGGGAACCACCGAGCTGGCCGCGTCCCACTGGGGGCCCGCCCGGACCGCCACGGCGGAGGTGACGTTTACGCGGGCGGCGGGCGGCTTCGCCGTGGTCCAGACCTACCGTCACACCGAGGCGGACGGCACCCATTTCGAGGGCCACGGCGTCTTCACCGTGGACCCTGACCACGATGAAACCCTCTGGTACTACGTCGACAGCATGGGCCGGCCTCCGGCAATGCCGTCGCGCGGCGTCTGGCATGATTCCACGCTGACAGTGGAGCGGCACAGCGACCGCGGAACCGCCAGGCACACGTTCAGGGTCGACCGGGGGGTCCTGATCCACACCGCGGAACTCCGGCTGGGCGTTGCGCAGGACTTCACCCCGTTCATGACGTCAATCTGCCACCGCGCCTGAGGCACTGGCCTGGCCTGCAGGCCGCGCGGTTCCGGGCGGCTAGCCCACTACCTCAACGATCCGGGTCTTCGGGGCACCGGACAGGGCAGGTGCCACGTCGGGGGAGTTCCACACTTTCTCGTGCAGGTTGGCCAGCAGCCCCTCGGCCTGTTCCCGGCTCTCAAAGTCGAGTTCCACCACGATGTATTGCGCATCGTCCACCGGGCGTCCAATCCGGTGGGCTACAACGCCCGAGCCCGCACGGTCCACCGGGTCGCGGTCAAAGGCGGCCTTCCATATGTCAAAGTCTTTGATCGCGTGCTCAATCTGCAGGGTGAACATTCCGGTCTCCTTAGGCGTACCGCTCTCCGTCGGCGCGGTAGTGCCATGGTAGATCCCGGTGTGTGGCAGCGACATGGCTTTGACCCAACTAGTGGTGTGTCTCAGTTTTGTTTGATGGATTCGAGGGCGACGCGGCCGCGGGCYACTTTTTTGAGGATTGAGTCTGCGGTCGCGGTCCAGACCAGGGGTTTGGGTTCGGTGTTGTGAACGGTGAGATACTCTTCGATCTTGTTGATCAGGTCCGGTACGGAATGAAACGCTCCACGGCGCAGGGCCTTGTCCGTCAGCTCCCGGAACCAGCGCTCGACGAGGTTGAGCCACGAGGACGAGGTGGGAGTGAAATGCAGCTGGAACCGGGGATTTTTCGCCAGCCAGGAGC
>NZ_LMSB01000023.1:319347-320306 GCF_001428005.1 Arthrobacter sp. Soil736
GTGGGAGTGAAATGCAGCTGGAACCGGGGATTTTTCGCCAGCCAGGCCTTCACGTCCGGGTGCTTGTGGGTGGCGTARTTGTCCAGGATCAGGTGGACAYSCAGGCCCTGCGGGACTTCCTTATTGATGGTCTTCAGGAACACCAGGAATTCCTCGYGGCGGTGCTTGGGCAGGCAGGAGCCGATCACTTTCCCGGTCGCCACGTCCAGGGYCGCGAACAAGGTGGTCGTGCCGTTGCGTTTGTAGTCATGCGTCATCGTTTCCGCCCGGCCCNCAGGAGCCGATCACTTTCCCGGTCGCCACGTCCAGGGCCGCGAACAAGGTGGTCGTGCCGTTGCGTTTGTAGTCATGCGTCATCGTTTCCGCCCGGCCCCTCGTCATCGGCAGGGACGGCTGGGTGCGGTCCAAAGCCTGGATGGACGACTTCTCATCCATGCACAGCACGATCGCCTTCTCCGGCGGGTTCAGATACAGGCCGACGACATCAATGAGTTTTTCCTCAAAACGCGGATCGTTGGAGAGCTTGAAAGTATCGACCCGATGCGGCTTCAAGCCCCTGGCCGCCCAGATCCGCTGCACCTGSGCCGGAGACACCCCGACCCTCGCCGCCATCGTCCGCACGGACCAGTGCGTCTGCCCTTCGGGCCTGGAATTGCGCGTCAGATCAACGATCTCGTCGATCTTGGACTGCGGAATGACCGGCTTGCGGCCCCGCCCGGCACGCACCTCGCCCAGGTGGACCAGGCCCTCTACCTCGAACCGGGCCCGCCACGACCTCACTGTCGCCGGACTCACCCCGACAACCCGGCCGATCCACTCRCTCGCCAGCCCCTCGGAGGCCATCAGCAACACCTGGGCGCGCTGCACCTCTCGGTGAGACGCCGTCCGGGACTTCGAGAGCGCCTCCAACAATGCCCGCTGGGAATCAGATACCACCAAAGCAGGAGCAACATTCGCCA
>NZ_LMSB01000024.1 GCF_001428005.1 Arthrobacter sp. Soil736
GTGAAGGCCCCGGAGGGACCCGGGGAAGGTTCCTCCGGGGCTGCGGGCCCGACCCGGACCGGCAACTGACCGACCAAAGACGGGTCCGCCGCGAACACCGCACATGCCGGAGGGGCCAGCCAAAGCGCACACACGCCCGCACCGACCCCTCCAACAGCACTTAGTTCAGCAGGCTCCTAGGAACAGGTGCGCTCCAGCGGGACTGCACCGGAAACGTCGTGGGAAACCATGTAGGTCCCGCCATCGGTAAACCTTCTCCCATTGCAGTCAGCGGCGCGGCGACCTGAGGTTGACGGTAAAAGTACAACAGCCGTGTTGTTTGAGTGCGGCAGGGACTTGTGGTCACAGAAACATTTCAATTTGATGGATTCATAGGAACGCCTCTGGTCCCGCACAGCGTCGCGATGTGATGGTGGACTCCCTGGTCTCGCATCGCATTGCATCCTAGGAGGACATCGTGGAACCCACCCAGTATCGGATAGTTCTGCGGTCGGGMCTCCCTGGTCTCGCATCGCATTGCATCCTAGGAGGACATCGTGGAACCCACCCAGTATCGGATAGTTCTGCGGTCGGGCCTGCTGCCAGCAGCCGGCCTCGCGTTCGCCTTCACGACGCAGAAGCTCTCGCTCCGCTACCCGGTGGCGTGGACGGCCGAGTCGCGAACATCCCCCGCGGCCCAATTACAGGGGAGTTCGTCACGTTCAAGGACGCCAAGGGCCGGACCTTGTTCACGGTGGACGTCGGCTTCAGCAGCTACGACTACGGCTGGCCGGTTCGGCGCACGGTCGTCGAGTCCGGCGCGGTTCCCGGCCTGTCCCAGGCAGGCTGGACGCCGCCGTATCAGTTTGCCTTTTACGCAGAGGAGCCCCTCTCCGGCCCGGGGACCGACACGGTCTGCACGCTCGCCCTGGTCCGTGAGGTTCCCCCTGACGGTCCGGGGATGCTCCGCGGGCTGCCGACGGGTGAACCCACGACAGTGCCATCGAGCTGGACCGGTCCCTTCCTCGGGGTCGAACTGAGTCAAGTCATCGAGAAGTGCGGGGATGTTGCCGCGGCCAGGGCGTGGTGGGCATCGCAGGAGGGGCAGCAGTTCAAGGCCGTGCTGCTCAGCCTGAGGGCGTCCTGACGGCGACCCCGTGTAGGCGAGGGTTTCCCCGCACGGCCGGTCATCCGCCCGAAACCATCGGCATCCTCATCTGCGGCACCACGAACGACTGCAGCGTCAGGTACATCCTCGGCCGCTCGACTTCCCAAATGGCCGTCGCAGCCTACACCTACGACCAACTCCCGCCAGCCGAACAGCGTGCTCTCCCCAACGAAGGACACCTCGTCGCGGCCTTGGAATGGGCCGAACCCGGTGCCGATGTCCCCGAGTGAACGCCCCGTCCGTGATGAAATTGACCGACGGAACGGACGGAGTTCGCATGGTGGTGTTTGACGCATTGGAGCGGCAGATTGTTGCCGCCCTCCAACTTGACCCGCGCTGCCCGTGGCGCAAGATGGCGGCCGTGCTCGGCGAGGCTGAGCGGACCGTGGCTCGTCGCGGATCCCAACTGTTGGAGTCGGGTGCGGTTGCCGTGGTGGGCGTGCGACCCAGGCAGGCGGCGGTGCTCGTGGACATGCGTTGTACCCCGGGGACGGTACGTGCGGCCGCCCAGGCACTCGCGCAGCGGACCGACACCACGTTCGTTTACACCACAACCGGCACGGGCGACTGCGTGGCAGAAATCCTCACCGAAGCAACGCGTATGGGCGACGTGTTGTCCGATGAACTGCCTTCCACCATCGGGTTGCGGGATTCCACCAGCTACCCCGTACTGCGCTACTTCCGGACCATCCGGGGTTGGCGGCCGGAGATCCTCAGCACGGACCGTGCCGAGGCCCTGCGATCGGATCTGTCGGCTGACTCGGGCATCCTGGAGGCGCGGCAGGACCTGAATCGACAGGACAATGAATTGGTCGAGGCACTGTGTGCCGACGGCCGGATGAGCTTCGAAGCGTTAGGGCGCCGGGTCGGTGTCTCGGAAGCCACGGCCCGGCGCCGCAGTGAATGGCTATTGGCCAACAACCAGGTCCAGCTAAGGGCCGTGGTGGAACCTGCGGCCTTTGGGCTTGCCGTCGAGGCCCTGCTCTGGATCCGGGCATCGCCGCAACACGTGGAACAGTTGGGCAAAGGCCTGGCTGAGCTTCCGATGGTCCGCTATGCGGCGGCAATTGCGGGCGATTACCAGATCATCGCGGATGTCACCGTGGGGGACATGTCCTCCCTGTACCGCTTCATCACGGGCTCGGAGTGGGCCCAGTACGCTTCAGGAGTGGACGTCTCCGTTCTGCTCGATGCCCGGAAACGCGGCGGACGGATCATGCGGACATCGTCGTAAGCGCCGCAGCACCGGCCCCAGCGCCAGCCCCGAAAGAAGGCGCGACGGCGGCGTACCCCGTCCGCTGCTCGAAGGCGCGGCCCCAGCGAAGCAACTGCATGTCGGTGTAGTGGTTGCAGGCGAGCTGGAGGCCAATGGGCAGGCCGGCGGAGCTGAATCCCGCGGGCACGCTTAGGACGGGGAGTCCGGCGGCGGACAGAACGCAGGCTGAGCGCATCCAGTCCAGATATGTCTCGGAGGCCACACCGGCCACGTCCGAGGGGTACCGCAGCGTTGCGTCGAAGGGCAGGACCTGCGCGCAGGGGCTGGCGAAGAGGTCGTAGCGGCCAAAGAACTCCTGCACGCTCAGTTCAAGGCGGGTGCGGGCAGCAGCGGTCTCTATGAGATCCTGCGCAGTGAGGGCAAAACCCTTGGCCACGTTCCAATGGACCTCCGGCTTGATGAGGTCCCCGGAGCGCTCCAGGATCGGCCCAAGTCCAGCGGCGAAGTCCATGGCACGGATGTTGCCGAAGACCAGGTCCGCTTCGCTGAAGTCCGGCGTGGCTTCCTCCACGATTGCGCCGAGCTCCTCGAACACGGCCAGCTGCCGTTCCAGATGGTCGAGGATTTCCGGTTCAACAGGCACGCCGATGCCGAAGTCGCGGGACCAGCCGATCCGCACGCCGCGCATATCGGTCTCCAAAGAAGACCGGAAAACTGCCGGGTCAAGCCCCTGGGGGTGGGGGACACGGGGATCCTTGCCGGCGGTGACGGACATGAACAGCGCGATGTCCTCAACGCTCCGGGCCATCGGACCGGTCCGTCCAAGCCACGCGTAGGCGTTCACTGCCGACGGCATGGGGATGACCGCCGTCGACGGCCTGAAACCGACCACGTTGCAGAAGGACGCGGGGATGCGCAGCGAGCCGCCCATATCGCTGCCATCACCGATGCTCTGGATCCGGGAAGCAACGACGGCGGCCACACCGCCACTGCTTCCGCCCGCGCTCAGCGTGGGTGCGTACGGGTTGGTCGTAGTCCCGAAGAGGTCGTTGAACGTGTGTGACCCCGCACCGAACTCGGGCACGTTGGACTTGCCCGTGGTGACCACGCCGGCCGCCTTCAACCGCGCGACGATCAGGTCGTCGGCGTCGGGAATGAAGTCCCTCAATGCCAGCGAGCCCTGGGTGGTGCGCATCCCCGTAGTGTTGTTGGTGTCCTTGTGCGTCATGGGCAGGCCGTGGAGGGGTGGCAACTCCGCGCCGGAGGCGGTGAGCCGGTCGGCGCGGTCGGCCAGTGCCTGCGCCCCTTCGGCATCGAGCGTAACTACGGCGTTGATCACGGGGTTGACCTCGGCGATCCGGTCGAAATGATCCGCCAGGGCTTCGCGCGCCGAGATCTTCTTGTCGCGGATGGCTGCGGTGAGTTCGACGGCGGACAGCTCGCCAATGGTGTCAGGCATGGTGCTCCTTTACTGGGTGTTCACTGCCCTGAAGTGTGCAGCGTCACAGGCGGAGCGGGGAAGTCTTGCGTAGCAGGAAAGCGCCCTTTGACTGTTTCGGCCACTTAGTTGGCTGATTCCGTCAAGTATTGTTTCGCGTCAGGCGGATAGCGGATGGTGTTGCTTACCCGTTGACCGATCTGGTCGATGGGAAAGGATTCGCCCTGGTGCAGCACGTACCGCACAACGTCGTCGGACGCGGACTCGCAACGGGGCTTTCAACCGGAGGTTCCCATGCACCAACCCCTGGCAACTCAACCCCTCGCAACCAACGACTCAGCGGACATCCTGGCCATTGCCAACAACCCCGTCTTGTGGATCTGCGTTGCAGGCGTCTTCGGCGTCATCATCGTCCAGTCCGTGATCTTCATGAAGGCAGCGCGCCGGGCCGCTCCGTCCGTGGAGATGAGCGCCCAGGACATCAAGACGTCGTTCCGGTCCGGCGCCGTCTCGGCCATCGGACCCTCCCTTGCCGTTTCCCTCGTGGCCATCGCACTGCTGGGCCTGTTCGGCGCGCCGGCGGTGCTCTCCCGGATCGGGCTGATCGGTTCGGCGGCGTACGACGTATCCGCGGCTGGCATCGCAGCAGGATCGATGGGGGCCAAGCTTGGCGATGCCAGCTACACCCAAAGTGTCTTCGCAGTGGCGTTTTTCGCCATGAGCATCGGAGGGGCAATGTGGATGCTCGCCACCCTGATCCTGACCCCGCTGCTCCGCAAGGGCGACGCCAAGATCCGCTCCGTGAATCCTGCCGCAATGGCGATCGTGCCGGCGGCCGCATTGATCGGCGCCTTCGCTTGCCTGGGACTGAGCGAACTGCCGAAGTCCGGGACTCACGTCCTGTCCTTCCTCGTTTCCGCAGCGGTCATGGGGCTTTGCTTACTGCTTGCCAAGAACCTCGGCAAGAGCTGGCTGCGTGAGTGGGGCCTCGGTTTCTCGATCGTCATCGGCCTGAGCGCTGCCTACCTGGCAGTCGGCCCGGCCGTCGGTGCCTGAGCCCGAACTCGAAGCCCTGACCACGAACGGAAAGGAACACCCATGACCTCCACTACCACCGCCCCCACCACCAGCAACTCCGCCATGGCGGACTTCAACCGCACCACCTCCCGCTGGGGCCAGATCACCATGATCGGCGGCTTGTTGATCTCCGTGGCCGGACCGCTGTATCTGGTTTTTGCCAGCGGCCTCGACATTGGCCCCGCACAACTCTGGATCGCCTTCGCGGCCGTCGCGGCCACGTTCGGCATCATCTGGATCGTTGAACCGCTGACGTACTTCCCAATCCTCGGCCCGGCCGCCATGTACCAGGCCTTCATGATCGGCAACATCTCCAACAAGCTCCTGCCCGCTGCCCTTATCGCCCAAACCAACATCGGCGCAAAGCCGGGCAGCAAGCGTGCCGAGCTTGCCGCTGTCGTCGCTATCTGTGGGGCTGCCGCGGTCCACCTGGTCTCCCTGGCAATCTTCGTCGGGCTCCTCGGGAGTTGGCTGATAAGCGAAATTCCGCCGTCGGTCCTGCTGGTGACCCGCTTGTATGTGCTGCCGACAGTCCTCGGCGCGGTGTTGGTGCAGGCCATTGTGTCCATGAAGCAGCCCCGCACCACGGTGTTCGCGCTGGTGGTGTCAGCCGTCGTCGTGTTCGTTGTCCTGCCCCTGGTGCCGTCACTTGCCACGGTGTCCACCGCAATCGTTGTGCTGGCCACGATCCTGCTGGCCTGGATCTTCCGGGGGAAGAGCGCCGTGGCTGAAGCCAGGCCCATTCACATCGAGTAGCCGGCACGCCACCACCCTCCCCCCAGACCCGCACTCCACGATAGGAAACCAAGACCATGACCCAAGCAGCCACACTTGCCCTCCAGCTCGACACCGAACAGACTGCCAAGCTACAGGCCCTGTACCGGCACCTTCACGCGCATCCGGAACTGTCCATGCAGGAGTTCGCTACGGCCACGCTGATCGAGGAGCAGCTGGACGGCCTCGGCATTGAGCACTTCCGCTGCGGTGGCACGGGCGTGGTGGGAATTCTCCGGAACGGTGAGGGTCCCGTGGTGGCGTTCCGGGCGGACTCGGACGGGCTCCCCATCGAGGAAGCCACGGGACTCGGGTACGCCAGCACGGACACGGGCACGTTGCCGGACGGCACACTACGGTCCCGGTCATGCACGGTTGTGGCCACGACACGCATGTAGCGAGCCTGCTGGGTGCCGCGGAAGGCTCACGGACAACCGCGGCGCCTGGTCCGGGACGCTGGTGCTGATCTTCCAGCCGGGGGAGGAGACGGCTGCCGGCGCGCTCGCCATGCTCGACGACGGTCTCTGGGACAGGGCCCCTCGTCCGGAGGTGGTCTTTGGGCAGCACGTCATGCCCCGCCGGGTCGGTACGGTGTCCATTTCGAGCGGCCCCGTAGCCGCCATGGCTGATTCGCTCCGGGTCACCGTCCACGGCCAGCAGTCGCACGGCTCCCAGCCTCAGGATTCCATCGATCCCATCGTCATGACGGCCTACATGGTCACCCGCCTCCAGGGGATTGTGTCCCGTGAGCTGGACCCGCGTAAGTCCGCCGTCGTGACGGTTGGCACCTTCCACGCGGGCCTCAAGGAGAACATCATTCCGGCCTCGGCCGAGTTCACGCTGAACATCCGCACCTTCGAAGAGGACATCCGGGGGCAAGTCCTGGCCGCCGTGCGCCGCATCATCGTGGCGGAAGCCGCCGCGTCCGGGGCGCCGCAGCCGGAGATCGAGGAAATGTACCGCTTCCCGCGATGCTTCAACGATCCCGACGCCGTTCCTTCGGTCATCGACGCACTGCGCGGTGCTCTGGGGCCGGAAGCAGTGGAAATCACCGCGCCCATGATGGGTAGCGAGGACTTCGGGCATCTGGGGACGGCGATCGGTGTGCCGTCCGTGTTCTGGATGTTCGGCGGAACGCCGGCAGACGTCTTCGACGGACCGGGTCCCGTCCCCGTCAACCACTCGCCCTACTTCGCGCCTGAGCTGGAAGGCTCGCTGTCCGGCGGAGTCTCGGCCGCCGTCGCCGTCCTTATGTCCCGTCTGGGCAACTGACACTTATCTTGAGGCACCCCGGCATGACTTCTCGCCAACGCCGGGATGTCTGCGATGAGCTGGTCGCGGGTGGCTGCGACTTGGAGGTTCGCGATGAGGCTGACGGTCTGGTCGTTGGTGCGTAGCTTTTGGCATCGAGCATGCCGGTCCAGGCGCACCTGCTCGATCGCATCGTGGTGGGGAATAGATTCCATGCGCTGCTCGACCGCGCCGGCCTTGGCTGCTTCGTGGGTTGGTGCGGGCAGGGTCATGCGGCCGGTGGGGTGGATGGTGCTGCCGTGGTAACTGAATTGGTGGCATCCCGAGCGATGTTGGGCACGTACGAAAAGGTGGCGGGATTTTTATCGGGCTCGTCCGGTGCCAATGCAACGGAGGCCGGCCGGTCACGGTCTCAGGCTAGCTTCAGCGGGTTTTCGGTGAGTGCGCGGGTGTATACGGCTGGGTCCACGTTGCCGCCTGAAGCTACGATCGCTACGGTCTTGCCCGCGAAGTTGGCTTTCTTCGACAGGACTGCAGCCAAGGATGCCGCGCCGCCTGGTTCGATCACCGTTTTCAGCGTGTAGAAAGAGGTTGCGACGGCCGCCAAGGCTTCCCCGTCGTCCACGGTGAGTGCTTTTACGCCGTGGCGGAGAAGAACTTCAAGGGGGAGTTTTCCGGCGACGGGACCGCTGATGCCGTCCATAATCGTGTGACGTACCGCGGGGTTACTGCGGACTTCACCGGCGGCGAGCGAGTGCGCCATTTTGTCGTAGCCCTGCGGCTCAACAATGTACTTTTCGATCTCCGGGAAGAAGTGCCCCATCGCTTCGATGACGCCGGATGCGAGACCGCCACCACTGCAATTGATGACAACTGCGTCAGGTTTCTGGCCTGCCGCGATCAGTTGCTCAGCCATTTCCAGTCCGGTGGTTCCAGCACCTGCCATGATGGCGTGGTCGTCGAATGGGGAGATGACGGTCATTCCGCGTTGGTCCGCGAGTGCTTGTGTGATCTCGGCGCGGTCCTCAGCGGCAGGGTCGTAGAAGACAACCTCTGCTCCCCACCAGCGGCAGTTCTCAACTTTGATCCGCGGTGCATTGTTGGGTACAACGATGACGGCAGGGCAACCAACGATGCTTGCGGCGGCGGCGACGGCGGACGCATGATTGCCTGCCGAATATGCCGCGATCCCGTTCTTGCGGCTTTCCTCGCTGAGGCCCAGGACCTTGTTCAAGGCCCCGCGGATCTTGAAGGAACCGGTCAGTTGAAGTGCTTCCATTTTGACCCACACGCGGGCATCGGCTGCCTTGTCCAGCATCGGCGAAGAGAGAAGTGGCGTTCGGACAACATATTCCGTGATCCGGTCGGCAGCCTGTCTAATATGCTCGATGCTGAACACGTCCGTGGCTTGTGCATTACTCATTGTCTTTGACCAGTTCAAACACGGTCGAAATCTCTACGGGTGCCTGCTGGGGGAGCGCGTAGACACCGACCGCGGTCCTGACGTGCTTGCCATTGTCGCCGAGGGCCTGAAGGAAGACGTCGGATGCACCATCCATGACTTTGGCCTGTTCTCCGAATTCAGGGACACAACGAATAAAACCGCTCAAACTGAGCAGACGAAGACCACTGAAGTCGCCGCCGCACGCCGCCCCTGCCACAGCAAGGGTGTTCAGGGCGCACAGGCGTGCAGCCGCTTGGCCGTCCTCGACGGTGAGCCCATCACCGACGACTCCCGTGAATTGCATTTCTTCCCCCACGCGGCAGATCTGGCCTGCAACCAACAGCTGATTGCCGGACCACACGAACGGCACATAGCTGCCACCGGGTCTCAGAGGCTCATCAGGGAGCTGAAGGCCAATCGAAGCTAAGCGGTCATTAATTGTGTCCATCAAGTCGTCTTTCTCATCGTGGAGGTAAATCGGCGCCGAGCCGGTCACGGGCAGGCCAGGCCGGCTCCATCGTCGTGCGGGCGTTCCCCTTCTGGGTCGGGGAAAGCTCCAGAACAAGCGTCCAGTAGACAGGCCTGCCATTAAGTGAAGGCATGAGCTCTCCCTGCTGCAGGTAGCGGTACGGTTTAGGGTCGCCGTCGGGACGCCACCAACCACTGGCCGGTGCATGGTGGCCGGTCATTGCTCCGACCGGAGGATTTGTACTGGTGATGATAGGTGTGACAACCACCTGGATACCTTTCTAAACGGTTCGACGGCCTAAGCAGTTCGACGGCGGTCCGCCACCAAGGGTGCGAGCCGCCGCCGTCGAACACGGAGACTCATAAGGCGGGTACCGCGACCTGCTGGTCCGGTGCCTTCACGACGGGTTTCCGGCCCTTTCGCAGCTTGTTCTCGACGGTCACGGCGAGTTGGGACAGCGCGAAGTTGATGGCGATCATGACAGCGGCCACGACGAGCAGGGCCGGAATGTAGTTGGAGTACGCCGACCCTGCCTGGATGCCTTGCCGTACTGCTTCAACGTAGGTGATCTGGTAGCCCAGGGCGGTGTCCTTGAGCGCGACGACGAGTTGGGCAACAATCGGGGGCAGCATCGCCGTAATGGCCTGTGGGAGGAGGACCATGCGCATGGCTTGACCGTTTCCCAGGCCGAGGGCGATCGATGCTTCGCGTTGTCCGCGGGGCAGCGCCTGGACGCCGGCTCGGACGATTTCGGCGATCACCGCGCCGTTGCAGAGGGTCAAGCCGGTGACGACGGCGGCCATCGCGAGCTGGGTGGAAGGGAAGAGTGAGTAATTGGCGAAGACCTGGAAGCAGAAGATCATTAGGATCAGTAGCGGCATGGCGCGGAAGAATTCCACGACGACCGTGCATCCGTACCTCATGAGCCTCTTCTCGGACATCCGTCCGACGCCGAGCAGGATGCCCAGGACTGTGGCAAGAACAACGGCCAGCGCTGCGGCCTGCAGGGTTCCGATGATGCCGGGCAGCAGGTAGGTGCGCCACATGTCGGCGGTCAGGAAGGGCAGCCATTTCTCGGGGGCGAGCTGGCCCTTCTCGCGCAGCGCTGAAAGTACCCAGACGGCACCGCCAGCGAGGCCGGCCAGGCAGGCGGCGCTGATGATGAGGTTCAGGGCTTTGCCGCGGGGCCCGGGCTCGTCGTAGAGGGTTTTGAGTGCGGGTTTCGTGCTCATGTTCTTACCGCCAGTTTCTTGCTCAGGTAGCTGAAGGCCGCGCCGGTGGGGAGGGTCAGGCACATGAAGCCCAGGGCGAAGATCAGGCCGACCACGATCAGGGCCGAGGTGTTTTCGATGACTTCCTTCATCAGCAGCGCGGCCTCCGCGACGCCGATGACGGAGGCGACGGTGGTGTTTTTGATCAGGGCGATCAGGATGCTGCCCAGCGGCCCGATCACTGCCCGGAAGGCCTGGGGCAGCACGATGTACCGCAGTCCCTGGGTGAATCCCAGGCCCAGGGACCGGGCGGCTTCGGACTGTCCCACGGGGATCGTGTTTACCCCGGCGCGGACCGCTTCGCAAACGAAGGTGGCTGTGTACAGGCTGAACGCCAGCACAGCGAGGCGGAAGGAACTGTCCGTAATCGAGGTCGGGGACTTCGGATCGACCAAGGTGATGCCCAGCTGCTGGGCCAGGCCGAAGGACGCGAACAGGACCACCAGTGTCAGCGGGGTGTTCCTGACGATGTTCACGTAGGCGGTTGCCACGGTGCGCAGCGCCCAGACCGGGGAGACGCGCATCGCGGCCAACACGGTGCCCAGCACCAAAGCAGCCACCGCGGACAGCGCGGCCAGTTGGATGGTGCGGGTGAACGCCGTGACCAGCTGGTCGCCGTATTCAGTGAGGATTTCCATGGATTAGCTTCCTTGAGGTGCTATCAGTACCTGTTGACGGCCGGCGCCGCAGGCTGCTGGTATCCGGAAGGGCCGAGATTCTTTCCGAAGGCTTTGGCCCATGAGCCGTCCTTGATCATGTCTTCGATTGCGTCGTTGATCTTGGCCCGACCCGTCGTGTCGTCCCTTTTCAGCCCGATGCCGTAAGAGTCTTTGGTGAAGGGCTTGCCAACGACCTTGAGCTTGCCAGCATTGATTGCGGCGTAGCCGGCCAGGACGATGTCGTCAGTACTGATGGCGTCAACGGCGCCGGACTTAAGCGCTTCAACACAGGCTGCGTTGGTGTCGTACTCCTGCAGCTGAACATCCTTGCTGTAGTTCTTCTTGATGTTTTGTGCGGGAACAGATCCGACGGTCGAGCACAGCTTCTTGCCGCCGTTGAGGGATTCGGGACCGGTGATGTCGGTGTTGTCGGCGCGGACAAGCAAGGACTGTCCCACTGTCAGGTAGGGGCCTGCGAAGCCGATCTTCTCCTTGCGGGCGTCGTTGATGGTGTAGGCGGCGACGATGTAGTCCACCTGGCCGTTCTGGATCAGGTTTTCGCGTTGCGCGGTGGGGGCTTCCTGCCACTTGATCTCGGATTCCTGGACGCCGAGCTTGCCGGCGACGTACTTTGCGACATCAACGTCGAAACCGCTGAAGCTGCCGTCCGGGTTCTTCTGGCTAATGCCGGGGCGGTCGAAGACAATGCCGATCGTCAGCTGGCCGGCTTTCGCCTTGGCCTCCACGCCCTTGGCTTCGCTGCCGGCCGCGCTGGCGCAACCGGTGGCCGCACCCGCGACGATGAGGGCGAGGGCGGGCAGGGCAATGAGGGACTTAAGTTTCATAATGGATTCTTTCTGTGCTGCTGGGAGAGATTGGTTGCCACGGGCTCAGTGGCTGAGGATTTTACCGAGGAAGTCGCGGGCTCTTGCGGTGGCGGGCGTGGTGAAGAATTGCTCCGGTGTGGTGTCTTCCAGGATCTGGCCGTCGGCCATGAAGACGACGCGGTCTGCTGCCCGGCGGGCGAAGCCCATCTCATGGGTCACGACGAGCATGGTCATTCCGCCCTTGGCCAAGGACGTCATAACGTCCAGGACTTCGGTGACCATTTCAGGGTCGAGGGCCGAGGTTGGTTCGTCGAAGAGCATCACCTTGGGCTCCATGGCCAGCGCCCTGGCAATGGCCACGCGCTGCTGTTGGCCTCCGGAGAGCTGGGCGGGAAGTTTGTCGGCCTGGTTGGCGATGCCCACGCGCTCCAGCAGAGCCATCGCCCGATCGCGGGCGGCTACCTTGGACAGTTTGCGCACCTTCTGAGGTGCCAGCATCACATTTTCAAGAATGGTCTTGTGGGCAAAGAGGTTGAATGACTGGAAGACCATTCCGACGTCGGCCCGGTAGCGGGTGAGGGCCTTGCCTTCCTGGGGGAGTGCCCTTCCGTCGATGGAGACCGATCCGGTATCGATGGTCTCGAGCCTGTTGATGGTCCGGCAAAGCGTGGACTTGCCGGATCCGGATGGTCCGAGGACTACGACGACCTGGCCGCGAGCGACCTCGAGGTCAATGTCGCGGAGGACGTGGAGCGGCCCAAAGTGTTTGTTGACTCCCTGCATGGAGATCATGATCTGAGGCCCTCCGGTCTCGGCTTCGCGGTCGAGGGTCGTTTCCGGGTTCTGTGAAATAGTCATGGTCACCATCCGTAGCGCTGAAGGGTAGGGAGCAAGCCGAGGAGCTCGGCCGTGGTGGCGCCGTCCATGATCCTGCGTCGGAACTCCTCCTCTTTGGCTTCCCGTTCCTCCGCGCACTGAAGTGTGCCTCAAGAACCTCGTAGGCTTTGACCACCACCAGCCCGTCACGATCGCCAACAATGATGTCCCCGCGCTCCACAGTGCTACCCGCAAGGTTGATGGTGCCGCCGATCGAGCCGGGGTCCACCTTGGTGGTTCCGCGAATGGAGATCCCGCGGGCGAAAACCGGGAACCCCGCCTTGATGATCGCCTCGGAGTCGCGGATTGAACCGTCAATGACAAGTCCCGCGATTCCAGCGCGTTGAGCGGCCAGGGTGAGCACGTCGCCCCAGGGACCGGCGTCAGTGAATCCCTTTGCGTCCACTACGAGTACGTCACCAGGCTGGGCCATCAGGACGGCTTGATGAAGCATAAGGTTGTCGCCTGGCGTCGTGTTGACCGTCAGCGCGGTTCCCACGACTTTCATGTCCGGGTGGATCGGGCGGATCTCTGAGGCGATGGATCCCCTTTGACCCTGCGCCTCGTAGACAGTCGCCGTACCCAGTGTCAGCAACCGTTGTAACTGCTTGCTGGCAACAGCCCCGTTTGCCAGGGCGTCGTTATGTTCCTGAATTCTTGTCATTGGGATCGGCGTGATGCCTGGTCTCCTTCTGGTTTGCGACGGCGGACGGGAAACGATGTCCGGGGCGGCGTTGAGGTAATCCATGCCGCAGCGCCGGTCGGCACCGGCGCGCTGCCGTCCTCAGGCCGGTTATTGATCCTTTGTTCGATGAGCGATCTGCTCTTCATCCGGATTGTCTCCTTGCATTGGGTTGGGCGAGCCCCCCGCACTTCGTTGTGCCTCACGTCACACTAAAGCACAATGAGAGAGCAGTCGCAAGTACGAGTTTGCTCGCAATATATTCCACAGTCATCGAAGATTTTGGGGTTTTGCGTCGCCGAAACACAACACTCCCTCCGGAAATACAGCGGAGACTACCGCTTATCTTGATTTTGAGACACCGACCTTGCCAACTTGCGACTACTGTCTTAGTTTGGAAGAGAAGTCGCAAATATTGGAGAAAACTTGAACTTGTATCGCGCATCAGCAGCCATCGACCGCGTTGTCGCCACTTCCCTCCGTCCCGTGGGGGGAGCGGCCCCGGCCGGGGCTCTTTCGCTGTCCATGGGCGAACCGGATTTTGATACGCCGCGGGAAATAGTCGAGGCTGCCGTCGAAGCCCTCCACGCCGGCTGGACCCACTACGGAGATGCAAACGGTGATCCGGACCTGCGGCAGCACATTGCCGACGAGGTTTCCTCCGTGTCCGGGCATACGGTCGGGCCGGAATCTGTCCTTGTCACACATGGGGGTTCGGCAGCCATCACGGCCACAGTCCTGGCGACTGTGGATCCCGGAGAAGGGGTTGTCATTCCGGAACCTACCTACTCCCTCTATCCGGATGCCGTGCGACTGGCTGGCGGGGTTCCGGTCTTCGTGCCCACCAGGCCTGATAACCAGCTTGATGTGCCCGCCTTGCTCGACGCCGCTAAGGGCGCCCGCCTGATCACACTCTGTAATCCGGTCAATCCCACCGGCGCCGTTTTCAGCAGGCGTTCTCTCGAGGAACTCGCCGAGGGGTTGGCAGGAACAGACACATTGGTGTTGGTCGACGAGGCCTACGCCCACCTTGTGTATGACGACACCTTCGTCTCGTCACTGGCTATCGAGCCGTTGCAGGAACGCTTGGTCTATTGCCAGACTCTGTCCAAAACGTACGCGATGACGGGATGGCGGATCGGCTACATAGCTGCGCCACCGGAGCTCATCGGTTCAATCCGTGCCGTGCACAGGACCATGAACAGTGCAGTCAATGCCGCGGCACAGCGGGCATCGCTGAAGGCGCTCCAGCTCGGCCCGGGAATTTCGTCCAGCATGCTTGAGGCCTATAGGGAACGGCGCGACTACGTGGTGGAACGGCTGAAGAACATCCCTGGAGTGGAGTTCACCGAGCCGAAGGGAGCTTTTTACGCCTTTTTCCGCTATCCCCAAGCCCTACCATCACCTGAAATGCTGGACCGATTCAAGCGATACGGGGTTATCCTTCGAGCTGGAAGTGAGTACGGGCCCTCGGGGGAGGGGCATCTGAGGCTGTCCTTTGCAGCAGACCTCGATACCCTAAAGACTGCCCTTGATCGCATTGAACAAGGAATATTGGAGATACAGGGGTGACCGTCCTGGCTGCTGAACAGCTTTCAAGCCCGCCGTCCGTTCGGAGTCGTCGAGACACCGTCCGAAACAAGCGGCGGCTCCTCAATGCTGCCGGAGAACTTCTGCGTGAGGATCCCCAGAACGCCTCCATGCCTGCGATTGCGGAGAAGGCCGAGCTCTCAGTAGCCACCGCCTACCGCTACTTTCCAACTCTGGAAGAGCTACACAAGGAGTATCTGCACGGCGTCCTGGTGAACCTGCGCGATTACAGCCTCGGTTCCCCGCTGCATGGAAAAGCTCTGTTTGAGGATGTTGTGGCCCGCCACGTGAAACTGCTGGAGACTTACGGTCCGGCCATGATCCAGCTCCGGTCCCGGGAAGGCTTTCTGACAAGGCTGCACCGCGGCGACGAAGTCATAGGTACGCTCCACGAAGCCTGGGAGCGCCCCGTGCGGGAGGTTATCAGGGAGCTGGGTCTCTCCGAAGGTCTTTTTGACTTCGCCCTCATGTTCTGCAACTCGCACTTTGATCCCCGTGAGGTGGACGACCTCTTGAAAAACCGCGGGAGCCTCAGTGAAGCGGCAGCCATCAGGATACTCATTAACGCGTTTTATGGTGCCCTCAAGGGCATGGCCGAAGGCTAGGCAAGCAAACCTTCGCGCGCCCTCCTCGATGGAGGGCGTAATTTTTGCCAATGCCCAGCTGAGGGACATGCACGACGGCCGCGCGACCGCTACACGTCAGGAAGGGCTTCACTCCTAAAAGCTGATCAGCTTCCAGGGCAGGCGGGTCGGGTTGCCGTGGGAAACATCGAGCGAGGTCTCCGCGCGGCTCAAATCCTCGTCACGGAGCAGGGTGCCCGTTGCGATGCGTGCGTTGTTGGACGCGACAACCCGGCCGTTAGGCCCGAGCAGGATCACCGCCGGCTCGCGGAGCTGAAGCGCCCGGAGGAAGACTCCCTCAAGATTCGCGAGGGTCAGGTCGCACCCGAGGACGTGCATGCCCTGTGCGGTTTGAGCGGGAACGCAGAGGGTGATGATGTTGACGTTGATGCCGCCGAAGTCGACATAGGGACCGACTGCCACCGGCCCTCCGGTGGAGGAGGGAAGGGTGAACCACTCCCGGCCTGTGTAGTCGTAGTAGTTCAGCGAGTCCGGATTGAGGTCGTGGGTGACGAAGCGGGGCCCGCCTTTGGGCTGTGCCCTCCACCATTCGAGCCAATGCGGCGCCTCGGGGAGGCTCCCTGGGGCGTAGGCGATCCCGGCGCCGACGATGAGGTCAGAGTGCAGCCTAATGAAATCGGCCAGCTCTTGCTTCAGGAACAGGAACTCGCTGCGGCGGGGGACACCGGGCACCGCTTCTGCGGCTGCCGTGACCGCGCCGGCGATCTTTTCCAGGTCCGCGAAGACGCGGTTGATGCTGGTGGAGAGGGTGACGGCGGTCCGCTCGAGGGCTTCTTTTACGGTCTCCACGTCACGCACCTTCTTCGGGCCGCATCGTCAACCTCAGATGCTGCTCAATCAAAAATTCCATCTCGCTTCGGCTGTGGTGCTCCGCTGCGCGGGCTGCGGCGTCGGCGTCCCGGTCTCTGATCGCATCGACGATCGCCTTGTGCTGGTCCACCAGTACGCTCTCGCTGCCGGAATGACCCGGGATGCCCCACCATAGGGTCATCAGTTCAGCCTCAAGTTGCAGCGCGGCCGAGGTCAGCCTGCTGGACTGCGAGGCAATGCTGATGGCCACGTGAAAGCGGCTGTCCATCCGGCGCCGCGCCCGTTCATCGGCAGTATCCCGGTGGCGATTGATCATCTGTCGGTGTTGCCTGCCGGGGAGCCGGGAAGGGCCGGACCCGCTCCGGGGAGGTGATGATCTCAGCGGCACGCAGGATCCCGGCGACGCCGGCCTCTTCGAACACCAGGCGGGAACATATGCGGCACCAACATACAGGATGGCCAGGATCGCGAGATACAGCTCGTTTGTCCCGGACGGGATCCGCACGCCGACCTTGTCTCCGGCGCCGATCCCGGCCTGATGGAGGCGCCGGCCATAGGCCCTCACGTCGCGGAGCAGCTCCCCATAGCTGAGTGAGGTCCGCCCGTCGTCCAAGGCAGAGGAGTCAGGGAACCGTTTGGCGGTTTCTTGGAGAATCTGAATCAAGATGCGCGGCGGAGCAGCGTCGGCAGCGCGGGCCAGCTGCGGGCGCTGGGTTGTCACCATCCCGGCTTGTCGGAGATCCGGCCGGAACGGGCGGCCGATCCGTTAGGCGCCAGCCAAAGCGCCGGATGTTACGGCCGCCGCGCATGCGGGCCGAGTGGCCCTTGCCAGGATCCGTGAGGCATCATTCCCCGTCGAATTGCGTGCGGAGACCTTTCCAAAATCTCTTCTCCGGCTGTCTATCCGTCCTGTTAGACTGCCGTCGACGGTGCGGCGAGACCGGAAGGAGACCCGGATGGCGCAGGCACGCAGCCCGTGGACCCCTGAGGATCCGTGGTGGGTCCGGGATAACCTGCGCGAGGCCATTGACCGTCTCGTGGCGCTGGGGTATGTGGTGCGCGGCGGGCAAGGCGAGGATCCGGAGCTCATCGACCCGGGAGGCTCCGCGGTGGAGACCTGGCGGGAGGATTACCCCTACGACGAGCGGATGTCGCGGGAGGAATACGAGCTCGAGAAGTACCGCCTGCAGGTCGAACTGCTGAAGTTCCAGTACTGGGGCCAGGACCACGGCCTCAGGAACGTCATCGTTTTCGAGGGTCGCGACGCCGCCGGCAAGGGCGGGACCATCAAGCGCTTCACCGAACACCTGGATCCCCGCTCCGCCCGCACCGTAGCGCTAAGCAAACCCTCCGACCGCGAACAGGGCCAGTGGTACTTCCAGCGCTACATCCAGCACCTGCCCACCGCCGGAGAAATCGTGATGTTCGACCGCTCCTGGTACAACCGCGCGAACGTAGAACGGGTCATGGGCTTTTGCACCGACCAGGAGTACCGCACCTTCATGGGACAGGCGCCGCTCTTCGAGAAAATGCTGGTGGACGCCGGAATCCACCTGAACAAGTTCTGGTTCTCGGTCACCCGCCACGAGCAACGAACCCGCTTCGCGATCCGCCAAATCGACCCGGTCCGGCGCTGGAAGCTCTCACCCGTGGACCTAGCCTCCCTGGACCGATGGGAGGACTACACGGAAGCCAAGGAACAAACATTCCTGCGCACCGACACCGACCACGCGCCGTGGATCACCATCAAATCCAACGACAAGAAGCGGGGNGAGCCGCCAAATCGACCCGGTCCGGCGCTGGAAGCTCTCCCCCGTGGACCTAGCCTCCCTGGACCGATGGGAGGACTACACGGAAGCCAAGGAACAAACATTCCTGCGCACCGACACCGACCACGCGCCGTGGATCACCATCAAATCCAACGACAAGAAGCGGGGACGGATCAACGCCATACGCTTCTTCCTGAACCAGTTCGACTACGACAATAAAGACATCTCGGTCGTGTACGAGCCCGACCCGCTCATCGTGCGCCGCGGCCGCGAGGCCGTCGGCGACTGATCGCGACCGGATGATGGCCCGGCGTGAAGGTCCCCGACCTCACATGCGCGATGAAAGTCGGCTGCCGACGCCTGCTCCGGTGCCGCAACCGTCGGCAGCCCAGGGCGCTCAGTCGCGTGTCGCGGCTCAGCCTAGGCTTGCGATGGCGGTATCCGCGGCCCGGTTCGGGAGCAGTTCCTCAAGGGGGTGCTCGGCGGGTTCCCCGTGGGTAGCGTCGATGGCATGCGTGACGACGTCGGCCAGGCTGCCGTTGCGCTGGTAGGCCTGCCGCTGTCGGGTGGCCCCCGTGCCCTGGTTGAGGATCCTCTGCAGAGACTGATCGACGTAGGCTGCGTCCGCGGTCTCCTCGAGTACGTCCCGGACGTGCGCGTGAAAAGCGGCAACGACGTTCCTGGCCGTGTCCGGCGTGTGCCTCACCGGATGGAGCAGGTCCCCGTGGACGCCGAACCGGCTGGCGCGCCAGGCACCCTGGCGCAGGATTGCGGCAGGAACCAAGTCAGGCGCCTGCCCGGCATCCCATTCCCGGGCGGCGGTCTCCACCAAGGCCCGCACCAGGGCCGCAATCAGGGCGGCGTCCCGGGCGTCCAGACAGACATCCGAAACCCGGATCTCGACGGTCGGGTGGCGGACGGACAGACGCGCGTCAAAGTCGGGGCTGGTGACGACTCCGGTGCCCGACAGCCGCGCCACCAGCGCGTGGTATGCCTCGGCCGAGCCGAAAACGTCCGTCGGCCCTGCGGTCGACCACCGGTTCCAGGCCTGGGTGCGGAAACTGGCATAACCGCTGTCGGTGCCGTTCCAGAACGGGGAATTCGAGCTCAGTGCTATGAGGGGCGGCAGCCAGGACCTGATCCGATCGAGGACCCCGACGCCTTCCTCATCCGAGGCGACGGAAACGTGGACGTGGTAGCCGCCCGTAAGCTGCTCCCGGGCCGTCAGGGCAAATTTCTCCATCAGCGCGTCGTAGCGGTCGCCGCGAGTGGCAAGGGGCGTGACCGGCGTCGGGGAGGTGGCGAGGGCTGCGATCCTCGCGCCTGTCTTCTGGGCGAGCGAGTCTGCATAGGTCCGGCCCGCCCGTATCTCGGCGGCGAGCCCGCTCAGGCTGTTGTGCGGGCGGGTGATGACTTCGAGTTGTTCCTGCTGCAGCTCGACAGCCAGCACGGGGAGGGGAGAATGATGGTCCGCCGCATGGTCACCGGGGTCATGGAGCCGCAGCATTTCTCCGGCCAAGGGCAGGGGACTGCCGTTATAGGGATCCACGATCAGGAATTCTTCCTCAACACCAAAAGTACGCACGTTACAAGTGTGGACGATGAAAGCGCCGGTGAAGGACAGGGCCTGACCGTTGCAGCACCTTGCCGACCCTGTGCTCCGTTTTACTCTGGTCCCGCACAGCGGGCACACGACTGAAGCGCGGGCAGCGGGATCTGGCCTCGTCATCCGCGCCTCCGGGGCGACGTTCTGCTGACCGATCGGTGCGCTTCTTTGGTGCGAAGTTCTGGACGAGTCCCGGAGTGCCGCCTTGGACAACGGGGGGCCGCATCACCGTCGGAGCATTAGCGCAGGTCAGGGGCGGTCCTGCCTGAGCTGCGATGTCACGGCTGGCTGGGCCGAGCACCCGTCACGCTGGAGGGGAGGCCCCAATCGTGTCCTCGAACGGAGCGGGGAAGATGTGAACGTGAGTGGGTCGGTGAAGATCTTCGTCCGTCCGGACAAACGACTCGTCCGTCGCGCCGCCGTTTTTTCGTCCCGTTCGGTCAGGAGCTGTTGCTTCGAGGAAGTCATTCACCAAGCGGGTTGACAAGCGGTCCTCCCTGCGAACTCTTCTTCTCGAATCGCCCCGTGCCCGCAGAGGGTGCCCATCCCGCGGGCTGCGGAGAAAACCCCGAAGGTGTCCTCCCCGCAGCCATTTGCGGCGCGTCGAAGTGAACGGCGGTGCTCTATTGAGAGACCGTGAGCTTGTAAGTCATGTCTATGGAAAAGTCTCCGAGTGTTCCGGTGAACTTGAGGGTGTGCTCGCCAGGAAGAGGGTTCTTGATCAGTGCGTAGTAACCGGCATCGGCGCAAGGCTCGTAGACTCCTCCGGGGGCGCCAGCGGAGGCTCCGCCGAAAATATTGTCGTCGGGAAGGGTGACGGAGAAGATGGGCGATTCTTCGTACTGCACAACGTCGGGGCCGATTGCCCTGCCGTCGAAAGTTACCGTGAGATTGCTGGCACTGTTTTTGACATCCACGCTCGCGACCAGTTTGCGGACGTAGGCTGGCGTTCGGTGGTCGGCCTGAGGTTCTATGTCCACGACATTGATGACGGGGAAGAACAGGTTGGTACCGGCGGGAACGGTGCAGGTCCGTTTTTCCTTGCCACCGGTGTTAAACGTGCCGGCTAGGAACCAGACGTCCCCTGTTTGTTGGTTGGCGCATTGCGCTCCCGTCTTATCCGTGAGTGGGTTTGTCGACGTTGGCTGGGATAATCCCCATATCCACCATTTTGCTGCCAGGGCGCTGTAGTCCTTGACATTGTCCTGTGCCGCGAATTGCACGGGCGTAGAGGAGACGGCGGGCGCGGCCAAGGCTGTGAGCGGCGCTGTTGTGATTAGTGTGGCCACGGTGATGAAGACGAGAAGCACCTTTTTCATGATGTGATCCTTCATTCAAGCGGGAGGGCGGAATAGCAACCGGAAGATGCGCCGCCGGCCCACACCGTCTTTTCCCGAACGGGCGGTCCGAACCATCGCATTATCCAGATCGTGCTCCGCCGACTGGAGTATTCCTTGGTGGCGCACCACCAGAATCTGATGGTGGAGACCGTTCGCCGTGAACATTCCGGGACAAAGCCCTGACTGCGGCGTGATTGGGAAGTGCCGCTGAATTACTCGGCCGGAATCACCGGCACAGCGGAACGATCGTATCCGGTGCGAATCCGCGACATAAGGGTGGTGACTACCTGTTATAGGCCTTGATGTACTCGTTAATGCGCTACAAGAAACTGGAATTGACGCGAGCTGTGTCGGCCACGTGACGAGAGGTTCAGGCCGTATCCCTAGCGGTTCGGCGCCGTGGCGGTCGAGCTGCATATATAGCCGAGTTCGTCGATGCAGATCAGGGGAGGACGCCGACTCCGATTTCGGTTCGTGCCTTGCGTGATCGCTCGGCGTCCTGGGTGTCCAAGGCGATGGGCTTCCGGTCAGGCCGTAGTGGTGGGGTCGTAGTTTTTCATGGGGTCCCCCTGACTTGCGGAAGCACCCCGCGCGCCCCACTGGGCGACAACCTAGCAGCGTTGCCCTTGACCGGCGAGGACCGTGAGCCGAGAGTGTTACATGTGAGGCGTGAGGCCGTTCGGGAGTATCTGGCGAGTGCCCTGTGGGCGATGCCGACGTGCGCCGTCGTCCTCGCGCTCATCGCGGGGGCGGGGCTCTCCACGGTGCAGCTCGGCGCGGAGTCGCCCCTCGCCGTCCTCCTATTCCAAGGGACGTCCGACGACGCGCGGAACCTGCTCATCGGGATCGCGAGTACGATGGTCACGGTCATCGCCGTCGTGCTCGGGCTCACCGTCGTGGCCCTGCAGCTCGCGTCGACGCAGTTCAGCCCGCGGCTGCTGCGGAACTTCCTTCGCGATGTCCCCAACCAGGTGACGCTCAGCGCGTTGATGGCCACGTTCGCGTACAGCACGGCGGGCCTCTACACCGTCGGCATCGCCGGCGGACAGCGCACTCAGGACTACCCGCGCCTCGCGGTGAGCGGCGCACTGCTGCTGCTGTTCGTGAGCATGGTCATGCTCGTCTTCTTCGCCCACCATCTGTCGCATTCGATCCAGGTGGACCAAGTCATGAAGGGCGTCGAGACGGCCACACTCAAGGTGATCGAGCGGTCGTTCGTCCCGGGCGATCCCAGTCTCCGCATGCCAAACCCGCCGCCCGGCGCCAAGGCCTTGCCGGCACCGCAGTCTGGATATGTCCAGGCCTTCCATGTCGAGGCGTTCGTCGGGGCGCTCGCGAGCCGAGGCCTCAGTGCCCGGATGGTGCCCATGGTCGGCCGACACGTCGTCGCCGGGGCCCCGCTCGCCTGGGTGTGGGGGAGCACGGGCGAGGGCGAGCGTCCCCTTGCCCCCGACGCTGGCGCTGAACTGGGCCAGGCGCTCGTACAGAGCGTGCGGATTGGCTACGAACGGACCCTTGAGCAGGATGTCGCCTTCGGGATCCGGCAACTCGCCGACGTCGCGTCCAAGGCGCTCTCGCCCGCCATCAACGACCCCTACACCGCGAACCAAGCGGTCGACCATCTCGGCTCGATCCTCGCGGCCCTCTCACTCCGGCAGCACGGCCCGCAGGCCGTGGCGGACGCGCAAGGCACCATAAGGCTGCACGTGCCGGCTCGCGATTTCGCCTATCTCGTGGATCTGGCCCTCGGACAGGTGCGGCGGTACGGCGCGAACGAGCCTCGCGTCGTCCGGGCTCTGCTGCGCGTGTGCCGCGATCTCGTGTGGTTCGGCGACGCAGCCCACCGCGCCGTAGTGCGGCAGTACGTCGAGACTCTCCTTAGCGATGTGACCCGGCTCGTGGCCCAGCCAGCCGATCGCGAACCTCTTCTCGCGGAAGGCGCGGCAGTGCTCAAGGCCCTCGACGTCCCGGGCGACACGACGGGCGCCGCTTAGCTAGCTAGGGCCACCGCAAAGGGCCGCCGCGAGGACGGCGCGAGCGCCGGCTGCAATGTGCGGCCACGGCGCCTCCCGAGGAAGGCAGCACCATGGCTACTGGCACCGTCAAGTGGTTCAAGAGCGAGAAGGGCTAAGGCTTCATCGCCCCCGACGACGGCCCGGCGGACCTGTTTGCCCACTACACGCTGACAGCCGCGGCTACCGAAGCCTCGAAGAGGGCCAGAAGGGGGTGGCTTGTGAATTAGTGGAATATCCGACGTTAGTGCTCTGGTGTGATTCGTTGTGGCGTATCAGAGCCCGGCGTCGGTGTCGCCTGCCCGGTTCGTCCTCGTTGCGGCTGGTGGCAGCACCGTTACCCGTTACATTTATTGGGTCCCCGAGGGCCGGGGATTTGGTGGCTGGGCCCGGTATGACTTTCTCCTGGATGACCGGGCCGAATCGTAATCGGCCGGGCTGCCCCGTTGACCGGTCATGCGAGTTCCGCCGTTGCGGTCCATGAGAAGTCTGAAGGGAGGAGGAGAACCGTCATGAGGCATTTCGAGTCCACAGAAGTGCTGGGACCAAGCGGGTCAAGAACCAGTTGGCGGGAAATTCGCTTGGGAAGGCTCCTGGCGCAGAACACGGAGTTGCCGCGCCCCATTGTCAGGGGAGCGCGGCAGTCGCATGGGATTGCTCAAAATCTGTCAGAAAAGGGGTGTGTAGAATGCGCACACTTTGGGCTTCGGACTCGGTCGTACGTCGGCCGGACTGGCTCGGATTGCCTATGTTTTCGGGACTTCCCAGTGTCGCAGGGGCTGGAATGCGGTTCGAGTCCCACCTCGGGCACAGTGTTTCCGCAGGTCAGGGGCGGTTTTTGAGCCACTGGCCGTGCGTACGTTGTGCACAGGTTGTGCTGGAGATCGCTGTGACTGGGTGTCAGCCGCGCGGTATGTAGTTGTCGTTGGCTTGTGGCCGGTTCCTTCCTTTCCTGGACTTGGCGGCTTTCTGCCATGCTGCTACTTCATTGCGGGGCCTGAGCGGACCGACATGACTTGGTTGGAGCCGGGGGAGTGGCGTTGCGCCGGCTTGTTGTTTGTTTCTGTGGTCATGACTGTTCATGGGGCTTGATCCGCTGAATCTCGCAGAGTGGGTTTGGGGCTGGCGTTGCGCTGGCGTTTGCCTTGGCTGCCCGGTCGGTGCGTTACCGCGCCATTGGAATTGGGGCGTCCTTCTGATCGAGGATCCGCGTACAACAGCCCTGTCGTGTGAGTGCGGCAGGGACTTGTGGTCACAGAAACATTTCAATTTGATTGATTCATAGGAACGCCTCTGGTCCCGCACAGCGTCGCGATGTGATGGTGGACTCCCTGGTCTCGCATCGCATTGCATCCTAGGAGGACATCGTGGAACCAGCAGCCGGCCTCGCGTTCGCCCTCGCTCTCTCCGGTTGTGGCTCAGGCGCCCCGGCGGCCGGACCCGCCTCGGCGAGCCCGCCGCCGTCGTCGAGCTCCGCGCCGTCCGACACGGCGCCCACCGCGACTCCGTCGGCTGAGACGAAGACGTTCGCCTTCACGACGCAGAAGCTCTCGCTCCGCTACCCGGCGGCGTGGACGGCCGAGTCGCGAACATCCCCCCGCGGCCCGATTACAGGGGAGTTCGTCATGTTTAAGGACGCCAAGGGCCGGACCTTGTTCACGGTGGACGTCGGCTTCAGCAGTTACGACTACGGCTGGCCGGTTCGGCGCACGGTCGTCGAGTCCGGTGCGGTCCCCGGCCTGTCCCAGGCAGGCTGGACGCCGGCGTATCAGTTTGCCTTTTACGCAGAGGAGCCCCTCTCCGGCCCGGAGTCCGGCACGGTCTGCACGCTCGCCCTGGTCCGTGAGGTTCCCCCTGACGGTCCGGGGATGCTCCGCGGGCTGCCGACGGGTGAACCCACGACAGCGCCATCCAACTGGACCGGCCCCTTCCTCGGGGTCGAGCTGAGCCAAGACATCGAGAAGTGCGGGGATGTTGCCGCGGCGAGGGCGTGGTGGGCATCGCAGGAGGGGCAGCAGTTTAAGGCCGTGCTGCTCAGCCTGACGGCGTCCTGACTGCGACCCCGTGTAGGCGAGCGTTTCCCCGCACGGCCTGTCATCCGCCCTCCTGCATCTCAGGTGAGGGTGTTGGTGGTCAGCGCCCCGGTGGCCGGGGTACTGGTCATGGACTGGAGCCGGTGCGGTCCGGGCTGCCCCGCGGCCGGCGAGGTTTAGTAGCCGGAGGTGTCTGCGAGGGCCTAACCTGTGCCGGCGGAATTATTGGTGAAGGAAATCGTTCCGTCAGCAGAGACCGGGGTGATGGCGAAGTTGGAGACGATCTGCCCTGGGCCGACTCCGGACGGCACCTGGCGCATAACAGGGTGCTGCCGCGCCGCCTGAATGGGGAGCGCGGCAGCCGCTTTGTGTTTGCTCGAATCTGTCGAAACCGCCATCGCAGAACTTTCAGTCGTCGGGAGCGTGGCAGTGATCGGTGGCGAGGATGCCAAGTGGGGCGAGGTCCCGCGCGCCATCGTCACCCTGCGCGAGGGCGCCACGCTCATCGAAGAACAGCTGCGCTCGCACCTGGACGGACGGCTCGCCCGCTACAAGATCCCCAAGTCCGTGGTGTTCGTTCATGAGGTGCCGCGCACTGCCAGTGGGAAGATCCGCAAAGTGGACCTTCGGAACCACTTTGCCGAATGATGCTCGTGCCCATTCCAATCGGGGATTCCGGTCTACTCGCCGATTCATTTTCGTCAGGAGAGTTTCCTCGGCGGCACGGGAGCGCCGTAGCTGCGGAATGCCACTCCTGCCCGTCGCCTTACTTGATGCGGCCTTCCGGGCCTAAGGTTGGGCGTGTAGAACCGTCGACAGGAGCACCCCCATGATTACCCTGCAGATCGAACACCAGGTCCGGGACTTCGGCATGTGGAGGAGGGCTTTTGATAGTGACCCACTGAACCGCGCCGCTTCAGGGGTGCTGTCATACCGGATCTCGCGTCCGCTCGACCAGGAGGACTACGTGATGCTGGAGATGGATTTTGATACGCAGGAGGCCGCTGTCGACTTCCTGGGCCGGCTGCAGAACGACACGTGGAAAACCGGTGTGACGGCGCCTGTGTTGGTCGGTGAGCCATCGACCAGAATCATCGAGACGGTCGCCATCGAGAAGTTAGCCGCCCCCTAACCCTTGTTCTGCGCTGTCGAATCACGGTCTCCGGACAATACCTTCTGGCAGGATCCGGCATAATTCCGCGGCTCGTTCCGCATCATCACATGGGGGAGAGTTCCGGGGCCGGCTGAAACCGGCGAAGTACGGCGTGCGGGCAAACTGTGCTCCGGATCGGCCTCGATGGGCGGGAGCACGATTTCACCGACCAAGCCCGATGGTTGGACGCGTTCTGTGTCGTACAGGAAGGCGCGGCGTTCGCCATAGCCCGCGGCACTGTCCATGTGTGTGCGTGAGCCGATTTCACGGTGCAGGGCCGGCCCGGACTGCCGGGGTTGCAGGGTCCGATGCCTACTATTGGTCCCGGCGCCATCAGCGGGCTACGTTTGGGATAAGCGGCTTGCCCCGGGGCCCGTTCCTTACACGACGGGTCTCCGGGGAAGCTCTATCGACTAAGGACGCTCACCATGGCATACAACGTCGCCCAGAAGCTCATCGCATCGCATCTGGTTACGGGGGAGATGATTCCGGGGTCAGAGATCGGTCTGCACATTGACCAGACCCTCACCCAGGACGCGACCGGAACCCTGGTCATGCTTGAGCTGGAGGCGCTAGGGCTCGACCGCGCACACACTGAGGTGTCCGTGCAGTACGTCGACCACAACCTCTTGCAGGCCGACAGCAAGAACGCGGAGGACCATGATTTTCTCCGCTCCGCCTGCCGTCGGTTCGGTCTGTGGTTCTCGAAGGCCGGCAACGGCGTGTCTCACCCAACCCACATGCAGCGGTTCGGCATTCCGGGCAAGACCATGGTCGGTTCCGACAGCCACACCCCGGCCGCAGGTTCGCTCGGGATGCTGGCTATCGGCGTCGGCGGCACCGAGGTGGCCCTGGCGATAGCGGGCGAACCGCTCTACCTCAAGATGCCGGAGATCTGGGGCGTGCGGCTCATTGGAAAGTTGCCGCCGTGGACAAGCGCCAAGGATGTCATTCTCGAAATGCTGCGTCGGCACGGCGTCCATGGTGGCGTTAACCGGATCATCGAGTACCACGGCCCCGGCCTCGCAACACTGACCGCGATGGACCGGCACGTGATCGCCAACATGGGCGCCGAACTGGGTGCAACGACGACGGTTTTCCCGGCCGACGATCAGGTCCGGGCCTTCCTGCGCTCCGAGCAGCGCGAGGGCGATTTCGCCGAACTTCTCGCCGACACCGATGCCACCTACGACGTGACCGAGGAGATTGACCTCTCCACAATCGAGCCGCTCATCGCGCTCCCCAGCTCGCCGGGCAATGTCGTTCAGGTGCGGGAGGTCGCCGGCAGGCCGGTGGAGCAGGTCGTGATCGGATCCTCCGCGAATCCGGGGCTCCGCGACTTCGCGATTGTCGCCGCAATCACCAAGGGGCGGCAGTCCCACCCCGGCTTGTCCTTCGACGTCAATCCCAGCTCCCGGCAGATCCTGCAGGACCTGACAAAAATGGGCGCGACCTTCGATCTCATCAGAGCCGGCGCCCGGCTGCATCAATCGGGATGCATGGGCTGCATCGGCATGGGCCAGGCTCCCGCGAACGGAACGAACAGCTTGCGCACGATGCCGCGCAACTTCCCGGGCCGTTCGGGCACCCAGGAAGACTCGGTTTACCTGTGCTCGCCCGAGACGGCCGCTGCGGCCGCACTCACGGGGACGATCACCGACCCGCGAGACCTGCGGGAGCTCTACGACCTGGAGTACCCCGAGCTCGAACTGCCCGCGGTGTCGAGCGTGAACCTGACGATGCTCGAGAAGCCTTTGCCGCCGGAGGAAGCATCCGAAGTGACACTGGTCAAGGGCGAAAACATCTCTTCGCTCCCGATCTTCGGGCCGCTCGCCGATCGCATCGAGGCGCCGGTCGCCATGGTCATGGGGAATGATGTCTCGACCGATGAGATCCTGCCGGCCGGTGCACGCGTTTTGCCCTACCGAAGCAACATCCCGAAGCTCGCCGAATTCACCTTTACCCGGATCGACGAAACCTACCCTGCCCGCGTCGCCCAAACCCGCGACACGTCCGGTCACATAGTGGTCGCCGGCGCCAACTACGGCCAGGGATCCTCGCGAGAGCACGCCGCGATCACCCCGCGCTTCCTCGGACTGCGCGCAGTAGTGGCCGTCTCGTTCGCTCGAATCCACTGGCAGAACCTAGCCAACTTCGGCGTCCTCGCACTCGAATTCACGAATCCTGCCGACCATGATCGGATCCAGCAAGGCGATGTGCTCCTACTGACAGGCACACGCGAGGCGCTCGTGACCGGCACGGCGATCCTCGTGCGCAACGAGACCCGCGATGAGGCCTACCCTGTGCGGCACGGACTGTCGACGCGTCAGGTTGACATGCTCCTTGCGGGTGGTCTCATCCCCTGGCTGCGCGAGCGAAAAGCACGCGACGCCAGCGATGCTTAAAGACTTTAGTCTCTGGGTCACGACCCGATGCCTACAACAGGCCGGGGCATTTGCACGCGCGCCAACATGGCCGCCGCCGCCCTGAACGAAGTCCACACGCTTCCGCACCAGCCGGCTCCGTGTTCAGTATGCAGAAGTGGCATGCCATAATCGGCCGATATCTTTAGTCCTCCGGCTGTTGTCCGTTATGTAGTTCACGGGGTTTGTGGACGGGTTAGCGTCTTGTCCGTCCACGAGGCAGGTGACGGGAGCGGCGATGCGGGTATCGAACGTGTTGGTTCCGGCAAGCAACGCGGTGTCTTTCACGCTGATCAGTGTGACCGGCGTGGTGGAACCGTTCAGGTCCCGGCGGGCAGTGCGTCCGGGATCCGGGGTTTGGTGTTTCCTGTGAAGGTGAACTTGGCGTCGTCTCCTTCGCCGTCCACGTCCACCACCACGATGTCGCCGGAGTGGAGCTCGCCGAAGAGGATCTTCTCGGAGAGCTGGTTTTCGATTTCGCGCTGGATGGTGCGGCGCAGCGGGCGCGCGCCCATGGCGGGATCGTAGCCTCGGGTGGCCAGGAGGACCTTGGCCGCGGTGGTGAGTTCGATGCCCATGTCCTTGTCCGCAAGGCGCTTCTCCAGACGGCCGATCATCAGGTTCACGATCTGGATGATTTCGTCCTGGGTCAGCTGGGGGAAGACGATGACGTCGTCTACGCGGTTGAGGAACTCGGGGCGGAAGTGCTGCTTGAGCTCTTCCGTGACGCGGGCACGCATCCGGTTGTAGCCGGTCTGCGTGTCCGTGCCGGACTGGAAGCCGGTGGCCACGCTCTTGGAGATGTCTCTGGTGCCGAGGTTCGTGGTCATGATGATCACGGTGTTCTTGAAGTCCACCACCCGGCCATGGCTATCGGTCAGGCGGCCGTCTTCCAGGATCTGCAGGAGGGAGTTGAAGAGGTCCGCGTGGGCCTTTTCCACTTCGTCGAACAGGACCACGGAGAAGGGTCGGCGGCGGACCTTTTCGGTCAGCTGCCCGCCCTCGTCGTATCCGACGTAGCCCGGAGGGGCGCCGAAGAGCCGCGATACCGTGTGCTTCTCCGAGTACTCGGACATGTCCAGGCTGATCAGAGCGTCTTCGTCGGCGAAGAGGAACTCGGCGAGGGCCTTGGCGAGCTCGGTCTTGCCGACGCCGGTGGGGCCGGCAAAGATGAACGAGCCACCCGGACGCTTGGGGTCCTTCAGGCCGGCACGGGTGCGGCGGATAGCCCGCGAAACCGACCTAATCGCTTCGTCCTGGCCCACAATGCGCTGGTGCAGCTCGTCTTCCATCTTCAGCAGCCGCGAGGATTCTTTCTCGGTCAGCTTGAAGACGGGGATGCCCGTAGAGTTCGCCAGCACCTCGGCGATCAGGTCCTCGTCCACCTCCGACATGTCATCCACGCCGTGGGTCTTCCAGTGGCGCTCCTTCTCGGCACGTTCGGCAATGAGCTTCTGCTCCTTGCCGCGTAGCGAAGCGGCCCCCTCGTAGTCCCCGGCGTCAATGGCAGACTCCTTTTCCCCTTTGACGACGGCAATCTTTTCTGCAAGGGCCTTCAGCTCCGGAGGGGCTGTCATGCGCCGGATGCGGAGGCGGGCGCCGGCTTCATCGATGAGGTCGATTGCCTTGTCCGGCAGGAAGCGGTCCGAGATGTAACGCTCAGAGAGATTCGCGGCGGCGACCAGTGCGCCGTCGGTGATAGTGACCCGGTGGTGCGCCTCGTAGCGGTCGCGCAGCCCCTTGAGGATCTCGATCGCGTGGGCCACAGCGGGTTCCTGAACCTGGATCGGCTGGAACCGGCGCTCCAGGGCGGCATCCTTTTCGATGTGCTTGCGGTATTCGTCCAGCGTGGTGGCACCAATGGTCTGGAGTTCGCCGCGGGCCAGCAACGGCTTGAGGATCGAGGCAGCATCGATCGCACCTTCGGCGGCACCTGCACCGACCAGGGTGTGGATTTCGTCGATGAACAGGATGATGTCCCCGCGCGTCCGGATCTCCTTGAGGACCTTCTTGAGGCGCTCTTCGAAGTCACCGCGGTAGCGGGAGCCGGCCACGACGGATCCCAGGTCAAGGGTGTAGATCTGCTTGTCCTTGAGGGTCGCCGGGACGTCGCCGCGGACGATCGCCTGGGCAAGGCCTTCGACGACGGCGGTCTTGCCGACGCCGGGCTCGCCGATCAGCACCGGGTTGTTCTTGGTACGGCGGGAAAGGACCTGCATGACGCGTTCCATTTCCCGTTCGCGCCCGATCACCGGGTCCAGCTTATTCTCGCGCGCAGCCTGCGTCAGGTTGCGGCCGAACTGGTCCAGGACCACGGAACCGGCAGGGGTGCCTTCTGCCTGACCCGGGCCCTCGCCCGCGCCGGTGGTTTCCTTGCCCTGGTAGCCGGAAAGCAGCTGAATGACCTGCTGGCGGACCCGGGTGAGGTCGGCTCCGAGCTTGACCAGCACCTGAGCCGCAACGCCCTCACCCTCACGGACGAGGCCGAGCAGGATGTGCTCCGTACCGATGTAGTTGTGGCCCAGCTGCAGGGCTTCACGGAGTGCGAGCTCAAGCACCTTCTTCGCGCGGGGCGTGAAGGGGATATGGCCGGAGGGCGCCTGCTGGCCCTGGCCGATGATCTCCTGTACCTGCTCGCGGACGCCGTCGAGCGAAATGCTCAAGGACTCAAGCGCCTTTGCAGCAACGCCTTCACCCTCGTGGATCAGACCCAAGAGGATGTGTTCGGTACCAATGTAATTGTGGTTCAGCATGCGTGCCTCTTCTTGGGCAAGCACAACTACGCGACGTCAAACATTTCGCCACACTCCTGGCTGTCTCCTACCTTGATGCTACGTCGCTGCGGGCCCTCATGGGGTGTTCGCCGAGAGGTAGGTTATGAGAACGCCAGGAAGGCAGACCGCGACGCCACGCCGCACGTTTTGTGCTCGGAAACGGTTCTCGAAACCCTAATCTGGACGAGGTCTGCACGAAATATCAGAAGCCGACTGCACGATCGATCCTCGGTTCGAATCCCTCGGGGGATTGAGAATGGCGCTGACCTGTGACCCGCCTCCCGAAAGCCCTGGCACCGGAGCTAATTACCGTCTGCGACGATAACCTGCACCCCGCTTTCGTCCAAGGCCGTCTGGAGGTCCTGCGGGGGTTGTTGATCGGTGACAAGGACGTCCCCGGCGTCCAAGGGCGAAATCTGGGCGAAGAGTTGTCGGCCGAACTTGGATGAGTCGGCGAGCACTATGACGCGTGTTGCGCGCTTCATCATTTGACCCATCATGACCGCTTCGGCGAGGTGGCTGGTGGTGTAGCCGGAGGCAGAGATCGCGCCGACGCCGATGACGGCAAGGTCGCACTTGATATCGATATCGCCGGCGTTTCCGTCTGCCCGGAAGGATAGCGGACCCACCACCGCCTGGGCGCCGAGCCGTACCGAACCGCCGAAGAGGTAGAGATCCCGGCAGACTTTGGGCGAGATTTCGGCGGGTATTCGGAGGTTGTTCGTGGCGATTGTCAGCTCGCGCTGGTCCTTAAGATGTCGGGCCATTGACAGCGAGGTCGTTCCGGCATTGATCATCAGGACGGTTCCGTCAGTGACCAGGGAGGCCGCCAGTGCCCCGATGCGGTCCTTGGCGCTGGTTTGAAGCCGCATTCTGATGTCCACGCCGGTGTCGGCGCGCGGGACTGCCGAAAGACTCACCGCCCCGCCGTGTGTTCTGATCAGGATACCGTCAGCGTCTAGCTGGTCGAGGTCCCGGCGGATGGTGTCGGGTGACACGTCGAACCTTGTCGCAAGGTCCGCCACCGTGACTTGCCCCTTTTCAGCCACGAATGAGGCCAGGTCCGCCTGTCGGCTCGCCGGAAAGCGTGCAGAGCGGTTGCCTGTGGGGGACGTTGCAAGTGATCTGCTCATAGTCCACATTTAACACATCCTGCGAGTTAATGCGATATAGCTGCCGCACCGATTGCCACGATGCGTTTTTCTGCGACAGCTGGCCGAACGGGATTCTGGAGGTTCCGAGAGCTGGCGATGCGGCTGTCATTCATGGTTTTTCGCGGGTCTGGCGCGCCCGCTGCATGCCTTCGCAAGATCCGTCGTTCCCCTATTGACGCAAAAGTGTGACGGGGCTTACGATCAATCAAACGCATAAACCGGCATAAAGTCGCATCGGAATGCGCGAATCAGCACTTTGGAACTTCGATAGGAGAGTCATGAGCAAGGATGCTCTAAGCAGGCGGGGACTGCTGGCGGCCGTAGCGGGCGTTGCCGCGGTCACCATGGTTGCGGGTTGCGGCGGAGGGTCTACGGGCGGCGGCAACGCGTCGCCCGGCGGGGAGGTGACGATCGAGTTTGCGCAGTGGTGGGAGCCGGAACTCCCTGCTGGTTCACTGCGTCAGATGATGGATCAGTTTGAGCAGGAGAACCCGGGCATCAAGGTCAAGCTGCTCAGCGGACCGTATGCCTCGACCAAGGAGCAGGTTGTGGCGGGAGCCGCGGCGGGGACCATGTCCGATGTTGTCGGGCTGGATGGCGCCTGGATCAGTGATTTCGCGAAGCAGGGCTCTATTGCGGACCTTGGCAAATTGATGGCTGACGCCGGTTATGACAAGACCCAGCTCTCCAGCGAGGTCAAGGTCAATGACGCGACGTACATGATCCCGGTATTGAACTTCGTGTACCCGATGTTCTCCAACACTGACCTGCTGCAGAAGGCGGGAATCGCGAAGGCGCCGTCGAACCGCACCGAGTTCACGGCTGCGGCGAAGGCGGTCAGCAACCTGGGCAACGCCAAGGGCTGGGTCCTGCCGTTGTCACTCGAGGCTCCCAACGGCGTGCAGAACGATGTCATGTCCTGGGCATGGGCCTCCGGCCAGAGCATGCTCAAAGACGGGAAGCCCGATCTCACCAACCAGGACATCAAGGGCACGGTGGAGTACGTCAAGAGCCTCTGGGATGACGGGGTGATCGCCCCGGGTTCCTTCACCATGAAGGAACAGGACAAGGTCGAGGAATTCACCAACGGCCGCGTCGGGATGATGATCGATTCCCTCGCGCACATCAACACGATCCGTGAGAAGAACCCGAACCTGAAGTTCCAGGTATCTTCCGTTCCGTCGGTCGATGGATTTGCCGGCAAACGGGGCATCCCCTTCGCATCGTGGGGGATCGGCGTCTCCGAGAACAGCGCGCACAAGGCCGAGGCCTGGAAGCTGATCCAATTTCTGATGAGCGAGAAGGCCAACGCAAAGCTCTCGACCCAGGCCAATGCCTTCCCCGGCAACAGCAAAGCTACGCCGGACTTCTCCGGGAAAGATGCACTGTTCAAGGAAGCCTTTGACATCTACAAGAGCGGCTACCCCGCCAACGAGTTCGTTGGCCTCCCGGTTGCGGAACAGCTGATGCGCACTTTCGACGAGCAGTTCCAGAAGACGCTTTCAGGCTCCCAGCCTGTCGACCAGATGCTTGAAAACACTCAAAACGCCTGGATCAAGCAGTTCTAGACCCACGAAGCGGTCCGGGTGCGGCCCAACGACGACGGGACCGCACCCGGACCGAGGAGGATTCCCATGGTGCTCCTAACACCAAAAACGCTTGACGCGCCGGCAGAGGTAGCGGCCCGGGCGAAGAAGAAACGCAACCTCGTCCCGTTCGCTTTCCTCTCGCCAACCATCATTCTGCTCGTGATCCTGATGCTGATTCCGATCGTGATGGTCATCGGGTACTCGCTGATGGATAACGTCATCATGAAGACGAACCCGGTATTCGCGGGCTTCAACAACTATGTGGAGGTCCTGGGCAGCGAGATCTTCCGTACGGCGGTCCTGAACACCACTTTCTTCACCACAGTAAGCGTCGGAGCGCACCTCGTCCTGGGCCTGGTCTTCAGCACGCTGCTCAACAGCCGGTTGCTGAACGGGGCCACCAAAGCGCTTTTCCGCGTCATCTACGTACTTCCATGGCTGTTTACTGTTGCCATCATCGCGATTCTGTGGCGGCTGCTGCTGAATCCCAACGGCGTCATCAACTACGTCCTGGTCACCCTCGGCATCACGGAGACTGGTGCCGAGTGGCTCTCCTCGCCCGGGACGGCGCTGTTCGCTGTCACCTTCATCAACATCTGGGCAGGGTACCCGTTCTTCATGGTGAGCCTGCTCGCCGGACTGCAGGGCATACCGCGGGACCTCTACGAGGCGGCCCGGGTCGACGGAGCCAACGGCCTGCAGCAGTTCGTGAACATCACGTTGCCGCAGCTGCGACCCATCATCGTCAGCATGGCCGTGCTCGACCTCATCTGGACCAGTCAGCAGTTCGCGCTGATCTGGATGACCACCGGAGGCGGACCCATTAACGCCACCGAGATGCTCAGCACCATGACCTACAAAATGGCCTTCAGCAACTATCAATTCTCGCTTGCTTCCGCAAGCGCAGTGATCATCCTGGTCATGTCCATGGTCCTGGCCTACTTCTACGTCCGTCATCAAAAGGCGCGTGATTGACATGTCGAAAACCAAAAAACAGCGTGAGGCGCTGGAAAGAACCGGTGTGCTCCTGGCCCTGATCGGCGGCGCCGTATTCGCAGGATTCCCGGTCCTGTGGATGCTCGCCAGTTCCTTCAAGTCCAACACCGAGATCTTCGAAGCACCGCCACGGTTCATCACCGAAGGATTCTCCTTCGCTGCATATGCTTCCATACTGAGCGATCCGACCAAGATGAGATTCTTCATCAACAGCTATGTTGTGGCTCTGGCGGTCACCGGTCTGACCCTGGTCGTCGCCCTGTTCGCGGCCTACGCCTTCAGCCGGTTCGACTTCCCTTTCAAGAGGACGATCAACATTGTCATCGTCAGCGTCCAGGCCGTGCCGCCGATCACGTTGCTGGTGCCGTACTTCGGCCTGGTGGTCTTCCTCCGCATGTTCAACACCTACCAGGGGCTGATCCTGACCTACATGGTCTTCACCCTGCCGTACGCGATCATCATGCTGACGGGCTACTTCAACACGCTGCCCCGTGAGCTCGACGAGGCCGTCCGGGTTGACGGCGGCGGACCCATGACCGCTCTCTGGCGCATCCTGGTGCCGGTCTCCGTGCCAGGGATCGTATCCGTCGGAATCTACACCTTCATGATCGCGTGGAATGAATATCTCTTCGCACTGACACTGACCAAAACCCAGGATATGCGAACCGTCCCCATCGGCATCCAGCTCCTCATGGGTCAACATTCCTACCAATGGAACGAAATGATGGCCATAAGCATCCTTGGCTGCATACCGATTCTCATTCTTTACATCTTCTTCCAGCGCTACTTCATGAGCGGTATGACCGCGGGCGCCGTGAAGTAAATCAACCCCATTCCATCAACAAAACGTAGGAGAGAAACAAATGTTGGTAAACGGCAAGACCATCCTCGATGTGGCGAACAAGCACAACTTCGCGGTCCCGGCCTTCAATATCAGTGACTACGCGATGATGAACGGCATCTTCGAAGTCTGCGAAGAGAAAAAAGCGCCAGTCATCATTGCCATCCACCCCGACGAACTCAGCCATCTCGGTGTCGACGTGCTGCCGGCCATCATCTCCCGGGCACACCGCTCCAGCGTGCCCGTGACCATCCATCTTGATCATGGCGCGAGCTATGAGCAGGTCCTCACCGCGATCCAGGCTGGATTCACCTCGGTGATGATCGACGGATCCATGCTTCCCTTTGACCAGAACGTCGCCATCACCAAGAAGGTCGTCGATGCCGCGCACGTTGTGGGTGTGTCGGTTGAGGGAGAGCTCGGGACCATTGGCAAGACCGACGACGAGGCCGAGGACGGCACGGCAACCATCATCTACACCGACCCGGAGGACGCCGTCCGGTTCGTCGAATCCACGGGCGTCGACAGCCTGGCCATCGCTATCGGCACCTGCCATGGAATCTACCCGGCAAGCATGAAGCCTGAGCTGAAACTGGACCTGCTGCAGGAGATCAAGAAGAAAGTGACCCTGCCCCTGGTGCTGCACGGCGGATCCAACAACCCCGACGGCGAGATCGGCGAGTCGGTGAAGCTGGGTGTCAACAAGATCAACATCTCCAGCGACATCAAGGTCGCCTATCACAACAAGATGCGCGAAATCCTCGCTGACCCGGGAGTCCGCGAGCCCAACACCATCCAGCCGCCCTCCATCGCAGCCATGAAGGTAGTCGCCGCCCACAAGATCGAGCTGTTCGCCGCAGCGAACACGGCCGAACTGTACTGAGGTAACGGAGTCTGATGTCGCGCGAGAATGTGGTGCTGGGTCTTGGCGGTACCGTCGATTACGAGGTCGAATGGAACTCGGCCATCATCGAAGGCCTGATTGAGGACTTCGCGATCGACGCCGCGGAGCTTGACCGGTTCGTCCCGGTCGATTCCGAAAGGAACCTGATCGTAGCCATTCTCGCGCACTTGCGCGACGGTGTCGGAGGAGAGCGGTTCATCACCTCCTCCGACACCGTCAAGACTTTCGCTTCCCGGTTCCAAAAAAGGATCACGCTGGGCGGCACCTGCGTCCGGGCCGGATTGGCCATGGCGAAGCTCGGAATCCCGAGCACTCTTCACCTGGTCAGCATCGATGACACCGTGCGGCGGCTGCTGCCTGCATCCTGCACCTACATCTGCAGCGCTTCGGCAGATTCGACCGACCCCCACCTGATCGTGCAATTCAACGGGGGCGCCACCGTGCAGGCCAGAGACATCGACCTGCGCGCGGACCACCCGAACCGGATCATCTTCACCAACGACCCGCCAAACACCGAGATGGTACTGAGCGAGGAACTCGGCAACGCACTCAGGACCGCGGATGCCTTCCTCATCTCTGGACTCAACGTCATCAACGAGCGGTCGGTCCTGGACGCGCGCTTGGCCACGCTGGGACGGGAACTGCGGAATCTTCCGCCCGGAGCGGTCGTGTTTTACGAAGACGCGGGCTTCCACCACGCTGTGTTTGCGCCGGTCGTCCGGGACTTCATGGCCGATACCGTGACCGTCTACAGCATGAACGAAGACGAATTACAGGCACATCTGAACAGGCCGGTAGACCTGCTGAACGCCGTTGACGTGTGCGCGGCACTCCGCGAGCTGCACGGACTAATGCCCGCACGCACCACGGTGGTCCACACCAAGTACTGGTCACTCGCCTACGGCAACAACGCCCGACGGTGGCGGTCCTGCCTAAAAGGCGGCATCACAATGGCCAGCACCCGCTTCTGTTACGGCGACAACTTCACTCCCGCCGACTACGAAGCGGTCGGAGAGGGACCCGTAAACTCCCGCGGCGCCGAACTGGCTGCCGAACTACACCAGCGCATGGGCGCCGACGTCGAATGCCTCCCGGCCCTGTCTCTGGCAACGCAATCACCTACCACCATCGGGCTCGGCGACTCATTCGTCGGCGGATTCATTGCAGCCATCATCGGTCAAAAGCAACGACTCAACGATACGACGGAGAATGCGAACTGGGTCTCCCGAGAACGTGCAGAGACCCAGCTTCTGGCCGAATAGTGCAGGACGGGAGCCCGCGGACCTCCCGCCCCATTCGTCTGGCGCCGCATGTGCCGAGCACCGCGAATTCAGTTGCGCACGAGGGTCCTCAGCAGCTTAAGCGCGACGGAGATCGAATGGATGTCCACCGGACCGGGCTGGGTGACTTCGGCGAAGGTGTCCTTGATCCGTGCGAGCTGCTCTTGGTGTCCGCGTTCCCACTCCACGATCCGTTCCGTGGAGTCGGCTCGCTCGGGACCGCTGCTGCGTGTTGTCCGCAGAACTGAGATGGTCATGTCGGCGACGGCGGAATAGACATCGTCGCGCAGCGCCGCCCTGGCCAGTGTCTCCCATCGGTTCTGCCGAGGAAGGTCGGTGATTCTTAGAAGCAACTTCAGGGCCCCGATGCGCTGGAATGCCGTGGAATAGAGGTCAGCAATGTGCTCGATGGGCTCATGGATCTGCTCCGCAATGAGTGAGATATCCAACAAAGTGAAGCTCAGGACTGCCTCAAACGCGCGTTGCGCAATGTCCGGCGGGATCCCAATGGCCTCCCAGTGCGTCAGAAGGTCTTGCCCGAAGTCGATGTCGTCGCCGCGCAAATAAACCACGGTTCGGTTCCGCCGGAGCGCCATGGCCGGCATGATCCTGCTGAGGGCCTGTTCCACTGGCTGGTCCCGATGATCATGGGACATGTACCAGCGCGTCGCCCGGTCCAACATCCTCCGCACATACAAGGCGAGTTCCGCCGCATGCTCGGCCGGAACAGCGGGGGGAAGCCCGGCCATCCAGTCCGCGATCCAGTGAAGGCCAAAGGCCTCGCGCACTGCCACGAAGGCCCTTGCGAGAGCGGCCGCGCTCCCGGTGGTTTCCTCGACGGCGCGGAAGGCGAAGGTGATTCCTCCGAGGTCGATGATGTCGTTGGCGAGCACGGTGCAGATGATCTGCCGGCGCAGGGGGTGCGTTTCCAGCTCGGTTCCGAAGCGGTCCCCGATCTGGGGCGGGAAGTAGCTGCGAAGAACCCGGTCGAACCACGGGTCGTCGGCGACGTCGCTGTCGTTCAGTTCCTTGGCGAGTGCGATCTTGGCGTAGGCGGCCAGCACGGATAGCTCGGGGGAGGTGAGCCCGTTGCCGGCCTGCAGCCGTGCATGGAGCTGGTCCGTGGTGGGCAGTGCCTCACGGCCCCGGTCCAGGTCGGTGGCACTTTCCAGCCAGTCCATGGTCCGTTCGAAGCCGGGGCTCCAGTTGAGGTCGAAGCCCGGGCTCCAGTTGAGGACAAGAGCACGGTCGTTGACGAGCAGGACGTTCTGGTCACGGCTATTCTTCAGCACCAGGCGTGCCACGTCGTCACTGAGCGAGTGCAGGAAGTCGGCGCGCTCGCTGGCTGCCATCGTGCCTGCCGCGATCATGCGGTCGATGAAGATCTTGATGTTGACCTCGTGATCGGAGCAGTCCACGCCGGGAGAGTTGTCGATGGCGTCCGTGTTCAGCAGGACTCCGTTCAGCGCGGCCTCCACCCGTCCCCGTTGAGTCATCCCGAGGTTGCCGCCTTCGACCATGATCCTTGCCCGGAGCTCGTTGCCGTTGATCCGGATCGCATCGTTGGCTTTGTCGCCCACCTCGGTGTTGATTTCGGCAGAGGCCTTGACATAGGTTCCGATCCCGCCGTTGTAAATGAGGTCTACCGGCGCCCGCAGGATCGCCTGGATGAGCTCGGGCGGGGTCATCGCCGTCGTCTTCGTCGGCAGGCCCAAGGCCGAACGCACCTGCGGACTGATGGCGACCGACTTGGCGACGCGCGGGTGCACCCCGCCGCCAGGGCTGATCAGCCCGGGGTTGTAGCCGGCCCACGACGAACGGGGCAGATTGAAGAGGCGGCGGCGTTCCTTGAAGGAGGACGCGGCGTCGGGTGTGGGGTCCAGGAAGATGTGCCGGTGGTCGAAGGCGGCTACGAGCCGGATGTGGTCGGAGCGCAGCATCCCGTTGCCGAACACGTCCCCGCTCATGTCGCCGATGCCGACCACGGTGAAGTCTTCGCGCTGGGAATCGATCCCGAGTTCGGTGAAGTGCTGTTTCGCGGACGCCCAGGCGCCCCGGGCAGTGATGCCCATCTGCTTGTGGTCGTAGCCCATTGAGCCGCCCGACGCGAACGCGTCGCCCAGCCAGAAGCCGTACTCCTTGGCCACCTCGTTGGCGGTGTCGGAGAACGTCGCGGTGCCTTTGTCGGCAGCCACCACGAGGTAGTAGTCGTCCTCATCATGCCGCACCACGTTCGGCGGTGGGACGACGCGGCCCACCGAGCCCCGTGTGCCGCGGGCGTCACGGGACACGGCGACGTCGGGCGGGGCCAGGTTGTCCGTGACATCGAGGAGCCCGCGGAGGAAGTCCTTGTAGCTCTCTATCGCTTCCGCGAGCCATGCCGCGCGGTTGGCCTCGGGATCGGGAAGCCGCTTCGGGTAGAAGCCGCCCTTGGCGCCAGTCGGGACGATCACGGAATTCTTGACGATCTGGACCTTGGCGAGCCCGAGGACTTCGGTACGGAAATCCTCGCGCCGGTCCGACCATCTCAGGCCCCCGCGCGCCACCGGCCCAAAGCGAAGGTGCACGCCCTCGACCCGGGGCGAATAGACCCAGATCTCGAACTTCGGACGTGGGTGCGGAGCGCCTGGGAGGTGGGAGGGCTGGAGTTTGAGGCTCAGGTACGGCCGGTCGCGGTAGAAGTTGGTCCTCGTCGTCGCCTCGATGAGGTTCAGGAAGGTCCGCAGCAGGCGGTCCGCGTCCAAGGACGTGACAGCATCGATAGCCTTGATCACTTCGTCCCGGGCGGTCGCCATTTCGCGGAGCCGCTGGGTGATGCCAAGCCCTGGAAGGAAGCGGGCGCGGAACAGGCCCAGCAGTGCGTGGGTCGCTCTCGCGTTGGCCAGGAAAGTATCCGCGATAAAGCCGTACGAGTTGGTGGTTCCCAGTTGCTGGAGGTACTTGGCGTAGCCGCGGAGGATCACGACGTGCCGCCAGTCAAGGCTCTCCTGCAGGACCAGTGCGTCGAAGCGGTCTGATTCCGTGTCACCACGTATGGCTGCTCCGAACGCGTCCGCGAGCAGGGAGCTGGTTCGAACGGGATCCACGCCGGGCGGATACTTCACGCCCAAGTCATAAAGAAACAGCGGCAGAGTGTTGCCCCGCAGGACCTCGAAGGGGCGCTGGTTAAGTACCTGGAGGCCCAGGTTGTGGAGGAACGGCAGGATCTGCGTGAGGCTCCGGGCACTGGTGAGATAGAGGCGAATCCGGAAGTCCTCGACCTCGGCCTGCGTAGCATCGGCACGGACAGCCAGTACAGAGTCGTTCAGGGGTCGACCGCCGGTGCCATCCAGATCGTATTGCTCAAACCTCTCGATGTCTTCAATGGCATCTGCGACCTCGAAATCTGCCCGGTAGCTGGCAGGGAAGGCATCGGCCCAGAGCGCGGACAGCCTTGTGGCCTGTTCGGAGGGCATGCGTTCCCGCAGGGCTTCGTCAAGTCCTTCGGCCCATGACCGAGTGGCATTGATGAGTGTCCGCTCCAGTGCAGCCGGATCGATGGACTCTGGTTTTGCGCCGGCGGGCAGAAGTACGCGGAAGAAGATGCGAGCCATGTGCGATTCGGTGAGTCGGACCTCGAACTCAAGCGATGAGGCTTTGGAGGCTTCTTTGAGCTCCTGTTCAATCCTGAGCCGCACGGCCGTGTTGTAGCGGCGGCGCGGAAGGAACATTAGGGCGGTCATGAAGGGGCCGTAGTCGTCGAAGCGTAGGAGAAGCCTAGTCTCATGGCGTTTTTGGAGCCGCAGGATGTCGGCCGCCAGCCGAGTCAGTTCGCCTTCGTCGATGTGGAACAGCTCGTCAAGAGGGAACGACCCCAGCGCGGCGAGCAGTTTCTTCTCTTGGGTTGACGCAGGGGCGAAACCGAGCCTGTTACTCACGTTAGCGGCCTTGTCCCGGATCACAGGAATGCGACGCACTGATTGATCCGCCGTTCCCGGGGCGAAAACGCCCACAAACCTGCGTTCCCCATTGACGACTCCGGCAGCACTGAACGTCGGGAGACGGATTTCGTCCAGATAAGAGGGCTCTGGAACCGAGGATCGAAGGCCGGAAGTGTACAGCGCGAGTACCTGCGAGCCCCGGAACACAGTCTGGTCTGAGCTGCGAGGGTGATTCTGCCTGCGCAAAAGGCCCAGGGCAGTACCCGGACGGGGTCGAAGAGCCGGCCCATCTTTCTCAGCCGTCAACACATATTCGCAGTGTCCCAGATAAATGAAGTTCCCCCCGTTGAGCCACAGCAGGAGCTCTCTGAGCTGTTCGGCTGACGGCACACAACCGCGCGGGAAGGCCGCTAAGGAGTCGACGGCGGCGGTCACTTGTTCCTTCAGGGCAGCTGAGTCCTCTGTAACTGCACGGACATCGGCAAGAACCCTCTGGATATTCGCGATGACGTCCGAGGCGTTCGACGATCTCGGCTGCCTGCCAATTTCAACGGCAACCCAGGTTTCCGTGGCCCAGGAATAGGGCAGGTCGGCAACAAGTCCCGCGCGCTGCGGCGCATGGCGGAGCTTGAGCAGCTCATGGGTTGCAGGATCCCGAAGGACCTGGAACAAGGGATGGACGAGCAGCCGGACCGTCGCTCCTTCGCGGGTCAGCTCCGAGGTGACCGCGCGAACCACGTGCAGCGCGCCTTCGGCCACCACGAACACCACACTGGCGCTCGGTTCGTTGAGGACATCCACCCTTGACGTCCCCGGAGGAAGCACCGAGGCGAGCGAAAGATGGTGCCGTGCACGACGCTCTAAAGTATCGCCTGCGTAGGTGAGGAGCTCCTCGGGGTCCACGTGCTCGTAGTAATCCATGAGGAAATGATCGTCCGCCTGGGCCGGACCACTTGATGCGGAGTGCTCCGCTGGCACAGATTTACCGGGCATGCCCTAACGCCTCCAGCGCGTGGGACCGCCTCCATTTGCGCCTCCGGAGATGGGATCCTCACGCCTGATTTCATGATGTCCTTCTCTCCCCGCGGCGTCCATAGCTGCGAAACAACCGCCCGGGTAGGCAGGGATCAAGCACGTTGGCAGTGTGGGTTCAGGTCAAATGGTCGAAGTCTCCTCTCGCCCAAGCAGCGTGCCGTTGGGCGGAATCGTGCAGAATGGCCTTGGCTCCGGACTCGATTACATTGTTGAAGTTGCCGTAGATCCGGTCGAACTTGAGCTCTCCCAGCTGCGCGGCGATTCGCAACGCCACCGCGCCGGATAGCGGCAAATGATTCGGGTAGCTGCGCATGAAGGCGATGGATCTACGGTCTGGATTCGGAAACACGCTGTCGCCGGTCAGCAGAGCTCCTCTGCCGCCCGCTCCTGCAGCCCAGTGCACCACCGCGCTGCCCGGGAAGTGCCCCCCGGTCTGGTGTAGTGTCAACCCTTCGGCGATAGTGTGACTGCCGGACCAGTATTCGATGATCGGATCGTTTCGCCCCAGCCATCGCCGGTCTGCGTCGGCCACAAGTACAGGGACGCCACCGAGCCGTTGCGACCATTCGACCTGCACACCAAACATGTGTGGATGGCTGGCGGCGATCGCCAGGACCGGGCCTCGCTCAAGCGCTGCCTTCACAGCGCTGTCATCGACATATCCGACCGGATCCCACAGCAGCGAACCCTCGTGTGTCACCACAAGCTGAGCGGTCTGGCCGATCCCGACTATTGGCTCCGTCTTGATCCCGATAAGTCCCGGCTCGTTCTCCTTCAACAATGTCTGCTGGCCCTCCTCCGCCAGCCCGTCCAGTGTGAGCCACTTTTGTCCGTCCTCGGGCACATACTGCCGCTCATCGGTGCAGATCGGGCAGACCCCCGGGGTAGGCTCGTCGCGTTCGACGGCGCAGGTTGCGCAGATCAGCATGGTCGGTCCCTTCTAAGCGTCTGTGTCCTGCTTTCCCGCCTTCTTCACCTTCGGCCGCAGGCTGGCGTGCCCAGACTATGGCACGCGAAAGTGTCCTAGGAAGAGAGATCGTTGCGGTATCAATTGGGTTGGCGGGCCGCCGTTCTCTTTGGCCGGGCGGACAGGGGTGAAGCCGTCGCGCCGGGTTACGGCGTGTCGGTGAGGTCAGCCGTCGGGATTCTATGTAAACCCCGGGGCCGGCGCACAGTCCGGCAAACGTGACAGATTTCAAGTCCGCGCATGTGCTGCGACATCAGGGTCCAGAGCCGGGTGCCGGGCAATCGTGTGCGCAAGTCTCGTTGGCACACCACAGAGCGGACAAATCTTTCTTTTATCGGCTCCTTCGGGGGCCTTCTTGGTTGATGGCCGTTCTTGTGGTCGATTGATCCCTTCTACTGGGTCTTGTTCGGGGTGTATCCCAGGGACAGGGCGGCTTCGGGCTGTCCGTGGCCGAGGATGCCTGCCGGGACTGTCGCGGTTGCAAACTTCCAGCCTTTAACGGGGCTTGATGGCAAGCGGTCCTTGAACCCGGAAGACCCTTCGGTCGTGATGCTTTTGGGATACAGATTGCGAATCCTCTAAGGTTGATGCCCAATGGAAGCTTTTGACGAAACGTCCGATCAGCCGCGGTCCGCGTCGCCGCGTGGGCCGGTCTTTGTCGATGCGTCAGGTCGGCGCCTGCGGCGGGTCAAGTTTATCGGCCTCGGGGCCCTCGGGCTCGTGGCAGGGTATGTCGTCCTCCTGCTGGTTGCGGTCATCGGCGGACCCAATATCGCCGCGCCGTACTTACCTCTGCCTCCCGCTCCGGTGGCCCCGGCGGCCCGTGATCTTCCGTCATCCCCATCGGCGCCGGCTTCTAACGCGGCTGGGCTCCCAGATCGCGAAGCTGAACCGGCGGAGCCTGCAGCGCCGGCCGCTTTCCAGGCTCCGGTGACTGCGCCTTCGGCCGTTCCTGTGGCACCACCGATCAATGGTGAGGCCATGCAGCATGCGGCCCCCTTTGCCTCCGGTACCCCTCTTGCGCCCAGCACGGAGCCGGCGAGTCCGGGCAAGAGCGAGACGGCTCCCGGCCAGACCACGCGACCGTCCACGCCGACGCACCCGTGAGTACAGGCCGCCTGAGCAAGGGTTCTGCTCCGGTCAGTGTCAGGGCACACTGGTTCATCCTTCTGACCGTCGTGTTTGCGCTGGGTGTCGCACTCGCCGTGCAGGGGTACATGCATCACCTCGCTGGGATCGGCGACGACTCCGTGTCCGAGAGTGGGGCCGCCAGTACTGTCCCGAATGCCGTCTCTCAGGGTGGCCCCGTCGTCGACTCCCGCGGCGGGACGGTCCGCACTGTGCGTCCACCGGATCGTACGGTGGCCCTGACGTTCGACGACGGCCCAGACCCGGTCTGGACGCCTCAAATTCTCGACGTCCTCCGGAAGCATCACGTCCACGCGACGTTCTTCGTAGTCGGCTCGGCGGCGATCGACAACCCCGACCTCGTGCGCCGCATCGTCGAAGACGGTCACGAGATCGGCGTGCACACACTCACCCATGCCGACCTCGGCACCGCGCCGACGTGGCGACGACAGCTCGAGGTCCAAGGTGCCCAGAATGCGGTCGTCGGCATCACGGGTCGTGCGGCGTCTCTGCTGCGACCGCCGTACAGCTCGGAGAACGATGCGGTCACCGACGGCACCTGGTCCGCGATGCAAGGGTCGGCGGACGAGGGGTACCTCACCGTGCTCAGCACCACCGACAGCGAGGACTGGCGACGGCCAGGCGTCGCGACAATCGAGCGGAATCTCACTCCGTCCGGCCGACAGGGGCAGGTGCTCCTGATGCACGACGGCGGTGGCGACAGGCAACAGACCGTCGCCGCCCTCGACTCCACCCTGTCGCGATTCGCTGACCAGGGCTATCGCGTGACCACGGTCGGCGACGCCGTCGGGATTGACAGCATGCGGCAGACGTCCACCGTGGAACAGATCAGTGGAACGGCGTTCGTGTGGGGCATCCGGCTCAGCGACTTCGTCGTCACGGCCATCTCGTGGGCGCTCATTGCGGCCGGCATCTTGACGCTCATCCGGGCCGTCCTTGTGGTCGGTTTCGCGGCGCGCCATAGCCGCGCCTCACGCCGCGTCCGGGCGGCCAGTCGCGGTCGACGCCGGATGGATGTTCCAGTCCGGCCCGAGACCACGGAGCCGGTCAGTGTGATCGTCCCGGCGTACAACGAGTCGGCAGGCATCGAAGCCGCGGTCCGATCCATCGTCGCCTCGACCCATCCGGTTGAGATCATCGTGGTCGACGACGGGTCGACCGACGGGACTGCAGACATCGTGGAAGCGCTTGGCCTTCCGGGCGTCACGGTGATCCGGAAGGAGAACGGCGGCAAGCCGTCCGCCCTGAATGCCGGGCTCGACGCTGCCAGCCACGATCTTGTGGTGATGGTCGACGGCGACACCGTCTTCGAACCGGACACGGTTCATGCCCTCGTCCAGCCCTTCGCCGACCCACGGGTGGGTGCAATTTCGGGGAACACCAAGGTCGCCAACCGCGGCGGCATCCTCGGCGCCTGGCAGCACATCGAATATGTCGTCGGCTTCAATCTGGACCGCAGACTGTTCGACGTCGCGGAGTGCATGCCGACCGTCCCCGGCGCCATCGGCGCCTTCCGCCGGGATGCTCTCCTCCGGGTCAGCGGAGTGAGCGACGACACGCTCGCCGAGGACACCGACCTGACCATGTCACTGTGCCGCGATGGCTGGCGAGTCGTGTACCAGGACGACGCGAGGGCCTGGACCGAGGCACCCGCGAGCCTCGGCGCCTTGTGGCGCCAGCGGTACCGCTGGTGCTACGGCACGTTGCAGGCCATGTGGAAGCACCGCGGCGCGGTGGTGCAGGGAGGAGCGGCCGGCAAGCTCGGCCGTCGCGGGCTCGGCTACCTGCTCGTCCTCCAGGTGCTGCTTCCCCTGTTCGCCCCCGTAGTCGATGTCTTTGCCGTCTACGGCCTGATCTTCCTCGATCCGCTGCGGATCGCGGTGCTCTGGCTCGTCTTCGTTGTCGTTCAATTCCTCATGGCCGCCTACGCGTTCCGGCTCGACAATGAGCCGCTTCGCCCGCTGTGGACGCTTCCACTTCAGCAGTTCGTGTATCGGCAGCTCATGTATCTCGTCGTCATCCAGTCGGTGGTCACCGCCTTGGCCGGCGTGCACCTGCGGTGGCACCGAATGGAGAGGTACGGCAGTCTGCGCGTCCCGCCCGCCACGCAGGGCCAAGCGTAGGAGTGCAGGAACTCCTGGGGAACCGGGCGCCATTCAGAAGGTCGCGAGGAAATGCGCCCAGCCCGCCGAGCACGTAGTCGTAGAGCGTGGCCTCGGGGATCTCGACGTCCGGGTACGGGCTGGTGAACATGGCGGCTCCTTCGACGCACGACGGCGGGGAGTCGCCGTCGACCCTGGGTGAACGAGCCTAATGCGGCAACCTTCGATCCGGGCAGCATGTGTTCAGCAGCGCGATTTGTCTACTTCGCCATTGCCAGGCTGGGTATATTGGCATCAATGGACACGCTATTCACAGCTCCTTCTATATCGGTTGGGGCTTAAGAACTTACTCTCAGCATGTGTGGAAGTTTTGGGAATCGAGGGCCTGGTGTCTCACGCAATTCCGCCGGGGGCCAGCCGGCGTCTGTACAACGAAGACCTCGCACCGGCCGAACACCGTACGTGGGGTTTCTATTCACTGTTTGCAATGTGGATGTCGGACATTCATTCGCTCGGCGGATACACGTTCGCCGCCGGTCTCTTCGCGATGGGCCTCGGTGCCTGGCAGGTGTTCCTTGCACTGGTGGCAGGGATCATCATCGTCTTTTTCCTGATGAACTTCTCCGGATACGCAGGCCAGAAGACCGGCGTGCCCTACCCGGTGCTCGCCCGGGTCTCGTTTGGAACGTTCGGCGCCAACCTGCCCGCCCTGATTCGTGCGCTCGTCGCGATCGCCTGGTACGGCATCCAGACATGGCTGGCCTCGCGCGCCGTCATCATCATCGCCCTGAAGATCTGGCCCGAACTGCAGGGTTTGACGGAGAACAATTTCCTGGGCGAATCCACACTGGGCTGGCTCGCCTTCCTGTTGATGTGGTCGCTCCAGCTTCTTCTGCTGCGCAACGGCATGGAGACGATCCGGAGGTTCCAGGACTGGGCCGGTCCGGCCGTCTGGGCGGTGATGGGGCTGTTGGTCGTTTATATCCTGATCAATGCCGGGTGGAATATTTCCCTCGACCTGCCAGGGGGCAAAGCCGAATGGGGGGTAACTCATGCCTTCTTTGCCGCCGTAGCGCTGACGGTGACGTACTTCTCCACCCTGATGCTCAACTTCTGCGACTTCTCCCGCTTCGCGCCGTCCCGCAGAGCGGTGCGCACGGCCAACCTGTGGGGGCTGCCGGTGAACTTCATCGCCTTCTCCGTGGTCTCCGTCGTCGTCACTGCCGGAACGTTCAAGGTCTACGGGGAGCACATCTACGACCCGGTTGAGATCGTCGGCCGGATCGACAGCATCTGGGCCCTTCTGCTCGGCGCCGTCACCTTCGCTGTCGCGACGCTGGGAATCAATGTCGTGGCGAACTTCGTCTCGCCGGCCTACGACCTCGCCAACGTTTGGCCCTCGAGAATCGATTTCCGGCGCGGCGGGCTGATCGCGGCGATGATCGCACTCGTCATTACGCCCTGGAACCTGTTCAACAGTCCGGTCGTGATTAACCTTTTCCTCGGAGGGCTCGGAGCGCTGCTCGGGCCGCTGTTCGGGATCATCATGGTCGACTACTACGTGCTCCGAAAGCAGCACGTGCTGGTCCGAGACCTGTTCAGAGAACAGGGGTACTACACCTACACGGGTGGCTGGAACCAGAAGGCCCTCATCTCATTCCTCGTCTCGGCCGTCCCGGCCGTGGTCTTTGCCCTCGCTCCATTATTTGCCGCCCTCTCGGCCTTCTCCTGGTTCATCGGAGCAATCATGGCGGCCGCGGTGCATTACGTCAGCTCCCGCCGTGACACGACTCTGGCCGAATCGGTCACGGCCGCGGCCGCCGAGGAAGCGGGGCAGAGCGCGGCAAGGACGTAGGCTCCCGATGGGGCGAAGAACTCCTGGTGCCCCGCGAATCCACCCCTTCGCTCTGCGAGCTCTTATTTAGGTGCAACTGATCGCAGGGTTCCTGATCTCGCGGGGCTCAGACGCCGCCGCGGCGGATCAGTTTGCCGCCGGGGGTCTGGCCGTCCACGACGTTGCCGCGCAGGTAGGTGCGGCGGACGACGCCGGAGAGGGCCTTGCCGTCGTACGGGGTGATGGGGTTTTTGTGCTTGAGCTTGGAGACGTCGACCACGAAGGCTTCGTCGGGGGCGAAGACGGAGAAGTCGGCGTCGTAGCCGAGCGCGAGCTGGCCCTTGTTGGAGAGGCGGGCGAGGGCTGCGGGCTTCTCGGCCATCCACGAGACCACCTGTTCCAGGGGGATGCCGCGGTGCCGGGCCTCGGTCCAGATCAGGGACAGGCCCAGCTGGAGCGAGGAGACGCCGCCCCAGGCCACGGCGAAGTCGCCGTTTTCCAGGTC
>NZ_LMSB01000025.1 GCF_001428005.1 Arthrobacter sp. Soil736
CGGGCTCGTTGACGTGGACGTGGGTGTCCACGAGGCCGGGGATGAGGGTTTCGTCGTCGGCGAGCTCGATCACTTCGGCGCCGGAGAGGCTGTTGCCGAGCGGTTCGATCGCGACGATCTTGCCGCCGCGGACGCCCACTTCACGCGCCGCGATGCCGGCGGTGGTGAGGATGCGCCGGCCCCGGATGACCAGGTCATACTGCGGTTCCGTTGCTTTAGTCATTGACGCTCACCTTTGCGCTGGCGGGGTTGGCCGGGAGCGGCCAGCCAGTCACTGCTTTCGGGCGGGGCGGTGCGTAGGTTCGGACCTTGGAGGTGGAGAGGCCGAGGCGGATCAGGGATTCGGCGATCGTGACCGCGGCTGCGACGCCGTCGACCACGGGGACACCGAGGCGCGTCCGGATCTGCTCATCCAGACCGGACATCCCTCCGCAGCCGAGGACGATGACCTCCGCTTTGTCCTTGTCCACGGCGAGCTTGGCCTGGGCAAGGATGGCTTGCACGGCCCGCTCCGGGAATTCCTCCAGCTCCAGCACCCCGAGGCCGCTCGCGCGGACTGAGGCACACCGGGCGTCCAGTCCGGCGAGTTTCAGCCTGTCTTCGATCAGCGGGACGGCCCGGTCCAGGGTGGTGACCACAGAGTATTTGTGGCCTAGGAACATGGCCGTGCTGGCGGCCGCTTCAGTGATGTCGACGACCGGGACGTCCAGGAGCTCCTGGAGCCCCTCCCGCCCGTGCTCGCCGTAACCGGCCTGGATGACGGCGTCGAACGGTTCCGGATACGACAGGACGGCGTCCATCACCGCGATGGCGGCGAGGTAGCTTTCGAAGTTGCCCTCGCAGGAGTCGGCGCCGAAGCGCGGCGTCAGGCCGATGATTTCCGTCCCGGGGGCAGCTGCCGCGCGGGCCTGTCTGGCAATGGATTCCGTCATGGATGCTGTGGTGTTGACGTTGGCGACGAGGATGCGCATGGTCTCTTTCCTTGTGCTGCTGGATGGTTGGGACGGCCTCAGTGGAGGCTGGGGACGGCGATCGGTTCGCCGGAGACATCGTGGAAGCTCCTGTTGCGGTCCGCGATGACGAAGTAGGCGATGGCTCCGATGCCGGCGCCGATGAACCAGGAGAACGCAGCCACGGGTGCCAGGGCCGGGATGAAGGCGATGAGGAGCGAGATGACCGCGGCCGGGATGAAGGCGCCGACGGCCCGCATGTTGACGCCGTTGCGGTAGAAGTAAGATCCGTTGCTGACCTCGGTGTAAAGCTCGGGGACGTTGATCCGGGTCTTACGGATAAGCCAGTAGTCGGCCATGATGACGCCGAACAACGGTCCGAGCAGGGCGCCAAGGCCGCCGAGGAAGTACACGATCACGGCGGGATTGTTGTAGAGGTTCCAGGGCAGGATGACCAGGCCGATGATGGCGCTGACCAGGCTGGCGCGGCGGAAGTCGAGCCGCCTGGGCATGAGGTTCGTCAGGGCATAGATGGGGGCGACAAAGTTCGCCATCAGGTTCACGGCGATGGTGAGCACCAGGAGCGCGAGGGCGGCCACCACCAGCAGGAACGTGTTGGGGATGGACTGGACGATGTCGGACGGGCTGCCGATGATGGCGCCGTTGATCTTGAACTGGGCTCCGGTCATGACCACCACGATGATGCCGAAGAACAACATGTTCACGGGGATGCCCCAGAAGTTGCCCTTGATGATGGATCGTCGAGTGGTGGAGGAACGGGTGAAATCGCAGAAATTCAGGACGAAAGTGGCGTAAATGGAGACCCACAGGGCGCCGCCGGCAAATATTTCACGCCACATCGCGCCGCCGGTGAGGGCATCGTGGGTGGACAGGGCGATGGAACCGCCTGCCTGGATGAACATCCAGATGGCGAGGCCGGCCATGGTGACCAGGATGATGGGCCCGGCGAACGCCTCGTACTTACGGATCATGTCCATGCCGTACCGGACGATGATGACCTGGACCACCCAGAGAGAGACGAATGCGGCCCAGCCCAGCGTGGACAGGCCCAGGATGTCATTCTTGTCGAGGTCCCCGAGTCCCGGTGCCAGGGCGATAAGCAGCACCCTGAGGACCAGGGAGGCCAGGTAGGTCTGGATGCCGAACCACACAATCGCCACGCCGCCACGGATGAGCGCCGGAATCTGGGCGCCGTGGATCCCGAAGGCGATGCGGCTCATGACGGGGAACGGGACGCCTGTCTTGTGGCCCATGAAGCCGGAGAAGGTCAGGAGGAGGAACAGCAGCACTGCACCGACACCAAGGGCCAGTAGGATCTGCCAGGCGCCGAGACCCAGGGCGAAGAGCCCGATCGCGAAGCCGTAGTTTCCCAGGCTGTGCACGTCATTCGCCCATAGGGTGAAGATGCTGTACGCGGTCCACCTGCGTCCTGCCATCTTCGTCGGGGCAAGGTCCTGGTTATAAAGCCGGGCGCTGGTCGGCGACAGGCCCAGGGCCTCAGCGCTGACTGGCGGCTCGTGCATGATGGGGTCGTGGTGCCCATGGCGGTGGTGGCCCATGGTGACCTCGGGAACGGCTGCATCTACGGGGCTGGTTGTGTCCGGCAGCAGATTCATTGGAAAAGCCTCTCTGGAAATGAAGATTTTGGGTATGCCAAATGCTGCATACAAGGGGGTAGGGAAGGGTCCGTACGTCCAGCCGGTCAGCGTGCCGGGAAATGGCAGGCGGCAGCGGAAAGGAAGCGGGATCAACGCTAAATCGCGTGGGTGTCAGCACGGCGGCGGTGCGGTGCCGCCTGTAAATCCGAACCGGTCAGCTGCGGGGATCTGCCCACGGCGATCGGGGTCTGAAGGCGCCGCCGGGGCGATCAGAGCTGTCCAGGAGGAGGCGCATCAGCGCCGTGTTCCTCCCGGCAAGGGCCGAACTCGCTTTCAGCCCTGCAGGTTGTGAGATGTACATGAACTCAGACCAATCACTTGGAGTCTGCCCTCATCGTTGAGGGGTAGAACCACAGTAAGCTAAGTCACAGTGTTTTCACAATAGGGTATTTGATTTTCATATCGTGGAATTCACAGCTTCCGCGCGTTTCTTACTGAGAAACGCCTACATGGAAGTCGGCGGCGATTGCTCAACTTATGAACAGACAAACGCCGTGAAGCTTGCCGCGAGTCCTTTGAAGTGTGGGTGCCTCGTGACGACATCGGCCTCAACTACAGAATTAGCAAAGCATTCGCGCATCTGCCCTGACCCACTCGTGTGGTTCTAGCAGATTCCTTGCGGGGGTCTCAGGCTTCGAGGGGACAATGAGCCGCCTGTTGGCCAGCGCTTTGCTGGCCAACAGGCGGCGCCCAACCTGGGCCGCCACAGGACGACTGCCAGTCGACTCCTGACCCCGCATGTGGACGACGTCCCACACGCTGGCGCATGGGCCAGAAATTAGCTGCGTCCTACGCGAGGTTGGACTTGTGTGCGGACTACCGGCGACCGTTCGCTGTCCAGGTGGTCGCGTTGTCGGCCGCGAAGCACGGCAATGGATCACCTGGACAGCCTCACCGGCTAGATCGAGGTGTATCCACCATCGATGATGATCTCCTGGCCAGTCAGGTAGCTGGAAGCGTCCGAGGCAAGGAAACTCACGAGCCCTGTAAGGTCCTCGGGTGTGGCCATGCGGCCCTGAGGAATGCGAGAGATCCAGTCGGCTTCCAGGGATGGTTCGCGATCGATGATTTGCCGAGTCAGGTCAGTGAGAACATACCCCGGGGCAATCGAGTTGACTCGGACGCCTGCCGCCGCCCACTCGACCGCCAAAGACTTACCGAGGTGAGCGACCGCTGCCTTTGACGCGTTATACGACGCCGCCCATTGAGGCACGTTGACGATGGATCCCGACATCGACGAGATGAGTATTGCGCTCCCGGGCAAGCCGGCCGCGAGTAAGCAGCGACCGAATGACTGAGCCGCGAAGAATGTCCCAGTCAAATTCACGTCGATGACCTTGCGCCATTCATTGGCTGCAACGTCCACCGAATCGCCGTTGATTTCGATTCCCGCTGCGGTCAAGAGTACCTGCGGGACACCGAGTCGCTCACTGACCGCGTCGAAGGCAGAGACGGTCGCGTCCTGGTCGGTGACATCGAGTTGCTGGCCGAAAGTTCGTACATGGTACTTATCAGCGATCTCCTGCGCGGTTTCTGCAACATTGTCAAGCAGATCGAGCAGGGCAATGTTGGCGCCTTCCGATGCCAGCGACCGAGCGATCGCTAGGCCGATGCCGCGTGCTCCTCCGGTGATGACAGCGGTCTTGCCGTTGAGGTTGGTTTCCATTCTATTTCTCCTTATTGGTGGTTAATGATTGGTCGGCGCCGCTGTGTCGGTTTGGGCGTCGTCCCATCCGGCTCTTGCGGCGGCGATGAACGACCGTGCCGCGGCAAATGGGTTGTCCGCGGTGAGGACGCCGCTGGTCGAGCCGGTACCGTCGGCTCCGGCGGCCATGATGGCGCGAGCAATCGATGGTGATGCCACGCCGCCCGCGTGCATCACGAGCACATCCGGGTGTACCTTCCGCATGGCTGCAGTGGTGCCGGGAATCCACGCTCGCACAGCGTCGCCGGCGGTTCCGATGAGCTCGGGTGGTTCGAAGAGGACTGCCGTTGGACCCAGGGTGGTGTACCGGAAGGCGTCGGCTTCTGTTCCCGCGCATACGATCGTCTGTAGATCAACGGCCTGGGCCCGGTGAACGGTGAGGGCCAGGCTGTCGTTGTCCAACGGGTTGCTGTCGTGGTTGAGCATTACTCCAGCCGCACCGGCGTCGACGAGCGACTCAGCGGTCACGCGTCCTACGGAGTCGCCCGGCAGATCCGCGTCCATGCCTTGCGCGAAGACGTGAACGCCGGTGCGAAGATCGGCGATCGGGGCGACCAGCGCTATCGGCACTGTCAGGACCACTGCGACGTCGAACTCGCTGCCCGCGCGCCCAGCGGCGTGCGCAAGCGCCTCCAGTTCGGCGCGACGGAGGAAGTTCTTCGGCCCGATCTCGAAGAACGGAGCGGTCAGTGCGGCCTTCACGCCTCGACAAGTTTCCGGAGATAGTTTGCGGTCGCGGGCAGCGTCTTCGATGCAGCGCCCTCGGTCGAGCATTCGAGGTTGAGGTATCCGTCATAGCCCACATCGCGTAGCGCCGCGAAGATCTCTGACCAGTTGAGGTGCCCGTGGCCTGGCAGCAGACGGTTGCTGTCCCCGAGATGCACATGGACGATCCGGTCTCCGGCGTCACGCAGCGACTGCGCCGGATCGGCTTCCTCGATCGACATGTGAAACAGGTCGGGCAGCAGACCGGCGTTGGGGTGCGCCACGTCATCGATGATCCTGATGTTGTCTGACACCTGGTTCAGGTACCGGCTTTCGTACCGGTTGATCGGCTCCAGCAGGATATGTGCCTCCGATCCGGCCACGATGTCCAGCATCTCTCGGTAGAAAGCGAGGAACTCCTCGTGCTGCTGCGTGTTCAGTTGCTGGAAAGGTTCGAAGAGCGGCAGCGGGTTCTGCGAGCCGTATTCGAACTCGATCTCGGTAACAGCTCCGATCTCGGCGCAGACCGCTGCCGCTTCCCGGTACATAGCTCGGCACTGCTCTCTGAGCGCTGCGTCGGGGGACATGGCCTTACCGTAGACGTCGTCCGTCAGTACGAACTCCACCGGCCGAACTCCGGTGCGGTTCTGCAGCGAGGTCAGCTCACGGCGGGTCTTGTCATCCCAGGTATCGAGCGGCTGAAAGACTGCGATCCCCTCGTAACCCCACTGCTTGAGCAGTTCAGCCTTCTCGGTCAGTGTTGTCCCCGGCACCATGGGGGACGAACAGCACAACATCATTGTGTCTCCTCCGTTTTCATCGTGTGTCTGCGTTTTCATGTGTGTCCTCCGTTGTCATCAGCTTTGGTAAAGGCGGCGCAGACAGTCTGCGAAGAGCCGGTAGCGTGCCTGCCGTTGTTCCGTTCGCGAGGGCCGGTACCGTACCGTAGCGGGTGCATGCAGCTGGTTCGCGTCCTCGAGCCGGTTGAGCTTTCCGCTGGCGACAAGGGCCAGCACTGCGGCGCCGCGGCACGTTGCCTCGTGCTCGTCTGGGACGAGCACGTCGACTCCGCAGACGTCCGCCTTGAGCTGGTTCCAGAACGCGGAAGCGGCACCGCCGCCTGTCGAGACCATCCCGTGTGCAGGCTCAGGCGAGAGGTACTCGACGTTGCGCCGGAGCAGGTGCGCGATTCCTTCCTCGACAGCGAAGGCCATGTCGATCTGGTCATGGCCAAGGTCGAGATTCAGAAACGCGCCCTTGGCATCCGGGAAGTAATCCGGTGGGTTTACCCCCGTGAGATAGGGCAGGAAGATTGGCGGTTCGCGGTATTCCCGGGATCTGAGTCGCTGCTCGAGCTCGTCGTAGGACATGTCAGCGAGGCCATGGCGTCGGAACCATTCCAGGGCTGCCCCGCCACCGTCGACGCCGTTGAACAGGACCGTGTCACCGGGGCGGAGGCCGGAGTGAAAGGACACTTTCCGGTCCGGGTTGAACGTCCACTCGTGATCCAGCAGAGAGAGGGAAAGGACCGTCCCTGCGGACTCGCTGACGATGCCATCAGCATAGGAACCCGTGCCGACCATGGCGCAGAAATGATCGAGCGCCCCCACGTTGACACGGTACCCGCTCGCGCCCGGCAGCCGGGTCACGACGTCCTCGGAAACCTGGCCCACATCAGTCCCGGCGGGTACCACCTCCGGGAGAGAGCCGCCTGGAATGGAGCAGAAATCAAGCATCTCGTGCCAGTACATTCCGTTCGACACGTCCCAGAAGTAGGTGAAACCCCGAGTAGTGATCTCTCCGACGGTGGTCCCGGTGAAACGCCTGATCAGATCGTCCTTGATCATGAGCACCGATCGAGCGGAGGCGAGTGTCTCTGGCTCGTGCCGCTCAAGCCAGCGGAGCTTCGCGGCCGGCCAGGTCGCAGATGGGTAGGGTTGACCCGTGACCGCGAACGCGTAATCAGTCCCGAACCGTTCGGCGAGTTCGGCTGCTTCGGCGATGGCACGGTCGTCAAGCCAGGACATCCCCGGGCGCACGGGTGTGCCCCGCTGATCGTTGATCACGAGGGACTCAGCTTGCCCGGTGATGGCAATGACGGCCTCGTGTCGGGCGATATCGTCGCAGTTCGCCGCACACTGGCCGATCAGATCGAGCACGGTGTCGAACAGCTGTTCCGGATCGAACTCGACCCGAGCGCCGTCACGAGCGTAGACGGCGGGCGCCGAAGCGATCCCAAGCCGGCGCAGCTGGTCGTCGTAGAGCACCACCTTCAGATTGGTGGTGCCGACGTCCACTGCATAGACCAGCACCGTCAGCTGCCCAGAATCTGGAAGTGCACCGTGCGTGTGCGCGCCCGAACAGAGTCGAGGTCCCCGAAGTACACGCGCCCAAACTGTCCGAGCACAAGCTCTCCCTCGACGACCGGGATGACCTCTGAACGGCCGAGGATTGAGGAGATGATGTGCCCGTCGGTGTTGAGCCCCCATTCCGGCAGCTCGTTGCGCAGCTCGCCTGCGTTGCGGATGTGGATCGGCCCCGGGTGAAGGTACTGGCCCTCATGTCGCGTCGGCGGCGCGATCTTGGCGAACACGTTCAGAGTGTCCTGCAGGAGCAGCTGGGTGCCGTAGTAAGTGGTGTCTTCGGACTCCTCCTGTATCACCACGCAGCAGCTGGTGTGGGGTGAATAGGCGATCGCGATCCCATCGGACATCCCGCTGTCCCGAACGAAGTCCTCTAGCTGGGCTGTCACATCGAAGAACTCCTGGCGTGCGGGAGTTTCAAGAGTGATCGATCGGCTCTGACTGGCCATTGGGGGGTTCCTACTTTCATGCATCTGGAAGACTCGTGATCCAGTTTGTGGCCGCGTTCCAGCGAGCGGAAGGTTGAAGTTACACTGAAGAGATAACTACTGCTTATCAATGGAGCTGGTGATATGCGGTCCTTACCCGACGTGAGCCTGCGGTTGCTGCGGTACTTCGAGGTGCTGGGCAGCGAGCTGAACTACCGGCGCGCGGCCGAGAAACTGTTCATCACGCAGCCGGCCCTGTCCGGGGCAATTCAGCAGCTCGAGCGGGCCATCGGTGATCGCCTGTTTGATCGTGATACTCGTTCGGTTGCTCTCACGAAGCTCGGGCGAGAGTGGCTGCCCTATGTGCGGAAGGCCCTCGCTGAAGTTGACCTGGCACGCGAGGCTGTGGCGATGCTCGTCGACCATGCGCACGTGCGCATCGGCTATCTGATCGGCACCGGCGCAGATCTACTGTTCCAGCTCCTCGATGGGGCAGATCGTGCGTTCCCCGATATCACCATCGAAACTGTCGAGTACGACTTCTCTGATCCAAGCGCCGGTCTCGCATCCGGAGCCACTGACATTGCACTACTACGACCACCCGTCGACGTACCGGGCCTAGAGATGGCGGTTGTCGCCGAAGAGTCATGGGTCGCATGCCTTCCACGCTCTCACCGCCTGGCGAACAGGTCCGAGCTGCGCATCGAAGAGCTCCTGGATGAACCAATCATCGTGGCACCGCAATCCGCAGGACGCTGGCGCGACTACTGGCTCGCTGCGGACGCACGCCAAGGCAAGCCCCCAATAATTGCGGCCGAGGCCGCAACATACGAAGCGGAAACCACGATGGTAGCCCGCGGAGTCGGACTGAGCTTCACGACGTCCTCAATGGTTCGTTTGTACGATCGGCCGGGTATTCAGTTCGTTCCGATCATCGACAGACCAATCAGCTATACCGCGGTCGCCTGGCGCCCGGAGCGTCTTTCAACGGCCATGCGCCCATTGATGCAGCACATGCTCAGCCGACTGATTCCCCGAAAGTCCGCCTGACTTATCAGCCGTGCTTATCAATAAATAGAAACTTTCACCTTCCGTACAGCCGTCTCTCCTGGGTTCACTAGACCAATACCGGACTTCCGGGCCCCATCCAGCAATGACGCGAGGAGAAACACCATGGCCGAATCGAAAACACATCAGGATTCATCGCTTGCACCACCACCGCGGGTAGTTGGCGAGGACGAAGACACGCGCCTCGAGGAGTTCGGCTATAAGCAGAAGCTGGACCGTTCCGTCGGCCGGATCGCGTCGTTCGCTATCGGCTTCTCAACGATCAGCGCCACCACGGCTGTGTTCACCGGGTTCTCCGCTGGGTACCTCAACGCCGGGTCGCCATTCATCTGGACCCTTTTCCTCGCCATCCCTGTGTTCCTGCTCTGGACGCTGATCGCCGCCGATGTCGCCGCGAAGATTCCGCTCGCCGGCTATGCCTATCAGTGGACAAGCCGGCTAAACGGCTCCACCTTCGGCTGGTTCACCGGAGTCAGCGCCCTCATCGGCTGGATCAGCGGGATGACCAGCCTCGGATACATTTTTGCCGGGTACTTCGGGAGCGTGTTCGACTGGCAGCTCACCCAACCCCAACAGATCTTGATCGCCATCTGCGTCGTCACCGTGTGCGTCCTCATCAACGCATACCGCGTACGTCTGGCAACCCTCATCAACAACATCGGTGTCGGTCTGGAACTCGTCGTGACGGTCGGCGTCACCGCAGTCATCGCCGTACTGATCATCGTGGTCCCTGACAACGCGCAGCCGATCTCCTCACTCTTCATAGGGCGCAGCCCCGACGAGTCGACGCCCTACATCCTTGCCTGGTTCTCCGCATCACTCGGCCCCTTCTTTGGCCTGGTCGGCGTCGAAGCTGTTGCCGATGTTGCAGAAGAGACCAAGAACGCGCGGCGAGTAATTCCACGCACCATGTTCTATGCCTTTGCGGTGTCGTGCGTCATTGAATTCTTCATGTACCTCGTGTATGTGCTCGCGATCAGGAACCCTGCCGCGCTGGCGGATTCCCCCGCCCCGATCGAAGAGATCATCTCTGGGCAGATCGGGCCAGTGTTCGCCCGCATTGTCGTTGCCATCGCCCTGACGAACATCCTCGTCTGCCTGCTGTCCAACGTGCTCGTGGGAACTCGACTGCTGTACTCACTGTCACGGGACAACATGATGCCGTTCTCGCACGCGCTTCGACACGTCGCACCAAAGCGGAAGACGCCCTCCACAGCGGTTATATCGCTCGGCGTCGTGTCCGTGCTGCTTTTGCTGTCAGCGTTGGTCAATCAGCAGGCGTTCAACTACTTCCTGGGCATCGCGACCCTGGCGTTCTTCACAACCTATGTGCTGCAGGCCATCGGTCTTCTCAATGCTGCAGCCCGCGGCCGGATCCCCGCTGCCGAGCCAGGCACATTCGATCTCGGCCGGGCACGGGTGCCGCTCCTGATCGTCAGCCTCATCGTCTTCCTGCTGGTGGAAGCTGCGCTCATCTTCCTCCCCGCATTCGCCGGCAATGCCTACGTTTTCGCCGGCTTCATGGCACTCGCGGCGATCTGGTGGCTACTGGCGCTGCGGAAACGTCTCAAGAAGGGCGGGGCCGGCCCCCGATATGCTCAGGAACACTCCGACGATCACAGCCCGGCAGTATCAGAAATCGGATGATCGAAGCGGGTGCCGCACGTACCCTCAAGAATTCGGGAATGACTTTCATCCGGTGATTCAGCGAAGATCCATTTGCGAGAAGGACCATACAGATGAGCACCCTAAGCCCTGCGATCTCCTGGGTAAGCGGAGCGTGGTCGCGTCCGACACGGACACGCTCAGATGGGAACGCGCTTATCGCATCGGCCGAGAAAGGTAGCGACCTTTGGGAGAGTACGGTGTACGGGTTTCATCATCGAAATGCGCACACCCTGCTCGCACCATGGGACGATACACGGGCGATCGAGGTTTGCTTCGATACCAGCACTCTCCAGGGTGAATACGACCAAGCGGGTGTCGCCCTTGTAGTCAGCGAGACCACGTGGCTTAAGGCCGGAGTGGAGATCTCCGACGGAGTACCAAACGTCAGCACAGTCGTAGCACGGGACGGCTGGTCGGACTGGGCGGCTGCACCCACCCCAGAATGGGCTGGCTCCGAAGTGACAGTTCGGATAAGCCCGCTTGCTGACGGACTGATCGTCCGAGCTCGGGCCGGCAACACCTGCTGGCGCACCGTGCGCGTACTGCCATTGCTTCCAGGCACTCGTGCGGATGCCGGACCTTACCTTGCCGCTCCGACCAGGGACGGCCTCGACGTTAAATTCCTCGAGTGGATATCGCGGACCCCGGATATTGCCCTCCACGCCGCGCCACCCTTCTAGACTTCGGCCCATCGAATGGAAGTTGCCAAGCGCACCATAAGACAAGCGGTCGGCGATGGGGCCCTCCCAACATGCGGACCGGATCTTGCGTGACCTCACAAGCGGGGTCTAGCAGGCTGCTTTTTGGGGCCATGGTGTGAGCGGGGCGGTAGGAGTCGGTGCCGGTTTCGATAATGACGCCGTTGGCAAAGGTCACTCCCGGAATACGGAGATCCGTCAGGTCATCGATGGGGGCCAGATGAGCAACTGCACTAACGGTGGGGGCGGTGCCCCGCCAGAATAATGCGAATCATCTTGTTGTAGCGGTGCACTTGATAGAGAGCGTGCACCACAAGGAGGAGAACGCCGAAAATTGCGCCGACCACGATGGCGGCAGTGTCACTAGGGACAGTGGTGTAACTGATAAGCGCCACGCCGGCACCCGCCACGATGGAATTCACCACAGCTATGGCCGTGGACATCGTGAAGAAGACGCCCCGCCAAGACCCTCGACTTCCGATCTCGAGTAGCTCATTCAGTGCGTGTTGTCCGTGTGGAACCGGAAAGAATTCATCGGCCCCTGGGAGGATGCGAGCGTAATACCGGCGAATGCGCTGCATGGAGTTCAAAGCGGCGACGTCTTCCAGTGACGTCTGGACCAGCCGCTCGTAGGTGAAGAGGCCCAGAACTACGACCACAGGAATGACGACAGCGAGAAAATGGAAGGCGACAGAAGACTGGGCAAGGAAACCATATGCGACCAGGGAACTCGACAATGTCATCAAGTACAGCGAAGCTCTGCTGCTGGACTCGGCAACCGTTATTCCCCTGGCAGACTCCAGCACGAAGTGCTCGGTCAGTAGCGCGCTAAGGAAAGCTTGGGACCGGTCAGTTAACGCGTGAAACGAATCCCCAGCTTGGGGTAGCACCGGTGTATCGCCATGGTCCTCCGGCGCCAGATCAGAACCGTCACGTTTCACTGAATCCCCTTCTGCTCTTGTCGGGCTACTGTTCGTTCCGCTGAAAGTACCACTACTCCAGGTGAGTGACCGCGATGGTGACGAGTGAAAAACTGCCGGCCGAACATCTTCAGCGATGAAGCATATGGGCCTCACGGGAACCGGACGCGAGACGTATACGTGGTCAACACCGCAGGCGGAACCTCAACCCATCTGGCACTCAAGGGCGGAGGGAACTCGTATGCATTCTGCGGCATGACCGCCTAGTCAGGAGGCACTTCGAGCGGGGCCAGGGCGTCGACAGCGGGGCAGCGGGTAACATCTCCACACGCCCTCAGCACGAAGCGCAGCTGGCGCTCAGCAGCAAGAGCCCACCGGAAGGGCCAATGATCTCGGCCCGCTCAACGTGTGGAACCGGAGTCCCGCCGCAGTGACGGCTCGCCCCGGGTTGGTCAGGGTCAGGTCCACGTGCACGAAGTAGGAGAAGTCTTCCACCCAGCTTGGTGCATCGCTTTTGGCGGCGCCTGGGATGACAACCCGGCTGGGCTTCTCATTATCGCGCAGACAACCGGCGGCAGAAGGCCCTGCAGATCCTGCAACAAGCCGCTGCAGCCATAGCGGGGAATGGCGTTGATTGTGGGCAAGCACCACGCCTAAGACTGTTGCCTAAGGCAGCTACCTTGCACAACGACACCCAGCGGCAGCCCCTGCCCCTGTGCGGCGGAGCCTGCCGAGTCTGTAAACGACAGACTCGGCAGGAAGCGCCCAGCGGCACGGGATATGTGGGATGACGTTGCAACGGAAGGGAGTTCTTCCGTTGCAACGTTCGGCCGGTCGAGATTTTCGTTTATCTGCTGGCTTCTGCCAGCCACTGCCTTGCGGCGTCGAGATCGGTGTGCGCGATGCCGTGTCCGCCGGGACGCAGGACCTGTTTTACGTCGGCACCGTTTTGCTGCAGGGCGGCGATGAGTGTCCTGACGCTGGGGAGCGGGGCCATGGGGTCGGTCTCGCCGTTCACGATCAGCAGCCTGCCGCCAGTGAGGTCAGCCGAGGTTTCCCGGTCCCCAAAGGGGTACATACCGGAGAATGCGATGACCCGATCCAGGGTCTGGGGGTGCAGGATGGCTGTGGCCAGGGCAATGTTGGCGCCGTTGGAGAACCCGACTGCTATCACGGGCCTGTTGCCGAGTCCGTAGTGTTCTCGGGCGGCGTCCAGGAAGGCGGCCAGATCTGTTGCCCTTGCGATGACGTCGTCGACGTCAAAGAGCCCTTCGCCGTGGCGCCGGAACCAGCGGAGCATGCCGTGCTCCTGCACCTGCCCCCGGGGTGCGAGGACGCCGGCGCCCGGTTGAAGTTCGGCGGCGAGGGAGGCGATCTCGTGTTCGTTGCCGCCGGTGCCGTGCAGCATGAGCAGCACCGGGGCCTCTGCCTCGCCGGGGCTGAAGAGGTGCGGCCAGCCGGTGACCGTGGTGGTTTGGGTGCTCATTGGCGACCTACCGTCGGGCCAGGGCGGGGTTGTTCTCGGCCGGCAGTTCGATGCGGGCCACGGAATGTTCGATGGCCTCGCGGGAGGGCTCGAGCCACGGCGGCAGCTTCAGGGAGCGGCCGAGTTCCAGGAGCGGTTCGTCGACGTCGAAGCCGGGGGTGTCGGTCGCGATTTCGTAAAGCACGCCGCCGGGTTCACGGAAGTAGATGGAGGTGAAGTACTGGCGGTCCAGGATGTCCGTGACGTGGAAACCGCGGCCGGCCAGTTCCTGGCGCCACTTTTCCTGCGTGGCGACGTCAGGGACCCGGAAGGCAATGTGGTGCACGGTGCCGCCTGCAATGAGGCCGGGCTGGGCTTTGGGGTCGGCGATAACGTCGATGATGTTTCCGGGGCGGCCGTTGCCGGCCGCCAGTCGGGTGCGGTTACCGGAGGTTCCGACCAGGTGCAGGCCGAGGTCTTCGGTCAGCACGGCCACGGTCTTGTCCGGGTTGGCCACAGTGAGCACGGAGGAGTGCTGGCCGCGCACGGCGTACTCGGCGGGCACGGAGGCGGAATCCCAGGGGTTCCGGGGATCGATGGTGGAGGAGGCGACCAGATCCAGCTGCAGCCCGTCCGGGTCCCGCAGGGAGAGGCGCTCTTCGTCGGCGGATTCACGGATGATGGTGGATTCGACGCCCAGTCCCTTGAAGTGGCTCTGCCACCAGCCCAGCGTGCCCTCCGGGACGGAGAACGCGGTGGAGGTCGACTGTCCTGCCCCGATGCGGCCCGGAGCGATGCCCCGCCACGGGAAAAACGTCATCAGGGTGCCGGGCTGGCCGGCCTCGTCGCCGTAGTACAGGTGGTAGGTGGACGGGTCATCGAAGTTGACCGTCTTCTTCACCAGGCGCAGGCCCAGGCCCTTTACGTAAAAGTCGATGTTGGCCTGCGGATCGCCGGCGATGGCCGTGACGTGGTGCAAGCCTGAGGTATTCGCGGTCATGTTGACCCCTCCTGTTCGGACTGATCCGGTCAGGAAGCCCCTGCCGGTGATGTATATGCAAATGCATCTATCGAGAAAATTATTTCCTAGGAAGATAAATTCGTCAATGCGGCAAGATAGTGCTGAGCAAGCAGGTTCCACGGAAGCAGCTTCTCTGGCGCAGTATCATAGGGGGCGGAAAGGAATGTTCATGACGCAGTACGCGGAAGCGGAGGCCGGCCGGGGCCTTGATCCGGTCACGCAGTGGGGTCTGGTCATCGAAGGCTTCCAGATCACGAACAGGAAGCTGCACCGGGCGGTGGCTGACGCTTTCTCCCTGGATCCGGCCGAAGCCGAAACGCTGCTGCGCCTCACCCGCAGCCCGGAGCGCAGGATGCCCATGGCGGCGCTGGCCCGTGAGGCGGCCTTCAGCACGGGCGGATTTACCAAGATCGCCGACCGCCTGGCCAAACGCGACCTGGTCGTCCGAAACCCCTGCGCCGACGACCGCAGGGTGGTCTATCTCGAACTGACCGCGGCTGGTGTTAAGCTGGCCGACGAACTCCAGAACCTGGTTGCCGACATCGTCCGCAAAACCTATATCGACGTCCTCGGGGCTGACAGGGCGACGATGGTCGCCGAAGCTATGGCCGAATTGCGCGAAGCCAACGCCACCTTGTAGGAACTCGTCCGCCCCTTAGTTCGGAAGCTGGAACGGCGCCTCGGCGGCACGCTTGTCTCGTCCGGGCACCGTCCTGCATCCCGGGGTCGGGCGGACCCGATCCCGTCCAGCGGGAGAGTTTCTGGGCGTCCGGCGGTGGGTCGCCGATGTGTCCCCGGCGACGAGGCCCCCAGTCGATGGCATTCTTCAGCGCGCCGGGAACAGACCGGTTGTACTCGGGGGATACGAAGGGGATGCCGTCGGGGGCTTCGATGGCATCCTTCAGTGCCCGGCCTTCCGGCGGGAAGTCGCCGTCATGGTCGTAGCTATACCTTGGTGGGGATCGCGAATTCAAGCTCCTCCACGGATCGTCCGCCCTGGGGAGGGCAGACAATAGGTAGTTTTCCAGCAAGCTATTTGCCGTAAAGAATCTTCTCAGTTGACAAGCGCAAACGGAGGCGGCGATAGTTATATGCATACGCATGTAAATCCTCTACTTGCGACTACCAGCCAAGGAGACAGACCATGACCACGATTGAACTCACCCCCGGCACTTGGACGCTCGACCAGGCACACACGGAAGTAGGCTTCTCCGTCCGGCACGCCGGCATTAGCAAGGTCCGCGGTCAGTTCACCGAGGCAGACGCCACGCTCGTCGTCGGCGATACCCTCGGCACCTCGTCCGTGGAGGCCACCGTGAAAACCGCCTCGTTCGACTCCAACAACAACGACCGCGACGCCCACGTCAAGGGGCCGGACTTCTTCAACGTTGAGCAGTTCCCGAACATGACCTTCACGGCAACCGAGGTCCGGGGAGCACCGGAGAACTTCAGCCTCAGCGGTGACCTGACCATCAAGGAAACCACCAGGCCGGTGACCTTCGACGTCGAGTTCGGTGGCGTGGCCGTTGACCCCTTCGGCGCGACCCGCGCCGGGTTCTCCGCCTCCGCGCAGATCTCCCGCAAGGAATTCGGCATCACCTGGAACGCCGCCCTCGAGGCCGGCGGAGTCCTCGTCGGCGACAAGGTCACCATCACGGTCGACTCGGCCTTCGTTCTCCCCGCCAGCTAACCCCACCCGCTTTCCGGAGCCTCATCCAAGGCAATGTGGTGAGGTTGGATGAGGCCGGCGAGCAATCCCGGCCGGGTGATGACAAGGAGCGGCATGCCAGGCAGTAATTTCTTTCTCGATAAGTCCGACCCGGCCAGCTGGCGCGCCCTGAACGGGCTCGCACTCAAGGTCGCAGACGCCGGCGAGCAGGCGGGCCTGCCCAGATCGGTCATAGAACTGGTCAACGTGCGGATCTCCCAGCTGAATGGCTGCGCCTTCTGCCTGGACCTGCACGTCCGGCTCGCCCGTGACGCCGGCGTCAGCGACCAGCAGCTCGCGGTGCTCCCCGCCTGGCGGGATACTGCCCTGTTTACCCAGACCGAGCGCGCCGCACTCACCATCGGCGAAGCCATCACCGGACTGCCCGGACACGACAGCCTCCACGCCGGGATGAATGCAGCGCGGGCAGCATTGACCGACGCCCAGTATTCGGCCCTGCAGTGGGCAGCGGTCACCATGAACGCCTTCAACCGGATCTCCATCCTCAGCCGCCACCCCGTCCACCCCGTCCACCCCCGGTCCTCCGCCGGGGCCGCCGGCCCCGGCCGGGAACCCGTGGGGAGCCAGGCATGAGCAACCTGGAAACCGTCCCCCAGGAAATACTCTGTGGAGAGGACGGGCAGCCCGAAGGCATCGAATTCCTGCCCCCGCGTGTAGTTCCCCTGGGCGGGCCCCGCGCCATGCCCGTGCGCCGGACCCTGCCCCAGAAAAAGCGCAGCCTCATCGGTTCCTGGTGCTTCCTGGACCACTATGGCCCGGACCTGGCCTCCTCCTCCGGCGGCATGAAGGTGGCACGGCACCCGCACACCGGCCTGGCCACCGTCAGCTGGCTGTTCACCGGAGAAATTGAGCACCGCGACTCCGCCGGGTACACCGCCACCGTCCGACCGGGGGAAGTCAACCTCATGGTCGCCGGCCGGGGAATATCCCACCAGGAGCTCTCCACCCCTTCCACAACGGTCCTGCACGGAGCGCAGCTGTGGTTCGCATTGCCGGATTCCACCCGCCACATGGCCCCCACGTTCGAGCACTATGCGCCTGAGCCGGTGCGCCTTGGGGAGGCGGAACTGAAGGTCTTCCTCGGCTCCCTGGCAGGATCCACCTCCCCGGTGGAAACCTACACGCCGCCCCTGATGGCGGCCGAGGCCACGATCCGCTCCGGCGGGACCCTGGATCTGGACCTCGACCCATCCTTCGAGCACTGCATTCTGCTCGACACGGGAAACGTGCTTCTCAACGGTTCACCCCTGCCCGTTGACCACCTGGCGTACCTGCCCACCGGGCAGTCCCGTCTGCTCCTGGAAGCCCGGGACACCGCAGTAAGGGTGCTCATTCTCGGTGGAGAACCTTTGGGGGAGCAGATCGTCATGTGGTGGAACTTCATCGGACGGACGCACGAGGAAGTCGTCGCCTACCGGGCAGCGTGGCAGACAGAAATAGGTGCGGAACCCGCCTCCCCGCCCAGCGACGGCGCCTACCCCGATGGGGCCCCGTACCCGCGGTTCGGTCCGTTCCCCCAAGGAACCCCCGCCCCGCTGCCCGCACCCGTCCTGCCCAACGCCCAGCTGCGGCCCCGAGGCTAGCAACCGACCATCAGGAGTCCCATGGAACCGGAAAAAAGCATCACCGTCCAGCACGCCCCCGACAACCACTGCTACGAGCTCGTCGAAGGGGAGACCGCCATAGGAAAGACCGAGTACGTGCCCGCCAGCGGCCCGGACGACAGGGAACGCATTTTCTACCACACCGAGGTCAGCGACGCCCACGCAGGCAAGGGCCTCGCCGCAGTCCTGGCCAAGCATGCATTGGACGACGCCATCGCCGCCGGGCTGACCATCATCCCCGTCTGTCCCTACATCAAGAGCTGGATACGCCGCCACCCGGACTACCAGCAGCACGCCGCGCCCATCCGGCCCGAGCACCTCGCCGCCGTCGACCGCGTCTACAAGCACTAAGGACAAGGACCGTGGGACTGACTTTCGAGCACACCACCCTGGGCCAGCGGGTGCTGTTCGGCGCCGGAAGGGCAGCCGAACACCTCACCGCCGAGGTCAAACGCCTCACCGCCCAAAAAATCATGGTCATCGCCTCCGCCAGGGAACGGCCAGAAACCGAAAAGATCACCGCCGGCATCAACGTGACGTTGAGCCATGACGACGTCGCCCCGCACGTCCCCCTTCACAAGGCCGACACGGCCCGAAACGCGGCGATCCGGAACGGCATCGACCTACTCGTCAGCGTCGGCGGCGGCTCCGCCACAGGGCTGGCCAAAGCCATCGCACTGACGACCGGCCTGCCGATCATCGCCGTGCCGACGACCTACGCCGGTTCAGAGGCGACCAACGTCTGGGGACTGACCGAAGCCTCCCACAAAACCACCGGCGTCGATGACCGCGTGCTGCCCGTAACCGTCATCTACGATGCCGAGCTCTCCCTGTCCCTGCCCAAGGACCTGAGCACAACCTCGGGCCTGAACGCCCTGGCCCACTGCATCGACTCCATGTGGGCGCCCCGCACCGACCCCATCAACCAGGCACTGGCAACCGAAGGCATCCGCGCCCTCAACAATGGACTTCCTATTATCAGCAGCAACCCGAACGATCTCACCGGCAGGGAACAGGCCCTGTACGGGGCCTACCTGGCCGCCGTTGCCTTCGCGTCCGCAGGATCCGGGATGCACCACAAGATCTGCCACGTGCTCGGCGGCAGATGGAACCTTCCCCACGCCCAAACCCACGCCGTCGTTCTCCCGCACGTTCTGGCATTCAACGCACCGGCCGCCAACGACGCGGCGGTCAGGATCGCAGCCGCGCTCGGCACCGACAACGCCCTGGAGGGCCTGAACACGCTCCGGGACAAACTGGACGGCCCCACGGCGCTGAAAGATCTCGGCCTGGCCGAGGAAAACTTAGCCGAAGCAGTACAGCTCATCCTTCCCGTCATTCCCGCCTCCAACCCCCGCCCCGTGACGGAGGAAAACCTCGCAGCGTTGCTCAGAGCAGCCTACGCCGGCACCGCGCCAGGTGGCACCCTCCCTTAATACGGCTGCCTCAACGCCGTGGCCCGAAAGATCGCAATCAGTGCAGTTCCGGGCCTGAGTGGGTGACCAAGGTGTCCGCGCCGCCGGACACGCCACGGATCTGGGGCTGCTCGCCCAAGAAGTCGCCCCCGACAGCAACGACCTGTTGGGGAATTTCCCGCGGGCCTTCAGCCGCATCGGGCTCGTCAACGCCGCCTGGGCCATCAGCACCGCCGCCGGGTTTGAGCGGTTCATGACTGCGTTGGCCAAGACGACGTGAGGTTGTGCCGCTTAGGATTTCGCCGGCAAAGGTGGTGCCGAAGTTCACGACAGTGGACCAGCCGATGATTTTCAGGTCGTATCCTAGCCCTCTCGGTCGATCTGCAGATAGCTGAGTCCGCTCACATCGAGCCAGTAGCTGGTAGGAGTTTCCACGAGGCGCAGGAGGACGCCGTCGCATGATTTGCAGCGCACAACGATTCCGGGGGCATCGGTATAGACAGACGCCTCACCGAAAGCCCGTACGGCGCCGCAGTGCTTGCATCGTCCGATCGCCGCGATGATGTCGATGCGGAACACTTCCCACAGTGCTCCTGCTGCCGCGTTTCCGTCGAGGTGGGGTATTGGATTGCCCGCGATTCCGGCGATGTCCTGATCCTCGAGGCGCGGGTCCTCAGCGCCTGGAGAAGCGGAGCCGTTGTTGCCAGTCACCGGGTTCCTCCCGTTCCGCCGAAGCGTTCGGTCTTGATCGAGGCAGCGGGATAGCCCGATTCCACGAGCCATTCCGCGACCGTTTCGACAAATATTGTCTGACCACAGATGAAGGTGTCGGGGGTGGCGTCCGGCGGCAGGATATTCGCCAGCAGTGTTTCTGCCGTGAGCCGTTTTGGCGCAGTTGGCCAGCCCTGTGGCACGCTGCGTGTGTAGACGTAGTCGACGGTGAGCTTGGGGGATTGCTGGCCCAAGGTGAGCAACTCCTCCCGATAGAACCCCGCCTCGGGTGACTTGAGTGAGTACAGCAGCCGGAACGGTGACGGATTCTCGGACGCCTCATGCGCCCGAATCATGGACATGAGCGGCACGATGCCGGACCCTCCTGCGATCAGCTGAACCGGGTTCGTGTCCGTCGGCCGCCAGACGAACCAGCCGCCCACTGGGCCGCGGATCTCCAGCTGGTCGCCGACCGCCAAGTCCCTGACCAGATAGGGGGAGACCTCCCCGTTGGCCAATTCGTCAACGGTGATCTCAATGATTTCGTCCATGCTGGCCGTCGCCACGGAGTAGGAGCGCACTGCCGTGTAACCGTCGTCTGCCGTAAGTCGGATGTCGATGTGCTGGCCGGCGAGGTTGCCCATCAAGCCGTCCACGCGCAGCCCGATGGTCCTGGAAGTTTCCGTTTCCGGAACGCCGCTGACGACGTCGGCGACGCGCCACAGGGTGCTCATGGGGCCGGCCTCATGAGTACCGCTCTTCACGCCAGGGGTCGCCGTGGATGTGGTACCCGTTGGATTCCCAGAAGCCGGGAAGATCGTCCTGCGTCAGCTCGATGCCGTTGATCCACTTGGCGCTCTTCCAAAAGTACAGATGCGGCACGAGGAGCCGGGCAGGTCCGCCGTGGGCCCGTTCGAGTGGCTCACCGTCGAATTCCCAAGCCACCCATGCCTGGCCGTCGCGAAGGTCCTGTAGCGGGACATTGGTCGTATATCCGCCGTAGGAGTGGGCCGTCGTGTAGTCGGACGTTGTTTCCACATCCTCGAACAAAGTGTCCAGAGATACTCCGCGCCACGAGGTGCCCAGCTTGGACCAACTGGTAACGCAGTGAATATCGGTCCGGATATCAACCTGCGGTAGCGCCATGAATGCGTCCCAGGACCACGCGTGGCGCTCGCCGGCTTCGGTTCTAATGAAGAATTCCCAGTCTGCCGTGGCGACGTAGGGCGCAGGGCCTGCCGTCAGTACGGGAAAGCTGGCCGTCTCGTATTGGCCGGGTGGTAACGCTGGATTGCCGGTCTGCCGTTTTCCGTGAAAACCAGACGAGATAATGCCCATCATGTACCTCCGGTGCGGAGCTCCGCCGCTCGACTGTGATCGGTTCCCCAACGATATGGCAACGGTCAGGCGGGGTCTAGACATTCACCGTTGCCTCAAACGGCTCAACGGCTCAACGGATCCGCCGATCAACAATCAGCCCGATGCGAACGGGATTGTCGGGGAGCCGGTCTCACGGCCGGGCCCCGTAATAGCCGTGCCGACAGATCGCCGCTGCAAGCTTGGCAATTATCCTCGAAGGTATTGACGAAGGCCAGGACGACGAAGTCGACCTTGCCATAGCCGGCTGATTCGATCAGGCCGGCTGCTATGAGTCTGTTCCGGTACTTCGAGACCACGTTGGGCTTGGACTTGATGGCTTGCCCGATCTGAATAGCTGTCGATGGGCCGTCCTGCCCGGCCATGGCATCAAGGAACTCACGGTCTTTGTCGGAGATGTCCGACAGCGCGGACTCGACGACCACTAGGGCGTTGCGTCGCTGCGCGGCTACGACGGCGGTGCGAACGCTGTTTTGGCCCAAGGTCCAGTCGGCCTTATCAGCTTCCATCCAAAGGTAGTAGCCAACGAGCTGAATGAGGAACGGGTAGCCTTCGGTGGCCTCCGCCGCCTCGCTGATCATGTGGGGAGAGACTTCGTGCCTCCTTCGCTGAAAAGTTCCCGGTAGGACGCGGCGACTCCGGCGATGGCCGCCTAGTGAAGGTTGATCCTGTAGGCTCGGCACAGGAAGGTGGCCACCCCTTCGTTGTTTACTGGTGGCCTGGGGGGAGAGGTTGGTTTCGCTTTGTCCGGCTAAAGGTGGTGTGTCCACACCCCTCGTGCGTATTATGCCGTCGCTCATCGGTGACCCTCACCTTGCCTATTTCTGTCGACACGCGTTCATGCAGCCGCGAGGTCTGTGTGACATGACTTTCAGTTTGGTTCTTGGGTCTTTTTTTTGCGGGTCATGGGCAGCCGTTTCATCGGTGAAATTCGGGTTGATGGCGTAGCCGAGCGCCGTGTAGAAAGCCTTGGACGCCTCCAGGTCGCAGACGTGCAGGTTCAAGAAAATGGAGGTAGTCATGGCTCGATCCTGCCGGTGGCTTCGCCGCCTCGTCTCGAGCGGAAATCCTTATTTTGACTTCGGCTAAAGACTTTCCGTCCACAGCGGCAGCGGCACCACGCTGCGGCTGCATCCTGATTCATCCAGGACGTGGCCCAAGCGCTTGAATGTCCGGACTACAGCCTGTCGGGAGATGACCGCACTTCCCGGAGCCCGATCGGCCAGTTCGCGCTCGTAGGCCTGAACTTTTAGGTAGTCACGGACCCACAGGGTAACCAGCAGGTTCTGTGCGCCGAGAACCTGGGCGCTGAGGCGGCAGTTGCTGAGTGCCGCGAAGTAGCGGCCGACGTCGTCAACGTAGTGCGCGGGGACGTTCAGGACCAAGGTGACTTCCCGCAGTCCCTGTTGGGCCGCCGTCGACGTATCGCAGCGCAGCGCTATGTAACCTGTGGCCAGGAACCGTTCCACGCGTCGTCGTGCTGTTTGGGGAGATACGCCGCATGCGGCACCCAGCTCCGCCCAAGTGGCGCGCCCGTCCTTGGCGAGCTCTTCCAACAGTGCCGCATCCAGCCGGTCCGGTGAGTACGCAGGCTGCTCAGGCAGTGGTTCCGCTGACACGAGCCGGGCGCGTGCGGGTTCCAGCGTCCCGCTGCGCCATTCTGATGCCTGCCGGTACAGCTTGGTGACGAAAACAACCTCGCGATGCGTGACGCCGGGCAGCCCCGGGAAGGAACCGGTGACTATATCCATCAGTTCGTCGTGGCTCGACGCAAAGCAGTCCACAAAGAGGTCGTGCGAGCCAGTGACCAGCGAGACGGTGCCGAACGCCGGCTCGGCGCACAGCCGCTCGATGAGCGCCTCACCCTCGCTGGGCAAAGACGACAGGTGGATGAATGCGGACCAGCCGGCACTGAGGTAGCGCTGCCCGGGAGCGGGCGTGATCCATGCCTGGCCTTGCTCGGCTAGGGCGTTCCAGCGCCTTGCCACCGTGGGCCCGGACAGGCCCAAGGCGTCCGCAATCCGGCTCCATTCCGCCCGTGGGTTGATCTGGAGGGCATTCACGATTTCAAGGTCAAGCTCTGAGATCATGGCTGATTCGTTCAATATTTGCTGCCTCAAGTGGGTTTCGAACAATCTCAAAGTCAGTGTAAACGAGGGGCATAGCGTTGTGACTCGCATCACCACCGGCGAATCCGCCCTGGACCAGAAGGAATCATATGGCAAGCAAGACAGCACCTCCTGCGGTGGCGGTCACAACGCGCAGGACCATTGCGGGAGTGATCCTGGCAATGGCACTCATTGAGTCGCTCAGCGGGGTCACACAGGGATACCTGAATCCCATCCTGCCTGCGCTGGGACCCGTCTTCGAGATTGACGACCCCACCATCAACGGCATCTTCCTCATCTCCAACGTCAGCTTCGCCGTCCTCACCCCGATCATTTCAAGGCTCGGCGACAGCTACGGATACCGGCTGGTGCTGCGCTGGTCCACCGGTGTTGTGACGGTCGGCGTGGTCCAGATGGCAATGTGGCCGTCGCTGTGGACGGTGACGGTGGGCGTGGTCATGCTCACCTGCGTGGTGGGCTTCATCCCGCTCATGATGGGAATCCTGCGGGTCAGCACCCCGGCCCACACGCGCACCGGCGTGAGCGTCATGATCGGCATGCTCATGATCATGGTGGGAGCCGGCGGGCTTCTCGCCGGCATCATCGGCGTCACCGACCCGACACTCGGCTTCTGGGTGGCGGTACCGTTCGCCGTGGTCGCCTTCGCCTGCTCGTTTGTACTGCCCGACGCCGGGATCCCGACTCGTGAGGGCATCGCCCTGGCGCCGCTCGCGGCTTGCTCGCTCGGGCTGATTGGTTTTGTTGTGGCGCTCTCGATGGCGCCGGAATGGGGTTGGCTCGACGCCCGGACCCTGGCGGCCGGAATGGCGGGGCTTGCCCTTCTGGCGTACTGGGCCAAGCGGGACTTCAGCGCCACCGGGGGTCGCAGGTTCATGGACCTGCGGATGCTGGCGAATCCGCGGATCCGGTCTATCTCGCTCGCCACATTCTTCTTCGGCTTCGCGTCCATCAGCTACTTCGGTACCAACGGCATTTTCCTGCATTCCAACCCGGATAAGACCGGTTACGGATTTGGCCTTAGCCCGCTGATGATCGCGATTGTCCTTGCGCTGGCCTCGGTTCTTTCCTTGGCTTCCTCACTGCTGACGGCCAAGGCACTCAGAAAGTTCGGCGAACGCGCCACCCTCGTCTTCGCGGGTGTCCTGCTGGCCGGCGGCTTCCTGGTGATGGTGGTTGCCCACGGATCGCTCCCGGGCTACTGCGTCGGCTTCGCCATGTTCAACCTGAGCCTGGGGATGTACCAGGCGGGAACCCGCGCGCTGTCCGTCGAAGGCGTCCCCGTGGAGGAGACCTCGACGGCGGCAGGGCTCAATGAGTTGGCATTGTCCGTCGGCATCGCCGTGGGGGCTGCGGTGGTCAAGCTCATCTCCTCAGCCTCGGCCGAGTCCGGGCACATCACAGAGACCGGACTATTGTCCATCTGGGGCGCCCTGGCAGTGACGGCTTTGATTGCCGCCGCCGCGAGTGCAGGCTATCCCAAGCGCCAAGCTGCCGAGGTGGCGGCATGATCACTGGACTCAACAGCGACAGGCGAGGGGCCGCCGTCGTTCCTGTATCCCGGGGCGACATCGAAACCGCCCTCGAGGCCGCCCTGAAGCGCTGGAAGCCGGAGATTCTGGACCTGAGCCACGCCATCCATGCGGATCCGGAGCTTGGCGGCCACGAGTTCCGTGCCGCCAAGCGGGTGTGCCGTGTACTGCGGATGGCCGGGTTCAGCTTCGATGCCCCGCAGCCTGCGCAGCCCACGGCATTCAGCGCGCGTTTCGGATCCGGCGAGCTTGTGGTGGCACTCTGCGTTGAGTATGACGCGTTGCCCGCCATCGGTCATGCCTGCGGGCACAACGTGAACGCGGCCAGCGCAGTGGGGGCAGCGCTGGCGCTGGCGGCCGTGGCCGATGAACTGGGCCTCACCGTCAAAGTGCTCGGAACGCCCGCGGAAGAGACCACCGGCGGCAAAGTGGACTTGATAGACGAGGGCTTTTTTGACGACGTATCGCTGGCAATGATGGTGCACGCTGCGGCAACGGACGTGGTGGGTGGTTCGTCCCTGGCCATGTGCATGTGGGACGTGCTGTTCGAGGGTCGTTCTGCTCATGCCGCGGCGGCTCCTTCGGAAGGTGTCAATGCCCTCGATGCGCTCGTAGTCGCGCAGACGGCGATTGCCTTGGCGCGGCAGCAACTGCCTGCGGGTTCGATCGTGTCTCTGATCGTGACGGAAGGCGGGAGTGCCGTCAACGTCATCCCAGAGCGTGCCCGGGCCAACATTGAAATGCGGGCCGCATGCATCGAAAACCTCCGGCTGATCCAGGACAAAGTGAGGCGCTGCCTTGAAGCCGGTGCCCATGCGAGCGGCAGCACCCTTCAGGTCACGCCCACGGGCAACGACTACGCAGAACTTCGTCAGGACGTGTTCTTGTCGGAAGCCTACCGGGCTGCGATGACGGCCAAGGGCAGGGACGTTGCGTTCAGCGCCGAGCCGGTGGCCTCCACGGACATGGGAAACGTCTCTCAGCTCGTGCCGAGCATTCACCCGATGGTCGGGTACGACGTGCGGGGCGCCGCGCACCACACCGCAGAGTTCGCCGCCTTTGGTGCTTCGGCGGGTGCGGACAAGGCGGTCCTTGACGGATCGTTCGGCCTGGCCGCGGCAGCATGTGCTGCAGCCATGGACCCGGAGCAAACCAGCCGGCTGCGCCGCCGAACGGAGGTGTAGTAGGGCGTCTCTGGTCCGCCACGCCCAGGCGGACAATGAGTCAGCACAGATCGGCACGTCTGCCGCGGCGAAAAAACCTCAGGTCTCGGACCGGCGCTTGCTTGATCCGCGCCGGACCTCGGACTGGCCCGGAACCGTGAGGGGGTTCGGATCATCAAGCCGGGCGCCCTTTTCCCCGAGTCAACGCGGCCCCTTGAACGTCTGATAGCTCCAGGGATAGCATTGCCGGCACCGGCGTCGATGGCGCACCTGTACAGCGGGGTGCTGGCCAGGGACTTGGGGTGGGGCGTGGCTTGGTTAGACCCGGACGGGAACCGGCTGTGCCTGGCCGAGGGGCCCAGCGGACACTGACGTCGATCAAATCGAGGAGACGGCCATGGGCGGGACAACTGCAGGGGCGTCATCAGCGGAGCTGATGGTCGACCTGATCATCTCCCTGGACGGGTATGCCTCGGCCGAGGGATGGCCCGGCTGGTGAGGTCTGGAGGGGCCGGAATACCTGGCTTGGCTTGAGCAGGAGGGGAGAAGGGCTACACCTTCCTTCTGGGGGCGAACACATATCGGCTGATGTCCAGCATGTCAGAGGAGGCCGCGGCCGGGGGCTCGGGATTCTCCGAGGATGAGGGGACCAGCCTGACCGGCCTTGCCGCCGTGCCCAAGGTCGTCTTCTCCTCCACCCTGCCGGCGCCCCTGACTTGGCCGAACTCGGAGCTGGTCACCGGGGACGCGGTCGAGGCCGTGACGGAGATGAAACGGACCGTGACCGGGCCCTTGAGCACCCTCGGGAGCCTCCGCCTCTGTCGGTCGCTGCTGACCGCTGGCCTCGTGGACAGGTTCCGGGTGGTCGTCTTCCCGGTGATCACCGGCCGCACCGGGCGGGAGCGGATCTACGACGGCTATCCGGACGTCTCGCTCGAGATGGTGGACAGCAGGACCTTCGACCGACGGCTCCAGCTGCTCGAGTACATCCCAACCGTGCTCAGCGGTCCGCCGGGCAGCGGTCCGACGTGAGTCGATCCTGGGGAATCCCTCGATAGGTGGCCCCTGGAGTGGTCCCAAGAAGCTGGATGGGCCCGAGCGCCGAGGGGCCGGAGTGCAAGTTGGGGAACCGGCCGATCCACGGAAATTTCGTGGGGAAAGCCAGGCAGGAGCGCCGAACGAAACTTGCGAGGGCGGCCGGCGCGCAGCGCCCTGGTTGCGCGGAGGGCCCGCTCAGCGACGACGGAGGATCAGAATGACACCTGCGAAGATGCTTCTTGGCTATTTATGACGAAGCAGGAACGAGACAAGCCCCAAACTTTCACAGGCACTGCCCGCTATACAGGGTCATTGAAGCAGGCTTTCAGTCACGACAGTCGGGCCAGATTTGGCCGCTTTCGTCTTGAGTGCAGTTGCCGGAGGTCCATGTCTGCTGAATGGCGGATGGAGTCCACCGCCCCGTTGTCGGGCAACTGATTCCGCTCGACACTTTGACCTGCGTGCCTTCGCGTGAGGTCCCGTTAAGAGCCCGACATGCTGATATCCGCTTCATGTCAGGCAGCTATGGTGACCAGAAATGGTACCGCCGAAACCGGCGCTTCTTCCAGGGCTTCTGCTTGATTCATGGCTCCTCCTGCTCCCGCGTCTTTCGCTTGTTGCCGTCTGCTTCAGCGGTTTGGTTCCGATGGTGTGCTGCTGGGTTAACAATTGCGCCGCTGGATCAAGACTTCCCTGGGTTCTCCATAGCACCAGTGAAGTTTTTGGTCAGGAAGGGGAGGCATTCGGGGAGTAGCGGTCGTACGGCCGAGACTCAGGCTTTGATTTGAAAGCGATGTGCAACACGGGTGTTGTGCCGATTGACAAGACATCGACGTCGACGCTGCAGTCGGTGGTGCGATGAATGTCCGGGCGGTACCGTGAGGGCCAACGCGCAAGCGTCACCGCCGGGGCGGAACGTGCTGCTCCATACTGCGAAGTTTGCTTAGCGGATCACCCGATAGCGCACGTGCGTCACCAGCCGGGTGCCGCTCACTTCCGTCGGTTCAAACTTGAAGTTTTCGACGCCGTCCAGGAGCCGCTCGCCGGCTCCGAGGATGAGCGGTGCGATGTGGAGCCGCAACTCGTCGATCAGCCCTGCCGAAAGGTACTGGCGGACGGTCTCTGCGCCTCCGGCTATGGCGACGTCCTCGCCGGCCGCGGCCTCCCGCGCCTGGGCCAGTGCCGACTCGATCCCGTCGGTCACGAAATTGAACGTCGTGCCGCCCTCCATCTCCACGGGAGGGCGTGGATAATGCGTGAGAACAAACACGGGGGCGTGGTAGGGCGGTTCGTCACCCCACCAGCCGCGCCAGTCCTCATCCCACGCCCCTTGCCCGGGGCCGGCGAACATGTTGCGTCCCATGATGTAGGCGCGCGACGAGAGGATGCCCTCGATCGCCGCCGCGTTGGCCTCGGGTTCTTCGAACATCCACCGGTGCAGGTCCTCTCCGCCCTCGCCCAATGGGTTGGCCAGGCTCTGATTCGGGCCGGCGAGGAATCCGTCGAGGGAAATGGTGAGATCGCAGGTGACGCTGTTCATGAGTTCCTCCTGTGGTGGCGAGGGGTTGTTGAGAGCACGGGTTAATAGCGCCAACCCTAACGGGATTGGACTGCGGCTGGAAGGCACTCATGGGCGACGGTGGTGCGGTCTGCAGGTCCAGTCACCAGCCGCGGGTACGGAAGCGGCTGGGTGTCCAGTAGTTGTCGCCTTTGTGCCGCGTGTAGATGAGGACGTCGACGGCGGTCATAGCCATGGTGAGGCCGCGGCCGCGCGCTGCGAATCGGATTGCCAGCGAACTGGACATCTGGTGCAATGCCGTTGCTTCAGCCCCCGCGCTCGAGCATCTCGAATATGCGCGTGGTCGTGCGCCAGCTGCGCACGGTCATCTCCGGGATATTGAACCGCTCCTCGAGCATGCGCTCGAGCGCGTCCTCGAGCTCCGGCCCGCCCGCGTGATCCGGCGCGAACAGGACGTTGCCGCTCTGGACGTAGGTACGCACGTTCCCATATCCGGCGTCGCGGAAGCACTCAACGAGGTCCGGCATGCGAATCAGGTTGTTGCCGCCCACGTTGATCCCGCGCACCAACGCGACGGACGACGGCATCAACGCCCCCGGCGTTCGGGTGACGGCCGAACTTTCATGGCAGCACGGCGGCGACCGCGCTGATCTCGACGAGCGCCCCGGGCACGCCCAGCCCAGCGACACGCGCCGCAGTCACCAGGGCCGGTTCATCGGATGCGAGTTCCGACGCGATCGCCCCGTACCCCGCTGCGAGGTCGACGCCGTCGACGAAGAGCACCGTCCAGTGCACGACGTCGCCGAGGGTCGCGCCGGCCGCGGCGAGCGCGGTCCTCGCGTTCTCGAGGGCGCGGGCAGACTGCACGGCCACGTCGCCCTCTCCGACGAGTGAGCCGTCGACGGCGACGGCGTTCTGACCGCCGACGTAGATGGTGGTCGCGCCGGGCGGCACGATAGCGACGTGGCTGAAGGCCGGGCTCGAGATGAGCCCCTCGGGGCGGATGCGCTGTATGGATGCCATGCCTGCATGATCTCACTGCCCGCCGACAGAGGGGGCGGCCCAGACGGGAAGAGAAAGCACGGATATCTCCAACGACGTTTTCACCGGAATGGGCGTCAGCCCCGGTGTTGCGAGCTGCACGAAGGCCTCATCGCCACCCTCGGCATCAGGAGATGAGAAATTTGTATCGACTGATCCCAACCGTGACAGCAGAACCGCCACTCAAAGCTGCGATTTAGCCGCCATGTCGGCCAGCAGCCACCCGATTCATGGGACGCGACGCGCCGATTCCCGGAGACAGATCCGAAAGTGTCACCGATGCGTTTCCAACTTGGCCATGATCGCCATGTCTTCGTGTTCGAGGTTGTGACAGCCCGGTCAGCACCAGCCCCAGGGCGAGCTTTACCAGCACCCAGCAGTATCGGAGCAACCCCCATTTGGTGACCAGCCCCAGGATGAGCCCGCTGGCAAGCATCAGGCTCAGCGTCAGCACGGCGGGCGGCACGACCAGCCCGATCGCTGTGTAGCAGGACGCCGCAGTCCGGCCGGCATCAGTGGTCAGGCCGGTGGCTGCCAGAATGAGCAGGTCGGCATCGAGCCCCATCCAGCCGACGCCGCCGGCGATGTGCACGACCAGCACGGCCTGGCGCCCGGTCGGGGTCAGCCGGGGAATCCTAGCCATTTAGCGCCGGCTCCTGTTGGCTTTCGGCGGAGCTGCCCACGTTATGCTGCAGGACTGCCAGCAGTCGCCGCAAGGTGGCAATGTCGGCCTCGTCCAGTCCGGTGCGCAGCCGTTTGTCGAAAGCGGTAACGGTGCCCAGGAGCTGGAAGAACATGGAGTGGCCGGCCTCGGTCAGCTCCACGATGTGCACTCGGCGGTTACGCGGGTCGCGACGGCGGATCAGCAGCCCTGACGATTCCATCGCGTTGAGGTGGTGGGTCAGGGTCGCGCCCTGGATGCCCACCTTTTCAGCGATTTCGCGCTGGTTGGCCGTGGCGTGCTGTTTGAGCGCCATCAGCACCAGCCAGACCGGTCGGGATCCCCCGGCGGACTGCAGCGCAGCATCGAAGGCCCTGCTTGCATCCCGGGCGGCGGCGGTGAGGGTGATACCCAGCGGCTCCTGCGTCGGTTTCATGGTCACAGACTACCAGAACGTTAGACATCTAATCGATTGACATCTAACGGTTCGATTTCTAGCCTTAACGTATTGGCGTCCCGTTGAACGCTTGGTTACGGGAAGGACGGAGTGGTCCGGAGGCTGTAGCCTCCGGCTGGAAGGGAAAGGAATTGATGATGGGCACGATTCAAGAGCAGCTGGACAGCCTCGTGGCAGCAGTATCACGGTCTGAAGCCGACGGGAACGTTGAACAGCTCGACGCGGTGCTGGCACCGGATTTCACCGGGGTGGGACCGTTGGGCTTTGTGCTGCGGCGGGATCAGTGGATGGAACGTTTTGCCAATGGCCTGGTCAACGAAAGCTTTGAGCTGGCCGAGTTGGGGTGGCGCATCCATGACCGGGTCGCAGTGGGGATCGGCATCCAGCACCAGCGGACTACGTATCAGGGCCACCGCAATGACGGGAATTTCAGGGTGTCGCTGATTGCCGTACCGTCCGGTGTTTCCGGGCAGCAGGAGGGCGGCTGGCTCCTGTTGGGAGTGCACCTTAGCCCGATCATGGCGAGGCCACCCCAGACGCAGGGGTAGCTGAGGGTGCGGAACGGGTCGATCAGGATCGGAGGAGCGATCGGGGAGGCCGCAGCATAGAGTCAACACCACGACCTGCCCACCTCACTGAAGGACCTGCCATGACCTCCATCGAATCAGTCACTCTCGAAGTACCTGACCCCACGGTCGCCTCCGCCTTCTACGCTGCCGCCTTCGGATTGGGCACGCGGGTGCGCGTGCGAGCCTCGGATGCCCCGACGACCGGGTTCCGTGGGTTCACGCTGTCGCTCATAGTGTCGCAGCCGTCCACCGTCAGCAGCCTGATCGACACTGCCGTGGAGGCTGGCGCCACGACGCTGAAGCCGGCCGCGAAGTCGCTGTGGGGCTACGGCGGCGTCGTGCAAGCTCCGGATGGCGCGATCTGGAAGGTCGCGACGTCGGCGAAGAAGGACACCGGTCCGGCTACCCGGCAGGTCGACCAGATCGTGCTCCTGATGGCGGCCACGGACGTTGCTGCGAGCAAACGGTTCTACGTCGACCACGGCCTCGCCGTGGGGAAGAGCTTCGGCAAGTACGTCGAGTTCGCCATGCCGTCGAGTCCCGTCAAGCTGGGGCTTTACGGGCGCCGCGCGCTCGCCAAGGACGCCGGCGTCTCTCCCGACGGCACCGGATCGCACCGACTCGCGATCGGCAGCGATGCAGGCCCGTTCACCGATCCGGACGGGTTCGCGTGGGAGGCCGCATCAGTGTGAGCCGGTCGGCGGGCTGACCTCGACGGCGTTATCGCACGAGTGCGGGCCAGCGGCGCCGAGAACGAGGACTCCTCCGGGGCCGACTGTTGCCTATGCGCGTCCTTGATGTCAGGGTCTGCAGTGACGTGCGGGGCGGATGCTCTGCGGTCGGGGACTGCGCTAATGACGCTCCGGGCCGCCGTCGGTGAAGGGAACCAACCGACTGAGACCGTCAAGAATTAGGTTCAGGCCGAAGTCGAACTCATCCCCGAAGTCGTAGCCGGGCTTGAGGACGTGTTCCATGGCAATCTCCACCATGTGTGGGTATTCGCCGGTCGAAAACCGCTGAACGATCGGTGTTGTGATCTCGGCGGCGGTGTCCCTGCCGTCAAACGGCAGGGCGGCTTCCTGGAGGGCGAATCCGTAGATGTAGCTGTCGAGCAGGGCGTAGGCGTGGGCTGTCAGCTGAACCGAAAGGCCCGCTGCCCTCAAGGTGCCCAGGGTTGCTTCGTGGTGGCGCAGGGTCCCTGCGCCCGGGGAGGCGCGGCTTTCGAGCAGCCCGACCGCCCACGGGTGGCGTTTGAGCGCTGCACGCACCCCGTGCGCCCTCCGGTTCATTTCCTCCCGCCACTCGCCGGCGGGGGAGGGCAGCTCTATTTCGCTGAAAACGAGGTCCACGATGCCGTCCAGGATCTCGTCCTTGTTTGCAACGTAGTAGTACAGCGACATGGGCTTGGTTCCCATGCTCTGGGCCAGCGAGCGGATGGTCAGCGCGGCAATTCCCGACTCGTCGGCGAGATCCAGAGCGCACTCGAGCACCTTCTCCCGGCTGAGCGGAAGGCGCTTCCGGGGGAGGGGCGGCGTAGTGGTTGGCACTGGATCTCCTTCGGCCATGGCGGTTTAGTACATTGTACGATACTCTCTTTAGTACAGCGTACGAATGAGTGGGCTGCATACTCCAAATGTTTGAAAGGAACGGCCATGACCTCTGGTCAGCAAGCTAAGGAGACTCCTCGTCCGGGCGGCTCGCCCGCGGCGGAGGTCACGATGCGGGCCATCGTGCAGGAGGCCTACGGCTCCGCCGATGTCCTGCGCATGGCGCAGATTCCCAAGCCGAAGATTGCAGAGGACGAAGTGCTCGTTCGGGTCCACGCAGCAGGGCTGGACCGGGGGACCTGGCATGTGACCACGGGCTTGCCCTACGCGCTACGTCTGGCCTACGGCATCCGCGTCCCCAAAAACCCTGTGCCGGGGCTGGACTTGGCCGGCACCGTCACGGCTGTCGGAGCGGCAGTCACCCGGTTCACAGCCGGGGACCAAGTCTTCGGCGTCGGGAAGGGCTCCTTCGCTGAGTACGCCACGGCCCGCGAAAGCCAGCTCGCCCGCAAACCGGCGAACATCAGTTTCGAACAGGCCTCGGTAGTTCCGGTTTCCGGCTGCACTGCCCTGCAAGCGCTCCGCGCTGCCGGCCGAGTAACACCGGGGCAGAAGGTGCTGATCCTTGGGGCCTCGGGTGGAGTCGGCAGCTACGCCGTGCAGCTCGCCAAGGCCGCAGGGGCCGTGGTCACCGGCGTCTGCAGTGCAGCCAAGGTTGACCTGGTGCGCTCCCTTGGCGCCGATCAGGTCATCGACTACTCCAAGCAGGACTTCGCCGACGGCACTGAGCACTACGACCTGATCGTGGATATCGCAGGGAACCCCACCCTGTCGCGCCTCCGCCGGGCGCTCACCCCTACCGGCACGGCCGTCATAACCGGCGGCGAGGAAGGTGGGTCCTGGACGGGCAGTATGGACAGGCAATTCCGGGCCCTGGCACTGTCCCCGTTCATCCGTCAGAGGCTGACCATGGTCATTGGAGCGGAGGGCTCAGCGGACCTCGAACACCTCGCCGGACTCCTGGAAAAGGGAACCCTTGTCCCTGCCATCGACCGTATCTATCCGCTGGAACGGGTTCCCGACGCAATGCGCTACTTCGACGCCGGCAAGGCCCGCGGGAAAATCGCGATCACCATCTGAGCACGCGCGCCCAACGCCCGGTTGCAGCAGAGCGCTCCTGCCCGGGTGGTCACAGTCTCCTCCAACGCCCATGCCCTGGGCCGGATCGACTTCGATGACCTACAAGGCGAACGCTCCTATTCCGGCGCCCGCGCCCACATTCGCTGAACAACCTTGTCCGGACACGCCACTAAGGCATCGGCGTGGCCCCTGCCAACTGAAACAGTAATCATCATCTGGCCAGGCAATGGTTCCCTGCCGGACGGGGCCACGCTGTCGCGGCGCATTCACGACTTGATGCCCGGCGGTGAGGGCCTGCGGGAGGGCGGCAAACTTCGTCCGGCTGCCGGTCCACGGGCACGGGTGTCTAGGTGGCATCATCCATTGTGTCGGATACGAGTAGAAGGGACACTGCGGGGATGAGCATCCGGCAGCCAGAGGCCTTTTCGTGGGCCCAGGTTTGCGCCCGGCGCTTGGAGCGGAACGGGCTTGTCCCGCCCGCCGGGCACGGCCGCCCGGCGGAAATCGTCATGGCCATGTGCGGGGCGCACGCCCAGGTCTTCTCCGCCGCGGAGCTGTCCGTCGGGATACGTTCGCTGAGCCTGTCGCAGGAGGAGGTCCGACGCGCCGTGTGGGAAGAGCGAAGCCTGGTTAAGACTTACGGGCCCCGCGGCACCGTGCACCTGCTACCGGCCGAAGACCTACCCCTCTGGACAGCGGCTCTGGGCGCAATTCCTGCCCCTGCAGCGATCCGGCATCGATTTCTGACTCCCGAGCAGACGGACGACGTCATTTTAGCGATAGCCGATGCGCTCCGGGCGGCTGAGCTGACCGCGGCAGAACTCGGCGACGCCATCGTCGCACGAACGGGGGCGTGGGCGAGTGAGCCGGTCATGCCCGCGTTCAACGGGATGTGGCCGCGTTGGCGCGCAGCGCTGGCGCAGGCAGCATTCGGCCCTCGCATGGTTGGTGCGCGCCTACCTCTTCTCATACGGACCCGGGACTCCGGCGCACTTCGCGCGGTGGCTCTCCGCGGACCGGCACTGGGCCACAGAGCTGTTCGACTCCCTGTCCGGCGAGCTGGGGCCGGCAACGATCGACGGAGGCCCGGCCTGGATAGTCGCAGGGGATGTCCGGAAGGCTTCGAGGGACCCGTCCTGCGTCCGGCTGCTTCCGTACTTCGACGCCTTCATCGTGGGCTCCCAACCCCGCGATCGGCTCTTCGCCGGGGAGGCCACCCGCCGGGGGCTGTCCAGGGGACAGGCCGGAAATTTTCCGGTCGTGCTGATTGACGGCGTGGTCGGCGGGCTGTGGCACCAAGTTCGGTCCGGGCGCAGAGTCGAAATCACGGCAGAACTATTCCGGCCCCTGACAACGCCACAGCAGGACGAACTGAGGGCCCAGGCCGAACGCATCGGAGACTTCCTCCGAGCCGAACCGAGCCTGGTCATCGGACCGGTTCGAGCACGCGCCCACGCCTGAGACGCAGGCCGGGGCCGCGGAGCAGTGCAATCTTGATGATCGGAGTGGGAGTTAGCAGGTTCAGGGTCGTAGGAGGCTGCGGGCGGCTTCGGTGATGTGGCGGGCGGAGATGCCGGCGGCGTCGAGCAGTTCCTGGGGTTTGCCGGAGGTGGGGAGTGCTTTGACGGCTAGCAAGACGGCGTGGAGTTCGGGGGTGTCCGTGCCCGCGAGGGCTTCGAGGACGGCGGAGCCGATGCCGCCTTCGGGGTAGTGGTCCTCGGCGACGACGATCCTGCCCCCGGTCGCCTGGCAGGTCCGGCGCAGGGTGTCCGCGTCAATAGGTTTGATGGAGTAGAGGTCGATGACGCGGGCGTTGATCCCGTCTTCGGCGAGTTGATCCGCGGCGGTGAGGCATTCGTGCAGGGTCACCCCGGCGCCGATAAGTGTCACGGCGTCGTTGGGTCCGGCGTGGTGGACTTTGCAGCCGCCGAGCGGGAATTTTTCGTCGGGCCCGTAGATGACCGGGTAGGCGCCGCGGGTGGCGCGAAGGTAGGAGATTCCCGGGGTGTCGGCCATGGTCTTCACGAGTTGGGCGGTGGAGGGGGCATCGGCCGGGTAGAGCACTCTGGAGGTGTGCACGGCCCGCATGGCGGCGATGTCCTCCAGCGCCATTTGCGAGGGGCCGTCCTGGCCGATTTCGACACCGGCATGTGTGCCGACGAGCCGGATGCTGACCTGGGAGACTCCTGCCATCCGGATGAAGTCGAGGGGCCGGGAGATCAGGAAAGCCGCGAAACTCGCGGCGAACGCGATGTAGCCGCGGACCGAGAGCCCGATCGCGGAGGCGATGAGTTGCTGTTCAGCGATGAACATTTCGAAGTATCGTTCCGGGGCCGCGTCTTGGAATTCGCCGGCGTGGGTCGAGTTTCCGACTTCGCCGTCCAGAACAACGATTTCGGGGCGGGCGGCCAGCGCGGACACGGCGGCGCCGAAGGCGGCCCGGGTCGCCACCTCCTCACCCACCTCCCATCGGGGCAGGCTGACGGCAGCCCGCGGATTGGGAGTGACCGCAGGCGTGCCCGGTTCGGGGCGGGCCGTGGTGATCCGCAGGTTACCGGGGCCGCCGAGGGCTGCCACGGCGCGTTCGGCCATGTCCTTCGGGAGCGCTTTGCCGTGCCAGCCGTTCTGGTCTTCGATCTCGGGAACGCCTTTGCCTTTGATGGTTTTGGCGAGAATGACCGTTGGCTGTTCGGCGTGGGAGCATGCGCGGGTGAGCGCGTCGTCGATGGCGGTAAGGTCATGGCCGTCGATGACGAGGGGATGGGCGCCGAAAGCCTCTACCCGCCGGGCGTAGCGGTCCATGTCCCATTGGAGTTCGGTGGGGCCGTCCTGGCCCAGGCGGTTGACGTCCACGATGGCGGTGAGGTTGCCCAGCTTGTAGTACGCGGCCTTGTCCAGGGCTTCCCACATGGATCCTTCGGCCAGTTCGCTGTCCCCGCACAGGACCCAGGTCCGGTAGGGCAGCCGGTCCAGATACCGGCCGGCCAGTGCCACCCCGACCGCGTCCGGCAGGCCTTGGCCCAATGAGCCTGTCGCCACATTGACCCAGGGCAGGACCGGTGTGGGGTGGCCTTGCAGCCGGCCGCCGAACTGCCGGTAGGTATGGATCAGTTCGTCCTCCTCGACTACGCCGACCGCCCGGTACATGGAGTACAGCAGCGGGGAGGCATGGCCCTTGGAAAAAATGAGGTGGTCGTTGGTCGTCAGCGACGGCTCGTCCCAGTCGTAGCGGAGGTGCCGTTCGAGCAGGACCGCCATGAGGTCTGCTGCCGACAATGATGAGGTGGGATGGCCGGAACCGGCCTGTGTGCTGCACCGGATGGAGTCCACCCGCAGTTGCGCCGCCAGGCGTACGATGAGCCCGGCCTGTGCGGCCGTCATGGGTGCCGCGGCCAGTTCCTGATGTTCGGTCATCGCAATCACCTTTCGCCCGTTCAAATGGTCCCCGTCTCGGGGACGCCTGATACCTGTCTTACCCGGAAGCCGGTTCCTGCGGAAGACGCGAGCGGTGCCCCAAGCACCGGCGGGCAGGCGGCGGTGTCTGTGCCCCCGGTCAGGCGGCGCCGGACCAGGGGAGTCTGGTTGCGTCCCCGCGGAGTGCCCTGTTCCGGGTGGCAGTTTCACCTGCCGGCACTGACCTGTATGCCTGGGCAGGCTGCCCGGACTCGGAATGCGGCGGTGCAGGGTTCGATCGGTCGGCCGGGCAAAGGTCGGCTATGTGTCCCATGCCGGCGTACTCACGCACCGCGGCAATGCCCGCCACAGCTGCGGACTTGTCGTCAAAAGCCCTGGAAACGGCCATCACCGTTCCGTCGGGTGCTGTGAGCCGGAATCTGACATACGACTGCGCGTCAACGAACAGTTCAAACAAGCCTGCCATACGTGTCCTCCCGTTCTGCGGCTCCTGCCCAGGCGGCGACGTCGCCGCCGGACCCCTGGTTAAGCCGATAAACCCCCAGTAGATCGATTCATCAAGTGCTCAACAGCTTGCCGCAGGCAACCAGTCTCGCGCAAGGGTGGGCGGACACTTCACAGGCAAATCCATGGAAGTTCACAGCGATGGCGCGGCTTTGCCCGCGCTCGTCAGATCCGCGCCGCCCGCGTTTGACGGGAATTACATGGCGTAGGCTCGGGCGCCGTCGACCCAGGTCTCCAGGACGGCGATCCTGGAGATGTCCCCTGCCGCCACGGCCAGTGGATCGGCGCTGAGGACCACAAAGTCCGCGCGCTTGCCGGGGGTGATGCTGCCAAGCTCGTCCTCGCGGCCCAGGGCCCGGGCTCCGTTGATCGTGTGGGCGGCTAAGGCCTGTTCCGGCGTGATCCGCAGATTATCCGCCCCGAGCCGGTGGCCCTGCCGGGTCACCCGGGTCACCGCCGCCTGGATGGCCTCGAGTGGCTTGGGCTCGGCCACGGGCGCGTCGGAGCTGAGCGTGACCGGCACGCCGGCAGCCACGAACTCGCCCAGCGGGTTGAAGCGTTCCCCGGGGGTGCCGATCGCCTCGGTCACGCCTTCGCCCCAGTTGAAGTAGTGCTGCGGCTGGTTGACGGGGTAGACGCCCAGCTGCTTCATCCGCACAATCTGCTCCGGGCTGGGCAGGCCGCAGTGCTCGATCCGGTGCCGGGCTTCCGTGGGGAAGGCCGCCTGCGCGGCTTCGATCGCATCGAGAACCATGCCGATTGCGGTGGGGGATTGCGCGTGCGTCGCGGTCTGGAGGCCCACGGAATGCGCCCGGGTGATCAGTTCGGTGTACTCGCCCGGCTCATGGTAGAGCTGCCCGGTGCGGCACGGGTCGCCCACATACCCGTCGGGGAAATACGCCGTCCAGCCGCCAAGCGTTCCGTCGGCGTAGAATTTGATGCCGCCCACGGCCAGGTGGGAGTTGCCGAAGGCACCATGGATGCCGATCTCGATGGTCTGTTCGAGCAGGTTGGACAGCAGGTACATGCTGACCCGGGTCTTGAGCTCGTTCCGGGCGGACAGGCGCAGGTACATGTCCAGCTCGCGCCGGGTCACCTGGCAGTCGCCGATGCTCGTGACTCCGCCCTGCAGGAACTTCTCCTGGGCGGCGCGCAGCTGGCGCAGGTGCTCCTCAGGCTCATCCTCGAGGTGGAAGTTCGGGCCGTGGTGGCCCACCTTGACGCCGTCGACGCCCGTCAAAATGTTGCAGGCAGCATCCGAGAGCTCACCCGTGAGTTCGCCGTCGGCGTCCCGGAAGAACTCGCCGCCCGCAGGGTTGGGGGTGTCCCGGTCCACGCCATGCAGGGCGAGCGTGTAGCTATTCACGACGCCGCCGTGCCCACTGGCGTTCATGAGATAGACCTCGCGGTCCGTGGCGACCTGATCCAGTTCCTCCTTGCGCGGGTGCCGGCCCTCCGCCAGATTTCTGTGCTCGTAGCCGTAGCCGCGCACGGGGGCAGTGCCGGGCAGACGCTGAGCGGCCTCGCTCAGCAAAGCCACGATCTCGGGGATGTTCGCGGCCTTCGCGGGGCCGCAGTCCACCCAGCTCATCATTTGCCCGTACATGAGCGGGTGGGCGTGCGGGTCGATGAAGCCCGGAACCACCACCTTCCCCGACAGGCTCACTACTGCGGGTTCGGCCGGGCACAGCCGGCGGGCCTCTGCACGACACTCCGCCTCGGTGCCGACCGCGGCCACATGCGAGCCGCGGACCAGGAACGCCTCGGCGCTGCCCAGCTTCGGATCCATCGTGCGGACCGTGGCGCCCGTGAAAATGGTGCTGACGGCATCCAGCGGGGATGCTTCCAGATGGTGAAGCTTTCGCATGTCGTAGACCTCGCTTTGTAGGGGTGGCTGAGGCTAGCGGCGGACGCCGGCTGGCATGTCAGGGGCGGTAGCGACGATGACGCTGACGCCGTCGTGCTCGTAACTTTCCTTCAGGGCCCGGCCGAAGGCCTCGGGGTCCTCGACCCGCGAGGAGCGGGCGCCGAAGCCCTCGGCGATCCTGACGTGGTCGACGGCGGTGACCTCCGTATCGACCCGGGTCGCGTGGGCTCGGTCGAAGGAGTCCCGGATTTCGCCGTAGCCGGCGTTGTCCCACAGGACCACGGTCAGCTGGGATCTGCGGTCCACGGCGCTGGCCAGTTCAGTCAGTGTGAAGAGGGAGCCGCCGTCGCCGGCTATGGCGAGGACGTGCTTGTCGGGCGCCGCGATCCGGGCACCGACGGCCATCGGGATGGCCGCGCCCAAGGTGCCCAGGCCGTAGCTGGCGATCCAGGTGCCGGGGGTGGAATGCGGAACGTACTGTTGCGCCGTGTAGGCCAGCTGGGTGGAGTCCAGCACGGTGATGGTGTCCTGCGGTGTTGCCGCGGCCAAGGCGTCCAGCCAGGGCATGTGCGCCCGGGAGGCCTCAGTCCATTGGATCGCCGAGCGCATGGCGGCGGCCCTCGCGGCGCCGTCGTGGGCGGCGGGCGGCAGATCCGCCGTCGCGTCGAGCAGCGCGGCCACTACGGTCTCGGCGCGCCCGACCAGGCCCACGGTGGCGGTGAAGGGGGCGTCGAGCTGGGCGGGGTCCACGTCGATGCGGATGATGCGGCCCCCGATTCGGACGGGGCTGCCGGTGTAGATGGTCTCGGTCTCGGAGAATTCGGTGCCGATGGCCACGACGACGTCGGCTTCGCGCAGTTCAGCCTGCGTTCCGGTGAAGGGCAGCGTGTTGGAGGCGGATAGTGGGTGCCCTTCGGGGATGATGCCCTTGGCGTTGGTCGTGGCGACGACCGGGGCGTCGAATCGTTCGGCCAGACGGATCAGTTGGTCCGCGGCCAGCAGGGCGCCGCCGCCGGCGAGGATGACCGGGCGCGAGGCGGTGCGCAGCAGCCCGGCCGCCTCGCGGATTTGGGCCGGAGTCCAGCCCGGCGCCGGAGCGGGCAGGAGCACGGGCGCGATCGTCCCGACCTCCTTGGCCAGGATGTCGATGGGGATCGCGATGTGCGCCGGCCGCGGCCGTCCGGTCCGGAAGCCCTGCCAGATTTCGGCCAGCACCTGGGCGTATTGCTCAGGATCCGTCACTGTCACGGAGGGCGATGTCAGCTTGCCCACGAGCCCGGCCTGGTCCGGGATGTCATGCAGGGGGCCCCGATTCCGGCCCAGCAGCGCCGTCTCGGTCGTGGAGGCGAGCACCAGCATCGGCACGGAATCGTGCCAGGCCTGAGCCATCGGGGTCAGGGCGTTAAGCACCCCGGGGCCGGAGATGAGGAGGCAGACACCGGGCTTGCCGCTGACGCGGGCGTAGCCGTCCGCCATGAAACCGGATCCCTGCTCGTGCCTGGCCGGGATGGAGCTGATTCCGGTCTCGTCGAGCCCGCGGTACAGCTCGATCGTATGGACCCCGGGGATCCCGAAGACCGTGTCGACGCCGTAGTGCTCAAGGAGTTTGACTGCTGCCTGTCCGAATTTCATGTCGCTTTCTCCGGGGTCAGAGTGGTGGTTCAGGGGGCGTGTTTGGGCGCGCAGAAGCTGCCTCGCGGCCTTGCGGCCAGCGACGGGGAAGGGTTCGACCCCCCGCGCCCGTCCGGGATGGCTAGTGGACGTGGCTGAGGAACTTCCTGGTCCGCTCGTGTTGCGGGTTGCCGAAGAACTGTTCCGGAGCCGACTGCTCGATGATGTAGCCGCCGTCGAACATGAGCACCTCGGAAGCGACGCGCTGGGCGAACTTGACCTCGTGCGTCACCACGACCATCGTCATGCCCTCGCGGGCCAGGCTCTCCATTACCTCCAGGACCTCGCCTACCAGCTCGGGGTCCAGGGCCGACGTCGGCTCATCGAAGAGCAGGACCTTCGGGTTCATGACCAAGGCCCGGGCAATCGCAACGCGCTGCTGCTGTCCGCCGGAGAGTTCGGAGGGAAAGGCGTGCGCCCGGTTGGCCAGGCCCACGCGGGCCAGCATTTCGTGCGCGGTCTTTTCGGCTTCCTTTTTGTGCGTCTTGCGGACGGTGGTCATGCCGACCATCACGTTGTGCAGCGCGTTCAGATGCGGGAACAGGTTGAACTTCTGGAACACCATGCCGATGTCGGCGCGTTGGTGCGCCATGGCGCGTTCGGAGAGCGGCACAAAATGACCCTTGCGTTCCGCCACTCCGATGCGCTTGGACTCCAGATAGATCTCGCCATCATCGGCGGTCTCGAGCAGCGCCATCAGGCGGAGCATGGTGGACTTGCCGGAGCCGGAGGGGCCCAGGACGGCCTTGACCTGGCCGCGCTGGATCTCGAAATCGACGCCCTTGAGGACGGGGTTGTGGCCGTAGCTTTTCTGCAGGTTCTTGACCCGCAGGATTGGCTGCTCAGTCGAGTCACTCACAATATGACCTCTTCCTTCCCCGGGCGCGTCCGGACTACTTTGGCCGCCTTGGTGGTCCAGCGGAATTTCCGCTCGAAGTAGCTCTGCAGGACCATCAGGACGGAGACGATGACGAGATAGTAGATGATGGCGGCCGCGTAGTATTCGGCGTAGCGGAACGTCACCGAGACGCCCACCTGCGCCGTGGTGAGCAGCTCTCGCAGCGAGATGACACTGGCCAGGGAGGTGTACTTGACCAGGCCGATGAACTCGTTGCCCGTGGGCGGGATCGCGATGCGGGTGGCCTGGGGAATGATGACTTTGACCATGACCTGGCTCGGCGTCATACCCAGGGCCCGGGCGGCGAGGGGCTGCCCCTCATCCACGCTCAGCAGTGCCGAGCGCAGAATCTCCGCCATGTACGCGCCCTCGACGACGGACAGCGCGATGAGTGCCGCCAGGAACGGTGTGTACCAGCTTTCTGTCAGAGCCGGAATCAGCTGCGGGCCCGCATTCCAGACGATCAGCAGCACCAGCAGGGTGGGAATTGCCCGGAAGAACCAGACGTAGGAGCCGGAGACGGCCCGTGCCGTCTTCTTCCTGCTGATGCGGCCGACAGCGACGGCGAAGCCGATCAGGATGGCAAGGACCTGGGAGAGCGCAGCCAGCCCCAGGGCGATGCCTGCGCCCTGCACGTACTCCAGGGAAAAGAGTTGCTGCCAGAATATGGCTGGATCAAACTGCATGGCGCCTCACCTTCAACGTCTGGGCTAGCCCTTGACCAGTTTGTCGGGGTTGAGGCCGTACTTCTTAGCGAGATCGGTTAGCGTGCCGTTACTGATGAGCGCCTTGACGGCCTTGGCTACCGGCTCGCTGAGCGGGCCGCCCTTGAGGGTGAACACACCGAACGTGGTGTCGGTGGGGAAGATCCCCTCGACGGGGACCAATGCAGAGTTGCTCTTGGACACGATGTCCGCGATCGCGACGTCGGTTTCCACCAGGGCGTCGGACTTGCCGTTGGTTACGGCTAGGACTGTCTCGGCAACCTTGGGGTATTCGGTGACGTTGATGTTGTCCTTGCCGCCCTGCACGCACTTCTCGCCCAGCGCCCGGACGGTGGCTGCGTTGGCGCTGCCGTTCTGAGCCGCCACGGTTTTGCCGCACAGATCGTCTGCAACCTTGATGCTGTCCTTGTTCTTGGCACTGACGATGAGGCCGGGCCCCGTGTTCAGGTACTTGGCGCCGTCCGCAACCTGAAGGCGGGCCTCGCTCGTGTAGAGGCCGGACCATAAGATGTCGCAGCGCTTTGCCTGCAGGGCAGGCATAAGACCGTCGAAGGCTGTCTGCTGGAAGGTCGGGCTGAGGCCCCAGTAGGATGCGAGGGCGCGGGCGCCGTCGGCGTCGAAGCCGATGATTTCTCCGCTGGATCCGTTGCTGAAGTACTCCAGCGGGGCGTACTCGGGGTCAATGCAGACCTTCAGCTGGCCGGCGTTGATGAGCCCGCTCGGTGCGGCCTCTACCGCTGCGGCCGTGGAGGTGGTGCCTGCGGGACCGGATCCTCCTCCGCAGGCGGAGAGTGACAGTGCGAGGATTGCTGTGCCCAGGAGGCTGGCAGTTTTCTTCAAGGCCATCTCGCTTTCGAGTTCGTGGTGCAGATCACACCAGATGCGGATGAGATGACGGTAGCCCCATGTTGAGTCCGTGGCAAGCAATCGAATTGTTACTTCAGAGACCTGGTGATTCTTTTGTTGGGCGATGCGACAGAACTGTGACTGTTGAGCCTGAATATACAGATAGTTGCTCGTTTTTCGTCACCTCGACTGAGATAAGATTCTTCAAGATATTCCGCTCGCGGTTCCGGAGGGTGCGCCATGGTCGACATCGACGAACAGATCTTCTCCCTGTTGCAGGACGACGGGCGCGCCAGTTACTCCGCCATGGCGCACAAGATCGGGGTATCGCGGGCCGCGATCACGGCCCGGGTCGATGCGCTCATGGGGGATGGATCACTTCGCGTCGTCTCCGCAACGCACCCGGACTTCCTGGGCCTTCACTCGATCTCGCACGTGTCGATCCAGACAGACGGACCGTCGGACCCCGTCGTTGAGGCGCTTTCTTCCTGGCCGGAGGTCGTGCTGGTGCTGGGAGTGGGCGGCATCCACAACCTTGTGGTCGAAATCCGGCTCCCGAACCAGGTGGACCTTTATGCCACGATTGGGCGGATCCGCTCCCTGCCGGGGGTCTTGACGGTGAACACCCTGGTCTATGTTGACGTGGTCAAGGGCATCTTCATGCCGAGGCATGCGCTGCCGGAGAACGTCAAGGTCGACGATGTCGATCTACGGCTGATGCGCCAGCTCGAGCAGGACGGCCGTATGAGCTACAAGGATCTGGCTCCGCTCCTGGGGCTTTCTCCCAGCGCAGTGCGGAACCGCGTCAACTATCTGCTGGACAACCACGTGATCCGCATTGGAGCCGCCCACAACCGGCGGGGCAGAACCCGCAACGTCGCGACGGGGCTTGGCGTGAACCTGCGGGGGGACACGGCCTCCGTCCTTGATGTCATGGCCAGCCTGCCGGGCATCGAGTTCCTCGCCCGGACCATAGGTCGGTTCGATCTAGTCGCCACGCTGGCCGCTGACTCCGCGGCGACGCTCCGCCATCTAATCGACCAGCTCAGGCAGGATGACGATGTGGTCAAGATCGAGTCCTGGATGCACCTTGAGGTCTTCAAGGAGAAATACGAATGGCCCGTCCCGGCAGCAGCCCGGACCATCCCCTCTCCGTAAACCGGCGCAGACCGGTCCAGAGTGCAACTTTGGGAACCGGTCGGTCACCAAACTTCGCATGGGTCCGGGGTTTGAATGAAGTTCAGTCTTCGTCAACTGCATCAAGTGGCTCAACCTTGTGTGGGAAACGGAGCCCGAGAAGGATTGCCGCGAGGGCGGCGATACTGACGGTGGCCGCGCCGATGAGAAGGGCATCGTGGTAGCCGTGGTTCAGGACTGGAGTGACGAGCAGCGGGCCGAGTATTTGGCCTACGCTGTAGCCAGTGGTGAGCAGGGCAACTGAGCGCGGGAATCGCAGGTGCGCTCCGATAGCGAGGGCGATTGTTCCGATGCCAAGGAACGTTGCTCCGAACAGGATGGCTGAGATGATCGCTGGCACCACTCCGCCGAACAGTGCTGGGAGAGCGATACCGATTGCTTGGATGATGAGTGCGGCGAGCAGGAGCACCGGCCGGGCGAACCGGTGGGCCAGCCAGGCCCATAGCGCGGAGGATGGCAGGGCCGCGAGGCCGACGAGCACCCAGGCTCCGCTGCCGATCCAGCCGGGGATGGATTGGTCGATCGCTGCGACGAGGAAGGTGCCGGCGATGATGTAGCCGATTCCTTCCAGCGAGTAGCTCACCATTAAGGCGGAGAACCAGCGATGGCTGCGTGGGTAGGTCAGTTTCGCGGCGCCGTCCGGTTGGGCGGTAGGCGGTTGGGTTTTCATCGGCCAGGCCAGGGCCGAAAGGATGGCTGCAAGGATGGCTGAGGCTATCCAGGCAGCAGTCCAGTTAGAAACGGCACGCAGGACCAGCACGAGAATTCCGGAGAGGGCAATTCCAGCCCCCACACCACCAAAGGCCCAACCGGCGAGGTGGTAACCATGCGCTCGTAGGTGCGTGAGCATTGAACTTACCGCGACCATGAACACCAGCGCGCTGGCGATTCCTGCGATGAGTCGCAACACAAACCATACGGCGCCGTGCTCGGTGACCGGCATGCCCGCGAGGGTCAAGACAACGACGACGAGTGATATTCGCAGCGTGACCTTTGAATGGAGGAGCCGCGGAACGAAGATGCCGGCCATTGCGCCGGCAAGGTAGCCGACGTAGTTGCCAGTTGCCACGAGGCCCCCGAGCTGGGAGGTCATGTGTGCCTGGGCAACCATCAGGGGGAGAATCGGCGTGTAGACGAACCGACCGATACCCATTCCGACTGCAAGAGCCGCAGCCACTTGGCCCACGATGATCCACGGTGAAGAATCGGATTTCAAGGATCCTGTTGAACCTGTTGTTAGTGCGGCCATGGCTTTCCGCTACGTTCGTTCCTTGGTCTTTGGATGGCTTGTGGCTGTCAGGACTTCTTGTTTGCCGGGTCGTTGGGGTGGGGATTGAGGGGAGTGATTTCCACCGTCATCCATTTGTGCAGGGGGAGGGTGGCGAGAATGCCCCTCAATTCTGTCTCAGTGTCCGCTCTCCAGAGGCCAAGCGTTCGCCACTCACCCGGCTCGACAGGAGGCCTCCACAGCCGGAGAAGGTGGCCTTGCTCGGCCAGTTCTGCGGCCCTGAGCGCCTCCCGTGATCTGGTGTCGTTTACGGTCGCGTCTGCTGTTCCGTCGGGAACGTTTGTAATGAGGGTGGTCAGGAATTCCATTTCCTTCTTCTTTCTTGTTAAACGGATTGGTGAGGGGTGTCGGACCGCTGCCGCCGTTCCGCGCGGGTCGTGGCGATGTGCAGGAGGATGGATTTCGCCGCGATCAACACGACGAGGATCGTAACGGCGGCGAGCACTCCAATTGTGATGGCTTGCCAGGCAAACGGTTGGAGTAGGTGCAACCAGGTAATTGCCAGCGCAGCGACACTCGCCACGGGGAAGGTGAATGACCAGAAGCCGAGCGAGAACGGCAGTGTGCGGTAGCGCGGCAACAGCATCACCTGGATCAACACCATGAACGCCGTCATCGCCGTCAGCCCCTCGAACAGATGATCGGGTCGACCGCCAGAGATCGTAAGCCACGCTGCTGACGCGACGGCCGGGGGAGCGATCATGATCGCGAGAGTCGGGACGAGTGGGGCAGGCAGGGTTGGACGGAGCGCGAGCCGGAGAAAGAAGAACACGGAGATCACCAGCCAGAAGAAGATGCCGACGGCGAAGCTTCCGACGGCGAGCCAGTCAAGGCCCGTCTCTGCGGCGGTGAGTGCACCGACTAAACCGGCTGCACTGATGGGCAGGAAGTAGCCACCGTGAACGGATTCGAGTGGCATCTCCCCGCGCATCCAGAAGCTGAGAATCCATGCGGCGAACGCGGCAGCGGCGGCAATGGAGATCAATGTCAGCACGGTTCCGGCAAGCGGGAACGTGCGGTGAAGTCCCCCTCCGAGCAGCATCGCGGCGATGGGAAGCACTGCCGCAAGCGGGCCCTGAGCGAAGTGCGTGAGCTGATGAGAGAGAGAATGATCGGTGCGCGTGCCGCGATGCACGTGCACCGCGAGGGTCCAGATCCAGGCGATCGCAGCGATCAGCCAGAACGCTTGTCCGAGTTCGAACGGGAGCCCGAGCGCGGAAGCCGCCACGGTCCAGACTTGGGCGAGGCCTGCCAGGCCCAGTGGGATGGCGAGGGTGTTCAAGGGGACACGCGTTCGGGCGCGTGTCGCAGGGGCGGCGTGTGCCAAAGGCAGTTGAGCGGACAAAGGAATGCCTTCCTGAAGGAGGTAGCGGAACCCGATGTGGCCCCATAAGCGGTTATTGACCTTGAAGTACAATACCATGCAAGCTACTCTGTTCCCATGGGTAGACCGATGCAGTTTGAGACGGAGACGGCCGTCGACAAGGCGATGGACCTGTTCTGGCGTCAGGGGTACGCCGGAACGACGCCGCAGGAGTTAGCCAGTGAGCTGGGGATCGGCAAAGGCAGTCTCTACAACACGTTTGAGAGCAAACACGCGCTGTTCGTGCGTGCCCTTCGGCGCTACAGCGAGCGACGACTCGAGTACCTGACCGACCTGCTCTCAGCGCCTGGGCCGATCGGGCCCCGCCTCAAAGCGGCGATGACTGTCCTTGCCGGCATAGGCGAGCACCAGCGGGGGTGCGTCATGGTCAATGCTGCCGCGGAGCTCGGCCCCGCCGACGTCGACGTGAATCGCATCGCGGACGACCTCTTCACACAGATCGAAGCCGTGTTTCGGCAAGCAATCGCCCAGGGACAAGAGTCTGGAGAATTCGCCGTGGATCGGGTTGCCGACACTGCCGCCAGTCAACTGCTTGCCTCCGTGATCGGGCTTAGCGTGCTCGTCAAGGCAGGTGGACCGTCAGGGAAGTTCGGCACCGTCGTCGACGGCATCGTTGACGGCTTGTGACGTCGAAAAGAATCAACGATCAGACGTGAGCAGGCGCGCGGGTCAGTCTGATGCTGTGAAGAGTTCGATGCCGGCTGCGATTGCGACTTCTCCGTAGGCGTTTGCGAGGTCAGCGAGGCTCGCGTGTTTGTTCAAGCCACTCGGGTTCGGGACCACCCAGACGGCGGCGCCGCCGAGAGGATCCGGCTGACGTCCGACCCTCGCCTGCGGCCGGACGAAAGCAGTCCGGTAGGCTGTGATTCCCAATACCGCCACCACTGCCGGAGCGATGCGTTCGACGCGCTCGGACAGCGCTTCGACTCCAGTGGTGAGTTGCTCTGCGGTGAGTTCGTCCGCGCGCGCCGACGCTCCCGCAACGAGAGAGGTGATGCCGAGGCCACGCTCATGCAGATGCGTGAGGTCTTCGGGAAGGAAGCCCGCGGACGCATCTATCCGCCGATCGACGATGCCCGCCCGGTAGAGAGCAGGATAAAAGCGGTTGCTCCCGCCGCCGCCGAAATGCGCCTGCACCGCGACCGCGCGCAGACCGGGATTAATGCCGACGAACAGAAGTCGCGTCTGGTCCCCGAGCAGGTCCGGCAAGCTCCCGCCGCGGAACGAATCAAGCGCAGACCGAGTAAACCGCACCACTCCACCTTAGGACCTGGGGCATCCGGGAGCCAGATCCCGACGAGACTCACCAATAGTGCTCGCGAAACGGGGTGCATGCCTCATTTGAGAAACGCTCGCGAAATCACGGGCCGCTACGGGCACGGCGGTGACGATGAGGGATGG
>NZ_LMSB01000026.1 GCF_001428005.1 Arthrobacter sp. Soil736
CCGCCCAGCCACAACCGCCCGCCAGAACCAATGGCGAGACGACAACGAACTTTCTCCTGCCACGGCGCGGCAGCGACGCCTGACCGCTAGGTAGCAGCTGGCGCCGTTCTGAGCCCTCAGAACGATTCGTGCTGCTACCTAGTTGGGCGGGCGCCAGCCTTGCGGGGCAAAGGCCGACGGCGGGCGGCTGGTTAGGCGGGGCGCTTGCCCGTAGGCGGGGCGCGTCAGTTCAGCGGGGCGACTTCCGAGTACGTGGAGGAGTCGCCCTTCAGTGCCTGGCTCTGCGTGCCGTCCACGCTCACGGGGATGTCACCGGCGATGGTGACACGGTTGAGCTTGCGGGGCTGGCCGTCGTAGTTGTCCGGTGCGTAGTGCTGGGTGATCCGGTTGTCGAACAGCACCAGCTGGTTGGGCTCCCAGTTGACGCGCACCACGTTCTCGGGCCGGGTGACGTAGGCCTGCAGCAGCCGGATGATGTCCTTGGACTCGGTGTTGGAGAGGCCCACGATCCGCAGGCGCTGCGCGAAGCCCCCAATGAACAATCCGCGCTCGCCCGTCAGCGGGTGGACCCGCACCACGGGGTGGGCGGTCTCGAATTTGAGCCGGGTGAATTCCTTGCGCCGCTCCTCCGCGTTCTGGTGCTCCAGGTTCTTCGGCACGGAGTAGTCGTAGTCGTTGGTGTGGATCGCCCAGAGCGTGTCCGCGAAGTTGCGCAGTTCATCGGGCAGGTCCCGGTAGGCGCCGGCCGAGGACGCGATCAGCGTTTCGCCGCCGTACGCCGGCAGGTCGATGCTGCGCAGGGTGGATGCCTGCGGCGGGTTGACCACGAACGTGACGTCGGTGTGCCAGCTGTTGGCGGAGCCGTTCTCGCTGTCCACCGGCAGGACGTTTTCCTCGCCCTCCACCGAGGCGACCGTAGGGTGGGCCTTCGTGAGCGGTCCGAAGTGGCTGGCGAACTTCACCTGCGCCTCGTCGGTGAGGACGTTGGCCTCCCGGAACACCAGGGCCTTGTGCTCGTTGAGGGCCGCGCGGATCCGGGCGACGGTCTCGGCCGAGAGGTCCCCGCTGAGGTCCAGTCCGCGGATCTCGGCCCCGATGCGGGAGCCCAGCTTGGCGAATTCGAGCTTGGTTTCGGTAATGACGGTCATTGTTCTTCCTTACTGTTGTGTCGCTGCACTGTTGTGTCGCTGCGGTGGGTTACTTGCGGTGGGTTACTTGGAAATGAGGCCGTTGAATTCGTTGGTGTAGAGCTTCTTGGGGTCCAAGTCGGACTTGATGATGCCTACCGACTTCAGGTACTCGTTCCAGCGGGTGAAGTCCTCGTCCTTGATTTCGCCCTTGTTGGGGACGCCCACGCTCTTCCAGTACTGCAGGGCGGCGGGGTTCTCATTGCGGCCGCGCTCCTTCAGGATCTTGGTGAAGCGCGCAATCACTTCCTTGCGCGGAGTGGTGCGTTCCCACTCGATTGCCTTCGCCACGCCCGTGGTGAACGTCCGGGCGGTGTTGGGGTTCTGGGCGATGAAATCTTCCCGCAGCACGTACGGGCCGCCGGCAAAGCTGCCGAACAGGTTGAAGTCGCTGAAGACGGACCTCAGCCCTCCGTTGGCGATGGCCTTGTCCTGGAGGATGCTGCCCAGCGAGCCCGCATCCACCTGGCCGCGGCGGATGGCTTCCTCGGTGTCGTTGGGCGGCACCACCACGAGCTGGACCTGCTTGATCTCGTCCGCGCTGAGCCCGTTCTTCCGGAGGTAGGTGTTGATCACGGCCTCCGAGTGCGCTCCCAGCGTGTTGACCGCGATTTTCTTGCCGATGAAGTCCCGGGCAGTCCGGATCGGGCTGTCCTCCTTCACGTAGTAGCCGTTGAAGGTCTTGCTGTCCTCGCCGTAGTAATTGATGACGGCCTTGACCGGGGCCCCGGCCTCGATGAGCTTCACCACGGCACCCGCGAAGGCGCCGCCGAAGTCCGTCTGGCCGGTGGCGGCGGACTGGATGTCCTGCGGGCCGCTGATGGTGTTCCCCACCCAGTTCAGCTTCACGTCGCCCAGGTAACCGAGGTCCTCGGCCAGTTCGGGGAGGGTCACGGTATTGGCCCAGCCCTGGTACCGGAGTTCCTTGACCTCGTTGGCCCCCGGGGCGCCGGTGCCGGCCACCGAGGGGCCGCCGCAGCCGGACACCGTCAGGGCGATGACGACGGCGGCCGCAGCACTCAGGATGTTCAGGTGTCGTTTCATGGGGGTTCCTTCGGTGGTTGCTTGGCTGGCTCTGTTGCCAGGGTCACTGCCGGCCGCCGCAGCGGCCGATGGATCGATGTAAGCGCACTTAGCGGACGCAGAAAAGCGGCCCGGTCACGGCAGGAAACCCTTGGAAATCCGCTGAAATACCGCGCAACTCGGGGTCATGAGGCGCCCTGTTTCGGCCCATGAATCCCCGTGACGGCGGGCACCCGGAACGGCTTCGCACGCCGTAGAATCCCGCTTTTGGTCGTATTGATCTCAGCCGGGAACCGGTCATCTTCGCCTTAGCAGGTGCAGGCCGGATACGGTAGGTATATGACGTCTTCTTCCACCGCCGAGATCACCCGGCACGAACGCAACATCCCCGCCGAAATCGCCCGTTCGTGGCTGCTGGTCAACGCAATGAAAACCGAACTCTTCGACCAGTCGGCGGTGTCCCGTGCGGATTCCATCATCCTGGACATCGAGGACGCGGTGGACCCTTCACAGAAGGACACAGCCCGCGAGAACGTGGTGAACTGGCTGACCGGCGGCGGCCAGGCCTGGGTCCGGATCAACGACGCCACCAGCCCGTTCTGGGCAGCTGACCTCGCCGGTCTCCGCGGCACGCCCGGGCTGCTCGGCATCATGCTGGCCAAGACCGAATCTGCAGACCAGGTGACCGAAAGCTTCCACCGCATGGACGGCAAGACGCCCGTCATCCCGCTCGTCGAGAGCGCCCTCGGCATCGAGGAAGCCAACCACATTGCCAAGGCGCAGGGCGCGTTCCGGCTCGCCTTCGGTTCCGGCGACTTCCGCCGCGACACGGGCATGGCGGCCACCCCCGAGGCGATGGCCTACCCGCGCGCCAAGCTCGTGGTGGCCAGCCGCGTGGGCAACCTGCCCGGCCCCATCGACGGCCCCACCGTCGGCACCAACCACCCCATCCTGCGCGAGCAGACCGGCATCACGGTGATGATGGGCATGACCGGAAAGCTCTGCCTGGCCATCGACCAGACCAGCGTCATCAATGAGGTCATCAGCCCCACGCCGTCGGACGTCGCCTGGGCCACCGACTTCATGGCCGACTTCGAGGCCAACGGCCGCGTCATCCGCGACGGCTCCGACCTGCCCCGCCTCGGCCGCGCCGAGAAGATCATGAAGCTCGCGGTAGCCTTTGGGGTGCAGCCGGCGCTCTAGCGTCCCCCAGCCATCCAAGGAGGCCCCGTGACCGATACCCGTTATCTGGTGCACGGGGTCTTTTGGGATGGACCCCCTGCCGCGTCCGGGACGTCCGACGGCGGCAGCCCGGCGTTGCGCCTTCAGCAGCTTTCGCCGGGCCACGGGTTCAGCGAGGTAAGGCTCGGCGCCGGCGCACGGCTTGGCTTCCGCGTCATCGACAGGGGGAAGCACTGCCTCGGGCACACCAAGGTCTTCTCCGCGACGGAGCGGGAGCATGTGCCCTGCCAGGACCGGTTCCCGGCGGTGCGGGGCAGCCAGTGTGAGCGCTGCTTCGTGGTGGACGATTCCCGGCTCATCCACGATTTCCACCGCGGCGGCCGCGTGCCGCCCGGGCTGCGGAGCTACCTCATGCAGCCGCACTGGCTGTACGTGGCCACCTTCGCCCACGGCGCCAGCAAAATCGGGACGGCATCGCAGCCGCGGAAATGGAACCGGCTGGCCGAGCAGGGTGCCGTGGTTGCCCGGTACGTTGCGCTCGCCGAGGATGGCCGCGTGGTGCGGATCCTGGAGGATATGGTCACCCGTGAAGCCGGACTCGCCCAGCAGGTCCGGTCCGCCGCAAAGGCGGCCGCCCTGACGGACCCGCTGCCCGGGAGCCGGCTCGACGAACTGAACCGCCGTCTGGCGGAAGAAGTCAGGACCCTACTGGCGGGCACCGCCGTCGGGGGCTTCGACGTCGTGGATGGACAGTGGGTCCGGCCGGCACAGGCCGCCGGGCTGTTCGCGGCCTCGGCCCGGCACGCCTATCCGCACAGCATGGACGGCGGCAGCCACGGCTTCACCCTCGGGGCGCTGTGCGGCAGCCACGGCCTGGCCTGCATTGAGGGCTCGGAGCTGGACTTCGTGGTGAACCTGGGGCTGCTGAAAGCACGTCTGATCGAGCCGGGGGAGTTCAGCTCCGAGGTGCCCGCGGTGCAGGAAGCCCTGTTCTGAAGCCCTGTTCGCGGCCGCGCCGGAGCCGTCTCCACAACCGCAGTGGAACGGGCGGCCTCCGGAACTCGGTAAACTGGCACGGTGCTGAACGAATTCTGGGCCTCGGCGCCCGCCTCATACAAAGTCCTGGTTTTCAGCGCGATGGGTCTGATTGCCGCAGGCATCATCCTTAACGTTGCGGGGAATGCCGCGCACAACCAGGGGCTCATGGTGGCGTCGCTGCCCGTGATCGGCCTCGGACTGGTGCTGCACGTCGTGGCGCTGGTGGTCCGTGGCCAGCACATCAGGAAGAGCTACAAGAGGTAGCCCGCGTTCCTTCGGACATGGCTGCGCGCGTGCTCTATCGCCGACGGCAGGTCCGTGAAGAGGTGCCTATGGTGGCGCAGGGACCGGATGACACCCACGTTCGTGACCAGCGCCAGGTGCTCGGGCCGTACGCCCTTCAGCAGTACGGTGATGCCGCGCAGCTCCAGGGCAGCGATGACCTCCACCAGCGCATGGGCTCCCGTGGCGTCCAGCAGCCGCACGTGAGACAGCCGGATGATCGCCACCTGGACGTCTTTTACTTGGCTGATCTCCTGCAGGATGCGTTCAGCGGCGCCGAAGAACATCGCGCCTTCAAGCCTAAAGATGGCAATGTGGTCGTCGCCCTCGACCGGCTTCTCCGCAATCTGCTCGCGGCGTACCCCGCTGAGCGAAGCAAACTTCCGCAGCGTCAGCAGCGCCGCGGCCGCGAGCCCGATCTGGATGGCAACAATAAGGTCAAAGGCCACCGTGATGAGCGCAGTCAGGACAAAGACGGCGGCGTCCGCGCGGGTGGAGCGAAGGATGGCGTTGACCGTGCGGGTTGAGACCATGCGTGTGGCTGTCACCATCAGAATCCCGCCCAGCACCGCCAGCGGAATTCTGCCCACCAGCCCTGCCGCGAGGTAGATGATGGCCAGCAGCACCAGGGCATGGACGATGGCCGACACCCGGGTCCTGGCACCGGAGCGGACATTGACGGCTGTCCGGGCGATGGCGCCGGTGGCCGGCATGCCGCCGAACAGCCCGGCCGCGATGGATGCCAGCCCTTGCCCGGTGAGTTCGCGGTCCGGGCTGTAGGGACCGCTCGGCCTGCTGTCCGGTCCGGCCATGCCGGACGCAACGCGTGCTGACAGCAGGGACTCGATCGCCGCCAGCGAGGCGATGGCTACGGCAGGCATCAGCAGCCCGCTGAGCGCGGCCGGGTCAAGAGACGGCAGGCGGGGCGCTGGCAGGGAATGAGGGAGGGTCCCGATCCGGGGGACGTCCAGGCGCAGCAGTTCCGCCGCTACAGTCACCAGCACCACTGCGATCAGGCTTGCGGGAAGGGACTTGTGAAGCTTGGATGCCACCAGCATGACGGCAGCCACGGCCGCGACCACCGCCAAAGTCTGGAGGACCATCGGTGACGTGGCTCCCGCGGCTGCCTCGACTGCTGCCAGGAGCGTGTTGTGTCCGGGAACCCCCGCTGTGCCGGTGGCCAGCGGCACCTGCTGGAGGAAAATGATGGCCGCGATGCCCAGCGTGAAGCCCTCCACCACAGGCCAGGGGATGAACGCAACGGCACGCCCCAGGCCACTGAACCCCAGTGCACAGACCATCAAACCGGCCAGAAGAGACACGAGGGCAATGCTGCCAGGCCCGTGGGTTGCCACCACCGGGGCCAGGACCACCACCATGGCGCCAGTGGGGCCGGACACCTGGACATTGGATCCGCCCATGATCGCCGCCACCGAGCCTGCCACCACGGCCGTGATCAGTCCTGCCTCGGCGCCCACGCCTGAACTGACGCCAAAGGCAAGAGCCAGCGGAAGGGCCACGATGCCTACGGTGATGCCGGCAAGAAGATCCGTCCGCCAGGAAGAGCGCAGGCCGTCATAGTCCCGCCGGGACGGGAGAAACTTCCAGAGCGCCGATTTCAGCCCGGCCGTCCGCAGTTGTGCCTTGCCTGGTTGTGCCTTGCCAGTCGCTTCCGGGCCGGCGTTCATGCCAAGGGGCCGGCGGGGTGTGTGCTGGGCAGGTGTGTGCTGGGCAGATCCTGCGCAAGCCGGAGCTGCTCGTTCGAATCCCTTAGGGTGTCCAGCAGGAATGCCCGGGCAATGGCCAGAAGCTCGGCGATCTTGGGGTGCGCAATGCGGTACGTCACCATGTTCGCTGAGCGGACGGACGTGACCACCTTGTGCCGGCGCAGTGTTGCCAGGTGCTGGGACAGGTGCGAGGCTTCCAGGCCTGTTTCGGACAGCAGGAAGCTCACCGGGGCAGCGGTGTCCGGGGCGGCCGCCAGCAGCTCGAGGATCCGGATCCGCGCCGGATGCGCAAGCGCCTTGAAGAGGTTCGCCTTGATTTCGTACAAGGGTGCCTGGGCTGCGGAAATCATCGTGACCTGCCGTTCCTGTCCGTGCCAACGCGTCGGCGCGAATTGATGGAATGATGGATTCATCATATCACCAGATGCGCTCAGGCCTCTGGCTTACCGGCGGGCAACCCGGGCAACGTGCGGCCCGGACGGGAGAGGCGGCGTCGGCCGCCGCGGAGGGGGAAACGATAGGCTTGAGGCCATGACTATCAATCCGGACCTGCAGGGACGAAGCTACCCTGCCGCAGAGGTGTACGACGTCGGGCGCGAGAAAATCCGCGAGTTTGCCCGCGCGGTCAAGGCCACCCACCCCGCCCACTTTGACGTCGACGCCGCACAGGGCCTGGGCCACCGCGACCTCGTTGCGCCGCCCACGTTCGCGATCATCATCGCCCAGCGTGCCGACGCGCAACTGATCGAGGATCCGGAGGCCGGCATCGATTTCTCCCGCGTGGTCCATGCAGACCAGCGCTTCACCCACCACCGCCCCATCTTTGCCGGCGACCGCCTGGTAGCCGAGCTGCATGTCGACGGCGTCCGGGCCATGGGCGGCGGTGCCATGATCACCACCCGCGCCGAGATTTTCGCGCTCACGGACGGGGACGGGCGCGAACCCGTGTCCACCAGCAAGTCATCCATCCTGGTCCGCGGAGAGGGACAGTAGCCATGAGCCCCACTTTCGAAGAACTCAGCGTCGGCCAGGACATCGGCAGCCGCAGCATCAACGTCACCCGGCAGGACCTGGTCAAGTACGCCGGCGCGTCCGGTGACTTCAACCCCATCCACTGGAACGAAGCCTTTGCCACCGGCGTGGAGCTTCCGGGCGTCATCGCGCACGGCATGTTCACCATGGGAGCGGCCGTGCAGCTCGTCTCCGACTGGGCAGGCGACCCCGCCGCCGTCGTCGTTTACCAGACCCGCTTCACCAAGCCGGTCCTGGTGGCCGACACCACCGGAACCGGCGCCGCCGGCGCCGTCATCGAAGTGAGCGGCGCGATCGGGGCGCTCGACGCCGAGGCGCGCACCGCACGCGTGGACCTCGCCGTGGTCTTTGACGGACAGAAAGTCCTCGTGAAGGCCCAGGCCCTCGTCAAGGTGGCCTGAAACGTGATCCGCTCTTGAGCTCCACCGCAGTCCAGGCGCGGGAGGTCACCCTCTGGCGCAACGCGGTGGTGGTGGCCTACGGCGCCAGCGGCATCGCCTTCGCGTCCTGGGTTTCCCGCCTGCCCGCGATCCGCGACGGACTGAACCTCACGCCCGGGACCATCGGGCTGCTCCTGCTGTGCATGACCGCCGGCTCGTTTCTCTCGGTGTCCGCCTCCGGGCTGATCGTGCTGCGGCTCGGCTCCAAGCGGACCATCCGGACCGGCAGCGTCATGGTGGGCATCGGACTGGTCCTGGCTGGATTTGGCACGTCCGTGCTATCCAGCCCGCTGGCGGTTGCCGCGGGACTGGCCGTGATCGGCCTCGGCACCGCCAGCTGGAACACTGCTTCCAATGTGGAGGGCGCCGCCGTGGAACGGGCCGTGGGCAGGCACATTATGCCGCGCCTCCACGGCTCGTTCAGCCTGGGCACCGTGGCCGGTGCCGGGCTGGGGGCCTGGGCTGCGGGTGCTGGCGTGCCGGTGTTCTGGCATCTCGCCGCCGCCGGCGTGGTGGTGGCAGTTTCGGTGACGACGGCGGCCGGCTGGTTCCGCGCCGACGTCACGCCCGTGGCATCCGGCGCCACGTACCGGCCCGACAACTTCGAGGATCCCTCCACCGGCCCGCTGCCCATCATCCGGGCAGGTGCGGAGACCGGCGAGCCCCCGCTGGACAACAAGCGCAAGATCGCCCAGGCCTGGCGGGACAAGCGGACGCTGCTGCTCGGGGTCATGGTCCTGGGACTTGCCCTGGCAGAGGGTGCGGCAGGGGACTGGGTGGCGCTGGCACTCGCCGACGGCCACCACCAGTCCGACGCCGCCGGTGCCGCCGGCTACGGGATTTTCGTCACCTTCATGACCATCGGCCGGTTTGCCGGCACCGTGGTGCTGGACCGGTTCGGCCGCGTTCCCGTGATGCGCTGGTGCTCCGCCCTGGCCGTGGCGGGGCTGGCGCTGTTCGTCTTTGCGCCCGTTCCCTGGCTGGCCTATGCCGCGCTGGCCGTCTGGGGGCTCGGCGCCTCACTGGGATTCCCGGTAGGGATGTCCGCCGCCGCCGATGACCCCGCGAAGGCGGCCGCCCGCGTATCCGTCGTGTCCACCATCGGCTATGGCGCCTTCCTCTGCGGCCCGCCGCTGCTGGGGCTGCTGGCCGAGCACGTGGGGATCCTGCACTCCCTGCTGGCAGTCATGGCCGTGCTCGTGGTGAGCTTCCTGCTGTCCCCGGTGGCACGCAAGCTTCCCTAGGCTTCGTGCACCGGATGAGGGCGGGATGCGGGCGGAGCCAGTAGGCCCGTTAACAGGCGCCGCGGCAATCCCGGTTAAGCTGGACGGGTGACTCCCACAATGCTTTCCGATCTGACCACGGCTGCCGTCGGCGGCCCCGCCGGCAACTACATCGAGGCCCGCACGGAAGCGGAGATCATCGAGGCCGTGCGGACGGCGGACGCGGCCGGGGAGCCGCTGCTGATCATCGGCGGCGGTTCCAACCTGCTGATTTCCGACGACGGGTTCCCCGGGACGGTTGTCAGGATCGCCTCCAAGGGGTTCACGGTTACCGCCGAGGACTCCTGCGCCGGCGTGGCCGTGGTGGTCCAGGCGGGCCACAACTGGGACGCCCTGGTGCAGCACGCGGTGCTGCACGCGTGGTCCGGGATCGAGGCGCTGTCCGGCATTCCCGGGGCCACCGGCGCAACACCGGTGCAGAATGTGGGCGCTTACGGTTCCGACGTGTCGCAGACCATCGCAGCGGTCCGCACCTGGGACCGGGAACGCAACGCGGTGAAGACCTTCACCAACTCCGAGCTCAAGTTCGGCTACCGGGACTCCATCCTCAAGCAGACCACCGTCAACGGTTCCCCGCGCTACGTGGTGCTCACGGTCGAGTTCCAGCTGCCGCTGGGCCGGATGAGCGCGCCCATCCGGTACGCCGAGCTGGCCAGGGTCCTCGGTGTCGAGCAGGGCCAGCGTGCCTACTCCAACGACGTCCGGCGCGAGGTCCTCCGGCTGCGTGCATCGAAGGGCATGGTGCTGGATCCCGCCGACCGCGACACGTACTCCACGGGCTCGTTCTTCACCAACCCAATCGTCCCTGCCGACGTGGCAGCCGGCCTCCCGGAGAACGCGCCACGGTATCCGGCCGGTTCGGACGGCCTGGTGAAGCTTTCCGCGGCGTGGCTGATCGATCAGGCCGGGTTCGGCAAGGGCTTCGGGCTGGAGCCCGGCAGCGTCTCCGGCGGCAGGGCGTCGCTGTCCACCAAGCACACCCTGGCCATCACCAACCGCGGCTCCGCCAGTGCTGCGGACATGGTGGCGATTGCGCGCGAGGTGCGCGCCGGCGTCGTCGGGCGTTTTGGCATTGAACTCCACCCGGAGCCGCTGCTGATCGGCGTGGCGCTCTAGACAGGGCAGCTTTCCAACCGGTCCGCCGCCGACCTCCGCTTTTGGTGCCGCCCTGGGATGGGGCCTTGGCGCCGGCGGACGCCGGCAGGCAGTCGGCCCTAGGATGGGGCCATGGGCGCAGGAACGAAGACCCGCATCACGTCGAAAGTCATGGGCCGCCTCAGGATGGCGGCGCAGGGCCTGCTGGGCGACGGGTTTTCCAGCGTGCCGGAGGCGGTCCGCTCGATGACGGCCATGCAGGCCCAGGACCTTCCGTCGGCACTGTGGGCCGTGGGCCTGCGCGTTCCGGGCGCCGGGCTGAGCGATGTACGGGGAGCCCTGGACGCGGGGACCGTGGCGCGATCGTGGCCTATGCGTGGCACCCTGCACCTGCTGGCGCCGGAGGATCTGCGCTGGATCCTTAACATCACCACCGCACGTCTGGTCCAGGGCATGTCAAGCCGACACCGCCAGCTGGAGATCGCCACCGGCGACGTCGATGTCTGCCGGAAGATTGCTCTGGACCTGGTCTCCGGGGGACGCGGTGTTTCAGGCACGCCGGGTGGTGCCACGCGCGGCGAGCTGTTCGCAGCCTTCGAAGCCGGCGGCCAGTCTCCGGCAGGGCAACGCGGCATCCATCTCCTGGGACTGCTGTGCCAGAGTGCTTCGCTGGTGCCCGGGCCGCTGGACGGGAACCAGCAGAAGTTCGTGGCATTCGACGAATGGATCACCACTTCCCGGGACCTCGGCCGCGAGGAGGGCATCGCCGAGCTCCTGGTGAGGTACCTGCGCAGCCACGGGCCGGCGACGGTGCGGGACTTCGCATGGTGGTCCAACACCACTCTCACGGAGGCCCGGGCCGCTTTGGCCGCTGTCAGCGGAGAGCTCGTGGAACTGGAATTTGGCGGAACAAGCTACTGGCTCTCGCCTGAGACGGCCGCGCTGCTCGACGACGGCGTCCCGGGGCAGCGCACCGTCCTTGCCCTGCCGGGGTTCGATGAGTTCGTCCTCGGCTACACGGACCGGAGCCTCGTGCTGCCACCGGAGCATGCGCAGAAGATCGTCCCGGGTGGCAACGGGGTATTCAAGAAGGCCATCGCGGCCGGCGGCGAGGTGATTGGGACGTGGGGGAGGCAGGGAAATGGTCGGGCCGCCGCCGCCGTGCCCGTTCCCTTCGACGAGGCCAAGCCGCTGGGTCCGGCCAGCCTCGCTGCCTTCAACCGGGCCGCCGAGAGGTATGAAAGGTTCCTCGCGGCCTGACGGCATTCCCGGCAACCAACCCGGGCCGCCCCGGGGCGCCCCCCGCAAGACCGGCCGAGCCCCGCCCCGGGCCGCCCCCGCAAGACCGGCCGAGACCCGCACGACCGGCCCGGCCCCGCACGACCGGCCCCGCCCCGCACGACCGGCCCCGCCCCGCACGACCGGCCCGGGGCAGCGACGGTTGTGCGGGCCAGGCCCGGTCAAGCCGAGTCGCTGCCCGGTCCGTGGGCCCGCAGAGGCTTCGTCCGTTCGGAGACCCCCAACCCTCCGCAAGACCGCCCGACCCCCGCACGACCGGCCCGGGGCAGCGACGGTTGTGCGGGCCAGGGCCGGTCAAGCCGAGTCGCTGCCCGGTCCCTGCGCGCGGAGAGGCTTCGTCCGTGCGGAGACCCCCGACTCCGCAAGACCGCCCGCGCCCCGCACGACAGGCCCCGCACCGCACGACCGGCCCGGGGCCCGGCAGCGACGGTTGTGCGGGCCAGGGCCGCTCGGGCCGAACGGCTAACCCTTTTCCACATACGGGACGCCGTCTCTTTTTGGAAGAGCGAGAACGTATGCACTCTTGGACTATGAAAAGAGATGACCTACGCCCCGCGATCGAGTCGGGATGGCCGGGGCCACCTGTCGCCTCGACGAAGCAGTTGGCAGCAGCGGGTGTGGATGACCGGACGTTGACCGCAGCGGTGCGGGCCGGAGTGCTGATCCGGCTCCGGCGCGGTGCTTACGTCAGAAGTGCCCATTGGAATCAGATCACGCCTTGGGAACGGGACAGGCTCCGGATCCACGCGCACTACGAATCCACGGGCGGGACGGCCTGCTACAGCCACACCAGCGCCGCGCGGCTGCACCTATGCCAAGTCTGGAAATGCGGGCCGCTGGTGCACGTCACCACGAGGTATTCAAATTCCGCCACCAGCACGGGTACCGACGTCCGGACCCACCGCCTTCCGCTGGACCCCTCGGATCTCACCATTCTGCAGACTGAAGATGGCCGGGACGTGCACGTGACCACCCTGGAACGCACTGTGCTGGACTGCGCCAGGATCCTCCGGCCAGACGCGGCCGCCGTGATCGGGGACGATGCATTGCGGAAAGGCGCGGACCTCGCCAAGATGCGGCTGATGCTTGAGGACAGCCCCGTAAAACGGGGGAGCCGGCGGGCCGCGGCGGTCTTGGACGTATTGGATGGTCGCTCGGAATCAGCCGGCGAAACCCGCACCAGGCTGCTCCTGCACGCGTTCGGCGTGGACGGCTTCGAGCCACAGTATGAGCTGCCCACGAGGTCGGGGCTGTTCAGAGCGGACTTCGCCGACCCCGCCCGTCGCGTGATCATCGAGTTTGACGGCAAGGCCAAGTACAGCGGCTACGGGCCAACAGACCAGGCACTGCTGGCGGAGCGCTCCCGCGAGAACGCGCTGGCCGAAGAAGGATGGATCTTCCTGCGCCTCGAGTGGCAGCACCTGGATGCCCCAGCGGAGCTTAGGCGGCGGTTACTGGCCACGCTGGCCCGGGCTGAAATGCAAAAGCGGCCCCGCACCGCATGAGCGGCCCCGGGCAGGGCCGTTCATGCGGGGCAGGGCCGCTTGAGCCGGTGGCTAGAGAGTGCCGGTCGCGATGTTCAGCATGCGCCGGAGCGGCTCGGCCGCACCCCACAGGAGCTGGTCGCCCACGGTGAAGGCGCTGATGTACTGCGGACCCATCTCCAGCTTGCGGATACGGCCCACCGGGATGTCCAGCGTGCCGGATGCCGCCACCGGAGTGAGATCGGCCATTGACGCTTCCTTGGTGTTGGGAACAACCTTGGCCCATTCGTTGTCGTCGTCGAGCAGCTTCTCGATTTCGGCAACGGACAGGTCTTCGCGCAGCTTGAGCGTGAGCGCCTGGGAGTGGGAACGCATGGCGCCGATCCGGATGCACAGGCCGTCCATCATGATGTGGTTTTCATCGGACGTGCCGAGGATCTTATTGGTTTCGACACCCGCCTTCCACTCCTCCTTGGACTGGCCGTTGCCCAGGTCCGCGTCGATCCAGGGGATCAGGGAGCCTGCCAGCGGAACGCCGAACTGGGTGGCGTCGATGTCGGTGCGCTGGTGGGCCAGGACCTTGCGGTCGATGTCCAGAATGGCCGACGCCGGGTCGTCCAGTTCCGTTCTGACCTCGGCGTTGAGCGTGCCGAACTGGCTGAGGAGCTCGCGCATGTGCCGCGCCCCGCCGCCTGAGGCAGCCTGGTAGGTCATGGACGTGCCCCACTCGACGAGGCCGTTCTTGAACAGGCCGCCAAGGCCCATCAGCATGCAGGACACGGTGCAGTTGCCGCCGATGAAGTCCTTGGTGCCGTTGGCCAGGCCTTTGTCGATGACATCGCGGTTGATCGGGTCCAGCACGATGATGGAGTCGTCGTTCATGCGCAGCGTCGATGCGGCGTCGATCCAGAGGCCGTCCCAGCCCCGGTTGCGGAGTTCGCCGTGGACCTGCTTGGTGTAGTCGCCGCCCTGGGCAGTGACAATAATCGGCAGCTTGGCCAGCGTCTCGACGTCGAACGCGTCCTCGAGCTTACCGGCCCCGTCAGCAAACGACGGGGCGGCACCTCCCGCGTTTGAGGTGGAGAAAAATACCGGGTTGATGTTGGCGAAGTCGCCCTCATCCTGCATGCGCTGCATCAGGACGGAACCGACCATGCCACGCCAACCGACCAGTCCAACGGACGGAGTAGCTGCTGTAGTCATTGGGCCAGTTTAGACTTTGGAACCGGCAGGCGCAGTCGGTTACGTCACTCCCTGGCTTGGCCGGAGTCGTCAGTAGGGGTCAAGCTACACGACGGCGGTACAGATTGCGGACTTTGCGCAGCCTCTCGGCCCGCCGCTCAGTGAAGTAGTTCACCCAGGCGGCCACGAACGGGAAGATGCGGGCCGGGAAAACCCACCAGACCTCGCCGAAGATGTGCCATGAGCCCTGGATCGCGACCTGGACGACAAAGTAGACCAGGACACCCATGCCTCCCGTTAGGAGGAGTGCGAGAAAAAGGATCCCGCCGGAGCTGTATACCGGCTTGACGAGGCCCCTGCTTACTCAACCGGGCGGGCCAGGTTGCTGGCTTTGCGTAGCTTCTCTGCCCGTCGCTCTTTGAAATAGCTGGCCCAAGCGAAAGTGAAGGGATAGAGGCATGCGGGAAAGACCCACCATACTTCGCCAAGAATGTGCCACGTACCCTGGATGGCGATCTGGACTACGCCGTAGATGAGGCCTCCCAGGCAGGCAGTGAGGAGGATGGCAAGGAAGAGCAGGCCGCCGGAGCTGTTGACGGGCTTGACCAAGCCACCGCCGTCGTCCTTGCGCACTCCGTATTCGGCTGGTGTATAGCCGACCATCTCGCCGTTCTCCGCCCTGCGGTAGATCAGCTGGTCGTCTGAACGGCGGGACGGCACATAGCCGGGATCCTGCGGAACCCCCTGGCTACGCCGAGCCACGGGCATCCTCGATCGCAGCGAGCAGCCGGGCGTCGTCCAGACCCGCGGTTTCAGCGACCTCGTCCTTGTCGAAGTCCGGGATGCCGATGGTCCAGGTGTCGTCTTCACGCCGGATCAGCAGGTGCTGTTCGGCACCCAGGGTCTTGAGGACGAGATACGCGGAACCGCCGTGGTTCTGCTCGACATGCTGCCGCACCACTCGAAGGGTCGCTTCCGCGGACGTGATGGCGGGGTCCTGGGCAAACACGAACCAGGTTCCCAGCAGCCGTGGCTGAAGCATGAGGGACACTCCCGGTGCTTCCAGGAGAGCCACGTTGTCCATGGCTTCGCCGGTCAGAAGAGAGATTTCCGTCCACCGGGTCGCTTTTCCGAGGGCCGTGGCGACTGCGGCTGCGACTCCGGTCACGCCCAAGTCGCCGTCCTCATCAACAGTGGCCATGTCCCGCGCCATCAGCGACGATGCGCCGGCGGTGGACAGCGTGACGTCGTCCACCATCTCCTCGGCGCGGAAGACGCTGACGGACCGGTCCCGCGCCGGACCTTCGAATACGTTGAGCAGGTAGGCAAACTCGCCCACGCCGAAGCCGATGACGTCGACGCCGAGGCGCGGTTCCTGCAGGGTCTGGTCCTGAACAGTCATGCTGGTCTCCTATCCACCGATTCCGAGGAACTTGCCCACGGACTTGCCCGCATCTTTTAGCGTATCCGCCGTATCGCTGACGAACTTTCCGGGGTCCTTCACCGCGTTGACGACTCCCTCGCCGACATTCTTTCCTACGCTGCTGATGGTGTCCCAGTTCTCGTAGATGGCAATACCGACGCTGGCGACCTGGCAGACGGTCCCGGCCGGAGGCGGCAGGAAGCAGCCGACGCCGAGGGCTGTCTTGCCCACGCCCAAAAGTCCGCCCTTGACATCGCCCTCGGAAAAGCTCTTCACCGAGTCGACGGCGCTGAACCCAACGCCAGCCCAGCCGAGCCCCCGGCCGAGGCCCGACTTGCCTAGCCACTCAAGCTTCGTTCCCGCACCGATCCAGGGCTTTTCTTCCAATATCGGCGCAAGGTTCTTCAGCGGGCCAATGTACTTGTTCAGGTTCTTCAGCGAGGCAATGTCCGTGGCTTTGTCGATGATGCCGATACCGCGGTTTGCCTTCGATGAGTTCCTCAGAAGGTCCTCGAGAGCGCGGTTCCCTTTGGTGTTCTGCAGCAGGTTGCGGCTATCAAAAACGGGGCCGCCGAGCCGGTGCTGGCCCTTGGTCAGCGACTTGATGAAGTCCGCCCGCTGGTTCTTCAGCACCCAGCCGTACTGGCCAAAGTGCTTGGCCAAGGTGAGGGGCGCCTTGATGAACTTCTGGATGGTCAGGCCGGTCTTGAGCGCACCGATTCCGCCCAGCAACACGCCGCCCAGCACTCCGGCCAGCGTCCCGCCGGGGTCGCTAATGGTGCCCGGTCCGCCGCCGGATCCGGGAGCGGCGTCACTGGCCTTCTCCTGCTCGTTGGCGTTCTCAAGGAGCTTCCGGGACTCCTGCTTCAGTCGGGCCGCTGTTTGCAGGATAAGTGTCCGGTGGCTGCCGTTCCAATCGGAGCGGAACTGGCTGGCGTCGTGGCCCTTCCATGAAGGGTTGTTGTTGATCTGGTTGGTCAGCTGCGTCGACGTCTGCAGCAGGTTGTCGGAGACCTTCCCGAACTGCTGAGCGAGTGTGCGCAGCTGGGCGACGTCCGCGCCCCAAAAGTCACCGGCCACGTGCCATCTACCCCCAATATCTGTGCGCCCGGTTCGGCACGCTTGCTGCTGAATTCTTGTACCACTCTAGTTCCGGCGAGCCGGGGCCGCGATGGGCAGCCCTCCCCATCGCCGGTCCCGCACCCCACCGCCGGTCCCGCTGCTGCCGGGGCCGGGCCGGGACTACTGGTGGTCGGTCTCCTCCAGCAGGGCGCTCTTGCGGGCACGCAGGGCGAAAAAGGCCCCGAAGGCAAACACCTGCGTCACCACGACGAGCACAATGATGCCGGCGATCTTGTTGCCGCCCAAGATCATGGTCAGGCCAACGATCGCGGACAGCAGGGCCAGCAGCGGCAACAGCATATAGCCGAGCACAAAGAGGGTTTCAGGTTTCCTGAGCATGTTTTCTTAGCCTTCCCTGCGGTTCCACTTGGTGAACCGGTAGCGGGTGCCGTTGGCTGCCGTCAGCCAGCCTTCCTCAGGTACCGAAGCGCCCGGTTCCCAGGCGTCGTCGAGCTCCGGGGCGTGCGTATCGCCGTCGGCCTCGACGTCGATGGTGGTGACCACCGCAACATTCGCGAGATCCATGGACTGCTCGAAGATTTCGCCGCCGCCCACGATCCAGATCGCCTCAAAGCCAGGCGCGAACTGGGACTCCAGCAATGCGTCGTCCAAGGATTTGACGACGACGGCGCCCTCCGCCTCGGGCGTCTCGCCCCAGCCGTCCTGGCGGGTAATGACGATATTGGTTCGGTTGGGCAAGGGGCGGTATTTCTTCGGGAAGGACAGCCATGTCTTGCGGCCCATGATGACGGGATGCCCGCTGGTCACCTTGGTGAAGTGCTTCAGGTCCTCCGGCAGGTGCCACGGCATGTCGCCCTCCCTGCCGATGACGCCGGACGTGGTTTGTGCCCAGATCAGCCCGATTCCGGCCGTGTTCGCTGCGATCTCTTCGCTGAAGGTCTGCGGGTCCATGGTCTCCTCAGTGCTCATACGGCGATCGGCGCCTTGATCGTGGGGTGGTGCCGGTAACCGACCACTTCGAAGTCGTCCAGCGTGTAGTCGAAGATCGAGTCGGGCTTCCGGGTGATCTTCAGCTGCGGATATTCGTAGGGTTCCCGGTCCAGCTGCTTCAGGACCTGGTCCATGTGGTTGTCGTAGATGTGGACGTCGCCGCCCGTCCAGACGAATTCACCGGGCTCGAGTCCGGTCTGCTGCGCCAGCATGCACGTCAGAAGGGCATAGGAGGCGATGTTGAACGGCACGCCCAGGAACATGTCCGCAGACCGCTGGTACAGCTGGCAGGAGAGCTTGCCGCCGGCCACGTAGAACTGGAAGAACGCGTGGCAGGGCGGCAGGGCCATGTCCTTGAGTTCCGCCACGTTCCAGGCCGACACGATGTGCCGGCGTGAATCCGGGTTGGCCTTCAAGTTCTCGACGAGCTCCGCGATCTGGTCGATGTGGCCGCCGTCCGGGGTGGGCCAGCTGCGCCACTGGACGCCGTACACCGGCCCGAGCTCGCCGTCGGCGTCAGCCCATTCGTTCCAGATGGTGACGCCCTGGTCCTGCATCCACTTCACATTGGTGTCGCCCCGCAGGAACCACAGCAGTTCCACGGCAACGGACTTGAAGTGCACGCGCTTGGTGGTGATCAGCGGGAAACTCTTGCTCAGGTCAAAGCGCATCTGGCGCCCGAATACGCTGCTGGTGCCCGTTCCGGTGCGGTCCGATTTATGCGTGCCGTTGGCCATGACGTCGCGCAGAAGGTCTTCATAGGGCGTAGGGGTGCTCACGCGTCCAGTCTACTAACACGTTCGCCGGCGCGGCTTTTGCCCCGCGTCATGCCCGTGTCACGGTCACTGCGCCGGGTCACGGGCAGCCGCGGAGCGCTTCCGGGGCCCGTCATCGGACGGGCTCCGCCGGAACAGGCGCGGCAGAAGGGGAGGTGCTGGCCAGCTTCCGTACCGGGATCACGGAGATCACCGCCCCGGCGGCAACCAGCGGGCCCCGGCGACGACGGCAGGCATCCAGTGTTGCGACGGTGCGGCCTGCGGTTCCAGGAGAGGAGTCCAGGCGTAGCTCGCCGTTATCAGCAGGCCGCCGGCCTCTGCGGCCAGGAACGCGGCCAGCGTGCGGACGATCCGGTACGCCGTGATGGCGCGTAGCGCCGCGTCCAGGCCACGGTCCGTCGTGCCGATCCCGTGCCGCCGGCGCACGGCGAAGGCCGCCGGCAGGACGGCGAGGGCGACGGCGGCCGTTGCCGCCGCCGTCGGAATCCAGCTGGGCGGCCGGTCCAGCGACGCCTCGCCGAATGCGGTCACCGCCAGAACCGCTGCCCGCAGGCTCCCAGACGAACCAGTGCAACACGGCATAGACCACCAGACCGGCTATCAGAGGCCACAGCAAGGCCATCGGCAGCAATTCAAACTCGATTGGCATCAAGTCCCCAACTCGTGATCCCGCTGTTCAGCTCAATGGTTCAGCTCAATCTAGCAAGCCGCCCTGACAAAAACCGCGCGGAAAAGCGGCACGCACGGCGCCATGTTGGCGAGGACCCATAGGGTTGGAGCGGACCCAGCAGCCCTCAGTCGTCGAAGGGCTTGAACTGTTCCACAGCCACGATCTTGCTCTTGCTGCCGTGCGCCACGTGGCAGATCACCATTTCCCCGGGCGCCAGGTACGGGTCGGACGCCGGAAGCTGGCCCTTGAGCCTCGTGTTCATGTACACGCCGAGCTGGTTCAGGACCGTAGGCAGGGCCGGCCGGTGCGTGCACAGCACTACCGCGCGCTGCTTGTCGAACAGGGACTCGACCGTAGATGCCGTTTTCCGGGGGTTCCGGGCATGACGGTGCTCCGTCAGCGCGTCCACGAGCTTCACCTTCGCGTCGGCGGCCTTGGCATAGGGCGCGATCGTGGCCACACACCGTTCCCAGGGGCTGCTGACCACGCGCAGCGGCTTCCAGACCCTCAGCAACCGGCGCACGGCCTGGGCCTGCCGCAGGCCGGTGGCGGCCAGCGGCCGCTCGCCTTCGGCCTTGGTCCACGAGGACCTCGGCTTGGCCTTGGCATGGCGCACGATGACGAGGGGCCAGGTATGCAGTTCCTTCCGGGAATGCGCGGCCACCAGGAACTCAAGGGGGCCGATGTCGGAAGGGTTGGACAGCAACGACGCCGCGCGCTCCGGAGTGCACCACATGACGCTGTCCACTTCCTTGCCGTCGGGGCGCAGCGGAGAGCCGTTTACTTCCACCGCCCAGTAGTGCACAACCTTCAGCCCGGCCGCGACGTGATAGTGGATGGGCGGGAGCGGGATCCCCAGAGGGGCGTGCAGCCCGATCTCCTCCTCCACCTCGCGGACAGCGCATTCGGGCACCGTTTCGCCGGCGTCGAGCTTGCCCTTTGGCCACGACCAATCGTCGTAACGGGGCCGGTGGATCAGGAGGACCTCCAGCTGGTCCTTCTTGACGCGCCAAGGCAGGGCGCCGGCCGCCGTGACGGCGATCGGCTCGCCCGGGTGATCGGTCTGATCCGCTATGGGTGAGTCGCTGCTCTTCAAAGGCCGGGTCCTACCGCCGGGCGAGGGCGCGCTGGCGGGAGCGCGAAGCCAGGAGCCAGGACTGGACGTCGTCAAGTTTCCCGCCGTCCTCGCCACCGTGGTTGCGCGTCCATTCTCCCTGGCTGTCGAGGTGCCAACTGGATGTCTCGGGGTCCATGTAGCGGCCCAGCAGATCGGTGACGTATGTTGTGTCCTCGCCGCCGGAAAGTTGAACCAGGGCCTCAACCCGGCGGTCCAGGTTCCGGTGCATCATGTCCGCGGAGCCGATGTAGACCACAGGGTCACCGGCGTTGGCGAAGGCAAACACCCGCGAATGCTCCAGGAAGCGCCCCAGGACCGAACGCACCGTGATGTTCTCGCTCAGCCCGGGAACACCGGGACGCAGGGAGCAGATGCCGCGGACAATGACGTCCACCTTCACGCCCGCCTGGGATGCGCGGTAGAGGGAATCGATAATGGCCTCGTCCACGATGGAGTTGACCTTGATCTGCACGCGGGCCGGTATGCCGGCCCGGGCATTCCGGATTTCTACTTCAATCCTGTCGATCAGGCCGGAACGCACCGAGCGCGGAGCCACCAGGAGCCGCTTGAACGTTGACTTGGGGGCGTAGCCGGAGAGCTGGTTGAAGAGCTTGGACAGGTCCTCGCCCACCTGCTCGTTGGCGGTCAGGAGCCCGAGGTCCTCATAGTAACGGGCGGTGCGGGGGTGGTAGTTGCCCGTTCCGATGTGGCAGTACCGCCGCAGTCCGTCCACTTCCTGGCGGACCACCAGGGACAGCTTGCAGTGCGTCTTCAGGCCAACGATGCCGTAGACCACGTGGACGCCGGCCTGTTCCAGCTTGCGGGCCCAGGAAATGTTGGCCTGCTCGTCGAAACGCGCCTTGATCTCCACGAGCGCCAGTACCTGCTTGCCGGCCTCGGCGGCGTCGATGAGGGCATCGACGATGGGGGAGTCGCCGGACGTGCGGTACAGGGTCTGCTTGATGGCCTGGACCTTCGGATCCGCCGCCGCCTGCTCCAGGAAGGCCTGGACGGACGTGGAGAACGAATCGTAGGGGTGGTGCAGCAGGATGTCCCGGCGGCGCATCGCAGCGAAGACGTTTGCGGCCTTGGACGTTTCGGATTCGTTCAGGTACCGGGAGGTGTGCGGCACATGCTTGGGGTAGTGTAGGTCCGCGCGGTCAATGCCAGCAATCACCGACAGCCCGCGGAGGTCGAGCGGCGCCGGAACGGAGTAGACCTCCGATTCCTCCACGCCCAGCTCACGGATCAGGAGGGCGCGGATGTTCGGGTTGATGTCATTGGTGACCTCGAGCCGGACGGGCGGGCCGAACCGGCGGCGCAGCAATTCCTTCTCGAGGGCCTGCAGGAGGTTCTCGGCGTCGTCTTCCTCCACCTCCACGTCCTCATTGCGCGTAACACGGAAGGTGTGGTGTTCCAGGACCTCCATGCCGGCGAACAGCTGGTCCAGATGAACGGCGATGACTTCTTCCAGGGCGATGAACCGGGCAACACGGCCCGGCACCGATCCGGCCCGCGGCCCGTCGATCGAGATCAGGCGCGGCAGCTGGTCCGGCACCTTGACGCGGGCGAAGAGCTCCTTGTCGCTGACCGGGTTCCGGACCACCACGGCGAGGTTCAGCGAGAGCCCGGAGATGTAGGGGAACGGGTGGGCAGGGTCCACGGCCAGCGGCGTGAGGATGGGGAAGACCTTCTCAGCGAACATGGCGCTGAGCCGGTGCTGGGCCTGGTCGTCGAGTTCTTCCCAGTGCATCAGATGGATGTGCTCATAGGCCAGTGCCGGCCGGATCTGCTCAGCGTAAACCTGGGCGTGCCGCTGCTGGAGCCGGTGGGCGGCCTCGCCGATCTGCTCGAGGACCTGGACCGGGCTCAGGCCCGCAGGGGAGGGGACGGCCAGGCCGGTGGCGATCCGTCGCTTCAGGCCGGCCACGCGCACCATGAAAAATTCATCGAGGTTGGACGCGAAGATGGACAGGAAGCTGACCCGCTCAAGAAGGTAGAGGTCGGGGTCTTCCGCGAGCTCCAGGACGCGGGCGTTGAAGGCCAGCCAGCTCAGTTCACGGTCCAGGAACCGGTCGGGGCTGATTTCGCCCTCAGGTTCCAGGATGGCCGCGAATTCCGGGATGTCGATCCGGTCCTGGGTGGCGCGGGACGCCGGCACTTCGGAAGAACCGAAACGGGCGCGCGCGGGGGCCGCCGTGATTTCGGTGGTGGCTGTTCCGGCGGATTCCGGTTGCATGCGCTCTCCTTGATGCTGACGGGATTTAGCTTCAACCTTACAAGCTTTCGCCCCGGCGGGACCCGCAGATTTCAGCGGGTCCGGCCTGTGCGTCGAATGACTTGATTAACGTCCGGCCAGCGGCCCGTACATGACGTCAACGTCCCAGCGGGTGAAGCCGAGCCCCCGGTACAGCGAAACCGCCGGCGCGTTGTCCGCATCCGTGTACAGCATCACCGCGTGGAGTCCCTGCTGCTGGAGGTGCCTGATTCCGGCTACGGTCAGCGCCTTGCCCAGGCCCATGCCCTGCGCGGCCGGCGTAACGCCCACCACGTACACTTCGCCGATCGCCGGGTGGCTGCCGTGCCGGGGGTGCACCTTGGTCCAGTGGAAGCCAAGGAGTTGCCCCTCGCGGTCCTCGGCCAGCAGGAAGCCGGCGGGGTCAAACCACGGCTCCTCCATCCGGGCCTCGAGGTCCGCCCTGGTCATGGAGCCCTGCTCGGGATGGTGCGCGAAGGCGGCGCGGTTGGCCGCAAGCCAGGCGTCTTCGTCCTTGCCCGGCACAAAGGCGCGGAGCGCCACGCCGTCCGGAAGAACGACGTCGGGCAGTTCAGCCGCCGCGGTGGTGAGCCGCATCTTCCACAGCTCCCGGACGGGGCCGTAGCCGTAGCGGGCAGCCAGCACCGCTGCTGCCTCGTGGTTGCCGTGGGACCAGGCCCGGAGGCCGTCGAATCCGCGCGAGGACTTCAAGGTGCCCACGAGCCGGTCCGCGACGCCCTGGTTCCGGTAACTGGGATGGACAGCGATTTCAAGGACGCCCGTGCCGTCAGCCTCGTCCACCACCACGGCGAAACCCGCGAGGTCCTGGGCAGTGGCGGGATCGGAATCCTCCTCAGGGGCATAGAGGGCCAGGGTCAGCACCGAGTGGGAGCCGGTATCCGCGGCACGAAGCGTCACCAGGGTCTGTTCCGAGATGGAGGGATTGCCATCAGATTCTTCAGCGGCCGCCAGCAGGGTTTTGATGTCCCGCAACAGCTCTTCATCACCACCGCCTTTGACGACGACTACGGGCCAGTTCTCCGGATGCGCAGCACTCATGCTGTAAGGCTATACGCCCGGCAGGCGGGGGCGCCCGATTTGTGGCCTGCCCCGCCGGCCCGTATAGTCGTTATCTCATCCGGCTTCCTGAAGCAGTTTCCAGGAAGAAGTTTGTAGGGGGGATCCACCACTGGGGTGGCCTCGATACGTTCGACCCGTATGTCCTCCACTGAAGCGTGAAGCAACGCCAAACGGCCCGGACTCGAAAGAGTCCGGGCCGTTCTGCTTTAATCCGGGTGTGCCTGCTTCGGGGCCCTCAGGCCTCGGTGAGTTCGTCCTCCTGCTGCCGCACCAGGGTGAGCCGGTAGCCGACGTTCCTCACGGTGCTGATCAGGTTCTCGTGGTCGGCACCCAGTTTGGCCCGCAGCCGCCGGACGTGGACGTCCACGGTCCTGGTGCCGCCGTAGTAGTCGTAGCCCCACACCTCGGTCAGCAGTTGCTGGCGCGTGAACACCCGGCCGGGGTGCTGCGCCAGGTACTTGAGGAGCTCGAACTCCTTGAATGTCAGGTTCAGGATGGCGCCGTTGACCCGCGCCGTATAGCTTGCCTCGTCAATGACGACGCCGGCGGCCCGGATTTCGGTGGGAAGGTCTTCCTTCTCCGGGACCGCCCGGGCCACGGAGAGCCTGATTCTTGCCTCCACCTCGGCTGGCCCCGCGGAGTCCAGCACGATGTCATCGACGGCCCACGCGGAGGAGACGGCGGCCATGCCGCCTTCGGTGAGGATCAGCACCAGCGGAGCGCTGAGGCCGGTTGCCTTCAGGAGCTGGGTCAGGGAGCGGGCCCCCACGAGGTCCTTCCGCGCGTCCAGGAGCACGATGTCGCAGGGATCCGTCTCCAGCAGGGCGGTGGGCTCGGCGGGGAGGATGTGCACCCGGTGGTTCAAGAGCTCCAAGGCAGGCAAAATGTCCACCGATGATCCGGTGCTGTTCGTCAGTAACAGGATGTGCGACATTGTTCCTCCAAGGGGCCGTCCGCGCATCATTGGGCGACTGAACCGGGCTTTCACCGGCCGGTACTGTGCTGGCTGCGGCGGGGCGGCAACGCTGGCAAACCAGCGCGTCCGGTTCCTGTCGCAGGAAGCGTAGCTGAGCTTTGAGTATACCTAACGGCCCCCTGACAGACACTGACCCGCGCCCGCAGCGCGCCGCATTTGCGACATATGGCAGTCACATAAGGCAGGATTGAAACCGTCAGGGCGCGTAGCCCTGCCCGTCAACGGCACAGCCAGGATGAGGACGCAGCGAAGTTGAGTGCAGAGTCAGAGATGAGTACGCCATGGCCGCGCCTGAGGTGAGCGCTCCGGAGGCCGCCGGCCGCACGCTGAAGTCCTGGAGCATCGGTGTCATTGGCCTGGCAGGCCTGGCCACCATCATCGCCAGTGTCTACCGGACGCCGGACGTACTCTTGGCGGTCGCCATCGTTGTTGCCCTGGCTGTCGGCATCGGCTGGCCCCACTATCTGGGGATACCCGCCAAGAAAACCCTGGCGGCCGTGATCGGCCTGCCGGGTGTCGGCTCCGCCGTGGCCGCCGCCTGTGTTGCCGCCCCCGGCTACCTCGACTGGACCCCCGGCTTCATAGCCCTGGGCGTCTCAGCAGTGTTTCTGGTCCAGCTGATTCGAGGGACCGGCCAGGCGCAGCGGCTGGAATCGATTCTGGGCTGCTGCGTGGGCGTCCTTCTCTCCTGTTTGGGAGCCGGCTGGATCGCGGGGGCCCGGTTCAACGGCGTCAAGGAAATGCTGCTGGTTGCCGGCGTAAGCGCCGCCGTCGCACTGCTCGCCGGCCTCATCCGCTGGCCCGACCGGATTATTGCTCCGCTGGGAATCGCTCTTGCCGGGCTGGCCGGACCGCTGGCCGGGCTGGTGTTTTCCGATATCGCAGTCCTGCCCGCCGCGGTTTTCGGCGTTGTAGTGGGTGCGGTCCTGGTCAGCTTCCGCCGGCTTGTCACCCTCCGCGGGACCACGCTGAACTTTCCGGCCGCCCTGGGCATGGGCCTGGCGCCCGTCTCGGCGGTCGGTTCACTGGCTTACTTCATAGACAAACTACTCATCTCCTGACGCGTTAGGATGGCATCATGTCCGTACTTGCATATGAAATTTTCTTCCTTGTCCTGCTCGGCGTCGCCAGCCTGTCCATGGCCTGGTTTGCCGGTTTTGTGGTCTACCGCCTGTTTAAAGGCCAGAAGTAGAACCGCACTTTCGCCCTGCTAGCAGTTTCCAGAGGTAAACAGCTGTGCCGATTGAGATCCCCACGGACCTGACCCCAGAACTGGTTCCGCTTTCCTGGCTCATTGGTGAGTGGGAAGGCAGCGGCCGACTCGGGTCCGGCGACGAAGATTCAGAACACTTTTTCCAGCACGTGTCCTTCATCCAAAACGGGCTGCCGTACCTTCAGTACCGTGCGGAGAGCTGGCTGACCGCCGACGACGGCACCAGACTCCGGCCTCTCACCGTCGAGACCGGCTTTTGGGCGCTTGAGCGCAAGCAAATCGACGCCGACAGCGGCCCCGGCCTGATCCCCGGGGACATCGTTCCGGCGCTCAGGAGCGCTGACGAGGTGGAGGCCCTCCGGAACACGGACGGCGGATTCGATATTGCCGTCTCCATTGCCCACCCGGGCGGGATCTCGGAGCTCTACTACGGCCAGATCAAGGGGCCGCAGATCCGGCTGAGCACCGACATGGTGATGCGGGGCAGCCACTCCAAGGAGTACAGCGCCGCCACCCGGATCTTCGGCCTGGTGGACGGAAACCTCCTCTGGCGCTGGGATGTCGCCACCGGCTCGTCCCCGACGCGGGACGCCTCTTCGGAACCGGGCAACGGCCTCGAAGCCCACGCCTCGGCGTTCCTGCGAAAAGTCTCCTGACAGGTTTCCTGACCGTCGGAGCCGCTGGCTCTGTCCCCTTGGCCGTCCCCTCCGCTACGTTGGACTGAGGTCCCATATTCCTCTGCCCGCAGCGACCCAGGAGCACCAAGTGGATGAAGCGACAAGCCCGGCGGACTACAGCGACCTCAAGGCCGTGTACTTCAACGGCACCCTCAAGCGCTCGCCTGAAAAGAGCAACACCGAGGGGCTGATCGCCGTGAGCCGGCTGATCATGGAGAAGCAGGGCGTGGCCACGCGGCTGATCCGGACGGTCGACCATGACATCGCCAGCGGCGTGTATCCGGACATGCGCGAGCACGGCTGGGAAACCGACGAATGGCCCGAGCTTTATCCCGCCGTTAAAGAGGCCGACATCGTGGTGGTCGCAGGGCCCATCTGGCTGGGGGACAACTCATCGCAGACCAAGAAACTCATCGAGCGCCTCTATGCCCATTCGGGGGAGCTCAATGAGAAAGGGCAGTGGGCCTACTACCCCAAGGTGGGCGGCTGCCTCATCACCGGCAACGAGGACGGGATCAAGCACTGTGCCATGAACGTCCTCTACAGCCTTCAGCACATCGGGTTCACGATCCCGCCGCAGGCCGACGCCGGCTGGATCGGTCCGGTGGGGCCCGGGCCCAGCTATCTCGATGAAGGGTCCGGCGGCCCGGAGAGCGACTTCACCAACCGGAACACCACGTTTATGACGTGGAACCTCCTGCATCATGCCCGGATGCTCAAGGATGCCGGCGGGATTCCCCCTTACGGCAACCTTCCGGAAGAATGGAAGGCCGGATCAAAGTTCGGTTTCGAAAACCCGGAGTACCGCTGAGGGAACCCGGCGGCCGGGACTGCCGAGGCCGGTCACCGATTCCGACCGACCGGAATACCCGACAAGCCAAGGACGTTCCCTACATATGACTATCAAGAGCCCTCTTTTGTCGCGCCCGGGAGCCGTCGAGGCGGGCGGTGCCGATGCCGGCGTCGCGTCCCACTACGGTGAGCCGCTGCGCGAGCAGCGCGCCCTCGCGGCCGGTACCGCCGTCGTCGACCTGTCCCACCGGGGAGTGGTCACCGTCACCGGACCCGACCGCCTGAGCTGGCTCAACACGCTGTCCTCCCAGCAGGTCACCGACCTCCAGCCCGGTGAGTCCAGCGAGCTGCTGCTCCTGACCATCCAGGGACGCATCGAATTCGATGCCCGGGTGGTGGACGACGGCGGGACCACCTGGCTGATCGTCGAGGCCGCCGAGGCTGCCCCGCTGGCCGAGTGGCTGAACAAGATGAAGTTCATGCTGCGCGTCGAAATCGCCGACGTCTCGGACGCCTGGACCGTGCTGGGGTCCACCAGGGCGGTGCCCGAGTGGTCCGGCCTAAAGGTCTGGCAGGACCCCTGGCCGCATGTCGGTGCCGGCGGGTATGCCTACTCGGTGGTTGGCGAAGAGCAGCATCCCGGCGCCGAACGCCCGTGGTTCGAATACCTGGTGCCGGCAGCTGAGCTTGAAGCAACGCTGGGCGACCGGCCGCTAGCCGGCGTCTCGGCGGCCGAGGCCCTGCGCGTCGCGGCCTGGCGGCCGAGGCTCGGCGCTGAAACCGACGAAAAGACCATTCCGCACGAACTGGACCTGCTCCGTACCGCCGTGCATCTCGCCAAAGGCTGCTACAAGGGCCAGGAGACCATCGCGCGCGTGCACAACCTCGGCCACCCGCCGCGGCGCCTGGTGTTCCTCCAGCTCGACGGCTCGCAGCACACCATGCCTGCTCCCGGAAGCGAAGTGCTGCTGGGGGAGCGCAAGGTGGGGACTGTTACGTCGGTGGCCCAGCACTACGAAATGGGGCCCATTGCGCTGGCGGTCATAAAGCGTTCCGTCGCGCCGGATGAAATACTGACGGTCATGGACGGGACCGAACCGTACACAGCCGCGCAGGAAGTGATCGTGGCTCCCGACGCCGGCCAGGTGGTCGGCAGGCAGACCGGATTCCTGAGGGGGACCCACAGATGACAGACTCCACCGCACCCGGGGCGGAACCCGCGCCGTCGCAGCAGCCCGCGCCGTCGCAGCAGCCCGACGAGGAAACGCTTGCCCTGGCGCATACCCTCTTCGATGCGGCCCGCAACGGCGAGACGGAGGTGCTCCGCAGCTACCTGAACGCCGGCGCGCCGGCCACCTTGACCAACGCCGCCGGTGATTCGCTGCTGATGCTCGCGGCCTACCACGGCCACGCCGAAACCGTTCAGCTGATCCTGTACCACGGCGGCGACGCGAACGGCGCCAACGACCGCGGGCAGACCCCGCTGGCCGGAGCAGTCTTCAAGGGCTACACCGATGTTGCCCGCGTGTTGCTGGACGCCGGCGCGGATCCTGACGCCGGTACCCCTTCGGCCCGCGCCGCCGCGGAGATGTTCGCCCGCGCCGACATCAAGGCCCTGCTGGGCTGAGTCCTTGGAGAATGTAACCAGGCCGTGGCCTGCCCTCTGGTCCCTCGTCATCGGGTTCTTCATGATCCTGATCGACACCACCATCGTCTCTGTGGCCAACCCGAGCATCATGGAGGGGCTGGACACGGACATCAACGCCGTCATCTGGGTCACGAGCGCCTATCTGCTGGCCTACGCGGTCCCGCTCCTCATCACCGGGAGACTGGGTGACAGGTTCGGCCCCAAGCGGCTGTACCTCTCCGGGCTCGTCGTGTTCACGCTGGCCTCGCTCTGGTGCGGCCTGTCCGGCACCGTCCACATGCTCATCGCGGCCCGCGTCCTGCAGGGCCTCGGCGCCGCCCTGATGACGCCCCAGACCATGGCCGTGATCACGCGCATCTTCCCGCCCGACCGGCGCGGCGCCGCCATGGGCCTGTGGGGCGCCACCGCGGGCGTGGCAACGCTGGTGGGTCCCATCCTCGGCGGCGTGCTGGTGGACGGACTCGGCTGGGAATGGATCTTCTTCATCAACGTCCCCATCGGGATCGTGGGCTTCATCCTCGCCTGGCGCCTGGTCCCGTCCCTCACCACCCACCCGCACAGGTTCGACATCCCCGGCGTGGTGCTCAGCGCCGTCGGGCTTTTCCTGCTCGTCTTCGGGCTCCAGGAAGGCGAGACGTACAACTGGGGCACCATCACGGGCCCCGTGACGGTCTGGGGCCTGATCATCAGCGGAATCGTGGTGCTGGCGCTGTTCGTCGGCTGGCAGGCGGTCAACAAGGGCGAGCCGCTGCTCCCGCTGTCCCTGTTCAGGGACCGCAACTTCTCGCTGGCCAACATCGGGATCACCACGGTGGGCTTCACGGTCACCGCCTTCGGCCTGCCCCTGATCTTCTACTACCAGATGGTGCGGGGCATGACCCCCACGCAGTCGGCCCTCATGATGGTCCCGATGGCGCTGATTTCCGGCGGCCTGGCACCGGTGGTGGGCCGCATCATCGACCGCGTCAACCCGAAGTACATCACGTCCGGCGGGCTGCTCCTCATGGCGGTGGCGCTCTTCTGGAACTCCGCCCTCATGCATCCGGACACCCCGGTGTGGCTGTTCCTGCTGCCGAGTGCTGTCCTCGGTTTCGCGAATGCCGGAATCTGGGCGCCGCTGAGTTCAACGGCCACCCGCAACCTGCCGCCGCGGCAGGCGGGAGCCGGTGCCGGCGTCTACAACACCACTCGCCAGATCGGCGCAGTCCTAGGCAGCGCCGCGATCGCGGTCCTCATGCAGGCCCGGCTCGCGGCCGAACTTCCTCCGCCGCCTGGTGCATCGGGTGGCGGTGCGGGCGAGCCTGTGAGTTTCGGCGGCCGGCTGCCGGATGCCCTCCACGAGGGGTTCTCGACGGCGATGAGCCAGTCCATCATGCTGCCTGCCGCCGTGATCGTGCTGGGCGCGGCCGTGGCCCTGTTCTTCGCCCGGCCCAAGCCCGTGCAGGGCTGGGGCAGCCAGCAGCCGGCGGCAGCAGAGAGTTCCGAGTCCAGGACGCCGTAGCCGGGTGGGCGTCCTCAGCCCAGCAGCACGCTGGTCTGGATGCCGCCGGTGGAGAAGCCCAGGCTGCGCGCCGTTGCCAGCGAGCCCTTGTTGCTGACGTCGGCGCGCCACTGCGGCGTCAGCCCGGAGGCGAGGGCCTCGTGCGCGGCGATCGAAGCGGCCAGGGAACCCACGCCGCGGCGCCGCCACTGCGGTGCCACGAGGACGCCCATGTGGGCCAGGATCCCTTCCCATTCCGCGTACGCGCCGCAGGCCACGGGCACCTTGCGGCCGTCCTCGTCATGCATGATCGTGTAGCGGTTCTCGAGGTCCGAGAGCCCCACCTCGTTGACGTCGTCCGGAGGGCACAGGCCCTCGAGCTCGATGGCCTCGGGGTGGCCGTGCGAGACGGTCAGCTCCCCGGAGGGCTGCAGCAGGGGGAGTTCGTCCGCGAAGAAGAGGGCAGCCGAGCCCAGACCGTGCCCGCCGTGCCGGCGGGTGATGGTCAGCAGGGTGACGTGCTGCGCCATCTCCTCGTCGGAGATTCCGACGGCGGCGTCCAGCGCCCACTGCGGGCCCACCAGCGCGGAGCTTCCGAAGAGGCGGACAAACTGGACGGAGCGCGCAGCTTCGTCGACCCTGGTGAGCCGCTCCCCGGTTTCGAGCGCGGTGGCGAAGGCGCCGTCGTCGAGCCCCAAGCGGCGCGCCCAGGCTAGCTGGATGATGGCGGCGGAACCGGGGTCAAGACTCATGCTCCAAGCCTACCGACCCCCGCCAACCCCGCATCAAAAAGCGCGAACGGACACTTAAGCCCAGCCGGATAGCGCGAACGGACACTTAGGCCCCGCCGGACAGCGCGAACGGGCAATGAATGCCCTCAAAAAGCGGGCATAGAGGGCCTTAACTGCCCGTTCGGGCCAAGGGAGTTGCGGGTCAGCCGAAGAGGACCGCGGCTTCGTCGTAGCGGTGCTGCGGGACGGTCTTGAGCTTGCCCAGGGCCGCTTCGAAGCCAACGTGGTCGATGTCTGTTCCGTTCAGCGAGACCATGGTGCCCCAGCGGCCCTCGACCACGGAGTCGATGGCGGCCATGCCCAGCCGTGTGGCCAGGACACGGTCAAAGGCAGACGGGACGCCGCCGCGCTGGATGTGGCCCAGGATGGTGGCGCGGGTCTCGATACCGGTGCGGGCCTCGATCTCCGGCGCCAGCTGGTCGGCGATGCCGCCCAGCCGCGGACGGCCGAAGGTGTCCAGGCCGCGCTCGGAGTGCGGGGATTCCATGTGTTGCGGCACGAAGCCTTCGGCCACCACGACGAGCGGGGCGCGGCCACGGTCGTGGGCCTCGTTCACCCATTCGACGATCTGCTCGATGCTGACCTTCTGCTCCGGGATGAGGATGGCGTGGGCGCCGGCGGCCATTCCCGCGTGCAGGGCGATCCAGCCGACGTGGCGGCCCATGACTTCGGCGATCATGCAGCGGTGGTGCGACTCGCCCGTGGTCCGCAGGCGGTCGATGGCCTCGGTGGCGATCTGGACGGCCGTGTCGAAGCCGAACGTGTAGTCCGTGGCGTCGAGGTCGTTGTCCACCGTCTTGGGCACGCCCACGATTTTCAGTCCGGCGTCCGTGAGGCGCTTGGCCGCGGCGAGGGTTCCTTCGCCGCCGATGGCGATGATGGCGTCGATGCCGAGCCGGTCCATGTGGCCCTTGATGACTTCGGGCCCGCCGCCGTTTTCGAACGGGTTGGTCCTGGACGTACCCAGGATGGTGCCGCCCTGCTTGGCAATGCCTCGGACCAAGGTGCGCGGAATGGGAATGATGTCTCCCTCAACCACTCCGCGCCAACCGTCGAGGAACCCCACGAATTCGTGGCCGTGGATGGCGATGCCCTTGAGGACGGCGCCGCGGATCACGGCGTTCAGTCCGGGGCAGTCGCCGCCGCTGGTGAGGATTCCAATTTTCATTTTCTCGGCTCAAATCCTGGTTCGAAGGTATAGCAGGCAGAGCGCCACGCTGAGCTCACCTAGAGTCTAATGCGCAGTGTGGGGAAGGACACAAACGGTTACACCGCGCCCAGCCGTGACGTATAAGTGCCCCCGCTCCGGTGGGAACGGGGGCACTTTTTTGACGGTCGACGGCGGTCACCGGCCTTGCGGCGGTCACTACCGGTTCATGGCGCGCTTCTCGAGGAAGGACTCGAGCGCGATGCCGTTGTTCTGGTTCGGCAGGATCAGCCACGCCACAAGGTAGAACACGACGGCCGGTCCGGGCAGGAGGCAGAAGAGCAGGAAACCGATCCGGACGAAGGCAACGTCCACGTTCAGTTTCGCGGCGATTCCGCCGCACACGCCGCCCAGCCAGCGCTCCGGTCCGCGCCTCAGGCCGAGGCCCCTGACAATGCTGAAGAATTTTTCCATGGTTCAAGACTTCCCGGTTGTTGAGCTGTTGTCACGTCCGCGGGCTGAGAGCAGGCCGCCGATCACCAGTGCGGCGCCGGCCCCGATCATCAGTCCGATCAGCACATAGGTTCCGTTCAGAGCCACGATCCCCAGCTGGGAGATGATGATGAGCGCCGCCAGTGCGAGCACCACAAGCCCCCAGACGATGGTGCCGACGCGGGCCGGGGCCGGAGCGGGCTCACGGGGGTCCGCTGCGACGGATTCCGGCACCGGAGAGGTCTTCGGTGCGGGGTCATAGCTGCTCATGTCAGTTGCCTTCCTGGATGGTGATGTTGCTGACGGTTCCGTCGATCTGAAGGATCAGGCGGGCGCCGGGCTTGTCCGAGTTGTAGCTGCTCTGCCGGGAGGTGATGCCGCTGCGGCTGTCCGCACCCTCGTTGAGGTTGCCCAGCGTCATGTCGGCCCTGACGTCGACCGGAACCGTGCGCGGGATGACGACGGTCACGTTGCTGGCGGTCACGTCGAGGGGGATCACGACGTCGGTGCCCAGCGGCGGGTTCAGGTTTAGGCCGGTCAGGTCAACAGTTCCGCGGCCTCCGGTGATCTGGAAGCCCTCCCGCGCCTGTTCGATGCTGGCGGGGTTCCAGTCCGCGTTCTGGAAGCGGAAGCGGTCACCGTTCGGCACGCTGTTGAAGATGCCGCCGACGATCAGTGCGACCACGGCGAAGAATCCGAGGATCCCCGATGTCCTGCCCCGGAGGCCGGACAGGAGGATGCCCAGGCCAAGGACAGCGGCGCCGCTGGCCCACACGACGGCGTTGGCGGAGTCGCCGAGATCGATGACGTTGCCGGCGTCGAGAGCCTTGAGGGTGCCGCCCACCAGCAAGGCCAGGCCCGCGGTGATTGCGACGGCGGGTGCGCCGGGGCCGTTCGGCTTTGACTTTGGAGCGGGCACGGGAGCCGGCACGGGTGCGGGTCCGTGGGGCGGAACGTTCCCGAAACCGCCGTACGGGCCGGGCGGGACATTTCCCTCGCTGGCGGAGCCGTAGGGCGGCGTGGGAGCCGACGCCGGCCGTGCCCCGTACTGGGCCGTGGCGGTCTGGGTGCCGGTCGCGAAGGATCCCGCCGCCGGGCCGCCGTCAGGGGCGGCATATCCGTAGGCAGGCTGCGTGCCGGCCTGGGTGGCGTTCATAGGTGCTCCGATGCGGTTCTTATTGCGTTGGGTGAGGAAGTAGATGAGGTAGATGACGCCGCCCACCCAGAAGAGGGCCCAGAAGAAGCCGAAGCCGTCATGCCCCCAGCCCCAGAATCCGCCGCCCATGCCGGTGAGGCCAAGGATGGTGGTGATGAGCGCGCCGGTCATGCCGCTGGTCCAGCGTCCGGCACCCGCTTCCTGGGTGTGGATCCGGCCGTCCGGCTCCGGCAGGAGTGCCCAGGCGAGGCCGTACAGCAGGACGCCGATGCCGGCGAACAGCGTCAGCACGATGAACACGCCTCGCACAATCAGCGGGTCGATGCCCATGCGCTCTGCGATGCCGCTCGAGACGCCGCCGATCCAGCGGTCGCGTCCGCGGTGGATGCCGTGGCTGCGGATCCAGTCGAAGAAGTTCAGCTGCTGGGGCGGCCGGCCGTAGCCGGGTTGATCGGCGCCGAAGCCGGGACCGCCCGGCGGCGGGGTGCCGGGAACTTCCTGCGAGGGACCGAGGGGCGGGAGCAACGGCTCAGTCTGCTGCTCTGTCCGCCGCCCGGCCTGCGCTTCGGCCGGCGATTCGGCCTGGGGCCCGGTGGCGGGACGTTCTGCCTGCGGCCCGGTCGGGGGTTCCGTCCGAGGTTCGGAGCCGGATCCGGACTGGCCGTCGGACGGGTTGGCGGGCTGCTGCCCTGCATCTGGGGTGGGGTTCTGCGAGTTCATACTTCGATCCTGCCGTGCGGGGCCATGAGCCTCTATTGGGGAAGACCCTGAGCCGTCCCTGACTTACCCCCGGTCCACCCCTAAAACGGGCTCCCGAAACCCTGATCCGTGTTTGGATGGATGCATGACCACAGTCCCCGTCCGCCCGCCGCTGGTCCGCAGCAGCGACCGCATTATCGCGGGCGTGTGCGCGGGCCTCGCCGACCATCTGGGCTGGCCGGTGCGCATGGTCCGGATCGGCATGGCGGTGGCCGCGCTCGCCGGCGGGGCAGGCCTGGTGTTCTATGCGTGGCTCTGGATCATGGTTCCCACCGCAGACGAGAGCGCCAAGCGCGATGCCCGGCGGCCGGCGTCGCCGATTGCCCCCGCGGTGAGCTTGCCGCCCAACCTGGCACCCGCCGTCGAGCCTCCGTTGTGGAGCGGTGCGTACGCGCCGGGCTATGCGCCTGGCCCGGTTCCGCCGCCTCCGGGTAGTTCCGCCCGCGCTGCGGATCCGGGTGGCTACACCCCTGCGGCGGGTCCCGCGCCGTCCGGACCGTACGACGCCGGGATCCCCTCCCAGCCGCCGGGATCCGCTGCTGTTCCGGGCACCGGTGCCTGGTTCCGCGTCCGCAACATGCGCTACGGCAAGGAAATCCTGCTCGGTGCCGGGTTGCTGCTCGTTGCCGCGATCCTGATCGCCAGGCTGCTCGGCGTCGAGGTGCCGCTGGGGACCCTGATCCCGGCGGCCGCCATCCTCGGCGGTGCCGCCATCGCCTGGATGCAGCTCGATGAAACGCGCCGCGCCGGCCTGGTGGACAAGACCAAGGCGGACCAGGCCGGCGGATGGGCACGGCTGGCCGCGGGCCTCGCGCTGGTGGTGGCCGGAGTGCTGGTCATGGTGTCCGGGTCCGGATCCTGGGAGCAGACCTGGCTGGCACTGCTCGCGTCCGTGGCCGTTCTCGGCGGAGTGGCGCTGGTGCTGCTTCCCTGGGGCCTGAAATTCTGGCGCGACCTTGAGACCGAACGCGCAGGCCGGGTGCGCGAGACCGAACGGGCGGAGATCGCCGCCCACCTGCACGATTCGGTCCTGCAGACCCTCGCGCTGATCCAGCGCCGCGCCGCCAACGAACACGATGTTGTGAGGCTGGCCCGGGCGCAGGAACGCGAACTGCGCGGCTGGCTCTTCAGGGACCCGGCCAGGGACGCCGGCCAGCTTTCCGATCGGATCAAGGCGGCGGCGGCGGAGGTCGAGGACGGCCTCGGCAACGCGGTGGACGTCGTGAGCGTGGGGGATACGGCCATGACCGACAGGCATGAGGCGCTGGTCCAGGCGAGCCGGGAAGCCATGCTGAACGCCTCCCGCCACGGCGGCGGGCCGGTCTCCGTGTACCTGGAGGTATCCGACGGCGGCGCGGAAGTTTTCGTCAAGGACCGCGGCTCCGGGTTCGAACTCCATACGGTCCCGGAGGACAGGCTGGGTGTGCGGGAGTCAATTATTGGCCGGATGAAGCGGCACGGCGGCACCGCCGAGATCAACAGCAGTCCTGACGGCACGGAGGTCCGGCTGAAGCTGCCTGCGGCCGCGGAGGACAACGGGGAAGGGAAGTCATGAGCACTCCAGCACTGGACGGTAGGGCCGGGGATCCGGGACGGACGGTACGCGTCGTGATCGTGGATGACCACGCCATCTTCCGTTCCGGCCTGAAAGCGGACCTGGACCCGCGCATAGAGGTGGTCGGAGAGGCCGGGACGGTGGAACAGGCCATCGAGGTGATCGGCCGGACCCGCCCGGAAGTGGTGCTGCTCGACGTCCACCTGCCAGGCGGCCTGGGCGGAGGAGGGCGTGAAGTCATCGCCGGCTCCGCGGCCCTTCGGGGAACCACCAAGTTCCTGGCCCTGAGCGTGTCGGACGCGGCGGAGGACGTCGTGGCCGTGATCCGCGCCGGCGCGCGCGGCTACGTCACCAAGACGATTTCGGGGGCGGAGATCACGGACGCCGTCTATCGGGTTGCGGGCGGCGACGCCGTCTTCTCGCCGCGGCTGGCGGGCTTCGTACTGGACGCCTTTGGCACCGCCCCGGCGGACATCGCCGACGAACTGGACAAGCTCTCGGCCCGCGAGCTTGAGGTGATGAGGCTGATTGCCCGGGGATACAGCTACAAGGAAGTGGCCAAGGAGCTGTTCATCTCCATCAAGACCGTGGAAACCCATGTGTCGGCGGTGCTCAGGAAGCTGCAGCTCTCCAGCCGCCATGAACTGACCAAGTGGGCGGCCGAGCGCCGGCTCCTCTAACCCACTCCGGACGCTCTCTCACTTCCCGTCGCCCAGGCACAAACGCTCTCTCACTTCCCGTCGCTTAAGCGCCAACGCTCTCTCACCAGGTGAGAGAGCGTTGGCGATTTTCCTGCAGGAAGTGAGAGAGCGTCGGTTAATTGGCCTTGCCCAGGAAGTCCTGGAGGCGCGCGACACCGGTGGCGAGGTCGTCGTCGCCGAGTGCATAGGACAGCCTCAGGTAGCCGGACGGGCCGAATGCCTCACCGGGCACCACGGCAACCTCCACCTCGTCCAGGATCAGCGCCGCGAGTTCGGCGGAGGTCGAAGGGCGGACCGGACCGTTCGCCGTCGGGTATTCCTTGCCGAGCAGGGCACGGACGTCCGCGTAGACGTAGAAGGCGCCCTTCGGCGTCGGGCATTCAACGCCGTCAATGGCATTGAGTCCGGCGACGATCGCCTTGCGGCGGCGGTCAAAGGCGACCTTCATTTCGTCGACGGCGGTGAGCGGCCCCGACACAGCTGCCAGGGCGGCCATCTGTGGGATGTTGGACACGTTCGACGTGGCGTGCGACTGCAGGTTGGTGGCGGCCTTGATGACATCAGCCGGGCCGATCATCCAGCCCACACGCCAGCCGGTCATCGCATACGTCTTGGCCACGCCGTTGAGGATGACCACTTTGTCGCCCAGCTCGGGGACGGCCGTGGCGATGGAGGTGAAGGGAACGCCGTCGTACGTCAGGTGCTCGTAGATCTCGTCGGTGACCACCCACAGGCCCTTGGAAGCGGCCCACTGGCCGATTTCCGCCACCTGCTCGGGGGAGTACACGGAGCCTGTCGGGTTGGACGGCGAGACGAACAAGAGGATCTTGGTGCGGTCCGTGACGGCCGCTTCGAGCTGCTCCACGGTGACCAGGTAGTCCTGCTCCGGCCCGGCGAAGACCTCCACGGGTACACCGCCGGCGAGGCGGATGGCTTCGGGGTAGGTGGTCCAGAACGGCGTGGGAACGATCACTTCGTCGCCCGGGTCCAAGAGCGTAGCGAAGGTGTTGTAGACGGCCTGTTTGCCGCCGTTGGTGACCAGCACCTGGGAAGCATCGGCCCTGTACCCGGAGTCCCGGAAGGTCTTCTCGGCGATGGCCTTCTTCAGCTCCGGCAGGCCGCCGGCGGGGGAGTACCGGTGGTACTTCGGCTGGCTGGCCGCCTCGATGGCGGCCTGGACGATGTAGCCCGGAGTGGGGAAATCCGGTTCGCCGGCGCCGAAACCGATCACGGGCCGGCCGGCCGCCTTAAGTGCCTTGGCCTTGGCGTCGACAGCCAGGGTGGCGGATTCGGCAATGGCGGAAATGCGTTGGGAAACGCGGGCGGCAGACATGGCAGGTCCGTTCTTCGCTTGCAGCTGGTTAGCTGAATGGTGGAATTCGACGAAATCTACTCTATGCTGTTCACCGGATCGTTCGAGGTGGGGCACGGCTTTGTGACTGCGGCGCAGTCAGGAATCCACCGCCGCAGGACGGTCCGAAACGAGGCTGGTTCGACGTACGCGAAGTTGTTGCGTAGACTAGTTCTCCGGTGTTGAAAACACGATGATGACGTGCGCCTCAGGAAACCTTGGGTGAAGCGCGGCCTCGATCGGTTTTTGATCCATAGGGTAGTGGCGCAATTGGTAGCGCAGCGGTCTCCAAAACCGCAGGTTGCAGGTTCGAGTCCTGTCTGCCCTGCGCAAGCTGTTCCGGCGGAAAGCCGGAGCAAGCGCAGCAACCATGGTTCAGTTCAGAGCCGGGTAATCCGACATTTTGCGAGGATGAGTGAGGAACAGGTGACCGAAACAGCTGCAAGCAGCTCCAAGGGCCGCCCCGCAAAGAACGCCGCCAAGGCCGGCTTCTTCGCTCGCATCGCACTCTTCGTCCGCCAGGTCATCGGCGAGCTGAAGAAGGTTGTCGCACCCACCCGCAAGGAACTGATTAACTACACGCTCGTGGTGCTGGTATTCGTGGTCATCATGATGGTCATCGTCACCTTGCTGGACCTGGGCTTCGGGACCGCGGTGAGCTGGGTCTTCGGCGGTACAGGCGCCAGGGACCGCTAAGGCGATCGGTCCGCAGACTGCGTGGGTCCTTCCGGAAACCGGAACGGACTGCGGAGTGTGCGGAATTGAGCCATTTAAATAGGCATGTTAGGCAATGAGGAAGCAGGAGACCAAGTGTCTGAGCAGGAGCTCGAGGTAACTGAGACTGAGCTGGATGAAACCAAGGACGCAGCGGCTGAGGCCGTTGAAGGGTCTGAGGTTGAGTCTGCTGCACCCGATTCCGACGACGAAACTGACGCTGACGCCGAAACTGACGACGACGACGATGCAGATGTAGCCGACGACGAAGCTGACTCCGACGAGGTCGACTCTGACGAAGAGGAAGCTGACGCCGAAGAGGCAGACGTCCTGGCCGCCGCGGCCGCAAAGGCCGACGTCGATCCCGCCGAGGAGTTCAAGGCCAAGCTGCGCCGCCAGGAGGGTGACTGGTACGTCATCCACTCCTACGCCGGTTACGAGAACCGCGTGAAGGCCAACCTTGAGACGCGCATCCAGACCCTGGACATGGAAGATTACATCTTCGAAATCCAGGTGCCGATGGAAGAAGTCGTTGAGATCAAGAACGCCCAGCGCAAGGTCATCAACCGCGTCCGCATCCCCGGCTACGTGCTGGTCCGCATGGACCTGACCGACGCCTCATGGGGCGCCGTCCGCCACACCCCGGGCGTCACCGGCTTCGTGGGCAACGCCCACAACCCTGTTCCGCTGCGTCTCGACGAGGTCTTCTCCATGCTTGCCCCCGTCTTCGAAGAGGAGCAGGCCGAGAAGGGCAAGCCGGTCAAGCACGCTGCCGCTCCGGTGGACGTCGACTTCGAGGTCGGCGAATCGGTCATCGTCAAGGAAGGTCCGTTCGAGACCCTCCCTGCCACGATCTCCGAAATCAAGATCGATTCCCAGACCCTCGTGGTGCTGGTGTCCATCTTCGAACGCGAGACCCCGGTCACGCTGGCCTTCAACCAGGTCACCAAGATCTAGCTGGCCACCCCAAGAATTCGTCCCGGAGTTGCCCGCTTAGCAGCTCCTGGACGGCCGACCGCCTCGCCATGGCGGTCAACCACCTGAGGCACGCTCCTGTGTCCCAGGACGCAATTGAGAGAAGGACCCTACATTGGCTCCCAAGAAGAAGGTCACCGGCCTCATCAAGCTGCAGATCCAGGCAGGTGCCGCCAACCCGGCCCCGCCGATCGGTCCTGCGCTTGGCCAGCACGGTGTCAACATCATGGAATTCTGCAAGGCGTACAACGCTGCGACGGAAGCCCAGCGCGGCAACGTTATTCCTGTTGAAATCACGGTCTACGAAGACCGTTCATTCACGTTCATCACCAAGACCCCGCCGGCTGCAGAGCTCATCAAGAAGGCTGCAGGCGTCGCCAAGGGTTCAGCTACCCCGCACACCGTCAAGGTTGCCAAGCTGACCCAGGCCCAGGTCAACGAGATCGCCTCCACCAAGATGGAAGACCTCAACGCCACGAGCCTCGAAGGCGCAGCGAAGATCATCGCCGGCACCGCCCGTTCCATGGGTATCACCGTCGAGGGTTAATTTCCTCACCGCTGATGCGGCGCCGGGTTCGGGAAACCGACGACGACGTCGGGCAGCACCGCCGGGAAACCGGCACCACTGAAACATTGAAATGTTGGAAATCCGGTCCGGATAAAACAGCCGGATCAGCCAACTGTGGCAGGGCCCAGCGCGGTCCGCAGACCACAACTGCACAAGGAGAATAAGCAGCATGGCAAAGCGCAGCAAAGCATATGAGGCAGCCGCCGCCAAGATCGACGCGGAGAAGTTCTACGCGCCGTTCGAGGCAGTGACGCTCGCCAAGGACACCAACCCGTCCAAGTTCGACGCCACCGTTGAGGTCGCCTTCCGCCTGGGCGTTGACCCTCGCAAGGCCGACCAGATGGTTCGTGGCACGGTCAACCTGCCGCACGGCACCGGTAAGACCGCCCGCGTCCTCGTCTTCGCAACCGGCGACAAGGCAGAGGCAGCAATCGCTGCCGGCGCCGACTTCGTGGGCTCCGATGACCTGATCGAAAAGATCGCAGCCGGCTGGACCGACTTCGACGCAGCCGTTGCCACCCCTGACCTCATGGGCAAGGTTGGCCGCCTCGGTAAGGTCCTCGGCCCGCGTAACCTGATGCCGAACCCGAAGACCGGCACCGTGACCGCAGACGTCACCAAGGCTGTCAACGACATCAAGGGCGGCAAGATCGACTTCCGCGTCGACAAGCACTCCAACCTGCACTTCATCATCGGCAAGGTTTCGTTCGACGCCGTCAAGCTGGCTGAGAACTACGCCGCCGCTCTCGAAGAGGTGCTTCGTCTGAAGCCGTCCGCTTCCAAGGGCCGCTACATCCAGAAGGCGACTGTTGCGACCACGTTTGGTCCCGGCATCTCCGTCGACCCCAACGTCACCAAGGTGCTGACCGAGGTCTAATCCTCGCGAAACACCCGCCGGTAATCCGGCAGGCTCAAAGGACCGCCCGGCACTGCGCCGGGCGGTCCTTTGCTTTTCCGCCGGCGGTTGCCGGACGCTGCGGGGCTCTGAAAGGCGCAGCGAGGCTCTGGAGGGCGGATGGCCGGGCGGCTAGGCTGATCCAGTGACGACGCCCGCGTACCGCATAGAGCCGCTGGTTTTGCCTGCTTCCCTCGATTCTCCGGACGCCGCTGATTTCCTCGAATTCAGCGACCTGAGCGATGCCCTGGTGCTGCAGACCTGGGGGAACCTTGACCGGGCCACGCCGCGGAGTGCCCGGCTCGAAGCGTGGCGCGACGATGACTACAAACAGCTCCGGCTCTTCTTTGTGCGGCTGGACGGCCGCATGGTGGCGACCTCCTGGGTCAGGCTGCCGCAGCAGGAAAACCTCCAGGACGCCACAGTGCGCGTGGACGTCCTGGACGAATTCACCGGCCGGGGCGTCGGCCGGGCCCTCCTGCGGCACGCCGAGTCCTTCGCCGCCGGCCACGGCCGCAGCACCCTGCAGAGCTTCACCGAACATGCTGCAGGGTTTGATCCTGACGGGACCGGCATCCTGAAACCAGGAACCGGGACGGGCGGGATTCCGTCCGATGCGCGTGCGGTGAAGTTCGCGACGGCGGCCGGCTACACGCTGGAACAGGTGACGCGTTTCAGCGCACTCGACATGCCGCCGTCGGAAGCAGCCCTGGACGCCCTGGAGCGCGCTGCGCGCCCGTTCGCCGGCGACCGGTACGAACTCCTCGCCTGGACGGACAGCTGCCCCGACGAATATGTGGACCAGCTTGCGGTGCTCATGTCGCGAATGAGCACCGACAGCCCCGCCGGGGCGCTCCACTACGATCCCGAAGTGTGGGACGCCAAACGCGTCCGGCACGTCGAGGATGAGTGGAAGCAGACCGGCCAGGAGTCGCTCGTGGCGGTCGCAAGGCACATGTCCAGCGGCGAGCTCGCCGCGTATTCGGTCCTGCAGTACTCCGCGTCAAAGCCTTGGCTGGCGGACCAGGACGACACACTGGTTGCCAAGCCCCACCGCGGCCACCGGCTGGGCATGCTGGTCAAGCTGCTGAATCTTCGGCGCATGATGGAGGCGCATCCCTCCGTGGAACGGATTCTCACGTACAACGCCGCGGAGAATGACCATATGCTCGCCATCAACGTTGCCCTGGGCTTCCGTCCGGCAGGGTACGACGGCGAGTGGCAGCGCCGGTGCTAACCGGCATATGCTGGCGACGGACACACCGCGTGGACTCGAGCCCGCAGCCCGGAAGGGCGAGCGGCGGAAACGGCTGGGATGATGGCAAGTGAAGTGCGGATCGAGCAGCTGTGGATCCCGGATTCCATTGACGCGCCCGACGCAGCGGACTTTCTGGCCGCCGTCGAGGTAGGGCGCAAGGTCCGGATGCAGACGTGGGGCAGCGACGATCTCGCGTACGCGCCCCTGGAGAAGCTCCTCGAACTGGACGATCCCTACGAGCGGCAGGTCATCCTGGTGGCCAAAATCGACGGTACCATAGTGGGCACGGTGGACATTGCACTGCCCCTGGCCGACAACCTGGACCTCGCCGAGTTCACCCTGGACATCCTGCCGGAGTATCAGGGCCAGGGCGTGGGCAGGCAGCTGCTGGAGGCAGCCGAACAGTTTGCCCGCGACGAGGGCCGCTCGATGATCCTGGTGGACACCAACCACCCCGGTACCTCGCTCCATGAATTCGCAGCCGAGCAGCTGGTGCCGGGTTCGGGGCTGGGCTTCGTGCCGCTGGACAGCCGCGAAGTGGAGTTCGCCCGGCGCACCGGCTACACGCTCCAGCACATCGAGCAGTTCAGCTCATGCGCCCTGCCCCTGGACACCAAGCTCGTGGCGGAGCTTGAGGCCGAGGCCGAGGAAGCGAACAACGGCCGCTACCGCCTGCACCATTGGACGGACCGATGCCCCGGACGGTGGCTGGAGGCCGTTGCCGCCCTCGAAAACCAGGCCGGCGGGGATGTCGCACCCGACGCCGTGGGCGAAGAGGACAGCATGGTGTTCGACGCCCGGATACTGCGCGAGGCGGAAGAAGTCACCATCGCGCAGGGCCGGCGCACGGTAGTGACCGCCGTCGAGCATATTGCCACCGGCACCCTGGTGGGGCTGACCACCATCAGCGTCCTGGCGCAGCGCCAGGACGTTGTGTTCCAGGACGACACCGTGGTGCTGCAGTCCCATCGGGGCAACAAGCTCGGCCTGCTGATCAAGGTGGCCAACATGGAGCGGCTGACGGAGCAGTTCCCGGACGCGCGCGTGATCTACACCTGGAACGCCCCCGAAAACCGGTACCTGCTCACGGTCAACCGGCAGTTGGGATTCACGACGGCGGGCGTCACCGGAATCTGGCAGAAGGAACTCCCGGACCTGGGACCCAGCACCAGCTGAGCCGTGTCAGCTGGTACATCCAGCGGACCGCCGATTTGGCGGACCGGCGCGGCGTCCCGTAAGCTTGAGCTACCAAAGACCGTCGGTTGTTGGAAATCCACTCTTTCGAGCTCAGCTCAACTCTGCAGTTGTGTGCGGGAGAGTCAGTGGGTTTCCGGACGAAGGACCCTGAACATAGGGCGGCCGGCGCAGGTGAACGAAGCAAAAGCTCCGCGGTTATGAACCGTGTTGAGCCAAGCCCCGTGCATCTGCGCGGGGCGTTTTTAGTTTTAGCTCACCTGAGCGGGGACCCGGAATACCGGCACTATCCCCGGAAGGAGGGTTATGGCAACGCCTACCAAGGTTTCAGCAGTAGCTGAGATCACTAACGATTTCAAGGAATCGAACGCCGCTGTCCTGACCGAATACCGTGGGCTCACCGTTGCACAGCTCAAGCAGCTGCGTGTTTCTCTCGGCCAGGACACCAAGTTCGCGGTCGTCAAGAACACCCTGACCGCTATTGCAGCCAAGGAAGCTGGTGTCGAAGCATTCGACGGCCAGCTCGCCGGCCCCACTGCAATCGCGTTCATCAAGGGTGACGCAGTTGCAGCTGCCAAGAGCCTGACGGATTTTGCCAAGACCAACAAGCAGCTGGTTATCAAGACCGGTTACTTCGAGGGCAAGGCACTGAACGCCAGCGAAGTTGCTGCCCTGGCAGCACTCGAGTCCCGCGAGCTGCAGCTCGCCAAGGTTGCAGGCATCCTCAAGGCTCCTGCTGCCGCTGCTGCACGCATCATCGACGCCCTGCGCCTCAAGCTTGAAGAAGAGAACGGTGCACCGGCAGCTGCCGAAGCTCCCGCCGCTGAAGAAGCCCCGGCCGCAGAAGCAGCAGAGACCGAAGCTCCGGCCGAAGCCGCAGCCACCGAAGAGAACTAACTCTCTTTCAGACCAGACTCCGGTGTGAAGGCAACGGCCCAGGCCGCCAAGCACCACCTATAGGAAGGACGCCACACCATGGCGAAGCTCACCAACGAAGAGCTCATTGAAGCTTTCAAGGAACTGACCATCATCGAGCTCTCCGAGTTCGTCAAGCTCTTCGAAGAGACCTTCGAAGTTACCGCTGCCGCTGTTGCCGTTGCTGGCCCGGCTGCCGCTGCTGAAGAGGTTGAAGAGAAGACCGACTTCGACGTCATCCTCGAAGCTGCTGGCGACAAGAAGATCGCAGTGATCAAGGAAGTTCGCGCCATCACTTCCCTGGGCCTCAAGGAAGCCAAGGACCTGGTTGACAGCGCTCCCAAGGCTGTTCTCGAAGGTGCCACCAAGGAAGCTGCCGAGAAGGCCAAGGATCAGCTCGAAGCTGCCGGCGCCCGCGTTACCCTCAAGTAACACTCCCTGCTTCACGGGAATCCCCGTCCACTCCGGTGGGCGGGGATTCCTGCATTTAACCCAACTAGTGGTGTGTCTCAGTTTTGTTTGATGGATTCGAGGGCGACGCGGCCGCGGGCCACTTTTTTGAGGATTGAGTCTGCGGTCGCGGTCCAGACCAGGGGTTTGGGTTCGGTGTTGTGAACGGTGAGATACTCTTCGATCTTGTTGATCAGGTCCGG
>NZ_LMSB01000027.1 GCF_001428005.1 Arthrobacter sp. Soil736
GCAGGCAATTACAAATCGGTTATTCTCATGACCAGTGCCGTCCGGACGGCGGCATGACACTCATCCGGGAATCAATTTCCCCACGAACCGCGAAGAGCCCGTTTGGCAGGGCGGTGAGCTGGATCCAGGAGACGAGGTTGAAGGCGAGGGCTGCGATGTTTGCCCAGGCCTGGTTCGCGGCGAAATCGAAGAAGGGCAGCTTGCCCAGGCCGGTGTTTTTCAGGGTTTTGATCCTGTTCTCGCACCGGCCGCGGGCGCGGTGTCTGGCGTCCAGGAATGGTCCGTGCCAGCGCGGTGAGTTGGTCAGCAGTGCGGTGATCCGGTGCCCGTCGGTATCGAGCAGGGTCGGCTGCGCTCCTGGGTGGAGCGGCTCGGCGCGCAGGAACAGTTTTGTGCCCGGCGGGTAGTCGGTGAGTGGGATGACGTCGGTGGCGTTGATGACCCACGCGTCGGTGCGGTCGTTGCCGGTCTGGTCCAGGGCCGGCTGCCAGTAGTCTTTGTCAGTGATCCAGTCGATCATGTGGGCCTTGCCGAACGGGAGGGTGTAGCTGGTGGAGAACTGCACGCCGAGGCTGTGCAGGTGCCAGAGGAACTTCCGTGAGGCCCCGGCACTGTCGGTGCGGACCAGGACCTTCTCCCCGGCCAGGGCCCCGGTTCCGTCGTAGAAACTCTGGGGCAGTTGGGCTGCGGCGGTGTGGAAGACCCGGATGTGGTCCTCGGCGCTATTCGCTCCGGCGTTGCCGGGCCGCAGCACGCAGGCGAGGATTTCCCCGGAACCGTTGCCGGCACCGTAATCACACGATGCGATGAACGGGGCGAACCCGTAGCCGCCCTTGTAGGTTCCGGCGACGTTCTCCTTGTCCGAGTGCGAGGTCACGAGCGTCGCGTCGATGTCGATGATGAGCGGGTCCGCGGCTGTCGCGATCAATGCCGGGTTCCGGTTCCCGGCGGCGTTCCATGCACGGGTGCGCAGTTCCCGGGTGAGGGTTTCAAAGCCGTAGCTGAACAGCTCCGGGTTCGTCACGGTGCGTTCGAAGAACCGTGAAACGGTCGCGTTCGAGGGCAGCTGGCCGAAGGCGCCGGGTGACGAACGCAGGATGTCCAGATCCGAGGCATGTTCACCTCCGGCGGCGAGCATCGCTGCCAGGGACCCGAGGACACTCCCGGGACGATGCCGTGCGCCCGAGGGAACAAACTGGCCCAGCCGGGCCTCGCACAGCCCGCCGAAACCCAAGGCCTCCATGAAGCCGGTGAGGACCGTGACTCCGGCGTGGGAGATCAGCGACTGGCCGGTGAAAGTGACCGGAACGGACGGAAAAACACGGGTAGACTTTTGCATCGAAAGGGTGCTCCTTCGCAAGGCAAATACAGGTCTCGACAACCACTATTTTCCCAGCTCAGAGCACCCTTTCCCTGTTTAAACACACACTCTCAGCGACCCGCCATGAAAACCCCGGGCTAACCCGCGGGCCCTATTAGCCGACCAACATCGTCGAGGATTTAGTGGTCCCAGAATGAACTGGAATGTCGGTCGTCTTCCGTAAGCTGACCGTTAACTCGGGAGAGCGGGAAAAGTCCGTCCTTCCCCGCCAATGACAGGAGGCTCCGCGGTGGCAGAGGTCGACGAGGTTCGCCAAGAGGCGCGGCGAAACACAAGGGCGCGGTTCGAGCAGTGGGCGAAGAACCCTGCGTGCGATGCCAACACGCTGTCGGCAGTTCACAACGTCCGGCTCGATGCTGCCGCTCGCAAGGTTGGCCTGTCGCCGAGCTTCGGCCAATCGCCGTTTGCGATCGCGCGTGGGAACCGATTCGAAGCTGGCCTTTTCCTCGAAAATGCTGCCCGACTTCGCCAGGCGCTCGAGGCGAAGGGCTGCCTGCCCCCGAGTTCGACGGGTTTCGTCGACCTCCGCCTCAAAATGAACGGCGGCCAGTACGTGTCGTCTGTGGATGAGGGCCTGCGGCTTACACAAGAATGGTTGCAGAGAATTGCCTGCGACCCCGGGACTGCCGAGTCGTTGGTTGCCGCTCCGATGATCAAGATTCCAAAGGGCGTCATCCTCCCGGAGGCGCTGCTGATCATCGACGCCGTAACAGTTACCGCGGCTGACGCGATGCGTCCTCGAGTCACTGTCGGCGAGATAAAGGTGTTCCCTGACCGTGGCGGGCACACCGAGCCGCAGCAGCTCGCGAGCGCCCGAGCGCAGGCAGGTGTATATCGCCATGCTCTCGAGTTGGCACTCCAGGAACTAGGTCTTGCCGACGATATGGATATTGCGGCCGACGGCTTTCTGGTGTTCACCTGGCCGGGGTCGAACTCCCCTTCCGTTAGGGCCGGAGAAGACCTCACCTACCAAGTGATTCGCGCTGAGCGTGGATTCCAGCGGCTCGAGGAGGTTGCACAATCGCTTGTTCGCACTGATGACTTCGCGGCTGACAATCCCGCTTTGATTCAGCGCGTGCTCGACGCAAACACGAGCTACTCGGAGGCATGCCTGTCCTTTTGCGATCTTGCCCCACGCTGCCATCAACATGCCGCGGACGCTGACGACGCCATCATCCTTGGAACGGATGTGAAGCGGTTGCTTGGCGAAACCCACATCTCCCGTGCCATCGCTTTGCTTAACGGTGCGGTGCCTTTCGATGACCGTGAGCAGGATCTTCAGCGGCAGCTGGGGTTGTCGTGACGGCGCGCCAGGTCAAGCGGAAGCTGCGGTCGTGGGAAGCTGGCCGCCCGTTACCGCGGTACGACACGCTTCACCACGCCGTGGTGCCGGAGGAACAGGCACTGATCGTGGCATTCGTGCGGATGGCAGGTGAGTCTCGGCCTTGGGGCATCGCTTGGGGCCACGTCGGGTCGGCACCGAAGATCTCTGCAGTCCCAGACGGCCGTGTTCGCGATGACGTTGCAGCCCTCTGTGCAAAGTTCGCTGAAGATCTGCTCGAGCACATGCGAGTGCACAACTGGACCTACGACCCCGTGGACGGCAAGGCGAAGCCAGATGACTTGCGTCAAGTGTGGCTGCCGAATGGCCAACATGTTGCCATGCTCCACCACCTCAGTTACACGTACTCCCAGACGAAGTTCGGTGGGGCCAACCAAGACATCCTGCGTGCGCTCGGCCGCCTCGCGTCTTGGATGTTCCGCGACACCTCACGAAAAGGCGGCCAGCACGTGGTCAGTGCCAGTGGGGCGCTGGGCGAGGCCTACGTGTATCCCGCCCAGGACGTCCGAACCGCACACCTCGGGTATCAGCTAGCCTGGCTAACCACGGATGGTGGTCGGGATCAAAGGATGAACGCCGCCGCCGTCGCTGAGCGGCTCACCGTGTCGCCCACGATGGACCCCGCCATGGAACGAGACCAGCTGAGTGATCTCGTCGAGAAGTGGCAAATCGCGAGGAGAAAAGGTCCCGATCCTACAGTTGTTGCGGAGATAGGGGCAATCCTGGAGCTTGAACTGCGACGTCGGTGGGATCTCACGGAACGGGCCTACCAGGTGTTGGCCAACAACGATAGAGGCGTCAACGCTGGTGTCACAGATCTGGTGAAGCAGGCACATGAAGAGTTCTGGTTCCAGCACCAGCGGATTGAACTGCGCCACAACGACCCGAGCCAGGGGCCGGCGTACGTTGCTCACCCGGAAACCGACTTCCACGGGTCGTCTGCTGCCTCTCGCTACCTAATTCATGCGGCGGCTGACGAAGCCTACATCGGCCACCTGATCCACAATGACGGAGAGTTGTTTCAGGAAGCACTGGACAGTGGAAAGGCACTCCGCGCAAAAGTCGCCAACGTGATTGACCTAGGTTCCGGAAGGTCAACCACCCCAACTTGGGTTCTCCACTTAGATCCGGGGCAGCCCCATCGGCTCCGCGAAAACGGCCGCTTGGCACCCTACGGTTCGCGTGGTCACGAGGTCACTATTGCGTCAGTGAACGTGGCTGAGGACGTACTAGAAGTGACGATCGAGTGGACCGGTCGAAAGACAATGGCTCTGTCGTGCGGGCTGGGGGCGAAGCCGGCGGACTCCGCTTGGGTGGGTGAGGAAATCGCTTTTGTGGTTAGTGATGCATCGGATTTGACCAAACGGCGGAGCAGTCGTGTCTGGAAGGCGAAGGACGGCCCGGGCGCCTGGCTCACACACGGCAAGTCCCCGACGCAGATAGAAATCACAGGAGATGATGGGGGTGCGGACCTTTTGATCGACGACGTCCGGCAGATTGAGGAAGGTCAGTCCCTATGACCGCCGTGAGCATCGACGACGAATACACACGGCTTCGCGAAGCGCTCATCGACTACCTTGTGGATGGCGGCAAACTTGCCGTAGTCAAGGCTCCGCCAGGGTCAGGGAAGACCTACATGCTGATTGAAGTGCTCGCCGCTCTCGTTGCCGAGGGGTCCCGGATCGCCGTGGCAGCGCAGACCAACAGCCAGGCAGACGATATTTGCCGACGTATCGCTCGGGACCACCCCCATGTTCCTGCGGTTCGGTTCTCCAGCAAGGGGAACAAAGCGCCAGATGGATTCCCCGCGGCGGTGCTCTGGACCAGTGATAAGGACGCGCTGCCCCCTGACACTGGCGTGGTCGTAGCGACGACCGCAAAGTGGTCTCTGACCGATGTTGCAATGCCTTTCGATCTTCTTGCCGTTGACGAGGCATGGCAGATGAGCTGGGCAGACCTTATGCAGTGCGCCCTATTGAGCAGAAACTTCCTCATGATCGGTGACCCGGGCCAGATTCCTCCAGTCGTAACCATTGATGTGCGCCGATGGGAGACGTCCCCCCGCGCGCCCCATAAGGCTGCGCCAACGGTCGTACTGGCAGAGCCCACCCTAGACGGAGTCCGATTCGTCGGCTCCCTGCCAACCTGCCGTCGGCTTCCGCATGAGTCAGTCGCCTTCGTCAAACCCTTCTACGACTTCGACTTCCAGGCATACGCTAAGGCCGCAACTCGCGGGATTGACCTGCCCGACGGTCACAAGCTCGGGAAGCTCGGCGACGGGCGACCGCTCGCTTTGACCCTGCCCACGGCGCCCCAGGGCCCACCCATCGAGGTCGACCACGAGCTGGCACAAGCGGCAGCCAAGGTAGTTGCGGAGCTCCTGGACTCCCGAGCTATGGTTCGTGACGGTCACGGCGCGGCGCGGCACCTGAGACCTGGCGACGTTGGGGTTTGTAGCAGTCATCGCGTTATGAACGCTGCGCTCACGTCCGGGCTGTCCAGATGGGGCACCAACATTCGCGTCGACACTCCCGAACGGTGGCAAGGGCTGGAACGTTCTGTGATGATTGCCATCCATCCGCTGTCGGGAGTTACCGACCCGTCTTCATTCGATCTCGAGACCGGCAGACTGTGTGTCATGGCATCCAGACACCAGGCGGCGCTGGTACTGCTCACGCGCGACCACGTAGGGGAGACGCTCTCGAATTACATCCCTAATGCGGAACAGGCTCCGGGGCGGCCGGACATGGTGGGTCGTGGTCACGACGCCCATTTCCGGTTCTGGCAGACGTTGCTTGAGCAGGAACGGGTTGCTCCGTTCAGTTGAGCTTCGCTGCACCGCAGACTTTGTGGAAGTCGCAGCTGCGGCACTTCTTGATTTCGGGAAGCGGCATAAAGTCCCGCTGCTTCAGGCTTTCCGCCGTGATGAGCACTTTGGCTTCGGCGGCGGCGACTGCCGCGTCATCGACGCTAACCGAATGTCGCGTTGTGCTGTCCATATCGTGGATGAATGCGGCCCCAACTGTAAGCCCCTCGCGCCTGCCGGCACCTGCGTAGACCTGGAGCTGGAGGGGCTCGATGTTCCCGCCTGTCGAGGTCTTATAGTCGATAATTGCAAGGTTGTCCTGGACACCATCGTGCTCGTCGTAGATCACGTCGGCACGTCCGCTGACGACGACGCCCGGGAGGTAAAGTTCGAATGGACGTTCGGTCGCCCAGGTGCGCAGCAAGTCCTCTTTATGGTCGGCGACGTATTTGAAGACCAGGCGCCTTGCCTTCTCGCGCATTTCCTTATGTGCCGCCTTGTTGGCGAACGGCAAGAAGAAATCTGATGTCAAGAGGTCGTTTATCTCTCGCGGCGATGGCAGCTTTCCGACGGTCTGCGTGTGCTCGGCGAGCACCCGCATGACGTGGTGTACGGCATTGCCGTATCCCAGCTCGGCCTTGATCGGCGGCATGAAACCGAGTTCCCTCCTCAGCAGGTAACTCTGTGGACAAGTTGCGTAAGCTGCGAGATCGCTGTAGGTGATCGCAAGGTCGGGCAGGTCGAATCCGGTGGCAATCGCGCTCTTGGGGAGCCCGACACTCTGAATCAACCGGTTGCACTCGACTAGATACGGTGACGGGGCGGTCCTTCGTGTTGTCACTCGCTCGTGCGATGACAGTGAAACCCAGTCGCGTGCGCGCGTCATGGCAACATAAAACAAACGTCGTTCGTCGGCATCAGATCCTTCGTACCGGGCGGCGTCGAATAGCCCTGGGTCGACGAGCCAGTTCTGCGGTGTGCCGACCTTGTTTGAAGGAAACCGCGCTTTAGTCAAAGAAGGCAGGAATACCACCGGCCACTCCAGGCCTTTGGACCCATGCACTGTCCCAAGCGCTACACCGTCGGCTCGGAGATCATCTTCGCCGTCGAAGTCGTCGTAGTTGCCGGTTGCATAGTTCACCAGCAGGAGCGCGAAGTTGCGGTAGAACCACTCGTCACCAATCGCGCCACCGACCTGCTCGGTTGGGGCGTTCGCGTCCCGTCTGGATCTCCTAGTGACCGTTTCATAGTCGGCGAGAACGTTGGTAAACCGTGCAATCGTACCGAGCCGGTTCCGCTGCCGCTCGTCGGCTAGATCCCACTCCGAGAGACGGAGCAGTCCGGCCAGTACGTAGAAGTCGCCTACGAGGTTTACGTTGAAGTCCTTCTCGCCGGTCCGTGCCTTCCACTGGGTCAGGTGCTCTCGAATTGTTCCGAGAATCAGGCCGCCGAGGCCGAAAACTCGGGCGTAGCTGTCCACGAGATCATCGATGGTGATGCGCGCGCGAGTGATGAAGCGTCCTGGCGACCAGTCAATGTCCGCGATCCAGGCGTAGGTAGCGCCGAAGACCGCGGCCTCCGGCTGCGCAAACAGGCCGGTCCTGCCCCCTGGCTGGACGGGGATGCCTGACGCCTCCATGGCGTCGAGAAGCTTGACATAAGCCACCTTCCCGCGGACAAGGACCGCGATGTCCCGGTATGGGACACCGTTAGCATGAAGCTGTTCGATGTCCTGGGCGACCATGTGCGCCTCAGCGGTCTCATCGTCGAGTCCAACATTGATCGAGACAGCCGGTCCATCAGCGATCCGATGCGTTCCCATTTCCTTGGGTAGGCGTCCTGGGATTGTCTGGGCGAACGCGTTTGCGAGGTCGACAATGCCAGGACGTGATCTGCGGTTCACGAGGAGATGGAACTGAGTGACGCCGTCGTAGCGCTCGGCAAAGGCCACGATGTTGTTCACATTGGACCCACGCCACTGATAAATCGCTTGGTCGTCATCGCCAACTACCACTAAATCGGCGTTGCCTTTCGGCTTAGCCAGCAACTCGATGAGCTGCTCCTGCGCGGGGTTGACGTCTTGGTACTCGTCGACGATTAGGTGGCGAAGGTCTGCGGTCACCTTCGCGTGTACGTTGGCATCCTTCAGCGCGTCGATTGCGCGCACGATCTGGGTGCCGAACGACATAAACCGGTAGCTGTCCAGCATCTCGTAGTACTTAACCAGCGCGTCTTTGAAATCCCCGGCCGCAAGCTGGTCGATGTGGAGAAGTTCGTTCTCGACTACGTCAACGCTCTTCTGGAATGCCGCCACTCCGCGGAAGAGCTTGCCGGCATTGTCGAATCGCTTCAACCCGAGCCGAGTCGCCTCCCGGTAGAGCAGGTTTACCAATTGATTCGCATCTAGCGGCGTGTAGGTCTCGTATGTCGGCACATGCGATTGCAGTAACCGGAAGCAATAGGCATGGATAGTGCCGACGAAGAGCTTTCCGAGCTGATTGGTGGCGGACTCGCCAACCTTGGCCGTCACTCGTTCTCGGATCCGTTCCTTGAGTTCGGTCGCGGCCTTCTCGGTGAACGTGAAGGCCACGATCGACGCAGGGTCCGCCCCCTCGGCGAGCAGAGAAGCAACCCGTTGGGAGACGACCTCAGTCTTCCCGGAGCCGGCAGCGGCAATAATCTGAACGTGGCCACCGCGGTGGGCGACCGCCTTGGCTGCTTCGCCCCCAAGGATGGGAATGGCACTCACTGCATCAATCATGAGACTCAATGTAGTGCAGGGCTTGGCCCTCTATATGGAGGGCAACAGTACAGATCGCGGTGTCGACCTTCGAGGTGCGCTAAGCGGCTTTCTCCGCCAGCTGACACCGAAGTGTTGCTGGTGAGAAATTCTGCAACAGCGGCCGCCTTTGCGAAGACTCAGGATCCCTATCTGGAAGATTGCGACAGGTCGAAGCAAGACAAATATGTCCCTCCGAACCCGCTCGGCCCAGCGCCCCGAGGGCTGTGTAAGGCGAATCTAGTAACAGGCGGGCCAAGGCATGGGATTTTCGCTGGTTGACGGCGAACAACGGGAAGCGGCCTATTTGTCCTTGGCCGGCGACTCTTCTGAGTTCTACGCCTGGAACGCAGGGTTGCTTAGCTATGGGCAGACCACTTTGAGGTGCGCAGCAACCTCTTCCGGGCAGGGCTAGCTTGATGGAGCAAGCACGATGTCGGTTGCGTGCTGTCGAACAGCTTGTACGTCCGTGAAAACGAGATACCCGAGACTGGCAAGGTGGTTCAGTTCATCGGAATTCCCATCCAATTCCAGCACGAGAGGCGGCGTCATTCCAGGCTGGAGGCCATCGGCCCAGTGCGCTTCTGCTACGCAGACGAGATCGCCTGACTCGTGATCGCGGACTTCGACGTCAACCTCACCCACGGCGAACCCCATGTCAGCTAGTTCGATGACTAGCTCCTCAACCTCGGCCAACTTGGTCGTCGAAACATCAGGTGCGAGTGCCGTTCGCGCTAGGTCATCCGAGGTTGTGCCGTGCCAGAGCTCGTCTAGGACGGTGTTTATGGCGTCCGCCAGGAGCTGGCGGCGAGCTGCCAGAAATTCTCGATATTTATCAATTGACCATAGAGATCGGTCCTGGGGGATCCACTGGCTGGCTAGCGCTCCCGGAAAGGCCGCTTCGACGACAGGGAAGTATTCAGCCGGGTCGCGGTCCGTTATGTCAAGGTTCGCGTCCTGTGTGAGGAAGCAATAGTTTGCGACAGCGTTGACTTCCTCCTTCGCGTATCCCGCTTCGTATAGTCGAGCCTTAGGGAAGATGTGGTGGACCTGCAGGGACGAGTTCCTGCCGAGCATATGAGCTGAGAGCGCTATGCCGGTGGTGAAGTCCTTCGCCCCCTGGGTGCGCGTAAGCATGTAGAGCATCGGGTAGAAGCGGGCGCCAATGGTGTTCCCTCCGAAATCTGCCTCTCTGACGGCCAAGTCGCCACGGGAACGGAGCATCTGCGCCATCAGACCCTCAATACCGTTCTCATCGACGGCCTTGAGGTCGACGTTAAGATACGACTCGGTTGAGCCAGCGAAGCGCCCCCACATGGCGGCGTGGATGTACCAAGTGAGAATTCGGTCGCGGTCTACTGCATTAGGGAACCGTCCGTTGTTGTTATGCAAATAACGGGCGATAACTGGCACGGCAAATCGGGCGGGGAAAACGCGGTCGAAATCGAGACCGAGACGGGCAGCAATGACATCCAAAACGATGGACACGAGGCCTGCTGTTTCCTTGAGCCCCTTACGAATGTCTTCTTCAGCGACCGGGGCCAGTGCTGTGAAGAGGGCCTCCCCGGTCACGACCGCGTTCACGTTACGGAGGAGCCATTCGAGCGTGAACCGGTAACCAGCGGTTTCCCATTTCAACCGGTGTGCGTTCATCTCGGATCGCGCCTCTGGCCAGGATGCACATATTTTAGCGAGAGCAAGGTCGCCCTTGGAAAGCTTGGTGCCCCCAGAGTTCACGCGATTGAAAATATCGACGACGACATCAATGGTCTTGTCTGATCCGCTTACTTCTTCAATATGAACGTCCCGGTGCTGAACGTCAGCGAGTTTGGTTATGCGAGCCATCACTTTCAGCATTTCGGCCGGTCCAAGCTCCGCTATGTCGGGGTGAGACGCCCAGTAGTTCTCCACGTTTTTAACCATGAGCTCGGAGACGTTGACCCATACAGGGTTGTCTTTCATCTTGACGGGAGCGTAGAACTCAAACACTTCGTCGTAAACGTTGAAATACAGATCGGTGAACGCTTGTGCGTTTCCTTCGAAGAATTTCGGGGGAACTCCGCGCATCACGCCATAAAGAGTCGTGGCGCGCTGCTGTCCGTCCAAGAGAAGCTTGACGCTGCCATCGCGTTCGATTTCGCCGCCTCGAGTTCTGGCCGTCATTACAGCGGTATTCCAAGTCATGAAGCCGCCAATGGGGTAACCCTTGTATAGCGATGTGAAGAGACTACGGACTTGCTGGCGGTTCCAGACATAGCCACGCTGAAACTCCGGAAGGGCCATATCTTGGCTGTCTATCTGGTCAAGAATTGTGGACAGCTTCATTGCTTGCTCCTGAATAGTGGGTCAGACACGGTTTTACGAGCTTCAGTGATTCAAAAACGGACATCAATCTACGAAACACTCCAGGTGTAGCCGCGGCACTCCTGCAAATAGTCCGTGGTCTTTTTCGTCATCTTTTTCAGTCCTAGCGCGTTTAGCACCTCCCTGTCCAAGTCCCAGTCCGCAACACCCCGGGCTGACACCAATTCGAATAAGGCCATGAGCTCGGACTTCGGTACTTCGAAAATCGTCCTTGGGCCAAGCTGCCGCACCAGCACCGGGTCTCGTCCCGGAATGTACAGAGTGGCGCCCACGACACCCTGGACACCGTCTTCGAGGCGGGCAATGGTGCCGGCACGAAGCGCGCGGCTGGCAGCGACATTGAAAATGCTTTGAAGAGACTTTCCAACACGCTGGCCACCAGTTGCCTGCTGATAGCGCAGGTAAGCCTGCCGGGCGATCATGGGTCCCTCATGGTTAAGGATCTCCACCAAGCCCTGCTGAATGTAATGAAGATTCCGGTCATTCACTGGAGGCTTTGGGACCAGCGGCCACACCTTGTACGGAGAAAGATCCACAAACTCGGTCGAGGGAGTTGAGTCCTGGCCGAAGAGCAGCTCTGAGGACTCCTCGTCCTCTGGGGCAGCTGGGACGTCAGCTTCAAGTTTCTCAGTGGCACCTGCCACGCTCGCTTCAGCGGCTTTGGCGTGCTCCCCCCCAGTAGCCGAGATATTCGTTTCCGAGTCATCCACATTCTTGATACGGGCTGTTTCAAAGGGCGTAGGTGCGTCGAGGGAGCCGAGGAACTCCTCCCATTCAAAGTCGGAGGGGCTTTCAGAGTGGGTCTCGTGATCGGTGTTATTGGGTTCCGTCTCGACGGACCCCTTTGCAAGGTCCGCCGTCGTGACTTCTCGAATGACTGACCTTGTCGGACCCTCTATCCACCCGTCTCCTGTTGGGATCCCAAGGGCATCTAGGTGCTCCCACACGGAGGTCATGGCCGCATGCGGGTCCCTAAAGAAGGCCGAACCGCGAATGCGTTCGAACGTCCAGCCTGAGCGTTCAAGAACCTCCTGCCGTGCCCGATCCTGGTACCAGACATCAGGACCGTGCCAGCGATCGCCGTCGCACTCGATTGCTAGTCGGCGTTCCGGTCCGGAAACCACAATGTCCAGGCGATACTGCCCGACCGTTTTCTGAACCTCTACACCTTTGTAGCCCCGGCCGAGTAATTCACCGACGACTCTTCGTTCAAATTCAGATTCGCAGGCGGCCATCAATGCCGCCTGCTCCGGGGCTTCTGCCACGTACGCGGCGCAATGACGGATCAGCGCAGCGCGGAGATCGCCCTGGGGGAGCATCTCGGGGTCAACTGAGGTTACAACCCACATCTGACTGCGGGCCCGTGACGCGGCGACGTTGATCTTGCGCAGATCCTTAAGGCTGGTCATTGCACCGAACCGCGTTGCCGACTGGGCTGGGTCGATTGCCACGACGGTTGAGATGACAATGACGTCGCGCTCATCACCTTGGAAGTTGGCAGCCTCGCCACAACGGATTTTTCGTTCCTCAAGCTGTTCCGGCCCGAGCTGGTCGTAGAGCTTCTCCCAGATGAGTTTGGCTTGGCTCGAACCCAGCAGAGTCACAACGCCAAAGGTCATCCCGTCATACTGCTCTTTGGCGCACATCTCAGTGATGAGATTGGCAACTTGCAGAGCCTCATGCTCGTTGACATCGCCAACTCGATATCCGTCCATTACGCGTACAACACCAAGGGGCACCCAGCCTGGCTGCGGCGCCTGATCCCGAAGGGGGACGATTCGCCCGTTATAGGCCTGCCTATTAGAGAAAGCGATGATTTCCGGGAGACACCGGAAATGCTCCGAAAGCATCACGGGCGTCGCAAATTTCTGTGTCGCGAGATCGTACAGACTATTGTCCGGGTCGAAAAGTGTCCGGTACTTGGGTACAGCCGCAAGGTGATCATCCATGATGTCGAAGACCTTCTGGCGGTCCAGACCGACGTGTTCGGGACTCGTTTGTTTGTCATCGCCCACGACTATCGCCTTCTTCGCCAGCGACAACAAGGGGAGGGCCTCGAATCCGATCTGAGAAGCTTCATCAACGATCAGCACATCAAACGGAGGAATAGCTGAAGGGCGGAAACTAGTCAGGGCCCGGGACGTGGTCATGATCCAGACCGGCACCGCGTCCTTCGAGTCGTTAAGCGACTCACGCATTTCGCGAATCCAACGCTGTGCGTACTTGCCGCCTGTTTTGCCGTACCTCGTCACGGCTTTCAAATAGCCCTGCAGCGCCTGGCGTTGGCTAGGCCCGAGGTTATCCGCGAGTCTCCTCCACGCTAGGACTTCGACAAGTTGCGCCACTGTCCGCTGTCGTTGACGTCCAAGATCATCAATGCGCGATTGAAGTTCTCCTGGCGACGACTGGGACATCGCCGACGCTACCCAGCCCTCAAGTTGCCTCCACTGCCATGCTGCCCTAATCGTCTCAGCCGGCGGGGCAGCATCTGGTGCAGAGGCAAGAGCCTCAGCCCATAGGGGAGCGACGCGGATCAGCGATGTGTGGAGTTCCTTGAGTCTGCGGGCCCGGTCAAGGAGCGCCGTCGTGCTCAACACTTCGTCACGTAGTCGGCTCCAAAGATCCAGCTGTTGGTTTTGAGCGGCGTCCAGAAGTTGGAACCAGAGCGGCGACGAATCTATCCGGCTGCCTCCAGTTTTCAACATGGCTTCAAGGGAAGTGATTCTGGCCATCGATTCAACAGCATCAAAGTGATGCATGGCTTCGTCGATGTCGAGTAGCAGGCGGCTCGTCTTCTCTGAACTCACGAGGTTTGTATCTCGAAGCCCGAGAGTTTCGAGCCTTAATGAGACCTGACGCTGCTGACTCGGTAGTTCTACAAGCTCCTGTAGTAGCCGAAGTTCGCCTGCCACGTCATCCTCCGGCTTGGCCGAAAGCGATACAAGGTGAGCACTGGGCGATTGATTGATGAAGATGCGGCCGATATTCTCGCGTGCCAACTCCAAAAAAGTTGCCGAGATGCAAAGATCTGCTTCGCGCGCAGTTGCCGGGACTCGACCATCCACCCTGAACATGGATACGGTCGCTCTATGTTGAAAATCAAAGAAGCCCAGCTTGCCAGCTGAAGCAAGCTGCTTCTGCGCATCGATGATTCGCTGGAGTAGTCCCTGGTTGGCCGGTTCCTGGAGCTGGACGGTGGAGGCGATGAGTGCACGGCGATGTTCAATTGCCTGCTGCCGAAGATCTGATAAGGCCTTGAAGTAGTCAGCCAATTCCTGTGCAAGCAGGTCATCCGACAAGTTGACTATCTTTGCCGCAAAGGGCGAGGACTCGAGCCTGACTAGTGAATCCAGATAGGTAGCGACGAGAGACCGCGCCGTCCTAACGGCGTCTTTTGACGAAGTCACGAAGCGCGACCAGTCGAAAAATGTGGATCGCACGGCGGAGGCTCTGCTCTCACCAGCTGCAACGGCGCCGAACAGGGCACCTAGTTCAGTCGCTGTTGGAAGCTCGGACATCGGCGGCAAGACTGTCAGCGCATGCGCGGCACGGTCAAGTCCCACTGTTTTCAGCAGTCCCAAGTATTCGCCGTACTCCGCGTCCGAGATGGGCATAGGTGCGGACAGTTCGATGACGTCTGGAATGTATGCGTGAGCCAAGGCATGTCGGCGGACCCAATCGGCAGCGGCTTGCGGCGAAATGTTTTCGCCCGCGTGCCATGTCCCTGGTGCGGTGTCGACCTCTGCCTGACGGGCTCTAAGCATGTCCGTCGTTGTTGCAGCGATCCCTCGGTTGGCGGCGTCCAAATCCAGACGGAGTCTAGCTATGGCTTCGTCTGCGCCGCGAGTGTCAAGGGTGCCGACTCTGCCTTGGATTGTGGTCACCGACTTTTCCAAAGACTTCCGGCTTTCCTCATCAGCACCCAGCACGGACACTGTCAGGTCCCGGATGCCGGCGGGGATCTTGTCCGCAAGCACACGCAGCGCCTGCTCCTTTTCAGCCACGACCAGCACTCGCTTCCCATATGCGACATAGTGGCTAATCAGGTTGGCGATAGTGTGGGATTTGCCTGTGCCCGGTGGGCCCTGAACCGTCACTCCGGGGTGACTTTGCGCGAGTTCGAGAATCCTCTTCTGCTCCTCATTGGTCGCAAGCGGGAGAAGGAGTGGTTCCGTTTCCGTTGCGACGTGGCCCTGCTCAGGATCCGATCCAAAGTTTCCTGATTCGTTACCCGCGTCCATGACGATATCCCGTAGCGGGTGGGGGATCGTCCCGTCGGCTAGGTAAATCGAGCGCATTTCATCAAGGAATCCCTGAGAGTCAGGGACGCGAGGCCGCATGTAAAGGGTCCAGCTCTTGTCCACGACGAGGTCGGGGGCGGGGGCACCAGCATCGGCTACGACGGTTCCGCGGTCATCGATAGATCTGGTAAGGCGGAGTATGAGATCTGATGTCTCGGCTGCATTCCAAGGATCGAGGTCCAGCTCGGACGCGGCCTGGCGCGCGGCAGTAATCGAAGGCCGGTCGTGAACGTCGAGGCCGGCGAGATAACGGATTTCGATCTCAGCCTGCCCCGCTGGCGTCACGGACAAACGCTGAGTCTTCTGGTCCAACGAGACTTCTACAGGAACGGTCACAACTGGGTGGTCGACGACATAACCGTCAATCGCCCAGCGTGCCCGTCCGAATCCCCACACGAGCTCAACTGACTCCCGATCCAACATGAGCTTCTCGCGTTGTTCGAAAACGTTTCGATGGAGCTGTTTAACGCTGGACGCTCGAGAATGCTCTGCAGCCCAGGGCTCCCACTCGCTCTGGATCCAGGATTCCGCGTCGGCGACGAACCTCGCGTACTCATCTAAAGCGGCTTGGCGCTCGTCATCTGTGGGCCCCTGATCAATCGGCGCATCCGCTGCATCGTGGGTGGCCGGTTCCTCGAAAGCGGGCACTGGGACCGTCACTGCCGGCCGTGATCCAGCTGACAACTTGGCGCCACCCGCAATGTGCTCCGAAAGCTCCTCCGGGACCTTGGGCGCGGAAGGCAGGTCAACGAAGTCGATGCCCAGCCATTCCGTTTCGCCAGGGCGAAGCTGTACGGCGTCGTGAACGGGAACGGCCTTTTCGGGAAGCCGGAAAAGTCGGTAGTCACCGATGTTACGTACAGGCTTGTTCCGCTGGGCATCGTATTCGGAGAGGAAGTCTATGAGTCTTAGAACTTTCGCCCGCGAGTCTTGCGCGTTGACTTCAGCGTCCGCTGTCATTGGTGCCCCCAAACTAAAGCGCTGGAGCCAAGACCCAGCAAAGTGATCCAATTGTATGGCGACATGACGGGTGTGCCTGCCAGTGGAGGCTCGCGGCGTCCAACGATCTGACCGGAGTCCACGGGGTGGCGCTATGTCAACGGGATACCTTCAAGGCCAGAGCAGCGACCAGCCGAGCAAGGGACGCTGCTGGATACTCAGCGGCGTGTTCGGTTGTTCGTTCTGTTGCGCCCGCTGGCAGCAGCACTCAGCTGTTCCACCACTTACGGAGGCGCCCAAAGATTGACTCTTCGGGCAGAAGGCGCCTTAGTTGTATCGGTATTTTCACGACCTCAGTCAGACCCTCATCCACGTAAGACAGCCAACCGTCATGCACGAACACCAGTTGGCCGACTGGAAGCGCGATATGTAGTGGCGTTACCCACTCTTCCGCCGCTGCCTTCTGATCGAGCCGCTGGAGCTTCAGCAGGGTGCCACTTTCATTTTGTCGGAATCCTAGAACCGTGAATGCTTTCTTTATGACAGACGCTGGCACTTGGTCTGAGACCATCTTTCGTCGGCCAACGGCGGACGAATAGAGTGCAGGAGACATTCGCTGGCTTTGTCCCAGCTCCGGAGAACTCTTGCTTCGGGCACTATCCGTGCATGGATGTTTTGGCCAAGGCGGACCAATCTCATCAAAATACACGCGACTGCCGAATTCGTTTGAATAAAAATACACAAATGCGCCACAAACTGGGCAAACTGCATTGGGTCGCACCAGGCCTGTGGAATAGGGGTAGCCGGGTCGTTGGAACAGATTGAGTTTGATAGGCAGGCTTCGCATATACCCCTGACACGGATCGTGGCGGCATAGGCGCATATGTCGGCCAGGTCGTTCGAGAAACGGTATGGCTGGACACCCAAACCCGTTGTCCGTTCGGGCCTCGCCGGTAGTGGCCTCGGCGGTGATACGTCGTCATTCGATAATCATGGCACCCGCCGTAAGAGCCGCCAATACATTTGGCAGTTTTTCAACTGATTTTAACAATCCGGGAGCAATGAAATCAGCAATTTGCTCTAGCAGTCGCCTCGAGTCCGAAAGGACGAAACTTCTCGGTCCGCGTCGTAGTGGCCCGTGATCCCGGGAGCGAAGCCCAGGACGCCGACCAGAAGGAACACTGCACCTACAGCCATGGATGCCTTCTGGACGTTAGTGCGGGCCGCCATACCGATGCTGGTGTGTGGCGCGCAAATGGCGTGTGCCGCCGTCGTGCGTCACAGCTCCAGCCGGAACACCCAAAGCAGCACGTCCTCGCCGGGTACGTACCAGTCGCGGGCCGGAACCCGCTGGAAGCCCAGGGACTCGTAAAGACCATGCGCCCGTTCCATAAACGTCGCACTCGTGATGCTGATCGCACCGATACCGGGCAGCGACTGTGCGTGTTCGATGACCCGTCGGACGACGGCGCGACCAACCCCGCCGCCCTGCGAAGTCAGCGTCACGGCCGCCACCACCGCGCCGGAGGCTTCGGCCACCCACACCTCAGCATGCTCCGCCCGGTGTTCCACGTTGTCCAGCACACTCATATACGGGTGGTCGGCAGTGAAATGCCCAGCGTGGAGGTAGGCGTCCCGGGTGACTCTCCGGACCTCTGAATAATCGGCCGGCCTTGCCGGCCTGAAAACGAAATTCACTGCCCGGCAACCCCGGCTCCAGCCACCCGGGCAACGTACCCCTCCAGCCGAGCGAGCGCCGGCTGAGATGACGGATCGCCCACAGCATCCGCCCCGACCGCGTTAGCCACTGCCAGGGCCTGGGAGTAAGGAAGCCCCGCCCGCAGCGCCAGGACCAGAGCCGCGCAGAACGCGTCGCCCGCACCAATCGTATTGGCCACCGTCACGGCCGACGCCGGCGCCTCCGCCACCTTCCTGCCGTGCTCGAACATCGCCGACCCGTCCTTCCCGTACGTCACCGCCACCAGCTTGGCCTCTGCCAGCGCGGGAATCAGGTCGTACTCAGTCTCGTTGACGATCACCAGGTCGCACCGCTCCAGCAATTCGGCCGGCAGATCCATGGCCGGCGCCGCGTTCAGGACGAAGAACCCGGAGGAACGCCGGGCGGCATCCAGCACAACAGGCAGTCCAACCTCAAGCTGGCACAGCACCGTCTCGTCCGGCCTGAACTCCACGCCGTCCAGCGAGAACTTGGAGTTGGCGCCCGGGCACACCACGATCTGATTTTCGCCGTCGCTGTCCACCACGATCAGCGCGGTGCCCGTCGCATCGCCGTCGAGCACCGCCACGTCAGAAGTGTCCACTCCGGCAGCAGCAAGAGACTCCAGCATCAGGCGGCCCTGGGCGTCGTTGCCCACGGCTCCGATCATCCGGGCGCTCCCGCCCAGCCGGGCGGCGGCAACGGCTTGGTTGGCTCCCTTGCCGCCGGGCTGCTGCTGCAGGACGCCGCCGCCGATGGTTTCGCCGGCCGTGGGAAGCCGGTCGGTGGTGGCGATGATGTCGAGGTTGATGCTGCCGACGACGGTGACGGCAGGAAGTCGAGTGCTCATGGGAAGTCCTATCGGGTGAAGCCAGGGCGGCTGGATTAGGAAATAGTGTACGCCATGGTTGTACTTGTTCGTCATACATGGTTGTATAACAACTCACATCCCAAAGGCAGGACCCGCCTGCAGAACAAAGGAGTTTGATGTGAACAGCCCAACCCCGGTCACCACCTCGCCGCCAGCCGCCGTCGGTACCGAAACAAGCGCAGCCCAGCCGCAATTCGGCGGCCGCCGCGCTGCCCTGCTGATCTCCACGCTGCTGCTCGGCGTGCTTTCCTTCCAGCTCAACGCCAGCATGGTCACCCCGGCGCTGCCCCAGATCGCCGCCAGCTTCGGCCAAAGCGCCGACAGCGCCGCCCCCGTGCAGTCCATGTTCTTCCTCGCCGGAGCCATCGCCGGCCCGGTGATCGGACGGTGGAGCGACTTCATCGGCCGCCGCGCCGCGCTGCTGCTGGTCCTCGGCATCATGGGCGCCGGAACCCTTCTCTGCATCGCAGCCCCGACGCTGCCCATGCTCATTGCCGGCAGGTTCCTCCAGGGCGTCTCCAGTGCCGTCTTCGCCCTTGCGTACATCGTTCTCAGCGAGAACCTGCACGCCCGCCTGTTCGGCACCTCTGTCGGGATCATCGCGGCCATCAACGGCGGGATCGGCGGCGTGGACGGCTACGTCGGCGGCCTGATGGCCGAGACCCTCGGATTCCGGTCCATCTTCGTCGTCGTGCTGGTGCTGACCGCCGTCGCCGCCGGCTGCATCCTCAAGATCGTCCCGAAGGGACGGCCCCAGGGCGTCCGCGGCGCCATGGACTGGTGGGGAGCGGGCTCGCTCTCGGTGTTCCTCGTCTTCATCACCTACTTCGTCTCCGGCGGATCGGCCGCCGGCTGGACCGCCCCCAGCACCCTGGCCCTGCTGGCCGGCACCGTCGCGTCCTTCGCCGCCTTCTGGATGATCGAGAAGAAGCGCAGCCACCCGCTCATCGCCGTCCACCACCTGCGCTCCCGCCAGGTCTGGGCCGTCATCGCCACCACCGTCCTCACCCTCGCGGGCATCTTCGCCGTCATCAACTTCACGGTCGTGCTGCTCAGCCAGGACGCCCGCCACGGCTTCGGGTTCAGCGCGTCCCTCTCCGCCCTGCTGTTCCTGACCCCGGCCGCCCTCATCGGCGTATTCGCCGCACCGCTCGCCGGCTGGCTCGCCGACCGCCGTGGCTGGATCAAGACCCTGCGCGCCGGAACCGGGCTGAGCCTGGCCTGCGCCATCGCCGCCGCCACGTTCTCCGACAACCAAGTGGCGGTGATGATCGCCGTCGCATCCCTCGGAATCTTCTACAACGGCTTCTTTCTGACCGCCATTAACGGGCTCTCCGTCCTGCTCTCGCCCAAGGAAGCCCCCGCCGCCCTGCCCGGCATCAACGGTGCCTCCTTCGGCATCGGGGCGAGCCTCGGCGTCGTCATCGTCGCACCGTTCGCCGCCCAGGCCACCTCCGCCGGCTACGCCACCGCGCTCTGGATCTCGGTAGCCATCACGGCGGCCGCGTTCATCGTCAGCCTCTTCGTCGCCGCCCCCAAGGGCGAATCCCTCTGACATCCCGTCCCAAACCAGCACCAACGAAACGAGAACCACCGCAATGACCACGCCCACCAGCCACCCGTTCTACCTCGACTGCGACACCGGCATCGACGACGCCCTCGCCCTGGCCTACCTGCTCGCCTCCCCGCAGGCGGATGTCCGGGGGATCGGCACCGTCAGCGGCAACGTCAGTGCCGCCGTCGGCGCCCGCAACACCCTGGACCTGCTCCAGCTCGCCGGGCACGCGCACATCCCCGTCGCTCTTGGAGCCCACGACCCCCAAGCCGGCACGTTCCACGGCGGGGCGCCGCACGTCCACGGCGCCAACGGCATCGGCGAGGTCTCGCTGGACGCGGCCGCCGCCGTACTGGCGCCGGAATCCGCGGCGGAGATGCTCGTGCGGCTCGCCCACGAACACCCCGGCACGCTGCGGGTCCTCGCCATCGGCCCGCTCACCAACATCGCCGAGGCCCTGCGGCTGGATCCGGAGCTTCCCCGGCTGGTGGAGGAGATCACCATCATGGGCGGGGCCGCGCTGGCTCCCGGAAACATCACTGCGGTGGCGGAGGCGAACATCGCCAACGACCCCGAGGCCGCCGCGGACGTCTTCGCCGCCGACTGGAACGTCACCCTGGTGCCGCTGGATGTGACCATGTCCAACGTGCTGGAGGAAAGCCACCGGCAGGAGCTGCTGGCGGCAGGCCACCCGGTTCCGCAGGCGCTGGGGGAGATGCTCAGCTACTATTTCCGGTTCTACGAGGGCATCTTCGGCCGGGCCTGCTCCGCCATGCACGACCCCCTCGCCGCGGCGCTCGCGGTGGGCGGCGTTAAAGCCGCCGTTGCCCCGCTGGTGCGTGTCGACGTCGACACTACCGACGGTCCCGGACGCGGCCAGACCGTCTGCGACCTCCGCGGACTCTACCTGGACTATCCGGCGCAGCCGGGCGCCCGCTGCCGGGTGGTGCTGGCGCTCGACGGCGACTTCGCGCCGCACCTGGTGGAGGTGCTGCTGTCGCTTGATCAGAGCACGACGGCGGGAGTTGCCGTGCGTGCGGCGGTCGCCTGACCGCGGGACCGGTGCTCCATTAAAACGCTGAGGGCCACGCCCACCGTGGCCCTCAGCGTGAACTCGCTGCTTACTCGGGGGTCACGTAGGCTCCGGCAATGCCGCCGTCGACGAGGAAGGTGGAGGCGGTGATGAATGACGCATCATCGCTGGCAAGGAAGGCCACGGCAGCGGCCAACTCCTCAGGTTCGGCGAACCTGCCGAGGGGAACATGGACGAGCCGGCGGGCGGCCTTCTCGGGGTCCTTGGCAAAGAGCTCTTTCAGCAGTGGCGTGTTGACGGGGCCAGGGCACAGGGCATTCACCCGGATGCCCTGGCGGGCGAACTCGACACCCAGTTCGCGGCTCATCGACAGGACGCCGCCCTTGGAGGCGCTGTAGGAGATCTGGGAAGTGGCAGCGCCCATTACGGCGACAAAGGATGCCGTGTTGATGATGGACCCTTTGCCCTGCGCCTGCATGTATGGCAGGGCATACTTGCAGCAGTAGAACACGGAGGTGAGGTTCACTTCCTGCACCCTCCGCCATGCGTCGATTCCCGTATCGATGATGGAGGCGTCGTCCGCCGGGGAGATTCCGGCATTGTTGAACGAGATGTCGACGCTTCCGTAGGTTTCGTTGGTCACGGCGTAGAGGTTCTTGACCTCTTCTTCGCTGGTGACATCGACCTTGACGAACAGTCCGTCGACCTCTTCAGCGGCACGCTGCCCGGCAGTCGGATCGAGATCGGCGATAACAACGTGGGCTCCTTCGGCGGCGAACCGACGTGCAGTTGCCAGGCCGATTCCGCTTGCGCCTCCGGTGATGACTGCGCTGCGGCCTTTGAGTCGGTTGGAGATGACTTCAATCATTTTGCTTTTCCTCGTCTTGTGTTCAGGCGGTGGTGGAGATGAAAACGTTCTTGGTTTCGGTGAAGGCGTTGAGGGCGTCAGGTCCCAGCTCACGGCCCAGGCCTGACTGCTTAAATCCGCCAAACGGCGTGGAGTACCTGACGGATGAATGCGAGTTGACGGAGAGGTTTCCGGATTCCAGTCCGCGGGCAACGCGCAGGGCCCGTCCGATGTCCCTGGTCCAGATGGAGCCGGACAGGCCGTAGATGGTGTCGTTGGCCAGGTGGAGCGCGTCAGCTTCGTCCGTGAAGGGGACTACTGCCACGACCGGGCCAAAGATCTCCTCCTGCATCACCCGGTCCTCGCGGGACGGAGTCAGGACGGTGGGCGGGAACCAGAACCCCTTGCCTTCGGGCGCCGATCCGCGGAATGCGACGGGCGCTCCATCAGGCACGAAGCCTGTCACGGTGCGGTGTTGCGCGGCGGAAATCAGCGGCCCCATGAACACGTCCTCGTCGCGGGGGTCCCCGACTTTCAGCGCTTTGACTGCAGGTTCAAGCAGTTCGAGGAACCTTTCGAACACATCGTGCTGAACCAGGATGCGGGACCGGGAGCAGCAGTCCTGGCCCGCATTATCAAAGGCCGCACCCGGGGCTGCTGCGGCGGCCGCCTCCAGATCTGCGTCAGCGAAGATAATATTCGCGCTCTTGCCGCCCAGTTCCAGGGTCACCGGCTTAACCTGCTCAGCGCAACCTGCCATGATCCGCTTGCCGACGCCCGTTGAACCGGTGAAAACCACCTTGCGCACAGCCGGGTGTGTGACGAAGCGTTCTCCGACGACGGATCCCTTACCGGGAATGATCTGGAGCACACCGTCGGGCAGTCCGGTTTCCCGGGCAAGCTGCCCGAGGCGCAGGGCGGTCAACGGCGTCAGCTCGGCAGGCTTGAGGACGACGGTGTTGCCCGCTGCAAGCGCCGGAGCAAATCCCCACGCGGCAATGGGCATCGGGAAGTTCCACGGGACGATGACCCCCACAACACCCAAGGGTTCGTTGAAGGTGACATTGACGCCTCCGGCAACAGGGATCTGCTGGCCTGTGTGGCGTTCCGGGGCGCCGGAATAGTACGCGAGGACGTCCCGGACGTTTCCTGCCTCCCAGCGTGCGTTTCCGATGGTGTGACCGGCGTTGATCACTTCGAGTTGGGCGAGGTTCTCAAGGTCGGCGTCTACTGCAGCGGCGAAGCGGCGCAGCAGCAGTGCCCGGTCGGCGGGTGAGACGTTGCGCCACGTTTCAAAGGCCACGGCGGCCTTTTCGATTGCCCGGTCCGTTTCTTCCAGTGTGGCGAGCGGGACCGTTTCAATGATCTCTTCCGTGGCCGGGTTCAGGACGTCAAACGTGCTGGTGGACATCGACTAGATTCTCCGTTCGTTCTTTGCGGTAGTTGCGGGCTGCTTCAATAAATCCCCTGAAAAGACGCAGGTCCTCCGGGTTCTGTTCGGGGTGGTACTGCACTCCCAGCACCCATCCCCCTGCTGTCGTCTCGAGTGCCTGTACGGTTCCGTCCTGCGCTGCCGCCGTCACACACAGTCCATCCGCGATCCGGTCCATGGCCTGGTGGTGGTAGCAGGGGGCGCTGGCCCGCGGCCCGAGCAGGCCTTCGCTGATGCTGCCGGGCTTGGTGGTGAATTCGACATTGCCAAACACTCCAGGCGCCGGCTGGTAGTGGGCTGCGCCCGGATTGACGTCCGGAATATGTTGGATCAGGGATCCTCCGAGTGCGACGTTGAGGATCTGGGCGCCGCGGCAGATGGAAAACAGCGGAAGCCCAGTGGCCAGCGCTGCCCTGGTCAGGGCGATGTCGTGGGTGTCCCTCCCCGGTTGGGAGCGGGTCAGTTCATGAGGCTCCGCACCGTACTGCTCCGGGCCAACGTCGCTGCCGCCCGCGACAATGAGCCCGTCCAGGAGGTCAACGATGGTGGGGTCGGTGCCTACCGGCGGCAGCAGGACAGGTGTGCCGCCGGCAGCGACCACTGCCTGTACATAGGTTCCGGGCAAAATGGCCGCATCGGCCTTCCAAACTCCCCAGGAGGCCCCTTGGTAGTAGGTGGTGAGGCCGATTCTCGGTCGGTAGGAATCAGAGACGTTCAAAGCCACGCTTGTGCTCCCAATCTGTGACTGCACTGTCGAATGCTTTGAGTTCGACGTCGGCGGCGTGCACATAGTGGTCCACCACTTCGTCGCCGAAGGACTTGCGGGCGATTTCGCTGTTGACGAGCAGTGCACGCGAGTCACGAAGCGTCGTCGGGATCCGGTCGGCAGTGGACTCGTAGGCATTCCCGGCCGTGACGGGCTCAAGGGGCAACTCGTTCTCGATGCCGTGAATAGCTGCCGCAATAAGTGCTGCCGCGGCCAGATAAGGGTTGACGTCACCGCCGCCCACACGGTTTTCCACGCGGAGGCTGGCGCCGCGCCCAACGATGCGCAGTGCACAACTGCGGTTGTCCAGGCCCCACGCGATGGCGGTTGGTGCGAAGCTGCCCTCGACGAAGCGCTTGTACGAGTTGATGTTTGGCGCCAGGAAGTACGAGAGTTCCTTCATGGCTGCCAGCTGGCCCGCGACGAAATGCTCCATCAGGGGGCTGAAGCCATGCTCACCGTCACCTGCAAGCACCGGATTGCCGTCCAGGTCCGTCAGGCTGAAGTGGATATGGCATGAACTGCCTTCCCGCTCGTTGTACTTGGCCATGAACGTGATGCTTTTTCCGTGCTTTCCCGCGATCTCCTTGGCACCGTTCTTGTAGAACGCGTGGCCGTCGCACGCGCGGAGCGCTTCGGCGTACCTGAAGGTGATTTCCTGCTGGCCGTAGTTGCACTCACCCTTTGAGGATTCGACCACGAGTCCGGCGCTTTCCATGCTGTTGCGGATGTCGCGGATGACCGGTTCGAGGCCGGCCGTCGCAAGCAGGGAGTAGTCGACGTTGTAGCGGGTGGACGGCTTCAGTCCCACATACTGCTTGTCCCATGCTTGCTCGTAGCTGTCGTCGAACATGATGAACTCAAGTTCCGTGCCGATGTGGGCACGGTATCCGAGGGCCTCGAGGCGTTCGATCTGGGCACGAAGGATCTGCCGCGGCGACTGGGTGACGGGGCGGCCATCAAGCCAGAGGATGTCGCACTGGACCATCGCCGTGCCCTCCAGCCATGGCACCAGCCGGAGCGTGCTGACGTCGGGCCGCATGACCATGTCCCCGTAGCCGTTTGCCCATGACGACATCGCGTATCCATCGACGGTGTTCATTTCCACGTCGACGGAAAGGAGGTAGTTGCAGCCTTCGGCGCCATGTCCAAGGACATCCTCCAGGAAGGACCTCGCGCCGCAGCGCTTGCCCTGCAGCCGGCCCAGCGAGTCGGTGATGGCTACGACCACCGTGTCGATTTCACCCGAGGCAACCTTCTGCTTCAGCTCCTCGACAGTCAGCTTTGCCTGGGAGTCTTTCCCTGCGATTTCATTGGTCATTTGATTTCCATAACTTCGATCGGGGTGTTGGACGTGATTCGTGCTCTCCGCCGTGTTGTGCCGGCGAGCGTGTTTCAGTTGCTGAGTTCGGCTTCGGCCGCCGCGAGCTGTGCAAATTCTTCTTCGGGTGCACCTGCCACGATCCTGTGGCGGCTGTAGAACCAGTAGTAAAGGAGCGCAGCGGCGAACACGGCGGCGGTGATGGACGCCGCCAGTACATCGACCACGAAGGTGGCAACGACGGCAACAGCAGCCAGGAGCAGGGCGATGGTTGTTGTGACGGCGCCCCCAGGGGTCCGGTATCCCCGGGGAAGATCGGGTTCCTTTACCCGCAGGACTATGTGCGAAAGGTTTAGCAGCACGTACGAGACGGTGGCTCCGAAAACCGCGATATTGATGAGCAGGGCACCGTTGCCCGTGGCGGCAGCAAGGACGAATCCGAGGGTGCCGGGGACGATGAGCGCCCAATACGGCGTACGCCTCTTACCCGTCAATGACAACCACTTGGGAAGGTATCCTGCGCGGGAAAGGGCGAAGAGCTGCCGGGAGTAGGCATAGATGATGGAGAAGAAACTGGCCACCAGCCCTGCCAGTCCTGCATAGTTCACAAAGTCGGCGAGGATCGTATTGCCCCCGTAGGCCAGGCGGATCGCTTCGGGGAGGGGGTTGTTTGAGGCGCCCATTGCCTCGGATCCGGCTGCGCCGGGAACCAGGACGAGCATCAGGGCTCCGAAGATCACCAGCACCAGGAGAGCGACGATGATGCCGCGGGGCATGTCCTTCTTGGGGTCGGCGGTTTCTTCCGCTGCCAGTGGAACGCCTTCGACTGCGAGGAAGAACCAGATGCCGTATACGAGGGCCCCCACAACACCGCCGATGCCCATGGGAAGGAAGGCGCTGGACGTCGGGGAACCGTCCGGCACTACATCGAAGAGGTTTGCCGCGTTGAAGTGCGGTACCAGGCCGATGACCACTGCCGCCAAAGCAACGACGGCTATTGTGGTGATCGCAAAGATCAGTTTCAGTGCCTCGCCGACTCCGCGGAGATGGATTCCGACGAAGACAGCGAAGGTTACAAGGTAGACCGGCCAGGAGTTGGTGAGGCCGAACAGCCCCAAGGCTTCGACATAGCCGCCGATGAAGGTGGCGATGGCGGCGGGTGCAACAGCGTATTCGATCAGCACGGCCATCCCGGTGGCAAAGCCGCCCAGCGGGCCAAGCGCCCTGCGTGCGAAACCGTAACCGGCGCCGGTGGTTGGCAGTGCGGAGGACAGTTCGGCCAGACCGAACACCATGCACGTGTACATGATGCCCATCAGAATGAATGCGATGAGGAGGCCGCCCCAGCCGCCCTGGGCCAGGCCCAGGTTCCAGCCGGCGAAGTCTCCGGAGATGACATAGGCGACACCGAGCCCCGCCAGCAGGACCCACCCAGCCGCTCCACGTTTGAGTTGACGGTGATGGAGGTAGCCTTCGTCGTCGTTGACGGGCTGCTCCGAGGGACGTAATGACATGGGATTTCCCTTCTTTCAAGGGTCTTAATGGTCTGTAATTAGTCCAAAAGTCCTTTGCCAGTGTGGTGCACATCACCGCAAAGAGTCAAGGATCATCCCGAATTTCACCAAAATTGGCCAGGCTTCCGCCTAAATCCGGGTGAATCATAGGCCTGTTATTAGACCGCGCTAGGATGGAGTCATGGAAGAGGCATTGCTTGGGGTCCCCACGAGGCTCATACGGCCGGTCCGGCACGGGAACGCCTTTGAGGAAACCATCGAACGGCTGCTCCAGAACATCAAGCTGGGGCTTTTCGGCGTGGGTGACAAGTTGCCTGCAGAGCGGGAGCTCTCGGAATTGCTGGGCGTGTCCAGGGCAACGCTGCGCGACGCCCTGGCGGAGCTCCAAAAGGCCGGCTATGTGGAAGTCCGCCGCGGCAGGTCCGGCGGAACCTACGTATCGGCACGAAGGCTGGGGGAGTTGAGGGGTGCTGCAGGCCTGGACCCTGCGGAGGTCAATGACGTCCTAACCTACCGCGCCGTGCTGGAACCGGCCGCAGCATCGCTGGCCGCGCAGGCCATGCTGTCTCCCGGGCAGAGGCGCCATCTGCTGGACACCCTCGCCGATGTGGCAGGGGCACCCGCGGAACTGTACAGGCCGAAGGATGCGAGGTTCCACGTGGCCATTGCAGAGGTGAGCGGATCGCCAAGCCTGGTTGCCGCCGTTGCAGACGCGCGTGCAAGGGTGAGTGACCTTCTGGACCGCATCCCGTTCTTGGAGCCCAACCTTGAGCATTCCAACCGGCAGCATCAGGAAATCATCGACGCCATACTCCGCGGCGATGCGGACGGCGCCTATCGGGCTGCCCTGGATCACCTGCAGGGCACGGCCTCGCTGCTCCATGGGTTCCTCGTCTCGCCGGAGAATTCCTCGGCAGCAACATCCGACGTTCCCTGACTTGCTTTCTTTGCCATCCCGGCAATGAACGTTTGTGCAGGCCCGTCCGGCGGTTTCTGCTGTCCATGCCCTGCGGATACAAGCTACTGACCAGTAACTATGGGGAAAACGAGGGCGGATTTCCGTGCGGGATGGGAGCTCGCCACGCAGCCGTCATTCACGCACATCTGTGCAAACCCATGGCCGCGTCGGACTTCGGGCTGCATACATTGAGTACCCGGGCCAAGCCTGATTGACACGCAGAACAAGGGTTCACTCCTGGCCCCGACCCCGCTGACACACGAACAAAGAGGTTTTCATGTCGCTGCTCACCAGAGCCCTTTCCGTTACCGCCATTGCCATCCTTGCCGGCTCTCTGGCCGTGGCGCCGGCCCAAGCCGGCGTCGTTGAGATTTCCCCGCCGGGAGCCAACGACTGGTCCTGCAAACCAACGGCCGAGCATCCCAATCCGGTGATTCTGGTGCCGGGCACGTTCGAGAGCATGGAAAAGAACTGGTCCACGCTTTCGCCCTACCTCAAGAGCGCCGGGTACTGCGTCTTCGCACTCAACTACGGCGAGACAAACGGCGTGTATGCCACCGCGCCGGTGGCCAAATCGGCGCAGGAACTTGGCCCTTTCGTGGACGCAGTGCGTGCCGCCACCGGCGCCAAGAAGGTGGACCTCGTGGGTCACAGCCAGGGCGGCATGATGCCCCGCTACTACATGGGCTTTCTGGGCGGCGCCAAGTATGTCCATCAGCTCATTGGTATCGCACCCTCCAACCACGGCACCGAAGGTGTGATTGTCCCGACGCCGGGCCTTGTCCCGGATCCGAACTACACCGGCCTGGGCTGTGCCGCCTGCGCCGACCAGCAGGCAGGGTCGGCTTTCATGCAGAAGCTCAACTCCATCGGGGACACTGTGGCAGGCCCCTCCTACACCGTCATTTCCACGGTTCACGACGAAGTGGTCATCCCCTACAACAGTCAGTTCATCGACGGCCCGGCCCGGCAGGTCACCAACATCACCATCCAGGACAAGTGCCCGGCCGACGTCTTCGAACATGACCAGACGCCGAACGACCCCGTGGTGCACCAGATTGTGGCCCACGCGCTGGGTAAGGCGTCCGGTCCCGCTGATCCGGCCTACCAGCCCAGGTGCCTTTAGCAGTAAATGACGGCGGAGCGCCCGCACGAGTGCGGGCGCTCTGCGCGCGGGCACATCGGCCGTTGCCTCGGATATGCCACTGCTCTCGATGAAAACCCGGGGGTAACTTTCCGGCAGACACTATCTAGCCGGTGCAGATTGAAGCAAGATACTCCCCATGAAAAGAATCGTTATAGCTAGCTTCGCGGCGGTAGCCATAGGCTGCGGCGCAATCACGTTGGCAGCCCCAAGCAACGCAGTGACCCCGGGCAATGCGGCGACCCAGTCATCACACATTTCGGGGCAAATCATGGTGAACTTCCGCGACAAAGGCGCGGCAGCGGGCGTACTGCGCCAGCATGGCCTCAGCCAGGGCCCCAGTATCGGCAGCACCGGCGCTCAACTCATCAAGGTACCTTCCGGCAAAGAGTTGCAGCTCATCGAAGCCTTAAGCCGGAACCCGGCCGTTGAGTACGCCGAGCCGGATGAGGTGGTTACTGCCACTACCGATGACCAGTACTTCCCGCAACAGTACGCCCTGCAGAATACTGGTCAGTCCCTCACCAGCACCGCCGGCACGCTGGTAGCGGCCGACGGCACAGCGGATGCCGATGTGGACGCCGTTGAAGCGTGGAACGTCCCCAACGTAAACGTCCCCAACGTCGGCGCCACCAAGGTGGCCATCCTCGATACGGGTGTGGCAAACGTCCACGACGACATCGCACCGCAGGTTGTTGGATACGCGAACTTCGTCAGTGCGGACACCAAAGAGGATCCCAAAGCAAACCCTGAGGATAAGTACGGCCACGGCACCCACGTCGCCGGCATCGTTGCCGCCAAGGCCAACAACAAGATTGGTGTTGCCGGTGTGTGCCCGGACTGCAGCATCCTGGACGTCAAAGTGCTCAATGACGCCGGGGCAGGCTCCAGTTCAGTCATTGCAAACGGCATCAGCTGGGCCGCCAGCAACGGTGCAAAGGTCATCAATATGAGCCTTGGACAGCGCGTCTCCTCACGCACGCTCGAAGCCGCCGTCAATGACGCCTGGAATAAGGGAGTAGTGATCGTTGCCGCGGCCGGCAACGCCGGTACCCAGGCCAAGATCTATCCGGGTGCGTATCCCAACGTTATTGCCGTGGCTGCAACCGACAACAACGATGCCAAGGCATCCTTCTCAACCTACGGCAAGTGGGTGGATGTCGCGGCGCCGGGTGTCAATGTTTACTCGACCTTCCCGAACCACCCCTTCGTCCTGGGTACGCAGAACGGCCGGTCCATGGGTTATGACATTGCCAGCGGTACCTCAATGGCCTCACCTGTTGTCGCCGGCGTTGCCGCGCTCGTCTGGAGCTCATCACCTGCCGACACCGAAAACAAAACAGTCCGCACAAAAATCGAATCAACCGCCGACAAGATTCTCGGCACCGGCACCAACTGGGCTTCCGGCCGGGTGAACGCATGCAGGGCTGTCGGTGGTAGCTGCCCCTAGCCCTACCGCATGACCGGCCTGCGCCCGCATGACCGGCCGGGGCCCGGGCCGGTCATGCGGGCGAGAGCAGCCCAAGCTCCGCCCCACCCGCCGGCCTAGGACTGGAGGGACTGCATCACTGAGAGGTGCCCGGCGCGGTCCGGGATGAGGCATTTGGCCAGGTAGAAGGGCCGGTTCGCGTGCCTGACGTACTGCGTCAGCACGAGGACCGGATCCGATGCCCTCAGGTCCAAGAGCTTGGCCCGGCTGGGTCCCACCTGGCTCAGGCCGATCTGGCATTCGCCCGGGCCCAGTACCCGGCCACCGCGTTTGTAGAGCGCCGCGAGCAGCGTGGTGCCGCCGTCGTCGTCGAGCTCCAACGGGGCGGCAGCAGCGGCACCGCTGCCGAAGCTGACCGGCCCCGCGGAGATGTTCTCCTGCAGGTGGGCGATGGCCTCGCCGTCGCGGATCAGGACCGATTCCCAGAGCCAGCAGTCGGCGCCGGGCTCGACGCCGACGCCGGGGGCGACGAACTCGGAGGCGGGCTGCCGCTCCCGCTGGACGCGTTTGATCTCGATGTGCTGCCCGGGGCCGCCGAGGACTTCCTCGAAGGGCCGGATCCGTTCGATGCCGATGCGGGGGAGGGTGTCGGAGACGAACCGGCCGACGCCGCGGCGGGCCCGGATGAGGCCGTCCTCCTCGAGCAGCATGAGCGCTTCGCGGACCACGGTGCGGCTGACCTTCATGTCCGCGCCGAGCTCGGTTTCGGTGGGGAGCATCGAGCCGGGTGTCAGCAGGTTGTTGCGGATGGCCTCGGCGATCCGCGAGTAGACCGCAACCCGGAGCGGTGAGCCGGGCCGGGCCTCCACCGGCTGGGACAGGAACCTGGCGGCGTCCTCGTGCACGTTTTGCCTCGCTTTGTTCTTCGGGGAAATCCAGCCTACGACAAGTGTGACTTGTTTGTTGGACAAGCCCTACGGATCGATGCAGAGGCGACGCCTCCACTGAGGAAAAGTGCAGGCTCAATGTCGTGTTCGGCAGGGCCAAAGCTGCCGCCGACAAGACCTTCGCCTATCTTGCCTGAAACTTTCGCGGATCTTTCCTGAACGGGGTGAGCATCAATTCATACCTGGAAGGAGTGAACATCATGGCTGACGACAAAGATCTGCTGGACTGGGTTTCCCCGCGCAAACAGCGGGAAATCGACAACCAGGCCGCATTTCTGCGCTATCTGCTGGAGCGTGAAGAGGCGCAAGGCAGTGGCAAATCATGAACGATTACGTTCCCCGTCCCCGTGAACCGTATGACGCGCATTGGGCCATTAAACGCGACTTAGCGAACATCATCGCCAAATACACCGATAGGGGCGACCATGAAACTGCCGCTGTCTACATGGAAGCACTTGCCCGTTACAACGGCGACTGAATCTGGCAACCGGCGGGCTTGGGTTCGACAAACTCAACCAGCGGCCGGGTGGAGGCGTTCTACGGCCCAGTCCCAGCGGATCAGCTCCTGTTCGAGGCGAACGCTCCCGCAAAATGCCACCGTTGACGCCGTACCTGGGAACTGCCAGTCTGGCGGCAGCGCCTTGCTTCCCTAATAGGCGATGACTCTGTGGACCGGCGAAGGAGACGGACATGGGAGAGCTCGAGGATTTCCTCACTGCCATGCTGGACCGCCACATATCGGCAGAAACGGCGCTCCACAACGGACGTGGAGCCGAGAATGTCGCCGACCCGGTCACATTGTTCGGAGCCATGGGCATGTCCGATACGGGGTGGGACACGGTCAGCAGGACCGTCCGCTGGGTTGCCTCGCGGTTCTCCCACTGCACCGCCTACAGTTTTGAACTTGTTGCGGCCGGAGCCAGCGGGGATCTTGCCTACACTGTCGGCTTCGAACGTGCGGACCTGTCGGTCGACGGCGGTCCGCCCCAGTCCACGAAGCTCCGCGTCACCCACGTCTACCGCCGCGAAGCCGGGGAATGGAAGATCGTCCACCGCCACGGTGACTACGTTCCCGTTGATGAGAACCCGACGGTCCTGCCGAACCGGACGCCTGACGCCAGGCTTACGGGAGCGGCTGCCGTTCGCCGACGCTGACTGCACCGTCGAGCGGGACGTACGTCCGCCGTCGTCGTTCGAGTCTTTCCTGTGGGGCCGGCGAAGGGATCTGCGCGCCTTTCGCGCGGTTGCATCTGCTGCACGCGGCGACGAAGTTCTGCAGGCTGGTGGATCCGCCCTTGGACCACGGGTAGAAAAGGTCGCCGTGCTCTGCGGGCCGGGAACAACGACGGCGGAAGCCCGCCTCCATCTCGCACTGGCCGGCTGCCTGGGCCATGCCTTCGCGGCGCTGTTGGCGGCGCCTGCGCGGCCAACACAGCCGGTGATCCCGTGGTTGTGTCTTTGGCTCGCGCGGGCGGGCATGGCGACGGGCCATCCCCCCGTTGTTGGGCGCGGGTCAGGCGCCGACCCAACGTCGGAGTGTGCTGTTCACGAGCCCGATCAGCACGGCCGTCCACCAGCAGACTTGTGAGACGGAAAGGGCCATCAGCAGTCGGTTCCTAAGCCTGCGGGCGACCTCGCCGAAGCGCGTCTGCGGAGGCAGGGCCAGCAGCTGGTGCATGGCTGGCCCTATGCTCAGACCATTGAGCATGAGCACTAGGACACAGGCCAGCTTCACAAGCGTGACGGGGTTGCCCAGATCCGGGTGGATGAAGGCACCGGAAATCAGTAGCAGGGACAGCCCTCCCCAGATCAGCGGCTTGGCCGCTGACTCCAGGCGACCGGATTCGTGGATCTCCCTCTTGCCGAGGAGCCAAAGGAACCCGATCCAGTCGATAACCAGTATCGCCCCGAAAGATAGCACCAGGGCGAGGACGTGAACGGCCAGGCCGATCCGGTGAAGTTCCGGCCCGAAGTCCACGTGGTGGCCGATCACTGCGGCGGTCAGCCACCCGGCAGTGCACAGGAAGCCGAGCAGCAGCGTCCGGACACGCCGATTCAACGGCAGGCGGGGTGCCGCTGCTGCCGGCGGTCCGCCCCCTGCCGGCTGCAGCAACTCAGTTCTCATGCCACTGCTCGTTTCTGATCGCTCGATGCGTCACAGTCGACCGGCAGGGCACATACGACGGCTGATTTTCTTTGCCTGGGGCGAGCTCGATGCGAGGGGTGGACCGAGGCGGCGTGCATCGGTCCCGGGAATCCGTTCATGTTGGTCTTTCAGGAACTGCGCGATTAGGTCAGGGTTTTTTTGACAGGGGCGGCGGGCTTGAATGGTCGGAAGGCGGGCTTTCTAACAGTGGCGGGAAGCGCCGCGGAGGCGACTAAGCCACCTCCTAGGAGAACGGGGTGGGGTGGGCCGTTCAAGAGTGCGGGCAAATTACGCAAGAGTTTGCTTACGTAATTACGCCTCCCCACTATAGGGCTTAGGTAAGCCTAAGCAAACTATGACGTAACGGACGCCTCACCTGGATTCCCATCTGCCAGAACCGCACCGTACGGTGGCTGAGGTCACATTGCGGTGATGGATAAAAACTGAGTAAGGTTCACGTAAATAAGGCTCCCCTAACTAAAGGACTTACGATGCTTCGTGCCACCCTGGCCGCCCTGACCGCCCCGCTTGCCCTCGCTGCACTCACCGGATGTGGCGCACAAGCCGCCGTAAAGGACGATGGGTTCGCCGTCCCGGCTGGCGTTCAGAAGCAGTACGAGGTGCTCGCCAATGAGGTTGCCGAAAAGGGCAAAACAGTCGAGTCCGGGGAATGGACCGTCAACCTGATCACCGAGGCTGCCGAACCATGGTTCGACGCACACGGTGCGCATTTCCGTGCGCCAAAGGCTGGCGAGACCCATCACATCGAGATCATTCCGACCGAAACCTCGACCGGCCGGATCGTCCCCAACGTGCCGATCACCCTAGAAGTGGTCGATGCCCAAGACAAGGTCGTGCAAGAGCTGAAGCTAAACTTCTACTACTCGACCTTCTACCACTACGCCAACAACTTCACCGTGCCCGAGGCCGGGACCTACACACTGCGTGCCACCCTCGGTGTCCCGGCATTCAACCGCCACGGCGAGGAGTCCGAAACACCCGCCCTGGCTAAGGGCACGACCGTCGAGTTCACCGACGTCGATCTGACCAAGGAGTGACCATGCACCGCACATTCACGGTGTCTCTAAACGGCCACACCGGCTCGGATGCGAGTGCCGCGTCAGGCAACGTTTGCGCGGCAAGGTCTGTGTGATATTTTCAGCGGAGCCGTGCAGCTCTACGACTGGAGGAGGTGAGACCGATCAACACTGTGATGACAGGTCGAGCCTCCCTCCCGTGCATGGTCTAGGGAGCGCCCGCGCAGGCACCCTCGAAAGGCTTGGAAACGCCATGCACTTCAGCTTGACCTCCCAGACGTCGACCGACGGCGTCACCGAACAATCCTTCACCCTTGGCGAGATCCCCGGCGTGCTGTTCACGCCGGAAGGCGCCACCGGCCCTCGCCCGCTGATCCTCATGGGACACGGCGGCGGCCAGCACAAGAAGGCCCCCGGCGTCCTGGCCAACGCGCACCGGTTCGCCGCAGAGGGCGGTTTCGCCGTCGCCGCAATCGATGCCCCTAACCACGGCGACCGGCCGAAAGACGAACAGTTCATCCAGTTCGCGGGCGACATGCGGACCCGCATGGCCGCCGGAAACGATCCGACTGAGCTGGTCGCGGCCATGCACGACCTGCTGGCCGGGCAGGCCGTCGCCGACTGGCAGGCCGTTCTGACCGAGGTCCAGAAGCTTGACCACGTAGGCGCCGGCCCGGTCGGCTATCTGGGTGTGTCGATGGGCTGCGGGCTCGGTATGCCGCTACTCGCCGCCGAACCCCGGGTCCGCGCCGCGGTGCTGGGCCTGCTCGGCGCGCACGGGCTGGCCGAGACCGCCGCCCGCGTCACTGTGCCGGTGCAGTTCCTGCTCCAATGGGACGATACGCGGGTGCCCAGGGACCATGCCTTGGCGCTGTTCGACGCCCTGGGCTCGACAGACAAGACGCTGCACGCCAACCCCGGCGACCATGGGGGAATCCCCGCGTTCGAAACCGACAATGCGCTGCGGTTCTTCGCCCGGCACCTTGGATAACGCGGCTGCCTTGTAGCTCGCGACGCGCTGGCCGATCCGTTCCCGGTCAGCGTGTTGGAGCCAGAGTGTTCAGCACGGCCGGGCGGTGCGGGTGCGGGAAATGCGCCTCGTCGCCGCCTCGGGGGAGCGGTGGCTCCTTAGGTGTCTCGTTTCCAAGGAACGGGCCCAGCGTGGGGTAAACAGGTGGCGGCGCCGCTCTATGCCGAGCTCTTGCAGATCCTCACTGTGCGAGGCCCCCAACGAAGGGCGCGGGTCCCGGGTTTTCCCAAGCTGCCCGAGTGAGAGTGGAGCCAGTCCTGCACCTGAGATTGTCGCGAGGCGTCAATGCGGGACAGCCGGGTTCGGTCCCTTTCCCCAAGATGTAACCGGGCCCGGCTCCTAGGGACCTGTGCCCGGCGGCTGCTGGGGCCGCCGGCACGGGACCGGGAAAACGCTCGCTTGTGAATGCTCGTTCTAAAGCTCGGGACTGACGTTGTCTGCGGGGCGGCGGGTGCGGAGCCCAAGGCTTCGTGGGGAGGGTGCTACCGCGTTACGCCCGGGGAAAGTGTGCTCAGTCCGGCATCAGTCGCTGCGGTGACCAGTTCGACGTCGTAGGCAATCAGCACGTCCGTCTCTAGGCGGATCGCAGTCGCCAAGTGTATGGCGTCGGCGCTGCGCAGCCTCCCGGGCATTGCTGCGGCGTAGAGGAGATCCGAACGGGCCAGATCGACCAGGTTGATTCCACCCAGCACCGTATTGATTAGTTCGGCCGGCAGGGCGCGGCGCTTTCCGGCGCAGTGAAGTTCGGTATATAAGAGCATGGAGGCGACCAAGTGGTTGCCTCCTTGCGCCGCCGTTGAGAGATGCTCGGCCAACGCAGTGGACTCGGTTTCCTCGACGACGAGTTTGAGTGCAGCTGATGTGTCTACGTAGATGATCAACGGTCGCCGCGCAGGTCGGACAGGATTTCTGCGCTGTCGGCATCACTTTTCACGCGAGGCAGGATCCGGAAATCGACGGGTCCCAAGGCCGCCCGCCTCACGCTTCCCGAGAGGAGCAGCCGCTCGAAAGGGGAGGCAGCAGGGGGTATCAGAGTAGCCGCCACCTCGCCGTTGTTGGTGACGTCGATGGTCTCGCCGTTCTTCACGCGCTCGAGGATCTTGCTGCTCTGATTGCGGAGCTCGCGATGCGGGATTGTTGTCATGACTGCCTCCGTAGCAATCGTAGCAACGGGTTTCGACAGGCTCAACCACCAGGGAGGAGTCGGTCGAGAGCCCAGTCCCAGCGGATCAGTTCCTGTTCGAGGCGGACTGCTGGTCCGTAGGTGTCATTGCGAAAAGCTTCGTACAGTTCGGACTCCTCCGCGGAAAGCCTGGCCAGCTCTGCCCGGGATTGCTTCGGTTCACTACCCCAGACGTCCCGGTGCGCCATCAGCGTGGCCTCATCCATGAGGACGCTCGTCACGTGAGGATGCGCTGCCCGCAGCTGGTCGAGGATGTGGAAGCCGTGGGTGTCCAGGTCGCCCCAGTACAGGACCTCGCAGTCCTGAAGCCAGGCTGCGTCCCGCAGGGCCGAGAAACCATACCCGGCACCGAAGAGCGCCAAAGTGCCAGGCCGCTCGGGCAGGGCCAGAAAGTTGACGAGGTTCTCGGTGACGATGACAGTCTGAACAGGCAAACGGAGCAAACTGAAAGCCTCCGCCGTGACCGTGATGTCCCGCCCTTCACCGAGTAGTGGCCTGTCTGCATCCAAGAGCCGAAACCGCACGAGCTCGGGCGGATGCAGGAATCCGTGCCGCGCCGCGAAGCGGGCTGCCGGAGTGCGTGCCGAGCCGTTCCCCAGCACCGCATCGCCAGCCTCCGGCACCGAGGGAGCCTCCGCTGATTCCGATGCATCATCAGCGGCCTCGACTTCGACCACGCCGCCGTCATCCTCAGGCGCCCTTGCCTCCGCCGGCTCAGACCCGGCCCCTCCAGCCGCCAGCACCGCCGCCATCTCGTCGATGACCCTCCGGTGACCCTCGATGAATTTCGTGTGCACCCCGGGAAGGCTGAGCTGCCGCACGTAGATGCCCGGTGCAGGATGGTCGCGGAGCCAGAGCGCCACCCTGGCTGCCGTCAGCGCCGCCTCGCCCAGGCCTAGCAGCTGCTGCGGACGCTTCAGCGCCCAGCGGCGTAGCGCCGGGTCCAGATCGCACAGCCCTGCAGCAAGCTCGCGGAACCGGACCGCGTCCCGGGTCTTGCTGACAAAGGCCATCTCATCTTCGACCGAAGCAAATACAGCCGCCGACGGAATCCGGTTCGACCCGATCGTCGTGCGCCCCACTTCGGCTGTTTCCAGCGAATACTTGCCAGCGCCTGCGACGAGTTGGGTGGCCCACGCCTGAGCGGCCGCATAGTCCTTGAGTAGTTCAGCCGCCGTCGGTCGCTTCAAAGATCGACGCCGCGGATAGACGCCGGACGGTTCCAGCAGCTCCCGCAGCAGCGATCCGCTGTTCCAGGCCTTCAACGACTGAGCCCGGAGCATTGCCAGCGTGGTCCACGGCGATGACTCAGCCGGCACGCCTGTCCCGTTCGTCCCGGTACTCCTGGATGGTCATGTTGCGCAGCTGTGAGTCGTCGCCGTTGGTGTTCGCTACGAATCCCACGTGCGAGACAAAGGGCTCGATCACGTGGATTTTCTGCAACGGCGTAACGATCAGCAGCTGCAGTTTCATCCGCTGGAACAGCTCCAGGCCATAGCGCGCCGACTCGTCGGATCCGCGGCCGAACGCCTCGTCAATCACCACGAACCGGAAGCTGCGCCCGCTGCCCGCGTTCTTGCCGGCACCCCGCCCTGAGCCCAGGCCGAACTGGAACGCCAGCGCCGCCGCGAGGATGGTGTAGGCCAGCTTCTCCTTCTGCCCGCCCGACTTGCCGCCCGAGTCGGTGAAATGCTCGAACTCCTCGCCGGTCTCGGTCCACTTCTCCGATGCGGAGAAGGTGAACCAGTTCCGCACGTCCGTGACCTTGGCGGTCCACCGTTCGTCCAGGGTGGTGTAGCCGTCCCGGCCCCGGAACCGCTCGATGAGCCGCTCCACCTGCAGGTACTTCTGCTCGGAATACTGGTCCTCGTCCCCGATGGTCCCCTCTGAGCAGGCCCGCAGGTCGATGCCGAACTGCCGGACGTCCAGGTCCGTGGTGTTCTGGTGCTCCAGCTGGATGTGGCGGCCGGTGTTGTACTCGATGCCGGCGAGGGACAGGTTGATTTCCCCGATCCGGTTCACGATGTCCTGCCGGCGGCTGTCCAGGAACGCGTTGAACGCCACCACCTCATGGATGGTGTTCTGGTTCAGCGACTCCTTGAAGCGGGCCTCGAAGCGGGGAAGATCGTTGTCCTCCAGCTGCTGGAGCATCCGGTTGAAGTCCCCGGCAGCGCCGAGGGCGGCATCGATTTCGGTGGTCTCGTTCGGGTACTTGTTCCGGAAATCGGCCATCAGCCGGACCGTGTTCTCTGCGGTCCGGGCAATCCGCTTCACCAGCGCGTCGATCACGTCCGTCAGCCCGGCGCGGACGGTGCTTTCCACTGCGGCGGTGTTCTTGTACGTGAGTGCCTTGTCCCCGAGCGCCTCTGCGGCGAGCTTGTCGACGGCGGCCAGCACGCCGCCGTCGTCCGTCAGCGGCTGCTCACGCAGCACGCTGACGCACTCGTCAATCGCCGCGGCGATCTCCTTGGCCGCTTCCTCGTTGGCGCCGATCCGGCGCTGGAGTTTGTCCGCCTTCTCTTCGAGACGCCGCAGCTCGGCAATCACGGCAGCCTCCTTGGCGGCCAGCTCCTGCAGGACGTCGCTGGCGGCCTCGAGCCCGGCCTTCTCCTTCTTCAGATCCTCGATCCGGCGGGCAGTGAGCTGCCAGCTGATCTCGGCGAAGTCCGCCACTGAGCGCACCGTGCCGAGCTGCTGGTTTTCCCGGCCCAGGGAGCCCAGGGCGTCGTCCACTTTGCGGAGCCGCGCGGTGATGCCCTGCAGCTGGCCGCGGACCTCGTCCTGTTCGGTGAGGAAGCGGGTGACCTTGTCCTGGTTGTCCCAGCCGAGAACGTAGTTGCGCCGGTCGGCCAGGTCACGGCGGTCATCCTTCTCGTGCCGGCCGCGGCCGCCCTTGAGCTGGCCGTTGACGGTGAGCGCCTTGGGGTAGCGGCGGAAGTCCTCCAGGTTGTCGCAGCAGAAGTAGTCAAACCTGTTGCTGAGCTCATCCAGCAGGAAGCTCCGGAACGGCGTGCCCTGCTTGATGGCGATCTTCGCCGCGAGCGTGCCCGGTTCAGGGGCCGCAGGAGAGTACGAGTCGCCCACTTTGAGGTAGACCAGCCGTCCGCGGAGGTTGTTGCCGTCCACCCAGCTACTCACGGCCCGGTAATGCTCGGAGGGGACCAGCAGGGAGAGGGCAAACCCGTGCAGGGTCCGTTCCGCGGCCCCTTCCCAGGCGGCTTCGCCGTCGCGGACCCGCAGCAGTTCACCGGCGTAGGGCAGGGCATTTTCCGGTACCCCGGTGCCCTCAGACAGACGACGGCGGAGCTCCAGTTGGGGGCGCGGCAGCAGGTTGGGGCGGGACTGCAGGCTGGTCAGCTCTGCCGCGAGTTCAGCAGCGCGCTCGCTGAGCGCGGTGCGCTCGACCGTCAGGCCGGTGCGGTCCTCCTGCAGCCCGCCGTGCCGGGACCGGAGCTCCGTTTCTACCTCGGCCAGCCGGGCCCGGTTGGCGTCGAAGAGAACCCGGTCTTCGGGGACCTGCAGGCCCAGGTCAGCAGCCGCCGTCGTGTAGTTCTCGAAGCGGGCACGCTGGGCGCGGGACTCCTGGGCCAGGCGGGTGATGTCGGCATCGATCGCGGCAAGCCGGCCGCCGCCGTTGGTGCGGATGTCATCCTTGACGACGGCGAGTTCCTCCCGCAGCCGCGCAATCTCGGCGGACAGCGCGTCGCCGTCCTCCCGGAGCCGCACACCGGTGCCCTCCAGCTCCGCCTGGTGCTCAAGGCTCAGCTTCAGCCGCCGGTCCGTGAACCACGGATGCAGCTGGTCCCGCTGCGACCGGGACAGCTCGTCCTCGCGGCTCAGCCTGGTGTGCTGCGCGGCGCCGTCCCTGATGGGCGTCAGCAGCGTGATCTGGTCCTTGGCCCGCAGCACGGCGTCGTGGGCTTTCTTCAGGTCGTCGAAGTGGTGGATGAGGTTGCTGATCCGGGCGGCAACGTCGTCCTCCTCGAGCATGTTGGTGCGCACGAACGAGGTGATGTTTTCCACCTGCTTCATGGACACCGTGCGGTGGAACAGCTCCATTGCCTGGTTCCCGCTGATGCCGAACTGCCGTTTGAACGCTGCGCCGTAGGGCTCGAAGGCATCATGGACGGTGACACCGGCCGTGCGGAGCTTCTTTTTCAGCTTGGCCGGGTCCTGGCCGAAGTTGGCGAAGTCCGCCGCGATGGACTGGTCCGCCTCGGCGAGGGAGTAGAACCGGTTGGGCTGGCCCGCCTCCTGCGTGGCCCAGAGCGTGACCGCCAGGGTGACCGACTTGTCCAGCACCGCGTTGTGGAAGACGCCGAGCACCACCGTGAGTGCGCCCGTTCCGCGCAGCGCCACCGGCTTGGAGTGCTCACCCCCGGTGCTGCGCGTGCTCTTGTGGAAGCCCCGGACATAGGACATCAGGCTGCGTTCCTTCTTCTGCGCACCCGCGGCCTTGTTGTAGTCGATGCGGTGGGCAGGCAACAGCAGCGTGGTGATGGCATCCACCACGGTGGACTTCCCCGACCCGATGTCGCCGGTGAGGAGGCTGTTGGCGCCGTCCAGCCGGAACGTGCGGACGCCCTGGTGGAACGTCCCCCAATTGAGCAGTTCCAGGCGGTGCAGCCGGAATCCCGGGGGAGTGCCGGCGTCGTCCGTCTTTTCTGCAGCCGCACCGCCTGCCGGCTCGGGCGCCCGGTTGTCGAAGCTGAAGAGGCTGTCCTGCAGCTCGGTGCTCATGGTGACTCCGTTTCGGTGGCCAGCGGTGCGGCGCCCCGTGCCGCGGCGAGCGGTTCTTTGGTGAGCGTGGCCCGGTAGTCCGCCAGCCGCGCGTCGAACTCCTCCAGCCATTGCGCGTCCACGTAGGCCTTGAGGATGCGGGCCACCTCATAGGTGCCCGGCTGGTTACGCAATCTCCGCAGGAAGCCGAGCTCCACCACCTTCTTGATGTTGGCGCTGAGCCGGTCCAGGATGCGGGCCTCGTTGCTGGATTCGGGCAAGAAGACCGACACCATGTCCGCGATGTCCTGCTCGGTCATGATGAGGCGCAGCTCGCTGCTGTTGGTGTCGAACTCCAGCATCCGGCCGCGCAACAATGCCAGCAGCAGGCTGACATCGAAGGTGAGCTGGCGCCGGGGGATGAGCCGCGGGAGTGTGCCGTCGGGATCCTCGCGGGACTTCAGGAAGGCGTAGCCCTCGGATTCGTCGAGGATCAGGTCCAGGCCCAGCACGGCCACGTAGTCCCGGACATGGCTGGCCAGTCCGAGCAGCGATTGCCAGATCTTTTCATCCGTTTCGGCGTACACCACGCCTTTGAAGAGACGGGTCACGACGGCGGGAAGCTCCTCGGGCGTGCGGGTCTCCGGTGCTTCGGCGGGGTTCATGCGGGCCTTCCAAAGATGATCTGTTCGACGGTGGCTTCGCGGACTGTGCCGTCCGGGAGCTGCCAGGACACCTGCTGGGTGACCTCCGGGTTGATGTCCGCCCATTCCGATTCGGTGGCGAGCTGGTAATAGGCCACCACTTCCGCCAGGCCCTGCGAGAGCGGATACGCGCCGGTGATCTCCGCGAGGGTGGCCTGTTCCGCGCTGGCCAGGACGGCGTCGATGTTGGCCTGGAGCCGCTCACGGTCCACATGGAACTGGTTGAAGAGCGCACCGGCGTCCATGCCCGAGTCGTCGGCGGCGACCACTTCGTCATCCACCATCACCCGCTGGCTCGGTTCATACATGGGCCGTTCAAAGGGCAGGGCGACGTCCACGGACGGGGCGGCAACGTCCATGAAAACGCCCGACGGCGGCTCTGCGCGGGTGCCGAGAGCGCCGGACTCGATGCTCCGGATCAGCTGCATGATGCGCTTGTTCTCCAGGAATACCTTGTCATCGAGGAGGCGGCGCATCTGCTGGGAGAGCTGGCGGACCGTGGCCTGGGTCTGCTCGACGGCGGGAAGCCAGTCCTGATGGAGGTTGGTGACGGCGTGGAGGTTGTCCATCCCGGACAGCGCCTCGATCCGGGTGGCCCGCTCCAGCAGATCCTGGAGTTCTTTGCGGGACTGCGGCGACATCAGATAATCCCAGAAGCCCTGGAAAGTGCGGCCCTGCAGCGAGCTGCTGATGTCCTGCTGGTTGGCGAAGATCGTCGCGAGCAGCTCGCCCTGGCTGCCGTCCCAGGTGGCGATCTGTTCCCGCACCTGCCGGTCCAGCTTCCGGAAGTTCTGTTCGACCTCGCGGAAGTCGGAGAGGAGGTCCTTGGCCAGAGCGGTGAGCTGCTGGAAGTGGTCGAGGGCCTCGGGTGCGGTCATGACCCGGATGTTGCCGCCGCGGATGCGCTCCATTTCGGCGTCGATGCCGTCGCGCTGGCGCTGCAGTTCGGCAAGCCGCACCTCGGGATCCGTCTCTGACTGCTGCACCAGCTGTTTGAGGACGGCGAAGATGCTGGTGAGCCGGGACTGCGTGGCCACGAAGTCGCGGCCGCGCAGGTTCTCCACCCAGCGCACCACGTCCTCCGCGACGGGAGTGAGGTCGTAGCGGGGTTCATCCTGGCCGGGCACGTAGTACTTCCGCAGCCAGGCTTTTTCGGGGGCGGCCCAGTCGTCGAGGTACTCTGATGCCGGCCGCGGGAACCTGTCCTCCCCATAGGCATCCCGCAGCCCGAAGAGAAGGTCATCCAGGCCGTCGATGAGCTGCTGGCGCCCCAGGTTCCGCTGGTTGGGCCCGGTGAACGCCGCCATGAAAAACGAGACTGCGAGAGGCGCGTTCTGGGCGCGGAGCAGGGACCAGCCTGAGTGGTTCTCACGCAGGGCGTTGATTGCGTAGTAGTCCATTGGGTCCTCGTGGTGGTCCGAGTCGCGTCCTGGGTTCACTCTAAAGGGCACCGCCGACATTTTTCTGTGGAGGAAGAGTCGGGGTAACTCGCAACGTGCGCCGAGAGAGGGCGCACGACCGCAGGAATGGCTAGGGGAGCGGCAGCCGTTCGCCGACGCTGACTGCACCGTCGAGCGCGACGTAGTCTCGCCGTCGTCGTTCGAGTCTTTCCTGTTGGGCCGGCGAAGGGATCTGCGCGCCTTTCGCGCGGTTGCATCGGCTGCACGCGGCGACGAAGTTCTGCAGGCTGGTGGATCCGCCCTTGGACCACGGGTAGAAATGGTCGCCGTGTTCTGCGGGCCGGGAACAACGACGGCGGAAGCCCGCCTCCATCTCGCACTGACCGGCTGCCCGGGCCATGCCTTCGCGGCGCTGCTGCCGGCTGAAGCGCCGGACCGGGTCGCGGCGCTTCACGTCCCTGGCCTGGATGACGACGGCCACGATTATCAGGACGACGGCGAGGACGCCAGTAAGCGCGCTGGCCGCCAGCACGCCGTCGAACATCTCTGTAAAAATGGCAGTCACTGCATTGGGCCGTCGGCCCGCAGCCACATTCCCGGAACGCGCCACGAACGACAGGATGGCAGCGGCGAAGATCCACACCGTCAAAGCAGCCATGGCCAACCGGAGTAATTGGCGCGTCCAGTAGATGCGTTTCAATTCAAGCATTTGGTCTCCCCCATAAAGACTCCGGCAAAGTGGCTCTTCGTGGTTCGTGGGGAAATGATTCCGTGTCGTAGCTGAAAAAAGGGCCCGTGGCCCTGCTGGGATGAGTGTGTCTAAGCATTCAACCTGGAAC
>NZ_LMSB01000028.1:0-11429 GCF_001428005.1 Arthrobacter sp. Soil736
AGAAGGGGATTGGCCGCCTCCGGTAACCAGCTCCTCGCCGGCCCCCTCTCGGCGACTTAGAAAACAATACACCCACCCCACCCCCACCGCAAACCCACCCAAACAGGCCTCCCTCGGGGGCCGGGATCCGCGTAATTCCGCGGAAAAACGGTGCGGTCCAGGCGAAAAACCGGGTGCCGGCGTCGTAATTCCGCTTTGTGTGGTGCGTCACCCGCAAACCGGCGCCCCGCCGGCGCCACACCGAAGCGGCGTTAACGCAAAGAAGGGCCGGCAACCATAAGGTTGCCGGCCCTTCTCAAGCAGCTGGAATCAGCGGTGCTGGATTACCAGGAAGACTTGGTGATGCCCGGGAGCTCACCGCGGTGAGCCATGTCGCGGAAGCGAACACGGGAGATACCGAACTTCTGGAAGGTACCGCGGGGACGGCCGTCGATGATGTCGCGGTTACGCAGACGGATCGGGGAGGCGTTGCGGGGCAGCTTCTGCAGGCCGAGGCGTGCAGCTTCGCGTGCTTCGTCAGTCGCGTTGGGGTCAACCAGGGTCTTCTTCAGCTCGAGGCGCTTTGCAGCGTAACGCTCAACGATGACCTTGCGCTGCTCGTTGCGAGCAATCTTGGACTTCTTAGCCATGTGTTTAGCGCTCCTCTCGGAATTCGACGTGCTGGCGGATCTTGGGGTCGTACTTCTTCAGAACCATGCGGTCCGGATCGTTACGACGGTTCTTACGCGTTACGTAGGTGTAACCCGTGCCCGCGGTCGACTTGAGCTTGATGATCGGACGTACGTCCTTGTCCTTAGCCACTAGAGCTTCACCCCTCGTGCCAGGATGCCGGCGACGACTACGTCGATGCCGCGTACGTCGATGGTCTTAATGCCCTTTGCAGAAACCTGCAGGGTGACATTGCGGCGCAGGGACGGAACCCAGTAGCGCTTCTTCTGAATGTTCGGGTCGAACCGGCGCTTGTTGCGGCGGTGCGAGTGCGAAATGCTGTGTCCAAAGCCCGGCTCGGCTCCGGTCACCTGGCAGTGTGCTGCCATGACGACTCTCCTCTGAAAAATAATTGAAACGGCTGGCAGAGTTCTGCGTCACCGTGCGGCAGGCGGCGTCCGCATCCAGCCCCATGCGTTTCCGGTAATTCCGCAGGCCTGAAATCGACGGCCAAAAGCCGTGAAAATCCTTGCTGCGGCGAATACGATGAGCCACGGGCACCGGGCAGTGGAAGCCACTGCGAAGTGCCGGGATGCTGGGCGAATACAGGAATGCACGCAACTTGAGCCCCTAACTACCGGCCTCCGGAGCTGTTCTTATTGCCAACAGCCACCGTCAACCGGAGCAATTGCACACGCTCCGCGCCACCTAGCGCCCACCAAGTCTACGAGACGCGCCAATTAAAGGCCAATTAGGCTTTTGCCGGGTGTATAAGAGGCGGCCGTGCCCGATGTCATTAGCGTCCGGGTTCACTGTCGCGAAGACACATCCGGGGAGAAGGGTTTTCACAGCAAAACGAAAGCCTCGGGGCGGAATCTTGAGTCATGAACACACAGCTCTCTCCCCGCCTCGGGACGGATGATCCGCGGAACCCCGGCAGTGGACCGCCCGCCGGAACGGCGGCCAGGCCTCGCTTTGCGGTCCGGCACCGGCGCCGGCTCCTCCGCGCCGATGCACTGACCGTGGCGGCATGGGGATCACTGGCCGCCTCGGTTTCGTTGTGGCTGGCCGACGGCGGCACGGCGGCAATCTCGACGGTCGCCTCCGGCGTCACCGCCCTGGGCATCGTTGCGGGGCTGGCCGGCATGGACCTGGTTCTGCTCATGCTCCTGCTGGCCGCCCGGATTCCGCTGATCGACGGTGCGGTGGGGCATGACCGCGCCCTGGAGTTCCACCGGAGGTTGGGGAAACCGTCCCTGTACCTTTTGCTGGCGCACGGCATCCTGATAGCTGTTGGCTACGGCATGGCGGAGGGCTTGGACCCGGTCAGCGAGGCAGTGGCGCTCTGGGTATTGGTACCGGACATGTGGCTTGCCTTCGTCTCCCTGGCGCTCTTCATCGCCGTCGTGGTGACTTCACTGGTGGCCGTACGCCGGCGCTTCCCGTACGAATTCTGGTACCTCGTGCACCTGCTCACGTATGCGGCGGTGCTGACGTCGCTGCCACATCAGTTCAGCGTGGGCGGACTCTTCGCGGAGGGGACGTGGCAGCGCTGGTACTGGATTGCCATCTGCGCCGCGACCGGCGCCGCACTGCTCTGCTACCGGGTGATCCAGCCGCTCGTTGCCACTTTCCGGCACCAGCTGACGGTTGAGCGCGTGACGGCCGAGGCCCCAGGCGTGATCAGTGTCGAGATGAGCGGCCTGCAGTTGAGGGCGCTGGAGGGCAGCGGCGGCAGGTTCTTCATCTGGCGGTTTTTGGCCCCCGGCCTCTGGTGGCATCCGCATCCGTTCAGCCTTTCGGCCGAGCCGATGGTCCTGGGGAACGACGGGCGCGGGCTGCTGCGGATCACCGTGCGGAATCTCGGCAGGGGCACCGCGCAGCTGGCAGCACTACGTCCAGGCACCAAGGTCGCCGTGGAAGGTCCGTACGGGCTCTTCAGTTCCGCAGCCCGCAGCAGGGATCGGGTCGTCCTGATCGGCGCGGGCATCGGCATCACGCCGCTGCGGGCACTTCTGGAACGCACTCCGTTTGCCCCGGGCCAGGCCACGGTCCTGCTCCGCGGGCACAGCGACCAGGAGCTCTACCTCGGCGACGAAATCCTTGAGCTGTGCCGGCGCCGCGGCGCCACTCTGTTTCACCTCACGGGGCCCCGGGATCCAGGCGCTCCCGGCAGCTGGCTTCCGGCTGCCTGGCACGTGGCGGGCTACGCCCTGACTGACTACGTCCCGGACATCGCCGACGCCGACGTCTACGTCTGCGGCCCCACGGCCTGGGCAGGGAATGTCCTCAGCGCCGCCCGTTCTGCGGGCGTCCGCGAAGATCAGCTCCATTACGAAAGGTTTGACTGGTGAGAGCAAGAGCAGCAGTTTCAGCCGCCCTGGCGTCGGCCGGAATCCTCCTGGCGGGGTGGCAGTCCGGGGTGCACGTGGCGGACACCCGCAGCGTGGTGGCCGCCGCATCCACAGGCAACGCCGCGGAATCCTCTTCGGAGCTGGGCACGTCCGGCACCTCAGGCACCTCAGGAACCAGCGGTTCCTCGGGAACGGGCGCGTCCGGGGCCGCGGGCTCTGCGGGCACGGGCTCTGCGGGCGCGGCAGCCAAAGCCGGCGGAACGTACGACGGCGACGTCGTCCAGACGCGCTTCGGCACGGTCCAGGTGCAGATTACGGTCAAGGCCGGCGCCATAACCGACGTCACGGCCCTGAAACTCACCGACCACGAGGGCAGGTCCGTGCAGATCAGCAACTACGCCGCCCCTATCCTGCGCAGCGAAGTGCTCCAAGCACAGTCGGCCGACGTGCAGACGGTGGGCGGCGCCACCGTGACCAGCGACGCCTACCTCACCTCGCTCCAGGCGGCCCTCGATGCAGCAAACCTCTGACAACAGGTACCGCCTGCGGGCCCGCACCTTCACCTGCATGGGCACCGTCATCAGCCTGACCGTCCCCGCCGACACCCAAAAAGCACCCGGGGCGGCGGAGGAGGAGCTGGAAGCGGCAACCGCCGTCGTCGAACGTCTTTTCACTGAACTGGACGCGACGTTCAGCCTGTACCGCCCCGACTCGGAGGCCAGCAGGCTGGCGCGGGGCGAGCTTGTGCTGCACGACGCGTCGGCTCAGATGAGGGCACGGTATGAGGAGGCGGCCGGGTGGCGGCTCCTGACCGAGGGCGCCTTCACGCCGGAACGCCCGGACGGCGCCCTGGACCTCTCCGGGCTCGTCAAAGGGCACGCGATCAAGGAAGCCGGCACCTCGCTGCGCGCCCTGGGGCTGGCGGACTGGTGCGTAAACGCCGGAGGGGATGTGCTGGTCAGCGGCTCCCCCACCCCGGGCAGCGGCGAATCCTGGCGGGCGGGGATTGTTGATCCGGCCGACCGGCGGACCCTGCTGGCCGGCTTTCCGCTGGGCGGGGCTGCACCGGAGGGGTCTGGCTCGGGAGCCTTTGCGTCCGACGGCGGCGGGAAGGCGGCGCTGGCGACGTCAGGTTCGGCGGAACGCGGCGACCACATCTGGAGCGTCGCCGCCGGCGCCTCGGAGTTCCGGCAGGTGTCCGTGGCCGCCGCGGACGTTGTCACGGCCGATGTGCTGGCGACGGCGATCGTGGCCGGCGGCACCCCGGTGCTCCACCGCGCAACCGCGCTGTGGGACATCGAGGTGCTGGCAGTCCGCAGGGGCGGTGACCTGCTCGCGACGCCCGGATTCCGACGGTAGGTCTCGACAAGGTCGACCGGCGACTAGAGCCGGGTGAGCTGGCTGTACCTCGGCTGGAGGTTGTCGCCGGACGATTTGCCCGTGACGCGCCGCACTACCCACGGGGCGGCGAATTCCCGCACCCAGCGGGCGTTGGCCCGGATCGCTTCTGCCTTGCTGAGCTCGGGCACCGGCGTCATGGGCGGAACCTCGATGGAGTGCTCGTGCTCGAGGACAGTCAGGACGCGCTTGGCCATGTTCGCATGGCCGGCGGCGGACATGTGCATCCGGTCCTTCGCCCACATGCCCCAGTCGTAGTACTCGCTGAAGCGCCAGTAATCCACGAGCAACGCCCCGTGGTCCCCGGCGATCCCACGGACCAGTTCGTTGTAGATGGCTGTGCGGCCACGCGTGGTGCTGAAAACCTTCGAACCCCTGGAGTCGAAGCCGGTGAACATGACCACCTTGGCGCCCGTGGCGGTCAGTTTGGCGATGGCGGCGTCGTAGTCCACCAGCAGGTTGTCTATGTCGACCTTCGGACGGAGGATGTCGTTCGCCCCGGCGTAGATGCTCACCAGCGTGGGATTGAGCTCGACGGCGGCGTCCACCTGCTCAGCCATGATCTGGCGGAGCTTCTTGCCGCGGATGGCGAGGTTGGCGTACCCGAAGCCGGGGTCCGCTGCTCCGAGCTGCTCGGCAACGCGGTCGGCCCAGCCCCGGACTCCATTGGGGCGGGTGGGGTCATCGTCACCCACGCCTTCCGTGAACGAATCTCCAAGAGCGACATACCGGGCCGTGAAATCCATAGGGCAAGTGTGCCATCCGTTGCCGGGAGCAACCAAGACGGCTGGTAGGGCAGCGCTTACTGCTCGCGAAGGATCCAGTGGTTGCTGTCCAGCCGCGCAACGATCTTCTCCCCGATGCGGGCCAGGTCCGCAACGTCACTGTCGGTCAAGGCATCGAGGAACAGTGAACGGACGGATTCCACGTGTCCCGGAGCGAGCGCCACGATGGTGGCCATGCCTTCTTCGGTCAGGTGCGCGGTGGTGACACGAGCGTCCCCCGGATGCGGCCTGCGCTCCACCCAGCCCCGGTTCTGGAGTTTGGTGACCACGTGGGAAAGACGGGAGAGAGAGGCGCTGGTCCGCGCCGCGAGTTCGCTCATCGGCAGGAAGCGGCCGTCCGCTTCGGAGAGCATGGCCAGCACGTTGTAGTCGAACAGCGAGACCTTGCCGGCGGCGTGAAGCTGGGTGTCCAGGGCCGCCGGCAGCATGGTGTTGATGCTGAGCTGGGCGAGCCAGGCCCGTCGTTCATTGGCATTGAGCCAGCGCGGTTCGGTCATTACTCCATCCTAGGAGAAAAGAAGCTTGACAGTTCAAGGTGGAGCGCCGGTGTTTGCCAGCTGCCGTCAAGGCTCTGCGGGTAGGCTGGCGGGCATGTACGTAGTTTCCCTCACCTACAAGGTTGCCCAAGACATCGTGGACTACCACCTGGACGCCCACGTGGCGTGGCTGAAGGACGCCTTTGACGACGGCGTGTTCCTGGCAGCCGGCCGGAAGGTTCCGCGCACCGGCGGCCTGCTGCTGTCCAAGACGGACCGGCCGACCCTCGATGCGTCCCTGGCCAAGGACCCCTTCTACGTCAACGGCGTTGCAGAGTTCGAGGTCATCGAGTTCGCCGCGAACCGGGTGGCTCCAGGGTTCGAGAACCTGCTGGACGAGCCCGGGCAGCAGAACTAGCCCGTTTTTGCGGCCCCGGACGCGCTGTCCGGGGCCTCAACACTCGTAGTGCGAGTCGAAACCGGGCCACTTCTGCCCGGATGAGGCGCCTTAAGACTCCAGGACCAGAAGCTGGGCCCGTCCGGAATCCCATCCCACGAATCCTTGGCCGCCGGGTGCGGGCCTGCCGGCAGAGTCCGGGCTGAGCTCGCGCAGCTGGAGTTCCTGGCCGCCTGCCGTCAGGCGGTGGCGGACGGTGGCTCCCAGGTTGGTGGAGGACACCAACGTTGCCGCACCGCCGTTGCCGCCCTCACCTGCCGAGCGGAATTTGAGGTGCTCCGGCCGGATGGAGATGGCATAGTTTTCGCCTTCGACTCCGCGGTCTGCAACCCGTGCAGTACCAAGGCCGCCGAGATCAACTAAGGCCTCGGCGCCGTTGCGTTCCAGCACGGTGCAGGGTATGAGGTTCGTGTCGCCGAGGAAGCTGGCCACCCAGTCCGTCAACGGCTGGTTGTAGACCTCCTCGGGCGGTCCGGACTGGACGATCTTGCCATCCTTCATCACCACGATCCTGTCGGACATCGCCATGGCTTCATCCTGGTCGTGGGTGACGAAAAGAACGGAGATGCCGAGGCTCTTTTGCAGGGTCTTGATTTCCTCCTGCATCTGTTCCCTCAGCCGTTTGTCCAGTGCGGCCATGGGCTCGTCCAGGAGCAACGCGGCCGGGTTGAAGACCAGCGCGCGGGCCAGTGCGACGCGCTGCTGCTGTCCCCCGGAGAGCTGGCGGGGCTTGCGGCTCCCCATCTTGCCGAGGCCCACACGGTCGAGGGCTTCTTCGGCCCGTTTGCGTCGTTCGTTCTTGGGGATTTTCCGCATGCGGAGTGCAAATTCGACGTTTTCGAGCGCGCTCATGTGCGGGAACAGTGCGTAGTTCTGGAACACCACGCCCAGGTTGCGCTCCCGGGGCGGCAGCGTGTCCACCGGCTGGCCGTCGATCAGCACCGAGCCCGCGCTGTGCTCCTCGAAGCCGGCAACCATCATCATGGTGGTGGTTTTACCGGACCCGCTGGGCCCGAGCAGGGTGACGAATTCGCCGGGCTGGACCACGAGGTCCAGCCGGTCCACGGCCACGACGTCGCCGTAGTTCTTGCTGACGCTGCGGAGTTCAATGGCACCCCGGGAAGCGGCCCGGGTGCGGGGCATTGATTCTGCGGAAATCACTGATGTTGACATCGGCATTCCTTACGATTGGGCGGACACTGCCAGCGGCAGCATCCGTGCGGTGGACCGGCGCCTGAGGACAAACATGACCTGCAGAAGGAGCCCGATGGTGGCGACGCTGACCAGCAGCGCGGACGAAACAGCGATCTTCGGGGTCAGGTTGAACTGGATGTCCGTGAACATTTTGACGGGCAGCGTGGTGGCACCCGGGGACTGCATGAACAGCGACATCACGGTCTCGTCGATAGAGACCGAGAACGCAAACAGGGCGCCCGAGATCAGGCCCGGCAGGATGATCGGGAGGTACACGTGCCGCAGTACTGACAACGGGCCCGCACCAAGGCTTTGCGCCGATCTCACGAGGGCCGGGTTGAGGCCCGCCAGGGCTGCCCTGGTGGTCAGGTACACGTAGGGAGTGGCGATCACGGCGTGGGCCAGGCCGATGGGGAGGATGCTGCCCACCATCCCGATCGAGATGAAGAACTGGTAAAAAGCCAGCGCCAGCACCACCGTTGGCACGATCATCGGCGCGAGGATCAGCCCCATCACCGCTGACCGGCCAGGGAATTTCCGGCCGTGCAGACCGATCGCGGCGGTGGAGCCAAGGAGCACACCGATGACGACGGCGATGCCCGCCGATTGCAGGCTGGCAGTCAGAGCCGAGGTCCATGCCTTGTCCCCGAAGAACCCGGCGACGGCAGCGAGGGAGAATCCTTCCGGCGGAAACGTGATGTAGCGGCTGTCGTTCAGCGCCACCGGCACCACGATCGCCGTCGGAATGACCAGGAACAGAAACACGGGGACGGAAAGCAGCGCCAGCACCCGGTGCTGCGGATTAGTTGTCTTCATGTTGGCCTCCTGCCTTGAGCACACGCTGATATACGGCCACCATGATGCTCACCATCACCGTGAGGACCACGGCCAGTGCCGCGGCGCCGGAGAAGTCCGTGAGCTGGCGAGCGTAGTAATCGATCTGGTTGGCGATCATCATGTCGCCCGGGCCGCCCATGACCACAGGAGTGATAAAGAAGCCCGTGCTGATGATGAAGACCAGGAGCCCCGCTGCCGAGATGCCGGCGGCGGAGAGGGGAAGGGTAATCCGGCGGAACACGGATCCCTCCCTCGCACCCAGCGACCGGGCGGCCAGGCCAAGCCGGTCATCGATGGCCGTCAGGGAGGAGAAGATCGGAAAGACGGCGTACGGAAGGAGGCAGTGAACCATGCCGATGATCACGGCAAATCGGTTGTGCAGCAACTCGATCGGCGCGTTGGTCAGACCGATCCCCTGAAGGAAGGCGTTCACGATGCCGTTATCCTGCAGCAGTACCGCCCAGGCAAAGTTCTTCACCAGGATGCCGGTCCAGAACGGCAAAAGCACGACGGCGAACAGGATCACCCGCGTGACGTTGCCGGCACGCCACAGCACGAGTGCGATCACGTAACCGAGCACCACCGTCACGATGGTGGACGCAAGGCTGATGCTCAAGGTGTTGACGAGCGAGCGCAGTACCAGCGGATCCTCGAGCACCCGCTGGTACGCGTTGTCGGCGAAGCTCGAGGCCACGAGCTTCCCGAGGGGCGTCAGGAACAGGACGACGTCGAAAACCAGGATCGGGGCCAGCAGCAGCCACCAGCCACTGAGCCGGCGCCGGACCTTCGGATTCTCCTCCCCCGGCGCACGGCGGCCCTGTGGCCGGACCGTGAGAGTTGCAGCCGTCATGTCAGCTTGCCTGCCACAGCTTGAACTGCTGTTCGGTCTTCTTCAGATTCTCAGACCACCATTTGTCATCCCGCACGAGGATCTTGTCGGCCAGCCGCGGGCTCGTGGGCAATGTGTCCGCGATTTCCTTCGGCAGCTTGGAGAGAGCCGGCGTGTTGGCCAGCGTCAGGTTGGTGACCTTATCGAACGCGGCACCGGCCTCGGCGTCGTTGGACATGAAGTTCATGAGCTTGAATGCCGCTTCCTTGTTCTTGGCACCCTTTGGAACCACAAAATAGTCACCGGCGAGGACCGCGTTCTCAGCGGAGAAGTTCAGCTTTGCGCCGTCTGTGCGGGCGGCGTTGATCCGGTTGTTGAAGCTCGTCGAGAGCGAGACCTCGCCGGAGGTGAGCTGCTGGATCGGCTCCTGGTTCGCGGCGTGGTAGAGCAATCTGTCCTTGCCCGGGTGGTGCCCAAGGACGCGAAGGGCGCGGTCCACGTCCAGAGGGTAGATCTTGTCGAACGGAACCCCGTCTGCCAGCAGCGCGGCTTCCAGAACCGAGCTGTCGGATAGCTGGTTGTAAACGGAACGCTTGGTGTTGTACTTGTCCTGGTCAAAGAACTGGGCCCAGTCCTTTGGCGCTTGCGCGTCCGAAATGACCTTCTGGTCCCAAGCCATGACAAACAGGAAGCTTAGGTACTTGATGCCGTATTCGGCCTTGGCGTAACCGGGCAGGCCCTTGTCGCTGATGATGTCGTAGTCGAATTTTTCCAGCAGGCCCTCGGCGACGGCCGTTTCATATTCCGGTGCCGTGATTTCCACGAGGTCCCACTGCACGTCACCCGACTGCACCTGGGCCTTGAGGGCCGCGAGGCTGGTGTTGGCGAGCAGCGTCGGCTGGATGCCCGTCTTCTTGGAGAAGGGATCCAGGATCGTCTGCGTCAACTGGTCGTTGTAGGAGCCGCCATAGGACGTGACCGTCACGGTCTTGTTGGCTGCCGCACTTTCGGCGGGCTTTGCGCCACAGCCGGACAGGGCCAGCCCGGCGAACGGCGTCAGCGCCGCAGCCTTCAGGAGCTTCCGGCGGTCGAAATGGAAGGAATTGCTGTCAGTCATGGCGGTGATGCCTCTCGTGGCGGTGGCTCGCCCCGGCGCACGCAGGAAGAAGGTCCGCGTGAATAGGGGAGCAGGAGCAGGGATCCGGCTGTCACGTCGGGTTCCCGGCGACGGCGGTTCACGCCCTCGAACGGTCCACGCAACGCTGGGCGGACTTGAAGCTTGATGATTGACGGATTGTCAGTGCCGCAACAGTAGCTGTGACGTTGCACACAAGTCAACAGTTGTTTACAGTGGCACTATTCAAAACCACTCGTCTCGTTAGGAGGAGCCCCGGACAGCAGAACTAGCCCATTGTTGAGGCCCGGACGGCGCTATCCGGGGCCCCGAGTCGCGGCACATGGCCCAAAGCCGGGCCGGTTCAGCCCGACCGGCTGGAATCCATGAGCTTCTTCAGGCCGCCTTTGCGCGGAACCTTCACCGGCCGGGGCCAGCGCGGGCTGAGGTTGTCTCCCAGTGTGACGCCGCGGAGCTTCCTTCCGAAGAGCGGGAACACCCAGTCGTTCACCCACCGGCGCTGCCTCCGCTCCCAGTCGCGGAGAGTCACCCTGGCCGGCGGCTCCCACTCCTTGAGGGTGATCTTGTGCGGCACGCCGAGGTTGTCCAGGACCTGGGCCGCCAGGTATTTGTGGCCTGCCTTGGACATGTGCAGCCGGTCCGAGTCCCACATCCGGCGGTCGTGGAAGGCCTCAAAGCACCAGTAGTCCACCAGGACGGCCCCGTATTTGGCTGCAAGTTCGCGCACCCGCTGGTTGTACGCGGCGTTCCGCTTCTTCAGGGGCTCCAGCACGGCGGACACCTTGACGTCGAAGCCAGTGAACAGAACCAGGGTGGCGCCGGTCGCAGCCAGCCTGGCCACGAGGGCTTCGTACTGGGCCATGAGGATATTGATGTCCGTTCCGAAGTCAAGGATGTCGTTTCCCCCGGCGTACAGGGTGATGAGCGTGGGCTCCATGGCAAGCGCCGGCTCGAGCTGTTCGTCGACAATGTGGCGCAGCCGCTTACTCCGGATGGCCAGATTTGCGTACTCCCAGCCCGGTTCCGCCTTGGCCAGCTTCTCCGCCACGCGGTCGGCCCATCCGCGCACCCCGTTCGGCAACCGGGAGCTCCTGTCCCCCACCCCCTCGGTAAAGGAGTCCCCCAAGGCAACGAACACACGCCGCCCACCCCGGTCCGGCAGCAAAGAAGACACACCCACGCGGCCACCCTAACCACCGAATGAAACGAAAGGGTTAACGGCAAGCGACAGGAAGTGCGAGAGCGTTGGCGATCAAGCGACAGGAAGTGCGAGAGCGTTGGCGATCAAGCGACAGGAAGTGCGAGAGCGTTGGCGA
>NZ_LMSB01000028.1:11539-43973 GCF_001428005.1 Arthrobacter sp. Soil736
CGTTGGCGATCAAGCGACAGGAAGTGCGAGAGCGTTGGCGATCAAGCGACAGGAAGTGCGAGAGCGTTGGCGATCAAGCGACAGGAAGTGCGAGAGCGTCCTGAAAAGGTGAGATGCGGCACGCTCAGCCGGCGACGGCGCAGAAGAGCCTAGAGCTCTGCCTTCCCCTGCCGCCAGTACCCCATGAAGGCCACCTGCTTCCGGTCAATCCCGACGTCGCGGACCAGGTAGCGCCGCATGTCTTTGATGACGGCAGCCTCGCCGGCGATCCACGCATAGAACGGCATGGCCCCCGCAGGCTTGTCCGGATTCTTGGTGGCACTGATCGCGGCCGTGTCCAGGCGCGCCGGCGTTTCCCACAGGATGTCCCGGTCCACGTTGACGTCGTCCGGTTCAGGTCCGGCGGCGCCGGCAGCCTTGATGGCCACCCAGCCCGGCACGGGGACCGCCTTCCGAACCGCGGCCTGGAGGAGTTCCCCGTGCGCCCGGGAGCGGCCAATCGCGGCGCCGCGCGCAAGCCAGGTTATTTCGACGTCGGCCGCCGTGCGGAGATCAAGGAAGTCGCCTGCTTCCGGCACCTCCAGGAAGACGTGGCCTGTCATGTACTCCGGCAGGCTTTCCAGGATGGCGCTGATGGCGGGAACGGCCGTCTCGTCGCCGGCCAGGAGCACTCGCTGCGCCAGGCCCGGCCGCCACTCGATGCCCGAGTACGTTTCGGCAGTGACGCAGTGCGCCGCGCGGTTGTTCGGGCCGATCAGCGTCAGGGCGTCGCCCGGCTTGGCGCTGAGTGCCCAGTTCGCGGCGGGCCCGCCGTTCCCGTCCGCGTCGAAGTGCATCACGAAGTCGACGTCGATCTCCGGATAGACGGCATCGAGCCTCGCCTGCCGGACAGTGTAGGTGCGCATGGAGCCGCGCGTGGCCGGATCCATGGCCAGCCACTCCTGGTACCAGCCGCTTTGCTCCATCCGGAAACGCGGCAGCGGGAGCCGGCTGCCGTCCGGCGCCAAGGAGGGGATCATGAGCTTGACCCGCAGGTCCAGGGTGTCGCCGTGCACCCCGAAGTCGCGGAGCGAGTATCCGCCGAACGTTACGCGCCGGAAGTTAGGGCTCAGTTCGTCCACGGCAGACACGGTGACGTCGAACGCGAGCGTCATGGGTTCCGTGGAGACCGCGGGCCTCTCGGCGACTGCCTGCGCGGAGCGTCCGGGGCCGCCTGTCGACGACGCGCGGGCAGGGCGGTTCTGTGCGGTGCTCATGAGGCCATCTCCAGGATTGAGGTCGGGGCTTTTGGGTCTGCGTGATGCCTGCCGAGGGGAATGATCATGGGCGTGCCGGAGACGGGATCCGGCACCACCCGGGATTCGAGCCCGAACACGTTCCGCACCAGGCCCTCGGTGATCACGTCGGTCGAATCGCCTTCGGCCACGATCCGCCCGCCCTTCAGCGCGATGACATGGTCCGCGTACCGAGCGGCGAGGTTCAGGTCGTGCAGCACGATAGCCACCGTGGTGCCGCGCTGCCGGTTCAGGTCGGTGACGAGGTCCAGCACTTCCACCTGGTGGGCGAGGTCCAGGTAGGTGGTGGGCTCGTCGAGCAGCAGCACCTCCGTTTCCTGGGCGAGGGCCATGGCGATCCACACGCGCTGGCGCTGTCCGCCGGACAGCTCGTCGACGTTCCGCCCCGCGAGGTCCAGCGTTTCGGTGGCCTCCAGCGCGCGCTGCACCGCGGCGTCGTCCTTCTCCGACCAGCCGCGGAGGAAGCCCTGGTGCGGGTACCGTCCGCGGCCCACCAGATCGCGGACGGTGATCCCGTCCGGTGCCGTGGGGTGCTGCGGAAGCAGGCCGAGCGTGCGTGCCAGCTCGCGCGCGGGGCGGGAATGGATGTCCTTGCCGTCGAGGGTGACCGTGCCCCCGGCCGGCTTGAGCAGCCGCGACAACCCGCGCAGCAGCGTGGACTTCCCGCAGGCGTTGGCCCCGACGATCATCGTCACGCGGCCCTCGGGAATCTCGGCGGTGAGGTCCTCCACGACGCGGCGCTGATCGTACTGCAGCGTGAGGTCCCGGGCTTTGAGAACAGCCATGTCAGGCATCCTTTCGGTTGGAAGTGACCAGCAGCCACAGCAGGAACGGGGCGCCCAGGGCACCGGTGATCACACCCACCGGCAGCACAGTGCCGTCCAGCAGCAGCGGGGCGATGTTGGCGGCAAAGTAGTCCGCCGCCAGGACGATCAGGGCACCGACCAGGGCCGACGCCGGGAGGCTGGCCGTGCCGGTGAAGCGGCGCGCGATCGGACCGGCCAGGAAGGCGACGAACGCCACCGGCCCGGCTGCCGCCGTCGCCACCGCGGCGAGCGCGACGGCGGTCATCACCACACCCAGCCGGGTCCGCCCTACGCGGATTCCCAGCCCTGCGGCGGCGTCGTCCCCGAGTTCGAGGATGCGCAGCGGTCCCGCCAGCAGCACCGCGGCAGGTATGAGGAGTAGCAGCGCCAGGGCGAGCACGCCGGCGCGGTCCCAGCTGGCTGAATTGAGCGAGCCGTTGAGCCAGACGAGGACATCCGCCGCCGTGCGGATGTCCGCCCGCGTCAGAAGGAAGTTGACCATGGCGTGGAGCGCCGCGGCGATGCCGACGCCCGCCAGGATGAGCCGGTTGCCGGCCGCGCCGCCGCCCCCGCCGAGGGAGCCGCCGCGGGAGATCCCGTAGATCAGTGCGGCCACGGCTATCGCTCCGCCAAGTGCGGCACCGGAAACGGCCGCCCCGGAGGCGCCGAAGATGACGATGGCCGTGACGGCGCCGGCGCTGGCCCCGTAGCTGATGCCGATCACGTCCGGGCTGGCCAGAGGGTTGCGGAGCATGGTCTGGAACAGCCCGCCGGAGAGTCCGAAAGCTATGCCGATCAGGGCGCCGATCACGGCCCGGGGCAGCTTGGTCTCCATCACGATGAAGCTGGCGCCGGGGATCTTCTCGCCGCCGGTGAGGTGGGCGGAGAGGATCCGAAAGAAGTCGGGGATAGTCACGGTGTAGCTGCCCAACAGGACGCCCGCCGCGAAGAGGAGCACGACGGCGATCGCCAGGGCCGCTGTCCGGTTCAGCAACGCGTTCAGCATTGGAGCGCGAACGGGCAGATCATGCCCTGTTTTCGCGGTTCTGAGGGCATTAACTGCGCGTTCGCGCCCCGTGCCAGGCGCGTTTTCTCCCAGTTCGCGCCCAACGGAGGCGAGGTCTGACTTGCTCACAGCCCGGCCCCCTTGCCGCGGCGGACCAGCCAGACAAATACGGGCGCGCCCACGAGGGCGGTCATGATGCCCGCCGGCACTTCGCCGGGAAGCAGCACCACACGGCCCACCACATCGGACAGCAGCAGCAGCGCCGGAGCGAGCACCAGGGAAAACGGCAGGATCCAGCGGTAGTCGGGTCCGGTCAGGGAACGGACGGCATGCGGGACAACCAGCCCCACGAAGCCGATCGGCCCCGCGAGCGCGGTTGCGGAGCCACACAGCAGCACGATGCCCAGCGCCGTCACGCCGCGGGCCAGGCCGACGCGCTGGCCCAGTCCGCGGGCAATGTCGTCGCCGAGGGCAAGGCTGTTCAGGATCCGCCCGGCCGAGAGCACAATCAGCGCGCCGGCCGCGAGGAACGGCACGCCGGGCAGCACCACGGACCAGTCGCGCCCCGCGATTCCGCCCACCTGCCAGAACCGGAAGCGGTCCAGGGTGTCCTGGCTGGAGACCAGGATGACGTTCATCAATGAGTACAGGCCCGCGCTGAGTGCGGCGCCCGCAAGGGCGAGCTTGACCGGCGTCGCACCGTCCCTGCCCATGGAGGCAATGAGATAGACGACGACGGCGGCCGCCGCGGCGCCGAGGAACGCGAACCAGATATACCCGGTCAGCGAGGAGGCGCCGAAGACGTAGATGCCCGTGACCACCGCCAGCGCGGCGCCCGCGTTGACGCCGATGATGCCGGGATCGGCCAGGGGGTTGCGGGCCACGCCCTGCATGGCGGCCCCGGCGAGGCCGAGCGCTCCGCCTGCCAGCAGCCCGAGGACCGTTCGCGGAATGCGTGCGTGCACCACGGCGTGGTCGCCGTTGGCGGGGTCGAACTGCGTCAGCGCCAGCCACACGGTGTCCGGGGACAGCCCGCGGGCACCCACGGCCAGTGAGGCGGCGGAGGCGACAACAAGCACGACGACGGCGGCCAGCAGCCACGCGGCCTGCGGGCCACGCGCCCTCTCGTTCCGGGGAGCGCGAACGGACAGTTGAGGCCCCGTTGTGGCAGCCGCAGGGGCCTCAAGTGTCCGTTCGCGCGAGTTGGCGGCCGCCGTCGTCGTGCCCGTTGTCATGGAGTGTTTCCTACTTGACCGCGTCGGCGGCCTTGGCCAGCTGGGGCAGGAACGTGTCGAGTGACCACGGCAGGCTCAGCGGCGAGGAAGCGGAAATGGACAGCGTCAGCGTGTTGTCCGAGTCGGCCACCAGGGCGCCGCCCTTGATTGCGGGAATCTGGCTCAGCAGCGGATCGCTCTTGATCGACTCGGCCGTCTTGGCATCGGGAACCCAGGTCACGAAGATGTCCGACTCGAGCTCGTTGGCCTTCTCGGCAGACCACGGGAGGAAGAATTCTTTGGAGCCCTTCGACTTTTCCTCCACAATCGGCGCCAGCTTCATGCCGATCTCGGTGAGGAACTTCGGCCGGTTGTCGTTGGCCGTGTAGACGTTGACGCCGTCACCCTTGGCGGGCTCGAGGTTGCCGTAGATGTAGGACTTGCCTTCGATCTGCGGGTATTTGGCGACCTTGTCCTTGATGGTGGCTTCGGTGTCGGAGATCAGCTTCGCGGCCTCGGCTTCCTTGCCGAGGGCCTTGCCGATGATGCTGGTGGAATCCTGCCAGGAGGTGCCGTACGCCAGCTCCGGGTGCGCCACCACGGGGGCGATTTCGCTGAGTTTCTTGTAGTCCTCTGCCGTGAGCCCAGAGTAGGCGCCCAGGATGACGTCCGGGTTGAGCCTGGCGATCTCAGTGAAGTTGATGCCGTCAGCCTCGGAGAACTGGGCCGGCGCCTTCTCCGAGCCGAAGCCGGCGCCGAGCTTCTCCAGTGCGGCATCCTTCCACGGGGTGGAGCCCTTGCTGTTACCGCCCCACTCGTTCTTGGGGACGCCCACCGGAACCACGCCCAGTGCGATGGCAACGTCGTCGTTGACCCAGGAGACCGTGACCACGCGCTTGGGCTGGGACTTGATGGTGGTTTCGCCAAAGGCGTGCTTGATGGTGACGGGGAACTGCGCGCTGGCTGACGCCGTCGCGCCGGCGTCAGCCGTCGAGGAGACGGGCCCCGTGGAGCAGGCTGTCAGCGAGAGGGCCGCGGCGGCCAGGACGGCGGTCGCCTTGCCGGCGGTCTTGAGCAGCGTCCGGCGGGTGGTGCCGGCGGTGCCGCGGCCGGCGGACGGGCCGGGGAAGAGGGGGGAAGTCACGGAACTCCTTAGGTCATTGATGCGAACCCAAGTAAGGCTAGCCTATCCTTCAAAAGATTACGAAAGGTTTGCGTCACGTAATTCCCGGGTGACGCAAAGCATGCGCCAATTCCTTGCAATTCCGGGGTGAACAGTGGTTCACTCGAGGGAGTAAACGCGCGTTCACCACCCCCGCGCCCCCTCCGCACCCGAAAGCGCCCCATGACCGATTCCGCTGCCGCGAGACCATCCCGCACTCCGTCCCCGTCCGCCATCACGGCCGTCCTCGCATTGAGCGGCACGGTGGTGGCGCTCATGCAGACCCTTGTGGTGCCGCTGCTGCCGGACTTTCCCCGGATCCTGGGCGTCACGGCGGACGACGCGTCATGGCTCGTGACTGCCACGCTGCTCTCCAGCGCCGTGGCCACCCCGATCGTGTCCCGCAGCGCCGACATGTACGGCAAGCGCAGGATGATGGTGGTGTGCCTGGCCATCATGGTGGCCGGCTCCATCATGGCCGCCGTGGGCGGAACGTTCCTGTGGCTCATCATCGGCCGCGCCCTCCAGGGGTTCTCGTCGGCCCTGATCCCGGTGGGCATCAGCATCATGCGCGATGAACTCCCCAAGGAGAAGATGGGCTCGGCGGTGGCACTCATGAGCGCCACCCTGGGCATCGGCAGCGCCCTGGGCCTCCCCCTGGCCGGAGTGCTGTACGAGGGCCTCGGCTGGGAATCGATCTTCTGGGTTGCGGCCGGTGCGGGCACTCTCTTGCTCCTCGCGGTGGTGCTGGTGGTCCCGGAATCGAAGGTCCGCACCCCGGGCCGCTTCGACTACGCGGGCGCCCTGGTGCTGTCCGCCGCGCTGGGGTCCCTGCTGCTGGCCATTTCCAAGGGCGGCTCGTGGGGCTGGGGCTCCGAACCGGTGCTCCTGCTGTTCCTTGCCGCCGGAATCCTGCTGGCGGCATGGGTGCCTTACGAACTCAAGGTGGGCCAGCCCATGGTGGACCTGCGGACCTCGGCCCGCCGCCCGGTCCTCATGACCAACCTCGCGTCGCTGCTGATCGGCTTCGCGATGTTCGCCAACATGCTCCTGACCACCCAGCAGCTGCAGCTCCCCGCCGCCACCGGCTACGGGTTCCAGCTGAACGTCATCACGGCCGGCCTGTGCATGGTGCCGTCCGGACTGGCCATGGTGGTGTTCGCACCGGTGTCAGGGGGGATCATCCGGCGTTTCGGCGGCAAGACGGCGCTGATGACCGGCGCGTGCGTCATGATTGCCGGCTACGTGGGCCGCGTCTTCTTCCACGACTCCATCGCCGCCGTGGTCATCGGCTCCACGGTGGTGAGCGTGGGCACGGCCATCGCCTATGCGGCCATGCCCACGCTGATCATGGGCGCCGTCCCCATTACTGAAACCGCGTCCGCCAACGGACTGAACAGCCTGGTGCGCTCGATCGGCACCTCGACGTCGAGCGCCGCCGTCGCTGCCGTCCTCACCTCCGTGACCATGACCTTGGGGCCGGTCCGGGCGCCGTCCTTCGCGGCATTCCAGGACGTCTTCTGGATGGCCGCGCTTGCCTCGGCCGCCTCGGTGCTCGCCGCCATCGCCATCCCGCGGGCCGCCGCGCACCGCCCGGCCGCACCCGCCCCCGCGGTTGCCGAGCTCGTAGTCCAGGGCCGCGTCCTGGCGGCCGACCACCGCCCGCTGACTCCCGCCGTCGTGACCGTCCTGCAGACCACCGGCGAGCCCGTCGACTGGAGCCGGGTGGACACCGAGGGCAACTATTCGGTGGCGCTGCCCGGCGCCGGCAAGTACCTCATGGTGGCCAACGCGGCCGGCTGGGCGCCGATGGCCGAGGTCTTCGAATTCGACGGCCGCACCCTCAGGCAGAACTTCCTGCTGCAGGATCGGCTCGAACTCGGCGGGACGGCAACCCTTGGCGGGGAGCCGGTTGCCCGCGCCGTGGTGACGCTGCTGCAGGCCAGCGGCGAGCATGTGGCCACCACGAGGACCGACGACGACGGCGCCTACAGGCTTCCGCTGCCGGCCGCCGGCCGCTACATAGTGACTATGCTTCATCCTGTGAATCATCAGGCTATGGCGCGGAAGCTCGCCGTCGACAACCGCTCCGTGACCGTGGATCTCGCCGCTCCCCTGGTGGAGGAACAGAACGCCGGCGAGCCGGTGAACGCGTGAGCGGCCCGAGCCAGGAGGCCATCCTCGGCGCCGCCCGGCGCCTGTTCGGAGAGCGCGGCTACCGCGCGGTGACGGTCCGCGACATCGCCGCCGAAGCCGGGGTCTCGGCCGCCCTGGTCATGAAGCATTTCATCTCCAAGGACAAACTGTTTGCCGCCGTGCAGCCTGACGAGTCGCTCCTCACGGAACTGGACGTCCCGACGTCGGAACTCGGCAGCGCTCTCGTGTTCCGCGTGCTGATGCGCCGGGAACGCGGCATGCAGGAACCGTGGGCCATGATTCCGTTCAGCGTCCACGACTCCCCCGATCCCGACGCGGCACGGACAGAACTGCGCGAACGCTACCTCGGCGCCATCGCCCGGCTGATCGGGGACGCCACGCCGGACCGTCGTTTCGCGTCCACCGTGACGGCCCTGATGACCGGCTTCGGCGAGACCGTCCGGACCCTCGGCCTCTTCGACGGCTGGGACTTTGACGACCTCGTGGCGCACTACGGGGCGATCGTCCAGGCCCAGATCGATGCCTGCGCCGACGCCCGCGAGTGACGAAACCCGCCGGTTGAGCTTGACGAAACCCGGACTCGGCAAGCTCAACCAGCGGTGCGGGTCAGCGGTAGGTGACGCTCAACAGCAGCGACTTGATGGCCTGCCCCTCGGCGCTGGCCAGCCAGGCCTTGGCTGCGGCGTCGCTGGCGAACGGCTTCTCGATGAACTGTGCGTCGGCCACGAGCACTTCCTTACCGATGCGGATGATCCCGTCGAGTGCCATGCCCTTCCCTGCCGCCGGAGCTCCGGCCGCCAGGTGCATGCGGTACGCGGGATTGTTGTCCATCCGGTCCACGTAGAAGGAGTAGTGCGCGGCGGGGGCCGGCTGCTCCTGGAGGCCCGGGACAGGTGCGGACTCGAACACGGTCCGGGTTACCGGGTGGGTCACGCCGTCGGCGATCAGCCCCGAATACACGGTGACCTGCTTGGTGCCGCTGGCGTCGAAGACGGTGGCCGTCCGGGACGTGGACGGTTTCACGTCGCCGGTGAAGAGCTCCACCTTCCAGTCAGCCGGGTACTTGAAGGACAGGCGCCCGTCCGGGAACGTGTACGTCGCCAGGGCGGCCGGAGCGGAAGCTGACGAGGACGGTTTGGCGGCGCTCGTCGTCGGGCCCGCCGTCGCCGGCAAAGTCGCGGCGACGCCCGACGACGACGCAGTGCCGGAGGACGCGGACGGGACTCCCGCGGCGCAGCCCGCCAGGCTGATGGCGGCGGCGGTCGCGAGGGCTGCGATGAAGGTGCCGTGATGTGCAGAACGCATGATGGTGCCTTTCATGAAGGACGCCGTCAAGCCCGGAAGGGTAGCTTTGGCCCGCCGCATGGGAGTGTTGATGACCCTGGTGGAGCGTGAGGCGAAGAGTTGATGCAAAACACACTCGCACGCAGGAGTGGGCTCTCACTAGGGATCCCGCAATAAATCCATCGATTTGTTATTTTTCGGCGCGGAAAGATCACGACGGGTGACCCGGCTGCCCCCTGAGCAGTACGGCTACCGGAGCACGATGTCCACGGGGTTGGCTTCGGACCGCCACTGCCCCTCGGACCCGGGCTTCGGCGAGATCACCGGGGCGGTCAGCACGCCCGAGCGGTTGGTGCGCTTGTCCCGCAGGATTTCTGTGACGGAGCCAAGGTGCCGCGACAGGTCGATCACGTTTTCCGGAGCGGCGAGGAGCAGCTGGAAGCCGAACTCGTGCAGCGCCTTGATCCCGGCGCCGGCGAATTCCTCGGAGGCCAACACGAAGGCCTCATCCATCATCACGGTTCCGTAGGTAGTGAAGCCCTGTTCGGCGATGCCCAGCTGGTAGCTCAGCGCCGCGGCCATGATGAATGCGGTGAACCGCTGCCGCTCGCCGCCGGACATGGATCCGGTGTCGGCGTGCATGAAGACTTCCGTCTTCCCGCCTGCGCCGGCGGCCTTCTGCTTCGCCGGAGCCTCCACCTCGCGGTGCTCCTTGCACTGGATGAACAGGTGCCCGCGGACGTCCAGCACTTCGGCGCGCCAGCGCCGGTCCTCCGGCGCCTGCGAACCCAAGCGCTTCACGAGCGTTTCCAGGGACTTGTAGCGGTTGGTGAGCTCGGCGTCGTCGTCGGTTTCTGCTCCGGCCGCTGCGGACTTGCCGTGCCGCGTGTGCCGGGTCTTCAGCGCGTTCTGGATGGCGTCCTTGAACTGCTTGGCGGTGGCCGGCAGGGTCTGCTTGATGTCCAGCTCCAGGAAGCTGCCCTCGTGGAAGTTGACCTCCGACAGGATGCCGTTCAGCGGCAGGATCCGGCTGGTGATGGAGCGGCGTTCCTCGTCGAGCAGATGCAGCAGGGTGCTGAACGATTCATGCGTGCGCTGGTTGAAGAACTGCCGGAACTCCGCCTCCTGGGCGGGCAATCCGTCGCTGACGATTGCGTGGTAGCGGGCCTCGAACTCGCCGGCCGCCCCGATGGATGTCCCGTGGTCGGCGGAGATGGCGGTACCCCATTCACGCACGAAGCCTTCGAAAATCCGGGTCAGCCGCTCGGAGGTGGCCTGGCCGCGGGATTCCGCGGCGTGGAGCTCGCCCAGCAGCTGGGTCTTGACCCGGGCGGCGATGTTGTCCAGCTCATGCATCTCCGTGACGTCGCCGAATCCGGTGAAGTACGGTTCCAGCGCAGTGACCGTGGAGTCCGACGGCGGCGCCTGGCCCAGGCGGGTCCGCGCGGCTTCCAGCAGCGAATCGGAGGCGGTGAGCTGGTGGTCCAGCGCCTTGTACTCGCTCTGGAGCACGGCCGCCGCCTCGGTGCTGGACTGGTGCTTCTGGCGTGCCACTTCGATGTTGGCCCGGAGCGGTTCGAGGTCCGCCTGCGCGGCCAGGGCATCCTTGAGCCGCTGCTCGATCCGGGCGAGTTCGTCCGCGGCCACGGCAGCCGAGACCTGCTCCCACGGCCGGTGGTCGTCGGCCACGCGGCGCAGGGCCTCGAGCTGCCGGGACATGCCCTGATGGGATTCTTCCCGGCTTTGGGCCAGCTCGGCGGCCTTGGCGAGTTCCTGCTGCAGGTCCGCCACCTGGCCGGCCACGAGTTCCAGCTTGGACGCGTTGTCGAATCCGAGGACGTAATCCTGCCGGCTGGTGAAGCGGTCGTCCTTCTCCACGGTGTGCCGGTTGCGCTTGACCACACCGCCCAGGCTCAGGCCCTTGTCCAGGCCGGCCAGCTCGTCCGGGTTTTCCACGCACGGATAGGCGAAATCGAGGGCGATGCGTTCGCGGACCCATTCCCCGGCCGCGGCGTTGTGCCCGGCGGTGAGGATCTCCAGCTTGGCCAGCAGGTCGCCATCGGACACGTCCTCCACGGCCAGCGCCGCGCCGGCGAGCGGCTTGGACACGTCCACTGCGCGGAGGGCGCCCCGAACGCTGTGGTCATTCAGGTACCTGGTCACGGCGGCAAAGTGCTCGCCAGGAACCAGGAGCGTGGTGGCCAGGTTCCGCAGGGCGCGCTCGGCGGCCGGCCGCCACTGCTCCTGGCCCTCCGCGAGGTCGATGAGCTCGCCGCCGAAGGGCATCTGCTCCTCGGGAACACCGGTGGCGGCCGCGATGGCGGCGCGGTTTTCAATGCTCGACGGCGGCAGCAGCGACTTGCGCGTCTTCAGCGACACGAGCTCCTGCTCCGCCGCAGCGAGTTCTCGTTTCTTCGTGGCGTGGCCGTCGAAGGCCTCGAAGCGCAGCTCCTTCAGGGCCTCCGAATCGTCCTTGAGTTCGGCGGAGCGGGCGGCTGCCTGCTCGTGGGCCTGTTCCCAGCCCTCGGCCGTCCATTCCAGCTCCAGGCCGGCGTCGCTCAGCGCCTGGCGGGCCGCTTCCTCCACCTGCTGGCGGAGCTTGAGCCCCACCCGGGCGTTTTCCAGCGACTGCTCGATCGAGGAAATGGCGTTGCCGCCCTGGTTGTTGTACTCCGCCTCAAGCTGCCGCAGCTCCTTGGCCAGGCCGTCCCGGACCGCGCGCTCGGCGCTGAGTTCCTTGGCCTTGCCCTGTGCGAGCGTCTTGAAGCGGGCCAGGGTCTTCTCGTGTACCGCGACCGCAAGCTGCTGCCTGTAGGCCTCGAACTCCTCGCCCGCGAGCTCCCGGAGCCGGTTAGCGTCCAGCAGCGCCTGGGCGTAGTCCTTGTTCAGCCCCGGCACAGGAGCCAGCTGGTCACGCTGCTGGCGGACGTCCTCCAGCCGTTGCCGGATGGACATGAGGTTGCTGAATTCCTCGACGACGTCGTCCGCCGCGGCCAACGTGGCCGGGGCGTCGAGGACCTGGTCGCGGAAGAAGGTGTTGACGCTGCCGCCAAGGCCCTTCCCGGCCTGGATCACCCGGAGCAGCGGCAGGGCCTGGTCCGAGTTGATGCCCAGGAGGCGGCGGAACCGCTCGGCGAAGGCCTTGTGGACGTCGAAGACCTGGGCGTCCGGGAAGATGGTCTCCAGCGCCGCCTTGGTGAAGCGCTTCTCGGCGATGTCCTCGATCGCGGGAAGGTCCAGCGGCTTGTTGTTGATCAGGTAGTACCGGCCGACGCTCGATTCCGTGCCGTTCTTCGGGAGGTCGAACAGCGCGGACACCGTCACCTTGGTGCCGGCGGCGTTGTCGAACGTCAGGGCGACGGCGGACCACGTGGCACCCGGGCGCTGGAAGGCGCTGGCCGAGCCTTCGCCCACGGCTTTGTCGCCCACCTTGCCGCGCATGTACGTGAACGTGGTCCTCTTGTCCTCCACGGCTCCGCCGGCACGCTGGGCGGCGGCCTCGTTGGAGCGGGGCCGGGCGTCAAACACCCTCAGCATGGCGTCGAACAGCGTGGACTTGCCGACGCCCGAGTTGCCCGTCAGCAGCGTGCCGTTGCGGTCCACGTGCATCGTGTGGGCGCCATGGAACGTCCCCCAGTTGACCACCTGCACGAGGGCAAGGCGCATCTGGCCGGGGTTGGTGAGCTCGCCCATCGGCAGCATGGTTGCGATGCTCACTTGGTGCCCTCCGTTTCGCTGGTCGAGCTCGTCACCGAGGGTGTCTCAGCCGTGGTCACCTTTGACTCCGCAGCCGATGCCGCCCCCGCCCCTTCGCCGGACAGCAATCGTCCTCCGGACGATGCTGCCGGCTTCGACAGGCCCGATGCCACTCCCAGGGCGGCATCGGCTGCTGCGTCGTTGGGACCGTCACCTTCGGCGTCGTCGTCCAGGTCGTCCGCGGACCTCCCGCCGTCGAGCTCTAGTAGTGCTTCTGTTCCCGTGGGGTCTGCCGTGGCTGTGACCAGGGCTTCGATCTGGGCGGGGATGTCCCCTATGTTTTCGAACGGAAGGGCCAGCGGGAGGGCGTTGGAGATGGTGTAGACGTCGTCCAGGCCCGTGGTGAGCAGGAGTTGGCGGGCCAGGAGCTTGGTGATGGCCCGGTTGACCACGTCCGAATCCCGGAGCGCGTCCTGCTGGCCTGCCGGCTGGTAGTGGGCCACCAGCTCGGCGATTTCCTCGCGCGTGATGGTGGGGTCGGTCTGGGCCGTGACGTGGCGGTCCAGGAGGAGGCGGAGACGGAGCAGCACGATGGTTTCCACCCGGCTCAGGGCACGCTGCTGGCGCAGGATGCTGGAGCGCGCGCTGCCGCCGATGGCCTCGGGATCAACCGGCCGGACCACTGCGATCTTTCGCTCGTGATCCAGCTGCAGCGTGAGGAAAAGCTCGGAGAGCCGGCTCCGGAGGAGCAGCTGGTTATCCAGGAGCGTGGTCCACAGTTTTTCGTCGCGGCCGCCGTCCACGTACGGGCCCTTCAGCAGCTTCACGAGGGCCTGGCGCACCTTCATGGACAGCACGCCGGTGTCGCCCGGGAACAAGGCGGCGCCATCAACGAAGGTGTCCCGCGGGGTGACCGAGAACGGGTCGGCGCGGGGTGACTCCGCAGCCGATGCCGCCCCCGCCCCTTCGCCGCGCAGCTGATCTTCGATCAGCTCAGCGCGCGGCTCCGACAGGCCCGATGCCACTCCCTGGGCGGCATCGGCTGCTGCGTCGGTGTCCAGCCCGCCGCGTGATTCTTGGGGAAGTTCAGTCATCGGAATCCTTCTTGAGCGTGACCACCGGCAGGTATGCCGTGCGGGTGGTTCCGTCTATCTGTTCGAAGTCGAGGGCGTCCACGGCTGCCTGGTCGAAGCGGGCGCCTTCGTGGAGGGCGTGGGACAGGAGCGCCCGGATCGAGTTGATGTGCTGCTCCTCCGGCGGAAGCTGCCCCCAGGCCTCGGCAAGGGTTGAGGCGCCGGCCGCGGCGGCGCGGATGGCGCCCGGTTTCGCCTTGCCGGTGCGCGGCGAGCGCACGCGGTCGGAGTCGCTGAAGGCGATGGGGTCGGCGAGCTTGGGCGGGGCCGCGAACTCGTCGGGATCGAACAGCTTGACCATGGCCAGCGATTCGAAGCCGGCATTGAACAGCACCGGCCCCCGGACCAGGCCCGGGCGTTCGCGTTCGTAGGGCAGGGAACGGATGGCCTGTTCGGCTTCCCGCAGCACCTTGCGGAGCCGCACCGACTGGCGGAAGTCGTCGCTCTGGACATAGGTGTTCAGGCTCTCGCTGAGCTTGCCGTAGATCCGCTGGATCTGGCTGTGCTGCTGCCGGAGCTCTGCCACAAGGTTTTTCAGGGTCTCCCGGTCCTCCGGCGAGAGGTCGTCCGCGAACTGGCGGCTGAGCACCTCGCCGATCGCCGAACGGAACCGCAACTGCTGCTGCGGGTCTTCGAGGAAGGCCGTGAAGGAGCGGAACGTCCTGCCTTCGGGGCTTTGCCGCAGCCTCTTGTCGGCCTCCAGGACCTGCGCCATGGTGGCGCCCTTGCTGAGGGACTCCTCGATGATCTGGTTGCGGAGCTCGCCCACCAGCTCCTCGATCCGGTCCCGCATCTTCTTGTAGTCCGCCGGCAGGCTGGCCGCGAGGTCCAGGATGTTGCCCGCGGCTTCCACGGCCTGGTCGTCGTCGAGCAGTCCGTCGAAGTCGCCCGAGGTGATGTCCTGGATCAGCTGGCGGCGTTCCCCGATCTCCTCCTCCAGCGATTCCAGCCGGGCGGTCTGGTCCGGGTTGGTCTCGTTGGCGAGTTTCTCCACGTCGCCCAGCAGCGTCCCCAGCCGGGATCCGTTCAGGGTGGAGCGTTCGCTGGAAAGACTGTCCAGGAAGGCGAGCACGCGGGCTGCCGGTTCGGTGACCTCGTAGACGATCTGCCCCGACTGGTTCCGGCGGGTGAGGAACTGCTTGCGCGTCCATTCGTCGCCGAAGGACTTGCCGTTGGCACCGCCTCCCAGCCCCGGATCCTGGCGGCGGAGCTGCTCAAGGAAGGAGTCGACGTCGGCATGGAACTCTTCCAGCGGAAGCTGCGGCCGCGTGCGCGTAAAGGACGCCTGCAGCACTGCGATGACCCACGGGGCGGAACGCGTGAGCGCCCAGGCGGGTCCCTTGGTGAGGAGCTCGAGGTCCCGGAGCCGTGCGCTGATCGCGTCAGCGGAGGACGTGGCGGACCGGGGCACACACTCTCCTTCAGTAGCTTGGGGATCGTTTCGGCGGCGGAAACCTGAAAACGGCCAAGTACAAGGTTAACGCAGACCGACTTCCCTCCGACCCCCGGCCCGGAGTCGCCCCGTGTTGACCGGGAAGCAACGTTACGGGTGTGACTGGTGAGGCTGCTGAGACAAAGCCGTTACCTACGGAGCAGTATGGTTTCGATCCCGTATCAACGGCTCCAACTCGCCACACGGACGGTGGCCCGGGCTCATGGCAGGCCTTACGCTCGTGCTACTGATCCAACCGCAGCAAAGGCGCAGGGGGAAGCATGGAGTTCGACCTAAGTGCAGTGGAGACGGCCACCTTGGTGTTCATCGGAACCCTGGTTTTTGCCTTGGTGCTCGTCCTGTTCGTGGCGGCGGCGGCCTTCGCCGCACTGGTCCTGGTGGGCGTGGGACGCCTGGCCTGGCTGATCGTGGCGGGCACGCTGGTCGGCCTGGTCCACGGCATCAACGATTCGTGGGACAGGCTGGTGCACCATGCCTCCACTGTCGAGCTTCCCGGCGATTTTCAGGGCCAGCCATCCCCTAGCACCGGTACTTACCCGCGAGTAGCATTGAGGGACAGCTGAAGGGTCCTCCACCCGCGGCGGACCCAGGGCTTGAGCCGGTCATCCGGTTAGAGGAGATGCCCCGTGAGCTCCGCCACTGAGAGTCAGGCCACCGAGGATCCCACCGAGGCGCAGGCCAAGGGTTCCAGCACCATCCCGCCCATCGACGGCCCCGCATCCGAAACGCCGGTTGCCGCCGAGAAGATCGGTGCCGGCGCCTCCGCGGAGGACGCCCGCGCCATCGCCGAAGCGGCGCGCGAGACCGAATGGGGCAGGCCCAGCTTCGCCAAGGGCCTGTACCTCGGCAGCTTCGACCTGGGCCTCATCCACCCGTGGCCAGCGGCCAAGGCGGAAGACGTGGAACGCGGCGAGGCCTTTATGGAGCGGCTCACGGAATTCTGCCGAACCATGTCCGGGCGGGTGATCGAGCGTGACGCCAAGATCCCGGACGAATATCTCAGGGGCCTCGCCGACCTCGGCGTGTTCGGTATGAAGATCCCGCTGGAGTACGGCGGCCTGGGCCTTTCGCTGGTCTACTACGGCCGGGCGCTCGCGCTGCTTGGCTCCGTTCACCCCAGCCTCGGCGCGCTGCTCTCGGCGCACCAGTCCATCGGCGTCCCGGAACCCGTCAAGGTATTCGGCACCCCGGAGCAGAGGCAGGAATACCTGCCGCGCTGCGCCGCGGGGGCCATCACCGCGTTCCTGCTCACCGAGCCGGACGTCGGCAGCGACCCCGCGCGGATGGGCAGCACCGCTGTTCCCACGGACGACGGCGAAGCGTACGTCCTGGACGGCGTCAAGCTGTGGACGACAAACGGCGTGATCGCCGAGCTGGTGGTGGTGATGGCCGTGGTGCCGCGCCACACCGACGCCGACGGCACCGTCCACCAGGGCGGGATCACCGCCTTCGTGGTGGAGATGGACTCCCCCGGCATCACCGTGGAAAACCGCAACGCCTTCATGGGCCTGCGGGGAATCGAGAACGGCGTTACCCGGTTCCACCAGGTCAGGGTTCCGGCGGCCAACCGGCTGGGCCGCGAGGGCCAGGGGCTGAAGATCGCCCTCACAACACTCAACACGGGTCGGCTGTCCCTCCCGGCACTCTGCGTCGCCACGGGCCGCTGGAGCCTGAAGATTGCCCGCGAATGGTCCAACGCGCGCACCCAGTGGGGCCGGCCGGTGGGCAGGCACGAGGCCGTGGGCAAGAAGATCGCGTTCATTGCCGCCACGGCCTTCGCCCTGGATGCGGTGTTCGAGCTCTGCGCGGAAATGGCGGACGCCGGGCAGAAGGACATCCGGATCGAGGCCGCGCTGGCCAAACTGTGGTCCACCGAGATCAGCTACCGGATCGCCGACGAACTGGTGCAGATCCGGGGCGGGCGCGGTTTCGAGACGGCCGATTCGCTGGAGGCCCGCGGCGAACGGGGCGTCCCCGCGGAGCAACAGCTGCGCGACCTCCGCATCAACAGGATCTTCGAGGGCTCCTCGGAGATCATGAAGCTGCTGATTGCCCGAGAGGCCGTGGACGCCCACCTTGCGGCCGCAGGGGACCTGGCCTCGGCGGAAGCGAGCCTGTCAGACAAGGCGCGGGCCGCCGTCGGGGCCTCCGGCTTCTACGCGAAGTGGCTGCCGAAACTCTTGGCCGGGGCAGGCATGGACCCGCGTTCCTACAGCGAGTTCGGCCGGCTGGCCAAGCAGCTGCGCTTCGTGGAGCGGTCCTCGCGGCGGCTGGCCCGGCAGACGTTCTACGGCATGGGCCGCTGGCAGGCCGGCCTCGAGCACAAGCAGGCTTTTCTGGGACGGATCGTGGACATCGGCGCCGAGCTCTTCGCGATGGCGGCGTCCTGCTCGCGGGCGGAGATGCTGCTCCGCACGGCGCCGGAGCGCGGGGCTACCGCCTTCGAGCTCGCGGAGGCCTTCTGCGAACAGGCGCGCGTGCGCGTGGACGAATACTTCGAGCAGCTGTGGAGGAACACCGACGACGGCGACCGCCAACTTTCGCGGAAGGTCCTCGCCGGCGACTACGAGTGGCTTGAGGCGGGGGTTCTCGACCAGTCCGAGGGCACCGGGCCGTGGATCGCCGACGCGTCTCCCCGGGCGACGGAGAAGGAGGATCTGCACCGCACGTACCGGTAATCGCGGACTGGAACCGGCCTCCGGGAGGCGGGGACGGCGCGAAACCCAAATACTAAGCTTCCTTCCTATAGGGCATTGATCGGAGTTAGCTAGAAGTGAGGCCATCGCGGTGGCCCCGGCATTGCGTTGCCCGGCTTAGACCATGAGCCTGGTCCGTTCAATGAAAGTGAGACGTTCGATGAGCAACCCAACAGGCTCCGAGGACAGACGCCCCCGCCGCGCCGCCGGTGAACATCGCGCTGCCGAACCCGGCCCATCCGAACCTAGCCCCTCAGAATCCGGCCCCTCAGAACCCGGCACCGAGGCCACGCCGGTCTTTGACGCCACGCAGGCCCGCAGCACAGGCACCGGCAGTACGGTGACGGGCGGTGCAGCAGCGGACACGGACACCAGGACGCTGGACACGCGGAACACGGATCTCAGGGAACCATCCGCGGAGCGGGAGTACGCACCGGAGACCCGCACCGCCCACGCCGCCCACACGGATCCCGGCCTCGCGACGCGGGAGATCGCCGTTGCCCGCGAAAAGGAGGCTTTCGGCGGGGTCAAGGTGGGCTCGGCATTCTTCGGCTGGCTGGCCGCCACCGGGATGGCCGTGCTGCTGACGGCCCTGTTCGTGGCAGCGGGAACGGCCGTCAGCCTCGCCACGAACACCGATGTCAACGCGGCAGTCGGCCAGGCGGCATCGGACCAGACGGTCGGAATCGTGGGCATCATCGTGCTGCTCGTCATCCTGTTCGTCTCCTACTACAGCGGCGGCTACGTGGCCGGACGGATGGCCCGCTTCAACGGGGCCAAGCAGGGAATCATGGTGTGGATCTGGGCACTGATCGCCGCAGTGGTGGTTGCGGTACTGGGGCTGGTCGCCGGCGAGCGGTTCAACATCCTGGCCCAGCTGAACAGCTTCCCGCGCATTCCCGTCAACGAGGGCCAGCTCACCACCACCGGCATCATCGCCGCCGTCGTGGTCGCAGCGGTGGCGCTCGTGGGCGCCGTCCTCGGCGGCCTCGCCGGCATGCACTTCCACCGCAAGGTGGACCGCGCCGGGTTCACACCCACGGCGGACTATGAGGAGCGGTAGCGGGCCGCTACGTCTGATGAAGGACGACGGCGTCGAGGTAGTACCAGCGGCGGTCCACCCTCAGGAAACGGCTGGTTTCGTGGTGGACCCCGCGTTCCCCGCCCTGACGGAAGTGCGCCTTGAACTCCACCTTTCCCTCGGTGTCGAGCGGCCCGCCCCTCCCTGTGGACACGATGTCCAGGCGGCGCCATTCGAGTCCCGGATCAAGCTCCAGCTCGGTGGGACGCGTGTCCGGATGCCAGGTTTTCAGCAGGTAGCGGGCGTCGAGGAGCACAAAGGCGCTGTAGCGGGAACGCATCAGCTGCTCGGCCGTTGCCGCCTCCGCCAGTCCGCTGTGGAACCGGCCGCAGCAGTCGGCATACTGCTCACCGGAGAGGCACGGGCAGTTACCGGTGAAAGGTTGGGGCTGGGTCATTGGCATCCCTGAAAAGTATCGAGTTCGCTTGTTGTTTCCGACTATAGGCGCCCGCCCGGGGACGCATCCGATAACAGCTTCGAAACAACCCCCGGCGGGACTTGTCATGAGGGCATGTCGGCAGTAAATAGTCCGTATGGTGGTTAGGGGCTATTGTCCGCTGCGATGCGGCGGGCCGCGGTGGCCGCAGGCTGTATGAGGAGGGCGAAGTGGAAGATCCGACAACGATCGCACTTAACCTGACCTTTTTCGGCACCGTTGGTGTGGCTTTCGTCATGTTCATCGGCATGTTCATCCTTTTCATGGTGACGCTGGTGATCGCCGGAGTGGGACGCCTGACTGCGCTGATCGTGATGGCCCTGTTTGGCCGCTTCCCCGGGAACGACACCATCGAGGTCGTGCGGCTTCCCGTAGGCACGCAATCGTCCGCCGGAGCTGCACCCGCTGAGGCCCCCGAAGTCCGCCAGGAACGCCCCGCAAAAAAGCCGCAGACCCCCCGTCCCGCGCGGGAACCGCGACCTCCGCGCGACTGGAAGAAGCTCCTGAGCCGCGCCGGGCTCAAAGAGGCGCTCCGCACCGCCGTCGTCCATCACCCTCTGCTGACAGCTGCACGGCCGGTGCCGCACGTCCTGGCAAAGGACTGGGCAGCCGCGGTCGCCGCAGCCGATGCCCGCGCGGTGGCGCGCGCCAGGGCGGCTGCCCCGGAGATCAGGATCGCCGGCCCGGACCGGCCCGGGCTGGGCGTGGCTGCGGACGGCGTGGTGAAGGTTGCGCCGCTGGTGGAGTCGGCGCTGAACACGGGGGCGCTGCACACGGAGTCCCTGCAGAGAGCGGCCTCGCACAAAGAGGCACCGCACAACGAGGCCCCGCACAACGAGGCCCCGCATAACGAGGCCCACGCGCCGAGCGAAGCGGGAACCAAGGGAGCGCCGGTGCGTTCCGCGCTTGCCCTGTCCGCCCAGCCTCCGCGCCCGTCCCGGAAGCCCGCCGCGGCCGGGCACATGGCCGTCCTGGACACCGGGTCCATGGTCTCGCTGGCGCAGCACGAGGACGTCCGCGTCCGCTCCTGACGCGGCAACCGTCCCGGAGTTCAGGCACGGAGGCTGATCGGCGCGGCAGGCAGATGACCCGCGCGCATCCCTTACCCTGAGCAACCATCTCCGCTAGCGTGAAACCCATGGAATTCAGATACCTCGGAAACAGCGGCTTCAAGATCTCGGAAATCACGTTCGGCAACTGGCTGACGCACGGCTCCCAGGTGGAGAACGACGTCGCCACCCAGTGCGTGCGGGCAGCGCTCGACGCCGGCATCAGCACCTTTGACACAGCTGACGTGTACGCCAACACCGCCGCCGAGACGGTCCTCGGCGAAGCGCTGAAGGGCGAACGCCGCCAGTCCTTGGAGATTTTCACGAAGGTATTCGGGCCCACCGGCCCCAAGGGCAAGAACGACCTCGGGCTCTCGCGCAAGCACATCATGGAATCCATCGACGGCTCCCTGACTCGGCTGCAGACCGACTACGTGGACCTGTACCAGGCGCACCGCTACGACTTTGAAACGCCGCTCGAAGAGACCATGCAGGCGTTCGCGGACATCGTGCGGCAGGGCAAGGCACTGTACATCGGGGTCAGCGAGTGGACCGCGGAACAGCTCCGGAACGGCCACGCGCTGGCGAAGGAACTGGGGTTCCAGTTGATCTCCAACCAGCCCCAGTACTCCATGCTGTGGCGGATCATCGAGGAGGAGGTTGTTCCCGCGTCCGAAGAACTGGGCATCTCCCAGATCGTCTGGTCCCCCATGGCGCAGGGCGTGCTGAGCGGCAAATACCTTCCCGGCCAGCCGCTGCCCGAAGGGAGCCGCGCCACGGATGACAAGGGCGGCGCCAAGATGATCCAGCGCTGGTTGCGCGATGACGTCCTCACAGGGGTGCAGCAGCTCAGGCCCATCGCCGAGGAAGCCGGACTCACCATGCCGCAGCTTGCCGTCGCCTGGGTGCTGCAGAACCCGAACGTGGCCTCCGCCATCATCGGCGCCTCCCGCCCCGAGCAGATCGCGGACAGCGCGGCGGCCGCCGGCGTCAGGCTGGAACCGGAGGTCCTGAAGAAGATCGACGACGCCATCGGCTCGCTCGCCGAGCGGGATCCTGCCCAGACAAAATCTCCTGCCACGCGCGAAGCCTAGGACCGGCTGCAGCAGCACTACGCGTTCGTGGACGCCGCCGCCGCGGCGGACATCGCCCGGAGCGCGGTGGCGGTGCTCGGGGATCCTGCCGTGCATGCCGGGTTCACCTACAACCTCACGGGCCCGGAGGACATTTCGCTGGCACGTGCGGCCGAGGTGCTCACCCGGGCCACCGGCCGAACCGTCACGTACCACGACGAAACCCTGGAGGAGGCGTACTCCTCCAGGGCGTCGTACGGGGCTCCCGCCTGGCTGGTGAAGGCCTGGGTCAGCACGTACACGGCGATCTCCGGCGGTGAACTGGCCAGCCCGACGTCGGACGTGCGCGGGCTGACGGGGCAGGACCCGATCGGCCTCGAGGAGTTTGTGAAGCTGCCGCAGCTGTAGCTGGCTCACGGACGGACGGGCTGTTGGGCATGGATGTTGACGGCCCTGAGGGGGCGGCGTAAACCTAAGAGGGAGCATGCCCGTCAGCAGCACTGAGCAGAATCGCAACGCCATGACAAAGCTGATTTACCGTCGCCGTCAGACCGCCCGGCCCAGGCCGCATTCAGGGGAACCCACGTACGGGCCGCTCACCCAGGACGAACTGCAGCTCTCCGCGCGGAACCATTCGATGCCGCTGGAGGCCCTCCGCGAGGACGTGACGCCGCCCGGTATGCACTATGTGCTGACGCACTTCGACATCCCGCAGATCACGGACGGATCTTGGCACCTGCGGATCGGCGGCGCCGTGGAGATGGCAATGGAACTGAGCCTGGCCGCGCTCAAGAAGGACCCGGCCATCAGCATTCCGGTGACGCTTGAGTGCGCCGGCAACGGGCGCTCCCTCCTCAAGCCGCGGCCGCTCAGCCAGCCATGGGTGCTCGAGGGCGTGGGCACAGCCGTATGGACGGGTGTCCCGCTGGCCTACCTGCTGGCGCAGGCCCGCGTCGAACCCGAAGCCGTCGAGGTGGTCTTCACCGGGGTGGATGAAGGGATCCAGGGCGGTGTCCGCCAGCAGTACGCGCGGAGCCTGCCGATCGCGGAGGCGCTGCGGCCCGACGTCGTGCTTGCCTACAAGATGAACGGCAGCGAGCTGCCGCCCCAGCACGGCTACCCGCTGCGACTGGTGGTTCCCGGCTGGTACGGGATGGCGAGCGTCAAATGGCTGCAGTCGATCAAGGTTGTGACGGCCCCGTTCCACGGCTTCCAGCAGGCGGTCGCGTACCGCTACCAGCACAACGCGAACGACGCGGGCACGCCGGTATCGCGGATCAGGGTGCGGTCGCTGATGGTTCCCCCGGGAATTCCGGACTTCTTCACGCGGCGCCGCTTCCTCCCCCGCGGCCCGGTCATGCTGCGCGGCCGTGCGTGGTCCGGCGAGGGCGCGGTGACAGGCGTGGAGGTCGGCATCGACGGCAAGTGGGTTCACGCCCACCTGGACAAGCCTGCCGGCTCCTTCGCGTGGCGCGGCTGGAGCCTGCCCTGGGTGGCGGATCCGGGCCATCACGAGCTTGCCTGCCGGGCGACCGACGCCACCGGCGCCGTCCAGCCCCTGGAACAGCACTGGAACTATCAGGGCATGGGGAACAACGTGGTGCAGCGCGTGCGGGTAACGGTGGAGTAGCCCCGGGGATCTCGGCAGCCTTCGCCCCGAATCATGACACGGCAGCCGCCGTTTGGTGCACGGCGGTGAGATGCGGCCCCATCACGGTGAAGATCATCGCCAGGGATGTCGCGCCGGGGTCGGCAGTGCCCACGCTCTTGTCGGCCAGCGGCCGTGCCCGTCCCTTGAGCGGCCGGAGTGACGCCGTGGCTTCGGCGGCGGACGTGGCTGCGCGGGCGGCCTCCGTCCACGCCAGTGAGGGGTTGCCGCGTTCCGACACCATCCGGGTGAATGTCCCGGCGAACGGCAGGAGCGCGTCAACCATGGTCTTGTCGCCGATTTCAGCCTTGCCCAGGCCGGTGATCCGGTCCGAGAATGCCGTCACCGCGGCGCCGAACTCGGCGGGTCCGGGCACCTGGTCATTCCCGAGGGATTCACCGAACGCCCTGAGCCCTGCGCCCCACAGCACGCCGGAGGTCCCGCCGGCCCTGTCCGCCCAGGCATCGCCGGCGGCGCTGAGGACAGCGCCGGCACCCGCGCCACCTGCCATCGCCTCCGACGCCGCCGCGCAGGCGGCGTCGATTCCGCGGACCATTCCCCGCCCGTGATCGCCGTCGCCGGCCACGGCATCCATGTCGCCGAGCAGCGCTTCGGCCTCATGCAGGGCTTCCCGTGCCGATTCGAGCGCCGCCACGCAGTCCGCGGCGAACGCGCGGGAATCGGCCGTCGCCTCCTGGTACGCAACGGTTGCGCCGCCGTCGAAATCTTCTTCCACGAGGGCCACGCCGGACTGCATAGCCGCAGTCCCGCGCCGGTAGGCGGGGGTCTCCGCGGGTGACGTCCAGAGCGGCTCCAGTTCATCGTCCAGCCACGTGATGGTGAGGGAGACGCCGGACATGTCCAGGCTGGTGACCAGCTCACCGACTTCCGGCATCACCAGGGTGTAGCCGGCGGCGCGCAGCAGCGGCGCCACCGTCAGCCAGAGCACAAACAGTTCCTCGTGCTTGGTGGACCCCAGGCCGTTGAGAATCACCGCAAGGCGGTTCCCGGCATCAGGCGGCGTCTCCGCCAGCAGGCGCGAAACGAACTCCTGGCCGAGCTCCCTCGCGGGCGGCAGGGCGGTGTCGAACAGTCCCGGCTCGCCGTGAATTCCCAGGCCGAGCCCCATCTGCTTGTCCTTGAGGGCAAAGAGCGGAGCGTCGGCACCGGGAAAGTGCAGCCGGCGAAGGCGCTGCCGATGGTGCGCGTGCGGCTGTTGGCCTTGCGGCCGAGCCGGACGACGTCGGCCAGCCCGGCTCCCGCTTCGGCGGCGGCGCCCATGATTTTGAAGACGGTGAAATCGCCGGCAATGCCGCGGCGCCTGTCCGACTCCGACGGCGGCGCGCTGGCGATGTCGTCCGTGACCAGGACGTTCTCCGCCGGAATGCCTTCGGCGGCGAGCCGTTCGCTGGCCATGCCGAAGTTCAGGACGTCACCGGCGTAGTTGCCGTAGGTGAACACGACGCCGGCTCCGGAGTCCGCGGCCTTCGCCACCGAGTAAGCCTGCTGGGCGGACGGGGAGGTGAAGATGTTGCCCACCACGGCGCCGTCGGCAAGACCGGTGCCGATGAGGCCGGCGAACGCCGGGTAGTGCCCCGAACCGCCGCCGGCCAGGACGGCCACCTTCGGCCCGACGGGCCGGTGCCGCCGTACTGCGCCGCCCGGGACCTGGCGCACCAGCCCGGAGTGGAGGTCACAGAAGCCGGCGAGCGCTTCCTCGGCGAAGTCGGCGGGGTCGTTGAAGATTCTGGTCATGGCGGTCCTCTCAGCTGGGCGGGCAGGTGTTGCTAGTGGATGTGGCTGCCGCCGTTGATGTCGATGGTGGTTCCGGTGAGGTAGGCGGATTCCTCCGAGGAAAGGAAGGTGATGACGGCCGCGATCTCTTCGGTGGTGGCGTTCCGGCCCAGGGGAATCCCGGCGTTGATTGCGGCTTCCTGTTCCTCGGTGCTGCCCACCCGGATGTTGGTGTCGACGGCTCCGGGCGTGATGGCGTTGACGGTCACGCCGGTGGCGCCGATTTCGCGGGCCAGGGCCTTGGTGAGGCCGAGGATGGCGGCCTTCGCGGCGGAGTAGGGGACCTTGCCGAAGACGCCTCCGCCGCGCTGGGCCGAAACGGAGGACATGTTGACGATCCGGCCCCAGCCGCTGGCGATCATGCCCGGCAGGAATGCCTTGGTGACCAGGTATGTGCCGGTGGAGTTCACGGCCATGACTTTGTTCCAGAGTTCCAGGGTGGTTTCCAGGAACGGCACGGGCGACGTGATGCCGGCGATATTGGCCAGGGCGCCGACGGCCGGAAGTGTGCCGGAGCTGACCTCGGCCGCCACTGCGTTGTAGGCGGCGTTGACGGAGTCCTCGCTGGCGACGTCGATCTCGTAGCCGAAGGCCGGGACGTTGAATTCGTTGCCGATTTCCGCTGCGACCTTCGCGGACTTCTCGCCGTCGAGGTCCAGGATCACCACGGCCCAGCCCTGGCTGGCGTAGCGGCGTGCGGTGGTGATGCCGATGCCCCGGTCCGAGGTGGCCCCGGTGAGGACGGCGGTGCGCTGGATGGTGGTGGTCATGATGCTCCTTGGAGTGGTTGTTGTGTCTATTGATTGAATCGATTGCTCCACAAGCGCCGTTTTGACGGTCCAAAACGGCCGTTATGGAGCAATCGATGGTCAGATGAGGTCGGTGATGAAACTGGCTGCTTTGGCCGCGGCGGCCGGGCGTTCGTCGTGGGTGACGTCCCGGGTCTCCAGCTCGAGCGAGAAATGGCCGGCGTAGCCGCGCCCCGCCAGGGACCGAAGTCCGGCGGCAAAGTCGGCGTGGCCGTTTCCGATGCTCAGGTTGATGTTGCCGGGCACGGCGTCGCGCAGGTGCACATGGGCAATCCGGCCCTGGTGTCGTTCGATGTACTCGCGCGGGTCTTCGCCGGCGGCGACGATGTGGCTGAAGTCCATCACGATCCCGACGCCGGAACCCCCCAGCCGGCCGGCCAGCAGTTCGGCGCGTTCCAGGTTCCAGCAGAAGCGCAGGAAGTGCAGTGACTCGGTCCAGAGTTCGACGCCGAACTCCGCCGCCCGCTGACCGGCTCGCGTCAGTTGGGCCGCTATTTCGTCCAGGTCCCCGTCGACGCTCCGGACCGGTTCGTGGCCCAGGGCGCCGCACGGAAGGACCAGCGCCTTCGCGCCGGTGTTCGCGGTGAGGGTGAGCAGCGCATCAAGGTGCAGGTCGCGGGCGGCCTGCTGGCCGGCGTCGAGCACTGCATTGAGGTCTCCGATGTCCCCGTTGACCGAGCGGACCCGCAGCCCGGAGGCGGCAACCTCCGCGGTGACGGCCGTGACGGCGTCCGCATCCAGGCCATAGGGGACGTGGTCGCAGACGCCGGGCAAGGCGCCCAGGTCGATTTCTTCGAAGCCCAGGCCGCTGATGGTCCGCAGGGCGGTGCTCAGGTCCTGGTGGCGGAAGCTGATGGACGAGCAGCCGAGTCGGGAGTTGAACATCTTCGTTGATCCTCTGGTCATGCCCGGGGGCTTGGTGATGGACACCACCCTACGGAAGTTAACTGTCAACAGTCAACCCTTGAAGTCGACTGTTGACAGAACATCATGATGCAGGTCACACTGGCATATCATTTGTTAACAGTCGACAGTGCTGAAGCGTTGAGCCTCAGTCGCTATTCGAAAGGGATTCACCAATGAGCAAAGAAGCTCTGACCATGCGCGGGCCGGTCCACGGCACCAAGGACGCCAGGCGCGTCGCCATTGGCTCCGGCGTCGGCGCAGTCATCGAAACCTACGACTTCATCGGTTTCGGCACCGCGGCTGCACTGTATTTCGGAACCGCCTTCTTCCCCACCGGTGATCCGGTGACCGGCACGCTGGCCGCCTTCGCCACACTCGGCGTCGGCTTTGCGGCACGCCCCATCGGCGGCATCATCGGCGGCCACCTGGGCGACAAGCTCGGCCGCAAGCCCGTCCTGGTGGCCTCGCTGATCCTCATGGGCGTGGCCACGTTCCTGATCGGCCTGCTCCCCACCTACAGCCAGGTGGGGCTGCTGGCGCCCGCGCTGCTCGTGTTCGTCCGCATCGTCCAGGGCCTGGCCTTCGGCGCTGAATGGGGCGGCGCCATCCTGATGAGCTACGAGCACGCCCCCTGGAAGGCCAAGGGCAAGTACACCGGCATCGTGCAGGCGGGCTTCCCCGTGGGCCTGCTGCTGGCCAACCTGGTGTTCCTCGTCAGCGTGAACCTCGGCGGCGAACTCGCCTGGCGCATTCCCTTCCTCGCCAGCATCGTGCTCGTTGTCGTCGGCCTGATCATCCGCTCCAAGGTGCCCGAGTCCCCCGTCTTTGATGAGGTCAAGGACAGCGGAGACATCGTGAAGTCCCCCATCGTCGAGGTCATCAGGACCGACTGGCGCAGCATCGTCAAGGGCATCGGCCTCCGCGTCGCCGAGACCGCCGGCTACGCCGTGTCCATCACCTACATGATTTCCTACCTGAACAGCCAGCACCTTGCGGACAAGACCCAGACGCTCGTAGCACTGTGCATCGCCTCCGCCATTGGCATCTTCGCAACCCAGGCCTGGGCACGCCTCACTGACAGGGTGGGCCGGCGGCCCCTCTACATCTGGTCCTGCGCCTTCGCCCTGCTGTTCGCCATCCCGATGTTCCTGCTGGTCAACACCGGCCTGTTCATCTTCATCATCGCCACCATCGCCATCTCCTACGCCGTCTGCCAGAACTCGCTCGCCGGCGCACAGGGTGCCTGGTTCCCTGAGCTCTTCCAGGCAAAGACCCGCGCGTCCGGCGCCTCGCTGGCCTACCAGATCTCGGCCATGGTGTCCGGCTTCACCCCCTTCATCACCACCCTGCTGTTCGTCAGCTTCGGCTGGATGGGCCCGGCACTGCTCTTCGGCCTCTACGCAGCCATTGGCCTCTGGGCCGCAGTCGCCACCCGGGAAACCTGGGGCAAGCGCGAGCGCCAGCTCGCGGACGAGGCCACGAAAAACACCCCCCAGGCGGTGACTGTCTGATGACTGCGACTCAGGAAACCCAGACTGTGAGAACAGAAGAGACTGCCGCGGACCGCTTGGACCGCATCAGCGCAGCCGCCTACCGGATCCGGCACCACGCCCTCACCATGGGCGAGGTGCAGGGCCAGGGCTACGTCGGCCAGGCCCTCGGAGCGGCGGACATGCTGGCCGCCGTCTATGCCGACCAGCTCCGCTTCCAGGCGGACAACCCCGACTGGGAAGGGCGCGACCGGTTCCTGCTCTCCACCGGGCACTACGCAATCGGCCACTACGCCGCGCTGGCCGAGGCCGGCATCATTCCGGTCGAGGAGCTGGAAACCTACGGCTCGGACGATTCACGGCTCCCGATGTCCGGAATGTCCACGTACACGCCAGGCATGGAGATTTCCGGCGGCTCCCTGGGCCACGGCCTGACCATCGCCGTCGGCATGGCACTGGGCCTGCGGCATCAGGGCTCCGCGGCGAGGGTCTACAACTTCCTCTCCGACGGAGAACTGGACGAGGGCTCCACGTGGGAGGCCGCCATGGGCGCCCACCACCACCAACTGGGCAACCTCACCGCCATGGTGGACATCAACGCCCTCCAGGCGGACGGCAAGACGGACACCGTGCTCCGCACCGAACCCGTCACGGAAAAGTGGGAAGCCTTCGGCTGGTACACCCAGCGGGTGGACGGGAACGACGCCGGGGCGCTGCTGGCGGCGTTCGACAACGCAGCCGCCCAGGCGGCCGCCGTCGGGCGTCCCTCGGTGATCCTGTGCGACACGAAGGTGGGCCGCGGCGTGCCGCTGCTCGAGCACCGCGAGAAGGCGCACTTCATGCGCATCGAGGAACACGAATGGCAGATCTGCCGCGAGCAGCTGACCGCAGGATACGAAGGGAAGGCAAGCCGATGAGCACCGGCACCGCTTTGACGGGCACCGCACCAAAGCTGAAGACCTCGGCCATGATCGCGTCCTTCGCCGATCCGGGCCAGAAAACCGCGTCCGCACCGTTCGGACACGCTCTGGTGAAGGCCGCGCAGGAAAACGACAAAATTGTTGGCCTCACCGCGGACCTCGGCAAGTACACGGACATGCACATCTTCGCCCAGGCCTTCCCCGGGCGCTTCTTCCAGATGGGCATGGCCGAGCAGCTCCTCTTCGGCGCCGCGGCGGGTTTGGCGGAGACGGGGCTGGTGCCGTTCGCGTCCACCTATTCCGTGTTCGCAGCGCGGCGCGCCTATGACTTCCTGTGCCTGGACAGTGCCGAGCCGAACCTGAATGTGAACATCGTGGGCGGCCTTCCGGGCCTGACCACCGGCTACGGGCCAAGCCACCAGGCCACCGAGGACATGGCGATTTTCCGCGGCATGCCCAACCTGACCATCGTGGACCCGTGCGATTCGGTGGACATCGAGCAGGCCGTGCCCCAGCTGGCAGCCAGCGACGGGCCGACGTACCTGCGGCTGCTCCGCGGTAACGTACCCACGGTGCTGGACGAGTACGGCTACACGTTCGAACTGGGCAAGGCCAAGGTGCTGCGCGGCGGCAACGACGTCGTGTTTGTCTCCAGCGGGCTCATGACCATGCGGGCGCTGCAGGCCGCCAAGGCCCTGGCGGCGCACAACGTGGACGTCGCCGTCGTGCATGCCCCCACCATCAAGCCGTTCGACGCCGAAACGGTGCTAGCGGAGCTGAACACCGACCGCCTCGCCGTGACGCTGGAGAACCACAGCGTGGTGGGCGGCCTGTTTGAAACGGTTGCATCGGCAGTGGTCACGGCGGGGCTGGGCAAGCGGGTGGTACCGGTGGCGCTGCCGGACGCTTTCCTCGACGCGGGCGCCCTGCCCACCCTGCACGAACGGTACGGCCTGTCCGTGCAGCGGATTGTGGCCAAGGTCCTTGCGGAGCTTGGCTAGCCGGACCGTCTGCCGGAAGCGCGGAGCCGGCATGCCCCGGTTCCGCGCTTCTGACGTAGTATCGACAGTTAACACACCGACTGTAAACAGTTGACCACTGACATTGAGGAACAACGATGGCCGGAGCAACAGCACCCCTGCTGGGACTGGAAAAGAAGAGCCTTCGCGAGCAGGCGCTTTCCGCGCTGCGCACCGCCATCACCAGCGGCGAGCTTGAGCCCGGCCGGCACCTCGTGGAAACCGAGCTGTCCGAAATGCTCCAGATCAGCCGCGGCACGCTCCGGGAGGCCCTGCGGCAGCTCGAGCAGGAAGGCCTGCTGTCCGCGGGCCCGCGCGGCCGCCTCTCCGTTCGCCATCTGGACGCCAAGGAAATCCGCGACATCTACTCCGTCCGGGCTGCACTGGAATCCCTTGCTGCCTTCACCCTGTGCGAACTCCCGGACCGCCAGAAGGTGATCACGTCGCTGCGCGCCGCCATCGACGCCATGGCGGCCGCAACCGAGGGCAGCCTCGAGGAGCGGATCGAATCCGACCTCGAGTTCCACCGCACCATGTGCCGCCTCACCGGCAACGAAACCCTGCTTCACTCCTGGGAATCGCTGGAGGGCTCCATCCGGATGTCCATCATGTTTGCCGGCCTGGAGAAGGGCGTCAGGAACATGAGCGTCGAGCGGCACCACGACATCGTGGCGGCCATCGAGACCGGCGACGCCTCCCTGGCCCGCAAGACCATCCGCGAGCATATGGACAGCGCCGCCGCCGTCCTGGTGGCCTAGTCCCGCTCAGCGGTCGCGTCAGTAGTCAACGATCGCGCCGCCGGAGATATTGAAGGTGGCGTCGGTCATGGACCCGGCCTTGTCCGAGGCGGCGAAGGCGGCCACGTTGCCCACGTCCTCCAGGGTGGCGGCCCGGTTCAGGTGAGCGGTCCTGATGATCTCGCCCACGATCTCCTCGCGGCCTTCCATCTGCCACGGAATGGTCTCGGTGATCCCGCCTGTGACGATGGTGACCACGCGGATGCCGTGCTTACCGAGCTCCAGGGCCCATTGCCGGCGCAGGCCCTCCATGGCGTCCAGCGCCACTTTGAACCCGCCCAGCCCTGCGAGGGTCTGCGGCCCGGAACCGCCGAACGTCAGCACCACCCCTGAGCGCTGCCGGATCATGTGGCGCGCCGAAGCCCTGGTGGTGAGGAAGTGCGTGCGCGCGGCGTTGGCAATGGGCTGGAGGAAATCCGCGGGCGAGATCTCCATGAGAGGCTGCTGGATATCGCCGAGGGAAATGAGGTTGAACGAGATGTCGATCCGTCCGGCCTTCTTGGCCACCTGGGCGACGAACTCGTCCACCTGGGTTTCGTCCAGGGCATCGACGACGGCGGTCTCGGCCGTGCCGCCTGCCTCACGGATGTTCCGGGCCACCCTGTCCAGCCTGGACTGCGTGCGCCCCGCCAGAAAAACGTTGGCGCCTTCGCCGGCGAATGCCTCGGCAACAGCGGTGCCCACGGGGCCTCCGGCGCCGTAGATCACAGCAGTCTTTCCCTGCAGGATGTCACTGTGCTGATTCCCGTCGTCGGGCATGGCCGGCCTCCTCGAGGTGAACTTCTGGCAGTTCACTCCACTATGTTCTTGCCCGGCGACCGTGGCAAGGGCGGCGGGCTATACTCGGCTGCAGTCATGAGCAGCCTTCCTTCCGCCCCCGCCACGGTCCGTGTCGACGCCTGGCTCTGGGCCATCCGCGCCTACAAGACGCGTTCCGCGGCCACCGCCGCCTGCCGGGCGGGGCATGTTCGCCTCAACGGAAACCCGGCCAAGGCCTCGCAATCGCTGGTTCCCGGTGACACCGTCCGCGTCCGCCAGCCGGGCTACGAACGCATCCTTGAGGTCCGCCGGCTGATCGCCAAGCGCGTGGGTGCCGAGGCCGCCTCCCACTGCTTCACCGACCACACTCCCCCGCGCCCCGTCGCCCCGGCTCTCGGCCTGCCGCAGCGCGACCGCGGGGCCGGGCGGCCTACCAAGAAGGACCGCCGGGAAATGGAACGCCTCAAGGGCTCCGGCTAGGACCGCCGGCGGCCGGACGGCTCGGCTCGGTATGGCGGCTCGGCTAGCGGCTAACGGTTTTCCCACGCCTCCGGGTTGACGGGGTGGGGCGGGATGCGGCCTTCGGCGATGGCGACGGCGTTGAGCGCGCTGAGCCGGGCCATTTCGCTGCGGACGGGCACGGTGGCGCTCCCCACGTGCGGCAGGAGGACCGTGTTGGGCAGTTGGGCCAGGCCGGGTGCCAGCGTCGGTTCGTCCTCGAAGACGTCCAGTCCGGCGCCGGCAATGACCC
>NZ_LMSB01000028.1:44204-50985 GCF_001428005.1 Arthrobacter sp. Soil736
CGAAGCCGGCCAGGCCCAGCACCGCGCCGGAGACGTCCCGGCCCAGCAGGAGCTCCGGTTCCCAGCCCAGGAACTTGCCGTCGCGGACCAGCCGGTCGGCCTCGATCACGCGGCGGGCGGTGCCGAGGATGAGCAGCATGGCGATGTCCGCCGTCGCGTCCGTCAGGACGCCGGGGGTGTTGCCCACCAGGATGCCGTGGCGGGTGGCGGCGTCGACGTCGATGTTGTTGTACCCGACCGCGAAGTTGGACACGCCCCGCAGGCGGGCGTCGGCCAGGAGCGGCGCGTCGATGACGTCGCGCAGTTGGGTGAGGACGACGTCGAAATCGCCCGAGGCGCACAGCGCCGCCAGGGCCTCGTAGTCGGGCGGTTCGGGCAGCACGGTGACCCGGCCGGCGTCGGAAAGCAGCTGAAGCCCGGGCTCAGGGATGGCGGTGGTGACCAGGAAACTGTTGCCCACGCTTAGTTGCCTCCTGTGGTGCACGGTGCGGGAGTGGTTTTGTCCGACGGGAGGACCCAGTCGAAGGCTGCCGCGTTGGACCGGGCGCCCTGGGCAGCCTTGGAGCGGTTGGGTTCGCCCAGTTCCGCAAGCAGCTTCTCGGACAGGACCACCAGCTCCGCGAAGGTTTCCGTGGTCAGCCATCCGGGCCGGGTGGCAAACAGGATGTCCTCGCTGGAGGTGTTGCCGCTGGCACCGGGGGCAAAGGGGCAGCCGCCCAGGCCGCCGAGGGCGCCGTCCACCATGGCAGCGCCGGCCTGGACAGCGGCGAGGGTGTTGGCCACTCCAAGGCCCCAGGTGTCGTGGCCGTGGTAGACGATCCTGCGGAGCGGGGATTCTTCCCGGACCCGGGTAATCAGACCTGAGACCTGGGCCGGGATGGCCTGCCCCAGGGTGTCGCAGAGGACGATGTCCGTGGTCCCCTCGGTTCGGGGGTCGTTGGCGATGGACAGGACGCGCTCCTCGGGCACCGTTCCTTCGAAGGGGCACGTGAATGACGTCGCGATACAGAGCTGGATCTGCCCGCCGACAGCCTGCGCGTACTTGACCGCCTCGGGCAAGGCAGCGAGGCTTTCCTCGGTGGTGCGGCCAATGTTCGCTTTGTTGTGCGAGTCCGACGCCGACAGGCAGTACTGGAAGTTCCGCGCTCCGGCGGCCGACGCCTTGGCCACGTGACCGGGGGTGGCCACCCAGATCCAGCACTTTTCCAGTTCCCCGGGCGTGAGGGCCTGCACTACTTCCAGGGTGTTGGCCATGGTGGGGACGAGGTCAGGGCGGGCCATGGAGCCCAGTTCGATGGCGGGCACGCCCAGGCGCAGCAGCTCCCGCACCGTTTCGACCTTCCGCTCGGTGGGGAGAAGCTTCCCGGTGAGCTGGAGCCCGTCCCGCAGGGTCACGTCCCTGAGTATGGTCTTGCCCAATGTTGAGGCGAGGGTGTTTTGGTGGCGGTTCATGGCTGGAGGGCCTCCTCGCGGCCGGAGGCCGCACTGATCTCCGAGGGGTCCATGTTGAGGAGCCCGCCGAGGATTTCTTCGGTGTTTGCGCCCAGGTCAGGGCCGAGGTTCCGGATGGGGAGCGATTGGTCTCCGATGACGGGGACGATGCCGGGGAAGCCCACGCCGGGCAGGATTTCGTCTCCGGTGGAAACGTCGAATTTCTGGATCATGTTGCGGGCTGCGTACTGGCTGTCGGTGCTGATGTCGGCCGCCGTATAGATGGGGCCGGCGGGTACGCCGGCGGCTTCGAGTTCCGCGAGTGCGTCGGCAGCGTCAAGCTCGCACGCCCATGTCCCGATGGCCTGGTCCAGTTCTTCGCGCCGCGCCCAGCGGCCGGCGTTGGTCTGCAAGGACGGGTCCTCCGCCAGGTCGGGACGTCCGATGGTGTGCATGTACCGCTGGTAGATCGAGTCCCCGTTGCCGGCCACGACGATGCTTGCGCCGTCCCTGCAGATGTACGCGTTGGAGGGGGCTATCCCTTCCATCCGGCCGCCCACGCGCTGCCGGTCCACGCCGTACGCCTGATAGTCCGGGATGAGGGATTCCATCATGGAGAACATCGCTTCGTTGAGTGCGACGTCGATGACGCGCTCGGTGAGCGGCACCGCGCCAGCCGCGTCCCGGCGTCGTGCTTCCCTTTGGTACAGGCTCATCATGGCGCCGAAGGCGGCGTAGAGTCCGGCGATCGAGTCTCCGATGGAGACACCCACGCGGACGGGCGGGCGGTCCGGGTCGCCCACCAGGTTCCGGAACCCTCCGTAGGCTTCGGCGACGGCGGCAAAACCGGGCCGCTCGGACAGCGGACCCGTCTGCCCGAAGGCCGAGATGCGGGTGATGATGAGTTCCGGGTTGGCTTCGTTGAGCACCTCGGGGCCGAGGCCCCACTTTTCCAGCGTGCCGGGCCGGAAGTTTTCCAGCAGGATGTCCGACTTGGCGACGAGTGCGAGCACGGCCTGCTTGCCGGCCTCGGTTCTGAGGTCCAGCACGACGGACTTCTTGTTGCGGTTGATCGTCCGGTACAGCATGGAGGTGTCACCCTTGTGCAGGCGCCAGTTGCGCAGCTCGTCCCCGGTTCCGGGCCGTTCCACCTTGATCACTTCGGCACCGAAATCGGCAAGCAGCCTGCCGGCCGTGGGCGCAGCAATATAGTTGCCGAGTTCAAGGACGCGTACTCCCTCCAGGGGCGCGATGCGTGTCTCTGTCATTTGGTTCTTCTTCTTTCGTGGGCGTGATATCTGGGACGGACGGGCTGTGTCCGGTCAGAACAACAGGCTCATGGGCAGGATCAGCAGGATCGCGACGACGGAGGCCACCGAGACCCCGACCGTGACCGATTTCAGCGCGCCCCTCACGCTCTGCCCCAGCAGTGACTGCAGGAGCCAGAAGGTGTTACTGGTGACGTGGACCATGAACAGTGATCCGGCGCCGGCGGCGAGGGCCAGGAGCACGGGATCCAGCCCGATGGCCGGAGCAATCGGAGCCAGCAGTCCGGCCGCGGTGATGGCGGACAGCGTGACGGAGCCGACGGCGATATGAAGCACGGCGGCGATGGCCCAGACCACCAGGAGCGGGGCAACGGTGCTCGCTGAGAAGAATCCGCCCAGGATGTGGCCGAGGCCCGCTGCGGCGACGGTTGCGGCGAGGGATCCTCCCACGCCGGTGAGAATCAGGATCTGTCCGCTTTCCTTGAAGCCCACGGCGATGGCCTGCTCGACGCGTTTCTGGCCGATGGCGGAACGGGTGACGAGGCAGGTGCCGATCAGGCCGATCAGCAGGGCAATGACGGGCTCACCGAGGAGCTGCAGCCAGGGCAGGTCAATCTTCAGGATCTGCAGGATGGCGCCGGCTCCGATGAGGAGCAGTGAGGTCAGGAGCGGGGCGAAGAGCAGAATCAGCGGCGCCTGCTTCTGTTCGTGTTCTGCCAGAGCGACGGCGGCGCTGACCGGCCGGGCGGCAGATCCGTCGGAGCCGGGGTTGTGTCCGCCAGGTGCCGTCGAAGCGGAAGGGTTCGAACCGCCGTCGTACTCGTCCTCCTCGCCCTCGCGGTCTTCCTCCTCGACGAAGGTGTGGTCCTCGTCCTTCGCCTCGTTCCAGAAGCCGCGGCGGAAGAGGAACGTCATGATGGCAATGGAAATGATGATGGTCGGGATGACCAGGAGCAGTCCGCACAGCAGCATTTTCCCAAGTGGCACGTTGAGGAGGCCGGCCAGGGCGAGGGAGGCGACGCCGGGAACCGTGAAGACGATGCCGCATTCGAGGGCGATGGCCATGGCGGTTGCCATGCGGGCGGTGCCGAGTTTGCCGATCTTCGGTGCCAGCTTGCGTGCCAAGGGAGCGGAGATGACGAGCAGCACGTCCAGGAAAATAGACTGGAGGACCGTACCGATGGCCAGGCCCATGGTGTAGGGCAGTCGCTTGGGGCCGAACGTATTCAGCAGGTGCTCCACGAGGCGCCGGATGGCGCCGCTCTGGTTGAGGATGGAGCCCATTAGCACACCGAAGGCGATGAGCAGGCCCACGTCCACCATGATTTCGCCGAAACCGGACGTGATGGTCTTGACTGTTTTTTCGACGCCGAGGCCGGCGGCGAGGCCCAGGTACACCGAACCGATGACCAGGGCGATGACGGGATTGACTCTGAAACGGACGATCAGGACGACGGCGGCCAGGACCGCCACGGCCGTATTGATCAGGACAGCTATGTCTGACATGAGGGGAATCCGATCGTTGGGCCTTCCACGTTGAAGGCTTGGGAACAGATGTGCACCGTGAGGAGGGCCACATCGCTAAACCCATATTATGGGATTAAACTCATAATGCAAGACGTTTAGGGATGCGACTTTGACTGTGACGTCCTCGTGCCTGCCGTCCGGGGCTGATCTGGACTGCTCCGGTTGGGGTGTGGGCGGGCGCTGCCGCCCACACCCCGTGGCCCGCTTAGCGGCCCGGGTAGACCACGGCTTTGAGCTGCCCGGGCTGCTTGCCTGCTTTGAGCGCTTCCTCCGATTCGGCCAGGGCGAACTTGCCGGTGACCAGGATGTCCAGGTCCACTTTTCCGTCGGCGATCAGCTGGATGGCCAGCGGCCAGGTGTTGGTGTAGCGGAAGACGCCGGAGAGCCAGATCTCCCGGTTCTGGATGTACGAGACGGGGAGTTCGACGTCGTCGGCCCCGAGCCCCACAAGGATGACCCTGCCGGCGGGACCGACGGCCTTGATGCCGGAACGGACCGCCTGTGGGGCGCCGGAAGCGTCGATGAACGCGTCGACGTCGAGCCCTTCGACGTTGTCGGTCCTGGCGTTGAGTGCGTGGGTGGCACCGTGTTCCAGGGCGAAGGCCAGGCGGTCCTCGGCGATGTCGCTGATGTAGATTTCGGTGGCGCCGAACGCCCGGGCGGCCTGGGCTGCGATGATGCCGATCGGGCCGGCGCCGGCGATCAGCACGCGGCTGCCGGGCCTGATGCCCGCGCGCTCGCAGGCCCAGAGACCGACGGAGAGGGGCTCAATCAGGGCTGCTGCCTCGTCGCTGACGCTGTCCGGGATGTCGTAGGCGAAGTCGCTCTGGATGGTGACGTATTCGGCGAAGGCGCCGTCGATCGGCGGGGTGGCGTAGAACTCGATGTCGGGGCACAGGTTGTACCGTCCGGCTTTGCATTGCTTGCACGTGCGGCAGGGGCGCTGGGGTTCGACGGCGACCCGCTGGCCGATCCGGGCGGGGTCAACGCCGCTTCCGACGGCGGCGATGCGGCCGGAGAGTTCGTGGCCCAGGATCAGCGGGTGGTCCACCACGTAGTCGCCGATCCGGCCGTGTTCGTAGTAGTGGACGTCGCTGCCGCAGACGCCGACGGCGGCGACCTGCACCAGGACCTGGTCGGCATCCAGCTGCGGAACTGACAGGGTTTCCATGGCCATGTCGCCCTGGCGTTTCAGGACGGAGGCACGCATCGTGGCCGGTACTTCCGGGCGTCCGAGGGCTGGAGACGGGGCGGTTGATGTTGTCATCGAAGTAATCCTCTGAGAATCGAAGTGGGATGGCCGGTTACTTGACGGCGCCGAGGGAGAGGCCCTGGACGAGCTTGTCCTGGGCGGCGAAGCCGGCGAACAGCACCGGGAGTGAAATGACGACGGCGGCCGCGCAGACTTTCGCCAGGAACAGTCCCTGGCTGGAGACGAAGCCGGTCAGGAAGACCGGAGCGGTGCCGGCCACCACCCCCGTGAGGACACGGGCCAGCARCAGTTCGTTCCAGCTGAAGATGAAGCAGATCAGCGCRGTGGCCGCGATGCCGGGCATCGCCACCGGGGCAATGACCTTGCGGAGGGTCAGGAGCAGGTTTGCTCCGTCGATCTGGGCTGCTTCGAGCATTTCCACCGGCACTTCGGCGAGGAAGGAGCGCATCATCCACACCGCGATCGGCAGGTTCATTGACGTGTACATCAGGATCAGGAACCAGATGTTGTCCAGGGCGCCGGTGGTCTTGGCGAAGAGGTAGAGGGGCAGGATCGCGGCGACGACGGGCATCATCTTGGTGGAGAGGAAGAAGAACATGACGTCGGTCCACTTCTTCACCGGCNGTGGTCTTGGCGAAGAGGTAGAGGGGCAGGATCGCGGCGACGACGGGCATCATCTTGGTGGAGAGGAAGAAGAACATGACGTCGGTCCACTTCTTCACCGGCCTGATGGAGAGCGCGTAGGCSGCCGGGATGGCCAGCGCCAGSACCARGACGGTGGAGAGGATCGAGGCGGTGGCGGAGTTGATCAGCGGCGGCCAGGGGCTGACGCCGGAGCTGGCGCCGAAGAACTCCTTGTAGGCGTCCAGGGTGAGGTTGGCCGCAATCGACGGCGGGTTGGTGGCTGCATCGTTTTCCGAGTGGAAGGAGGTAGCGCGGCTCCCAGCTCTGCGGCNAGAGGATCGAGGCGGTGGCGGAGTTGATCAGCGGCGGCCAGGGGCTGACGCCGGAGCTGGCGCCGAAGAACTCCTTGTAGGCGTCCAGGGTGAGGTTGGCCGCAATCGACGGCGGGTTGGTGGCTGCATCGTTTTCCGAGTGGAAGGAGGTCAGGATCATCCACAGAACCGGTGTGGCGAACAGCAGTGCCAGCAGCCAGGCCGCGATGCCCGCTGCGGTGTTGTTGCGGGTCGGGTCCATGCGGGACTTGCCGGCGAACTTTCCGAATAATCCGCGGCGAGAACCGGTGCTGGGGGCCGTCGGGCCGGGGACGGAGTTCTTGGGTGCGGCAGGAGTGAGCGTGCTCATCGTGCTGCCTCCTTCTTGAAGAGCGAGAAGACGGTGC
>NZ_LMSB01000029.1 GCF_001428005.1 Arthrobacter sp. Soil736
CTGCTGAACAGGAACTTCACCGCCCCGGCCCCGAACCAGATCTGGGTGACCGATTTCACCTACGTTCCGGTCTACTCCGGATTCGTCTACGTCGCCCTCGTCATCGACCTGTACTCCCGCGCGATCGTCGGCTGGGAAACCTCAACCATCAAGGACACCGCGTTCGTCGAACACTGCCTGCGGATGGCACTGTGGCGGCGCCAGCACACCGGCCGACCGGCACCGGCGGGACTGATCCATCATTCCGATGCGGGCAGCCAGTACACCTCCATCCGTTACACCGACACACTGGCCCTGGAGGGCCTGCAGCCATCCATTGGCAGCGTGGGTGATGCCTATGACAATGCCGCCGCCGAGACCGTGATGGGGCTGTTCAAGAACGAGGCCGTCGCGAAAGACTCACCGTTCCGCAGCGGCGCGCTGAAGACCGAGACCGACGTGATGGAGATCGTCTTCGAGTGGGTCCACTGGTACAACAACGAACGCCTGCATTCTGCCCTGGATCACCAGACGCCAGAGGAGTACGAGCAAACATATTATGATCTACAAACCGGCCCGTTACCCGACGACGCCGCCAACAAACAGGCGGCATGATTGCCAGAGGAGTACGAGCAAACATATTATGATCTACAAACCGGCCCGTTACCCGACGACGCCGCCAACAAACAGGCGGCATGATTCCCGGGACGGTTCAGTTGAGTGGGTTGCGTCCGGTCCTGTCTTGATGAAGTCTGCGTAGACGCTTCGTCCGGTGAGGTTCTCTCCCGGTTCTGCGCCGAGCAGTTCGCACCGCCACCACGGGCCTTCGGCCAGTTGAACGATTCCGATAGCGGTTTCTTTCGGGGTTCCGTCCGCGTTCCGGCCGTGGGCGATGGACCAGGAGACGACGGTTCCTGCGCCGCTGGCTTCGACGTATTCCAGGTTTTCCGGATCCAGGGTGACGTCCGTGGTGGGGTCGTGGAACTCTCCGGTGTGGCGGTCCCTGACGATCAGGAAAACTCCGCGTTCGGCGGCTGACAGGAATTCTGCGGTGGCTGGGTCACTAACAATGGGGAATATGGCCATCGGGAGGCTCCTAGATGGTTCCGAGTACGAGCGTGGAGTGGTAGTCGAGGATGCCCCCGTTGCCGGAGACAAGCACCCGGTCATGCTTAGTGACCTGGCGTTGACCTGCCTGCCCTCGGGCCTGGATGACGGCTTCAGACAGCGGGGTCATGCCCCACATGTAGTACGACGAGAGCTGACCGCCGCCGGTGTTGACCTTCAGCGATCCCTTCGGGCCCAGGACGCCGGGCTGGGCGACAAAGTCGCCGCCTTCGCCTTTGGCGCAGAATCCGTAGTCTTCAAGGGTGATCAGGGCGGTGAATGAGTAGCAGTCGTAGAGTTCAACGACGTCGATTTCATCCAGGGTGACTCCGGCCATTTTCAGTGCCGCCGGCCCGGACCGGGCCGCTCCGGAGAGGAGCCCGAAGTTATCGTTCCGGATTCCTGTTCGTCCCGGGTGGGCCTGTGCCCAGCCGAGTATAGCCACCGGTGGCTGGGCAAGCTGCTCGGCCCGGTTTCTGCTGGTGATGATCAGGGCGATCCCGCCATTGGAGACCAGGCAGCAGTCCAACAGGTGGAAGGGATCCGAAATCATCCTTGAGGTCTGGTGGTCCTCGATCGTGATCGTGCCCCTCAGCTGGGCGAGCGGGTTCATTGCCGCCCAGTCACGCTGGGCAACAGCGATGGCACCAAGCTGCTCGCTGGTCGTGCCGTATGTGTCCATGTGCCGGCGTGCGGCAAGGGCATACATGTTGTTGGGTGTCAGGATGCCACTCGTAGCGGTGATGGCCTGCCATCCGGAAGGAACGCTGGCCGCGGCGGCGCCGTAGGCAGAGCCGCCGCCGCGGTTCTCCTTGAGGGGGGCGTCGGCCCAGACAACGGCAATAGTCTCGGCCATGCCTGACTGCACCGCCATGGAGGCGTACTGCACCATTTGTGCAGCGGTCGAGCCATAGCCTTGCATGTAGGTGAAAAGGTTCAGGTCGGTCAGGCCGAGGGCTCGCTGCATCTCAAGTCCCACACGGCCGCTGAGCCCGTCGGAAACAATGAGCCCGTCGATGTCGTCCAGGTTGAGACCGGCGTCGGTGGCAGCCAGCCTGACCGCCTGCACTGCAAACTGCGTAGGGGTCCGTTCGTAAACCTTTCCAAGCTCGGTCATTCCCAGCCCGGCGATGACTGGCTGGCGTGTCGTGTTGTTCATGTTCTTTGATCGCCTTTTCTACTTGCCCTGCCAGACAGGCTCGCGTTTTTCCGCGAACGCCTGCATGCCTTCACGGGCATCCTGGCTGCTCATCAGACGGGCGCCCTCGGCGCCGTTCCGTTGCCAGTGCTCATCATCTGCAGCCACGGTGCCGGCGCTGATGCCGTTGGCAATCCTCTTGCTCGCCTGAACGGCCAGAGGCGCGTTGGCACATATGGCTTCAGCCAGTTCCAGCGCTGCGTCCAGGACGGATTCCGCGGGAACTACGCGGTTGACAAGGCCAAGTTCAAGAGCGCGGGCAGCGGTGATCGGCTGGCCCGTGAGGATGACCTCCATTGCTGCTTTCTTGGGAATCTGCTGTCCTAGTCGGAAGGCCCCACCGGCCCCTGCATAGATGCCGCGCTTCACTTCGGGGAGTCCGAAAGTCGCGTGTTCGGCCGCGACCGCCAGATCGCTCGCCAGCACGATTTCAGTGCCGCCGCCCAGGGCGAAGCCGTTCACGGCAGCGATGGTGGGTTTGCTGATGTGGTGGTGGACGTAGCCGGCGAATCCCCAGCGTCTGATGCGGTCGTTGTCCGAAGTGAGTTCCCCGCTTGCCGCCGCCTTCAGGTCCGCTCCGGCGCAGAAGGATTTCTCACCCGCGCCGGTGATGATGACGACCCAGATGTTGCTGTCGGCCTCGGCGAGCTCCAAGGCTTCGCCTACGCCGATCATGACGTCCAGATTGATCGCGTTTCGCGCTTCGGGTCGGTTGAGGGTCACGATCAGGACGTGTCCGCGGCGCTCAACGCGGACGGCTACACCTGCCGGGTGCTGAACTTGTTGGGCCATTGCTTCTGTGGACATTGTTCTTCCGTTCTTTCTGCGGAGGGTGAGGTTTGAGGGCTATTTGGTGCCCGCGAATTCCTGAAGGATGTTTTCGTCCAGGAGGCGCTGGATTTCCGTCTCGTCCATGCCAAGGTGCCGCCCGGCCAGGGATCGCGTGTGTTCTCCCTGGTACGGTGCCGGAGCGAGCCGGGGAGAAGGGACGCTTTCGAAGTGTGCTTCGGCGAGGAGTGTGGGGAGAGGAGTTGGGAACGCCTGGTGGGTCAGGGCACCGATCAGGTTTCGCTGCTTCAGATGCAGGTCCTGTTCAAGGTCGGCCATGCGTGCCATCTGACCGGCCGGAACACCGGCCTGCTGCAGTTCGGCCGCCGCGCTGTCGGCAGTCCGCTCCGCCGTCCACGCCTGCACCACGGATGAGAGCTCATCTTTGCGCTTGAGTCGCCCGGACGCTGTTCCGAGGTCTGGTTCGGTGAGCCATTCCGGATGCCCGATGGTCCTCGCCAGCCCGGCAAAGTGCGAACCGGCAACCACATCAATCACGACCCAGTTGTCCTCACCCGAAGCCCGGAAAACTCCCCGGGGGGCGTCTTCTCCACGGTCGTTGCCTTCAGGGCGGATGGAGTTTGGCTTGACCGATTCCAGTGCCAGCTGATCTGCCATGCCACCGAAGATGATGTCGACCTGGGCGCTTCCGACCCTGCCGCCCTTGCCAGTGCGCTGGCGCCGGAGCAGCAGGGCTGACACGGCGACGGCGTTGAGCCGGGCACCCACGTGGTCCGGGTAGATGGTGATTGCATCGCTGAAGCTTTCCGGGATATCCGGGTACTGCCACAGCATGCTCAGGCCGGCACTGGCCCGTACAAGGGGGCCGTAGCCCATGCGGCCGCTCCACGGTCCGTGATTGCCGAAGGCGCTGCTCTCGGACAGGATGATTCCCGGGTTGAGTTCAGCCAGGGTTTCGTATCCGAGGCCGAGTTTGTCCAGTGTTCCGGGTTTGAAGTTGGTCAGAACCACGTCCGCGTTCTTGGCGAGCCGGCGGAAAATGTCGCGGCCTTCTTCAGACTTGAGGTTCAGACCCAGGCTCTGCTTGTTGCGGTGGCCCCAGGCGAAGCTCTCGGTCATGGCAGAACCGTCCAAGGACTGACGGCTGCCGTCAGGGAATTCGCGGCTTTCGATTTTGATGACTTCTGCTCCGTAGTCAGCGAACAGCCGGCCAAGTTCCCCGCCGACGACAATGACGCCAAGATCCAGCACCTTTAGGCCATCAAACGGAAGCTTCGTGCCCAGTGCCCGATGGGAGACCCGATCAGTTGCCGGGGAATGAAGGTCCGCGAAGACGGCGTCGTTGTCCCTTCCCGGATAGGGGGCGGGACGGCGAATGCCGAATTTTTCCTGATCGATTTCGACCATGCCCGTCGGCATCGTCAGCGTCAGACCCTCGGCGATTTCAGCCTCCGCGAACCCACCCGCTTCCCTGAAAGCCGGCTCGTTCAGGACTTCAGTCGCCGTCGCCAGCGCGGCGGTCGGAACCCCGAACGACTGCCCCTGGGCGACAACCTCCTGCTTGGTCATGCCAGAGAACAGCTTGCCGATCATCGGGTAAAGCGTTCCCGCCGCGGCAAAACGTTCACTCATGGCGAGGTACTTCGGGTCCGCAAATTCCTTCGGCTCACCGAGCCAGGCGAACAGTCCCTGCCACTGCCGCGCGCTCAGCACGCAGATGCGCACATGACCGTCCAGAGTCGGAAAAATAGGATAGAGATGGCGTGCATCCGGGCGACCCGGCGGGAGGTCCCGCAATGACTGTCCGGACCGGGCGCTCCCTCCGATCCCCATCCCGGGATCAAGGATCTGAATCAGTCCCTCGGAGATGGAGAAATCCACGTTGTCACCGGCGCCGGTGCGGAGTGAGTTGATGTGTGCCAGGATGGCCGTCCATGCAGCCTGGATCGCGGCAGCTTCGAACGCCAAGAATTTTGGCGGCAGCAAAGGCTCAGGCACTTCGGGCAGGCCGGAGCGGGACAAGACACTGCTCAGGGCGAAATGAACGTCGCTGGTGGCGATCCAGTCTTTGCGGTCACCGAAGCGCCCAAAGTCCGAGATGGAGACGGCTACCAGCCGCGGATTGATCGCGCGAAGGAGCTCGGGAGAGAAGCCCTGCCCGGCCAGAACTTCGGGGGGAGTGTTGTGGAGGAAAATGTCGGTGGTCTTCAGCAGCGCGGAGAACTGTTCGCGGCCCTCGTCCGAGGACAGATCGAGGGTCACACCCCGCTTGTTGACGTTGCGGACGGCGAAGGCAAGGCCGATGCCCTGGATCTCCGGACCCGTCTTGCGTGACGATGCGCCTTCCGGCGGTTCGACGCGGATGACGTCGGCACCCAGGTCGGCCAGCAACCGGCCTGTCGACTCGCACCCCCCGTCGACTGCATCGATCACCCGGACGCCTGCAAGGGGTCCTTCCAACTGGTTTGACTGTTCGGTCATGGCCACACTTCCTTGTATGAGCACTCAGATCCGCTGCACCGCGAATCGGGAATGTTAGTGGGCGGTTCAGCCCTGGTTTGCAGTTCCCAATGTCCCAGCGCTGCGCGCGGTTGAACATCGCAAAAAAAGAGGGATAAACAATGCATCGTTCACTGTCAGCATGCTGCGCTTCACGCAACGTGCGGGGTGCAAAAGTCGCCCGTCACTTGTGGTGAGATGCACGTCACATGACGCTAAGGTGGGTCGGTGGAGTTGGGATATTTGAGAGCCTTCGTAGCGGCGTCACGCCATCACAATGTGGGCAGGGCGGCCGTCTCACTGAACCTGACCCCGTCCCCGGTGAGCAGGGCCATCCATGGCCTCGAACGTGATCTCGGGGTCGTATTGTTCGAGAGGCGGTATCACGAGCTAAAACTGACCGCGGCAGGTGAGGCCGCGCTGACCAGAGCGGTGGAGATCCTTGCCCAAACTGCAGCTCTCCAGCGCGAGGCTAAGGGCGACACTTATCTCAGCCCCCTCAGGATCGGTTCCACGCCGTGGGCCCCCAACCGGTACGTGGAACGCCTGACCACCGTCCTGGGTGATCTCGACGAACCAGAGACGAACGTGGACCTGGAAATGTCCTCAGAACTTCTGCATTCACTTCGTCACGGCGACCTGGATATCGCACTCGTCCATCTGCCTGTGACCTACCCCGACATCGCAGTTCGGGAACTGGGTCGCTACAAGTTCGTGGCCTTCAGGGACGCAAGCACCGAGCCATTCCACGTATCCGAGCTCCGGCTCCGGGATCTTGCCGGCCGAACGATCCTGACGCTCCCGTCCAACCTCCAACCGGCCCCCATGCTGGCGACGCGCGACCGGCTCCTGGAAGCAGGTGTTGCAGCCGTCAACGAAATGGACCTCCGTGACGTCGTCACCCTTACCGCGAGACTGCGTAAAACCGGCGAAATCATGCTCGGAACCCACTCAGAAGACACCCCGCTTTCCCGGTTGACCGACACAAGTTCGCTGCTCGCAACGCCCATAGCGGACGGAGAGATAGATTTTAAGGTCGGCGTTGCATGGCGTTCCCGGGACGGCATGAACCTCGAACGCATCCTTCGAATAGTCAATCTGCTCCGCTCGGAGGCCGGAAGCCTGGACGAAATCGTCTAGTTTCGAGCGACATCTGATTCCGCAGAATTCAGTATTCAGAAACGGTCGTATATGACTGCGCGGCGTATAGCAGCGGGATCGACCGCAGGCGAATCCGGCTGACGTAGATACAGGGGCGCGTCGGACTTGGTACTTTTTGATTGCGGCTCGGCATCTCGGCAGGGGGGACCGACTTCGGACTTGGAAGGGCAACACCGATGAGCACTCCTCAGTACCAGGCGCCACCACCGCAGCACAAGGGCGACGGATCCGCCCCTGCCAGGACCAACACCCTTGCTGTCGCCGCATTTGCCTCATCGTTCCTTATCGGGGTGACCGGCGTCATCCTTGGGTTCATCGCCCTGAATCAGATCAAGACCACAGGTGAACGCGGCCGCGGCTTGGCCATTGCTGCTGTCGTCGTCGGCTGCGCCTACATGGCCATCTTCACGTACATCACCATCGCCCTCTTTTCGTCAGAGGGCCGCAACGCCTGACACTCGTGAGGTCGCCCCTCTATCAGGTTCGGCGGTAGCCGCGGTCCACCATTCCGCCGATGATTCCTGCGATCGCTCCCGGCAGGGCCAAGAGGGCGACGAGGTGCCGCAGCCCGCTGTAAGGCCACACCACGGCGACGCCACCGACGATGATTGCAGGCGCTGCCACGCACGCCGTTACCCAGTGCGGATGGCCGCGCAGGAGCGACCAGACGGCTGCTGCCAACGACGCCACAGAGCCAGCAAGTATGTACAGGCTGCCGACACGTGCATCCTCTACAAATTCCGGTATCGCCGTATAGCCGATGAAAAATGACCTCAGCAGGCCGATGACCATCAGGACGATGGACGCCACGACCAGGATCGACCAGAGGATAACGCCGGGCCATCCCCGACGGCGGACGGAAGCATGTTCCTGGCTCATCGTCGGCGCTCCTTTCCCCGTCACCGGACGAACCTGAACATCGCCTGGTGTGAGCCGCCGTCGTTCAGCGTCTTATCGAACGTCCGACAGGTTCCGGCCCAGCTGTCCTGAGTCTTCCACACGTAGTTGTTCCTCTGGGTGGCTGCATCGTAGGTCAGGGGGGCCGTCCCCTGGGAGAGGGTCAACGGCCACAGTCCACCACTGGAGACAGGACCCCGATAGAACCAAGGAAGTGGAACGCAGCCGCCAAGGCGTGAGTTTAACCTGCAGCCTTGAAAGTGAAGGACGATCACTACGCGGCAGCCTACTCTTCTTCAATGATCCCTGATGTCCTGCCGGAAAAGTCGATTTCGATAGGCGTGAAGGTGGTCTGAAAAGCGATACCCGCCTTCCTATCAAGCACCCCTCCATCGGGCGGATATGTGACAGGGTGGCGCATCCCCACAACCGATTCACCTAAGAGCTGTTCCGGCGTCGGAGCCAAAGGCAAAGCTGGCTAAGTCATAAACGAAACGTCGCGGCCCTGGAAGTGTCGAGAAGCTGCGACCTGGAACATGGCACCATACGTTACGGACATCATCCACCTACGCGCGCCGGTTCTACCCGATTGCGGATGCTGTATGCGCGGCCGCGCTCTGCTCGGCGAGGAACTCTCCCCAGCTGCACATCATGCGCTGCGCCCCCGGACCGGCGAGATTCTCGCCGGCCCGGTAGGCGCGGCCAAGCGCTCCGGGCAGGCGGATGGGCAGCTTCGGGTGACGGTGGCCGTGGAAGTCCGAGTAGGTAGCGAGCAGTTGCGGGATGTCGAGCACCTCCGGCCCGGCGATGTCGGCCACGCGTCCGGCCGGTTCCGCGAGGGCGAGCTCGGCCAAGCGGGCGGCGACCTCGCCGACGTGCACCGGCTCGAAGCGCAGCCCGCGCGGTGCCGGGGTCAGCGGCATGCGCGCGAGACCCTTCATCAAGGGGAGGAGGAAGTCGTGCAGCTGCGCCGCGCGCACCACCGTCCATGGAACGCCGGACTCCGCGATAGCCCGCTCGGCTGCCGCCTTCGCGCGGAAATACCCTATCGGCATCTTGTCCGCGCCGACGACCGAGATGAGGATGAGGTGAGAGGTCCCCGCCGACCTCGCCGCTTCCGCCAGATTGCGCGCCGCGATATCGTCCCCTTTTGCGCCGCCAGCGAGATGCAGCACGGTGTCCACCCCTTTCAGTGCCGGCTGGAGGCCGTTGCCGGCGACCGTGTCCCCTTCGACGTGTTCGATGCCGGGCTCGTTTGGGCGTGGGTGACGGCTGAGGATGCGGACGTTCCTGCCGGCGGCTCGTAGGAGTGGGACGACCCGATTGCCTATGGTGCCAGTGCCTCCGGTCACGAGAATGGGTGCATTCATGGTTCGACTCCTTGTTCGATGTCACGTCGAGGCCGTCCGCCTCGTCAGTATGATGACGATCGAGACGATGAGGATGTGACATGACCGATCAGAGAATTCTCGCTCGGCGCTTTGAGAATGCCCGGCCGCGGCTGGTGGCGATCGCCAACCGGCTGCTCTCATCCAGAGCCGACGCCGAGGACGTTGTGCAGGAGACCTGGTTGCGCCTGGAGCGCGCGGACGTCGACGAGATCGAAAATCTCGATGCTTGGCTGACGACAGTGGTCTCCCGGATGAGTCTCGACCTCCTGCGGTCGCCCCGTCGCACGCGCGAGCATTCCTGGCAGGTGGAGCCGTGGTGGGATGAGCCCGTCGCGCTGACCGGCGACCCAGTAGTGGAAGCCGAGCGCAGCGACAATCTGAGCGTGGCCCTTTTCGTCGTGCTCGAAACTCTCACTCCGGCCGAGCGGGTGGCGTTCGTCTTGCATGATGTATTCGGTTGTCCGTTCGAGGAGATCGGCGAGGTGCTCGACCGGTCGGTAGACGCCGCCCGCCAGCTTGCCTCCCGCGCCCGCCGGCGGCTCCAGAGTGCGCCCGACCCAGTGCGGCCCAGGCCGGATCGTGCACGTGAGCTCGTCGGAGCGTGGCTCGTTGCGGTCCAGCAGGGCGACTTCACGGCGCTGCTCGGTCTGCTCGACGATGGCGCCGTGCTGCGCGCCGACTACGGCGCGAGCAGCCAGGTTATCGTAGGCGCTCAGGCGATCAGGGAGCAGGCGGTCCTGTCGGCGCGCCTGGCTGCGCACTCCACGCCCATCCTGATCGACCGGCGTCCCGGTGTAGCCGCGGTGCTGAACGGACGGGTCGTGTCCATCATGGCGTTCACGATCGTGGACGGCCGGATCACCCGACTCGACGTCCTCGCCGACGCCACGCGCCTGAATCACCTGAATGTGGGCGAAATCCTCAGCGAGAATAGCGCTACTGCACCGCCAATTCAATCGCCATCCGTAGAAAGCCTTGCTCGGCCGTGTGAAGATTCCTGACGCGTTGGGGTGCCGGGGCCAGAAATGCTTGACACAGCCAGAGCATTTCTCTAGGTAAGGAACGAGCCAACAGACGCAGGCCCGCTGGCTGCCATGTGGTCTATTGGCTGTCCGAGACCGGGAATTCACGGAGTGTGGCTGCGACGGCTCTGACGGCGGCCGGGTCTTCCGTCCAAGGCCGGCCAGTCCGGGTGGAGGCGTGGAAGCTGTTCACCTTTGAGCCTCTGGCTGCCTCAGTCAGTTCAACCCAGGCAGCCTGCAGTTCCTCCTGGAGTTCCGTCGACAAGGGCTCGTCCTGGCCGGCGGTGGCCGCCAGAACCGGGCTCACACGTGCGGTGGTTACTGCTTTTCGCTGAAAGAGACTTCTGAGGCCCATTTCTGTGTCCCCCTGACACTAAGAGCGCCAAACAGAGCATCAGCGCATTGGTTGCCGCTGCACTCCAACTGATTATCAGTCGTCCGCTGGCGCGGCCGGCTGTTGGCCCGGCCCCGACGTCGCAGAGCTCCGCCGTGTCCGGTCCTGTGGCGTCTACGACCGTTGTTTGGCTGCTGTCCTTCGGATTGTACGTGTCCGCTCCAGCCTGTCTAGCCCCTCGTTCCTCGGGGCCTGCGGTGCGCGAATTTCCCTCCGGCGCTCGTTCCTCGCTGATTTCGTCCGGGAATTTCCCACACCGTGCCCTTTGGGTAGACAGGCCTCCGTCGGCCACAGCTCCGCAAGCTTCGCCAGCAGCCAAAAAACAACTGTGAGTCTTTACGTGGCTGGTCTGGGACTAGCTGGCAGTGTTGATGTCGGTCGTTCTGCCCGGTGCGTGACTCGAAAAAACAATTGCCCTTGAGGGTGCGTTTCCCCCGATTTGTCCGCGCTGGGTGGAGCGGTCGGCGTTGATCTGTCCCACGTCGGTGGCTTGATTAGAAGCTTGCCCAGCCTCTGAGGTTGTGGCTCATCACAGTTTTGCCTCGGAGTGACTCTTCCCAGGTCCGGCGCCGGTCGTGCTGCGACCTGTCTTGTCCATTCGAAAGGAAGGAGGGTGGCTCCGTTGATTATCGTTGCGCAGACCCGCCCGTTCGTCATCGGCGTGGACTGTCACGCCCGCACGCATACTTACGCCATCATCGAGGCCAGCACTAAGCGACAGGTCGCGTGCGAGCAGTTCCCGACCACCTCGGCAGGGATTTCACGCGCACTTTCCTGGGTAGGCCGAAGGACAGACGGCGATATGGGGTGTCTGTGGGCTGTTGAGGGTATCGGCTCGTATGGGGCCCGTCTGGCCAGGGCAGTAACGGACGCCGGTTACGACGTCACCGAAGCTCCACGTATGAACGCCCGAGGCCGTCGGGGGCTGGGCAAATCGGACCCATTGGACGCCACGGCCATCGGAGCCGCTGTCCTGGGCTTGGAGGAGTCCCAACTGCGGGTTCCGCGACGGGATGAAGGAACCCGTGCCGGGCTCAGGATCCTGAGTGCAGCCCGGGATCAACTGACGCGGGAACGAACAATGAATGTAAATGCACTTATTGCCCTCCTCCGGGCACATGATCTTGGAATCGATACCCGTAAACCTCTGGTTCCCGCCCAGATCAACGCGATCACCAGATGGCGGGAACGGCAGGAGCAGATGGAACTAGCGATTGCGCGGGAGGAAGCGGTTCGGTTGGCGCGCCGCGTTCTCGAAGTGACCACTCAGCTGGCGGCTAATCAGAAGCGCATGACTGAGCTGATTCAGCAAAGTCCCGCCGCCCCGCTGTTGGAGATGGTGGGCGCCGGGGCCGTTTCAGTCGCTGCGGTCCTGACGGCTTGGTCGCATCCAGGAAGGGTTCGCAGCGAAGCTGCTTTCGCGTCACTGGCAGGGGTGAATCCCTTGCCGGCCTCAAGTGGTAACACTGTCCGGCACAGGCTCAACAGGGGCGGTGATAGGCGACTCAATCGTGCCCTGCACACCATCACCATGACGCGGATGATTCACCACCCCGGAACTCGGGAGTACGTCGCCAAACGCACCCAAGAAGGCCGCGGCTACCGCGAAATCCGAAGATCCCTCAAGCGCTACCTTGCCCGAACCCTCTACCGTCAGCTCAACACCCTTTACGCCTCTATGGATCCAGCCCGCCCAAGTGTTGCAGGGGCAGAGCCCAGCCAACTCGTCGGAGCGTATCGCGATTCCGCGCCACGCCTAGGCCTCATCGCTGCCCCAGCGTCCTAGCGCGATGATCGCCTCACGCAAGGCAAGCCCGCGATCGGTCAGCGCATAGGCCCGGGTGTTGTGCCGGAGGGGCAGACGGGACAGTACCCCGGCCGCTTCGAGCTCGCGCAGGCGGGTCGCGAGAATGTTCGTCGGCACTCCGAGGTCGCGCTGCAGATCGCCGTAGCGCTGCGGCCCGTCGAGCAGCCGCTCCACGATGAGCAAGGCCCACCGTGCTCCAACGATATCGAGGGCCGCGGCGAGGTCGCTCACTCGGTCGGATCGGCGTCCGGTTTCATCCAAAACGGCGAGTAGTGGTAGCCGTCAGGGTCGTCGAACTGGCGCTGGTACATGAAGGGGTAGTCGTCGATATCACCGATCCGCCCGCCGGCGGCACCGGCGCGCTCGACGAGCTCATCGACCGCCTGACGGCTGCCGAGGTCGAACGAGACCGTGACCTTCGAGGGCGTATCTGGTCCGCCGACCAGCTCCTCGGCGCCGCCGACGCTCGCATACATCTCGCGGCTGCCGAGCATGACGTACTGCTCGGGCGCGATCGCGAAACATGACACGTTGTGATCGGACATTTCTGGGTTGAGGGTCCAGCCCAGGGCGGTGTAGAAGGCGGTCGCGCGCTCGACGCTCTCGACCGGGCAGGTGATGAAAAGGCTCATGCGGCTCATACTTGCAAAATGCAAGTGTGACGTCAAGATCTCGGCCGCGCGGTCCGCAACTTGCAGGTGTGGAGGAGCACGTTCAGAGGTACGGGCGAGTAATAGGGACCAGACCGTGCGTTGACTTTCAGCGGTAAATGGCGGCTTTTTGGCGGCGCTATTTGTCGCGCTCCCATGGGCCAGCTAAAAATTGTCTCGGAACTCTAGGGATTCGGGACACTGGGGGTTATGAGACAGGGCATCAGCGCCGGCCCTTCCCCATGCTCCGCGGTGGTTAGGCAACCGACGCGAAATCACGCCCTGGGAAGTCGAAAGCGAATGTCTGTCAATCCGTCAGGACACACCTATACCGGCTGCCGTGCGGTGCAGACATCAGTGTCGCCCACAAAAAAACATGCCCCGAGGCCCTTCATCAAACTTGGCCTTATCCACCGTACGCGCGGTTAGTGCCCTCCCGCTTGTTCTTCCACTGCCCATCCTCGTAGTACGTCTCGACGTCACCCTGCGCCATCCCCGCCACTCCCTCTTCCGTATGGATCTTCGTCAGCCCCTGCACAGGGGTGCAGGTAGCGAAAAGCCCCGCAGCACTTGCGTCTGCGGGGCCTTCCTGGCGACCGCTCGCCTGATAGGGCCAGGCGAAGAAGATCGACTCCAAACAATAATAGGAAGCGCTTATCTTTCAAGCTGCGGTGGGAAAGAGTCGCGCCCAGCGAGCTCAAGCTGAACGCAGCCCTTATCGTCGGGATTCTACTGAGGCTGAGGCGTTACGATGCAGGTGAGAATTGCCTCGCCGCTCTTGGTGTAGACGAAGGTCGAGTTCGTAGCAAAGCCAAGGAATGTAAAGCAGGGGACGTCCCGAAGGGAGACGGTTTCCTCCACAGGCGGACCCTCAAAACGGCAGGTCAACTTGGTGTCCCCGCTCGGAGTGATTACTGCCTGGGTCTGGGTAGTGAACAGGGCGGGCGCCCCTGGGTTGCCGCCCTCGGTACATCCAAACTCCTTGATGACATTGGCTCCCTCCCCCGCCGTGGCAGCAGCGGACGCCCCGCCGGCGGGAAGAAGCATCGCCAGGAGGAGGACCAGGGGAGAAAGGAAACGGATTACTGTACGCATGATGACCTCTCTGTCATCTGGGGGGAAAGCCCGGAGCGCGAGCTCGTGATAAGAAGATGTGCTTGCGGATGCGCAGGCTGACGGAAAAGTTGGGGATGCCGTCATAGATCACAGGTCGCCGGATGCAATTAGGTTCACCCGCGGGTTAAACAGTTAGGACTCCATCCTTGGGAAATTCTTGGGACGTACCCCCCAGTCTGGGGGTTTTTCGTGGTCTGTTGGGGGATAAATTGGGACTGTTGAAGAACCTGCGCTTTGGGCTTTGGCCGGTTTCTTAGCGGCCATGGCGCCCCTGTTTCTTGTCCAGACGGCGGCTTAGGCGGCGCTGTGTAACGAGCCGCGAATCCAAGGAAAGGCTGTGAGACGGACAGTGGCCCGCTCCTATTGAGGGTTAGAGCGGGCCACCTACCGAGGCCGCAGAAGGCGTACGTCGTTGCGGCTGCGGATTCACCGGACTGTACGCATGGAAAATCAAGGAAAGCTCAGGGCAGACCGAGGATCGGATTACGAGTTCTTAGCCGCGGGCAGGCTTTCGTAAACGTGGGCGCATATGGGGCAGACGATGCGCTTAGGGTCTGCTGTGGATCCGTTGCCGCGGGCATGTGCTACGAAACTGATTCCGCAGAGCCCGGTTACTTTCGTGCCGCTTAGCGGTGCTGACCCACCTCGGAGCGGCAAGTGACGGGAGTTGTGCTTGACGGCTTAGCACCGTGAGATGTCTTTTGCTGAGGGAAAACTGAGGCCGGCCCCAAGGTACCGGCCTCAGCCCTGTTAAACGCTGAAAAGGGCCTCGCTTCGCTCGGGCTGTAAAAGCGTTCTTCTGTTTTGGCTGCTGTCCTTCGGATTGTACGTGTCCGCTCCGGCCGGTCTAGCCCCTCCTTCGTCGGGACCTGCGTGACAGGAAATGTCCCTTCGGCGCTCCTTCGTCGCTGATTTCCTCCGGGAATTTCCCGCCCCTTGCCCTGCGGGTAGACAGGCCTCCGTCGGCCACAGCTCCGCAAGCTTCGCCAGCAGCCAAAACAACGGAGGGAGAGGGGACGCTGGCCGGTCACCTGAACCGCCCCCGGCAACAACTTGGTCCGCGCCCGCACCCGTTTCCAGCCGCTTGACAGACATAGAAGCATCGGGGGAGGAAAGGAAGTAGCTGGCCGGGTCACGCCGCTCCCTCACCAAACATCCTCAGCAAAGGACGAAAAGCCATGAACGCAAACGCCACAACCACGCTGGAAATGCTGGACCCGAAGACGCTCACCGTTGATGCCAACGTCCGCAAGGAAGCCGGACTCACCAAGGAGTTCGTCTCTTCCATCAAAGAACACGGCGTGCTCGTGCCCGTCGTCGCCCACCTTGGACCGGCCAACCCTTAGGGTCAACAGCATGTCTGCCCGTCCCACCAAGCCGTTTCGTCCTCCCAGGAAACACCAACAAACAGGCACCGGGTTCGCCTCTGTGGATCTCGTCGAGCGGCATTGGGGAGTTCGTTTCCCTGACGGAAGGGGGCGATCTTCAGATGATTCTTTGAATGCGGCGTCGCGGGCATCTTTGCTGAGGCGACAGTGAGCCTTCCCCGGGATGTCGTGGAGGCCTATCCTCATCTCAGCAAGGACAGCCGTGGCTGCCGTGACGATCAGAGGGGGCTGCCATGAATCCTGCAAATGTTTCAGGCAGGAGACCAGGGGTTTTCGCCGCGGCCTGGGTAGCAAGTACAGCCACTGCCTTCGCCCTCTCAGGATTGATCTTTCATTTTTCAGGAAGCCCTCCGACCATAGACGGGTTCTTCTATCCTGAAGGATTCGTGGGTGCTGTCGTCAATGGCATCGCGACCGGTCTTCTGGTCGGCGGTGCGCAGTGGTTGATCCTCCGTACGGTGCATCTGGGGTCATGGAGGTGGCTGGTCGGTACGACAGTGGCGTTGTGGTTTGCCCACGTCATCGGCGATGTGATTTCCGACCGGTATGCCACGGCCCTTCTTGCGCTGGTTGGCGGGCTCCTCCTCGGGGCGCTGCAGTGGTGGGCCATGCGCTGGACATCCAGGACCGGGGCTATATGGACCGCCGCGTCCACCATCGCGTGGGCGGCAGGCATCTTGATCGGAAACCTACTGGGCGGAACCGCGGAGGACTGGCGTGTCGAACACCTGATCCTCGCCAGCGCCGTCGGGATACTGCTGGGAATCACCACAGGAGTCCTGTGGATGCTAAACGCCGTCATGGAGAAGAGACCTGCGAAGTCCTTGGCAACTTAGATGACGTCGGTCATTTGGCCTTCCATCCACTGTGCTCCTTTCTGAACGCCGGAGGCGATCGCAGTCTTCAGCTTTAGACATGGCAGCCGCACGGCACCAACGTAAGCGACCCAGCCCTTGCCGTTGGGCGGTTCCGCGCCACGGAGGTCGTCGACCAGCTGGTTCACGGACTCCACATGCCGTATAAATCCGCTGGCTAACTGTCCGTCCCTGCATGAAGGATCACTCATGCAGATCAGCATGGCATCAGCCTAAGGGTAGTCACTCCAGCGCGCCTTCGTGCGCATCTGGACGGGTCCGCGTCATAGATTTGTCCCAGCGGAAATTGGTTAATAGCCGTGGCCGTGTATTGATTGCCGCTGAATCGAAACAGGTGCTTGCCAGCCTGGAGCCTAGCCGCGAAAGTCCTGGTTGGACTGCAATCACGTCACGCGCTCCCGTCTCGATCGAGATCGTTTTGGGAACTGCGGCTTCAAGTGATCGCCGGTAGATCGTCATTGACTAATCTGTAACGAGCCCCGGGATTAAGATGAACCGTCCCGGGTTTGATGCCGCTATCTTCTGTGAGAAAGATAGTGATTATGCCCAAGCAGTTTCCGCCCGAAGTCCGTGACCGTGCAGTGCGCATGACCTTGGATCGGTTGTCCGAATACCCGTCTATTTATGCTGCCTGCAAGGCACTGGCGCCGAAGCTCGGGGTCGGCCCTGAATCGCTGCGCCGCTGGGTTGTCCAGGCCCAGGTTGATGCCGGTGAGAAGACCGGTCCGAGCAGTGATGAGCTGGAGGAGATCAAGCGGCTTCGGGCTGAGGTGCGGGACTTGAAGGAGTCCAACGAGATCCTCAAACAGGCCTCGATTTTCTTCGCGAGGGAGCTCGACCCTCGCCGCCGCTCTGTTGGTTATGCGGTCGAGTCGATCTGTGCCGTCCTGCGGGAGCAGGGCGTGCAGGTCGCCGCACGAACCTACCGGGCGTGGAAGAAACGCCTGCCAGCCCTGCGCACCCTCGAAGACGCACGCATCACCGACGCACTCCGCGGCTTGAAAGTCGCCGATGCGAAGGGACGTCCCCGTCCCGAGATCATCTACGGGAGGCGGAAAATGACGCAGTGGCTGCGCCGGAACGGATTCCCGGAAGCCTCCAAACACACCGTGGACCGGCTCATGCGCGAAGAAGGGATGAACGGCCTCATCAGAGGCCGGAAGACCCGCACCACCATCCCCGGCAAGGACGGCCGCCGCGCCGGCGACCTGCTGAACAGGAACTTCACCGCCCCGGCCCCGAACCAGATCTGGGTGACCGATTTCACCTACGTTCCGGCACTCCGCGGCTTGAAAGTCCCCGATGCGAAGGGACGCCCCCGGCCCGAGATCATCTACGGGAGGCGGAAAATGACGCAGTGGCTGCGCCGGAACGGATTCCCGGAAGCCTCCAAACACACCGTGGACCGGCTCATGCGCGAAGAGGGCATGAACGGCCTCATCAGAGGCCGGAAGACCCGCACCACCATCCCCGGCAAGGACGGCCGCCGCGCCGGCGACCTGCTGAACAGGAACTTCACCGCCCCGGCCCCGAACCAGATCTGGGTAACTGATTTCACCTACGTCCCGGTCTACTCCGGATTCGTCTACGTCGCCCTCGTCATCGACCTGTACTCCCGCGCGATCGTCGGCTGGGAAACTTCAACCGTCAAGGACACCGCGTTCGTCGAACATTGCCTGCGGATGGCACTGTGGCGGCGCCAGCACACCGGCCGACCGGCACCGGCGGGACTGATCCATCATTCAGACGCGGGCAGCCAGTACACATCCATCCGTTACACCGACACACTGGCCTTGGAGGGCCTGCAGCCATCCATTGGCAGCGTGGGTGACGCCTATGACAACGCTGCCGCCGAGACCGTGATGGGGCTGTTCAAGAACGAGGCCGTCGCGAAGGATTCACCGTTCCGCAGCGGGGCGTTGAAAACCGAGACCGACGTGATGGAGATCGTCTTCGAGTGGGTCCATTGGTACAACAACGAACGCCTGCATTCCGCCCTGGATCACCAGACGCCAGAGGAATATGAGCAGACATATTATGATCTACAAACCGGCCCGTTACCCGACGACGCCGCGCCAGAGGAATATGAGCAGACATATTATGATCTACAAACCGGCCCGTTACCCGACGACGCCGCCAACAAACAGGCGGCATGATTCCCGGGACGGTTCAAGACAATGGTTCGGGCGGCTGAGCTGAGGGGTCGTTGCCCCGCAGCCACTTGAGTGCGTAAGTGGGGGCGGTGTTGCCTTCCTCCAGGAAGAACGCCAGATGGGAGCCCTGCATCTCACATTCCCTCGTGCCGCGATCTGGGCTCGGGCGCAATCCAGATCAACGCGGACTAGGACGCTGAGCTTCTCCTTCAAGAGTTGACCACCCTTCTTCGGGCCGCGAGCTGCGGCCACCGCCAAGCCTAGGTAGCAACTGTGACCTGACGATGGTTTTCGGAGGCTGACAGTTACAGCGCCACCCCTGGCGGGTAGAGTGACATCACTCGCAATCGCCTTCCCGCCGCGGCGGCGGGGACCGTCACGCGGTCCTCCAGTTGTGACGCGAGCGTCCGCTCCTGCCGAATAGCGGATGTGATCTGGCACCGTCACTCGGTCATGGTGTCGGCATGCCGATGGGCTACCTTCCATTCGCCGCCTTCGCGGCGATACACCTCTGATGACTTCGTCTTCGGCCGGACAGGGTTTGCGTCTAGTATGCCTGCCCAGAACTTGCGGCCTGGTCGATCGCTTCGTCCGCCGGTCAGATTCCGGATAGTTTCCATACGGTCCGTGATGGCGGCAGCTTTGGCTGCTTCTTCGGTTGAGGCGGGAAGGGTGATGCGGTCCGTGGGTTCGATGGAGCTGCCACGTATCAGGGCGGCGAGGCCGCTGCACCGAACTGGCCGTGCCGGTCAAACCTGATCCACCTCGCCTACGGCATCGAGGAGGTCGAGTACCTCATCGCGGACCTTGAACAGCCGTTCACCAATATCAGCAGCTAGCTCTGGCGGGATGGCAGGCCGGGGCCCTTGGCATGGCGACGTGGCGGAGCTGTTCGGGAGTCTATTGACCGCCTACCGGGCCAGGTCTACGGTTGCGATTGCCGGGCGAATCTCGGCCTCGATTTCTATGGAGGTCCATTATGGCTATTGCAGTAATCGCGGATTTCTCGGGCACACTCGAGGATTACGACAAAACCCTGGAACGCTTGGGGATGACGCCTGGCGGGCCTGGCGCCGCGGGCGGGCTGTTCCACTGGGTGTCCGGCACCGAGGGTGGATCCCGGATCGTGGATGTGTGGCAGACCCGGGAACAGGCGGATGCCTTCTATCAGGACACGATCGGCCCCATCACCGCGGAACTGGGAATCCAGCCACCGGAGATGACCTACTACGAAATTCACAATTTCCAGACGGCTGGACCTGACGCCTGACCACGTTGATGCCCGCATCATTGCGGAACGCCCTGCGTGGTCACCGGGGCGTTCCGACTTTGGATAATTCAAAAAGATGAGGAGTATGGCCTCCCTGCGGGTTCCCGTGCGAATATCGGCGCTTTCATTGGCGGTGAGCGGCATCGATGCGGCGGTTTCGGTGCCGCTGCATCCCAACATCCTGAACCAGCCCATCGGCGAGGTAATTCGGAACACTCCCGCTTGGGTGGGCCTTCACCTTTTCGCCGCACTGGTCTGCGTTTTGTCGGTAATCGGTGTGGCAGGAGTTGTTGCCGCTCACGAGGGCAGGCTGGGCCGGACGGGACAAACAGGCCTACTCCTGACCTTGCTGGGCTCCGCCGCGGCGGGCGCGGTTGCGTCGGTTGAAGCCTTGGCATTCCCCGCGGTGGCCGACACTGCGCCGCAATTGCTTGACCTCAACGGACCGCTGTTCAATTGGCCGTTTATCGGAATGGGAATCATAGCCTTGTGCTGGTTGGTGGGCATGGGGTTACGGGTGTCGCTGCCGCGCGGGCGGCAATGTTTCCCCGTGGCGCCGGTGTTCTTCTAGCCGTCGGTGCCTTGGGGTTCATTGTTCTTGCCGGACCGTTCGTACCGGTTGCGAACGTGGCAGCAGGCATCGTGTTCGGCGCCGCCCAGATGTGGTGGACCTGGCTTCTGTGGCGCCCGAATCGGGGTCATCTGAACGACCGCGTGGGCATGATAAGGGAGGCCGGCCGGAACCCACCAAGCCCGTGAGCGTCGACGCCAGCACCACATGGAGATCGGTATTCGGCCTATGTCCTTGGCAAGAGAGCCGAATCCCTCCCACATTCGACTACTGTTCGTTCAAGCTGGGGGCGACAGGCCTTCGTGCACACGGGATAGGGGAGCCTATGACATCTGATTTTGCATCACAGGAGTTTCCGCCAGGGCACGGTTCGGCGCCGACGATGCCCGAAATGAAAAACGCTGCCTAAAACTCAAGACAAACATCAAAGTTCTGACCCTGAACCGTCCCGGGAATCATGCCGCCTGTTTGTTGGCGGCGTCGTCGGGTAACGGGCCGGTTTGTAGATCATAATATGTCTGCTCATATTCCTCTGGCTCGAAGACGATCTCCATCACGTCGCTTTCGGTTTTCAACGCCCCGCTGCGGAACGGTGAATCCTTCGCTACGGCCTCGTTCTTGAACAACCCCATCACGGTCTCGGCGGCGGCATTGTCATAGGCATCACCCACGCTGCCAATGGACGGCTGCATGCCCTCCAAGGCCAGTGTGTCGGTGTAACGGATGGAGGTGTACTGGCTGCCCGCATCTGAGTGATGGATCAGTCCGACCGGTGCCGGGCGTCCGGTGTGTTGGCGCCGCCACAGGGCCATCCGCAGGCAGTGTTCGACGAACGCGTTCAAGCTGCGGGACACGCAGTCTTCCTCGGCAAGATGGGTGGAACCATGCATGTGAGAGCGGGCGGAACGCAGCGCTGGAGGAAAGTGCAGTCGCGCTGGGGCGCTGACGGTCGAAGGTGAGCTGACGAACAAGGGCATTCGTGGGTGCATGGCGTACATACGGTGATCGACCCCTTCGAGGGAAGTCGCTGAAACGCTTGTGCATTTGAGCAATCAATACCCACCCCTCTTGTGAACTATCTCTGGCGAACTCTCGGGGATGGGTCTCACAGCCCTGCCGTGCCGCATGCATAAGCAAAGTGGCTGTTCAGAGGGGATTTTCGCTACCCACCCCTGAGGTAAGAGTTGGTGCCGACTCTGACGATCGTCAGGCCGCGCCTATGCATCACGAGGCGGCCGTTGTTGAGAGCTTTGGGACGGAGATACCAGCTGTTGTTGCACCCAGCCGACCGTGGGGTCGTAGCATGCGATCAGACAGACCATCGCGTACAGATTGAGTACGGTCTTCCTGCCCAGCAATCGGGGGAGGGGCCCGGCCGCGCCGCCGAGGCGGGGATCGGCCGACGCGGATATTGGGCTTAGTCCACGATCAGCTACACCAATAATTTCTTCATCTTCCGAGCGTGGCAGTCGGCCAAGACGAGTACAAATAAAGCAATCAGGACCAGAAACTGTTTAGATTTCCAGCCCTGATTTAGTTTGTGGATATGTAGTTTACTCGCTGAAACACTCGATCTGCCGGTGCCGATCGGATGAAATCGCTAGCCTCCTGAGCGGCTTCGGTTTTAGTGTGCCGCTTGGTACTTCTCCACGATCTCGGCCTGAATACGGCCGCGCGTGTTGACCTGGAGGCCGTTATCAAGCGCCCACTGGCGAATAGCCTTGGAGTCCGTGCCACCGGTCGTGGTTTTACGCCCTGCCGGCCGGCCGCGGCCTCCTGATGTTTTACGGGCGACGTTGGTGTAGCGGCTCAAAGCGCTTCGGAGTTCATTCGCGTGCGCTTCGTTGAGATCAATCTCATATTCGGTGCCATCGAAGGCGAATTGGATGGTCTCGCTGGCTTCTGAGCCGTCGAGGTCATCTGCCAAAAGGGTTACTACTTTACGTGCCATATTGAAAGGCTATCAGTCGTATTTCGGGAAGGGTCTTTTGATGGCTAGTTTCTCATCGAGTTCCTTTGCCGCACGCATGAGTGGGTCACTGATACTCGAACTGAGTCTGAATCCTTCGGCCTTGCCCAGCAGGAATGTAATCGCGGCGTCATGGCGTTTTGGGATGGACGCAGCGGCGCGCCATTCTTGGGTGTGGCGGAGCTCTTCAGCAAGCTCCTCCAGCTGAGGCTTGAGGGTTATCTCAAACTCCAAGACGCGACGGGCAAGCGTGGTGCTGGCGCGTGAAGCGGCAGGTTCGGTCACTTGATCTTCGACGTTCTGCTGGGCCGCTAGCTGGGCTTGAGCCGTGGGGATTCGCTTGGTCGGCATCGCGGCGCGGAATTCATGAGAGTCCATAAGCAGCGCCACCAACGCATCAATTTCAGAGTCCCGCGTCTTCGCCTGGACGACGGATTGACGTTGGCCTTCATAAGTAGCTTCGGCCATGTCGACGGCCAATTGCCGCCGCCAGTCCGCCGTAGCGCTCCACTCGTAGGTCAATCCCTGGGCGCCCCAGCGCAGCCACAGCCGCTCATTTTCACCCCGGTATTTGCCATCGGCCTTCCGGACCAGCTGCCGGAGCTCCGCCACCGTCGGTGAGTCTTCCGGGAAATTCTCATCGATCTGGACAAGTAGGTCTGTGAGGTCGAATTCGTCCATGTCCACCGATACGAACGGAGCGGCGCTCAGCGCGGCGGCTTCAATCGCTTCCTCGACGCTCACGCTTTCCCCATCCAGTGTCACGTCTGGCTCATTCAAGTACATGGCGTCGAAGACGCGGATCTTATTGTTGGCGGCCAGCGCGGGCGCGCGGGCGGCCATCTCGGCCAAGTCTGATGAGGTAATAGCTGTCATAGCAGTGACTATAGGGTGGGGCGCTGACAATTTGCCTTTTGCGTCGTCCGCTTGACGGCAACAGGTCAGTCGTCATAATTAGGGCACCACGGCTAGATTCACCAAATACTCAAAATCGCTCGTGAAGAAGGCGCAAGCCTATTTGGATAGCTGTGTTGATACGCATCAGGTGGTCAGAACCGGAACGCGCATGGCGGTCCGTACTGTCGTCAACATCCCCACCATGGAGGGCTTGGCGTTGGCCCTGGGAGTCGCTCGCCACACGATCTAAGACTGGGCCAGGGATCCGAAATATGCCCGAGTTTTCGCACAGAAGCGACTCTTTCAGTGTTGCCCTTCACGTATCATCTTGGATGACGACAAAACTTGGGGGATATATGACTGATGTGCCGGTATGGGTTCCGATTACCGCGTTGGGCGTTGCGATGTGTTCGGCGGTCATCGCGATCTTCGCCCTTGTTGAGACAAGGAGGAATAATAGGGCAAGTGGTGCATTGGTGAGGTTTGCACATCCAGCCTTAGTGCTCCGCAACTACCAAGCTGGCCTGGACTTCGATTTGATCAACTCAGGGCGGACGGATACGACGCTAATTAGAGTTGATGTCATTCATCCCAGGTTCAAAGGTCTACAACACGTTGAAGAGCTAAGTGTTAGCTCGCCGCGCAATAGCCGAAAATGGTACTTGGATGGGAAGCCCATCCGCCATTCTCACACTACTTCCCTGCAGGTAGATCTGTCTGTTCTATCCAGATGGCTTCTGGAGTACAACAGCCGACCCGGAAATATCTTCATTTGTTGGTTTAGGCGATTGTTGTTGAGCGCCAGCATAAAATTGGTAATCACGCTCGGCAACGGCAAGAAGGTGAAGGAAAGAATACCGATTCAACGAGTCAATCGGATTGCTGAAGAGGTCCGACGCGCACAGGAGGCGGATCGAGAAAAATATGTCGAGAGTGCGCGGGAGCAACTTCACGAGACTCTCAAGAACCTCCAAATTGAGGACGCTGGTCTCTAACTTGTGGTGCGTCAAGTCCTTTTTGCTATTACTGCCTGGCTCATAATCAGCGTAATTAATAAGACGACATGCATGAGCTCCACTTGCCAGATCGCCAGCCTATGCGAAGGTTAGTGGCCCTTCGCATTTAGGCATGGTTTGTCTGTCTGATCCGGTAGGGGCGGTGGCCGCCGGCGGCGAGTAGGCATCTGATTCTGTAGTTGGTGAGGTTGGGGAAGCCGCGGGCGATTCTACGGGTGGTTTCGATGACGCCGTTGATCGCTTCGGTGGGGCCGTTGGAGGCGCCGTGGGTGTCGAAGTAGGCGAGGATCGCGCTCTTCCATTGTTTGAGTGTCCGGCCGAGCCGGGCGACTTCCGGGATGGGGCAGGCCGGGAACGATGCAATCACCTCGTTGACGAGTTCCCTGCCCCGTTCCGGCCTGGCGTGATAGATCGCCCGGAGCTTCTGGTAGCAGTGCCAGGCCAAGGTGACTTCGTGGTCCGGGTCCCCGGCGGCGAGTTTCGCATCGAGGCGTGCGGCCTGTTTGTCGCTGAGGTGTTCGGCGCCGATCTGCAGGGTCCTGCGGATGCCGTAGAGCGGATTTCCCTTGCGGCCCCGGTGGCCCAGGGTGTCCTGCTGGACCCTGCGGCGGACTTCATCGACCATGGCTGAGCCGAGCTTCACGACGTGGAACGCGTCCAGGACAGTGATGGCTTCGGGCAGTTCGTCGCGGATCGCGTTGGCGTAGCCGCGGAACGGATCCAGGGCCGCTGTCTTGATCCCGGCGGTGAACCCGGCGCCGCGGTCTTTGAGCCAGTCGGCGTAGGCCTTCCCGGACCGCCCAGGAACCAAGTCCAACAACCGCGCATGCACCATCCCGTGGGCGTCACGGGTGTGGTCCACGATCCCGGTGACCATGCCGGATCCCGGCGGGCCCGTGTGTGACCAGACATGCTCGTCGACGCCGAGCGCGTTCACGCCGGCCAGCCGGTCCGTGATGCCGATGCGCCTGGTGGCCTCCGCCTTGATGGCGTCCCAGGCAGTGTGCCAGGAGACGCCGAGCTGGTGTGCCAGGGCTGAGACCGAGGTGTCGAAACGCTGCCGCGCGTCGGTCGCCCATGCCACTGCCCGGGCCGTGAGTTTCGCCCGCGGCCCTGCCAGCGGGTGTTCCTCGGTGAAGGTGTTCCCCGGACAGCCTGGGTCCGGGCAGCGCCAGACGCGCTTGGCCCACAGCAGCCGCACCGGCCTGCCGAAACAGGGAATGTCATGAAGCCGGACCTGGCGGCGTCCGTGGCCGACCGCGATGACGCCGCAGTCCGGGCAGCCGCTGAGGGTTTCGCCAGTTTCGACTCGCAGAACCAGGCCGTTCGCGGTTGCCGTGACGGAGCTGATGTGGATGCCCTCGACACCGAGCAGAGCATCCGCGCGCGTGCACCAGCGGCCACCGGAACAAGACATAGAGTTTTCGCGTCAGGGTCTCTTTTGGAATTGGTTTGCTTGGTCGCTACCAATTCAAAGAGGCCCTGACCTCTTTCCCCCCGCACCACGCCGCACCGCACCGGACTACGCCGCGCGGCGGTAGTCTCAGCCAGCCCTAACCATGCTCATCTGCGAAGGGCCTGTTTAACACGGGCGGCGGACCGACAATCACGGTGCCGCCTTCTTCGACGGTGCGTTCCCCTAGCTCGCCACAGTGTGGAGACGGCATGTTCGGGAGATCCGGCCTTGACCTGCAGACGTTTGCTCCATTCCTCGGCTGCGGAGCGTTCTGCCCGGCATTGATCAAGCCGGCCTTCGCGAAATGGTTGCGCAGTGTCAGGGTAATATTGCGATTCACCGTAAGGTCTATGACCAGTCCCTGCTTGCGCCGGCCTTCCGGAAGGAACCCCATGCCGGCGTTGATCGCTGCCTGGGGATCCCGCCTTTGAGGGGCCTGTGGTCGAACGAAATCTCACCGGAATCGTAGGGGTCGATGCCAAAGATCGCGCGGGCAACCTCAGTACGGCCGGCCCCGACGAGACCGGCACGTGCCACGATCTCCCCGGGCCCGCTCCTCGAAGCTGATATCCCGGAAAACTCCGTCCCTGCTACGGCCCCGAACACTCAGAACCGGCTGGCCGATTTCCGCCGGCGCCTTGGGAAACAGTTCAGCGATATCGCGCCCAACCTTTTCACCTACGATCTGCTCAACCGTCACGTCCGCGGTGACGTGGGTGGATACGTAGGTTCTGTCGCGCATGACGGTGATTGATCCGGTCACAGAGGGCGAACACTTTCCTCGAAACGGTGGGAAATGAAGAGAATGCCCGTACCTTGATTGCGCAGCCCTCGCGCCACCGCGAACAGCTGGTCTACTTCCACTCCGCTGAGGGCGGCGGTCGCCTCATCCATGACGGCGGGGATGTTTTAGCGGGAGACGGGGTCGCTGGGGTCCAGCAGGTGCAGTTCTGCTCTGCGCGGCATGCCTTCCCAGTCACCGGGAACCAGGCAAGCGAAGGCGCCGACCTGGTTGGCTGTCAGGAGCCGCTGGTCGATGTCCGATTTGCGGAGCATCTCGGAGAGGTAGCCGCCGACGAAGGCATCTCCGGCCCCGACCGTGTCCACCACGCGCACGGGCACCGCTTCCCTGGCGTATTCGTTGCCGTCGATCAGTGCCAGACATCCCTGAGCACCGCGTTTGAGGATGACCTGGGTGGGTCCAAGGGCGGCGATGCGGCTAGCCAGTTCCCCAGGCCCGGGAGCGGGCCCGACAGCGATGGCGGCTTCGTCGTCGCCGGCGAAGACGATGTCTGCTTTGGCCATGATCTGCCGGAATTGACGCCCTGCTGCCTCTTGGGGCCAGAGGGCGGCACGGTAGTTAAGGTCGAAGGACACCAGTACCCCTGCGGCCCTGGCGCAGTCGATGGCTTGCTGTGTCGCCAGGGCCGCCGAGCTCGAAAGTGCAGGGGTGATCCCGGTGACGTGGAGCAGACGTGCGCGCGCTATGAGGTCGGCGGGGATGTCGTCTGGGTGCAGACGGGACCCGGCGCTGCCCGAGCGGTAGTACCAGACCTTTACAGCGTCGGCGGTGCGGCGTTCTTTGATCATCAACCCCGTAGGGGCAGCATCGTCGCGAATGGGGGCAACGGTGATCCCTTCTGCCCTGAGTTCGCGTACGACCAGGTCTCCTAGGCTGTCGTTGCCGACGCGTCCGAGCCAGGTGACGGAGGTGCCCAAGCGCTGCAGAGCCACAGCCACATTGCTCTCTGCTCCTCCGATTCCCAGGCTCAAGCCGGGGACGTGGGCCAGCGGGCCCGGCGTGTCAGCTTTGAACAAGGCCATGGTCTCCCCGAAGGTGACGACGTCGGTGGCCTGACTCTGTCCGGGTTCGATTTGGGCGCTCATGCTGATCCCTTTATTGCCGTGGCTTCTGTCGACAGGGCACTGACTCGTCTGACTAACATGGTGGCTCCTCAGGTCGGGAAGGGTCCCCGGATGGGATTGTGATGCGTAGGGCTGGGCCGTCCGGGGCCGGACCGCGCGCGTCAGGCGAGTGCGCCCTGTCTTGCCAAGGCCACGCCCTCCGCGGCGATTCTGGTGATCTGTGCAAAGTCACCGGCTCGGACCAGGTCCTTGGACACCATCCAGGAACCGCCCACCGCCGCCACCGCGGGAATTGCGAGGTACTCGTGGAGGTTCTTCGGACCGACGCCGCCGGTGGGGACGAAGCGAACACCGGCGAACGGCTCGGTGAGCGCCGCGATCGCGGCAGCGCCGCCGGAAGTGCCCGCCGGGAAGAACTTAACTGTGGTCAGGCCCAGCTCCAGTGCCGCCTGGATCTCGGTGGCGGTCACGGCCCCGGGCAGCACGAGCACGCCGTGCTCCTGGCACCGCTCCACTACCGCCCGGCTCAGGCCGGGCGAAACGATATAGGACGCGCCGGCGTCGACCGCTTGGTCGACCTGCTGGCTGGTTAGCACCGTACCCGCTCCCACGAGCATGTCCCCGCGGTCAGCCATGACACGGATCGCGTCGGCTGCCGCCGCGGTTCGGAACGTCACCTCCGCGACGGGAAGGTTCCCAGCCACAAGGGCGGCAGCCAGGGGCTGGGCGTCGGCCGCGTCGTCGAGCACGACGACGGGGACGAGGCGCGATGCACAGAGGGTGGAAAGGGTGTCGCTCATCGGGATCTCCTTCGGATGGGTTGCAGGTACGTAGTCGTCACTCGCCCGTGTTGAGGCCACGGAGGCCGTCCCTTGAAGCGGCGGATGAGCGGGCCCACTCATGAGGGGCGCGGACCGCGGCATCGGTAGGCTCGCCTGAACTCAGCTCAGAGAGGTGACGGGAGCGGCGTCCATGTCGTCAAAGGACTGGTTCTCCCCCGCCATGGCCCAGACGAAGGAGTAGGCGGCGGTGCCGACGCCGGAGTGCACCGACCAGGACGGTGAGATGACCGCCTGCCGGTCGGCGATCACGAGGTGGCGCGTCTCGGTCGGCTGGCCCATAAGGTGGATCACCCGGGTGTCGTCCGGCACGTCGAAGTACAGGTAGCATTCGGTGCGCCGGTCGTGAGTGTGCGCTGGCATCGTGTTCCACATCGATCCTGGGTGAAGCTCGGTCACGCCCATGACGATCTGGCAGGACCGAACCCCTTTCTCGTGAATGTATTGATTCAGGGTCCGCCGGTTGCTGGTGAGCTGATCGCCCAGCTCGCGCACCGTGCCCTGCCCCTTGAGCACCAGCTGGGTTTCGTAGGTGGTGTGCGCCGGGGCGCTAAACAGGTAGAACTGTGCCCCCCCGGTTTCCTCGCCCGCGGGGGCGTCGGAGAAGACGATGTTCCGGGTGCCGCGGCCGATGTACAGGCACGCCCCGTTGGGGAGAGTGTACGTCTCGCCGTCCGCGGTGATCGTGCCGGTGCCGCCGACGTTGATGATTCCAACCTCGCGGTTGGTCAGGAAGTACTCCGCTCGAAGTTCGTCGAACGTCGGCAGTGGAAGCTGCTTGCCCGCGGGGACTGCGCCGCCGAGAACGATCCGGTCGTGGTGCGTGTAGACGACATTCACCTCGCCGGGGACAAACAGATCCTCGACCAAGAACCGCTCTCGCAGCTCATTGGTGTCGAAGGTCGGGAGCTGGTCCGGGCTGGTTGCGTAGCGCTGTTCCATAGTGATTTCTCCAGTTATAAAGGGGTTGATGTCTCTGCAGCGGCGGTCAGCGTACGAGCCAGCCGCCGTCGACCGGGATGATCGCGCCGTTCAAATAGTCGGACGCGGGCGAGGCCAGGAAGACGAACGCGCCGTGCAGATCGGCCGCAGTGCCCCATCGCCCGGCCGGGATCCGGTCCAGGATCGACTTCTCGCGCGCCTCGTCTGAACGGATCGGCGCCGTGTTGTCGGTGGCCATGTACCCCGGAGCGATCGCATTGACGTTTACTCCACGGGCGGCCAGCTCATTCGCAAACGACTTCGTGAGCCCCGCCACCGCGTGTTTGCTCGCCGCGTACCCAGGCACCAGGATTCCACCCTGGAAAGACAGCATCGAAGCGATGTTGATGATCTTCCCTCCGCCTTGGGCCACGTATCGCTTGGCTGCGGCCTGCGACAGGTGGAACACGGCGTCCAGATTGATCGCCAGCACGTCATCCCAGTCCGAAGAAGGGTGCTCCAGCAGCGGTGCCCGCCGGATGATCCCAGCATTGTTCACCAATATGTCGATCCGCCCGAGCGCCTCCACCACGGACTGGACAGACTCGTCCAGCTCCTGTGGGGTCGCCGCGCCCAGGTCCTGCTCGATCACGTGGACCCGGCGGCCGACAGCCTGGATCTTCTCGGCTGTTTCCTGGGCCCGGGCCCGGTTCAGCAGTGCGACGTCGGCTCCCGCCTCCGCCAGCGCCACCGCAGCGCCCTGCCCCAGGCCACGAGATGAACCCGTCACCAGGGCAACCTTCCCGTCCAGTCGGAACGAGTCGAGAACCATCAGTTTTCCTCCATCGATAAGAACGTTGTCTTGACTTTCGCGGGCACGGTGACCCGGACGGTCCCCGTGTGCCAGCGCACATGCGCGGCGAGCGCCTCGTCGTCAGCCACGAGCCGCGCGGGTCTCGCACCCCACGTAACCGCACCCAGGTCCAGGCAGTCTGCCGCCCAGCAGGGACTCAGTAGTAGGTTCGCAGATACTCTGCGAGGCACAGGATCGCCATGGCCTGCCCGTATGGCATCGGCGTGCGCGGGATGTCGCGATAGAAGTCCAGGTCCGAGCCCATCCCGGTGCCGAACGAGACTTGCTGCAGCTCGCCGTCGTCCGAGATGTTCGCGATGACAGCCCGGATTGCCTTCTCGGCCACCGCAGCGTACTTGGGGTCGAGGTATCCCTTGCGCACCGCCTTGAGGATTCCATAGGCGAACCCCGCCGTCGCTGAAGCTTCGAGGTATGAGGAGGGGTCGTTGAGAAGCGTGTGCCACAGTCCCGAGGTGTCCTGCATGTCAGCTAGGGCCGCGACCTGGGCGTCCAGGACCTCAATCAGGAACCGGCGCACCGGGTCGGACTTGGGCAGGTCCACGAGCTCTAGGAAGTCGGGGATCACCATTGTCAACCACGAGTTCCCGCGCGCCCAGCGGGCCTTGGCAAAGTTGTGGTTGCCGTCGAATGACCAGCCGTGAAACCACAGCCCCGTCTCACGGTCCATGAGGTACGCCACGTGGGTGAGGAACTGGAATGTTGCCTCGCTGACGTAGTGCTGTCGGTCGAGCAGCAGACCGATCTTGGTCAGCGGCAGGACAGTCATCATGAGGGTGTCGTCCCACAGCTGGTGGTGGTTCTCCTCGGCCAACGTGATGTGCTGCATGCCGCCATGAGGTGTGCGCGGCATCGCGCGCATAGCCCACTCGCCCCAAGAGTCGAGCCACGGCAGGAGTGTGCGATCGCCCGTCTCCTCGTAGCGGCAGGCAAGCGTCAGGAACGGCGCCATTGTGTTGACGTTCTTCGTGGTGCCCTCGGCTAGCCGCGCAGTGAACCAGGAGTCGATGATGTCGCGCATCGTCGACTCACCGGTCTGGTCGTAGTACTGCCACATCCCGTACAGACCGACGCCGTGAGTCCACTCCCAGCCCGCCCAGCCTTTAGTGTCGATTACTCGCCCGTCGTCGAGCCGAAGGAGAAATTGACCTGTCTCGTCCGTGATGTTGACTAGGTTGTCCGTTAATTGGCGGATCATTCCTTGGAGCTCCATGCGCGAGATGAACCGCTCCGGCGCCCGCAGTAGCGGGCTGTGCTTGACTGGCCACACTGCCTGTGACCGTTTCGTCGTTTCAGTCATCACTGTTCTCCGATTGTTCTGCCGTCGTCACCGTACGTCGCCGAAGGCGGATGAGGTCCAGAGCGGATCGACGTTGAACTATTGGGCGACGCTGGCTGTCTTCAATGCCCGCTCGGCGCCCCGGCCGCTTCGTGGTTTGTTCCGTCATGCGATGAGTCATCGAGGGACGCTTGACCCGGCGCGAGCTGCGACTTGCTCCCTCGATCATGGCCGAGCTCACGCGTGCTCGCTCGTGAGTGGTTGCGAACCGGCCTTAGGAGCTTCGAGGTCCTCGAGCGACTTGCCCTTAGTGTCGGAGGACAGCAGGGTAGCCAGCGCCGCGGCGAGGCAAATGCCCAACGTGATCAGCCCGATGACGACCGGGACGTTTGTCGACCCCGGGGGAGCGACCGCCGTGAAGATGCTCGGGAAGAACGACGCGATCATGAGGCCGACGTTCTGTGACACCGCGAACCCGGTCACGCGGATCCGCATAGGGAACTGCTCCTGGAAGAACGTGGCGAAAGTCGCGTTCCACATCTGGAAGAAGATCCCTTGCACGATCACGACGCACACGAAGACCAGAACCAGGCTCCTCTGGTCGATTGCCCACAGGTATCCACCCGCCAGCAGACCGCCGCCGATCCCGCCAGCCACCATGAGCGTCCGCCGGCCGATCCTGTCGGACAGCGCGCCGAACATCGGGATCGTCACTACTGCAGTCAAATTAGCCACGAGGGTCACCCAGAGGAACTCGCTGCTGGAATAGCCGATGCCGTAGCCCTTCTGCGTCGCGTAGGACACGCCAAAGATGAGGGTCGCCATGCCGATCACGTTGGTGAACGTCATGATGACACAACGGACCAAGACCCATGGGTGGGTGCGCAGGAGGTCGATGAGTGGGAACCGGCGCTTCGCCTTACCCGTTTCGGCCTGCGCCAGGTACGCCGGGGGCTCCTGCACTCGACGACGAATGATGTACCCGGCCAGGATCACGAAGGCGCTAAGCAGGAACGGGATGCGCCAGCCCCAGGTCTCGAACTGGTCCTTGGGGAGAAGAGCGGCGAGCGGAAGCAGGACACCGGTGGCCAGAATTGAGCCGACCTGCGTGCCCTGAAGGCTGAAGCTCGCGAAGAAGCCGCGCCTGGCGTCGGGGGAGTGCTCAACGATCATCGCGCTAGCACCGCCGAGCTCGCCCGCGACCGCGAACCCCTGGATCAGGCGGAGGATCACCAGAAGGACGGGGGCAAGGATGCCGACCTGTCCGTACGTGGGCAAGAGCCCGACCGCGAAGGTCGCGAAGCCCATTAGCAGCATCGCGAAGATGAGCACGTGCTTGCGGCCGTGCCTGTCACCGTACGCGCCCAGGACGATAGCGCCGACCGGACGAGAGACGTAGCCCACCGCGTAGGTCGCGAGCGAGGCGATGATCGCGACGGTCGGGTTCTCCGACGGGAAGAAGATGGCAGGGAAGATGAGTGCCGCGGCCAGCGAGTACAACGCGAAGTCGTAGTACTCAAGTGCGCTTCCGATCCAGCCGCTCATCGCGGCTTTCTTCGGGTCCCTCCGTCCGATGCTGGCTTCGAGGTTGGGGCGGATATCCCCGGGGGGCGTGATGCTCATCGCTGATTTCCTTCGTCGTCATTGGCAAGGGACCGGAACTGTTCCGTTCCGGGTGGTCTTTGTGATCGTGGTGTATGAGGGGCTGGCAAGCCCCGCCCGGGGGCCAACAAGATCTCATCAACCTGAATCGTTTCATCTCCTGAATCGTTTCACAATCATAGGGGGTGACGTGCATTACGTCAACGTCTCCACGAAAGCTCCAGGGTGACCTGCACGAGACCGTCCCGAGCGACCCGACATGGTCAGCCAAGTCGAAGGAACAGGTGCTGTCAGGTGAATGAAGGAGGCAGCGGCAAGGCGGTCCGTCCGCCTGCAGGTCGCCGGCTGTGGATCGCGGTGCACTTCTTCACAATCCCAATCGAGAGCGGCAGGCGCCGGTGGACATGCTGTGAATAGCCTCGGTCGAGGCTTTTCAGCCTCCTCGAAGTGTCGGCGCCCAGCCTCACGACGCGCTTCATAGAAGCGCCGTGCGTCTGCATCCTCGCCATCGAAGTTGATTCGATTAGCTCGCCGCCCCGACGTCGCACCAGGTCGCATGCAGCGGCGGGCAGCGCTGCCCAGACGATGCCCACGTAGGCCGGGACGGATGTTGCGCTCGTCGAGGATCGCGACTGGCCCTTTGTACCAGACGTTCAACTTCAGCCGGGACGGCGGCTGCTCTCCCGGACCACGAGTTCGGGGGTAAAGACAATCTGTTGGTGCTCGTGGCCGTGCGGGTTCTCGATCTCATCAAACAGCAGCCGGGCGGCCCGTTCTCCGATGAGTTGCCGCGGCTGCCCGATGGAGGACAGGGGAATGCTCGACTGCGTTGCGAAATCGATGTCGTCAAAACCCACGAGGGCAACATCATCCGGTACCCGAATGCCATTGGCGGTAAAGGACTGGAGGAGACCCAGGGCGAGTTGGTCATTAGCGGCGAACACGGCATCAGGTCGCCGCGATTGGCGAAGATCGCCGATGAGATCTCCAACATGCCGACCACGTTCAAACTTCAGGTTCGGAGTTTCAAACACCTGTAACTGGACCCCTGCGGCGGCGGCGGCGGCAAGGGCGCCGGCGTGACGGTCGGCCACCTGCTGGAGCGTGAAGGGACCCCCAACGAACGCCGGCCGTTCGGCTCCGCCCGCTATGAGGTGCTCAATAGCTGCCCGCCCGCCGGCCACGTCATCTACGGATACGGAGCAAAAATTCTCGGAGCCTGCCAGCCGGTCCACCAGGACTGACGGGATGCCCCGCGACTGCATGGCTTCCAGCCTCTGCAGAACATCTCCAACGGGGGTGATCAGTATGCCCTGCACGCGCTGCTCCTCGAACAGGTCCAGGTATGCCTGCTCCCGCCGCGCATCTTCGCTGCTGTTGGCCAAAATAAACGAGTGCTTGTGCTCCTCGGCGACATCCTCGGCACCCAGGGCGACATCGGTGAAGAAGGGGTTACGCACATCCAAAACCAGCATTCCCAGGCTACGACTCGACCCCGAACGCAAGGATCTGGCCGACTCATTGCGGACGAATCCCAGCTGGGCGATAGCCGCCTGTACCCGCTTTCGTTTCTCCGGTGTGACCTGCTCCGGCCGATTCAGCACATTGGATACCGTCCCCACCGAAACCTGCGCCAGCGCAGCCACGTCTTTCACACTAGGACCCATCGGTACTGAAGCCGTCCTTCTGAATCGAATCAAACCTATAGCAATGGTATCCTGCCGGTCACCCTTGGCGAGAGATTCGTTCCGTGAGCGCCGATCGTGCGGTCCTTGACATGCAACGGAAACGTACCCTACCGTGTGAGAAGGTTCACTATTGAATCGATTCATACAAGGGAGTAACGGCTATGGACGACATCTCAGGAGTCGCCCTCAACAGCAGACGAACGGCCGCCGACGGCGGAGTCCCCACGTCGGAGCTGCAGGACATCCATAAGTCTTTTGGTGCCGTCAAAGCGCAGCAGGGAGCACAGCTCAGGCTCCACCCCGGAGAGGTCACCGCGTTGGTCGGTGAGAACCGCGCGGGCAAGTCCACGATGGTCAGGACCCTCGCAGCACCAGGAGGACCGTGGCCACGTCCTCCTGGACGGTGAAAGAGTGTCCTTCCGGGACGCGCTCCACGGCCGTGAAGCGGGCATCGCGGTGATCTACCAGGAACCCACGATGTTCCCCGACCTGACCGTGGCCCAACTGGCGGCCGGTCCGGGCGGATGACGGCTAATCCACCCACCCGGAGCGGCAATCACGTTCCACTCAAATCCGAAGGAGATGGTCATGCGGGTGTGTTTCCGTTCCTCGATCCAGCCTGCGCTGCTGGAGGAGTACCGCCGGCGGCACGCGGCGGTGTGGCCGGAGATGCTGGCTGCCCTGAAGGAGGCCGGTTGGAACAACTACTCGCTGTACCTGGACAACGACGGACTGCTGATCGGCTACCTCGAATGCGACGACTTCGACGCCGCGCGGGCCCGGATGGCTCTCACAGACGTCAATGCCCGCTGGCAGGCGGAAATGGCCACGCTCTTCCAGAACAGCGACGTTCCGCCTGATGAAGGATTCCGGATTCTCGAGGAGGTCTTCAACCTCGACGAGCAGCTGGTCGCCGGCCAACAGCGACCCTGACCTGACACTGCCAACACTGACTCTGGCAAACCACTCACCGCCTATCACTGACGAAAGAAAAATCATGAACAACACAGCAACGGCTTTAAGCCGGCTTTCGGAGCTTGGCATTGAGGTTCCCTCGTGGGCTTACGGCAACTCGGGCACCCGTTTCAGGGTGTTCGGCACCCCGGGGACCCCGCGCACTGTCCAGGAAAAGCTCACGGACGCGGCCAAGGTCCACGAGCTCACGGGCCTGGCTCCCACGGTGGCGCTGCACATCCCGTGGGACAAGGTGGACGATTACGCCGCCCTGAAGGAATACGCGGCCGGCCTGGGCATGGGGCTGGGCACGATCAACTCCAACACCTTCCAGGACGACGAGTACAAGTTCGGCTCCCTGACATCCTCCATCGAATCAGTCCGCCGCCGGGCGATCGACCATCACTTCGAGTGCATCGACATCATGCACGCCACAGGGTCCAGGGACCTGAAGATCTGGCTGGCGGACGGCACCAACTACCCGGGCCAGGACGACATGCGCGGACGGCAGGACCGCCTGGCGGAATCGCTCCAGGAAATCTACGCCCGCCTCGGCGAGGACCAGCGCCTGGTGCTGGAGTACAAGTTCTTCGAACCGGCGTTCTACCACACCGATGTTCCGGACTGGGGCACGTCCTACGCCCAGACCCTGGCCCTGGGCGAGAAGGCGTTCGTCTGCCTGGACACCGGCCACCATGCTCCGGGCACCAACATCGAATTCATCGTCATGCAGCTCCTGCGCCTCGGCAAGCTCGGTTCTTTTGACTTCAACTCGCGCTTCTACGCCGACGATGACCTGATCGTCGGCGCGGCGGATCCCTTCCAGCTGTTCCGCATCATGCACGAGGTGATCCGCGGCGGCGGCTTCGGCAAGTCGTCGGGTAAAGAGTCCCGCGTCGCGCTGATGCTGGACCAGTGCCACAACCTGGAGGAGAAGATCCCGGGCCAGATCCGCTCGGTGCTCAACGTCCAGGAAATGACCGCCCGTGCACTGCTGATCGACACCGCGGCACTATCCGAGGCCCAGCGCGCCGGCGACGTCCTGGCCGCCAACGCCGTCTTCAACGACGCCTTCTACACCGACGTCCGGCCGATGCTGGCCCAATGGCGTGAATCCCGCGGCCTGCCCGCGGACCCGATGGCCGCGTTCAAGGCCAGCGGCTACCAGAAACAGATCAACGAGGACCGCGTGGGCGGCCAGCAAGCCGGATGGGGCGCCTAAACCAATGAGCACCAAGAACATCAACAAGACCGTTGAAGAGCTGATTTCCCGGTCCAACCGACTCGGTGCGGACAAGCGCAACACCAACTTCGCCGGCGGCAACACCTCCGCGAAGGGCACCGGGAAGGACCCGGTAACGGGCGACGACGTCCAGCTCCTTTGGGTGAAGGGTTCCGGCGGCGATCTGGGTACTTTGCAGGCGGAAAACCTCGCCGTGCTCCGCCTGGACCGGCTCCAGGCCCTGAAGAACGTCTACCCGGGCGTGGAGCGCGAGGACGAGATGGTCGCGGCCTTCGATTACTGCCTGCACGGCAAGGGCGGCGCCGCTCCCTCGATCGATACGGCCATGCACGGGCTGGTGGACGCCGCACATGTAGACCACCTGCACCCGGACTCCGGCATCGCGATCGCCACGGCAGCCGACGGCGAGGCGCTCACCACGAAGATCTTCGGCAACAAGGTGGTCTGGGTGCCGTGGCGCCGCCCGGGCTTCCAGCTGGGCCTGGACATCGCCGCGATCAAGGACGCCAATCCCCAGGCCGTCGGCACCATCCTGGGCGGGCACGGCATCACCGCCTGGGGCACCACCAGCGAAGAAGCGGAAGCCAACTCGCTGTGGATCATCGACCAGGCCGAAAAGTACATCGCCGCCAACGGCAAGAAAGAACCGTTCGGCCCCAAGCTCCCCGGCTACGCCCCGCTCCCGGAGGCCGAACGCCGGGCGAAGGCCGCCGCACTGGCGCCGGTGATCCGCGGTCTGGCGTCCACGGACAAACCGCAGCTGGGGCACTTCAGCGATGACGCCGTCGTCCTTGACTTCCTGGAAGCCGCCGAGCACCCGCGGCTGGGGGCGCTGGGGACCTCCTGCCCGGACCACTTCCTGCGCACCAAGGTCAAGCCGCTCATCCTGGACCTGCCCGCGGACGCGTCGGTCGAGGACTCGATCGCACGGCTGAAGGAACTCCACGCCGTATACCGGAAGGACTACCAGGCGTACTACGACCGCCACGCGGCACCGGAGAGCCCGGCGCTGCGCGGCGCGGACCCGGCGATCGTCCTGGTGCCCGGCGTGGGCATGTTCTCCTTCGGCGCGAACAAGCAGACCGCGCGCGTCGCGGGGGAGTTCTACCTCAACGCGATCAACGTGATGCGCGGCGCCGAGGCGATCTCCACGTACGCCCCGATCGAGGAATCCGAGAAGTTCCGGATCGAGTACTGGGCCCTGGAGGAGGCCAAGCTGGCCCGCCTGCCCAAGCCCAAGTCGCACGCGACCCGCATCGCGCTGGTCACCGGGGCGGCGTCGGGCATCGGCAAGGCCATCGCCACCCGGCTCGCCGCGGAAGGCGCCTGCGTGGTGATCGCGGACCTGAACCTGGAGAACGCCCAGGCGGTCGCCGCCGAACTCGGCGGCGCGGATGTCGCCGTCGGCGTCCAGGCCGACGTCACGGACGAAAAGCAGGTCGCGGCAGCGATCCAGGCGGCCGTGCTGGCGTTCGGCGGCGTGGACCTCGTGGTGAACAACGCCGGGCTCTCCATCTCCAAACCGCTCCTGGAAACCACCGAGAAGGACTGGGACCTGCAGCACAACGTGATGGCCAAGGGCTCCTTCCTGGTGGCCAAGGCCGCGGCGAGGGTCATGATCGACCAGGACATGGGCGGGGACATCGTCTACATCTCCTCGAAGAACTCGGTGTTCGCCGGCCCGAACAACATCGCCTACTCCGCCACCAAGGCCGACCAGGCCCACCAGGTCCGGCTCCTGGCCGCCGAGCTCGGCGAGTACGGGATCCGGGTCAACGGCATCAATCCCGACGGCGTGGTCCGCGGCTCCGGGATCTTCGCCGGCGGCTGGGGCGCTAAGCGCGCCGCAGTCTACGGCGTGGACGAACAGGAACTGGGCAAGTACTACGCCCAGCGCACGCTGCTCAAGCGCGAAGTCCTGCCCGAGCACGTGGCCAACGCGGCCGCCGTCCTCACCAGCGCAGAGCTGTCCCACACCACCGGACTGCACATCCCGGTCGACGCCGGCGTCGCCGCCGCCTTCCTGCGATGAACCAGGAAGACACCGCGCCCGCTTCACAGGCCGATGTCGACGGCGGCCTGTTCGCCGCTGTCGACATCGGTGCCTCCTCCGGACGGGTCATCCTCGGACGCATCAGCAACGCGCCTGCAGCCGGAGGCCCCGTCGACAGTGGCGCCTCCGTCACCGGCGGGATCCCGAAGGTCACCCTCGAGACGGTGCACCGCTTTCCGAACGGTGTGGTGGAGTTTGACGGTGGCCTCCGCTGGGACTTCGAAGCCCTCTTCGCCGAGGTGCTCACCGGCCTGGCCACCGCCGGACGAGTAGCGGCAGTGCGCGGGGAAACCATCATCAGCGTCGGTATCGACACCTGGGCCGTGGACTACGGCCTGCTCACCGCCGCCGGCCAACTCCCAGCACAGCCCTACAGCTACCGGGACGACCGCTCCAGAGCCGCGGTCGCCCGGGTCCACGAAAAGCTGGACCCGGCACGGCTCTACGCCACCACCGGGCTACAGTTCCTGCAGTTCAACACCCTCTACCAGCTCGCCACCGAATCCTGCCTGGACGGGCTGCAGGCCCTGCTCATCCCGGACCTGATCGCGTTCCTGCTCACCGGGCAGCGCCGCACCGAGGAAACGAACGCCTCCACCACCGGCCTCTTCGACGCCGTCACCGGCGAGTGGGCCACCGAATTCTTCACCGCCCTGGGACTGCCCACGGACCTGTTCCCGCCGCTTATCCGACCCGGCGAAACCTTCGGTACCCTGCTCCCCGGAATCGCCGACCATACAGGGCTGACCCCGGCAACCACGGTCGTCGCTGTCGGCTCACACGACACCGCCTCGGCCGTCGCCGCGGTGCCGGCGCGGACGGAGAACTTTGCTTATATCTCCTCCGGCACATGGTCCCTCGTGGGGCTGGAACTGCGCCATCCGGTGCTTACCGAGGCCAGCCGTGCCGCGAACTTCACCAACGAACGCGGCGTGGACGGCACCACCCGGTACTTGCGCAACGCCGGCGGCCTGTGGCTGCTCAGCGAATGCCAGCGCACCTGGGCCAGAAGCGGCTATGCGCCGTCACTGGCAAGCTTGCTTACAGCAGCGGCAGCACTACCTCAGGGCGGGCCCCGGATCAACGCCGATGACCCGGCCTTCATCGCCCCGGACAACATGCCCGAACGCATCCGCGCCGCAGTCCACACCGGCGGCGGCGCGCTGGAGGAACGGCCCGCGGCGGTCGTCCGCTGCATCCTTGACAGCCTCGCCACCGGCTACGCCCGCACCATCGCCGACGCCGAACGTCTCGCCGACGTTTCAGTAAACGTCGTGCACATCGTCGGCGGCGGCTCGCAGAACAGGCTGCTCTGCCAGCTCACCGCCAACGCCACCGGAAAACCTGTCATCGCCGGACCGGTCGAAGCCACTGCCCTCGGCAACATCATGGTCCAGGCTCGCGCGACAGGACGGATAATCGGCAAGCTCACAGACCTCCGGGACCTGGTTGCTGCAGGAACAGCGCTCGAGCGCTACGTGCCGGTGCTCGCTGGCGCAGATGAGAGCCCGCTGCTGCGCCCGGTCATTGCCGAATCCTGACCAAGAAACGAACACCATGAGAATCGCCCTCTCCTTCAGATGAGATTCGCCGGATACTACTGGTGGACGTGATTATTCGATTTCGCACTCATCCCCGGCCTTGACACGGCACAGAGCGTGGCAGACGAAGGAGATGAGAAGGCTCGATCCCGGCATTTAGAGTTGTCGCGGCTCCAGAAGCTGTCTCGCCACATCAGCGTCCGTTATCAGGACGTTGATCCATCCGCCGCCGACCGCGCCTCGGATAGCGTCCAGTTTGCGCATGCCTCCGGCGACGCCGGTGCGGCGGGGCACGGGATCATAGCTTCGGCATCGATGGAGATCATTCTCTCTTCGATGGCGGGCTTCATGGGCAGGCCGTCGATGTCGAAAAAACCAAACATATCTTTCCGACGGCGCCGGCTCGGGATAGTTCATGACCGGGTTCGGCGAAACAGTGCGAACCCTGGGGCTTTTCGACGACCGGGAGTGTGACGACCTCGTGGCGAACTACGGGGGCGATCGTCCAGGTCCAGATTGACGCGTGCGCTGCCGCTTGCTCCTAACCCGATGCCACCCCCTTCCAAGCTCGTGACGGGGGAATGCCGGAGCAAACGTGTCGACTATGTTGCCCAAACGGACCTGGTTGCGACAGCGTCAGCAGCTGGCCGAAAGCCTCGAAGGCAAGGGCGACCGCGAGGCGATCATTTCCCGATTTCTCGCAGACAAATACCAAGGCACACCGGCGACAGCGGCCGTAGCCCAAAAGCCCTCACTGGCCAAGACAGCCAAGATGGCCAAGCAGGGGGCAAGGGAAAGACACTAGAACGCGGCGGACTCGAGCGCTAGTCAGTTCATGAGCCATCGCCCTGGTCAGGATCGAAAGTCCTGAACCCACGTCCCGGTGTCACTCCCGAGTACCTTGCCATATTCTCAAGGTGGTTGAGTGTGTATAACTCGGTGCGGAACATCCGCTCCTCGAGCCGAGGCCTGAAATTGCCCATGCTGAACTCTGCCCAGCTCTCGATTTCCGGATCGATTCCAGCCCCGGTGAGATGAAGACCTGCTGGAACTGCGCATGCTCACGGCAGGCCCGGCCACCGGTCCGGTAGACTTCCCAATACAAGACCACCGGCTCGACGAGCCGTAACCACAGCAGCAGCGACGCTGCACCACAGATTTCCTTTTTCCGAGGGAAACAGAAAGAGCCGGCGCACCAGCGCCGGCTTTTTCGCCTTAACCACGTCCCGGGCGGATTCCAGTATTACCGTTTCCGCTGCGCTGCAACCAGTTGTCGGGCGTCCGCTGGCGCGGCCGGCTGTTGGGTCCAGGGCGCGCGCCGTCGCAGCGCTCCGGACGCCCTGGCCCTGTTGTGTCTACGACGATGCTCCTAAAGGCGTCAAATTGAACATCCGCTGATCAGAGCAGCGATGAGCGGAACTGCAAGGATACCGACTATGCCAACGATCTTGAATGTTTCCGCTCGCCCAAGGTAGGGAGGGTGTCACCACAAACTGAATGCGTCGTCGGCCTCCGGGTAGCCAAGTTCCTCCAAACAAGCCAGCACGGTGGCAGGCTCACGTGTCGAGAATGTCCACGGGGGACCGGCGGTGGGGATGACCCTTACACCCTCGTAGGGAGCAAACCATGTCCGGACATGTTGGATCTCGGCAACGTCTTCCCGTTGCAGAATCCACGGCCCAAAGAACCGCCCCAGCCCATACGCGAGGCTGAATTCCAGGGCTCCTGCGGTAGGGCTCAGCACTAGCATCCGCAACTGCGGAGAGACCATCAGGAACAGCTGCTGGCCGCCCCACATCTTGGATAGGATTCCGCCTTTCAGGGGTATGCTCCCGCCGCCCTCGAAATGCTCCTCCTCGAGAAACACTTCCGGCGGCGCTGGTTCTTTCCTGAGAGTGGTGATGGTCATGGCGACGCCAGCGAGGGCGACCATCACTCCAGAGATCATGAACTGGATAGGTGTGGGCGTGATGGCCGCGAAAAAGACGGCGGAGACCAGAAAAAAGAACTGGAAAGGTGTGATCCTGACCCGCGGGATCCGCCGAGATCGATGTTCCTTCGCATTCATGGAAGCCCCTGGCTACTGATGTTTAGCGGCAACGATAGAACGAAGGCCACACTTCTGCCTAGAACCCTGGGGATTGGCTAGTGTTGCGTGTCGTTGATTTATTTGCGTCTGGCCTGCGGGCAGAAGTGAGTCGACGACGGTGGCGGCCGTGTCGAGCGCCGCGATCCCGTGGGCGACCAGCCAATCGCCGCAGGATTCGCCGTCGCTGGCGACCAGATCGACCCCGTACGGGTTGGCGACCGCGCCATCCGCCAGCAGGTAGTTCGGCCACGGTCCGAAGATCAGCGTCCGCGTCGTTGATGACCTCGACAGTTCGATGAAGACGGTCTGTGAAGAGGGCTTGAATATCGAAGCCAACCCACGAAGGGTCCAGGTTTGCAGCTGAGCGGGCAACGCCGTGCTGGACGATCCCGGGGTAAGTAACCCCTACCGGCGCACCCACTGACTGCGCTTCAACTCGCTGCTCCAGTTCCCGGACTACCTCTGCGACAACGTCAGCGACGGCATGCGGCGTGCGCAGACTTGGGGTCGCGATGTGTACCCCATCTCCTTCCAGACGGCCAGTGGTGAGGTCAGTGATGCCGCCCTTAATGCCGGTTCCGCCGATGTCGATGCCGATCATGGAAAGTGAGGTCATGCCTGTGTTTGGTCCTCTGTTAGCTGTTTATGAATTTGCCGCGTCTGGCATCTGCGTGGCAGCGAACCGAGGCAGGCGG
>NZ_LMSB01000030.1 GCF_001428005.1 Arthrobacter sp. Soil736
CGTCACCGCCGTGCCCGTAGCGGCCCGTGATTTCGCGAGCGTTTCTCAAATGAGGCATGCACCCCGTTTCGCGAGCACTATTGGTGAGTCTCGTCGGGCCATTGCGCTCAAGGCCGCCCCGCGGCCATAGTGGTGGGCATGACGAGTGCGAGGACCGGGCAGCATCCGCCACCGTCAATACTGGCGGGCCCGGCCCGCCGCCGGGGTTAATCCGGTGGCCGGCACGCTCCGTTCGTCGTGGACCATCATCGTTCCGCTGGCCGGCCTGATAGTGCTCGCCCTGACCTGGCAGGTTTCGCCGGGGCCGCTTCTGGCGGCCGGCATCGCGGCCGTCCTCGTGGGCGCTGTCCTCTCCGCTGTTCATCACGCCGAGATAGTTGCCCAGCGCGTGGGCGAACCGTTCGGATCCCTTGTGCTGGCTGTTGCCGTCACGGTCATCGAAGTCGCCCTGATCGTCACCCTGATAGCGTCCGGCGGACCCGGCAGCCATTCCCTGGCGCGCGACACTGTTTTCGCTGCCGTCATGATCACTGCCAACGGCATCGTGGGACTGGCACTGCTGGTCGGGGCAATCCGCCACGGCGTCACCCGCTTTAATCCTGAAGGAACCGGCGCAGAACTGGCAGTCGTCGCCACACTCGCCACCGTGACGATGGTGCTGCCGACCTTCACGTCCTCCCGGCCCGGGCCGGAATTCTCGCCGCTGCAGCTCGGATTCGCCGCCATTGCGTCGCTGGCCCTGTACGGCGTATTCGTCCTGACCCAGACCGTCCGCCACCGGGACTTTTTCCTGCCGGTCGCGTTACCGGGCGAGACCCCGGAGGACGTCCACGCTCCCCCGCCTACGGTTCGTGCCACCGTGACCAGCCTTGGCCTGCTGTGCGCAGCACTCATCGCCGTCGTCGGCCTGGCGAAAACCGTGTCCCCGGTAATCGAGGCCGGCGTGACCCAGTCCGGCATCCCCGAGTCTTTCGTGGGGGTGGTCATAGCGCTGCTCGTGCTGTTGCCGGAGGGCCTGGCGGCCACGCGCGCGGCCGCCGCGGGCCGAATGCAGACGAGCCTGAATCTGGGCTACGGCTCAGCGATTGCCAGCATCGGGCTGACGATTCCGGCGATCGCCGTGGCCACTGTGTGGCTTGAAGGGCCCCTGACGCTGGGGCTGGGCGGGACGCAGATCGTCCTGCTCGTCCTGACCGTGGCGGTGGGCATTCTGACGGTGGTCCCGGGGCGGGCCACCCGCCTGCAGGGCAGCATTCATCTCGTGCTGTTCGCCGCCTTTGTCTTTCTCGCCATGTTTCCCTAGCGCCTCTACCGGCCGTTCCGGGTGCGGCGACCCAGTCGGCAGGCGATTTACTGCGCCTTTCGGACGTACTGCCCCTTCCGGAGATAAAATGTGGGTGGCTAAGGAGCAGTCGGAGATGGACGGCAAGGTTCATCATTCGGGGCTGGTTTTCCCCGCGTGGAACATCGGCAACTGCCCGGTGCCCGCGGCCGGCGAGCGCAGGCGGTAGACGTAATGGCGGCATCGGCGCGGCGACTCCTGACGGCACTCATTGTTGGCCTTGCCCTCCTCCTCGGTTTCGTTCCCGCGGCACACCGCGCGCAGGCCGTTCCGCTGAACGGTCACGATATCTCCTGGCCCCAATGCCCGACGGCGGTGGGCGGCTTTGGACTCCCCCTTCCGCCCGCCTCGTCACGGTTCGTCGTTATCGGCCTGACGAAAGGGCTGCCTTTCACCGAAAACCCGTGCCTGGCCAGCCACGTGGCCTGGGCAAGGACGAACGGCAAGCCGGCGCAGGCCTACACCATGGCGGCCTTCCCCACCCCGGCGCAGCTTACCGCCTACCGGGCCCAAGGGCCGTGGGCTTCCGGCACCCGGGCCGGACAGCTCTCCAACGTCGGCTACGCGGAGGCGCGCTTCGCGGTGGCCAGCCTTACGCGGGCCGGCTTTGCGCCGCGGATGGTGTGGATCGACGTAGAGCCCCGGCCTGCCCAGCCATGGCCCACCGCCACGGCCCTGCAGCAGCGTGAAAACCGCTACCTCATCGAGGGCCTGATGCGGGGCCTGCGCGACGCCGGATTCTCGTACGGCGTCTACTCGTTCGCCTCCGGCTGGGCTGGCATCACCGGCTCCTGGCGTCTCTCCGGCATCCCGGTCTGGGCCACCGCAGGCCGCCTCGATTTCCCCTCTGAAGCCTTGGATCTCTGCCGGAAAGCCAGCTTCTCCGGCGGCCGCGTCTACCTTTCGCAGTGGTACGACGACGTGCGGGACTACGATCTGACCTGCGACCCCTACGCCTTCACTCCGCTGCCCGTTCCGGCATCCACTCTGTCCAGGGCGACGGCAGACTTCAACGGTGACTGGAAGAATGACGTCCTCGCCCGGGTAACCGCCACGGGCGATCTGCGGATGTATCCCGGGACAGGGCTGGGCGGCAGGCTGCCCGGCGTCCGCATCGGCAACGGCTGGAACGTGTTCAACTCACTTGAAACACCAGGCGACTTCAACGGCGACGGTCCGCTGGACATCCTTGCCCGGGAGACATCCACGGGAAAGCTGTGGCTCTACCGCGGCAACGGGACCGGAGGATTCCTGCCCCGCGTCCAGGCGGGCAACGGCTGGAACATCTTCAGCGCCATTCTGGGTCCCGGTGACTTCAACGGCGACCAGCGCGTGGACGTCCTTGCGCGGGAGAGCGCTACGGGAAACCTGTGGCTGTACCCGGGTAACGGCACCGGCGGATTCCTGCCCCGCGTCCGGGCGGGCAACGGCTGGAACATCTTTAACGCCCTCGTGGGTCCCGGCGACATGAACAACGACGGAGCCGCAGACGTGCTGGTACGGGAGGCGGCCACCGGCGTTCTCTGGCTGTACCGCGGCAACGGCACCGGAGGCTGGCTCCCCCGTGTCCAAGTGGGCAACGGCTGGAACGCCATGACCGCCGTCGTGAGCCCCGGCGACTTCAACGGCGACCGCAACCCCGACCTTCTGGCGCGCGACGGCGCCGGCATTCTGTGGCTCTACCCCGGCAGCGGATCCGGCACATTTCTTCCAAGGGCGCAGGTGGGCCCCGGCTGGAACGGCCTGGCTCCGATTTTCTAGGCCCGCGGGGGGTCTTAATGCCCGTCTCATTGAGGGGTATGCGCCGTTACGAGGCAATGTTTTTCCAAGCCCTGCCCTCCACAGTTGTTGCGCGGGGCAACGACAAGCGCAGCCGACTCCCGCAAGGCAAGAACGTCCCGGTGCAGAAACTGCCGGGCAGGACCTTCAGGAGACAGAAACCCGGGGCCAGCAGGCCGTCTTTATTGCCCCGTGAAGGAGGCGCATTCCCATGCGAGAAGAATCCGCAGGAACAAACCATGTGTCCCGCCGTGCCCTCTTGCGGCTGGGAGCTGCCGGAGGAGCCGGAGCCGCGCTCGTGGCCGCACAGGGCTGGGCCGGTCCGCTGCTCGCGCAGAAGGGCCTGCTGTCCCCGGACGGCGCCTTCGCCGCTTCGTCCACGGCACTCGGTGATCTGCTGTTTTACATCGAGGCATTCCCCACGAGCCCCCTGATCCTGACCCCGTTCCAGGACCGGCTGCCCATTCCCTGGGCCCTGGCCCCGACGCCCAAGGTGGGCGACAACTTCGTCAAGGGCTACACCGAGTGGAATGATCCGCCCGGACCCGGGCAGGGCCAGCAGAACTCCATGCGCAACGAGCGGCACCAGATCTGGCCGGACCAGATCGGCTCGCCCGACCCCCTGGTGTACAAGATCGACCTGCTGCTGAGGCAGCATGCGTTCACCACCTCGCAGGTTCTGCCCATCGACGCCAACGGCCGGCCCGCCGTCTCTTTTGACGAAAAGCGCAAGACGTACCCCGCAGGCACCAAGCGGACCCTGCCGCTCAGCACGATCTACGGTTTCAACGGGACCTTCCCGGGGCCCATGATCAACGCCGAGTACGGAAAACCGGTCCTGGTCCGGTTCGAGAACCACCTCGACGAGAACCCGCTGAACCTGGACCGCCAGGACTTCGGCTCTCCCGACTGGTCGTTCCTGACCCACCTGCACAACGGCCACACCGCACCCGAGAGCGACGGCAACCCGCACTACTCAATGGCGGCCGGACCCAAATACGAGGGCTGCCTGCCGCAGACCTTCTGCGACAACCTTTACCTCAATTGGCCGGCCGGCAACGACGACCGCGAGAAGCAGAGCTTCTTCTGGTTCCACGACCACCGGATGGACCACACCGGATCCAACGTCTACAAGGGCATGGTGGGCCTCTACCCCATCTATGACCCGAAGAACGGCATGGACATGGGCGACGAGCGGCAGGGGCTGCGGCTGCCCGGCGTGCGCAAGGACAACCCGGACGGATCGTTCGACGTCGACTACGACGTTCCGCTCGCCTTCTACGACTGCCGGCTCGACGACGGCGTCACCATGCACAAGGACATCCACGATGTCCACGGCGAGTTCCCGGCCGCCAAGAACCCCGCAAAGCACCCGGAGTGGTGGGGCAAGACCTTCCACAAGCACTTCCCCAACCACGGGTTCGTGGGCGACATCTTCACCGTGAACGGCACCGCCTACCCGGTGATGGAAGTGAAGCGGCGCAAGTACCGTTTCCGCTTCCTCGACGCCTCCCTGGCCCGGATCTACGAGTTCAAGCTGATGAGCTCCACCAAGGGTCCCAAGACCGCCGCGTCCCCAGCTACAAGGGCGACGAACTCGAGGGCCAGTACAGGATCCCGGACGGCCAGCAGTGCATGCAGTTCACCCAGATCGCCTCGGACGGCGGGCTGCTGCCGTTCCCGATCAAGCGGAATTCCTTCGAACTGTGGCCGGCCAAGCGCCGCGAGGTGGTGGTCGACTTCAGCAGGTACCAGGACGGCACCCCGACCACCAAGGGCGACGTCATCTACCTCACCAATGTCATGAAGATGCCCAACGGACGGATGTGGACCAACTCGTCGCGGTTCTCGCCCGACCCGGCCTACAAGGTGCCGGTGCTCAAGATCGTCATCGGCGACGACGCTCCGGACGACAGCGTAATTCCGACCAAGATGCGTGACCTTCCGCCGCTGCCCGGCAACTGGCAGAGCATGCTGGACAACCGCCTGATCTTCGAGGTGGAGCGCGGCAGCGCCGGCGGTGAAACCGAGTGGCTCATCAACGGAAAGCCCTTCACGCCAAACACGGTCTCCACAAGCCTGAAGAACAGTGCCGGCCGAACACCCCTGGCCCAGCAGAAGAAGGGCAGCTTCAACCTTTGGGAGATCCGCAACGGCGGCGGCGGCTGGGTGCATCCGTTCCACCTGCACATGGAGGAACACCGGACGGTGATGCGGAACAGCCGTGACGTGACCCGGGGCGACGCTTCCCATCCTGACGACGTCTCCAGGGAAGACCTCGTGGCCCTTGACCCGGGCGAGTCGGTGATCATTTACCGCGGCTTCCGGGACTTCGTGGGACCGTACGTGGCCCACTGCCACAACCTCGCCCACGAGGACCATGCCATGATGTTCGGCTGGGAGATCACGCCGTGACCACGGAACACGCGAATGCCGCGACCGGAACCCGCGCCGCCACCCGGGAGCGCCCGGCCGTACCGTGGCCGGCCGTGGTGCTCCTCGCGGCGGCAATGTCCTACGCCGACGGCTTCTGGATAATGTCGCTGCGGGGTGCCGTCGGTGCCATTGAACGCACGCAAGAGCCGTTCTTGAGCTGGCTGCGCGAGTCCACCGCCGCCTTGCCCGTGTTCGTGCTGGCGGTGCTCGCCGCACTGGCCTTGGCCCTGCGCTGGTTCGGCCCGGAGCCGTCCAGGCCGCGGACCGTGATTGCCACCGGGCTCCTGGTCGCGGCGGCAGGCACGGTGGCCGGGATCGTGGAGACTGCCGCCAGCTCGGCGTGGGACTACGTCCTTCAGCTGCGGCTCATGGAGGCCATGCACCACAACTCCACCGGGGACGCCGTGGCTGAGCTGGGGCAGGCAACGCTCGGCCTCCAGTTGGCCGCCGTCGGCTACGGCGGCGCGATCATCCTCGCCACCAACGTGGTGGTGGTCGGCTGGCTGGTAGCCATCCGGGGCGGCCGCCTGGAAGCCGGGGCCGCACCGCGTGCGGCGCGCAGGCCGGCGCTTGACCACCGCGTGCTGATTCTGGCTGCCGCGCTCCTTGGCGCCGCCGCCATTCACGCCGCCGTCATCCCGGAGCATCTGGATCATTGGGCGGCCGCCAGCGCCTTCTTCCTGGTCCTAGCCGTGTCGGAGCTTGCCGTCGGCCTCATTCTGCTGCGCGGCGGGCGGCATCCCAAAGGCCTCTACGCCGCTGCGGCCGTCTCGATCCTGCCGCTGGCTGTGTGGCTGTGCTCCCGCACCATCGGGCTGCCGTTCGGTCCCGACGCCGGCATCCCCGAATCAGTGGGCCTGGCCGACGCTGCCGCCTGCACGCTTGAGCTCGGCACTGTTCTGATAGCCGCCGCCCTGCTGCGCCGCACTGCCCGGGCCCACCCCGGCGGCAGTTCGGCCGGACCAACGCCGGCCTCATCCCACATCCGCTCGCTCGCAGTGGTGGCCGCCATCGCCGTCGGCGTCATCGGCCTGACAGGAACGGTGCCGGGCTGGTTCGGCGATGCGGGAAGCTCCGGGGACATCACGCACAGCGCCTCGCACTAGCCCCCGCGGACCCCCACAGACCCCCGCGAACACGCGGCGGTGACAAGCATTTTACGTACTCGAAACCCACCGCAGTTTCCCGCGCTCTATGTTGTGTGGACAACGGCATTCGTCGGTCTCAGCAAGATGCCTACCCCGATAACGAGTGGAGTTCCCGTGAACGCTGGAGATGTTGCCTGGATCCTCGCAAGTTCCGCCCTGGTCTGCATGATGATTCCCGCCCTCGCCCTTTTTTACGGTGGCATGGTGGGATCGCGCCGGATCCTGAACATGATGATGATGTGCTTTGGCGGGGCCAGCCTGGTGGCAGTGCTGTGGGCCCTGTTCGGTTACTCGATGGCCTTTGGCAATTCCGTGAACGGCATGGGCCTGATCGGGGACATCACGCAGTACGCCGGCCTCGAACCCGTGCTGGCGGATGATCCCGAGGCGGCCCTTCCCGTGGCGCTTTTCACCGCCTTCCAGCTGTTCTTTGCCTGCGTCACCACCGCACTGGTCGCCGGGGCCGCCGCGGGCCGGATGAAGTTCGGCGCCTGGATGGTGTTCGCCGGCGTGTGGGCCACGCTGGTGTACTTTCCCATTGCCCACTGGGTCTTCGCCTTCAATTCCGCGGACGGCTCTGTGACGGGAGGCTGGATCGCCAACGGAATCAAGGCGATCGACTTCGCCGGCGGAACAGCGGTGCACATGAATGCCGGCGCCGCGGCGCTGGCCCTGGCCCTCGTTCTGGGCCGGAGTTCCGGATGGCCCAAGATGGAGCACACCAAGCCGCACAGCCGGCCCCTGGTGCTGGTGGGCGCAGGCCTGCTGTGGGTCGGATGGTTCGGATTCAACGCCGGATCCGCCCTGAGCGCCGGGCACTCCGCGTCGGTCGTGTTCCTGAACACGGCCGTGGCGGCGGCGGCCGGCCTCCTCGCCTGGGCAGCGGTTGAGCGCATCAGGCACGGCGCAACCACGAGCATGGGCGCGGCCTCCGGACTTGTCTCGGCCCTGGTGGCCATCACGCCCGCCTGCGGCGCCGTCAGCCCGCTCGGAGCGGTGGCCATCGGCGCCATTGCCGGAGCTGTCTGCTCGCTGGCCATCGAATGGAAGTTCCGCCTCGGGTTCGACGATTCCCTGGACGTCGTCGGCGTGCACCTGGTTGGCGGCATCATCGGCACGCTCCTAATCGGCGTTTTCGCCACCGACAGCGCGCCGAACGGGGTCAGCGGCCTGCTGTACGGCGGAGGGCCGGGGCAGCTGGGCATCCAGGCTATCGCCACGGTGGCCGTGCTGGCCTATTCCTTCGGCCTGACGTGGGTCATCGCCAAGGTCATGGACGTCACCATGGGACTTCGCATCCACGAGGCGGACGAGCTGCGCGGCATTGACCTGGCCGCCCACTCCGAGTTCGCCTACCTCACGGACGAGGACCCGGTGAACCTGGGTTCCTCCGCCCGCACCTGATCAACTGCCCGTTCCGGATGCCCGTCTCAGTTGCCCGTCCCGGCTGGCAGCGGCGAACTACGGTCCGGTTGAAGCCAATGGCGGATACCGATAGTTTGGTCTCAGCCCCTCCGCATTCCCCCATGTGCGGAGTGGCCACCCAGGAGAACCCCGCGCAGGACTATTTGCGCGGGGTTCTTCGTCTCTTTACGTTGACGCGGCGGACGGACGAGATCCGCCGTCAGCCCGCCAGCTCCTTCGTGAAGGCCAGCGGCCCGATCGTTTCGGGGTCGGCCTCCAGGTCAAAGCGCGGCGTGTACCCGGTGTTCAGGTACAGGTGCCTGGCCTCGGGCTGGCGGGGGCCCGTGGTGAGGTAGACGCTCCGGTACCCGCGCGCTGCCGCCAGGAGTTCCAGCTCGGCCAGGACCCGGCGGGCGAGGCCGCGCCGCCGGTGGGCCGAATGCGTCCAGATGCGCTTGAACTCGGCCGTCTGCGCGTCGTACCGGCGGAACGCGCCGCCAGCCACGGACTCCCCGTTCTCCTGGATGATCAGGAGCGCCCCTGCCGGCGCCTGGAATTCCGCCGCAGGATATTTGCTGAGTTCCGCGGCGGCCGAGCCCCTGCCGAACAGGTCGCCGTAGCGGGAGTCATACTCGACGGCGAGCTCGTCCAGGAGCGGCCGGACCCGCGGGTCGTCCATGGGCAGTTCCAGGACCGTGAGGGCGGCGGCGGCCGGCGGCGGCGGTGCGGTTTCCAGGTGCATGATCAGGCCTTTCCGACGGCGGCGGTAGCGGTTCGTGACGGAGAAACGTCCGCCAGCACGGTGAGGATCCTTCGCGCCAGGGCATCGTTCTCGCGGAATGGTGCGGCGTTGGTGCCCGGCCGCGCGAAGGCACCGGCACCCCACCCGGAGGTTCCGGGCCCGACGCCGAACAGCCGGCTCTGGGGGTATCCTCCGCGCCCCACGAGCAGGTGCGCGGAGGAGACGAGGAGCCGCCCCGTGGAATGCGCGCCGTCCGCCGTGAGCAAGTGCTGCTCGGTGCCGAGCCCGGCGGCATGCAGGGAGCGGAGCAGCGGGTTGGCGGACTCCGCCACAGAGGGTGCAGGAAGCCGGGCCTCGATGAACGCCTTGGCCCGTACCGTGACGCCGGACTGCGGGGACGTGGCCACGAACTTCCCGGCCTCTTCGTCCGCTGCGAGGCTCAGCCCCGGTCCGAGGAACTGCAGCAGCCCGGCCCGGTGGACCGCCAGCATCTCCCGCAGCCGCCGGGGCGGCGGGCCGGAATCCACGAAGCTGAAGAATCCGTGCCACCAGCCGTGCACGTCCTGCTGCGACCTGGCGTTGAGCCGCTCGGGGGGGACGAGCCGGCCCACGTCCATGTAGACCTTGAGTAGCGCGATGAACAGGGCCAGGGTCTCCGGATGGTCGGGGCCTGTCCGCAGCTCAAGGTCGTGCTCGATGTACGCGGTGACCGCGTCCTGCACATCGCGGTGGCCGGTGAACTGCCGCCCGCCGAACGGCCGGTCCAGGCGTTCAAGGTCCAGGTGCAGTTCCTGGTCCGGGACCGCCTCCGCCACCAGTTCCCGGCGGCCGGTGCTGTACCAGTCAAGGGCGGAAAACCGGTCCGAAAACTCGGCCCAGCCCATGGCGGCCCGCCCGTCCTGCCCGGCGGACACAGGGCTGCCGGTCAACAGTTCGCGGTAGTAGCCGTAGCCGGCGTCCTTGGCGATGAGCGGCCACAGCTGCGTGCGGAAATCGAGCTCGCCGTGGAGCGCCAACAACGCGTCAACGGCCTCCGCCGTGAAGAACCTGGGATTCCCGGCAGGTTCGCCGCGGAGGGCCGTGGAAATCTTGGAATGGTAGGGAACGCCGCGCCGTGACCCGGCCCAGAGCCGCGGTTCGGCCCCGGACGGAAGGTAACGGAGGCCGCCGTCGGACGTTTCTTCAAAACGGCCGCCGCGCCCTTCCATCAGCAGCACCAGCAGGTCCACAAAGGCCAGGCCCATGGCGGAAACAATCACGTCCTGCCCGGGGGCAATGGCGGAATAGTCGACGTCGGTGGTGTAGCTGGGTGCCGCATGGAACCCGCCGTGCCGGGCGGCGAAGGCGGACCAGCCTTTCGAGCGGGCATCCGGCTGTGAGTCGGTGTGCCCCAGAGCGGTAACCACGACGTCGGCGAGCAGCGTCCCGCCGCCGGCCAGCCGCACGCTGTACCCGGCGCCGTCGGCTCCGCCGCTGCCCTGATTGGCGATTGCGGGTTCGGCGATTGCCGGTTCAACGATGGCCGGTTCAACGCTGACCGCCGTGTCCCGGTGGACGGTGACCATGACGTCGCTGCCGAGGGCGCGGACTGCCCGCCGGTAGAACCACTCGAGGTACTTGCTCTGCAGCTGCCGGGTGGGAAACGTGGTTCCCGACAGCGAGCGCAGGTGCTCCAGCAGATGGGGCGGCAGCGGCGGAACATCGGTGATGGAGCCGTCCAGCACTCCGGCGGCCCAGCCGGCGAGCCCCGGGCCGTCCACCGCCGGGCCCTCGCAGAGCACCGAGGAGTCGGTGAACATGGTGACGTCCGCGGCCGCCGAGTTCAGCATGAGTCCGGGATGCTGGTCGAAGCGCCAGATCCTGCCGGAACCGGGCTCGTACGGCTCCACGACGTGGATGGCCAGCGGCCCGCCAGCCAGCTCCGGCCTGTTCGCGGCCAGCCGCTCGAGGATTCCGGCGGTGCGCGGACCGCCGCCGATGAAGACCACGGACGGGTGCTGCGCTGGCATCGGGAACTCCTGTTCGGGACGGGCTCGGAGCCCTCAGGCTAGGCGGCTGACGGGGCGCCGGTCGAGGGCCTGGTCACGGCCGTTCACCCCGCGTCACGGCGCGTAAATCCGCGCAAAAATTCGTCTCATGACGCCCCGCTAAGCCGGATGAACGAATGCAACTGGCCGCTTTGCCGGACGTTCCCGGCGCACCTAGATTGGCAGCCATCCAACCCCCGAAAGACCTAAACGAAGAAGCGAGGTGGCGTATGAGTTCAGCAGCAACCACGGTGCCGCAGTCCGCACCGGAGCCGGCGTCTGCTGCGCCAGGCGTCGCCCAGGGCGCAGGACCGGACGCTAGACAGAGCGCCGGACAGGGCGCCGCAGAAGCAAGCGCGGCCCCCGCCGGAATCACAGCGGGCCCCGAACCCGAAACCGGAACCGCGGCCGCGGGTGCAGCCGGCCCGTCCGGCGGAGTGCCCGCATCACGAAAGCCCGCCGCCGACTACGCGGACTACCCCCTCGTCCCGGCTCCCCGGCCTTGGCGCTGGGTGGGGACGGCAGTGGTGGCGCTGGGAGTGGCCGCCGTGGCGTGGTCGCTGGCGACGAACCCGCGCTGGGAATGGGGCGTGGTGGCGCAGTGGTTCACCGCCCAGTCCGTGATAAACGGCCTCGTGGAGACGCTGAAGCTCACGGCCATCTCCGGCGTGCTCGGGTTTGTCCTGGGCTTCATCCTGGCCCTTATGCGGCTCTCCTCCTCACCGCTGCTGCTGTCCGTGTCCTGGACGTTCTCCTGGATCTTCCGGTCCACGCCGCTCCTGGTCCAGATGCTGCTCTGGTACAACCTGGGCTACCTCTACGAGAAGATCAGCCTGGGCATCCCGTTCACCGACGTCCGGTTCTTCGAGGTCCAGACCACCACACTGATCAGCCAGTTTGCGGCAGCAGTGCTCGGCCTGACCCTGAACCAGGCGGCCTACTCCGCGGAAATCATCCGCGGCGGCATCCTGTCCGTGGACCAGGGCCAGCTTGAGGCAGCGGCCGCCCTGGGCATCCCGGCGTGGCGCAGGTCCACCCGGATCGTCCTCCCGCAGGCCATGCGCGCCATCCTTCCCAACGCGTTCAACGAGATCATCGGGCTGGTCAAGGGCACCTCCATTGTCTACGTCCTGGCCTACTCGGAGCTGTTCTACACGGTGCAGGTCATCTACAACCGCACCCAGCAGGTCCTGCCCCTGCTCCTCGTGGCCACCCTCTGGTACGTCGTGATCACCTCGGTGCTCAGCGTCTTCCAGTACTACATCGAGCGGCACTACTCCAAGGGCGCGGTGCGCACCCTGCCGCTCACCCCGCTGCAGAAGGCACGGAAATTCTTCGCCACCCACGCCCCCGTCAGGAGCCTCCGATGAGCACGGCCACGCTTGCACCGCCCGCCACCCGCGGGCTCGTGGAAATCACCAAAGTCCGCAAGTCCTTCGGCGCCACCGAGGTCCTCCAGGGCATCACCCTGACCGTGGAACCCGGCGGCGTGACGGTGATCGTGGGCCCGTCGGGTTCGGGCAAGTCCACCCTGTTGCGCACCATCAACCACCTGGAAAAGGTGGACGGCGGGTTCATAGCCATCGACGGCGAACTCGTGGGCTACCGGGTCCGCGGCAACAGGCTCCACGAACTCCGCGAAAAGGACATCCTGCAGCAGCGCACCGAAATCGGCATGGTGTTCCAGAACTTCAACCTGTTCCCGCACCTCACGGCCCTTGAAAACGTGGCCGAGGCGCCCGTAGTGGCCCAGCGTCCCGGAAAACCGCGCCCCTCCAAGGCGGAGGCCCGCGAGCGCGGCCTCGAGCTGCTGGACCGGGTGGGGCTCAAGGACCGCGCCGGCGCCTATCCGCGCCAGCTGTCCGGCGGCCAGCAGCAGCGGGTAGCCATTGCCCGGGCACTTGCGCTGGACCCCAAGATCCTGCTGTTCGACGAGCCCACGTCCGCCCTTGACCCCGAGCTGGTCAACGAGGTGCTGGACGTGATCCGCGAACTGGCAAAGTCCGGCACCACCCTGATCATCGTCACGCACGAAATGGGCTTCGCCCGGGACGTGGCGGACACCGTGGTGTTCATGGACCAGGGCCAGATCGTGGAACAGGGCGCCCCCAAGGACATTTTCACCAACCCGCAGGAAGAACGCACCCGGAGCTTCTTCTCCAAGGTGATCGAACCCGCCTTCAACATCTAAGGAACTCCCATGGCACTCTTTCCCCGCCAGTCCGCCGTCGTACTCTTCGGTGCAGCGGCGCTCATCGGCACCGCAGCGCTGGCCGGATGCTCCGACCCGGGGGCGGCAGCCGCCGGCGCCTCGGGCTCCGCGGACAAGCCGGCAACGACGGCGGCCCGCAACGGCGTTGTCTACAACACCTCGCCGGACCAGCAGCGGATCCGGGCCGGGAAGGATGCGGCGCTGGCCGCGAAGGTCCCGGAGCTGATCGGCAAGGACGGGAAGCTGACCGTCGCCACCACGGCCGGTTCGATCCCGCTGTCCTTCCACGCCACGGACGACAAGACGCCCATCGGTTCCGAGCTGGACATCGCCCAGCTCGTGGCGGACAAGCTGGGCCTGGAGCTCGACATCCAGGTCACGTCCTGGGAGAACTGGCCGCTGAAAACCCAGTCCGGCGACTTCGAGGCCGTCTTCTCCAACGTGGGCATCAACAAGGACCGGGTGAAGCTGTTCGACTTTGCCAGCTACCGCGCCGCCTACATGGGCTTTGAAGCGAAGAAGTCCTCGTCCTACGACGTCAAGGGCGCCGATGACATCTCCGGCCTGAAGGTTTCCGTGGGCTCCGGCACCAACCAGGAAAAGATCCTGCTGGCCTGGAACAAGGAACTCGAGGCCAAGGGCAAGGCGCCGGCCACGCTCCAGTACTACTCCTCCGACGCCGACACCATCCTGGCGCTGTCCTCCGGCCGCACCGACCTGAACATCGCGCCGTACCCGTCCACCACTTACCGGGAGAACACCCGCGACGACCTGAAGATCGTGGGCAAGGTCAACGCCGGCTGGCCGTCGGAGACGCTCGTGGCCGCCACCACGCTGAAAGGCAACGGCCTGGCCCCCGTCATCACGGACGCGCTGAACTCGGCCATCAAGGACGGTTCCTACGCCAAGGTCCTGGAGCGCTGGGGCCTGTCCGAGGAAGCCCTGCCGGAATCCACGACTGTCACCGAGGCCAACTTCGGGGCCGCGAAGTCCGGGGGAACGAAATGAAATTCCAGGTCCTGGATATCATTCCGCACCTGAAGAATCCGGTGACGGGCGGGATCGTCTCCACCGCCGACCGGCTGAACCAGGTGGTGCGGACCGCCCGGCGCGCGGAGGAGCTCGGCTATGACAGCTTCTCCGTGGGCGAGCGGCATGCGGGTGAGTTCATCTCGTCCTCGCCCACCACCGTGCTGGCCGCGATCGCCGCCGTCAGCCGCACGATCCGGCTGCAGAGCGGCGTCACGGTCCTGTCCGTCCTGGATCCGGTGCGGGTGGCCGAGGACTATGCCACGATTGACCAGCTCAGCCGCGGACGGCTGGAACTGGTGGTCGGCAAGGGCAACGAGGTGCTGCAGTATCCCCTGTTCGGCCTGGACCTGGCCGATCAGTGGGACCTGCTGGCCGAAAAGTATGCGCTGCTGCGCCGGCTCTGGCGCGAGGAGGACGTCACGTGGTCCGGCCGCTTCCGCGCGCCTTTGAGTGCAACCGCCACCACGCCGCGGCCGTTCGCCGGGGCGCCCCGCGTGTGGCACGGTTCGGCCACCACTCTGACCTCCGCCGCGCTGGCGGCCCGGTGGGGCGATCCGCTGTTCACGGCGAACGCCATCCAGCCCCGGGAAAACTACAAAGTGCTCATCGACCACTACCGGGAGGAATACGCGCGCCACGGCCACGATCCCCGGCACGGGTACCTGGGTTCAGGCAGCGGCGCCGGCGGCGTCTTCCTCGCGGACACCACCCAGGAAGCCAAGCGCCAGTTCGGCCCCGTGTACGAGGCCCTCACGGCGGCCCGCAACGTCCCCGGCAACAATTCGCCGTTCCGGGACATCGACCACGCAGTGGCCGAAGGCCCCTCGCTCGTGGGAAGCCCGGAACAGGTGATCGACAAGATCCTCAGCTACCACGAGCTGTACGGGCACGACCTGCAGTCCATTTCCCTCCCCACCACCCTCCCGTTCGAGCAGCAGCTGGACATCCTCGAGAGGTTCGCGCTCGAGGTCATCCCGGTTGTGCGGGCCGCAGCACCCACCACCTTGTGGGAGTCCGCGGACCCGTTCGGCGGCCGTCCCGAGTCCGCGGGAGCCACTGAGCCGGACGCAGCCTCCACCGTCAGCGCCGACCACGACAACTACAGGAGCGACCATGCCCACGTCTACGCACACTGAAAGCAACGGCCGCTGGTCGAGCTTGTCGAGACCGGATCTCGACAAGCTCGATCAGCGGACAGCCGATCAGCCGACGGCCAGCCAGCGGACTTCTGCCGATCACCGGACTGCCGTTTTCGCCGCCGAGTGGAACGAGTGGCATGCCGCCCACGAACGCCACCGGGCTGACCCGCACGGCTTCCTCGCCGTGACCCACCTCCACTGGCTGGGCGCCGAGCCCGCCGGGCTGGACGGCGTTCCCGGCACCTGGAGCGTGGCGGACGACGCCGTCACCGTCGTTCTGGAGCCTGGCGAAAGTCTCCTGCGGGACGGCAGGGAGCTGAACCCTGACGGCGGCAGCGTCACCGTCGCGTTCGGTCCGGTCGCGGAACGGGACGGCATCAGCCTCACGGCCGGTGCCGCCGTCGTCGAACTCGCCAAGCGCGGCGGCGAGTACATCGTCCGGCCCCGCCACCCGGAGAACCCGCTGCTCAGCGAGTACCGCGGCACGCCCGCCTACGCGCCGGATCCGCGCTTCGCCGTCCACGGCACGTTCGCGGCCTTCGACGAGCCGCGCCCCACCACCGTGGGTGCCGCCGTGGAAGGCATCCGGCACGTCTACGAGGCCCCGGGCGAGATCCGCTTCCGCCTGGACGGCCGGGACCTGACCCTCACGGCGTTCAACGGGCACGCCCCCGGCACCCTGTCCGTGCTGTTCACGGACCAGACCTCCGGCAGGACCACGTACGCGGCCAACCGCTCGCTGACGGTCGGCGCCCCGGATGCGGAGGGCAGGGTGACCCTGGACTTCAACCGGGCGGTGAACCTGCCGTGCGCCTACACGGACCTTGCCACCTGCCCGCTGCCGCCGGCCGAAAACCGGCTCCCCGTGGCCATCGAGGCTGGCGAACAGATTCCGCACGAAAGGCAGGCCAGCACTCCCCCGAACGCGGCTCCAACGCCCGCTCCGCGCACTGCACGGCAGGGCTTCCTGGCCCTGGAGCTCGACGGCGACGGCGCGCACCCGGCGGCGTGGCGCAGAGCGCGGCACACCCCGGACGAACTGCTGGACGGAGCCCGGATCCGGGCCACGGTGCTCGCCGCCGAGTCCGCCGGATTCCACGTGGCGACGTTCGCGGACGGGCCAGTGACAGGCGGCCCAGCGACCGGCGGAACCGGGACCAGCGCCCTCCTTCCCGGCGGCCGCGACGTCGCCGGACGCCTCAACGCCCTGCAGCGCGCGGCATTCGCCGGCCCCGTCACCAGCTCCATCGTCCTGGTCCCCGAGGTTGACACGGTCTACACGGAGCCGTTCCACGTGTCCACCCAGCTCGCGAGCCTGGACTACGTGTCCGGCGGCCGCGCGGGCTGGCTTGTTGCGGCGTCGAAGACCGAGGAGGACGCCGCGGCCGTCGGGCGCGACGTCGTCAGCGCGGAGGGGCTGGCACGGGAGGCCGCCGATTCGATCGAGGTCAGCCGCCGGCTCTGGGACTCCTGGGAGGACGACGCCGTGATCCGCGACGTCGCCACCGGCCGGTACCTCGACGTCGACAAGCTGCACTATGCCGACTTCGCGGGGGAAACGTACTCCGTCAAGGGTCCCTCGATCATCCCGCGGCCGCTCCAGGGCCAGCTGCCGGTCCTGGTGCCGGCCGGGCTGCTGGCCCCGGGAGACCTGGCCTCCGGGGCGGCCGATGTGCTGCTCGTGTCCGCGCCAACGCCCGAGCTGCTGGCCGCCGAGGTCTCCGATGCCCGCGGCGGCGCCCGGTTCCAGTCCGACGCCCCCACGACGGCCGGCGCCCCGGCCGTCGTCGCCGAGCTCGACGTCGTCCTCGACGCCCGCGGCCAGACGGCCGCGTCGCGACTGGCCGAACTGGACGCGCACACCCCGTGGCAGAGCCGGCGGGCGCGTTTCGTCGGCACCGCCGCCGAACTCACGGAGCTGCTGGCCGCCCTGCTGGAAACGGCCGACGGCGTCCGGCTGCACCCGGCGGTCCTGGACGTGGAGCTCGAAGAACTGGCCCAGCTGGTGCTTCCGGCGCTGAGGCGCCGCGGACTGCTGGCTCCGGTCCGCCCGGACGGCAGCTTCCGCGAGCTGCTGGGGCTTCGCCGCCCGGCCAGCCGCTATGCCGCCGTTCAGCCGGCGGCGGAGTCTGACGTTCGGCCGGCGGCGGAGTCCGCCGTGCCTTCCGGCGCCGAAATCTAGGGAGAAAAACATGACTGAAACACCCATCGGCGGCGGTTTTGTGCCGTCCGGCCAGCTGCAGCTCGGCGTCTTTTTCCAGGGCGTGAACTCGGGGACCATCTGGAAATCCCAGGATTCCGGTTCCCAGACGGACTTCGAATCGTTCCGCCGCATCGCCCAGACCGCCGAGCGGGGCCTCTTCGCGGCATTCTTCCTCGGCGAAGGCCTCCGGCTCCGCGAGCACCTCGGCCGGCCCCACGCCCTGGACGTCGCCGGCCGGCCGGACGCGCAGACGATGCTGGCCGCGCTCGCCTCCGTGACCTCGCACATCGGCCTGGTGGCCACGCAGAACACCACCTACAACGATCCCGCGGACCTCGCCCACCGGCTGTCCACCCTGGACCTGCTCTCCGGCGGGCGGGCTGCCTGGAACGTCGTCACCACGGACAACGCCTGGACGGGGGCCAACTTCCGCCGCGGCGGTTACCTGGACCATGCTGACCGCTACGTCCACGCCGAGGCGTTCGTGGAGACGGCCAAGCGGATCTGGGACTCCTGGGAGGACGGCGCCGTCGCCACGTCGCAGGATGCCGGTTCCTGGGCCGCCCCCGGTTCCGCCCGGCCGGTGCGCCATGAGGGCCGGCACTACACGGTCGGCTACCGCCCGAGGCTGCCGCGCAGCGCGCAGTACCGGCCCGTCCTGTTCCAGGCCGGCGATTCCCCGGACGGCCGGGACTTCGCCGCGCGGCAGGCCGACGTCATCTTCTCGGCGCACCCCAAGTTCGACGACGCCCTCGGCTTCCGCCGCGACATCGTCCAGCGCACGCTGAAGGCGGGCCGAGGCGCCAACGACGTCAAGATCATGCCGGCCAGCGAATTCATCCTCGCCGCCACGCCGCAGGAAGCGCGGGACAAGAAGGAATGGGTGCGGAGCCAGCAGATCGGCCCGCAGCAGGCCCTCGCCTACCTCGAGCAGTTCTGGGGGCGCGAACTGCAGGAGTTCGATCCGGACGGCCCCCTTCCGGCGATCGATCCGGTGGTGGAGGAGACATCCGAGACCCGCGGAAGCGGCTTCCACGGCGCCAAGGCCAGGCAGCTGGCGGACCAGTGGCGGGCGGAAGCCAAGGAAAAGGGCCTCAGCATCCGGCAGTTCGTCTCGGCCCGGACCAGCCGCGTAGACGCCACCTTCACGGGTTCCTACACCGAGGTGGCGGACAGGCTGGTGGACTACGCGCGGACCGGCGCTGTGGACGGGTTCAACATCTCGCCGTGGCTGGTCCCCACCGGCCTGGACGACATCGTCAACCACCTCGTCCCCGCACTGCAGGAACGGGGGATCTACCCCACCGGGTACGCAGGACGAACGCTGCGGGAGAACCTGGGGCTGGCTTCCCCGCTGAGGGCGGACGCGGCCGTCGAACTGGAGGTGTGAGCCCGTGGGCGGGGCCGGTTCCCCCAGGCCGGCGGCCGGGGCAGGAAGCGCGCACAGCGTTGCCGGGGGTACCGCGGGCCGGCCTGCCCGCGCTGGCGACAGCGATGACACGGCCAGCGCCAGCACGGACAGCGCCGACACCGCCGACACCATCAGGTTGCTGCTGACCCTGCGCGAGCAGCCGGTCTAACCCCATCGATTGCTCCGGAACTGCCGTTCACGCGGCCCAAAACGGCACTTCCGGAGCAGTCGATGGGCAGGCGGACACGCGTCGCAGGGTGGGCCGTTGACGTGCACGTTCTCGAGGACCATTATTCTCCTAGACGACTGGGGGGCGCTAAGGCACACGCAATGGAGCCGCGCCGTGAACGTTGAGTCAGTCAATACAGTTTTCGTTGGTCACCTCGGAGAAAATCTGAAGGTAAATTCGCGCGGGACTTTCCCGGGAACACAGGAGCCGACCCGGCCTAACGGCGGCCGATGGCGCTGGCGCCCTGGCCGGATCCACGTCCAAGTGGTGGCGCAGCAGTCTGCGGGGCAGCGGCCATGATGGCCGCGGTACTTCGCTGGGTTCTGCAGTTCCGGCTCTTGGTCCTCGTGGTGGCAGCGGGCGTCCTCGCGTACGGGTTCACCGCGTTGCCGACCATGTCCGCGGATGCATTTCCGGAATTCGCCCCGCCACAGGTTGAGATACAGACTGAGGCCCTGGGACTGTCTGCCGCGGAGGTCGAACAGCTGATCACCTCCCCCATGGAGGCCGACTTGTTGAACGGCGTGGCCTGGGTGGAAGCTATCCGGTCCAAGTCGGTTCCGGGCCTTTCCTCGATACAACTGGTTTTCAAGCCGGGGACAGACATGTTCCGGGCACGCCAACTGGTGTCGGAACGCCTGACTCAGGCAAAGGCGCTGCCGAACGTGTCGGCCGCCCCGGTCCTGATGCAGCCGCTGTCATCGACCAGCCGGGTCATGATGATTCGGCTGACATCAAAGGACATTTCCGGCATCGACATGTCCGTTCTGGCGCGGTGGACCATGAAGCCCGCACTTCTGGCCGTGCCGGGTGTCGCGAACATCTCCATTTGGGGACAGCGCGACCAGCAGCTGCAGGTGCTGGTGGATCCTGAGCAGCTTCAGGCAAAGGGAGTGACGCTGGACCAGGTCATCAGGACCACCGGCAACTCTGTGTGGGTGTCCCCGTTGAGCTATCTGGAGGCGTCCACACCGGGCACGGGCGGATTCTTGGAGACAGGACATCAGCGGCTTGGCGTCCAGCATGTCCTTCCCATCACCACGCCTCAGGACCTGGGCAAGGTCAGCCTCCAGGGCACGTCCCAGAAATTGCTCCTGGGCGATGTCGCCCGGGTGCAGACAGATCATCAGCCCTTGATCGGTGACGCCCAGGCCGGCAAGAACGCTGAGCTGCTGCTGGTGATCGAGAAGTTCCCGGAGACGAACACCGCAGACGTCACGAAAGGCATTGACGAGACCCTGCACGGGCTCCAGCCCGGGTTGCAGGGCGTCACCGTAGACACCAGCGTGTACCGCCAGGAGTCATTTATTCAGGACGAGGTGGGCAGCCTCGGCGTCGCGCTGCTCGTCACGCTGCTGCTGATCGCGGCAATGTTTGGCCTGGTCTTCCGTTCGTGGCGCACGGCGCTCATTAGCCTGATCGCCATTCCGCTCTCGCTCATCGCGGCAGCCCTGCTGCTTTCCCTGCGCGGCGCCGGACTAAACACCATGGTCCTGGCCGGCATGATCCTCGCCCTCACCGTGATCGTCGGAGATGTGACGGAAGACCTGACCTGCACCATCAGGGCCCATCGTGCATCGCGCGGAGCTGACACCGGGGAGTCACGGGGCGACTTGCTTGTTGGAGCCCTGCGGTCGGTTCGGACTCCCCTGATCTACTCCCTGTTGATCATGTCACTGAGCGTCTTGCCGGCGCTCTTTGTCCCCGGTGAGAACGGCGCGATGTTCGGACCCCTGGTGCTTGCCTACCTGCTGGCACTGGCCGTCTCGATGATCGTGGCTTTGACTGTCACCGTGGCCCTGGCGTTCCTCCTGCCGGAATCCTCCTCCCGGAGACGGGAGGGCCGGGCCATGCAGCGCCTGCGTATTCGGTACGGGCGGTTCCTGTCACGCCGGAGCGGCAAAACCGGGTGGGCCTTCGCCGCCGTCGCGGTCATCGCCCTGGCCGGGCTTGCCCTGGCACCCCGGCTGGTCACCGGTCAGCCTGTGGTGCCCGCGCTCGCAGACAAGACGCTGGTAGTCCAGTGGAGTGCGATGTCCGGCACATCGGACCAGGAAATGAGCCGGATCACCGAATCGGCCGCCCGTGAACTCGGGGCCCTGCCCGGAGTCGCCACTGTCGGAACAGAGGTTGGACGTGCGATTACGTCCGACCAAGTGGGTGACGTCAGCTCCGGGGAGCTTTGGGTGACCATGGCGCGGGATGCCTCCTACCGCAATACCGTTGACGCCGTCCAGAAGGTCGTGGACGGGTACCCCGGCCTGACCGGCAAGGTCTCGACGTATCCTCAACAGAAGATCGACCAGATCCGGGAAGCCGGTGATTCCGGATTTGCGGTCCGGGTATACGGCGTGGACATGGCTACCATCCGCCAAAAGGCAGAGGAAGTGCGGCAGGTCCTCACGCGTACGGCCGGTGTGGTGAATCCACGTGTCGATGCGCCCAACGAACAACCGACCATCGAAGTCAAGGTTGATCTGGCCAAGGCCCAGCAGGCAGGCATCATTCCCGGCGACGTGCGGCGCGCGGCTGCCGCCCTCTTGCAGGGCATCGAAGTGGGCAACGTCTATGAACAGCAGAAGGTCTTCGCGGTGGTGGTGAAAGGAACGCCGTCCACCCGGAACAGCGTTACCAGCGTCCGCGAGTTGCTGATCGACACGCCCAACGGCGGCCACGTGCGCCTTGGCGATGTTGCCCGGGTCAACGTCGTGCCGAACGAAGCCGTGATTCTTCACGACGATACTTCGCGGCGCGTTGATGTAAAGGCCGACATCCAGGGGCGCGGGTTGACTGATGTGCAGCAGGACATCGAACGGGGCCTGCAGGCGATCCAGTTCCCGCTGGCCTACCATGTGGAGATCCTCACCCAGTATGCCCAACAGCAAAACGCCTTCCAGTGGTTGTGGCTGCTGGGCGCGGTGGCTGCCTTCGGCATCCTGGTCCTGCTCCAGACGGCACTGGGAGGCTGGCGGCTCGCCGCCGCGGTCTTCCTTGGACTGATCGTTTCAATGTCCGGTGGCGTTTTTGCCGCGTTGGCTGCGGGCGGAACCAATTCCCTGGTGGCAGTTGTCGCGCTTTCGGCCGTCCTGGGAATCGCGGCCCGAAGCTGCCTGCTTCTCGCCGGCCAGGTCCGAAACCTCCGCTCCAGGACGGGCGCCGCTCCCCCGCCGGCCGCGGTGATCGCTGCCGCACGGGATCGGTTGCAGCCTACCCTCGCCTCCCTGGTGATGACGGGCGTGGCCCTGGTTCCGCTGGTTCTTTTCGGCGGAGTCACCGGGGCGGAGATCATACAACCGCTCGCAATCATCATCTGGGGCGGGCTGCTGACAACCGCTCTCTACACTCTGTTCGTCCTGCCCGCCACGCTGCTCCGGTTCTCGCCCGCCCAGGCACCGATGGATGACACTTTTGGCGATCGCCGGGCAGCATCTGAAAGCCGGGATCCGTCATGATGGGGAAATCGCCGCGGCCGTGCCGCCTCATGGTTCTACTGGCCCTGATCCTCCTGGCGCTGACCTTGCCGGGGTGCAGCCAGCCGCCGGCGGAGGCTGTAGCGGCCGGCGACGCTGCTGCGAGCCTTCAAGAGATTCCCGGATCTGACGTCAAGCGCATTGTCCTCACCGAGCGGGCTGTTGGGAACATCGGGCTGCAGACGTCGACGACGTCAACGGATCCGAAGAGCAGGAAACTAACTGTCCCGTACCTGGCCATCCTGTATGACAGCCAGGGAAAGACCTGGGTCTACACGAATCCCGAGCCCCGGGTCTACGTCCGCCAGCCCGTCACCGTGGCGCGCATCGACGGGGAAGTCGCCCAGCTCAGCGGCGGCCCGGCACCCGGCACCACGGTGGTCACTCTTGGGGCCGAGGAACTGTTCGGCGCAGAGCTGGATACGGCGAACTGACATGCGCTGGATCATAGGAATCAGCCTCAGGTTCAGGACGATCGTCGTTGCGCTGGCGTGCGTGGTGATGCTGCTGGGTTCCCTCCAGCTCAGTTCGGCCTCAATCGACGTCTTCCCTGAATTCGCGCCCCCACGCGTTGAAATCCAGACGGCGTGCCTCGGTCTGACCGCGCAGGAAGTCGAGGAACTGGTCTCGGTGCCAATTGAGGCTTCACTGAGCGGCATGCCCGGCCTGGACGAGCTCCGCTCGAAATCCGTGCCCCAGCTGTCCTCGATCGTGCTGGTGTTCAAACAGGGCACGGATCTGCTCAATGCCCGCCAGCTTGTATCGGAACGCATGGCGTCGGTGACGGCGGCGCTGCCGACCTGGGCTGCTCCGCCGGTAATGCTGCAGCCGCTGTCGTCCACCAGCCGCGTCATGAAAATCGGCATGACCTCGTCCAACCGGTCCATGATCGAGATGTCCATGCTTTCCTACTGGACCATCCGGGCCAGGCTGCTCAGGGTCCCGGGCGTGGCCAACGTCGCCATTTGGGGCGAACGGCTGCAGATGCTGCAGGTCCAGGTCCAACCGGAGCGGCTCAAAGCCGAGAATGTCTCGCTCAACCAGGTCATGGAAGTCACCGCCGGGGCCGTGGACGCGGGACTGCTTCAGTACTCCCCCGGGAAATTCATAGGCACCGGCGGCTTCGTCGGAACCCCGAACCAAAGAATGAGCGTCCGCCACGTCCAGCCGATCACCAGCCCCGCGGATCTGGCCCGCGTCACCATCCGGGAAAATCACGGCGTCGCGCTGCATCTGGGCGACGTGGCACGGGTCGTCGAGGACCACCAGCCGCTGATCGGCGACGCCGTCATCAACAACGGGCACGGGCTCATGCTCATTGTCGAGAAGCTTCCGTGGGGAAACACGCTGGACGTGACGAAGGGGGTCGAGGAAGCCCTTCACGAACTCCAGCCGGGAATGAGCGGGATCAGCTTTGACACCACCATCTTCCGCCCGGCCAGCTTCATCGAAGAGGCGATCTCCAACCTGAGCCTGGCCCTGCTCCTGGGCTGCCTGCTGGTGGTCATGATTCTCAGCGCCTTCCTGTTCCAATGGCGCACCGCGCTGATCAGCCTGGTCGCCATTCCGCTCTCCCTGCTCACGGCCGTAATGGTCCTCTATGCCACCGGCAGTTCGGTCAATACGATGGTCCTGGCCGGGCTCGTCATCTCGGTGGGGGTCGTCGTCGACGACGCGATCATCGATGTCGAAAACATCATGCGCCGGCTGCGGCAGTACCGCGCAAGGGGCAGCGACGAATCCACGGCTTCGGTGGTCCTGAAGGCATCCCTTGAAATGCGAAGCCCCATTGTCTACGCGACCCTGATTATTGTTGTGGCCGCCCTCCCCATCTTTTTCCTGAACGGGCTGACAGGCGTCTTCTTCAGGCCGTTGGCCGTCTCCTACACACTCGCCGTCCTGGCGTCGATGCTGGTGGCGCTGACGGTCACGCCAGCCCTGGCCCTGATCCTGCTGGGCGGGGCCAAATTGGAACAACGCGATGCGCCGCTGGTCCGCGTCCTTAAGCGCGGATACCATGCCGTCCTGTCCCGCATCATGAACCGGCCGCGCTATGGCTATCTCGGCTTCGGGGCATTGGCGCTTGCGGGACTCGTGGCCGCTCCCCTACTCGGCCAGTCCCTGTTCCCGACCTTCAAGGAACGCGACTTCCTGATGCACTGGGTTTCCGAGCCAGGCACGTCGGCGGCGGAGGAATACCGCATAGCCCAGAGGGGCTGCGCGGCATTCCTCAAAGTGCCCGGTGTCCTTAATTGCGGGACGCACATCGGGCAGGCTTTCATGGCGGACGAGATAGTCGGTGTCAACGCAGGTGAACACTGGATCAGCATCGACCGGCACGCCGACTATGACAAAACAGTGGCAGCGGTCCAGGAGGTCGTCGACGGTTACCCGGGCCTGCACCGTGACGTGCAGACGTACCTGAAGGAGAGGATCGAAGAAGTACTGACCGGCGCCAGCGAGCCGATTCTCGTGCGCGTCTACGGGGACGACCTCAACGTGCTGCGTGAGCAGGCACAAAGAATCCAGCAAATACTCAGCAATATCGAAGGCACTGACGATCCCCATATCTCCCTGGAAGTTGAAGTGCCGCAGATTACCGTCAAGGTGAATCTCGCGGCGGCGGAAAAGTACGGACTGAAACCCGGAGACGTGCGCCGGGCGGCTGCAACGCTTGTGGCCGGCGAAGAGGTCGGGGACGTCTTCCGGGATGGAAGGGCCTACGACGTTCAGGTCTGGAGCACCCCGGAGACCCGCACCAGCGTCACGAGCATCCAGGATCTGCCCATCGATACACCAAGCGGGCAGCGTGTGCGCCTTGCCGATGTCGCCGCGGTCAGCGTGCAGCCCACCCCGAACCTCATCGACCGGACCAACGGGTCGCGCCGGGTCGAAGTCGGTTCCTTTATCGATGCCGGAGCGGACCTGGGTCACGTGGTCTCACAGCTGCAGCAGCGGCTGGAATCCCTTGACCTGCCCGAAGGCTACAGCGTCCAGCTTCTCGGCGAATACACCGAGCGGCAAGCTGCCACCGAACGCCTGACAATTTTCGCGGTGGCGGCCCTGGCGCTGATCTTCGTTTTCCTGCAGGCATCATTCCGGAGCTGGCGGCTGGCCGTCCTCGCTCTCCTCACATTGCCCATAGCGCTGGTGGGCGGGGTGCTGGCCGCGTATTTCTCCGGGAGGGTTCTGTCGCTGGGATCGCTCGTAGGATTCCTGACGGTCATGGGAATCGCGGCCCGCAACGGCATCCTGCTCATCAGCCACTGCCAGCACCTGGAAAGGAATGAGGGAGTGCAGTTCGGCGGCCCGCTCGTGTTGCGCGGCGCGGGGGAAAGGTTGTCGCCGATCCTCATGACCACCCTCGCCACCGGGCTTGCCCTGGTGCCTTTGGTCATCATGGGAAATGTGCCGGGCCACGAGATCGAGCACCCGATGGCCATCGTCATCCTGGGCGGCCTCTTCACTTCAACGCTGCTCAACCTCTTCATTGTGCCGTCCCTCTATCTGCGGTTCGCCAAGAGGAAGCGCTCCCGCAGCCGGCAAAAGGGAACTACTGATCCGGAGTTGCGGCCGGCTCAATGATGCGGCCAAACTGACGACGGCGGCATGGTCTCGCCGGAGCAGGCACTCCGCCCGACGGTAGTCACTGAAGCTGCCCGCCGGCGACGGCGCGGTAGCGCGCGAGCACGTCGGGGGCCGGGTCTGCGGTGACGACGCCGGTTCTTGCGGTCTGCCACTCGGGGAAGGACCCCAGAAGCACACCGGCCGCCTGCCGCGCCGCGCCGTCGGCCACGTACTCCCCCGGCTCCGGCACCACGACGGGCACGCCGAAGATGGCGGCCGCCACCTGCTGCACGGCGGCGGAGCGCGCGCCTCCGCCAACCAGGAGGATCCGCACGGCGGAAACCCCCAGGTCCGTGAGCGCCTTCAACCCGTCGGCGAGGGAGCAGACAATTCCCTCGACGGCGGCGCGGGCCAGGTTCTCCGGCGTGAAATTCTGCAGCGTCATCCCGTGCAGCGAGCCCGTCGCGTCCGGGAGGTTGGGGGTCCGCTCACCCTCGAAGTACGGCACGAAGGCCAGGCCGCCGGCGCCCGGACGGGCCGAAAGCGCGAGCTCAGAGAGCCGCGGCAGGCTCACCGAAAGCAAGGCCGCGGTCGCGTCGAGCACCCGGGAGGCGTTGAGTGTGCACACCAGGGGCAGGTAGTGGCCCGTTGCGTCAGCAAAACCCGCAACCAGGCCGTGGGGATCAGCCGTGGGCCTGTCGGCGACGGCGAAGACCGTGCCGGATGTCCCGATGGAAACCACGACGTCGCCCACACCGGCGGCCACGCCGAGCGCCGCCCCTGCGTTGTCCCCGGCGCCGGGGCCGATCAGGGCGCCGTCGGGCGTGGCGAAGTCGCTGGCGAGCGGCGCGAGCACCGCAGGCAGGACGGGCGCGTGCCCGAGCGTGTTCTCCAGCACTTCGGGGAGGTAGGCGCCCGTGGCGGGTGACCAATAGCCAGTTCCGGAGGCATCCGAACGATCCGTCCGCAGCGCGGCCAGGCCCTCCGCGCCGCTTCCGGGCCCGAACCCGGCCAGCCGCCAGCTGAGCCAGTCGTGCGGGAGGCAGACGGCGGCCGTGCGGGCTGCGTTGTCCGGTTCGTTCTCGGCCAGCCAGCGCAGTTTGGTGGCCGTGATCGAAGCGACGGGTACTGTGCCGGTAGTTCGGGCCCAGTGGAGCCGCCCGGCGTCGTCGCTCCCCTGTCCGGCTTCCTTGATCAGGGCCGCTGCGGACGGGGCGGAACGCGTGTCGTTCCACAGCAGGGCGGGGCGGACCACCTCGCCGGACGCGTCCAGGCAGACCATCCCGTGCTGCTGGCCGCCCACTGATATCGCGGCAACGCCGTCGAGGCCGCCGGCCTGGGCGATCGCGGTCTGCAGGGCCTCCCACCATGCGTCGGGGTGCACCTCGGAACCCCCCGGGTGCGGGGCTGACCCGTGGCGCACCAGCGCCCCGGTCTCTGCGTCACGGATGACGACCTTGCAGGATTGGGTGGAGCTGTCGACTCCGGCGACCAGGGGCATGGGCTGTTCTTTCAGTCGGGGCCCCTGCCGGGGCGCGGGGGCTGGACCGCCGGGCCCGCAGGAGCGGGCCCGGCAGCGGTTCAGGATTCCAGTATCAGCGGGCGCCGAGCAGGTGCTCGATGGCGAGCTGGTTGAGCCGGACGAAAGCGAAGGAGCGCTCGGCGGCCTTGTCGGCGTCGAACGCCTCGAAGGCCGAAGCGTCAGCCAGCAGCTGGTCCGTGGTCTCGCCCGAGGCGAGCGTCGGTTCCGCCAGTTCGAAGACGCCGGAGGTCGTCAGTGCTTCCTGGACCTCCGGGTCCGCGCGGAAGGCCAGGGCGCGTTCCTTCAGCAGCAGGTACATGGACATGTTGGCCTGGGCGGAGGCCCATACGCCGTCGTAGCCGTCCGTACGGGACGGCTTGTAGTCGAAGTGGCGCGGGCCGTTGTACCTGGGGCCGCCGTTGGGGAAGCCGTTCTCCAAGAGGTCCACGGTGAAGAAGGCGCTGGTCAGGTCGCCGTGGCCGAACACCAGGTCCTGGTCGTACTTGATGCCGCGCTGGCCGTTGAGGTCGATGTGGAACAGTTTGCCCGCCCACAGCGCCTGCGCGATGCCGTGGGTGAAGTTCAGGCCGGCCATCTGTTCGTGGCCGGTCTCCGGGTTCAGGCCGACGATGTCCCCGTGCTCGAGCTGGGCGATGAAGGCCAGGCCGTGGCCGACCGTGGGCAGGAAGATGTCGCCGCGCGGCTCGTTGGGCTTCGGCTCAAGGGCAATCCGCAGGCCGTAGCCCTTTTCCTTGATGTAGCCGGCTGCGGTGTCCACGCCCTCCTTCATGCGGTCCAGTGCGGCCGAGAGGTCCTTGGACCCGTCGTATTCGCTGCCTTCGCGCCCGCCCCACATGACGAAGGTTTCCGCGCCCAGTTCAGCGGCGAGGTCAATGTTGCGCAGGACCTTGGCGAGGGCGAACCGCCGGACGGACCGGTCGTTGGAGGTAAAGCCGCCGTCCTTGAACACCGGGTGGCTGAAGAGGTTGGTGGTCACCATCGGCACCTTGAGACCCGTTTCGGCAAGGACCGCCCTGAAGTTCTTCAGGATCAGCTCGCGCTCGGAGTCCGTCGCATCGAAGGGGATGAGGTCGTTGTCGTGGAACGTGATGCCGTAGGCGCCGATGTCGCTCAGCTTGTGGACAGCCTCCACCGGATCCAGGGCCGGGCGAGTGGGCTGGCCGAAAGGGTCATTGCCGGTCCAGCCGACAGTCCACAGGCCGAAGGTAAAGCGGTCTTGCGGGGTTGGCGTAACAGCCATTGTGAGCACCTCATTGGGCTAGCAGGAGTGTTGTTTCGGAAAGGAAACGAATTAGTATGGAATCTGAACTATATGGCCTGTGATGAACTTGGGTCAACAGTTTTTGGCACTGAGCCAAGAAGACGCCGAAAAGAACAGCGGAAGGGCGAAAGATGCGCGGGGTAAACAGTGCAGGCTGAGGCTCCCGGCCGGGTGCAGGATGTGCGGCGGCAGAACCTGGCCGTGGCGCTGGGCGCCATCCAGCGGACGGAACGCTCCACCCGCGCCGAGATCGCCGCACGCACGGGCCTGACCAAGGCGTCGGTCTCGAGCCTCGTCGCCGGCCTGCTGGAAACCGGGCTGATCGAGGAAGTGGGGGTAACCCGCGACGGCGAGCGCGGCCGGCCCGGAAGCGGGCTCGTACTCAACCGGCAGCGGGGAGCGTTGGGCGCGGAGGTCAACGTTGACTACCTGGCCGCCGGCGTCGTGGACCTGCTCGGTGAAGTCCGCGTCCACGAAGTGGTTGAGCGGCCGCCGGGCGGCAGCCCCGAAGAGGTGCTGGGGGAACTCCGAGCACTGGCGCGGCGGGCCACCACGGCGGCCGAGGCTGACGGGATGGTGCTGCTCGGCGGAGGGCTGGCGGTGCCCGGCCTCGTGGATCCGGCCCACGGAACCGTCCTGACCGCACCGAACCTCGGCTGGCGGAACGCCGCGCTGGCGCAGCATCTGGAAGCCCTGCTCCCGGGGGCGCCGCTCGGCGTCGTCCTCTCCAACGAGGCCAACAGCGCAGCCCTGGCCGAACTCTGGTACGGCCATGGCTCCTCCTTCCGGGACTACCTCTACGTCTCGGGTGAAGTCGGCGTGGGCGGCGGGCTCATCTTCGGGTCCGAGCTCTTCGCGGGCCCCGGCGGACACGCCGGCGAGGTCGGGCACCTCGTGGTCCAGCCCGACGGCCAGCAGTGCAGCTGCGGCGGCCGCGGATGCCTGGAAACGGTCGCCGGACAGCACGCGATCTTCTCCGCCGCGGGCATCGACGGCACCTCGACCGCCGACCGGATGGCCGCGCTGCTGGGAGCCCTCGACGCGGGCTCACCGGAGGCGGCCCGGGCCGTGGAAACGGCCGGCCACTACCTGGGCGTGGCACTCGCGTCCGCCGCCCGCATGGTCAACGTGTCCGCGGTGATCCTGGGCGGGCATTTCGCCGGCCTGCAGAAGTGGATCAGGCCGAGTCTGCTGCGGAGCCTGGACAGCTACGCCCCGGGGGTGGTGCCCCCGGACGGCGTCGCCTTCTCCGGCCTCGGGCAGACGGCGGCGCTGCGCGGTGCGGCAGGAAGCAGGTTGCGTGAGGTCTTTGCCAGTCCGCACGATCTGCTGAACTGACCAGTCAGCGGGGCGGAGCAGTCGACTCGCGGACCACCAGGTGGGTGGCCAGCTCCACGCGGCGGGAGTCCAGCAGCTCGCCCCGGGCCTGCCTCAGCACGAAGCGCAGCGCAGCCCGCCCCATCTCCTGCAGGGGCTGCGCCACGGAAGTCAGTGCGGGCACGGCCTCCTCGGCCTGGAACGTGCCGTCGAAACCCGCCAGGCTCAGGTCGTCGGGAATGCGGATGCGCTGCCGGCGGGCCTCTGCAAGCACACCCAAGGCAATGCTGTCGCTGGCCGCGAATATAGCCGTGGGACGCTCATCCAGCGCCAGCAGCTTCCGCAGGCCGCGTACGCCATGCTCCGGACGGAAAACGCCCGGGATGATGTATTCGTCATTCACCGCCACCCCGCTTGCCATCAGGGCGGCCATGTAGCCGTGCAGGCGGGCCTGGCTGCATTCGGCTTCCGCCGGACCGCCGAGGTAGGCAATCCGGCGATGCCCAAGTTCCAGCAGGTGGGCGGTGGCGGATTTTCCGCCGGCCCAATTGCTCGCGCCGACGCTCACCACGTCGCCCGGCGGCGGGTTGAGGGGATCGATGACGACGACGGGAATGTGCCGCCGGTAGAACGCGTCCAGCTGCGCCTCGCCAAACGCAGAGGTCACAACGATCAGCCCCACGCGGCCTTCGTCCAGCATGCGCTGGGCCCGCCGCTCGGGAGTCAGCTTTGATGCCGACTGCTGCCCGGTGACGTTCAGCATGACCTGGACATCCTCGGCGGCGGCGTGTTCCATCACGCCGTTGAGGACCTCGACGGCGTATGCGGAGTTCAGGGAATCGAACACCACTTCCACGGTCGGCGTCCGGCCCTCGGCCGTCTTGCGCTGCAGGGGAGACTGGTATCCCGTCAGCTCAAGCGCGGCCAGGACCTTGGCCCGCGTGCCGGCCGCAACGTCTTCCCGCCCGTTGATGACCTTGGAGACAGTAGGAGACGAGACTCCGGCTTCCCGCGCGACGGCAGCAAGTGTTGGCCTGCCTGCACCCTGAACTGTTGACACAAAGACTCCCAGAAGTTTCGAAAAGTTTCGATGCGAACAGTTTGCCCCGTGCATCCCACTGGGTCAACAGTGCAATAGTCAACGTTCTGAACTTTTTTCCGTTTTGGGCTTGACCGGTGATCTGCGTCACCGTTACTTTGGGTTGCACGAGTCGCAGGTTTTACGAAATTTTTCGAAACCGAAGACCTCACCCAATCATCATCAGCGGCACGCAGCCTCCCGTAGGACGGCTAGCCTGCCACCTCTCACACCCGGGCAATCAGCGCCGACCCCGGAGGACGGATGAAACCCAGATGAATACCCGTAAGTTGCGCACCGCCGCCCTGGCCATCTCTGCCGCCGCACTGTCCGTCAGCCTGGCGGCGTGCGGCTCCAGCGGCCCCGCAGGTTCCAGCTCCGCAAGTTCCGGCACCGCCACGATGTGGGGGCTGACCGGCGGTAACCAGCCGGTTCTGCAGAAATCGGTGGCGGCATGGAACAGCGCGCACACCGACCAGACCATCAAGCTCGACTTCTTCGCCAACGATGCCTTCAAGACGAAGGTCCGCACCGCCGTGGGCGCCGGCGAAGGCCCCACCTTTATCTACGGATGGGGCGGCGGAGTCCTGAAGTCCTACGTGGACGCCGGTCAGGCGGAGGACCTCTCCGCGTTCATCAAGGAAAACCCCGAGGTGAAGGACCGCTACCTTCCTTCCGTCCTGAAGAACGGTGAAATCAACGGCAAGACCTACGCCCTGCCCAACAACAACGTCCAGCCCGTCGTCCTGTACTACAACAAGGAAGTGTTCGACAAGGTCGGAGCCCAAGCGCCCAAGACCTGGGACGACGTGATGGCCCTCGTGCCGAAATTCAAGGAGGCCGGAATTGCACCGTTCTCCCTGGGCGGGCAGTCGAAGTGGCCTGACCTGATGTGGCTGGAATACCTCGTCGAGCGCATCGGCGGCCCCGAGGTCTTCGCCAACATCGCCGCAAACAAGCCCAATGCGTGGTCCGACCCCGCAGTGGGCCAGGCACTGACCAAGATCCAGGAACTGGTTAACGCCGGCGGCTTCATCAACGGCTTCTCCTCCATCGCGGCTGACAGCAACGCGGACCAGGCCCTGCTCTACACCGGCAAGGCGGCCATGGTCCTGCAGGGCGGCTGGATCTACCAGGGCATGAAGAAGGACGCCGCCGACTTCGTGAGCAGCGGCAAGCTCGGCTTCACCACCTTCCCCACTGTTGCGGGCGGAAAGGGCGACCCTGCCAACATCGTGGGCAATCCCTCCAACTTCTGGTCGATCTCCGCCAAGGCCACAGATGAGCAGAAGAAGGCGGCACTGAACTACGTCAAGGACGGAATGTTCACCGACGCCGACACGGACGCCCTGATCAGCTCGGGAGCTGTTCCGGTGGTCAACGGCATCGAAGGCAAGCTCGCAGCGTCACCCGACAAGGACTTCCTGACCTTCGTCTACGGCCTGGCCAAGGGGGCCCCGAGTTTCACCCTCTCCTGGGACCAGGCGCTGAGCCCCGCACAGGGCGATGCGATGCTGTCCAACCTTGAGCAGATCTTCCTCAAGAAGATCACCCCCGAGCAGTTTGTCTCGACGATGAACGCCACGATCGGAAAGTAGAGCCGTGGCTGCAGACAGTTCCATCCGCCGGGCGGCCCGCGACGCGGGCCCCTCGGGGTGGCTGGCATTGCCGGCCCTCGTATTCTTCCTGGTCTTCGCCGTCGTACCCCTGGCGGGCGTGGTTTTCCTCAGCTTCACGAGCTGGGACGGGCTGCGTGAGATCCGCCTTGACGGCTTGAGCAGCTGGGCGACCGTCCTCACCGACCCGGTCACAGGCAACGCCCTGCTGGTGACCGCCAAGATCATGTTCTTTTCCTTCATGGTGCAGGCACCGATCAGCCTCTTGCTGGGGGTGTTCACGGCCGGCGGCCAGAAATACCGGGCAGCACTCGCCGTCCTCTACTTCCTGCCGCTGCTGCTGTCGTCAGCCGCTGTTGCCATCGCGTTCAAGGCGCTCCTGGACCCCAACTTCGGCCTCGGCCCGGGGCTCCAGGTGCCCTTCCTGATCCAGGACTGGCTCGGAAACTCGGACCTGGTCCTGTTCGTGGTGGTGTTCGTCATCGCCTGGCAGTTCGTTCCGTTCCACACGCTCATCTACCAGGGCGGCGTGCGGCAGATCCCCACATCGCTGTATGAGGCGGCAGAAATCGACGGCGCCGGACGCGTCCGGCAGTTCCTGAACATCACCCTGCCCCAGCTGAAGTACACCATCATCACCTCCTCCACCCTCATGGTGGTGGGAAGCCTGGCGTACTTCGACCTCATCTTCGTCCTGACCGGCGGCGGCCCGGGCTACAGCACCAGGCTGCTGCCGCTGCACATGTACCTGACCGGTTTCAAGGCCAACGACATGGGCGCCGCAAGTGCCCTCGGCGTCATCCTGATCGTCATCGGACTGGGTCTCGCCCTGCTCCTGCAGCGCCTGGGCGGCAAAAACCGGAACGCCAGCCAATTGGAAGGAGCCTGATGGCCTCCACGACACAGCTTCCGGTTCCCCCGGAGGCACCCGTCCGCACAGCGGCGGCGCCCCGTCCGGACGTCAGGCGTGGCTCACGTTTCCGGCCGAACCTCCTCGGCGGCCTCGGGGGCTGGCTCTGGCTCGGAGTCATTATCCTGCCCATCTACTACGTGGTGGTTACGAGCCTGAAGAACCAGGCCGGATTCTTCGCCACCAATCCCATGCTGCCGCCGGCCGAGCCCACGCTGGACAACTACAAACTGGTCCTGGAAAACGACTTTGTCCGGTACTTCGCAAACAGCGTCATAGTCACGCTGGGCACAGTCATTCCGGCGCTGTTTGTCTCGTTCATGGCCGCCTACGCAATCGTCCGCGGCAAGGGCCGCTTCGTGAACTGGACCAACAACCTCTTCCTGCTGGGGCTGGCCATTCCCCTGCATGCCACCATCATTCCGATCTACTGGATGATCACCCGCGCCCACCTGTACGACACCCTGCTGGCACTCATCCTGCCGTCCATAGCGTTCGCCATTCCGGTCTCGGTGCTGATCCTCTCCAACTTCATGCGCGACGTGCCCAATGAACTTTTCGAGTCAATGCGGCTGGACGGCTGCTCCGACTGGGCCATGCTGTGGCGCCTCGCCCTGCCGATGACCAAGCCGGCCGTGATCACGGTGGGCATCTACAACGCCCTGCACGTCTGGAACGGCTTCCTCTTCCCGCTGATCCTGACCCAGAGCCCGGACACCCGCGTGCTGCCCCTCTCGCTGTGGACCTTCCAGGGCGAATTCAGCGTCAACATCCCCGCAGTGCTGGCGTCCGTGGTGCTGGCCACCCTGCCGCTGCTGGTGCTCTACGTTGTCGCCCGGCGCCAGCTGATCAGCGGCCTGACCGCAGGCTTCAGCAAGTAAATGCCCGGTGGTCGAGCTTGTCGAGGCCCGGTTTCGGCAAGCTCAACCACCAGAACCTCGACCACCGAATAACCGAAAGGACATTTTGATGACCACCGCAAAGCCGTTGCGGGTCGGCATGGCCGGTTACGCATTCATGGGCGCCGCCCACTCACACGCCTGGCGGACGGCGCCCCGGTTTTTCGACCTCCCCTTGCAGCCGCAGCTCACGGCGGTTGCCGGCCGGAATGCCGACGGCGTCCGGGCTGCCGCCGGGAAACTGGGCTGGGAGTCGGCCGAAACCGACTGGCGGCGCCTGATTGAACGCGACGACATCGACCTGGTCGACATCTGCACCCCCGGCGATACCCACGCCGAAATCGCGATCGCTGCCCTTGAAGCTGGCAAGCACGTGCTGTGCGAAAAGCCGCTGGCCAACTCCGTGACGGAGGCGGAGCGGATGACTGCTGCAGCTGAATCGGCGGCAAAGCGCGGGGTTTTCGCCATGTGCGGATTCAGCTACCGCCGCACGCCGGCGCTTGTGCTGGCCCACCGGATGGTGGAGGAAGGCCGGCTGGGAACCATCCGGCACGTACGCGCCCAATACCTGCAGGACTGGCTGAGCGACGAGACCGCGCCCATGACCTGGCGGCTGGACAAGGGCAAATCCGGGTCCGGCTCCCTCGGCGACATCGGCGCGCACATCATCGACACCGCCCAGCGGCTCACCGGCCAGAAGATCACGGGCGTTTCGGCGCTGCTGGAAACGTTCGTGCCCGAGCGGCCCCTTGCCGGGAACCTCGTGGGGCTCGGCGGGCAAGGTGACGCCGGCGCTGACGCGCCTCGCGGGGCCGTCACCGTTGACGACGCCGCGATCTTCAGTGCCCGTTTCGACGGCGGCCCGATCGGCGTCTTCGAAGCCACCCGCTACGCCCTGGGCAGGAAGAACGCCATGCGCCTGGAGCTTAACGGCACCAAGGCATCCCTCGCCTTCGATTTCGAGGACATGAACATTCTTTCCTTCTACGACGCGGCCGAGTCCCCCGACGCCGGATTCCGCCGGATCCTCGTGACCGAACCCGAGCACCCGTATGTCGGCAAATGGTGGCCCACCGGCCACGGCCTGGGCTACGAGCACGGCTTCACCCACCAGGTGGTGGACCTCGTCAACGCGCTGGCGCAGCAAAGGCAGCCGGAACCGTCGTTCGCGGACGCCCTCCAGGTCCAGCGGGTGCTGGCCGCCGTGGAATCCAGCGCCGCTAATTCCAGCCAGTGGCAGAAGGTCTAAGCGCGTGACTACAGAACAGGAAAGCATGATGACCCGACCTATTACGCTGTTCACCGGCCAGTGGGCCGACCTGCCGTTTGAGGAGGTGGCCCGGCTCGCTGGCGAGTGGGGCTTTGACGGGCTGGAGATCGCCTGCTGGGGTGATCACCTGGATCCGCGCCGCGCCGCCGAGGACGATCGCTACCTCCAGGACCGGCTGGACATCCTGGAAAAGAACAACCTGCAGGTCTTCGCCATCGCCAACCACGTGACCGGCCAGGCAGTGTGCGACGACCCGATCGACGAACGCCACCGGGACATCCTCACTCCGGAGGTCTGGGGGGACGGCGACCCGGAAGGCGTCCGTTCCCGCGCCGCGCGCTCCATGATGGACACTGCCCGGGCCGCGGCCCGGCTTGGGGTGAAGACCGTCACCGGCTTCACCGGCTCCTCGATCTGGAAAGCCGTGGCGATGTTCCCGCCCGCGTCCGGGGCCATGATCGACGCCGGGTACCGGGACTTCGCGGACCGCTGGAACCCGATCCTTGACGTGTTCGATGAGGTTGGCGTGCGCTTCGCGCTGGAAGTCCACCCCTCCGAAATCGCCTATGACTACTGGACCACCAAGCGTACCCTCGAGGCCATCGGGCACCGGCCGGCCTTCGGGCTTAACTTCGACCCGTCACACTTCATCTGGCAGGACCTGGACCCGGTGATGTTCTTGCAGGACTTCGCCGACCACATCCTGCACGTCCATGTGAAGGAATCCGTGCGCCAGCTTGACGGCCGCAACGGCCGGCTGGGCTCGCACCTGCCCTGGGCCGACCCGCGCCGCGGCTGGGACTTCGTGACCGCCGGGCACGGGGACGTGCAGTGGAACAGGATCTTCCGGACCCTGAACGCGATCGGCTACGCCGGACCCACCAGCATCGAATGGGAAGACGCCGGCATGGACCGGCTCACGGGCGCACCGCAGGCCCTGGCCCTCGTGAAAGGCCTGGCTGCCATCGCCCCGCCCGCCGCGGCATTCGACGCCGCCTTCGCCACCCGCTGACCACCCTTCCGCCGGCCACCCGCCGGCGCCCATCAAAGGAACCCCATGACAGAACGCAAGACCGCCCTTGTGGTCCGCGGCGGCTGGGACGGGCACCAGCCCTTCGAAGCCACCGAACTTTTCATCCCCTACCTCAAAGACAACGGCTATGACGTCCGGGTCGAGGAATCGCCCAAGGTCTACGCCGACGCGGCCTTCATGGCCGGGGTGGACCTGATCCTGCAGTGCATGACCATGACCACCATCGAAAAGGAGGAGTTCGCGGGCCTGCGGACCGCCGTCGAAAACGGCACCGGCCTGGCGGGCTGGCACGGCGGGATCGCCGACTCCTACCGCAACAACTCCGACTACCTGCACCTGGTCGGGGGCCAGTTCGCCTGCCATCCCGGCAAGCACCCGGACGAATGCACCGGAGAGCAGTCCGACAACTACGTGCCCTACACCGTGAACATGCTTCCGGCCGCAGCCAGCCACCCCATCACCGAAGGCATCTCCGACTTCGACCTGGTCACCGAGCAGTACTGGGTGCTCTCCGACGACTACATCGACGTCCTCGCCACCACCACCCAAAAAGTCCGCGAATGGGACCCCTGGCACCGGGAGGTCACCTCGCCGGCCATCTGGACGCGGCAGTGGGGCGAAGGTCGGATCTTCGTCGCCACCCCCGGCCACCGCGTGGAAATCCTCCAAGACCAGAACGTACGCACCATCATTGAAAGGGGCCTGCTGTGGGCAAGCCGTTGAAAGTAGGAATCATTGGCTGCGGCGCCATCATCGCCCAGTACCTCACCAATTTCCGCCGACTCGACCAGATCGAGCTGGTAGCCGTAGCGGACCTGGATCCCGCGCGCGCCGAGGCCGTCGCCAGGGACTACGACGGCGTCCGTGCCGTCTCCGTGGAGGAACTGCTCGCCGCGGACGACGTCGAACTGGTGCTGAACCTGACCATCCCCGCCGCGCACGGCGAGGTTGCCCTGAAGGCCATTGCCGCGGGGAAGAGCGTCTACGGCGAGAAGCCGCTGGCGGCGGCCACCGCCGAGGCCCGGCAGGTCCTGGCGGCGGCCCGCGAGGCGGGCGTCGCCGTCGGCTGCGCTCCTGACACGGTGCTCGGCACCGGGATCCAGACCGCCCGCAAGGCGATCGACGACGGGCTGATCGGCGCACCGGTCTCGGCCACCGCCACCATGGTGACCCCCGGCCATGAGCGGTGGCACCCCAACCCGGACTTCTACTACCAGCCCGGCGGCGGTCCCCTGCTGGACATGGGCCCCTACTACGTCACCGCCCTGGTGACCCTGCTCGGCCCCGTGGTGTCGGTCATGGGCGCCGCCAGCCATACGCGCAACGAACGCACCATCGGTTCCGGACCGCGCCAAGGCGAAAGAGTCCCCGTTGACATCGACTCCCATGTCACCGGGGTCCTGGTCCACGCCTCCGGCGCGCTCTCCACGTTGTTCATGAGCTTTGACGCGGTCAAGTCCAAGTCGTCCAATATTGAGATCCACGGCGAACTCGGATCGCTGGCGGTGCCGGATCCCAACCACTTCGACGGCGACGTCCAGCTGTTTCCGCTGGGCGCCGACGCGTGGGAGACCCTGCCCGTGTCGGCCGGCTACGTTGACTCCGGCCGCGGCTTCGGCATCGCCGACCTCGCCTCCACGCCGCCGGGCGCAGAGCCGCGTGCAGGCGGGACGCTGGCGTACCACGTCCTCGACATCATGGAATCGGTCCTGGAGTCTGCCCGCAGCGGCGCGGCGGTCTCCATCCAGAGCACTGCCGAGCGGCCGGCCGCCGTCGAACTGACCGTGCTGTCCAACGACGCCGTGCTGTCCAACTAGACGGCGAGACAGACCGCCCGCGCACTCCGGCGGGCCGCGGATCCCGCGGCCCGCCGGAGGGTTCAGCCACCGGCAGGGTTCACCACCGGCGGAGGTACGTCGGCGGGCCTACTTCTTGGGCAGGCCCGCCGGGTTCAGGTCGGACTTCTGCACGGCCTCGGAGGAGAGGCCCCAGCGGTCCAGGATCTTGGCGTAGCTGCCGTCTTCGATCAGGTGGTTCAGTCCGGCCTGGGCTGCAGCCGTGAAGCCGTTGCCCTTCTTCGTGGTTGCCGCGATGCTGGCCTTCAGCGGCCAGCCGCCGTCCACCAGCCCCACGAGCTTGGTCTTGGCATCGCTGGCGGCCTTGTAAGCGGCGGTGGCGTTCGGTCCGAACGTGAGGTCCGCCCGGCCCGACTGCAGGGCCAGGTTCGAGGCGGAGTCGTCGTCGTAATACTGGAACTCGACCGGCTTGAGCCCCTTTGCCTTGTTCTCCTCGTCCCAGCGCAGCAGGATGGCTTCCTGGTTGGTGCCCGAGCCGACGATGATCCGCTTTCCGGCCACGTCCGCCGCGGATTCGACCTTGGTCACGCCGCTGTCACTCTTGGCGTAGAAGCCCAGTTTGTCGTCCCGGTAGCTCGCGAAGTCATACTTGAGCTTGCGTTCCTCGGTGACGGTGACGTTGGAGAGGACGGCCTCGTACTTGCCCGACTCCACGCCAAGGGGCCAGTCCGCCCACGCGGTCGGCACGATTTCGGCTTCCAGGCCCAGCGTCTGGGCAAGCGCGACGGCGATGTCCACCTCGTTGCCCACCGGCGTCTTGTTGTCGGTTGCGTAAACCGCCAGGGGCGGTGCGAACGGGCTGACAGCCACGGTCAGCTTCCCGTCCTTCTTGATGGCCTCCGGAACGAGGGCGGCCGCCGCCTCGTCCACGGTGACGGGGACGCGGTCCTGCTGCGGAGACAGGTTGAAGGTCTTGGCTCCCGAAGAGGACGAGGAGGCTGTCGGGGTATTTCCGGCCGCCGCGGCACCCGGATCCGAGCAGGCGGACAGCGCCAGCAGGGTGGTGGCCGCAAGAGCCAGGCTGACGCCCGGCTTGAGCGCGCCGGCGCCGGATTTGAGAGTGTTGCGGGCCATGATTTTCCCCTTGGAAGTAGCGGCTGAGGTTCTTGTGGCAGCAACTATCCGGCAGCGGAAAAACGCGGTCAAAGCGCCCCGAAACGGTGGGATACACGGCGTAACGGCGGTTCATCCGGCGTCCGCAACCGTCATGTCCCCTGTCCGGCCGCCGGCAAACGGATCTAGGCTCGAAACTATGAACAATCACTTCACGGACGAACGGGACAGCTACGGCAGGCTCCTGGTGGACAGGGAAGTGTGGCGGCAGGCCACCACGCTTGCCGCCGCGGGCGAGCTGACCGCCCGCTGGCTGGAAGGCAAGAGCCAGTACCAGGCAGGAACCCTTGCCCCCAGCTTCGACGCCGAAACCGGTCCCATTGCCGGGCAGCTGGCCGAGATCAACCGCAGCGGGCTCTTCACCAAGGAATCCCAGCCCGGCCTTCCACCCGAGGCGAGCCACGCCCAGCGACAGTACGTGACGGGCTTCTGCTCCTCCGAATCGGCCCGGCTCCTCCTGCAGCTCTCGACGCAGACCGAGCTCGTTGCCGTCGCCCACGCCCCGGGAGAGATGAGCAGTGCGTCCATCCCGGTGACGCTTGACGGTGACGAGGTGGTCACCGTCCTCGGGACCAGCGAAAGCCCCATTGAATCCGAACAGATCCGGGACTGGGCGGAGGAAAGCAACGAGACGCTTGCCCTGGTCCTTGCCGACTCCTGGTACATCGAGCTGCTCGATCCCGTGTGGGGGCGGAACGACCGCCTCCTGCCTGCCGTCCTGGGCACCCTGAAGTCTGCGCCGGACGCTGTTTGACACTTGGGACCCGCGGTTTGGCGCGTGCAACGTCCGGTGTGGCGCCCGCGGCTCCCGGTGGAATTTGACGGTTTGCGACTCCCGGTGAACGTCCGCGACGCCCGGTGAATCTCTGCTACGGCGGCCGTTGTGGGCGGCCTGAGGCTCTACGTAACGTCAGTCCAACACCCCCAACACAGCCCCGAAGGAAACACTATGTCGACCTCAAAGGACAACCCGGGATCCACCCGCATCGCCGCGGGTGAGACCCGCAGCCCGAAGTACACCCGCCGGCTCAAGATCGGCATCGCCGTCGGCGTGCTCGCCGTCCTCGGCGCCGGCGCCGCCGTGGCGTCCACGGCCGCCCGCAATACTGAACCGGCAGCCGCCAACACCGCCGCCGCCACGAGCCCGGCTGCGGAGTTGAAGCTGGGCTACTTCGGCAACATCACCCACGCCGCCGCCCTGGTAGGCGTGAAGCAGGGCTTCATCAAAGAGAACCTGGGCAGCACGAAGCTGTCCACGCAGGTGTTCAACGCCGGCCCCGCGGCGATCGAGGCGCTGAACGCCGGCGCGATCTACATCACCCTGGCGCGGAATCCGGACACCTGGTC